>NZ_SAXA01000017.1 GCF_004122035.1 Ancylomarina salipaludis
GGTACAATACATGTAGAAGACATTCTTCTTTAAATTATTTATCTCCTTTAGAATATGGAAGGCTATTAAATAATGACAAGAGAGCGGCATGACTTAACTTATTGTCCACATTTTTGTTGCAAGTCCAGTCCAAATATTATTAATTCATAACTCTTAATTCATAATTGAATATCACCCTCCCCAACCATCGCGATCGAGACTGCGATACTGAATGGCCTCAGACAGATGATCTGTTTCAATATTTTCGGAGCCAGCTAAATCGGCTATTGTTCGGGAGACCTTCAAAATTCTGTCGTAAGCCCTGGCTGATAGACCCACTTTTTCCATAGCAATCTTCAACAGATTCATCCCTTCTTTATTGGGACGGCAATATTTTCGTAAAAGCCGTGAACTCATCATTGCATTACAATACACTCCCTCTTCATCGGCAAAACGAGCCGATTGAATCTCACGTGCCGCCTCAACTCTTGCTCTAATATCCGCTGATTTTTCAGATAAACGGTCTTCTGAGATTTTATCAAATGAAACCGGAGTCACCTCGATGTGAATATCAATCCGATCGAGAAGTGGTCCAGAAATTCGGCTCAAATATTTTTGAACCATACCTGGTGGACACAAACAATCTTTCTCAGGATGATTATAAAAACCACAAGGACATGGATTCATCGACGAAATCAGCATGGTACTTGCCGGATAATCAACCGTAAATTTAGCCCGTGATATAGTTATCGTCCTGTCCTCCAAAGGTTGTCGCATCACTTCAAGGACAGTTCGTTTAAATTCGGGCAATTCGTCCAGAAAAAGCACACCATTGTGAGATAAGGAAATTTCACCGGGCTGAGGAATAGTGCCGCCCCCTACCAGTGCAACATCAGAAATGGTATGATGCGGGCTGCGGAAAGGGCGCTTGGTCATCAAACCACTTTCTTTTTCCAACGTTCCGGCTACCGAATGAATCTTAGTTGTTTCTAGAGCCTCTTGCAAACTCAAAGGTGGTAATATACCCGGTATGCGTTTTGCCAACATGGTTTTACCTGAACCTGGAGGACCTATCATGATGATATTATGTCCGCCGGCAGCTGCAATCTCAAGAGCTCGCTTGACGTTTTCCTGACCTTTGACATCAGCAAAATCGTGTTCAAAATGATTCAAATGGGAATAAAACTCCGCTCGGGTATCAACCTCAGTAATAAGCAACTCAGCATCCCCATTAAAGAAATCAATCAGCTCCTTAATATTTTCGATACCATAAACCTTTAAATTATTAACAACAGCAGCTTCTCTTGCATTTTCCTTGGGTAGAATTAAACCTTCAAATCCTTCTTCTCTGGCTTTAATCGCCATGGGTAAAACCCCTTTTATAGGGACCAAACTACCATCAAGCGAAAGTTCCCCCATAATCACATACTTCTGCAAATCGGGACATTTAATTTGTTCCGTAGCCGTCAGAATCCCAATAGCCAAAGGCAAATCATAAGCCGATCCTTCCTTGCGAATATCAGCAGGAGCCATATTGATAATAATCTTTTTCCCGGGAATTTTATATCCCACTTCCCTAAGAGCAGAATCAATCCGTTGCTGACTTTCTTTCACGGCATTATCAGGCAAACCCACCAAACTAAAACGAACACCGTTAAAAACATTCACTTCTATTGTAATGGTCGTAGCATGTATGCCATATACAGCACTCCCATAGGTCTTGATGAGCATAGTAGCTTATTTTTAGTGTATTAAGAAATACAATGAGACTTTAATTTAATAATTTATGTTGAGTTTAATACCAAATAATTTAGATATTTGTCATTTTTCAAATACATTATATCCCTCTTATTGATGAATAGATAAAGTTTTCAACAGACTTGTTAATAAGTTGAATCTCGAAATATTTCTATCAGTGAAACATTCTTTCAATGGAAAGTTTAACTTTAAACTAATTTTCAAAAGTAAATGTGAACAACTATGCGCCAATATCTCGATTTGCTAAAAAGAGTAACTCAAGAAGGTAACCAAAAAGGAGATCGAACAGGAACCGGAACCATCAGTATTTTCGGACATCAGATGCGATTCGACTTAGCAGAAGGCTTTCCTGTGTTGACAACCAAAAAGCTTCATCTAAAATCAATTATTCACGAACTGTTATGGTTTTTGAATGGCGACACGAATGTCAAATACCTACAGGATAATGGTGTGAAAATCTGGAATGAATGGGCTGATGAAAAGGGTGATTTGGGACACGTTTATGGCTACCAATGGCGTTCGTGGCCTAAAGCAAATGGCGAACATATCGATCAGATTTCTCAATTGGTAAATGACATTAAAACGAATCCAAACTCTCGACGATTAATCGTGAGTGCCTGGAATGTTGCCGATATTGAAAATATGGCTTTACCCCCATGTCATGCCCTATTTCAATTTTACGTAGCTAATGGCAAACTATCGTGTCAGTTGTATCAACGGAGCGCCGATATCTTTCTGGGTGTTCCATTTAATATCGCATCCTATGCCTTGCTGACTATGATAATGGCTCAGGTTTGTGATTTAGAACCGGGTGATTTTATCCACACTTTAGGCGATGCACATATTTACAACAACCATTTAGAACAAGTTGATTTGCAATTGACTCGTAAGCCTAAAAAGCTACCGCAAATGAAAATCAATCCTGATGTAAAAAATATTTTTGATTTCAAATATGAGGATTTCAGTCTTGAAAACTACGAGGCCGATCCGCACATCAAGGGAGCGATTTCCATTTAATATCGGATAAATAACAACGAAATTATATTCACTAATATATTCCTATCATGTCTCTATCTATCATAGTAGCAGCTTCTCAAAACAATGTTATTGGAAAAGACAATCAACTGATATGGCGTTTATCTGCCGATCTGAAACGATTCAAGGCTTTGACAACTGGACACCATATTATTATGGGGCGTAAAACATTCGATTCAATAGGGAAACCCCTTCCAAATCGTACCTCAATTATTATTACCCGTCAAGCGGATTATGAGGCAGAAGGTTGTATAGTGGTAAACTCGTTGGAAGATGCTTTGGCTAAAGTTCCTGCAGATGAGGAAGCTTTTATCATTGGTGGTGGAACCATTTATAAAGAAGCCATTGATAAAGCTGATAAATTGTATCTAACACGAGTACACAGCAAATTTGATGGGGATACATTCTTCCCCGAAATTGATGCTAAAGTCTGGAATAGTATCAAACGTGAAGATCATATGCCGGATGCTAAAAATGAATATGCCTATTCATTTATTGACTACGAGAGAAAATAGAAACGAAAAAATATAATAAAAACAAAAGTCTGGTGATTCACCAGACTTTTGTTTTATATAGAAAACTAATTTAAGCTATTCTCAAATGCTTCATATTGGTCTTTTCCAATTTTGCAGAAGCATATTTTGCATCGATTGTCACAGACTTTTCCTCAGAAGTTGGCAATTCGAACATGGCATCAATCATGATAGCCTCGCAAATCGAACGTAAACCACGGGCTCCAAGCTTATATTCGATGGCTTTATCAACGATATATTCTAAAGCACTTTCATCAAAAGTCAATTCAATATTATCGATTTTGAACAACTTGCTGTATTGCTTAATGATTGAGTTTTTAGGCTCAGTCAGAATATTTCGAAGGGCTTCACGATCAAGTGGCTCCAAATAAGTTAAAACCGGTAAACGACCAATAATCTCAGGTATCAATCCGAAAGATTTTAAATCCTGAGGAGCAATATATTGTAAGAAATTTTCCTGATCGATTTTCTCAGCCTGCTTACTTGCATTAAAACCAACTACAGATGTATTTAAACGCTGTGCAATTTTACGCTGAATCCCATCAAAAGCACCTCCACAAATGAAAAGAACATTCTTCGTGTTAACTGGTATCATTTTCTGATCGGGATGTTTACGACCGCCTTGTGGTGGAACATTGATAATAGATCCTTCAAGCAATTTCAACAAACCTTGCTGAACACCCTCACCTGAAACATCACGGGTGATTGAAGGGTTATCGCTTTTACGTGCAATTTTATCAATCTCATCAATAAATACAATGCCTTTTTCAGCAGCCTCAACATCGTAATCAGAAGCTTGCAATAGTCGAGTTAAAATCGATTCGATATCCTCTCCTACGTATCCTGCTTCAGTTAATACTGTTGCATCTACAATCGTGAAAGGCACATGTAGCATTTTAGCAATCGTTCTTGCCAAAAGTGTTTTACCTGTTCCGGTTTCACCAACCAAAATGATATTCGATTTTTCGATCTCTATTTCCTCATCGTCTTGTTCCTGAAGCAATCTTTTATAGTGATTGTATACGGCAACAGACAGGTATTTTTTTGCATCATCCTGACCAATAACATACTGATCGAGAAACGCTTTTATCTCAGTAGGTTTCAACAATTGAACCTCTTTCAGGTTAAGGTCAGAATTAATTTTTGATTCTTCCTTAATGATCTCATGAGCTTGGTCGATACAACTATCGCAAATGTGACCACTGATTCCCGCAATTAAAAGATTGGTATCTTTTTTATCTCGCCCACAAAATGAACATTTATCCATAAGTAAAATATAGTCTTTTAGCTTGCCGATGTCAGTTCATAACATCATTAAACCATGTTGTTTACAATTAAATAGGTCTCTGTATTTTCAAAATACAATATCCTCTTATATTAGAAATGCAAAGTTAAGCATTTTAAGCTTAACTCTGCATTTCTCAAACTTTTATGATTTTCAAGCCTTATTTCTTTGGCTCTCTCAACAATACTTCGTCAATCATACCATATTCCTTGGCTTCCTGAGCAGTCATCCAATAGTCACGATCTGAATTCTTTTCAACCGTCTCAAAAGGCATACCTGAATGATCAGAAATAATGGTGTAAAGCTCTTTTTTCAACTTCATAATCTCACGAGCCGTAATTTCAATATCAGAAGCCTGGCCTTGTGCGCCACCCATGGGTTGGTGAATCATCACACGAGAATGTTTCAAAGCTGAACGCTTACCTTTTTCTCCGGCAGTTAACAAAACAGCTCCCATTGAAGCAGCCATCCCTGTACAAATAGTTGCGATATCGCAATTGATATACTGCATGGTATCGTAAATTCCTAAGCCAGCATGAACAGAACCTCCAGGGGTATTGAAATAGATTTGAATATCCTTAGATGGATCAGTCGACTCCAGGAATAAAAGCTGAGCCATAATAATATTAGCCACATAATCATCGATAGGCACACCCAAAAAGATGATTCTATCCATCATCAAACGCGAAAACACATCCATAGATGCAATATTCAACTGACGCTCCTCAATAATTGTAGGAGAAATATATGAATTACTAATAGAGGTGTATCGATCTAAATTAAGACTACTAATGCCTCTATGCTTAGTTGCAAATTTTTTAAATTCGTCTTGTGGTATCATAGGATGAATATATTTATTTGAGCTTTGCCTGGAATATCTTCCCAAACAAAAGACTATAATGGGATATACAAATTCAACATTTAAGTTTAGCTAAAATAACGAAAAAAAATGCTTCTTGTACATCTGCTTTGCAAAATACTGAATAAAAAACAACCACGCCCTAATGAGCGTGGTCGAAATATATTTATTCTATAAATGCTTATTCAAACATTTTATTGAATTCTTCTGTAGAAACTTCTTTGTCTTCTACCTTAATTGTTTCTTTAAGATACTCAACAACTTTGTCGTCTAACTTACGATCCCAGATTTTTCTAGCCTCGTCTTTGTGTTCCAACATTTGCTTAGCATAGTTGGTTAAGTATTCTTCAGGTACTTCCATCATACCATACTGCTGGAATTGCATTAAAGCTTGTTTCTTAGCAAACTCAACAACTTCTTCTTCGTTAACCTTAAGATCGTTGTCTTTTACTAATTTGTCTTTAATCAACTGCCATCTGATATCATCAGAATAGTTTTCAAAATCAGTATCTACTTGCTCAGCAGTTAGGTCTTTGTTTGTTGCAATAATCCAACGCTTCAAGAATTCAACTGGCAATTCAATCTTAGCTTTCTTAACTAATTTATCTTTAGCATCGATAAGGAATTTATAATCACTATCGTTTACCAATTGAGCTTCGATATCCGCTTTAATTTGATTTCTGAATTCTTCTTCAGAAGCAACTTTTCCTTCACCGAATACTTTATCGAATAATTCTTGATTGATTCCTGCAGGTACAAACTTAGAAATATTTGTAATTGTGTATTGGAAATCAGATTCAAGAGTTTCAGCCATCTCAGGAGCGATACCCAACATAGAAGCTAAATCAGTTCTGTTAGGGAATGCCTTAGCAGGATTGAAAGTAATAATCTGGTTTTTGTTAGCACCTACAAATTTTGCTTTAGACTCTTCGTCTTTCATATATTCCAATGAAATAGCAACATCTTCGCTTACGATACCATCTTCAACAAGATTTCCTTCAGCATCAAGTTGAGCGAAATTTCCTTTAAGGATTTCTTTATCTTCAACAACTTCAGCTTCTTCGTTAGAACCAAAACGACGAGCGTGCATGTCTACACCATTCTGAATCATCTTCTCATCAACAGTAATTTTATAGAAGTTGATTTTATCTCTTTTGCTTAGGTTTAGAGCATACTCAGGAGCCATAGCAATATCAAATACGAATTCGAAATCAGTATCATTCTCCCAATCGATATCTTTTTGTTCAGTCTCATTTGGAAGAGGCTCACCTAGGATATCCAACTTGTTTTCCTCGATATACTTGTATAGCTCACGACCTAGAATTTTATTTACTTCATCAGCTAAAACAGGAGTACCATACATTTTCTTAATCAAACCCATTGGCACTTTACCAGGACGGAAACCATCAATACTTGCTTTTCTACGATGGTCCTTAAGCACAGAGTCAACTTGACTCGCATAATCTTCCTTTACTAACTGTAACTTAATTACAGCATTCAAATCATCAGTGTTGGTTCTTGTGATATTCATTTTTTAGCTATTAGAATGATAAACCCTTTGTAATTGCAAAAAACCGCCTCAAGCATGATGCATTCACATCTTCAGCAGGGCGGTTTAAGGTTATTTCTCTGTAGTGCGGATGAAGGGACTCGAACCCCCACGCCTTACGGCACTAGATCCTAAGTCTAGCGCGGCTACCAATTACGCCACATCCGCGGGTTAATTGCGGTGCAAATATAAATCTCTTTTTTTATTTGTGCAATAGTATTTTTCAAAAAAACTAATATTTTTTCACTTATCTTTTTTAAGTCATTAAATATCAAACAAACATCTCCAAAAACAAATCGAGATAAGTCTCAATAAAGTTTATTTCGATCGCCTTAATTCAAAATTCTTACCTAAATAAACACGACGAACATCTTCGTCTGCTGCCAACTCTTCAGCGGTACCCGATTTAAGAATATTACCTTCAAATAAAAGATAAGCTCTTTCGGTTATCGAAAGGGTCTCCTGCACGTTGTGATCGGTAATTAAAATACCAATATTCTTATCCTTTAAAGTTCGAACTATATCCTGAATGTCCTCAACAGCAATTGGGTCAACTCCCGCAAAAGGTTCGTCCAATAAAATAAATTTGGGTTTTATCGATAAGGCTCTTGCTATTTCAGTTCTTCGTCGCTCTCCTCCGGAAAGCTGAATACCCAAACTCTTACGAATTTTCTGAAGACTGAATTCGTTCAACATTTCTTCCAAGCGCTGTTCCTGATATTCTTTGGTGAAATCAGACATTTGTAAAACAGCCTTAATATTGTCTTCAACACTCAACTTACGAAACACCGAAGCTTCCTGTGCCAAATAGCCAACACCCATCTGAGCTCTTTTGTAAACTGGCTCATTGGTAATTTCCCGTTCATCAAGATATATCCGACCGCCATTGGGCTGAATTAAACCAACAATCATATAAAAAGATGTGGTTTTACCAGCACCGTTAGGCCCCAACAATCCAACAATCTCTCCCTGTTTCACTTCAACCGAAACACCTTTAACAACTGTACGGCTTTTATATTTTTTTACTAAATTTTCAGCTCTTAAAATCATAAGAATACTTTAGGTTTTGTCCCCGAATTTTGCAAATATATGAAACAACCGGGAATAGTCTTGGGCTGATGTGTTAATATATCTTACAAGTATCTATTTTAAATCAAATATAAAGTTAAGTCAGCTCTAAAAAGTCATCTGAAACATGGCACGAATACCAAACTTCTCAAAATCCTGATTGGGATTTGGTTCCAGATGGTTCAATCGCCACATGGCATCTACACGAAAAAACTTAAAAATATTCTCAACCCCAACACTAGCCTCAAAATAAGGATCAGTTACATCAGACAAGCCAACCGGAAATTTTAGAATCGCCTCACTATTGGCTAATGCGCCATTATTTTTATCAGATAAAGTTCCCCATAAACCTTTTGCGGAAACAACGGTACGCCATTTCAATCGCTTAAATAAAGGAATACGGTTCAAAATAAATCCCTGAAAATGATGCTCCACGGATAAACTCACATACTGATCACTTGCAAATTCAAAATAGTTCATCATATTAAACGCATAGGGATCAAAAGCATAAGTTTCGTTCCCTTCGTGAAGCGATAATAAGGGGTATGGGACCTTTCCGAATAACTTAGAAGCAGTTGCTAAATAACGCATTTTACCCAAAGGTGGTAAATCAAGTGTATGATCCACACTTAAATCTGCCTTAAAATATTCTTGTCCGGAACCCAGTACATTTTTCAGTCCCATCGTAAGATAAAGATTAACAATGGGCACAGGACCACCCAAATGAACTCTCTCGAATTCACCCATCACAACCTTCTCGTTTCTTGTCCACCGGGTTCTTAATTCAATTTCCGAATTCTTGATTCCTGAAATAGGCAAGTCACCATTAGGTGAAACAAATGGAACGATTGGTGTTGGTGAAATATCGCGATAACGAAATTTCAAACTGTTCATAAACCCCTGAAACCATTCTTTCTCATAATGTGCCTCAAACTGATTAAGCATCGTCAGCTTATTATTTGGATTCCGCTTAAGCAATGAGGCTAAGATATTTCCCTCAGTAAAAGCATTGGGACTTTTCCCCAGTTGATGAATATCGTGTTTCCACTGCATCCCAAAGGTTTCCCTCGGGAGTTTATTAATCATGTACAGAAATCCCAAACCATATTTAAATCGATTATCCTTATCTCCGTAGGCAACATGAGCGTTGTACATCACTTTCGTACTAAAATCATTCGATGTACGTCCCCCAAACATAAATCGGTTTCCTTCAATCTCATTGAATGAATAAAGCTTATAATAAGGTCCGTATTCAAAGTTCCCTTTTGTATAATAGCCCGTCACAAAAGTTTGAATAATATCGATGATATTCTTGTAGAGCGGAACATTCTGAATGGAGTCGACCATAGAATAAATTCCCGATTCACGCTTGGAAAGCTTAAATGGACGAGCGTCATCCCAATACGAAGCCTGCTTTCCCAATGCATCATCATTTACGATAACATTATTCTCCAGCTTCACAATTTCTTTACGAATCGGCTCATTCAATTTCACTTTGCGATAAGAGATTGTTTTTCGTCCAAAAAATCCCATTTGTGAAGTTGAATCTCTATTGGTCAACATGAAATCGACAAATAGATTTTGCTTTTTCAAAAACCAGGTTGAATCGTTTAACTTTTGAAATTCATTGGTACTCACCAAATCCTTAACCCAGTTGAGGTTCACATCTTTGGTGATGCGCATTTTCATATTCTCAACCGCAAAGGTCGTATCGGCTACCCAAAAATCGCCCACAAAACAAGGCTCTAATTTTCTTTTGGGTTTAAAAGACATATGATAGCACCAATTTCCATCACGATAGGCACTATCTGTCAGGTAATATTTGTAATAACTCAAACCTCCATCTGCAATCGGACTCACAAAATTTTTATTAAACAAATCGATAAAGTTATCGTAGATGTTTATATTTTGATGCAACTGTCCCGTAAACTGGGCCAAACTTGCATTATCCTTAATCCCTGACATTTGAGACGCTTTAATAACTTCTCTCTCAAGCTTTGGTGTCTTACGATAGTAATAATCTGATAAAGATTCGGTTATAAAAACGGGGAGATAAGATTTACCTGTAACAACTGATGTATCAACATAATCGAAAACAAACTGAAACTGACGCATGATTTTTTTATTCTTAAAATCATCGTTGATATTGTTTAAGTCCATCTCCATCTTCGTATAAGTCTCGTACTGATAGGATTCCAAACGAGATGGGTTATTTTTCTTTTTATGTGCTATGATTTTCCTCAAAAGGATATGAGCAGGATTCTCTCCCGGTAGAATTTTAATCTCTTGCAAGGCTACTGCTTCAGAATGCAACTCAATATTTAAAGTCTGAAAAACACCCTTCTGAACAGCATACACCCTGCCCTTATACCCCACAAAAGAAACCTGCAAAGAATCTGTTGGCGTTCGGGTCTCAATAAAATAATTCCCATCAAAATCGGTAGTCGCTCCTATTGTAGTCCCCTTAAAAGAGATATTAACAAAAGGTAACGGCTCTTGAGTTTTAGCGTCAACAACCTTACCTCTCAGTTTAGTTACCTGAGAAAAAGCAGTCTGATTTATTCCTACCCCCATAAGAATAAACAGCAGTAACAATAATCCTTTAGTAATCTTTAGCATGCACAATTTATAAGTGAATAAGATTGACAATTCCTGCAATTTAAGAATTTCAAAATTAACAATAAATCCATCTTGATAAAAAACTCGCTTAAACTAATTTTATTGTATAAATGCTTATTCAAATTCCTTTGCCTGCTTTTTTTGGATGCGCTTAGAAATACTAATCCCCACCTCATATAAAAGCAATAATGGTAAACAAACCAATACTTGAGAAAAGATATCCGGCGGTGTAATAATTGCTGACAAAATCAGAATCAAAACAATGGAATGCTTTCTGTATTTTCTTAGAAACTCAGGGCTGACTAAGCCTATTTTACTCAGAAAAAAGATGAGAATTGGCAATTCGAATATGATCCCACTAGCCAAAACTATCGATGTAATTGTTGAGATATATGAATTCAAATTAATCTGATTCATTACCTGAGACGAAACATTGTATGAACCTAAAAAATGAACCGACAAAGGTGTAATAATGTAATAACCAAAGGCAACCCCAAGGGCAAACAAGAAACTGGTATAAAAAATAGAACCTCTTGCATGCTTCTGTTCTGAAGAATATAAAGCCGGTTTCACAAATCTCCAAAACTCAAAAAACAAATAAGGGAAACCTGCAATGCAACCAACAACTACAGAAACAGTTATATGAGTAGCAAATTGTCCGGCCATGTTAATGTTTATCACTTGAAAAGGTTTGGTATTAATCTTTAAAGACTCAACACCCGTATAATCAGACAAAAGAGCAAACATCCTGTTGGTAAAAAAGTCAACATTTTTAGGCGCTAATATGATTTTATCAAAAATAATATCGTAAAATACAAAAGCTACAACAGCAAATACTAATACAGCTAAAGCAGAACGAATCAGGTGCCAACGTAGTACTTCAAGATGTTCAAGGAAACTCATTCCATCTTCTTCTTTTTCTGACATATAATTTCAATTACAATAAACAATTCCTAATTTGAGGCTTAACAGCCTTATCTCAAAAAGGCCACCTCTCTCTCTTTCAATAAAATACTATACAATTCCTTCTTTCAGAATATCATGAAGATGAACCAAACCTAAATATTCACCGTCCTTACAAACAACCAACTGCGTAATGCTGTTTTTCTCCATTAAATGAAAAGCATTTATAGCCAACTCATCTTCTGCAATTGTCTTTGGGGACACTGACATAATATCTTTTGCCTTAAGTGGTTTCACATCCTCATATTGCTGCATCATTCTACGCAAATCACCATCGGTAATAATGCCGGACAATTTATTTTCATCACTGATTACAGCTGCCGCTCCCATTCTCTTCGAAGAAATCTCAAGAATAACAGTCCGAATATCATCATTTAATTTTACTTGTGGAGCAGATTGTTTTACCAAAAGATCACTCACACGCAAATACAACTTTTTACCCAAAGCTCCACCCGGGTGAAACTTAGCAAAATCCTGAGAGCTAAACTGACGGCATTCAAGCAAGGCAACAGCCAAGGCGTCTCCAATAACCAACTGTGCAGTTGTTGAATTTGTAGGCGCTAAATTGTTAGGACAAGCTTCTTTATCAACTACCGCCTTAAGCACATAATCCGATTGTTTCGCTAAAAAGGAATCCAGGCCAGCAACCATGCCTACTAAAACATTTCCCAGATTTTTAATCAATGGTGCCAAAACTTTGATCTCTGGCGTATTTCCACTCTTCGATATACAAATAATGATATCATCAGGCCTAATCATACCTAAATCACCATGAATTGCATCAGCTGCATGCATAAACATAGATGGTGTCCCGGTAGAATTTAATGTCGCAACGATCTTATTGGCAATATTTGCACTTTTCCCGATTCCGGTCACAACAACACGACCTCTGCTTTCTAAAATAAGCTCAACAACTTCTGCAAAGTCATCATCTATATAATCAGCAAGTTGACCAATGGTTCTAGCTTCCTCTTTTATTGTATTTATTGCGATCTCTTTTATCTTATTTTTTGAATTCAAAACTTATCAGTATTATATTATTAATGTTCTATTTAAGCCCAAATCTCAGCTAAAAACATAAAAAAAGTTAAAAGCTGTTAAATGACTTCAAGGTTTTGTTTTCTTCAAATGTTTATCTAAATTTAAAATACAAAAGTATTCATTTATTGAATAAAAAAGACTGAAGAGAGGTAAAAATCACACCTTTAAAAGCTAAATCTGCAAAACATTTTTATTAGCTTCGCAGGTTCTCAGCTATACTTAAATTAGCAACTAATAATATTAAGATTATTTTTAAAACAATTGGAGCAACGTTTTTAACGCGAATCCAAAAAGAAAAAGAATCTTACAAATATCTAATGACAACAAATTACAGAAGATGAAAACGGAGTTTGAGCTAGTTAGTCATTTAAAAAAGAATTTTGGATTTGACACCTTCAAAGGGAGTCAGGAAGAAGTTATAAACAATGTCCTTAATGGCAACGATACATTTGTATTAATGCCTACTGGTGGAGGAAAATCGCTTTGCTACCAACTACCAGCTATGATGCTGGAGGGTACTGCAATTATCATTTCCCCACTAATTGCCTTGATGAAAAATCAGGTTGATGCGATGAGGAATTTTGGTGAAGATGATGGAGTGGCACACTTTATGAATTCATCTCTGTCAAAATCAGCCACACTTAAGGTTAAAGAAGATGTCATTGAAGGCAGAACCAAACTATTGTATGTTGCTCCAGAGTCTTTGACTAAAGAGAGTAATATTGAATTTCTTAAAAACATCAAGATTTCATTTTATGCAGTAGATGAGGCACACTGTATTTCTGAGTGGGGCCACGATTTCCGTCCTGAATATCGCAAAATAAGACCTATCGTTGAAGAAATTGGGAAAGCACCGATTATTGCACTAACTGCAACAGCAACACCAAAAGTTCAACACGATATACAAAAGAACCTTGGCATGTTAGATGCCAATGTTTATAAATCATCCTTCAACCGTTCGAACCTTTATTACGAGGTAAGACCCAAAGTTGATGCAACCAAAGAGATTATCAAATTCATTCGGAAGAATGAAGGGAAATCAGGTATCATCTACTGCTTAAGCCGTAAAAAAGTTGAAGAATTAGCAGAAACACTTCAAGTCAATGGCATCAATGCAGTTCCTTATCATGCGGGGATGGATTCTGCCACTCGATCGGGTAACCAGGATAAATTCCTTATGGAAGATATTGATGTTGTTGTAGCAACCATTGCATTTGGAATGGGAATAGACAAACCCGATGTTCGCTTTGTTATTCATTACGATATCCCTAAAAGCCTGGAAGGTTATTATCAGGAAACCGGTCGTGCCGGTCGTGATGGTGGTGAAGGACACTGTTTGACTTTCTACAGCTACAAAGACATTCAGAAGCTTGAAAAATTTATGCAAGGCAAACCTATTGCCGAACAGGAAATTGGGAAACAACTTTTACTGGAAACCGTTTCCTATGCCGAATCTGCACTCTGCCGACGTACCGTTCTACTCCACTACTTCGGAGAAACTCACACTGAAGAAAATTGTGGCAGCTGTGACAACTGCCTGCATCCTAAAAAAGAATTCCAGGGTGAAGAATACGTGGTAAAAGCTCTTAACGTTGTTAAAGCTGTAAAAGAACGTTTCAAAGCAGATCATCTCGTCAATATTTTAACGGGCGAATCCAATTCCTCAATAAAATCATACAAACACGACGAACTTGATATCTTTGGCTGCGGTAAAGATAAAGATCAACATTTTTGGAATATGGTTTTCCGCCGTGCCTTAATCAACATGTTCATCGAAAAAGATATTGAGCAATATGGGGTCATCAAGATTAAAAAGGAAGGTCACAACTTCTTAAAGAAACCAACACCTTTCATGCTTACTGACGATCACGACTTTGATGAATCAGACACTGATGCTCCAAAATCAGGGGGAACTGCGGCTGTTGATACAGTCCTGCTTAAAATGCTGAAGGAACTTCGCAAAAAAATCTCTAAAATTAAGAAAACACCACCCTACGTTATTTTCCAGGATCCATCTCTTGAGGATATGGCTATTCAATACCCCATCACCATTGAAGAGATGTCACATATCCAGGGTGTAGGAGCTGGAAAAGCAAAACGTTTTGGTAAAGAATTCATCGAACTGATTGCCAAACATGTTGAAGAAAACGACATTGAGCGTGCACAGGATATGGTTGTCAAATCTATCGCTGACAAGTCCAAATTCAAGGTATACATCATTCAAAGTGTTGATAGAAAAATGGATCTCGAAGACATTGCTGATGCAAAAGGAATGGAATTCGAGGATCTGCTTAAAGAAATGGATGCCATTGTATATTCTGGTACCAAACTCAATATCGACTATTATATAGATGAAGTCATCGATGAGGACAGACAAGAAGAAGTCATGGAATACTTTAACGAAGCTGAAACGGATGATATTGATGAGGCTCTTGAAGAATTAGGAGAGGAAGATTATTCTGAAGAAGACATTCGTTTGATGCGAATAAAATTCCATACTGAGAATGGATTATAAAAGAAACTAAAGCCGTCTTACAAAGATGGCTTTTTTTATCTCCCCAATTCAAGTCTTAAAACTGAATGACAATCATTTGATTATTGGAGAACGTTCAAATTTCTTTTTCTCATCAAAAAGCTTACGAAAAGTGATATGGGTTTTATAAATTTTTGCACCGATATGCTCCATCATATGCATCATACGGGGATTAAAGTCACCAATCCAATTCATCTCAAGAGTTTCAAAAGGGAAATTTGGATTAAATCCTTCTTTTGAAAATTGGTAGATCATAGCAGCATCAACACCTTTGGATTGGAAAGCCGGAACAACGCCAAATATCAAACCAACTGCATTTTTATTCTTCTTAATATACTTATAATGTAAGAATTTCAACTTAGCCAGCCAACCGAATCGACCATTGCCCCCCTCAATAACCTCATTCATATCGGGACTCATAATAAAAAAGCCAATAGGTTCATCTTTGTAATAAGCAAACCAGAGTAGTTTTTTGTGCAAAACTGATCGAAGACTGTTAAAATTCTCCAAAGCTTGCTCTTCAGTCATTGCCTCAACACCCGGAATAGTAGACACCCATGCTTCATTGTATATATAAACAAAATCACGAATGTACTTTGTCCAGTCTTTCTCATTAAAATGAACAATTGAAAAATCCGGGTTGCGTTCAATCCGCTGGGCTTTCCAGGCAATAATTTCACTTAAGCTCTCAACAGAGAACTTCGTTTTATAAGTATACTGCTCAAAATAAGTTTTAAAACCGTATGATTCAAACAGATTTCTATAATATGGAAGCGAATAAGGCATTCCGTATAAGGGCTTGTGAAAACCATCAACCAGTAAGCCCCACCATTGATGACGATCACCAAAGTTAATCGGCCCATCCATAGCTTCAATCTCTTGGTCTTTCAACCAATTGGTACAGCAATCAAAAAGCTTAAATGCAGCATCCCTGTCATCAATACACTCAAAAAAGCCCATTCCTCCAATAGGAAATTCACCTAAATCCCGTGTTTTATAATCGATAAAAGCTGCTACACGTCCAACAGTTAACCCATCAGCATTTTTCAAAATCCATCGGCAACAAGTCCCTCTCTGAAACATTTTATTTTTCCCGGGATCAAAAACAGCTTCAACTTCACTATCCAATGGACGAATCCAATTCGGTTCATTCTTGTAAAGACGCACAGGTAGTTCCAAAAATTCCTGCTTTGACGGCGCATCCACCACCTCTTCTATTTGAAACTTACTATCCATACAATTCTAACTACTAATTCTAACCTACAATTTCTTTCTGTTAACAATAGGCAAAGCAATTACCGAAAGTGCCCCAACTATAATTATCATCGCTGTTTGAGAACCATGAACAACCAAAGCAAAACTTCTGGATAACTTCTCAATATCAGGTGTGCCTGGCAGGTAAATCAAAAGTGTCCCAATAACCATAAAATGCCAGGCTCCAATGCCTCCCTGAACGGGGGCAACCATACCAAAACTTCCCATCACAAAAACAGTTAATCCTGCAAGAGCTGGCAGATTCGACGTGAAACCAAAACTAAAGAAACAAATGTAGGTCATCATATAATACATCACCCAAATAAAAATGGTGTGAAGAACAAATGGCAACTTATTATCCAGTTTACGAATCGCTTTAAACCCATCCATAAAGTTCCCTAACGTAAACATGATCTTTTTATAAAAGAGGGTGTGCTTAAATTTTTTACGAAAAATAAATATTAATAAAACCAGACCTCCCAACACATACATGGTAATGGAAGAAGCAAAAACAGTCGATAATTTCGAGCTAACCTCTGGATTACGAGTCATAAAATCTGATAAAACTTCGAACTGAGTAACCATTGTTAAAAGCAAAAACAACAACAGCATCACAATATCAAGAGCTCTTTCAAGGACAACTGTCCCAATAAGCTTTGAAAATGAAACATCCTCATATTTACTAATCACCCCGCATCGGGAAATCTCCCCCATTCTTGGTAAAGCCAAATTCGCAAAATAACCAACCATTACAGCTAAAAAGGTATTGGTAAAACGTGGTTTTTTACCTAATGATTCAATCAACATATTCCATCGAAGCGTCCGACTAACATGACTTAACAGTCCAAAAACAAGAGAAGCCAGAATCCAGAAGTAATTGACTTCATTTTTTAATACGTCAAAAATTTGAGATGTGTCTTGTCCTCTATAAATTAACCAAAATAAAAAAGCACTTATGGAAAAGAAAATAAGGAATTTTATGCCTTGACTTAATGTTTTCTTCAATGTTCTATGTTTTTGTATGACATCTATTCTTAGAACTGATACAAGTCTGATTATATTTCGAACAAAACAGATCCCAATCTGATTAAACCATCAATCAAAATGAATTTTTACTACACAAATAATGCTGAAATAAACGAATCTGAATTTTCTTGCCAATGAATTTTAAAATTTCAACAAGTAAACCCTGTTCTTATGGTATTTAGTTCTAAATTTGCCGTAATTTACGACAGGTGAAGCGCAAAAATAACGAAATGTTTGTAAAATACTTTGGTTTTTTAGCTTAAGAATAAAAGCTCCTGTTAAAAAAGTATTGAAGACCTGAATATGGGATACGTTAGAGCAAAGAAAAATTTAGGTCAGCATTTCTTAAAAGATTTAAACATCGCTAAGAAAATTGTTGACAGTTTAGATGGTGAACAAACAAACAAAGTATTGGAAATAGGACCGGGTATGGGCGTTCTCACACAATACCTGTTGCCCAATAAAAATTTCGAAACACACGTTGTTGAAATTGATACCGAATCAGTAGCCTATCTAAAAGAACACTATCCTGAACTTGAAGGTCGGATTATTGGTGAAGATTTTCTTCGATTTGATTTATCAAAATTATTCGATGAACCATTTTCTGTCATCGGTAATTTCCCTTACAATATTTCATCACAAATCTTTTTTCGGGTTCTTGATTATCGCGATCAGATTCCTGAAGTTGTTTGTATGATTCAAAAAGAAGTTGCTGAACGAATGAGCGCAAACCCTGGCTGCAAAGCTTATGGTATCTTAAGTGTGCTTATGCAAGCTTTTTACAATATCGATTACCTTTTTACAGTCGGAGAAAAAGTATTCGATCCACCACCAAAAGTAAAATCAGCGGTTATTCGCATGCGTCGAAACACAACAACAGACTTAAAATGTAGTGAACCTCTATTTTTCAGAGTAGTTAAAACGGGTTTTAATCAGCGACGCAAAACACTCCGAAATTCGCTTAAAAGTGTACTCGGTGAATTAAAACTTGAGGATGAAATCATGAGCAAAAGACCTGAGCAACTTAGCGTACAGGAATTTGTCGAACTAACTAATAAAATTGATGCTCTTTTGGCTGAATAAAATCTTTATTCAATCTTTTAAGCACTTTTCAAAAAAAAGTTAGTATTACTTTATCAACTATTTAATTATATTAGATGCTAAAGTTGATAATCCTATGTTCTTATCATTTAAACAAAGGCCTATTTTCATATAACTGGTACAATCATTCTGACACTTTTAATAAGCGCAGACTAATTACAACATATCAATAATAAGATATGTGTCTTACAAAGAAAATTCGTCACACACTCAAAAAATAAGATGTTATGCAATTTGAATTAACACGCGAATACATCGATGATCTAAGAGAACTTATAGATCAGAAAAATGAGAACGAAGCAAAAGCTAAGATCGAAGATCTGCATGCGGCAGATATTGCAGACATCCTGGACGAATTAAATACCGAAGAAGCCGTATATCTCTTTTTACTTCTCGATGCAGACACGGGTGCTGACGTGCTTGCTGAAATTGAAGAAGATGACCGCAGACGTTTTATCAAAGTCCTTCCGATAGAAGTCATTGCTAAAAAGTTCATCGACCATATGGACTCTGATGATGCTGCCGACCTTATTGGCGGACTTTCTGAAGAGAAACAAGAAGAGATTCTTTCGCAAATAGAAGATGTCGAAACTGCGGGTGATATTGTTGATCTTTTGCATTACGACGAAGACACTGCAGGGGGTCTGATGGGCAAAGAATTAGTTATTGTCAACGAAAACTGGACCGTTCTTACCTGCCTTAGGGAACTTAGCCGTCAGGCTGAGGATATTGATGAAATTTACTATGTCTATGTTGTTAATGACGACAACAAACTCATCGGAACTCTATCACTTAAGAAAATGATATTGAGTCCAACTTCTGCCAAAATCGTCAATATTTATGAACCAGATGTCATGTCAGTTCATACCGATGCTTCGGACGAAGAAGTTTCTCTTATTATGGAGAAATACGACTTGGTTGCCCTCCCAGTTGTTGATAGTATAGGTCGATTAATGGGACGAATTACTATTGATGATGTTGTCGATGTCATTCGCGATGAAGCCGAGAAGGATTATCAGATGGCTTCAGGTATCTCGGAAGATATTGAAGCAAGTGACTCAATCTGGCTGCAAACACGCGCCCGACTTCCATGGCTTCTGATTGGACTGGCTGGTGGAATACTTTCTGCAATGGTTATTTCTACACATGAAAGTGGTTTAATTGCGACCCCGGCTATGGCTTTTTTCATCCCGTTGATTACGGCCATGGGAGGTAATGTCGGCGTTCAATCTTCAGCTATCATCGTACAAGGCTTAGCCAGCAACTCGCTTGGATTTGAAAGCACATTCAGTCGCTTACTTCGTGAATTAGGAGGCGCATTCGTAAATGGTATCACCTGCTCTTCACTTTTATTCACATACAATTATTTTTTCAGTGACTCATATGCTCTCACCATCAGTGTATCTGCCGCGCTTCTATCTGTCATTATTTTTGCATCAGCAACTGGCACACTAATCCCTTTGATGCTAAATAAAATTAAGATTGACCCAGCCTTGGCAACAGGCCCTTTTATCACAACATTAAATGATATTATTGGTCTTTTGATTTACCTATCGATTGGGGCCTATTTTTATGGCGTAATCTAATCACCTAAATTATTACCCAAACCATTCATGCATAAGTCGTAATTGTTAGAATAATTCCACAATTACAATTTATTTCAAAAAAATCGTTCCTTCAAAATCTCGTCCCGCATTTCAACGACAAAAAAAACAGTTATCATTTCCCAACACACCTCTAACCCACTCAAAAACAAGGAGAACTGTTTTTCTCAGAAATTGCTTGAAAAAAGCTCTGATTCTGAGTCTTATTTTTTAGGCTTTTTCTTAACTTTGCGTGAAACTAGACTTAGTCATATAAAATGTTAAATACTAGCACTTTACAATGCCTATCCTAGTATGAGAAATATTTTGCTGTAAAGTTAATTTTCTACACATATAAATTACCCCAAAAAACGAATCATGAAAAGAGCTCTAATCAGTGTTTTTGATAAGACAAACGTTGTTGAATTTGCAAGAGAACTCGACCAACTGGGATGGGAAATCATTTCAACTGGTGGAACTTCTGCTAAATTTAAGGCTGAAGGAATTCCTGTTATGGACATTTCAGATTTAACTCAATTCCCTGAGTGTTTTGATGGCCGAGTAAAAACGCTTCACCCAAATGTTGAAGGTGGAATTTTGGCTATTCGCGACAATGAAATGCACCAAAAACAAATGAAAGAATTAGGTATTGAAGCAATTGACATTGTTGTATGCAACCTATACCCTTTCAAACAAACGGTTCTAAATCCTGAAGCTGGTCACGAAGAAATTATCGAAAACATCGATATAGGTGGTCCAACTATGCTTAGAGCTGCTGCAAAAAACTACAAATTTGTTTCAGTCATTACTGATCCTAAGGATTACGATACTGTTATTGCAGAGCTTAAAGAAAATGGTTCAACAAGTTTCGAAACGAAAGAATATTTAGCAGCTAAAGTGTTTCAACACACGGCTCACTATGACGCTTTAATTTCAAACTATTTCAATACAAAACTGGATATCAAAACTCCGGATACAATTACTCTTACGTACGAGAAGAAACAAGATTTAAGATATGGTGAAAATCCACATCAGCAAGCAAGTTTCTATACTCAAATTAAAGAGACCGAAGGAACACTTACTGCAGCAAACAAAATTCACGGTAAGGAGCTTTCATACAATAACATTGGTGACACCGATGGAGCATTGGAAACTTTAAAAGAATACCAGGAACCAACAATTGTTGCTGCTAAGCATGCAAATCCTTGTGGAATTGGAAGTGCTGATACAATTGCTGAAGCCTTCAAAAAAGCTTACGAAGCTGATCCGGTTTCAATCTTTGGAGGTATTGTTGCTTCAAACCGCGAAATTGATGCTGCTACTGCTGAGATCATGAGCACTATCTTCCTTGAGGTTGTGGTTGCACCTTCCTACAGTTCAGAAGCGCTTGAAATTTTAACTAAGAAAAAGAATTTAAGATTATTGGAACTTCCTGAAATCTTAAAAACCGGATATTCAACCTTCAAAGCACGTACAGTTCTAGGAGGCTTGTTAATCCAGGAACAAGATCAGAAATTAATTAATGATGAGTTGAAAGTTGTTACAGAGCGTCAGCCATCAGAAAAAGAAATGGAAGATCTGCTATTTGCATGGAAAGCAGTGAAACACGCCAAATCGAATGGAATTGCCATTGCCAAAAACTTAACAACCTCAGGCGTTGGTCCTGGACAAGTGAGTCGTATTTGGGCACTGGAGAATGCCATCCGTCAAGGAGGCGAAAACATCAAAGGAAGTGTGATGGCATCGGATGCCTTTTTCCCTTTCGGCGATTGTGTTGAAGCTGCCAATGAGGCTGGAATCACTGCAATTATCCAACCTGGAGGCTCAATTCGTGACCAGGAATCTATCGATTTAGCTAACAAATATGGTATTGCAATGGTGTTTACAGGAATGCGTCACTTTAAACATTAAAATTATAATCAGATTCTTTGTTTCGAGCTAAGTGAAAATCTTAAGAAACTTACTACCTTAGGAAGCTTCTTAGCTCAGACGACAAAGTTCTGATAAAACACAGATAAAACCGAGATACACACGACTATATGGGATTTTTTTCATTCATGACACAGGAAATTGCCATCGACTTAGGTACGGCGAACACAATCATCATCTGCGATGATAAAATTGTGGTAGACGAGCCTTCGATTGTGGCACTTGACCGACGCACCGAAAAAATGGTGGCTATTGGCGAGAAGGCTCGCCAGATGCAAGGTAAAACTCACGACAACCTTCGTACAATCCGTCCGCTACGCGACGGTGTGATTGCAGACTTTAATGCTGCCGAACAGATGATACGTGGGATGATCAAAATGATCAATAAGAAACCTCGTTTATTTCCTCCTTCATTAAGAATGGTTATTTGTATCCCATCGGGTAGTACTGAGGTTGAAATGCGTGCTGTTCGTGACTCATCAGAACATGCCGGAGGTAGAGATGTTTATATGATTTATGAACCGATGGCTGCTGCAATTGGTATTGGAATCGACGTTGAAGCCCCTGAAGGCAACATGGTGGTAGACATAGGAGGTGGAACAACTGAAATTGCCGTTATCTCACTGGGAGGTATTGTTACCAACAAATCCATTCGAATTGCCGGTGATGATTTAACGGCAGATATTCAGGAATACATGCGTCATCAACACAATATCAAAATTGGTGAACGTACTGCTGAAGATATCAAGATTCATGTTGGATCGGCACTTTCTGAATTAGAAGAACCACCAACTGATTTCCGTGTTCAAGGACCGAATCAGATGACAGCTCTTCCGATTGAAATTCCGGTTTCATATCAGGAGATTGCACACTGTCTTGAAAAATCGATCTCAAAAATTGAGATTGCGATTTTAAGTGCATTGGAGCAAACACCTCCTGAATTGTATGCCGACATTGTGAACCGCGGAATTTATCTTGCCGGTGGTGGTGCGCTGCTTCGTGGCCTTGATAAACGTTTGATGAATAAACTGAATATTCCATTCCATATTGCAGAAGATCCATTGAGAGCCGTTGCAAGGGGAACAGGTGTTGCACTAAAAAATGTAAACAATTACTCATTCTTAATGAGATAAAGACACCGTAAATGATCTGGTATCATTTACAAAATATAGCTTGTTGATTAGTTGAACTTACAACTAGTCAACAAGCATTAAATTAAAACCGCTTACCCTTTTATCATTGAATGAAGAATCTACTCCAACTCATTGTCAGATTTCATTTCACAATTCTATTCTTAATAATAGAGTTGGTCTGTTTTTTACTCCTTGTAAACAACAATAACTATCACAAAACAATATTCTTAAACTCGAACAATGCCCTAAGCGGAGGCATTTACAATAAGGTTACTTCTTTCTCAGATTACATCCGACTAACGGAAATCAATGATCAACTGAACAAGGAAAACACACAGCTTCACAACTTACTTTCTGAGAATTACAAACTCACTGCCGATTCATTTTTCTTTTTCGAAGATTCACTATTCAAACAACAGTATGTGTATCGATCGGCAAAAGTGATCAACAACTCAATCAACAAACAACGAAATTACATCACCTTAAACAAAGGTCGGAAGCACGGAATTAAACCTGAAATGGGAGTGGTTGCAAACAATGGTGTAGTTGGTATTGTAAAATCTGTATCCGACAACTATTCCACTGTTTTATCGCTATTGAATAGCAGATTGAAAATTTCAGCAAAAATAAAAAAGAACAATCATCATGGCTCGCTATATTGGGACGGAAAGGATTACCGAAGGGCAAAACTAATTGAAATCCCATCCCATGTGAACATCAATGTAGGTGACACAATTACTACAAGTAGCTTTTCTTCAGTATTTCCTGAAGGGATATTAATTGGGACAGCTGATAAAATCCTCCCTTCAAGTGGAGGTAATTTCCGTGAAGTTATTGTCTTACTTAGTAACGATTTCAATCAACTATCATATGTTGATGTCATTGGCGATTTATTAAAGAATGAAAGATTAGAACTAGAGAAAGAGGTTGAACAATGAATTTTATAGTTAAAAATATTATCCGGTTTATAATATTAATCTTACTTCAGGTTACTATTTTTAATAACATACAACTTAGCGGTTTTATCAACCCTTACCTGTATGTTCTATTTATTTTACTCCTCCCTTTTGAAACGCCTCCATGGCTTTTATTAATCCTGTCTTTCTTTATGGGACTGAGTATCGATATTTTCTCAAACACAATTGGCATGCATGCTTCAGCTTGTGTTTTTATGGCATTTTTAAGACCCTATGTCTTGAATTATATTTCCGTTCGTGATAATTATGAGTCGAATATTGAACAAGGCCTTTATGTCTACGGATTTTCCTGGTTTTTTAAATATGCCCTTATTTTAATTCTTGCCCATCACAGTTTTCTTTTCATTGTTGAAGTTTTTTCCTTTAATAATTTCGGAGACACATTATTACGAATCATACTAAGCAGTATTTTCTCATTAATACTCGTAATTGCAAGTCAGTTTATCATCTCAAAAAAATAAAATTGTCTGAACCGATATGAATAACTATTCAAACCGAAAATTTATTGTTGGAGGCATCTTTGCCTTTGTTATTCTAATATTCATAATCAGGCTTTTCAACTTACAGATTATTGATGATCAGTACAAACTATCGGCGGAAAGTAACTCTCAACGTCGAGTTACTCAATATGCTGCAAGAGGTTTAATTTACGATCGAAATGGCGAGCTTTTGGTATACAACCAAGCTGCTTATGACTTAATGATCATCCCTCGTCAGGTTAAAACATTTGACACACTTGACTTTTGCTATCTACTTGGTATTGATAAAGAAGATCTGATTCATCGAATTCAAAAAGCAAAAAAACACTCCTGGTATCGGTCATCAATTTTCATAAAACAACTTTCATCTGAACGCTATGCAGTTCTGCAGGAAAAGCTTTATAAGTTTCCTGGTTTTTTTGTACAAACCCGTACACTTAGAAAATACCCACACCATAATGCAGCCCATACTTTAGGCTATTTGGGTGAGGTTAATGACAGAAATATCAAGAAAGATGATTACTACACACAGGGTGACTACATCGGTAAAAATGGAATAGAAAACACCTACGAAGAAATTCTACGAGGCGTAAAAGGTCTAAAAGTATATTGGGTCGATGTTTACAATCGCATCAAGGGATCGTTTCACGATGGTAAACTAGATAGAGATGCGATTGAAGGACAAGATATTAAAACAACATTGGATATTAATTTGCAGGAGTATGGTGAAAAACTCATGCAAAACAAAAAGGGAGGTATCGTAGCTATTGAACCAAAAACAGGAGAAATTTTGGTTAAACTCTCCAGTCCAGGGTACGATCCTGAAATGTTTGTTGGCCGTGCCATGTCAAAAAACTATCGTGAACTTGCAAATAACGACACATTAAAACCTTTATTTGACCGTTCGATGATGGCCACTTATCCTCCTGGCTCAATCTTCAAGCTTGTGAATGCACTTATTGCCCTGCAAGAAGGAATAATCACTCCATATACACGAATCAAATGCCAGAATGGTTATCATGCCGGGAGTTTTACAATGGGATGTCACCCTCACAAATCACCTGTCGACTTAAAAGAATCCGTTCAAATCTCTTGTAATGCATATTATGCCCAAACATTCCGCGACATTCTTGATGCACCCCGTTTTAATTCAATCAACGAAAGTTATACCAACTGGAGAAGACATGTGACCTCTTTCGGCTTTGGGGAGAAACTAGGAACCGATTTACCCAACGAGTTAACGGGATTTATTCCGACAGCAAACTATTACAACAAAGTAATAAGAACACGTAACTGGAAGTCTTTAAATGTGGTATCTCTCGCAATTGGCCAAGGAGAACTTTCCATTACACCGCTTCAAATGGCAAATATGGTTGCCTGCGTTGCCAACAGAGGTTATTATTACACACCTCATATCGTCAAATCAATAGGTTCTAATAACAGTATAGATCCAAAATTTCTGAAAAAAAATAAAACCACAATAGACCCAAGCTATTTTGAACCTGTAATTGAAGGTATGGACCTTGTTGTTCATGGTGGTGAAGGAAGTACCGGGCGATCATCCGCAATAAAAGACATCCGCGTATGCGGAAAAACGGGTACCGTACAAAATCCTCATGGCGATGACCATTCAGTTTACGTCGCCTTCGCTCCCAAGGATGATCCTAAAATTGCCATTGTGGTGTATGTTGAAAATGGCGTTTGGGGTGCCCGATATGCTGCACCTATATCAGGCCTAATGATAGAAAAATATCTCAAGGGTGAAATTTCTGAAAACAAGAAGTATCTCGAAAAGAAGATGCTTGAAGCAGATTTGATTAAGGAACAGGAAATAAAGAAAGTTCAATTGAAAAAGGAAAGCAGTCATGAATAGAAAAGTAAGCCTTATCAAAAACCTGGACTGGATGACGATTATGCTTTATGCCATACTCGTTTTTTTAGGGTGGATAAATATATATGCTGCTGTATATAACGAGGATCACCAAAGTATATTTGACGCAACTCAGCGTTACGGAAAACAATTAATGTGGATTGGTGCGGCCATTTTCATCGCCATTATCATACTTACCATCGAAAGTAAATTCTATTCAGCTTTTGCCTACCCCACACTAATTCTGATGATTTTACTCCTATTGGCCGTCCTTACCTTTGGTGTAAAAGTCAATGGTGCGCGTTCCTGGTTTGAGTTGGGGGCAATACGTTTCCAGCCTGCCGAGTTTGCAAAATTTGCAACCAACCTGGCAATTGCCAGATACTTAAGTCAACACAATTTCAAAATACACAGACTAAAATCACTGGCCGTTACGGGATTGATTCTCTTTACGCCTGCGGTATTAATTTTAATGCAAAATGACACCGGTTCTGCCTTAGTCTATTCGGTTTTCATATTAGTTCTGTACAGAGAAGGCTTATCTGGCTTCGTATTATTTCTAGCTTTATTGGCAGCTATTTTCTTTGTTTTCACACTTATCTACTCCAGTTTTACTGTTTCAATTCTTATCCTGATAATCGCAGCTATAAGTTTAAAAACGATCGGTATTCAGACAAAACAAATAGCAATTGCGACAGCTATGCTTGCCGGAAGTTTTGGAACTTTATGGCTAATTAATAAGGGAACAAATTTTCAACTTGGAAACTTCTCTTTGGTTGTTATTTCCATTTTGCTTAATACGATTCCCTTTTTGATATATACCTATCGACAGAAAATAAAGAAGGCTGCTCTTGTTCTTTTATTGGTAATTGGAAGTCTTTTTTACACGTTTTCGGTTAGTTATATTTTTGATACAGTTTTAGAGTCACATCAACAACAGCGAATCAACGAACTCTTGGGTATAAAATCCGACCCATATGGAACAGGGTATAATGTCAACCAATCAAAAATTGCCATCGGTTCCGGAGGCTTTAATGGAAAAGGCTTTCTTAATGGTACCCAAACCAAATTTAATTTTGTGCCTGAACAAAGTACCGACTTTATCTTCTGTACAGTTGGTGAAGAATGGGGATTTTTAGGTTCAGCTCTTGTCCTGCTTTTACATTTGAGCCTCATCCTGCGATTGATCTATTTGTCAGAAAGGCAACGCTCCAGTTTTAGTCGAATATATGGCTATGGCGTGGCCGCCATTCTGTTTTTTCACGTTGCAGTAAATGTAGGGATGACGATTGGTTTAGCACCCGTTATTGGAATTCCTCTGCCCTTTTTTAGCTACGGAGGCTCTTCTCTATGGTCATTTACCATTCTACTCTTTATCTTCTTAAGATTGGATGCAAACCGTCTGGAACTACTTAGATAAAAGCTAAGGCGAGCGCCATACTTGAAAAAACTGCAACGATCCGTTCAAGGCTATCAATTGTAATTATACTAACTCAAAAGTACATTGCACTCAAATACAAATATTGAGACGGGGCAATTTCAAAACTTACAGCTCTGCAACCTAAAACATGCAGAGCAGTAATTTGTTTCTGTCTAATCGCACAAGCAGATATCACGAAATCAAATCTCTTAAAGATCGTGCGCTATTATTTTTTCTTGTTCATACCTGCTAAAATATAAGCTCAAATAAAAGCAATCTACCTGAAATTTGGATTGATCCGAATTCAACTTGATCCATACCAAGCTCCAATCTTTAAAATAATAAAGCACACAAAAGCCTACTAAAAAAATTAGTAGGCTTTCACATAAGAGTTTATTGAGTCTTACAACGCGTTAACGTGTGAAGCTAATTTCGATTTCAAGTTAGCTGCTTTGTTCTTATGAATAACGTTGATTTTCGCCAACTTATCCAACATAGCTGTAACTTTAGGTAGCAACTCAGAAGCAGCTTCCTTATCAGTGGTCGCACGTAAATTTCTTACGGCATTTCTGGCAGTCTTAGCATAGTACTTGTTATGCACTCTTCTAGCCTCAGACTGACGAATTCTTTTAATTGCGGATTGATGATTTGCCATCTCTTTATTGTATCAAATTATTTAAAACTGTAGTCCGTACGGGAATCGAACCCGTGTTACCAGAATGAAAATCTGGCGTCCTAACCCCTAGACGAACGGACCAAAAAAAATCTCCAAAAAGCAATTAAAGAATTGCAAAACTATGTAGTCCGTACGGGAATCGAACCCGTGTTACCAGAATGAAAATCTGGCGTCCTAACCCCTAGACGAACGGACCAAACGAATTTGGAGCTGCAAAGATAATTGAAGTTTTTAATAAGACAAACTCTTTACAGTTTTTTTTTGCTTGAGAAAGAAGCTTAAACACAAGGCCTATTTCCTTTCTTTTGCGATGCAAAGTAAATTATAATTCTTCAATCCCACAAGTGCCAATTGCAAAAAAAATCAAGTTTTATGCAACAAAAAAGCTAACCCCTTATTCCTGAGGACAATTATTTTTAATTCCACTCAACAATTGTTCCTCTATTTTTATCCAAATAGGCTGTAGGTATTATTTTCTTTATATGTTCGCCTAATAAATTCAATAATTTATTCTTCGAATAATGTCGGGAATAAACTAAACTAACCTCTCGTAAAGGGTGCAAATTAGTAAAAGACTTCACTTGTTTCAACTTTTCAGCCGACATATACTGAGTTGCCAGTTCTGGAATTAATGTAAATCCACCTTCCCTGTCAATAATTTTCATAAGTGTCTCCAAAGAATTACTCTCAAATTCGAAAGGCAACTCCTGATGTTGCATACTATGCATATCACAAAGATTGATTACCTGGTTGCGGAAACAATGTCCATCTCCCAACATCCAAATTTCAGAAGTGGCAATATCCTTCACCTCAATAATCTCCTGCTTTAGTATTTCATGATCTTTATGGGCATAAATCATCATCTCTTCATAAAACAAGGGCACTTCTTTAATTTTATCATCCCGTAATGGAGTAACAAAAACGCCCACGTCCAATAAATCTTTTTTCAGTGCTGAAACAATATCATCAGAAACCATTTCTTCAACCTCGACTTTTACATCGGGGTAGTTTCTGATATAATCCCCAATAAACATTGGTAATAAGAAAGGAGCCAAAGTCGGGATAATTCCAATTTTCAGACTTCCCTCAACTGTATCTCTGTGGTTTTTGACAATCTCATCGATCTTTTTCGACTCTCCTAATATAATACGAGCCTGCTCTATTATCTGTATGCCTACATCAGTTGGAATAATGGGTTGCTTACTTCTATCGAAAATGGTGATATCTAAAAATTCCTCCAATTTCTTAATTTGCATACTCAAAGTTGGCTGTGTAATAAAACAGCTATCTGCAGCTGTAGCAAAATGCCGATGTGTATCAACTGCTACAATATATTCCAGTTGTGTTAATGTGACCATATGGGATTATTTTGTTTTATATTGATTTTAAACACAAATATAAAAATAATCTATTGCTTTATATACAATATTGATTTGATTGATGTTTAGAACTATTCTATATTTGTATAAACTATATAAGATAAACCTATGTATCAGATACACTCTGATATTAATTATTAGTCTATCAGCTCTGTAATAACTAAAATTTAGCATTAGTTATCATATTTAAAGAGCCGAAAAAAGTCTCAGATTACAGGTTTTACTTTTTTCAAGAACAATACGACTGTTTGATAGTTTTTTGTTATTTAAGTTTTATTAGATGTTTGGGTTAAACAGCCGGAAGGATATCCTTCCGGCTGTTTTTGTGTGCGGAAAAAAATAACTGAACTTTAATCAACACAGCACCAACATGTTGTTTAGCAACAATGCTAAACAGCAGATTTCAGGCTTAAAAAATATACTATTTTAGCGAACGATTTTGAAATTCATAAGCTCAATATAAACTGAATAACAATGCAACAAGGTATTAAAACAGTATCATTCGAAGAAGCTGCAAAGGTGATTAAATCAGGTGACAGAGTACACCTACACTCAGTTGCACTAGCGCCACACAAATTTATCAACGCAATGTGTGAGCGTGGCCGTAATGGTGAAATCTACGATGTAACCATTCAACATATCCACACCGAAGGTCCGGCTCCATATGCTGCGACTGAGTTCGAGGGTATTTTCAACCTTGAATCTTTATTCGTTGGATCAAATGTTCGTAAACAAACTCAAGCTGGATACGCAGATTATATCCCTGTTTTCTTAAGTGAAACTCAGCAATTAATCCGCGAGGGCTATTTAAATGTAAACGTAACTGTTGTTCAGGTTAGTCCTCCGGACAAGCATGGCTATGTATCATTAGGAACTTCTGTAGATTGTTCTCGTGCAGCTGTTGAAATGGCTGACACAGTTGTGGCAATTATCAATCCAAACGTACCTCGTGCTTTTGGTGATGCCATGATGCCATTAAACTCTTTCGATATCTTCTGTGAAGATGATTCTCCACTTATCGAGCATCACAATGCACCTCTTTCTGATATTGATATCGCTATTGGTAAAAATGTAGCAAACCTTATTCCTGACGGAGCATGTCTTCAGATGGGGATTGGTGGTATTCCGAATGCAGTATTAGCTCAGCTTGGTAACCACAAAAATCTTGGTGTTCACACTGAAATGTTTGCTGACGGCCTTCTTCCTTTGGTTGAAAGCGGTGTTGTAAACGGTATGAACAAAAAACTGGACAAGGGTAAGATTGTAGCAGGTTTCCTAATGGGAACAAAAGAGCTTTACGATTTCGTTGACGATAACCCAGGCGTATTGATGATGGATGTTGCTTACACCAATGGTGTTCACATTATCAAACAAAACCCTAAGGTTTGTGCAATCAACTCAGCTCTTTCTATCGACCTAACTGGTCAGGTTTGTGCTGACTCAATCGGAACAACTCACTACTCAGGTGTAGGTGGACAGATTGACTTTACTCGTGGAGCTGCTGCTTCAGAAGGTGGTGTACCAATCATCGCAATGCCTTCAGTAACAGGTAAAGGTGTTTCTAAAATTACACCAACTCTTTTACAAGGATCAGGTGTTGTAACAACACGTAACAACATGCGTTGGTTTGCTACTGAGCACGGTTGTGTTAACCTATTTGGTAAAACACTTCAGCAAAGAGCTAAAGCAATTATCTCGGTTGCTCACCCAGACTTTAGAGAAGAGTTAGATAGAGCTGCTTTCGAAAGATTCGGTTCTCACTACCATTTCGTAAATTCATTGGTGAAATAATTTTTTCACTGATTGCAAAATATAAAAGCTGCTCAAATCGAGCAGCTTTTTTTTTATCCATTTAATTTTAAGAAACCTACTAGCGGGATCTCAAAATTTCAACCCTATTCATAAATTCAGTCAAACGCTCATCCGAAATTGGATTCATCCAATAACCCTTTTCTTTAAAATGCGAACCAATGATAAAGGCATTGGCATAATGCCAATACTCAGCAATATTATCTGCGGTTATACCAGAGCCAACCAAAATCGGTTTATCAACTGTGTCTTTCAGTGCATCAAGCTCTCGAATATCAACAGCTTTTCCGGTTGACGACCCCGTTACAATTAAACCATCACTTAGGAAAAATTCAGCAGCATGAGCTGTTTCCACTATATCAACATCGGAGGTTATGGCATGAGAACTGTGTTTCTTTTTGATATCCGTAAATACGTTCACTTCATCTGCACCAATCATTTTTCGATAGCGCATCAATTCTCCGGCGCATGAATCTATATAGCCTTCATCAGCTACATGCCCAAAAACGAAACCTTCTGCTCGTATAAAATCCAAATTTGCAGCTTTAGCAACTGCCAGGGCCTCTTTATTGGCGCCAGCCAAAATCTGAATGCCCAAAGGCAAACTCACTGCATTTCGAATCGCTTGCGCAACAAAAGTCATCGCAGCTGTAATTTCCGAACCAACCTGACCTTTCAGATAAGGAACATCGTGCATGTTTTCAATCATGATTGCATCCAGCTTTGCTTTTTCGTATTGCTTAGCCTCATTAACTGCCACAGCAGAAATTTCTTCTACACTTAATTTATGATTGGGTGTACCAGGCAATGCCTGAACATGAATCATTCCTATTATCAACTTCTTATCCGAAAATTGCATTTCTCTATCTTTAATTTATGACTGACCCAATATCTTGAAAAGCTCATCAAGTTTAGGCGTTAAGATAATTTCAGTACGACGGTTTTTACTTCGACCTTCAGCCGTGGCATTGGTTCCTATTGGTAAATATTTACTACGACCTGCAACCGTCATTCTTTGAGGATCGATTCCCTTATTCAGGCTTAGAATTCGAACGATAGAGGTAGCTCGTTTCACACTCAAATCCCAATTATCCTTTAAAGCTCCACTCCCTTTATAAGGTACATTATCGGTATGGCCTTCGATCACAATATTGATATCCTTATTCTGAGACAGAACCTCAGCCAGTTGATTTAAAGCCTGAGCGCCACGCACATCTACTGTATAGCTTCCCGATTTAAAAAGAAGTTTTTCATCCATCGAAACGTAGACTTTCCCATTTCGATTCGAAATACTTAATCCCTTATTATCAAAACCCGTCAAAGCTTTCATGACTTTCGACTTAAGAGCCATTACGGCCTCATCCTTTCTGGACAGTGCCCTTTCTAATTCCCGCAAACGCTTATCGCGTTGACCTATTTCATCCTGCAAAGCTTCCAATTTCTTCATTCTGCGCTTCATATCCTGTTCCAAACGCACAAGCTCATCTTCACGAAGATTTAAATCATCCTGAGTTTTATGAATCTGATCCAATAAAGCTTTGGTCTCCCGAGCACTTCCTTTTTGTTGTTTTGCTAACTGACCGAGTAAATTTTCCTGATTCTCTTCACAACGCTTTAATTGTTCCTTGCTCTTAAGCAAACGTTCAGAACTTTCCTGATATTCTTCATCAGCTTGTTTGTATTTATCTTCTAAAACCTCAAGTCTCCCTTCTAATTCAGTATTGCTTTCTGTCAACAACCTGTTGGCATCCTTAAGCTTTTCATACTTTTCATGGTTCTCATTTGCACGCGCTTCTAAATTCTGATACTGACGTGCAGGTACACACGAAAGAAGTACACCACTTACTGCAATAACAATCAAAAACTGCCTATTTCTCTTCATCTCTTAATTATCAATTAATTACCCAACGATTTCTTTTAAGTCATACATGAGACAATCTCAAAAACAAATATAAAGAGTCTCAAATTAGCACACAATTAATATCCCTTATAAGAATTAATGACTCTATCCTGTAACAACACTAATGTATCAAACAATAATCCTTACAATTTATAAGGTATCCAGTAATGCCTTTTGCAGTCTGATTGCTCAATTTTTCCTATCTTCGTCCCCTAGACCATTTACTTAAATCTGAACAAAGATCTTACAGCAACTGACTAAAAATTGAGTAATAATGACAAAATCTGAAAAACCACTATTGGATCAAATCAACTTTCCGCCCGACCTGAAGAAGGTATCGGAAGATGATCTAATACAAGTTTGTGCAGAACTACGTCAGGAAATTATAGAACAAGTCTCCTGTAACCCAGGTCATTTTGGTGCCAGTCTGGGTGTTGTTGAATTAAGTGTGGCTTTGCATTACGTTTTAAATACACCATACGACAATCTAATTTGGGATGTAGGGCATCAAGCCTATGGTCATAAAATTTTAACTGGTCGTAAAGATCTTTTTCATACCAATAGAAAATACAAAGGCATCAGCGGCTTTCCCAATCGTGGTGAAAGTGAATACGATGCATTTACCGTTGGACATTCATCAACTTCAATTTCCGCAGCTCTCGGTATGGCAGTTGCTGCCCAGCTCAGCGATGATAAAGAACGAAAAACGGTCGCCGTCATTGGAGATGGTTCTATGACAGCAGGTTTGGCTTTTGAGGGCTTAAATAATGCTGCCACTAATAATGCCGATTTATTGGTGATTTTGAATGACAACAACATGGCAATCGACCCCAATGTGGGTGGTTTGAGCGAATATTTGTTGGATATTACAACATCACAAACCTATAATAAAGTAAAAAATGATGTTTGGCGATTTCTCGGAAAATTTAACCGGGTGAATCCCAACACACAAAAGCTGTTTCAAAAAGTAGAGCATGGTATTAAAACCATTCTTCTGAAACAAAGTAATTTATTTGAAGCTTTAAACTTCAGATATTTTGGCCCAGTTGATGGCCACAATGTAAATCATCTGGTTAAGGTATTGAGTGATCTTCAGAAAATCCCTGGTCCTAAGATTCTACATTGTATTACTAAAAAAGGGAAAGGATTCGAACCTGCTGAGAAAAATCAAACCTACTGGCATGCTCCGGCAAAGTTTGATGCTAACACAGGTGAAATTCTTCAAAAGAAATCCAATAATCCTCAAATTCCAAAATTTCAGGAAGTCTTTGGTCATACACTTGTAGAATTGGCTGAACAAAACGAGAAAATTGTCGGAATAACACCAGCTATGCCAACTGGTTCTTCATTAAATATCATGATGGAGAAAATGCCGGATCGAGCTTTTGATGTGGGAATTGCTGAGCAACATGCCGTTACATTTTCTGGTGGATTGGCAGCAAATGGAAAAATCCCTTTCTGCGCCATCTATTCGTCTTTTATGCAACGGGCCTACGATCAGGTTATACACGATGTTGCCTTACAAAATGTAGATGTCGTTTTCTGTCTGGATCGAGGAGGTTTGGTTGGTGCCGATGGGGCAACCCATCATGGTGTTTACGATCTTGCCTTTTTCCGATGCATACCAAATATGACAATTTCGTCACCTCTAAACGAAGAAGAGCTCCGAAATTTAATGTACACCGCTCAATTGGGAGGCAAAGGTGCCTTTTCAATTCGTTACCCTCGCGGAACCGGCCGTGAATTAAACTGGAGGAAACCTTTCAAGGAAATTGAAGTGGGTAAAGGACAAAAACTGAAAGATGGAAAAGATCTCGCTATCCTTTCTATCGGCCCAATTGGTATGCTAGCCAGTGATGCACTGGAAGAGTTAGAAAAAGAAGGACATTCTATTGCACATTACGATATGCGTTTTCTGAAGCCTATCGATGAAGAAATACTTCACGAAGTCTTTAAAAATCATCAAAATATTATCACTCTTGAAGATGCTTGTATTACCGGTGGGCTCGGTTCTGCCGTTTTGGAATTCATGAGCGATAATCAATATGCTGCACGAATTAAACGTCTGGGCGTACCAGACAGATGGGTCGAACATGGGACTCAGGAAGAACTCTATAAAGAATGTGGATTCGACAAGGAGGGTATCAAAAAAGCCTGTTTAAAATTCCTTGAATAAATCACAATTCATAATATTTAAAAGCACCGTACTTCATCCATAAAGTACAGTGCTTTTTTTGTATCACTTCAAACATTAATTAAAACTTCGATCTAACTGACTATCGAAGATAAGAGTTCAACATCCACAGGGTTTTCTCCGTTTCTGAGATATAGTCACTCATTAAGCTAACAGTTCCTTCATCTTCAGCATCACCTGCCAAACTTAAAATCTCTCTCTCTTTCAAAATTAAAACGGAGAAATTTTTAACGACAACTTCTATACCTTCAATTCCATTTGTAATGCCTTTGGCTTCTTTTAGCTCAGATACTTTCAAATAATCTGAAAAGGTATGCAAGGGTTCTGACTCAAGAGTTAAAATTCTTTCTGCAATTTCATCAACCTTAATAACAGCATCGTTGTATAATTCTTCAAATTTCAAGTGCAATTCAAAAAATTCCCGCCCTTTTATATTCCAGTGAAGTCCTCTTAAATTCTGATAAAACATCTGATAATTTGCCAATAAGTCGTTTAATTTTGCACTTAAGACTTTCGCTTTTTCCTGATCTATTCCGATTAAATTTTTCATCTTGATTTCTATTTTAATGATAGGCTATTGCCCGATTTAATTTCAACAATCGGGCTTAACTTGATTATTTCTAATTGCTTATATTAACATTACGAAGATACAAATAAATCACACATAGATCAAATTGATTGTTTTTATATTTCCATAGATTAATACTATTCATCATTCCAAAGACTACAGACAGGGCTCTTGATATTTTATTCTGAAAAATTTATCAACTTCTTTTATTCACTTTTCAAATATCTTCTCCCGACATCGTTTCCGCTCAAATATTCTTTATTTAAGTGAGAGTAGATCACAACGATAGAATAAAAATCACTACTTTTGCGCCCTTTAAAACAAAATTTTGACAAAAAAATATGGTAGAATTTTTCAAGCAGAAAGCTGCTAATTCAAAAGATGATATTCTTTCAGGTTTAACAGTGGCCTTAGCACTGGTTCCCGAAGCTGTAGCTTTTGCCTTTGTTGCAGGGGTTGATCCCTTGGTTGGTCTTTACGCGGCATTCATGATAGGATTAATCACATCTGTTTTTGGTGGACGACCAGGAATGATTTCAGGTGCAACAGGCGCCTTAGCCGTTGTAATGGTTAGCCTAGTAAGTGAAGGTAATCAAATGGGGCTTGATATGGTGGAACCCATACAAAACATGGGCTTAAATTATTTATTTGCCACTGTAATTCTAGCGGGTGTTTTTCAGTTTCTAGCGGGTGTCTTTAAATTTGGAAAATTTGTCAGACTCATTCCACACCCCGTAATGATGGGATTTGTAAATGGTTTGGCCATTGTTATTTTCATGTCGCAACTGGGGATGTTCCCTCAGCTTATAAATTGGGATGCCATTTCATTTGCAGACAACGCAATACATATCAATCGCGAATCGTTTTGGTTAGCAGATCAGGCTTTATATACTATGATTGGTTTAGTTGCTTTAACCATGTCCATCATGTATTTTCTCCCAAAAATCACAACTAAAATTCCTGCAGCTCTTATGGCTATTCTAACGGTATCAGCGATTGTTATATTCGGTGGATTAGATGTAAGCACGGTTGGATCATTCATTCGCGATGGTGGAGGTGCCGGACTTAAAGGTGGTCTACCAACATTCCAATCTCAACTATTCCAATTGGTTCCTCTTAATTTAGAGACGATTAAATTCATCTTACCCTATGCCGCGATTATTGCAGCTATCGGATTGATTGAGTCACTAATGACACTTAATCTTCTGGATGAAATTACAGAAAGCAGAGGAAATGGCAATCGCGAATGTATGGCTCAGGGCGCTGCCAATATCGTAACAGGTTTCTTTGGCGGTATGGGTGGCTGTGCCATGATTGGCCAATCACTTATCAACGTCAAATCCGGTGGACGTGGTCGATTATCAGGAATCATTGCTGCCTTAACACTTCTAGCATTTATATTATTCGCTTCTCCGCTTATCGAGCAAGTTCCTATTGCGGCATTGGTTGGTGTGATGTTTATGGTGGTTATCGGAACTTTTGCATGGGCCACCTTCGGAATCATCAATAAAATTCCTCGTGCCGATGCCTTCGTTATTGTTCTGGTTACAGGTCTTACCGTAATTTTCGATCTTGCAATTGCTGTATTGGCAGGCGTTATTGTATCCGCATTGGTATTTGCATGGCAGGATGCGAAACGTATTCGTGCGCGTAAATCTTTCAGAGAGGATGGAACAAAGGTATATGAAATCTGGGGCCCTCTTTTCTTTGGATCAATCACCACTTTTAATTCAAAATTCGATGTTCATAGCGATCCACAAAATGTTGAAATTGATTTTATCGAATCCAGAGTAGCTGACCATTCGGGAATTGAAGCCATCAGTAATTTGGTTGATAAATATGAAAATGCAGGAAAAAGCATTAAATTAAAACATTTAAGTGCCGACTGTATCAAATTATTACAACGTGCTGATGCTCGTTTTGATAATGTAATTATTCGCGATATTGACGATCCGCGTTACTATGTTGTAACCGACAACGTGAAGATCGAATAAAGGCTTTTTTTTTCTCTGGGGTGAAAATCGCAGAGTTTTTTTTCACCTCTCCAACGCCTGTTGGAGAGGTGTTTTTATTTTTAAAAAATGCAATCTGTATTTCAAATAAGCATTGTTAAGATTCTTAAAATCAACTTACTTCAAGCCTAACTTATTAGCAATTTCAAGTGGAATAGCATCTTTATGAATCAAGACAGACACAGTTTTATATTGCAAGAATGGCTTCGATGCATAGAAATAGCCCTTGTACGAATTCAAATCAGTCCCCCAGGAATTTTTCACCAGGTAATACTTACTGCCATTCTGATCTTTTGCCGTTCCTACAATATGCATCATATGATCTTCTGTCGATTCATAATTATCGAAAGCCACTTGACGCATTTCCTGAATAATTACCTTTTCCTTAACCGGATATTCAGTGCCATAAGCTGATTTTTGATCTTTACTCATATTTTGCCATTTTGAAATTTCAGAATCAGCCATATTCTTTGACTCCGTTTCAGGAACAACGGCAACGCCTTTTCTAAAAGCAAAACCTTTTTCACTCACATCACTTCCCCAGGCGATACTATAACCAGTCTCGATAGCATGATCAACAATCTGCATCATTTCGTCCATGGGCACATTAAGTACTTCGCCCAAAGACCAGTTATCGGCACCTTCAAAAATAAAACTTTCATAAAAAGGATGATGCGTGTAAGACGTAATTGTAACGTAATCATCCATATTTAATCCCAAAGACGAAGCGAACGATTTCGGAGTATACTCTTTCCCTTTGTACATGAATGATTCAGGAATTTCGCCCAAATACGCCTCAAGAACACCATCAAAACCTTTTCTCCAAATTGAGGTAATTTTCTTGTTCTTATTCTTTACAACAGCATCAACATATGCCTTCAGAATCTCATCCATTTCGCCATGAACAGGAAGGGTTTCATCAAAAGTATTTCCGGTATATGCCTCCTGAGGCATAATTCCAAACTGCTTAATTACGTTCAAAACATCCCAACCTTCCGCTCCGGCTGAAAAACTCTTCATCCCATGAAAACGCACATAATCTTTTGCTCTTAAATGGTAATTTCTATTCACAACAAACATCTCAGAAAGGTCGAACTCTCCTTTTCCCATTCGAATTAATTCTGACTCTAAAAAAGAACTCATTGCATAAGCCCAACAGGTTCCTGAACGGTGTTGATCTTTTACCTCTGTGGCTTTCAACTGCTTTTCGATAGTAAACTGATACGTTTTCTTTTCCTCTTTTTTCTTTGCAAATGACGATGAAATTGATCCTAAAGTCAAAAGGATTGCAATTATTATTCTAGTATTCATTTTAAATAAAAGTTTTGGTTGTTTAAATATGCTTAAGTATTGATATTACAATTCTTTGCTTGTATTTTTGAACATCTAAAATACAAAACTATAGGTTCTTCAAAAGAATACGGACAGTTATATTATAGAAAAACGCACAAGTAATAAACACTAATTAATAATTCATTCAAATGAACAAACTAGCAAGTCTGGCTTTAATCGCCATTTTTAGTTTAGGATTTACATCTTGCAAAGAAAAGCAATGTTGTAACAAAGAAAAGGTATCACCTCTTCAGGAAAAAGTAAATCAATATGCTGAGGTTGAACTAAAAACCGATATATCGGTTCTTACTGAAAAAGAAAAGCAAATGCTTCCTATCCTGATCGAAGTATCAGAAATTATGGAAGAAATCTTCTGGAAAGATGCTGTTGGGGACAAAACCGAATTCCTTTCGAAATTGAAAGATCCTGCAGCTGTTGCTTATGCAAAAATCAATTACGGACCTTGGGACAGACTTGATAATCAAGCTCCTTTTATTGATACTTATGGTAAAAAACCTGCTGGAGCTAACTTTTATCCTGCAGATATGACCAAAGAAGAATTCGATGCTATTCAGGATGAATTAAAGAGCAGCACCTACTCTGTTATTCGTCGTGATGAAAATGGGAAATTAGTTGTTCTTCCTTACCACCTTGCTTACAAAGCTGAAACTGAAAAAGCATCAGCATTGTTGCTTAAAGCTGCTGAATTAGCTGAAGATGCAGGTCTTAAAAAATATTTGGAACTTCGTGCTGAAGCATTATTAACTGATGACTATTTAGCTTCGGATATGGCTTGGATGGATATGCAAGACAACACCATTGATTTTGTTGTTGGTCCTATCGAAACCTACGAAGATGCACTTTATGGCTACAAAGCGTCTCACTCTGCTCAAATCCTGGTTAAGGATAAAGCTTGGTCTAAAACCCTTTCTCGTTTTGGGGCACTTCTTCCTCGTTTACAAGAAAGTCTTCCGGTTCCTGCAAAGTATAAAGCTGAAAAAGCAAATGCTAATGCAGATATGAATGCCTACGACGTAATTTATTACGGTGGTGATTGTAATGCGGGTAGCAAAAATATCGCTATTAACCTACCAAACGACCCAAGAGTACATCTTGCAAAAGGTAGCCGTAAGTTGCAGTTGAAAAATGCAATGCAGGCTAAATTCGATAAGATTTTGGTTCCAATCTCAAATTTATTGATGGACGAAAGTCAGCGTAAGCATGTTAAATTCGATGCTTTCTTCGAAAACACCATGTTCCACGAAGTGGCTCACGGTTTGGGTATCAAATACACACTTGCAGACCAAACACTAACTGTTCGTAAAGCGCTTAAAGATGCTTATACGTCTATTGAAGAAGGTAAAGCTGATATTTTAGGTCTCTATATGGTGACTAAACTAGCTGAATGGGGCGAAATCAAAGACAAAGATCTAATGGATAACTACGTAACCTTTATGGCAAGTACATTCCGTTCAGTTCGTTTTGGTGCATCAAGTGCACACGGTAAAGCCAATATGATTCGTTTCTATCGTTTCCAGGAAGCTGGTGCTTTCACACGTGACGAAGCAACAGGAACATACAAAGTGGATTTCGAAAAAATGAAAGCTGCAGTGAACGCTTTAGGAGAAGAGCTATTGGTACTTCAAGGTGATGCTAACTACGAAGCTGCTAAAAAATTAATCGCTGAAAAAGGAAATATTGGTGAAGATCTACAAGCTGATCTTGATCGCGTTAACAATGCAGGGATTCCTAAGGATATCGTTTATAAACAAGGTATAAAAGTACTTGGCTTATAAACTGAAATAATTAAAATACAGAAGCGGCTATCTTAATAAAATAGCCGCTTTTTTTATTTTTGAATCTCTGATAAAAAATTCCCTTTCTGAAAAATAGTCTTTATGAATTAACCATCCAAATGGAAAAGATGTTGAGATAATTCCAAAAAGAAACGACCACATCTTCAGGAGCATCAAGCTTAGGTAAAATCTCTTTATAAGCATTTAACCAGATTTCACGTGCCTGCGCTGTAATTTTAAAATGAACATGTCGACTGACCAACATAGGATTTCCCTGATTCTGATTGAAATAATCAGGACCACCTAAAGCTTGAATAAAAAAATCGGAAGAACGCAGTTTTGCTGCCTCAAATTCCTTATCCCAGCGAGGGAACATCCCTCCTATTTCGCTTAATCGCAATAGATCATAGTGGTCGCTCACCATCTTTCGAACCCCCTCTTCTCCAATACAAGCCAATAGTTTTACATCGGGGCGAGTAACTTGTGGACGTCCTCCTCCTGGTGGAACTGGTGCTATCTCTAATTTCATGCTTAATCTCATTTTATAACCATTTTAAAATGGCTCTTATTTTTATAATTCTCAAAAGGCAATACAAATTAAATACTTTCATGTCTTAATTTAGCATTTTAAGGCAAGGATTTTTAATATGATTTTTTTTTCATAAATTTAAACTTGACAAATCAAATAACAAAACAATTATTTTTTGTTTAAAATATGACAAATGGATACAAGTAAAGTTGACCTTTTCTTAATGACGAATGCAAAATATTTTGAAAGTTATCAGATCTCAACAATCAAAAATATGATTCAGGATCTAGATGATGACAAATTTATTATTTTGCAAACTTTAAATTTAAAAGATCCAACAATAGCTCTTATTCTGTCCCTTTTAAATATTGTCGCACCCTTTTCATTCGACCGTTTCTTTATTGGTGATATTGGTTTAGGTATCATCAAACTATTAACCTGTGGTGGTTTATTTATCTGGATCATTGTTGATTGGTTCATCATTATGGAAAGAACCCGCCAGATTAACTTCGAAAAACTTCAACAAGCATTACAGTATAATGCCTAAAAAGAAATTATACGGTCTCGTTATTTTACTTTCCATTTTAGCTTATAGCTGGCTCATTTACAATTTCTACTTTCTTAATTCGTCCAAAGATGGAATAACTGTTTGCTGGTTTAAAATCCTAAGCGGCTTCCCCTGTCCGGCATGTGGTTCAACCAGTGGTATGATAGAAATTTTTAAAGGACACTTCGCTCAAGCCTTTCAATACAATCCCTTTTCATACAGCTCACTTTTTATCCTGATTTTTTCCTCAGGCTGGGTGGTGGCTGATCTGATTCGTAAAAAAGATGGCTTTTACCATTTTTACCATACCATCAACAACCAACTAAAAAAAAAGAGAATAATCATACCGATTATCCTCTTGTTTATAATTATCTGGATATGGAATATCTATAAAACTTTAAACTGAGTTTTAGTTCATAATATTACGAGGTTTTCCTTGCAACCATAATTTTATATTTTCCATCACAATTTCGATGCGTTTATCAAACGATTCATGAGTAGCAAATGCCAGGTGCGGGAGCATGATTAGATTCGGTGCCGAAAACAAAACATGCTCTTTTTCCAAAGGCGGTTCCTTCTCATAAACATCAACAGCTGCTCCGGCAATTTGTCCTTCTTCAAGAGCCAAACAAAGCGCCTGACTATCGACTACCGGACCTCGTGCCGTATTGATTAAGATAGCAGTATCTTTCATCGCCTTAAATTCATCAGAACCAATCAGTCCTTTTGTCTCATTGGTCAGTGGTGTATGCAGCGAAATAATATCAGCTTCCTTCAATAAAGTTGCCTTATCAACAAACTCAACACCTTCAACCTGCTTCTCCGTACGAGAATAAGCCAACACCCTGCAATTAAACACCTTTGCAATTTCAGCAACACGTAAGCCTATAGCACCTGCTCCTATTATTCCCAGACATTTCCCATTCAACTCCGTTCCCAGAAATGTGCCACGACTCCCACCAAAGCGCGTAATGGCATCACCTCCAACAATTTTTCTATACAAGGAAATAATCATCCCTATGGTAAGCTCAGCTACAGATTCATTTGAGAAACCTGCTGCATTACTCACCAGAATATCTCGTTCATTACAAGCCTGCATATTGATATGATCAACACCTGTAAAAGCAACAGATATCATCGCCAAATTGGGGCAATTCGCAATAAAATTGGCGCTTATTGGAATATTACTCACAACAATTACCTCTGCATTTTCAGCTCTCTTTATCAATTCTTCCTCATTTTCATTTCGATCTGAATAAAACGTCAGTTCATGACCAAGAACTTCAAAATCCTGCTTCAACTGAGCATATTTACAAGAAGTAATTCCGATAGGTTCTAAAATAGATATCTTCATTTTGTGTTTATTTTGGGAAAGTAAAAATACTTTAATCTTATTGATCTCATTAAGCTTGAATAATCATCAATATTGCTTAATTTTATTAAGATCTAAAGTCAAAGTTGATGCTATCAAAAATAGAAATTATAAAGGAATTGCTGAATGATTTCTGTAACGAAATCTTAAATTGTCCGGCTTACGCAAAAATCTGCCATCGGGTCCTTCATGAACTCGACCAACACCCCGACCATCCACTTGACAGGGGGAAGGAAAACATTTGGGCTGCAGGTATTGCTCATGCCGTTGGTAGTATCAATTTCCTTTTTCAAACCTCATCTTCTCCCCATATAAGTGTTAATGACCTGAACTATTTTTTCGGTACACGAGCAACTACTACAGGAAAAAAATCACTGGATTTACGCGACTTACTGCATATTTCGCCTTACAATTCTGCCTACCAAATCAATCAAACTTATTCTGATGATCCATTGGACCAGATCAAAGACGCGATTGTTAAAAAATTTGGTGTTTCGGAAGAAGATGTTGAAGCAATTTTAAACAGTGTCAACCGTCCTGATTGCCCCGTTATTCCTAAAACTGATTACAGTGCCATCAGAATTATCCCCAAACAAAAATTCTGGGATTGGGTAGAGACTCAAATCGATTTGGATCAAATTGATCCAAAAATGCGACAAGATTATAACATATATTTGATTTATGATATCGAATTAAAATCTTCAATTGAAGAAGAACTACGCCTGAAATACAAAGAGATATGGGAAATTGAAGCAACCCGATACATCAACTCAGACTCTGATTTTCCAACAGGATCATTTCTGGAGTTTCTGCAATGGTTCGAGGTTCGTGTTTCATCACATGTTATGGATCTGACCGGCGAACTTTTAGATGATTTCAACGAAGAAGATTTTGATGATGAATTGGGATCTAATGATAACAATTTCCCACCTGACTTCAGCCTGAATTGACTAATTCTATATTTCTAAAAAATCGATCACATCGTTAGGAATGAGAGTGAAAGCTTTCTACTTTTGCGGCCAATCATAAAAAACAATAATATTATGGCAGATTACACGCAAATGTGGACTGATCTTGGTTTGAACCATGACAATCACAACGCACTATTAGACAACTTAGGACAAGCATACCAGTCAATTTTTATGACACAGGAAAATCGACCTGAAGGGATGTCTTATTTTGATTTTGTAATGAGTGAAGCTCATGGCTTAAGAATACAGGAATTGCGTGAAGAACAAGAAGCGGGGCGCAAGATTATTGGTTCTTTTTGCGTTTTTGTTCCTGAAGAAATCATATTAGCGGCTGGTTGCACCGCAGTAGGACTATGCGCTGGAGCCGATTTTGCTCAGGAAGAAGTTGAAAAAGTTCTTCCTCGTAACACGTGTTCACTAATCAAATCATTTTTTGGATTCAAGCTTGGAAAAGTTTGTCCCTACATGGAAGTATCAGATATGATCGTGGGAGAAAACACCTGTGATGGTAAGAAGAAATCATTTGAAGTATTCAAAGAAATGGTTCCCAACTTCTATCAAATGGATCTTCCTCAGACCAAAACACCTATGGCCAGACATATGCTGAAGCAAGAGTTTAAGAGTTTTGTTGAAAAACTTGAAGAAATGACCGGCAAGCGCATTACCATAGAAGATTTAAAACAAGGAATTGCGACTGTAAATGCTAAACGCCAGGCTTTACGTCGCTTATCAATGCTTCGCGCAGCTGACCCTGCACCTATTTCAGGTTTGGATGCCCTATTGATTAATCAAATTGCTTTCCTGGATAATCCAATCCGTTTCACCGAAAAAGTGAATGCGATTTGTGATGAACTTGAATTGCTAATTAAAGAGACAAAAGGCGCCAAAAAAGCCAAAGCTCCTCGTGTTCTTATCTCAGGATGTCCAATGGCTATTCCAAATTGGAAATTACCTTCGATTATCGAATCAACAGGTGCCGTTATCGTTGGTGAAGAGTCATGTATTGGGGAACGTGGTCAACGCAACCTAACTGATGATTCCGCTGATAGTTTAGAAGGCTTAATGAATGCTATTGTTGATCGTTATCTTAAAATTGATTGTGCCGTATTTACTCCTAATCAAGAGCGTGTTAACCACATCAAAGAAATGAGTCAGCAATACAATGCTGATGGTGTCATTCATTATGGACTTCAGTTTTGCCAGCCCTACATCATGGAGTCATTCTCTGTTGAAAAGGAATTGGAAAAACAAAACATTTCGGTATTACGACTGGAAACAGATTACAGTCAGGAAGATATGGGACAATTATCGACTCGAGTAGAAGCCTTTGTCGAAATTATTAAATAATTCAAGCTTACTAAATAATCAAGAGTGAGAAACAAATCGTGTTTCTCACTCTTGATATTTGAATCTTAACCAGAATAAAATAGGAAACAATGAGAGTAGCAGGTATCGATATAGGCTCACGAAGCATCGAACTAATTGTACTGGAAGATGGACAGGTGGTTCATAGCAAACAGGCCGAGTCGGGCTACAATCCTATAGAAAGAGTCAAAGAGTTAATCTCAGATGTATCCTTTGATAAGATTATGGCAACAGGCTATGGACGAGGCATTGTGGAGGTAGCTTTCGATTACCCCACTGTAACCGAAATAAAAGCCTACGGAGCCGGAGCCACAGCTTTGTATCCCGGAGTTAGAAGTGTCCTGGATATTGGAGGGCAAGACACCAAGGTCATTTCTATAAACGAAATGGGAAAAGTTGTGAAATTTGAAATGAATGATAAGTGTGCTGCCGGAACGGGTAAATTTCTGGAAATGATGGCCACAAGTCTGGGCTATCAGGCACAAACACTAGGTGCAGCAGCTCAAAAAGGAACTGAAGGTATCGAAATCAATAGCATGTGCGCTGTCTTTGCCGAATCAGAAGTAACCTCCTTACTGGCTAAAGGGTGCGATAGAAACGATATTGCTTTAGCAATCCATCAATCGGTATGCAGACGTGCAATTGGCATGATCCGTCGCCAGAATATAAGCACCCCTTTAATGTTTGCCGGTGGCGTTGCAAACAATACTTGTATGGTACAACTCTTAAAAGAAGCTTTGGGCGAAGATATCATTATTCCTGAAAACCCTCAATTTGTTGGAGCACATGGTGCTGCCATTTTGGCTAGCCAATACGAACCAACGCCATATTAAAAACACATCCTGAAAGAAAAGAAAAACCTGTATTCAATCTCTAAATACAGATCTTTTACTATCAGTTATGCTTTTTTCTTCGCTCGGATGTACACATGTTTTATTGTAGCTCTATCCGTCTCCCTCTCATCAATATCAAAATACTTTTTGAGAGATTTAATCAATGGGGTTAGCTTATCAAACCCATAATTTCGTGGATCAAAATCCGGTCTTTTCTTTATCAACAAGTTCCCAACATCGCCCAAAAATGCCCAGCCATCCTCATCGGCTATATCGTTAATGCTGGATGTGAACAAAGCAATCACCTTTTTATCCAATTTGTATATGGGACTTTTCTTTGCATGATCAGGTTTGGGCACGACTTCATCAACTGAAGGTTCCGAGCTACCCGAACCTTTAAGAATTTCGAGATATATAAACTTATCACAGGCTACAATAAAAGGCATAGGTGTTTTTTGTTCGCCAAAACCAAAGACCTGCATCCCTGATTCTCTTAACCTGATTGCCAATCGGGTAAAGTCGCTATCGCTTGAAACAATACAAAACCCATCAACCTTCTCGGTATAGAGAATATCCATTGCATCGATAATCATAGCCGAATCGGTTGCATTTTTACCCGAAGTATAACCATATTGCTGAATGGGTGTAATCGCATTTTCAAGAAGAACCGATTTCCAACCAGCTAAGTTGGGTTTTGTCCAATCGCCATAAATCCGCTTGAAAGTTGGGGTTCCATATTTGGCAATTTCTTCCATCATGCTTTTCACATTTTTGGCAGGGACATTATCGGCATCTATAATAACGGCTAATTTTAAATCGTTTTTGGTTTTCATCGTATTCTATTTTTTTGAAAGCTATACGTTAATCCTAAATTTACCCGACATTCCTAACCTCACGGGCACCCTGCAGATAAAAATCATGTTGATAATACGGATCTTTAATAAACGTATTCCAATCATACTGAAAAACCCGAATCATCTGATCGAGCAGTTCCCGATCAACATCAACCTCAGCTTTTCTCAAATCGACACAGTATTTCAAAAGATTATAACAAGCCGTAAATTGTCCGCATGCAACGAGATTTTTAAGTCTCTCAACATCTCTGTCCTTGTCAGTAAACCAAAGTGTCGTATCCATTTCTGAAGCAATTTTAGCCGCATTATAAATCAGATTACCTGGTTCATTTATTTCTTCATCCTTTTTATCAATAAGCAGCTCATCCGAATCACCCTGCTTGTATTGTTCTCTTGTAAGTTCATAAATAAGAGACGTAATCCTTCTGTGCTTAAGGCTCTCGTCCTTATAAAGCAAATCGTAATTAAGTCGCCTGATTTGCTTCAAAAAAATATCACTAATCATGATCAAAGAAGAGGTCCCGCGTTCTTCAATCATTCGTTGAATTAAACGGAGTTTCAAGTTTTGAAAACGAACAAGCTTATTTTTCATAAATTTAGGCACCATTCCCATTAACCAAAACCAAAACTGAAGAACCTTCTCCTCCATTTTGCCGATCAAATACTTCAGTGCAATTGCAAAAATCGCAAACATGGCCATTGCTCCTCCACCTATAAATAAGCCCACACTAGGCTTATTCATAAAACCAAATACCAATAAACCAATACTAAGAATCATCGGCAACCACAACCACCAACTCAATTTCAGTTTCTCAACCAAAAGATTAAATAATTGCTTTGGACTCTTTGACCAGCCAATACGATCCATCTCAATTTCGGAAGGCTCCCAAGGCTCCATAAAATAGCTACCGACATCACAAACCATAATTAAATCGTAGGAATTCCCTTTCCTTTCACGACGAACATCGGCATTCATGATACTACCTATTCCCTGATTATCGACAATACCACCATCCATAATACCAACACCATTTTCAAACACTTTCTCAGATTTAACAGCCTTATAAACTTCAGAATGATGATCACTCACATAATCATCAGGCATTACTAAAGGTTCAAATCCTACAGGAAAACATGAAGAAGAAGCAATAGCATCAGAAATCTTCATGTCATCAGCGAGTAAATTGAGGTGTGAATTATAAAGACGATAGTTACCAAATCGACCCGTTGTCTGAAAACGAAATGCCAATCCAAAAGAAAAATCAGTCGCATTAAAACAAATATCTTCGAGATGAGAACGATTTTGTTTTAAAAATCTAAAGTTTTCGTTGGTTAATAAGTCTTCATAAGCTAAGGCAAAGGCATTAATAAGAGAACGTCTTTTATGGGATTTTTTCCACAACTCATCCGAATCAAGTTTTTCAAGTGCCAGGCTTAAAAGTTCATCCTCGTCAAGCACTTTATAAAAATCAGTATAGAAATTCTCGAATTGATTTCCTTTTGCCATATGGTAGGCATAGGTTCCCCCCATTAAACTTCCTCCACTTACGGTGCTTAATCCTTTGACGTGTTGCAACAAGGGTTTACCTTTAAACTGCACCCGGTTAAAATAGGACAAAACACCCAAGCTAAAAGCAGATGCACGATAACCGCCACCACTAAATGTTAAAGCTATATTTTCGAAAAGATTAATACTTGGGTTCGAATGTGTGTTTTCAGTTTCCATACCGGTCTCTTTTAGGAAGGTTCTTAGTGTTGATTAAGTTACTTTCTTACTAGACTAAATTTAACACAAAAACAATTTAAAAGAACAATATAGACCTCAAAATATTATTAGAATATGTAAGTTATAGAATAAACGCAACAGATTGTACAAACGGCTTTAAAAGAGATACAAAGGTCTTAAAATAAGACAAATCAACTTTCTAAAGTAAAGCGATATCTAATACCCCAGTTCCTCATCAATTAAAATGATTTTGATTCTTTTCTTTGGATACGACTTTTCGATTATCGACCATGAATTACAGATGCGCTGGGGACTTATACAATCGTGACAAGTCCCTGTTATTTGACAAGGAAGTTTTAAATCGGGGTGTCTTTTTGCATTTAGTGGGGCTGAAATTGTTTTTATACGCTTAAAAGCTTCATCCAAATCTGCCACCAGTTTATTTTTACCAATAAATAAAACAACATATCGGGGACCAAAAGACAGAGCTGAAATCCGATTTCCTATCATGTCTAAATTCACCAACTGCCCCGCTTCGGTTATGGCATTGGTACCCGTCAAAAACAAATCGACAGTCAAAGCCTTTTTCCTCTGATTGATTTGCTCTCTCCAGCTATTTTCCGGATCAAAAGTATCAACAAAGTCGATATCTGTTTTCGCACGAAGAATATCAAGAACACCTGTCGATTTCATCGTGATGGAATCAGCATAAGAAACAGTAGATAACTCAAGCTTATCAAGAATCTCTTTTTCAAAAATTTCTTTGGCTGATCTGAGATCGGAAGCCAAAAACACCTCAAAATTATTCCTCTCGAGTTGAATAATAAGCTTTGATAAGTTTTCTTTACTCATAACAACTGGCTTACTTCTTTTTATTAATCAGATAAACTCCCAGAAGTATAATCAACATACAAATCAAATGCAGGGCCGTAATTCTTTCATTGTCAAGAATCCCCCACATAATAGCAAAAATCGGAATAATATAGGTAACTGATGATGCATAAACGGCTGAAGTATACCGAATCAAACTATTCATTAATATCAAGGCTATAGCTGTACCAATTATCCCCAAACCTGCCAAAGCTAAAAAATGAAGCGCCCAATTCGGATTCTCAAGCACCGGAGCAAAATCAGTTGTTAACAGGTAGAACAAAGCGGCCGGCCCCGTAAAGAAAAATGCTAGAGATGTAATCTGCATTCCTGTAAGGTGCGACAATCTGGCCTTAATTTCATTAATATTTATCGCATAAAAACAGGTTGCCAGAACAATATATAAAGCATATGAATTGATATGTCCGATCTCCAAACCGTTCCCCGATGCAATTAAACCTATGGCTCCTAACAAACCCAGAGCCAAACCCAAAACCTGAAGGATCTGAAATTTCGTTTTATGAAAAAGCATGCCAACAAGTAACGTAAACACAGGTGTCAATGAATTTAACATCCCAGCCAAAGCACTATCAATTTGAGTTTGAGCTTTGGTAAACAGAAAAGCGGGAATAAAACTTCCTAAAAATCCGGCAATCAACAGACTCTTGAGATCTTTTTTCTTTAAATGCTTTAAATTCTTTATTGAATAAGGCAACAATACTAATGAGGCCAGCAACATTCTGATACCGGCAGCCTGATCATTGGTAAAACTCTTCAATCCAATTTTCATCAGAATAAAGGATGAGCCCCATACAAAGGCCAGAAGCAAAACAATAGAGTACTGAAACCAAGGTTTTTTCCAAATCATAGTGTGAATATTTAAGGTCTGCAATATAGTTTGATTCTCCACTCAATTTGCAAGTCGTTAAAAAAATTATGAAAAAAAAGGCTAAAACTGGCCTAAAGAATTCCCCGATCCGAACAATTTTATCACACAAAATTAACAAGAGCATAATATAAGGATAACACGCACATCCCCCTGTCTATCTAGATTTGAATAAAAAACAAATGGAACTATTTATCTTCTCATTCGGAGCATTATTCTCCATTATGAACCCACTTGGGACTGTCCCGGTCTTTGTTGGGCTGACACAAAACAACAGTAAAAGAGAGAGAGCGGGCATCGCCTTTTGGACATCATTTAATGTCCTCATCATTCTTTTACTTTCCTTTTTTGCAGGAAAATACATTTTATCCTTTTTTGGGATCAGTCTGAATTCATTGAAAATTGCAGGCGGTTTGATTATTGCCTCATCGGGTTTTGCTTTACTAACGGGCAAATTTACCGAACACAAAGGAATGAAAAAACCACGTGTGAAAGATGATATTCACACCCGATCGGAGATCTCATTAACGCCACTCGCAATCCCCATGTTAGCAGGCCCCGGAACAATTTCCTTGCTCATCACCTACAATCAGGAATATAAAGGCATGTTTGATTGTTTAATCATATTGGGCTCGGTTTTTGCCAGTAGCTTATGCATTTATCTCATCCTTAAATCATCGCATTATATTGTTCGAATGCTGGGTGCGTCCGGAATTAATGCCCTATCTCGAATCATTGGTTTTATTGTTATAGCAATCGGCATTGAATTAATCGTAGTCGCAGTACTAAGTATTCTTAAGTTAGCGGGCTTTTAACAAAAGCCATAATTAAAACACGAATGATCGGATATAATTCGAAAATTCGTGCTTTTTCTTTACTAAGAACGAGGCAAATATTTACAAAACCAGAAGTCCGTTTTCTCTAAGAATATTAATGGGTTTTGAATACCAAAACAATTCAAAATTTTCAAACTGCTCCTCGTAGCTTTCTTTTAAACTTGCGAAGGTGAAAACATCCTCATCATTTATTGACAGGCGATCAAGATGATCAAGCCACCATTCCCCTTGTTCTTTATCCATACTCACATCAACCATTCCTGTCTTACTATGAAAAGTCATTTCAAAAACCTCACGTGTGATGCCTCGCTTGCTTTTAGTGTAAGATGAAACCAAAGGCAAACCGCCTAACCAAACAATTTTTGCGGAAGGTTTCGTTATAAAAGGTTCTTCAGCCTGAAGGTAATTTCGAATAAAACCTCGTTTAATTGTTGTTTTGGGGATCTTAAAATCAAACCATTCCTGTAAAGGCAAATCGAAACCAATATCATGCATGTAGTTATACAGTGATTTCTTCAAGCCGAAACTAAATTTATCATGCTTAATTCCCGTTTGATCTTTAAACTGAATATCGTTATTGGCAAAACCAATCTCTTCGTAAACGGGCTTCAAGCCATATTTTTCAGGCGCCAGACCAATGGGGCTATGTGCTGTCAGAGCAAACTGATGCCAAAAACCGGACTGAATAATACCCAATTCGAATAATTGACGCACCATTTCAAGACTGTCAACCGTTTCCTGAACCGTTTCGGTCGGAAAACCATACATCAAATAAGCATGAACCATCACACCTGCCTCTGTCAGATTATGTGCTACGCGAGCGACTTGCTCCACCGTTGTTCCCTTATTAATCAGCTTAAGCATCCGATCAGAAGCCACTTCCAAACCTCCCGATACAGCAATACAACCCGAAGCTTTTAATAGCTCGCACATATCTCTGGTGAAACTTTTCTCAAATCGAATGTTGGTCCACCAGGTTAAACTCAGTTTTCGTTTGATAATTTCTATCGCCAAAGCTTTCATCAATGCCGGTGGTGCAGCTTCATCCACAAAATGGAAACCCGTTTCGCCCGTTTGAGCAATCAACTCTTCCATTCTGTCAACCAATTTAACTGCTGATAGCGGGTCGAAGGTTTTGATATAATCCAGCGAACCGTCACAAAATGTACACTTGCCCCAATAACAACCATGTGCCATGGTCAACTTATTCCATCGCCCATCGCTCCAAAGACTGTGCATGGGGTTGGCAATCTCAATCACCGAAATGTACTGATCAAGCAATAAATCGGAATAATCCGGCGTCCCCAAATCGTCTTGTTTGTAATCTTTTAGTGACGAATTATTCACATAAACCACTGCCCCATTTTCACAAACAAAAGTACGTTTCAGCTCTCTCTTCTCAGATGGATTTGAAAGATGTTGCCAAAGTAGATCCAAGGGCAATTCCCCATCATCAAGGGTGATATAATCCACAAAATCAAAAACACGGATATCTTTTACGCTTCTTAATTCCGTATTTGGGAAACCACCTCCCATTACAATTTTAATCTCCGGATAGTTCGCTTTTACAAACTGGGCACATCGGAAAGCACAATATAAATTTCCAGGAAAGGGTACCGATAAACAAAACAGCTTGGGCTGAATCTCTTTCAACTTTTGGTCAAGAATTCGCAACGAAATCTCATCGATATAGGTCGGTTCTTCCTGCAGTTTAGTGTGCAATTCATCAAAACTGGAGGCAGAACGCCCCAAACGTTCAGCATAACGACTGAAACCAAAATTCTCGTCAATACACTCGATAATAAAATCAGAAATATCCTCAAGATATAGCGTTGCCAGGTGCTTGGCCTTATCCTGAAAGCCCATCAAACCAAAAGCCGTCTCCATATCATCCACCTGATCGAAACGAGAAGCCTGGGGTAAAAAATTAGGACTGCAAATCTGTCGTGAGAAGCTCTGATTCTTGCCCTGAACAAACGCCACAATCGGATTTATGGTCTTTAAATAATCCTCTTTAAGGGCATAAATACGCTGAGCATTCTCAGACACAATCGTCTCGTTTTCATAGGCAAAATCGAATATATCCTGCAAACTCTCTTTCGTAAAAAGAGCCAGGATCACTTCAATTCCCAAATCCATCTGAAAAGATGAAATCCCTTTTGTATTGAAAAAACCTTTGAGATAGGCCGTAGCCGGATAAGGTGTATTAAGCTGTGTAAAGGGTGGTGTTACAAGGAAAATATCTTTCACAATAGAACGAGTTTAAATCAAATGACTTTAAGTATCCACAAAATTACAAGGATATGGAGAAAGTCACTTGTTTTTAACCCTATTTATTCTTGCTCTAAATGAAATTATCTTCCTAAGAGACATATTTTATTACAATCTCTTAATGAATCTTTAAGCCATTAAATCCACTGTCGTTTTCGAAATACAAAAACACCCAGTATCGATAAAAGCAAAGAACTCACAATGATTGCAGGCATGGCCCAAGATGAATTTTCAAATGAGTTGGGCACATTCATACCAAATATACTGGCTATCAAAGTTGGAATCATCAGAATAATTGAGATCAGAGTCAACTGCTTCATCACCACATTCAGATTGTTTGAGATAACCGATGCAAAAGCATCCATCATTCCACTCTGTATATCCGAATAGATCTGAGCCATCTCAAGAGCCTGTTTGTTCTCAATAATGGCGTCGTCCAGCAGATCCTGATTCATTTCACTGCTGATTTTCTTCGAATTCCGGAGTTTTGCCAAAACAATCTCGTTAGCTTTAATTGAGGTAATAAAATACACCAAACACTTCTCCATTTTTAGGAGTTTATTCAGTTCTCTGTTTTTAATGGATTTCTCCAGATCCTGCTCAATCAGTGCTGTCTGCTGATTAATCTGCTTCAAATATTTCAGATAAATATTTCCGGAACGCAGAAAAAGTCTAAGAATAAAATTATACACATCAGAAACAGCACGGTACTGCTCCCTAAAAGGTGACGATTGCTCAATAGGCAAAACCTCATTATTCTGCAAACACAAAGTAAGAGTGAAATCTTGAGAAACATAAATTCCCAAAGGGATAGTATGAAATGGCGTTCCCTTATTCGAACTTTCAACCGGAACACGCATAATCACTAAAGACCAGTCGTCGTCGAATTCAACACGCGATCGTTCGTCCGTATCTAAAATATCCTGAATAATATCAGCAGGTAGCTGAAACTCGTGGTGGAGTCGCTGAACTTCTTCAGAGGTAGGCTGAGTGACGTTTATCCAACAGCCTTTCTCAGCTTTGGGAATTTCAACATAACCCCCAAATGATTTAAAAATTTTAATCATTACATTTCCTTATAAGATGAGCTATAAGGAAACAAGACTAGCTCCTTACAGATCAGTTAATACGCTTATTCTACTATGATACGGGCCTTCGTCCATGACATTTTTAAATATTAATTACACGCAAAAGTAATTGAATTATTCAATTCACCAATTTAGAAACTTTTTTATTTCCACCTCTCAAGTTTCGGAATGCCCTTGGTAAAGAATCCTGCTATAAAACCAGGATAGCCCATTTCCTTAAGTTTCCCTTTACAAAAGGCTTGCATTTTTTCAGCGGTATCAATTTCGGGGCTCAGAAATTCACCCTCCTCAAAACAGTAGGAACAATACATATGGCACTTACTACCATCCTTGTTTGTACCACCTCCATTTTTATCTCTTTTTAATGGCATTCCACAGCTCTGACAATTTCTATAAGTCTTTTCCATATCGATAAATTTAATCGTAAATCAACTTCAAGTTAAAAAACTTATCTGACTTTAAGCTGTTAACAATTAAGACAATTGACTTCTACATTCTATCTTTGGACTAAAGAAATCCCAATTCACAACTATAAATCGTAACCTATCTTTTCTGCTGAAGAAATCACGAAGGTACTGTTGAAACGTGTGATGTATTCGAATTTTGAAAGTTTCTCCTGAATAAAGTGCTGAAAGGCATGCATATCCTTCACCATTATTTTCAGCATGGCATCAAAATTCCCCGACGTAATATAAAACTCCATCACCTCGGGTAAAGCCAAGACTTCGGTTTCAAACTTTTGAACCACATCTCGAGTATGTTTCGTTATTGAAACTGAGATAAAGACCACCATACTTCGGTCAATTTTCTCAGGATCGAGCACCGCCACATAATTTTTAATAATGCCACTTCGTTCCAACTTTTTCACCCTCTCGTAAACAGGCGTATTACTCAAATGAAGCTTTTCGGCTAACTCCTTGATAGTTATACGACAATCTTGTTGAAGCAACTCTAGAATTTTCCTGTCTGTGCGATCTAAACTTTCCATAAAAAGAATATTTTACTATTAAACCAACTGTTTCGAAGCTTTGTAAAGATATTAATTCTTTTAAAACCACCTTTCACTAGATCAGTTTTCTGTATTCAAGGCATATTCTAGTAAATAATTAGGCTTAAGCGTAATTTTACAAGACTTTTTAACCTGAATATCAGGTTCGATAAGTCACATTCAAAATCAAAACACAAACAAAACATATGAAAGAAATTAGATGGCACGGAAGAGGAGGACAAGGTGGCTTTACCGCTTCTCGTCTTTTAGGAATTGCAGCTAGTGTTCACGGAGGCAAGCATGCTTTAGCATTTCCATCCTTTGGACCTGAGCGAAGAGGTGCTCCTGTATTGGCCTTCACCAAAATTGATGACAGTAAAATTCATGATCGCAGTGAGGTGCAGGAAAGCGACTATGTGGTGGTGATGGATGAAACATTAATCACCCCGGGATTTGAAAAAGGAATCCGACTAGGCGCTTGTATTCTTGTAAATACCGAGAATATCGAAAAATACCGCGAGACTTTGAAAGGTTTTGATTTAAGAGGGATTGATGCAACTTCTCTGGCAATGGAGGTATTGGGCCGACCAATAACCAACACGGCTATGTATGGTGCATTGGCTGCCGCATCCGGATTGGTTAGTCTGGACGCTGCTCTTGCCAGTATCCGAACTGAAATGAAACCCAAATTGGCCGAATTGAACACGAAGATTGTGGAACGTGCCTTCGATTTAATAATTAACAATTAGTAATTATTAATTGCTAATCACTCATTACTAATTGAAATATAATGAACAGACCTAAACATACGGAATTTACTTTCCCAACACATATAGATGACTACCCTACCGGTCCACAATACAAGGCTGGTTACCTACCTGAAACCAATGCGGGCTGGCGAACATTCCGACCCGTAGTTGATCACGATGCTTGTGTTTACTGTCTTCGTTGCTATCTGCTTTGTCCGGATGGCACCATCATAAAAGACAGTGGGCAAATCAAAATCGACATGGATTATTGCAAAGGCTGTGGCGTATGCGCACACGAATGCCCAAAGGATGCAATTGAGATGGTAAAAGAACAACTTTAAGTTGAAGGGTTAAAAGTAAACAGTTGTCTGTTATCAGTTTTCCGTTTAAACCGATAACTGAAAACCGATAACAGAATTAAAGGAAAAACAATGAAAACAAATAAAATATTCATATCAGGTGATGAGGCAGTTGCTCAGGGCGTGCGATTATCGCGTCCACATGTGATTGCTGCCTACCCAATCACCCCTCAAACCATCACCGTTGAGCGTCTGTCTGAAATGGTAGAAGCCGGCGAAATGGATGGCGAATACATGCACGTAGAGTCTGAGCACTCTGCGATTTCAGCAACTATGGGTGCCAGTGCAGTTGGCGCCAGAACCTTTACCGCATCCTCTTCACAAGGGCTTTTGTACATGGCCGAAGGTCTGCATTACTGCTCTGGTGGTCGTTGGCCGGTGGTCATGATGAATGCCAACCGCTCGGTGGCTTTGCCATGGAGTATCTACGGCGATCAGCGCGATTCCTTGTCGCTATTGGATTGCGGATGGATTCAGGTTTATGTGGAAGATGCACAGGAAGCTTTGGATATGATTATCCAGGCCTACAAAATTGCTGAACACAAAGACGTTTTAACACCAATGATGGTGAATTTGGATGGCTTTATCCTGACTCACACTTACGAGTTGGTTGAGATTCCTGAGCAAAAAATGGTAGATGAATTCCTTCCTCCATTCCAAACACCAAACAAAATGTCTTTCGAAGAGCCCAAAAACCTTGGTTTTAGTTCTAAGCCGGATGATAACACAGAATTTAAGTATCAGCAAAACGAAGCCATGTTTAAGGCTGTTGATGTGATTCGTGAAGTGGATCAGGAGTTTGCAGAGAAGTTTGGTCGCAAGTACCACGATATGGTTGAAGAATACCGTTGCGAAGATGCCGATGTGGTTTTGGTTGCACTTGGTAGTGTTTGCGGAACCGTTCGTGTGGTGGTTGACAAAATGCGTGCTGCAGGCAAAAAAGTTGGTTTGCTGAAAATTCGTTACATGCGTCCTTTCCCCGAAGCTGAAGTGAAAGACCTTGCACAGCGTGTTCAGGCAATCGGTGTAATCGATAAAGACATCTCTTTTGGATACGAAGGAACGGTTTACACCAATGTAAACTCAGCGATTTCAAAAATCGACAAATATGTTTTCAAAAGCAATTTCGTAGGCGGACTGGGTGGTCGTGACATCACCAAAGCTGAAATCGAAGACATGTTCAATCACCTGTTGGATGGTATTGAAAAGAAAAGTGAAGAAAAAGTAGAATTTTTTAGCCTTAACGTAGAAACCAATGACTAATCTAGTAGATATCCCAAAAGTGAATGCGAAAAACATGACCGAGAAGGAATTTTTCTATGGTCATAAAGCTTGCGCCGGATGTGGCGGAAGTGTGGCAGTACGATTGGCACTTAAAGTATTGGGTGAGCGCACCTATACGGCCCTACCAGCCGGATGTATGTCGGCAGTAGGCTTTATTTATCCTCAAATGGCATTCAATACCAATGCAATAATCACAACCTTCCCCGGAGCAGCCAGTATGGCATCGGGAATTGCAGCAGGAGCCAAAGCTTTGGGGCAAAAAGATGTGAAAACTGTAGTTTTTGCAGGTGACGGTGGAACAGCCGATATCGGATTCCAGGCCTTGTCAGGTATGATTGATCGTAACGACGATGTGCTTTACATCTGCTACGACAACGAAGCCTATATGAATACAGGAATTCAGAAAAGTGGATTGACCCCTTACGGAACCAAAACCACCACAACACCTGCTGGTAAAAACATCCCGGGAACAGTCACTCACAAAAAGAATTTGTTCGAGATTATTGCGGCTCACGATATTGCCTATGCGGCAACAGCCAGCATTGGTTACCCTCAGGATTTCCTAAACAAGGTAAACAAAGCCAAGCATACCAAAGGCGCGACCTTTATTCATGTGTACGCTTCCTGCCCAACAGGATGGGGAACTCCGACTGAAACCTCTATTGAGATTGCTAAGGATGCTGTAGACTGTGGTTTGATTTTCTTAGCCGAATTTGAGGATGGCGAATACAAATTGAATCGCAATCCAAAGGAATTTGCTTCAGTAAAAGACTATCTGAAAAAGCAAGGCCGATTTAAGCACATGACCGATGAGGACATTCAGTGCGTGATTGAGAATCGCGACAGAAAATGGGCTCGTATGCGTAAACAATGGCTATAAATAATTATTAATTATAAATTCAGAATTATTAATGATTTACGATAACATCAGATTATCAACTATGAAAATTCATAATTAATCATTTATAATTCATAATTAGCAAGATATGATCAGCGATTTAAAAGGTACTTTTTCCAAAATCAGCAATAACAACAAACGATCTGCGATTCGTGAGATCTTAAAATTGACTCAGAATCCTGAAATTATTTCATTTGCAGGGGGCTTACCAGCTCCTGAATCCTTTCCTGTAGATGCATTGGATACCATTGTTTCAGACATGTTGCGCGAAGAAGGTGCAGCAGTTTTGCAATACGATGCAACCGAAGGGGTTAAAGAACTAAGAGAGGTGCTTCTGAAGAAATATACAGACGAAGGCACCCAGGCAACTTTAGATAACCTAATTATCACAACCGGATCGCAACAAGGTCTTGACCTGGTAGGTAAAGTTTTTGTGAACGAAGGCGATGTGGTCATTTGCGGCCTGCCATCGTACCTGGGTGGTATTGGTGCTTTCCAGGCTTACGGCGCTAAAATGGCTGGTGTCCCAATGGATGAGCAAGGCATGAGTGCTGAGCTTTTGGAGGCCAAATTGGAAGAATTGAAGCAGCAAGGCATCAAACCAAAATTCATTTATGTGATTCCTGACTTCCAGAACCCAACAGGGATTACCATGCCGGAATCACGCCGTTTGGAAATCATTGCATTGGCACACAAATACGATGTGTTAATCGTTGAAGATTGTCCTTACCGCGAAGTGCGATTCGATGGTCAGCCTCAGCGCATGATGTACGATTTGGATAATAACGATCACGTCATCACTTTGGGAACTTTCTCTAAGATTTTTGCACCGGGATTCCGCATTGGCTGGATTTTAGGACCGAAAGATGTGAATGAGAAAATTGTAATTGCAAAACAATCGGCTGACTTGTGTACACCAACTTTTGTACAGAAAATTGCTGTGCGTTATATGAACTCAGGCGTGTTCGAAACCAATCTGAAAAAAACCATCGATTTGTATCACCAACGTCGTGATGTGATGTTGTCCGAATTGGAAAAACACATGCCCGAAGGTGTCAAATGGACCCATCCTGAAGGAGGGATGTTTCTTTTCATCACCCTTCCTGAACATATGGACGCTATGGATCTGTTTCACAAAGCCATTGAAAAGAAAGTGGCTTTCGTAACCGGAAATGTATTCTATTGCGACGGTGGCGGAAAAAACACCATGCGCCTGAACTTCTCATATGTAAACAACGAGAAAGCAATAGCAGGTGTTCAGCGTTTAGCTGAAATCATTAAGGCTGAGATGCAGGTTGGAGAAACCTGTTAATCCTTTTTCGATTTCATAATATTGCCTGAAGGCATATAAAATAAAGCCCGGGGCCAAACTCCGGGCTTTGTTACAGGTAATTGGCTGCATGCCTGTTTACATGCATCTGATTCAGCATTATTTATCTACTTTTACATCGTATCTATCTTAAGATTCTTGAAATATGAATGCCATCAAATCACTTAAGGAAATGGTTTCGCACCTGGAAAATCTGGCTGTGAACAAAAAAATAGCAGTGGCAGTTGCCGAAGACGACAACACCATTGGCGCGTTGATTGAAGCTTCAAAAGCAGGTTTTGCAAGTCCGATATTAATCGGGTGCAAAGAAAAAATTGTGAAACTCCTCTCTGCTGAAAATGTAGAGCCCAATGCCTTCCAAATTGTTGATCTACCCGATCAGCAGGAAGCCGTTACTGAAGCGGTTCGAATGGTTAAAGATGGCGAGGCTGATGTGCTGATGAAAGGTTTAATCGGAACGGATAAATTCCTTAAGGCAGTCTTAAACAAGGACAAAGGTCTTTTGCCTCCTAAAGCCATCATGTCTTATGTGTGTGCGCTCGATCTACCCAAATACGACAAACTCCTCTTTGTTTCGGACACAGCCGTATTGCCCTATCCCGATCTGAACCAAAAAATCGCCATGGTGAATTACAGTGTGGCAATGGCAAAACGATTTGGAATTGAAAAACCCAAAGTGGCCTTGATTAGTGCAACCGAGAAACCCAATCCGACTTTCACGTCATCCATAGATGATACAACAATTTGCAAGATGGCCGATAGAGGTCAGATTAAGGATTGTATTGTAGATGGGCCTTTGGATGTTTTTCTGGCTTGCGACAAAGAAAGTATTGCCATCAAAGGCGTGGAAACACCCATCAATGGCGAGGCCGATGCCCTTATTTTTCCATCACTTGAAGCGGCCAACACCTTTTACAAGGGGCTCATGTTGTTTGGAGGGGGTGAACTGGCAGGTTTAATTCAGGGAACCATAAAACCCGTCGTTGTGATGTCGCGAAGCGAAAGTCAAAAATCAAAATTCTATTGTATTGCTCTTTCCTGTTTAATGGCTTAATTATTTTGACTAATTTTTCAGCGAATTTAACGCCCCAATCCCATGAAACTCATCTCATCTGCCTGCCCCCGAAATTGCTACAGCACTTGTAGCCTAAAAGTCAGAGTAGAGAATAACCGAATTTGTGGTATTGAGCCACATTCCGAAAACAAAGCCACTCCCGAAGGGCCATGCATCAAAGGCCTGGCCTATGTGGAGCGCGCCAATTCGAAGGACCGAATTTTATATCCGCAGAAACGAGTTGCCGAAGGCAAATACCAACGCATTTCGTGGGATGAGGCTCTAGACTGCATTGCCGAAAACTTATCGAATTGCAAAGAACAGTTTGGCCCCCATTCGGTCCTGTATTTTGCATCAAGCGGCATGTCGGGTTTATTGAATGGAGTCAGCACCTCTTTTTGGAAACTCTTTGGCGGTGCCACCACCACCTATGGCAACCTGTGCTGGCCAGCCGGATTGGAAGCCACCCGTTTATGCCTTGGAGCCAATAAGCACAATGCCCCCTGGGATTTGGAACATGCCAAACTGATTGTTTTGTGGGGAAAAAATCCGGCGGAAACCAACATTCAGGAGATGATCCCCATCGAAAAAGCTCAGGAAAAAGGCGCCCAATTTATCGTTATCGATCCCAGAAGAACCCCGTCTGCCGAACGAGCCAATAGCTTGTTCCAGGTGAAATCGGGAACCGATGCGGCTTTGGCTTTAGGACTGGCCCGAGAAATCATTAAAAACGATTGGATCGATCACGATTTTATTGAGAAAAACGTTCTAGGATTCGAACAATTTAAAGAACGTGCAGAGGCTTACACACCTGAAAAAGTGTCACAAATCTGTCGCATATCCGAAACCAGCATTCGCCATCTGGCCAAACAAATAGGCACCATCAAACCCATGACCCTCATCCCGGGCTATGGCATGCAACGCTACGAAAATGGCGGTCAGACCACGCGCTGTTTGCTGGCTCTTTCGGTCATAACCGGAAATATTGGCAAACAAGGGGCTTGCTGGCATTACGCCAATTTGCAAAGCTATGTGTTCGACGATTTGAAAGAACCCCTGTCCTATTTCCCGGGTTGCGAACACCCCAGCTTCCGAAGAAAAGTCTCTGTCGCTAAACTGGGCGAAGACCTCTTAAAACTCGTCGATCCGGAAGTAAAAATGATTTGGGTAGAACGAGGCAATCCACTTTCTCAGAATCCGGATACCAACAGCATTCGCAAGGCGTTTCGAAAAGCCGGGTTTCGGGTTGTGGTGGATCAGTTTATGACCGATACGGCTTACGAGGCCGATATCATTCTGCCAGCCAAAAATATGTTTGAGCAATCGGATATTATCGGCTCTTACTGGAACCCCTATGTGCAATTGAAACAAAAAGTAGTGGAACCTGCGGGCGAAGTTAAACCCGAAACCGAAATCTACTATCTGCTGGCCAAACGTTTGGGTATGGATGCGGCTGAAATCAGCAAACACATTCCCGCTCCTACCGATGAAGCCATTGAAAACTATTTGGAGAATTGCCTGAAAAAGTTCCCGGAACTCAGCCTCGAAGCCTTAAAAGAAGGCCCGCAGCTGGCCAATTCTTTTGAGGAGATTCCCTTTGTCGATCATCAGTTTCCGACGCCTTCGGGTAAAATTGAGCTCTACAGCAAGCAGGCGCAGGAAATGTGGGGAATCGACCCCCTGCCCGACTATCGGCCTTTGCCTGAACAAAACGAATTTCCCTTGCAGTTGATTTCGCCCAACTCCAAAAACAGAATCCATTCCCAATTCGGGAATCTGGAAGTCATCAAACAATTCGATCCGGAAGCTTATCTGTTTGTACATCCGCTGGATGCCGAAGCCAGAGAAATAGCAAACAACGAACGGGTGAAATTATACAACCATCAGGGACAAGCCGAACTTAAAGTGCAATTCGACTTGGGCCTGCGACCAGGCAATGTGGTGCTGACCAACGGACACTGGGCCTTAAACGGAGCAAGTCCGAACCTCTTTACCAAAGGAACAGAAACAGATATGGGGCACGGCACAGCCTTTCACAATACATGGGTCGACATTGAAAAACTGCAGAAATGAAAAAAAACGCATTCATATTCAATACAAACAAATGTGTGGGCTGCATGGCCTGTGTGGTCGGTTGCAGTATCGAAAATGGCACCAGCTTACAGGTGAACTGGCGCGAAGTGAACTGCCACAACAAAATTAAACATCCCGGACTGCCGGTTTTTCATTTCTCATTGGCCTGCAACCATTGCGAAGAAGCCCCTTGCATGAAAAATTGCCCGGCTCTGGCCTATACCCGCGATAAGGAAACGGGGGCTGTTATTCATCATGCCGAAGCCTGTATTGGCTGCAAATATTGCACCTGGGCCTGCCCTTACGATGCACCCAAATTCAATCCCTCAACTCAGATTGTAGAAAAGTGTAACTTCTGTATCGATCGCATTTCGGAGGGGAAACAACCGGCCTGTGTAGAGGCTTGTCCGGTAGGAGCCTTGTCCTTCGGTCAGGAAGACGTGGATGAAAAAAATCATCTGACACCCGGTTTTGTAAACCGAGGTATTAAACCCGCCATTCAGTTGATTCCTCTGCGCGAAGCACACCGAAAACCACAGATTGAAAATACTGATGCACCGGAAATTGATCTCAAAAAAGTTGAGAGCTATCTGCCCCGCACTGAATCGAAAATTTCACTGGATAAGGAATGGACCTTGGTTTTATTCACCCTGGCAGTAGCTGGTCTGGTCAGTTGGCAAGCGGCTCATCTGTTCGGCAAGGCAGATCTGCCCCTGATTCCGTTTGCCCTTATTTCAGTACTGGCCATTGCGCTGACATCACTTCACATTGGGAAGAAGTTGCGCATGTGGCGATTCATTCTCAACCTGAAGGGCTCCTGGCTGAGTCGTGAAATTTTTTCCTTTTCGGCCTTCCTTGGGCTAAGTGGTCTGCAAATCATTACCGAAAATCGAATGATTGGTTATGCTGCCCTGGCCTTTGGACTCTTCAGTCTTATTTCGGTTGATCGGGTATATAAATTTCTGAAACGAAAAGATGAGCTTGTTTTCCACTCGGGCATGGTAAGCCTGACAGCAATCCTCTTATTTGCCTGGCTGACCGAAATCTCAATTCTGATCGAATTAACACTTCTGGCCAAAGGCTGTCTGTACATGTGGAGAAAAGGCGCATTAAAAAAACAAACCCTGGCCTGGTTCCCTGTATTATCGGTGTTTCGCATACTGTGTTTATTGCTTCCCTACATACTTTGGGATATGCACATCAGCATGCCATTGGCTGTTTATCTCCTGATTGTAATGATGGGCGAATTAATCGACCGATCAGAATTTTATTACGAATCGGATGTGATCACACCCAAGGACGAGTTACGAATGATGCATCAGGAATTATAATTTGATGCGATATTGTATGCACGCAAAATATTCGGGAAACCACCGAAAACACTGTAGAACTGAATAAAAAAATCCCACAACTGAGTCAGTTGGAGGATTTTTCTGGAGAGTTGTGCCAGAGACACAAAGTCGGGTTTAGTTGTTTATTTCTTCCATCAGTTGCGCTTTCACCTGATAAGTAAAATACGCATTCCGATCCTTTATTTTCGTATTAACAGATGTGATGTATTCCGAAATAGCCTTTAGACTAAGCCGATACACATCAGCATTGGCTCTGCTCATCACCTGAAGGTATGGTAATAGCTCCTTGTTCAGAATATGACACACCACATTTTTTTGAATTACAGCAGCAATGCTTTCCGTTTTTGTCTGCTTATCGATCTTCGATTCCCCAAGAATGGCACACAATTTATTCTTATGCATTTTTAGAAGCGCCACATAGCCCATCACCCCGTCCAAACTTGCAATTGCTTTTTGATTATGCTCCTTATCGAGCGTTTTAAGCAGCGATTCGCATAAAAAAATCTGCTCGTCGTAAGCCAAACGGTAAGGCAAAATATCATGAGCTTCGAAAACGGCCCAAATCATATCGGCATTCTTAACTTTGTCCCTATCCACAGAATAGGTATTAGCCTTAACAAACTGCTTAATCCCATTGAAAATCTGAGTGCATAGTGCATCCTGAACCATTAATTTTTGTGCGAATTCATTCGTTCTGATATTGGGTTCAGCCGCAACCAACACCTCTGTTTCAATTTTCAATCGGTCTAAAATTACCTCCAAATACACATCTTTAATCCAGCCTTTTTTTTGAAATTCCTGAATCGTAACACTTGCGATACATGCTATATCATGGGTATCAGCAAGACTTAAAACCTGTAATGTCATGAGCTTACTAATTTGTCTTATGATTAAAAACTACATTTAAGTTACAAAAAATAAACAAAACAGTATAAACCCATAGAGTAAAATTAATTGTATCCATCAGTCGAATAAACAGACCGATTTATCAACACAAAAATCCCCCGGATACAGAAAATGACCGGGGGATTTAAGCAGTTGTTGTAAGTAATACCTTATCTGTTTGTTTGCGAATTAAGAGAGTTTTTCCGCCTCCACTTGATTCTCGCTTCGGGTTTTACGGGCTTTCACCTTAATGTTGATGCTTTCGACATATTCCGATATCACTTTAAAACTCGCGGCATATATCTCAGGCTTTACTTTGCTCATCACCTCGATATAAGGGAATAGATCGACATTAAGAATTTCACGAATTAAATTCTTTTGAGTGGATGGTGCAATACTGGCGCTCTTTGCGGCCTCATCCTCTTTGCTTTTCTGAAACAAAGTTTCCAAAGCCTCGTTCTGAATTTTCAGCTGACTAAGATAAGCAACAACCCCATCCAACGACTCAATGAGTGTTTTATTCTTAGGTTTATCCAGCTCGTTCAAAAGCGAGTGGGTGACAAATATTTGCTGCTCGTAGCCCAAACGATACAGGTTAAGATCGTGCGCTTCGAAAATGGCCCAAATCTTCTGTGCCTTTTCTGCAACCGCCCGATCCAAAGAATACGTATTGGCATACACAAACTGCTTGGTTCCAATAAAGGCCTGATCGAACAAAGCATCCTGTGCAATCAATTGCTGCGTGTAATCGTTCTTACGAACAAGGCCAATGGCTGCAGTCAGCACATTGGTTTCCGACTGTAAGCGATCAAAAATTGTTTTTAAATACACATCGCTACTCCAATCGCTTTTGGCTAATTCCTTAAGGGCATTGTTGGCAATGCTCCCTATTTCATTGGTATCAGCATGAGATAAAACATGTAAATTCATAACACTATTATTTTATGATGAAACAGTATATTGAATTTACAAAATCTACAAGTAAACAATAAATTTAATTTCGAAACAACAGCGCAGGAACGAACAAGCACATAAACAAAACATTAACAACAATCAGACTTTACAGTACATGACCCAATGTGAAAAAAGACTTAATTCATACTGATTCCAGATTAGAGCATTGACAAATATCAACTCTTAAAGCCGAAAACTATTCGAAAACGAAGACTATCAGGCTACTAAGATGTGAATTTGGATAATTTTATGGGATTGGAGCATTTGCAATGCTGCAAACAGGACAATCCCGTGGGAACGGAGCCCTCGCAAGCTGCAAACAGGACAATCCCGTGGGAACGGAGCCCTCGCAAGCTGCAAACAGGACGATCCCTTGGGAACGAAGCCCTCGCAAGCTGCAAACGAGACGATCCCGTGGGAACGAAGCTCTCGCAAGCTGCAAACGGATCAATCCCGTGGGAACGGAGCTCAGAATAAAACATAAAGGGAAAATCATCTAAAATAAAAAACGAAACCCGATTTTAGGTTTAATAAAATCACGACAAACTATTGTTTAGATGCTATTTTAACAAAGAGATTAAACTTATGATATTTTCTTTATTTTTACATAAACCTTAAATCTATAAACACGAATAAATGCGAAACCCAAACTGGACAAGAGAGCAACTCATCCTTGCCTTTAACCTCTACTGTAAAATACCATTTGGGAAAATTTCCAAAACAAATCCTCAAATCATTCAATTGGCTGAATTGATAGGACGAACACCCAGCGCCGTAGGTTTAAAGCTATCAAATCTGGCAAGTTTTGATCCCGACCTACAAGCCAGAGGAATAAAAGGTATGAAAAACGCTGGGAAAGGTGACCGTTTGATTTTTGAAGAATTCCAAAACAACAGAGAAGCCCTTGTATTTGAGAGTGAGAACATATTGGCTACTATGCAAGGTCTCAGTCTTGAAAACAAATACCAAGCTGAACTCCCCGACCTAAGCACAATGGCAGGCGAAACCCGCGAGCGTTACGTCAAAACAAGGGTGAACCAAAACTTCTTTAGACAAATGATTCTCTCAAACTATCAAAACCAATGTGCGGTAACAGGTATCGACATGCCCGTCCTGCTTATTGCCAGCCACATTATACCTTGGTCGCAAAACGTTGAAGAACGCCTTAACCCCACCAATGGCATTTGCCTTTCGGCACTTTACGATAAAGCATTCGACAAGCACCTCATCTGTTTCGATGAGAACTACCGCATGATTATCTCAACAAACTTAAAAGAACACTGCACCAAAGACTATTACCAAACCAACTTTGGCAAAATGGAAGGTCAAACAATGAATTTACCAAGTAGAGGATTACCGAACTTGGATTTTTTGGAGTGGCACAGGGAGAACATTATCCTATATTAATACCAAAAGCATAGAAATTATATGATTCCGGATAAATACATCTCAAACCACAGGCTGGGAGGCATTTTTCTTGGGATTTTATATCTGATTCATAGCTTTGGAGGCACTAATTATTATCGACAAATTTACAATCCTGCCTAATCCTATTCATGGCATCATCGTATAAGCGCACCATCACTCCGTACGGTCACGCCATGGCGTGACCCAACTAGAGAAAACCAAAATAAAAGAAACCATGACCTAACCCAACTGAAAAAAACAAAATAGAAGAAGCCATAGCATAGCACTAATTTCGCAATTATATTATCCGTAAGGAGAGCGCTTTCCAACACATATAGGCACTGCAACTTTTATAATACAATTGATTTCTGTAATTTTCTATTTGTTTAATCGCAGAAAAAATGAGAACGCGCAAACACATCCGCCTCCGCAATTTTGATTACAGCTCGCAGGCTTGGTATTTTATTACCATCTGTACAAAAAACAGAAAACATACACTTGGCAAAATTGAAGATGGCAAAATGCATCTGTCAGCAATAGGTGAGCAAGCCTATTTGTATTGGAACAAGATTCCCCAACATTTTCCCCATATAGAATTAGGCGAATTTATAATCATGCCCAACCATATTCATGGCATCATCGACATCGTACACCCGCACCACAGCCAAGTACGGTCAAGCCATGATCTGCCCCATCCGGAGGAAAAAGAAAAAAAACATGGCGCATCCCAACAAAATAATATAGCTATGCAAACCAACCAATTTGGGAAAACCATTGCTGGATCGCTATCAGCAATAATAGGCCAATTTAAATCGAGCTTAACCCGATGGAGCAGAAAAAACGGACATGAAGATTTTGCCTGGCAAGGACGATTTCACGATCACATCATCCGAAACGAGGGCGCTTTCCAACGCATATCCGATTACATTAAAAACAACCCCGCTAATTGGCATAAAAATAAATTTAGCACTCAATAAACTTTAAAATAGCCAATTTATATACGCATGGCCTATCCCACTAGAAAATCACAGCAAAAATCTCTGTCAGCAGTAAATTGTGATCACAAAACAATTGATTGCAACGACCCCAAATAGATAAGCCAGTATAGCTTAAATTTCTTATGAAATCGGACTTGCAGAGGTTCTCAATCTGAAAAACGAGTTATAGCCAGCCATAAAAAACCTTTTATCGTCGATTCGACTCCTGATTCGTCATCATCTGTGCTTGGGTAAATTTCCAATAAACAACTGTCTGTCAAAATAAGCTTGACTTACTAATGAGAAGCATGTAACTTCTATTTTCTATAAAAAACAGACAAGTAAACCCTCACATTTTATCACTTAAAAACGAAACCAATGAAAACAAAGATTGCTTTATTGCTATCCGTATTCTTGTTTACGCTTATTTCCTGTGAGAACAACAATTCCGATAAGCAAACACCTATCGATGCAGAGCCCATATTCATGGATCTCTCCTCTTACTACTCGCAATGGAATCTGAAAGCCACAAATGGCGAAGGGGTACCTGCAAACCTCCGCGTTTTAAAAGCCGAATACTTTACGACAGGCGAATCCGGCAAAATAGGACGGACAGTTTTCTTTATGAATGTTGGCAATAAAAAACTAGCAGCCGACTTCGTTCCGGATATCAATTTTTCTCTTGATGGGACTACTGATATCTCCTATTATATCGATGAAAACAGGCCCTGTTCGGAGCTTTCGTTGAACGAAACCACTTCGGCTATTCAAAGAGCGATGGCAACCTGGGATAATGTAAGCTGTTCGAACTTAAATATGTTTCAACTCCCTTATACGGGAGAACAAACAGGCTTTGTTGCAGCCTTGCTCGGTTTTGGCGGAAGCTTCAATTATTTTGGTGATGTAATGCATTGTGGCTGGTTACCACGCGATTTCTTCGATATAATCGATATTGATGGTGGTTCATATATTTTGGGTGTAACCTTCACAATTATTTTTACTGACAGCGATTACGATAACAATAGAAAATCCGATGTCGCCTGGCGAGAGATTTATTACAACGATAATTTTAGTTGGAGAATTGGGGATCATTACGATGTGGAAACCATTGCTATGCACGAGTCGGGCCATGGCTTAAGTCAGGCGCATTTTGGTACAGCCTTTTTAGATTCAGGTACCGGCAAACTGCATTTCAGTCCTCGCTCGGCAATGAATGCTGCCTACTCGGGCATACAAACCAATATCGAGAAAACCGATGAGGCTGGTCATTGCAGTATATGGGCAAACTGGCCTAATCAGTAAAGGAATTATTATCTCTTGTAAGAGATATTTTTAAAGATTGACTATTTTTTTTAACAAGAAACGTCATATGAAAGTGTAAAACCTCCTGAATAGATATTTAGGAGGTTTTTTCATTACCACATGACTTGCAGCATCTACTATCAAAAACTTAAAAATATTATGCTTTAAAACAAAAAAGCTTTATTTTTAACACAACTAAAAACAATTGATGTTAATACTTAAGACAGATTTGGTGAGGTAAATAAGCTTTGGCGTTCTGACCAGGCTTATCCCCTATTAAAACTCTGACATATTCATGTCGGAGCAATTTCATATACCTGTAATTTCAATTTTTTGCCATATGGAAATCGCCCGCAATCTTTTCCCTTTTTTTGGGGACGGATTATCATGGCTGGTTTTTGTATCTAAATATTAAATCCTAATTTGAGACTTCGCAAGGCTAACATGCTTGCCCATGCCAGGTTTCAACACCAAAATTCAAACATCATGAGTGAAGAAAATAAATCCATACACGAATTCGATCTCAATTTAATTTGCGACTATTTCTCAAACCTCGAACGCCAGGGGCCCGGAAGCCCAGAGATTACGATAAAGGCATTAAGTTTTGTCGATAACCTGACCCCACAGTCACGAATAGCCGATATTGGCTGCGGCACAGGAGGCCAAACCATGGTACTGGCCCGGCATGCTCCCGGGCAAATTACCGGCATCGACCTGTTTCCCACTTTTATTGAGCTGTTCAAATCAAATGCCACAAAACACAATCTTCAGGATAGAGTAAAAGGCATAGTGGGGTCTATGGACAAGCTGCATTTCCAGAATGAGGAACTGGATCTGATTTGGTCAGAGGGCGCTATTTATAATATCGGCTTCGAGCGGGGATTGAAAGAATGGCGGCCCTTCCTAAAAACGGGAGGCTATATTGCTGTAACTGAAGCCTCGTGGTTTACCGAAGATCGGCCTGCCGAAATCGAGGCCTTTTGGAAGGATGCTTATCCAGGCATAGATACCATTCCTAACAAAGTAGCCCAAATGCAAAAAGCAGGCTATATGCCCGTGGTCAGCTTTATTCTGCCTGAAAACTGCTGGACCGAACATTTCTATGCGCCGCAACATGCTGCTCAGGATATATTTCTGAAAAAAAATGCAGGGAACAAAACGGCTGAAGATTTTATTGCCAACCAACGCCACGAAGAGCAATTGTATCAGAAGTACAAAGCCTATTACGGCTATGCCTTCTATATTGGTAAGAAGATTTAAAACCTCAATCCCATTTCGGAAGGATACAAATGATACCTATTCATGAATCGTTCCATGGGATACCAAAATAAGTCTCAACAGGCAACCTACCTGCTGAGACTTATCTTTTTAAAGTCGCTCCGGACTCATTAATACGAATTTTAGACTTACTCCAATTCATAAACAAGATTCACTTTAACAAGCACCTCTTCGGCAATATTTTTGATTAATATGCGAGGAATTTTAATTTTAAAATCCTTGGGTTTCAAAATAAATTCCGATTCAACAATCAGTTTATCATCTTCAAAAATGATCGTGGCTGGTATGGCCATCATTTTTGCTACCCCATGTATTTTAATCTCACCCTCTGCCACAATTTTTTTCATTCCTGATTTCTCCGTAACCGATTCACCGATTAGTTTCCCTGTGAAAGTTGCATTCGGATATTTATCGGATTCCAAATACCTTTCATTAAAGTGAGTCTTCATCAATGCTTTCCTAAACTCGAAACCCGGAATGGGGACTACAAAAGCAAATTCCAGAGTTGACAAGTCAATTAAAGACCTCACCTTGTTATTCACGGCATAAATATCCTCGAGGGGAGCTGAGGAATAAAATGAAATAACACCTTGGCTCACCTGATATCTCTCTTGTGCTCTAAGACCAAGCACAAAAGATACGAATACAATTAATATGATGATTGATTTGATATTCATCTTATAAATTGAATGATCGCATGATGCTAAAACCTAAATGCAGATGCCCTCTAAAAAAGCCATCGTTATTGTATTGCTGAATAAAACTCCCGGGTTGTACACGTGTCGAATTGGTAATAAATAACTGAAAAACATGGCCCCCCGTTTCGATATCAACCCCAAGGGCAAGAACATTCCTGTCAAAATCGTATAAGTCACTGCCAAATGTTGGAAAAGTGTACATGTACTCAAGGTTGATATTTGTTGATTTGGTTAAAGCGAAACTCAGTCCCAAATCTGTTGCAAAAAGCTCATGGGGGTGCTCCCCGGTAAATGGCCGACTTATATAAACAAAGCTAGGGGCAATTTGTGCAGAAAATTTATCGGAGAACTTTCTCGATAGAAGCAATTGATTTATATAGTCGAGGCGATCGTTAAAACTTCGACTCACCTCGTAATCTTTTGATTTAATATTGATGCTCCCAAAATAAGAAAGAGATACCTGTGGCTTGTCCGATAGGTCCTGCTTTAGAATTGCCTTTTTAAACGAAAACTGCAAGGTCTTGTCAAAGTCATTCGATCTGGCAAGTCCCACTTGAAATGAATTGGAAATTCCATATTCCAAAGACAAGTCAACATTATACATTTGATCCAAACCATACAATTCGTCAATTCCATCTGAAATTCGCCCAAAAAGATGAGAGATTCTAAATTGCAACTCCCTTTCCGACAATTGCACCGTAGACTGACTAAGGATTAATCGTGAACTTTTAAAAACCCTGACATGCTGATCAATAACACTCGTGTCGAGCTGTTGCAACAAACGACCGTAATCCTGAGCATTAATTGAGAGTATGCCCAAGGCATTCACGATAATTAGCATAAATACTCGTGTCCATCTCATAGTACGAAAATTTATTAAATCTTATCAACCAAATCCATAAACTCCTTAAATTTATCTATTTCAGACTGAGGCAACTTACCCGCATCTTTGGGCATTTTCCCACTATTAACCTGGTTATACATATTGTCCGCACTATTTCTGGCATTATTAAATACGCCGAAATTAAAAGCATCGTTTTTATTATGCTTTCCTTCGTGGCAGGTCACACACTTGCTATCGATAATTGGTTTCAAACTACCATTAAAATAATTTTGTGCCGCTATTAATGCCTCATTATTATTGTTATAGGGTGGCAACATTTCATCATCATCATTCGAAGATGAAGAACAACCAATAAGAAAACCTAATAAAGCAAGAATACAAACTAGTCTCAATTCTTTCATAATCCCACATTATTAAATAAACACAACTCTCAATCAATCTTGACTAAAACTACATATAAGATACAAAAAGATCCGCGATTCTTAAAATATATTTTTCATGAATAAACCCCTCTAACAATAAGGATACCAAATCATTATCATATCAAAACATTCAACATCTGATATCAGCTATTCTCAAAAGATTTTCAGAAAGCAGAAGAATACAATCAAGTATGAAAAGAAGAAAAAAATTGTAGGATTTAGCAAAAAAAAATAAAAAGCACATACAAGAGCTCCAACTACCCTTATATGTGCTTTTTGCTGACACAATTTACGTGAAAGTACCTAAATATGTGAACAATACTCCTATTTAAATATTTACTGTAATGGGATCTTCCCAATCTTCATTAACGACTATATCAAATACCGAATTTTTTGTTGTGGTTGCATCATCTTTCAAAAACTCTCCGGTAATAGTTGTTGTACAATTAGCTTTTAATGGCACATCATTTACTGTTTTCACCTTTACAAGAGTGCTGTTTTGATATAAAGATAATTTTACAGTTGCTAAATATGGTGAATCATTTACAAGTTGAGGTGCTAAGAATTGAGAACTTCCTTGCGCTCCTTCACTATAACTAAAACGATATGCACCCTCAGCACCGCGCATGCCCATCCAATAACAAAATGGCATATTTTGTAGCTCAACCTCAATATATCCTTCTTGTACATCTGTAAGATTGAGTGCTAATGCACATGATATACGAGTTAAATCAATAGCAACTGCAGAAGATTCATTATCTACAATTGTAAAATCAACTTTACCTTTAAATATACCTGTGTATGATATACTAGCAAAACCAAGATTCCAATAACAATCAATATAATCGCCCGCTGTAGAAAATGTTGCTCTATCATAGTCGTGTCCTATTAATGTCACAGTATAATCTCCTGCAGGTAATTCATCTGCTATAGTTCCAGTCGTAAATTGAATTGTTTTAACAAATGTACCATCTTGTTTAAATAATAAGTAATCATATATTGGTAATACTACACCAGATTTTGTTTCTGTTACATTACTCGATAATGTATTAGTTGTAAAACTAACTTTGTTTAACTTTACCTCTGGTTTTATTTCAGCATCTTTATCTTCTGAACATGCTGTAAACATTGTAATTATTATAACTACGATAAATAATAATTTCTTCATTTGATTTACTTTTATAATTGATGAGTATTTACAAGTAATTTTTCAAAATTATAAACAATAATTCCTCATTCCTACTGTCAAGTCTGTCAAGTTACAAACATCCTTAAATTTTTCAATAGTTGTAAAATCTCATTCCCTTATCCATATAAAATAAGCACAGCCAAAGACACCAAACCACTTTTTAAATAACAAAATCCATAGACATATTGTGACCAGATACAAAAAAATCCTCGTAAGTTATACTCACGAGGATTATCCGTAGCCCCAACAGGACTCGAACCTGTATCTAGTGTTTAGGAAACACTTGTTCTATCCCTTGAACTATGGGGCCAATGCCTGACAAAAGTATCTAAATCTGATTAATTAACAAAACAAAAACTGACGATATAAAGAGGGATTTACAAGAGATTGAGATAAACGGATTACAGTTGTTAAATGAATTGTAAAAAGAAATTTGCATTATTATTAAACATATTTTGTAAGTTTGATATAGATCATGCAAAATATGACACGCTGATTGTTTTAAATTAATTATTCTAAAAGCGAAACAAGCTCATAATATTCAATCCAATGAAACGATTTATCATTATACTCCTTGTTACTTGCAGTCTTTCGAGTCAAGCGCAAAATACCAAGATTGCCGTACTCAAACAATTCCTGTCAGACATTATAAAAATAGACGGAAACCAGCTTAATCAACAGCAGCCTATCATAAGTATCAACAATATGGCACAGGCTAAAGCTGATAAAACTATTGAGATTAATCGTGAAAATATTTCGACGGCTTTGCAGGAGGCTCAAAATTACAAATACTGCCTGATCAGCGTTGATGCTCATACCTTGGTCAGAGTGATCAGCTTTAAGGATAGCAGTCCGAGTGGAGCTTGGCATGCAGCTATGCCGCTATGTAAGGGCTATATTCAGAGATCCGGAGTCCTTCATGAACAAAAAGATTATCTGAAAAATTTAATCGGAAGACCGGATTCTCAGGTTCGGATGATGTATTTATTCAACTAATACAAGACCTGTTTTAAAGGTTTTTGCAGGTAAAAAAAACGAGCCCTGATCTTCCGATCAGGGCTCGTTTGAAGTCTATTTTTTTAATATCGATTATTTTGATGAACTATCCTTAATTAGAAAACGATCATAAAAGAATAAAGCTATAACTGCGATTAATCCAATCGAGAAAATAACATACCAAATCTGCGAAGGATGGTATTTTTCCCAAAGATGACGAGTCAATTCAACACTCGACATATTCATCTTTTGAGCAACCGTATCGAAATAAGCATTATTTGAAAGCCCCGTAGGGATTGATAAATTAAGACTCATAGCCTCAGCTCTCACAAACTCAACCTTATCAGAAATCTTTTGGTAAACATCACCCGAAATCAAACCCGCCAACACATTACCAATGAATACTGGGATAAAAGAGTATCCCATATAAATGGCCTTTTTATCAGCTGGCGCGATGCGGCCAATATATTCGGTAATTTTAGGAGAACCTGCCATTTCACCAATCGAGAAAATAAACATCGCGGCAATGGTAAACACTACATTCTGCGTTACCAGTGTAAGCGTCATTCCGATAGCACAAACTAAAAAGCCCACCATCATCGAACTCAAGGGCTTCATTCTCATCACTACAGACGAAACGATAATTTGGAAAACGATAATAAAGAGTGCATCAAAATTGGTAATAAATTCTGCCTCCATTTGTCCGTTGGCCATTCCGTAATTGTCACTAAAGAAAGGCATATACTCACTAAAAAAGGCATATACACTTGAGGTATCAACCCATTGTGCTATAAAAACCGGCAGGGTGAAAAACAACTGCAAATACATGGTCCAAAAACCTGAAACAATCACCAGAAAAGTAATGAATTTTGTGTCCTTAAAAATTCCAGTCGTATTATTAAAGACCGATTTGTTCGATTCTCCTATTGGCAAAGTATTAACAAACCTGGCCCATCGGAAAGCAATCTGTTCGCCATATGGGAAGAATAAGCGCACAATAAAGAGTGGGCGTTCGATCAACCAAATCACAAGGAAAATTCCAAATAAGGACATGAAAATCACAGTTGATGCCAATAGCGTTTGAATTAAATTCCAAAAACTATTTCCTGCAGCCTCTTCCTTCTCTTCAGGTGTTTTAGGTTCATCAAAAAACAAGAGGAGAATAAAATTAACCAGAATCATAGCTGCCGAAATATAAAAAATCAGCTGCGATCCTTTAAACAATAGGGTAACCAGTGGACCAAAAAAAGCTCCAATATTCACCATCATATAAAAGATACCAAAACCAATAGAAGAATTTTCATCCTGAGTGGTTTTAGCAACAGTTGCCGATACTATAGGTTTAAAAAGCGCTGCTCCCAAAGCCAAGTACAGATAGGCGATAAAAACCCCCGTGTAGGTATCCAATTGGGGCAAAAGGATAAACGCTGAAATATAAATAAGGAAGGATAAGAATAAAACCCGTTTGTAACCAAACTTATCGGCTATTGAACCCGTAATAACTGGTAAAAAATATAGAATCCCTGTTCCAACCCCCATAATCACACCCTTTTGCGATTGGGTAAACTCAAGGCCTCCGGCATCAGATGATCCGGTTAGGTAATTGGCAAACAGCATAAAGAAACCATACCAGGCCCAACGCTCAAACAATTCAATCGTATTCGCTACCCAAAAGGTTCTTGGGAAACTCTTCAACACTTTAGCAACACTCATATTTCTATTTTTTTCGGATTATATTCTGATCAAAAAAGTTTGGGAATATACACATAAGCTTTCAGGAAAAACATGATATTCAACACTCAGAATTTAATCACAATTCCATTGCCATTAAACAAAACCTTCTGATTCTTTCTTTTATGAAAATAAAGTCCGGCAAAGTAACCAATTCCCCCTCCTAAAATCACATCAGAAAACCAATGTCGGTTGCGATACATACGCGCCAAGCTCACTCCGGCAGGTACCACATAAAACCACTTGGAATATTCCTGAGCAAAAGGTGTGAACACAGACCATGCCACAAAAGCATGTCCCGACGGGAAAGACTTGGTCCCGTTACGATTCCCCCCAAAGGCATCGAAGTGAAGAGAACCCCGATTCATATCCGGACGCGAACGCCCCGAAATAAACTTGGTACTCTCTGTTAAAACAGCTCCACATATGAGAGCCTTTGCTGAATTCATTGCTGTTGTAGCCAATCGTTCATCATCTATGGCTGTGGCAATTGCCCAGGTAGCCAATGTGGCTGTTGCCATATATTTTTTCTCTCCAAACTCATTTGAAATATCTGTAAAACCATCGAGAAACCCATTTTGGTTATGAATCATACCATCCTTAACGATTTCGTCCAACAAGAAGGCTGAGCCTAAAAGCCCACCAAATACCAGCAGATTTTTCTTTGAAAACACCTCTTTCCCCAGACCGGGATTTAGGCTTTGCGATTTCTTTTCAGCAGAAAAAGCTGAATAATTCTCACGCTTTAATTGAGCTTGTGATTGATTCAAAATTAATATGAAAAATAGGCCAATAAGGCTCCAGGTCTTTTTTTTCAGAAGATTCATAAACGTTTTGTTTGAGACTTAACAAAAGTAAAAGAATTATTAGTCCTGAGAAACGAAAAGCCTCTTTTCGGATCACTGGTAAAAGTTGGGTCTGCTTTAAATTGATCATATCTTTGGGAGCTTCAATTTAAAACCATTAACCTCTTATGCAAAAATCCTTATTATCACTCTTTTTCCCAGAGGGTCTTTTAAATTA
>NZ_SAXA01000018.1 GCF_004122035.1 Ancylomarina salipaludis
GAATCTTTTCTTAGATAAAGAATAGGAATAAGATTTTTATAACTTTGGATAACCGTAGATGGATAAAAAGATGACACTACTATCCAAAAAATACTAATAATCTGTCAAGCTATTTCAGGAGAAGACAGTTCCGTTGTGCAGACAAGTCTTCCGTTGCATAAATGAGGTACTCCGTTGCAGGTTTGTGGCCTCCCGTTGCACTCGGCAGGTGTTCCGTTGGGGACTAATACCTTTCCGCTGCACAACGGGGATACTAAATTTTGCAACGGAAGCCCTAAAAAGTATAAAAACCAGACATAAAAAAAAGAGAAGTGATGGGCTTCTCTTTATTATTTACACTAGGCATCTTCATGAGCCTCTTGGGCTTGCTTTCTTTTATAAGCATTAAACTTATCTCTATTGTATTTGCTGGAATAAGATTTCACATGATCGGGATTTTTACGGAATACAAAACGACCGTAGTTGCGAATTTCATCCACCACCTGCTTTAATAAGGTGTAGGCCTGGTCGCGAATCACTTTGCTTTCGTCGTCTACATACATATGACCGTTAACAGCCGCAAGCAAACCGCTCATTCTATCAGCATCTGCTGCAGCCTTGTCCAATAATGTTGCATCGAAATTGATGGCCTCCAGGAGTTCCAAATTCGCCTTACCCAAAACCGAAAGATTTGCCATATCCTGAATGGCATCAGCCTGAGAATCCCCTTCTTTAATGGCATTCATCTTTCTGATCAGGGCTTCCTTATTGCGAAAGGCGAAGTCCATATTGTCGATTAAATCTTCGCGAAACGCCATAAAAACAGGCCACTCAATCTTCCAGTTTTCCTTAGCATCCTGCCTAACGGTATTTAGCTCTTCCCAATTGCTTTGGGCTGTGCGTAGAGCACCTATACGAGGCAATAATTTATCCAGAAGTTCAGCAGTCATCCCTGCTGTGTTAAGGAAAGCCAAATCGGCTGTTGCACGGGTGTGCAGGTTTTCCGATTCCTGCAAATAAATGCCAATGGGCATATCGCACTGCTTAATTTGCTGCTTGGGAACAGCTTTAATCTCTTGCAAGAGATCCAATAAATCTTGTTGATCTGACATGAGTCTGAATTTTAAATGTTTATAAAATCTTCAGCACAAATCGTTCATCACATAATTTTTAAAAAAAATGGCGTCATTTTTAACCATCATATTATAAATAACAATCTAATTTATATAATTTTTTTGGAGATAAAAAGTAAGTATGAGTTAAATATAAGGATCTTTTGACTTGTCATACTGATAGTTATGGGGCTAGAATTATTTCAAACAGAATATTATTGAGACTTTAACAAGGGCAGTTTTAAAAAAGAAAAAGATGTAACTTAGATAACAGAAAGTATTTATCCACACCTATCAATTTGGAGGAATTAAAATGAAAACTGTTTTACACAAAGCTAATACCCGGGGGCATGCCAATCATGGCTGGTTAGACGCCCATCATACCTTTAGTTTTGCCGATTATTATCATACCGATCGCATGAACTTTGGCGTATTGCGTGTTTTAAATGATGATCGAATAGCTGCAGGGAAAGGTTTTGGTACGCATCCTCATAGCGATATGGAGATTATCACGATTCCGCTTTCCGGGGCATTGCAACACAAGGATAATATGGGGAATTCAACTGTGATTCAAGCGGGTGAAATTCAGGTGATGAGTGCTGGTACAGGGGTGCTTCATTCTGAATTTAACCCCAATATGGATAAAGAAGTCAATTTGCTTCAGATTTGGGTTTTCCCCAACAAAAAAGGTGTAGAACCCCGATACGATCAGATTTCAATTCAAGATATTGAAACTCACAAGGGCTTGAAGCTTATTCTATCGCCCAATGCCGAAGATGCGGGTGTTTGGATTCACCAGAATGCCTGGTTTCATCTGGGGGAATTTGATAGACAAACAGAGGAAACTTATACCTTTAAGGATGCCGGCAATGGTTTGTATGTTTTTGTAATCGAAGGTGAGGTTTTTATTAAAGATTATGAATTGAAGAAGCGTGATGGTCTTGGTATATCTGAAACCAATCATGTTGATCTTAAATTTGGTGCCAACTCAAAGGTCTTGCTCATGGAAGTGCCAATGTTTGATATTTAAACCTAATTTCTGAGGTTTTTAGCTGAAAACATAGAGCATGACCTGTTACACTTTGAGGGTCTCACTTTTTTGTGATCCCGAATTTCGGGATCAATGAAAGTTGGCCAATAAATCTAGTCATACCCTGACATTTACGGCTTGCTTATAGTCAGAGCATGACGGTCAATATTTTGAAGGTCTCACTCCCAGTGAGGCTCTCAATATAAGAAACACAAAGGCAAAACTTTAGTCATACCCTGACATGTGCAGCTTGCCTATAGTCAGAGCATGACCTGTTACACTTTGAGGGTCTCACTTTTTTTGTGAGGCTCTCAATAAAATTTAGATAATATTATGGTGCTTGAAGAAGGATACGTTTATCATATATACAATAAGACTAATAATCATATGCCCTTGTTTTATTCAAGGGAAAATTATTTGTTTTTTTTAGATAAATTCAAATATCATATCAGCCCTTTTTGTAGCATTTTAGCATGGTGTCTGATGCCTACACATTTTCATCTTATGGTTTATGTGAATAAAACGAAGATTGACAATCGCAAGGAAGATTTAAACTCATCAATAGGTAAAATGTTGAGCAGTTATACCAGATCTATTCAGAAACAACAGAAAATTACGGGCTCCATATTTCAAAACCATACTAAGGCCAAGTGTTTAAATCAAATCGAGAGTCTATCTCCAAATTATTGGCAAACTGAATTTGGCACACAAATAAATATTGAACAGGACGGGCATAACTATCCGTTGATTTGTTTCAATTACATACATATGAATCCCGTTGCTGATTGTATGGTTCATTCTCATGAAGATTGGGAATTCTCATCTTATCGAGATTATTTTAATGGACGAAATGGTAAACTCATTGATTACGATAGAGCTAAAGAAGAACTTGGGGAAATTTTTATAAGTTTGAATAACTTTTAGTCAGACCCTGACCTGAGATTTATAGTTTGCTTATAGTAAGTGCATGGGGGGCCTAAAAATACAAAAAGCGGTCATTTCCGTAGAGATGACCGCTTTGTGTTTCTAATTGTTGGCTATTCGCTAATTTTTAGATCCCAAAATTTCTTTCAAGGCTTTTAGGTTCTTTTTCAATTCTGTTTTAGTTTTCTTGTCTTTTTCTGTCATCACAGCTGCTTCCAGGTCAGGAATGGCATCGGTGCGTTCCAATTGAACTAATGCCCAGGAAGCTTTCACTCTCACTGCAGCATCCTTATCGCGAAGCATGCCAGGTATCCATTTCTTCGATGACCAGCAAGCCAATTCGATTACTTTTTCAATACCCTCCAATTTCTCAGCTCTTGTACCGCTCAATTGCTTATGGTATTGGGTCTGCAAGTCGTTGATATCATCCGTGTAGATAATCTCATTCTTAAAGATATCCGGGCGAACCACATTCTCAGGATAAGCAATGAGTTCTTTATTGCAGGTCCAACGAACCATACGAGGCAGCATCCAGCGCATACCTGGTGTGCACTCAGGGTGTCCCACAAATGAAGCCACTCTGCCTTTACCGACTTCAGCAGCAACTACAAAAGGGCGGTTGTTGGTCATGTTGGCAGGTGTTCCTTCAACGGTATGCACATCGCTTAGCATGGTTGCCAGCTCCATAAACTTAGCATTCGATTGGGCAGGAACTAAAACGGGTCCCTCATAATATTGACAAAAAGAGAGTTTTCTATCCTTCAGCTCCGGAAAGATCTCTTTGCCTTCTTTGGTTAACGAAAATTTTGCTAAACCATGCCCGCGATGATCGTGTTCAATATCAATGGCCTCACAGCCATTTAAGGCTAAGCTGGGATAATCAGGTGTTTCGGTCATGATGTAAGCACCCGCGCAAATCCCCACAACGGCTTTGCCATTATCTTTCACCATCTTAACTAATTTTTCCATACCCGTTTCACCCAGACTTTGGGTTTCGCCACGTCCACTTCCGCCAGGGAATACAATGGCATCAAAACTGTCGAGTTCACCCGACATAATTTGAGAGGCACGAACCACTTCCGCTTTTATATTGGGATCGATTCTTAATGCTTCAATCGCATCGGTTATACACCAGGGGCTATCGCCATTTTTATCGAAAACACCTACGCGGATGATTTCCTTAGTTTGAGTTTGTTTTTTTTCAACTCGCTTGCAAGCACTTAATAGGCAGAAGCTCATGCAGGCAATCAGTAAAAGATTGATTTTTAGTTTGGTCATTTTTGTTTAAGCTTTGTTAGTCGGTTATGTTGTCAGCTGATAAAGATAATAAAAGGATTGAGTTGAGAATCAATTTATCTTTATGTTGTATTGGCATACCAAGTTAAAAAGCAGTTTTTATTTATTGGGAGATTTTATTTCTACCGGAATTCCGGAAATAACAAGGCTCACACGGTCAGCTTTAGCAGCAATATACTGGTTGATTCGCCCCTGTAGATCATTGAATCTCATGGCTACTTCATTACCCGGATGGCCACCCAGACCAAGCTCATTACTGACAATGATCCAATCACAATCCTGAGAAAGGATTTTGTCTAATTCAGCTTTGGCATCGTTCAAACTTTTATCGTCCTGCTCACCATTATCGAAAAAGATATTGGTCAACCACAGGGTGATGCAATCCAGCAGGACCAATCTTCCCGTAAAATTGTGAGAACTAAGAGCTTTTTCTTCCTCAATACTCTCCCATTGCTCACCACGTCGGGCCTTATGAGCTTCAATACGAGCACGATGCCCTTCATCCCAAACACGAGATGTTGCCAAATAAATTGGATTGGTAGATTGCTCAAGAGCCAATTTTTCAGCGTATTCACTTTTTCCTGATCGCTGACCGCCTGTAATGAAATGAATCATGATGATATACTTGAATTGCTAGTCTATAAAGAGACGCAAATAATTTATAATCTTAAAGCTAATCAATCTATTTAATTAACAGATTGATGCTTAAATAAAAACCGATAATCAATATAATTGTCGAAAGACAAACCGCATGATTGATATAAGCAATGCGTTTGATCTCCGAATTCTCAATTTTACGATCGATCTCTCCAATATAGGGTTTCTCAACCAGTTTGCCACCATAGTCGTGTGCACCTCCAAACCGACAGTTTAAAATGCCTGCCAATGCTGATTCGGGATAACCGGCATTGGGACTGGTGTGTGAACGTCCGTAACGGAAAATAAAAACAAAACCCCTGTAACTCAAGCACACTGCGACCATTAAGAAAGCCGTAATTCGAGCAGGAATAAAGTTTGCCGCATCATCAATACGAGCCGCAACACGCCCAAAGTAGAGGTATTTCTCATTCTTATAACCAATCATCGAGTCCAGCGTATTGATCATCTTATAAGCCATCATAGCCGGCAAACCACCTACTGCATAATAAAATAAAGGCGCCACTACACCATCCGATAGGTTTTCAGATAGGGTTTCGAATACGGCCAGGCGGATTTCTTGTTCACTCAGATGCTTGGTATCGCGTCCTACAATCCACGATAGTCGCTGACGTCCGGCATCCAAACCCTTTTCTTCGAGGTGTTTAAAAACTTCGTAACCCTCTTGCAATAAACTGCGATTGGCCAGACCATAAAACACAAACACAGAAGTGAATGCAATAAATGCCCACTTTTCCCAGCCTAATAACAGGATGGAAAGAAAATAGAAGGATGAATAGATCAGTAGAATTAAGCCCAAACTCATAAAAGCACCTTTTAAAATCCGATGTTCTCCATGATTGAGTTTTTCAGTTCCCAGATTGATCATATTGCCAAAGCCCACAATGGGGTGAGGTAAGTTTCGTGGGTCCCCAAAAATGAGATCCAAAATGTATCCTATAATAAGAGGTAGTATTATGAGTTCGATTTGCTCCATTGAGTCAGTGCGTCGATTAAAAGTTGATTTTTGTCTTTGGATAAAGTTGCAACACGAATAAACTGATTATTCAGTCCCCGAAAGTTGCTGGCATCACGAATCAGCAGGCCAAATTCAGAAATCAGGTAATTTTTGAGTTCCGAAGCACTCGATTTCTCTAGTTCGATCAAAAAATAGGACGTTTTTGAAGGCCATATTTTAAGACCGGGAATTTGAGCCAATTTTTCTACAAATTCCTTTTTGTCTGATTTGTATTGTTTTACAGGAGGCAGAAAAGTCTGTTTCCTTTGCAAAATGTACTTTCCAGCCTCAATTGCTATGGAATTAACCGTCCAGGGAGGCTTGAAAAATCGGATATTCTGTACCATATCCTTGTTTGAAATCAAATAGCCCAATCTCAGGCCGGGTATGGAGAAATTTTTGGTCAGTGACTTTACTAAAATCAAATTTGAGTGCTCATCAATCAAATCGATTGCAGATGAAATTGCATCAGTAAAGTCGATATAGGCTTCATCCACCACAAAAGCGCACTTAGGATTGTTTATAAGAAGAGATTTTAGGAAAGTCTTCTCAACAACACGACCATCCGGATTATTGGGGTTGCATAGCCAAACCAAACCTTCTGTAAAGAGGGTGGTAGCTTTCAGGTCAGACCAATTATGGTAGTTTAGCTGGTGTTTGTTCACGCTGCATGCATCTTCATACTCAGCAAAAGTGGGGACAATGATAGTCGAAGTCTTTGAATGAAAGGCTTGTGCAATCAGATAGAAGGCTTCAGTTGCCCCATTGCTGGCTAAGACCTGATCGGGGCTAATAGTCAAATCCTGAGCAATTAAATCGCAAAGGCTTTCAGCTGCTGGTTCAGGGTAAGCATGTATTTTATCCCAATTGGCTTGAATAAAGGCCTTTAGGTCTTCAGATTTTCCACCATACCAGATATTTGTCGAAAAATTGGCCTTTATAGCTTGTGTATAGAGATAGGCGTCATCGCCATGTCCGTGTAACATATTGAATATGAGTCGTATTTATAATAGATTGTCTTGGAAATTAGACAATTCAAATTAAGCGAATAATGCCAATAAAAGCAAATAGGTTTACAGTTGTAATTACATCCGTAAACCTATTATCTGCTCAATAAAGAATTAATTCTTTATTTAAAACTTTAATTGAAGAAATAAATCTTTAATTGCCAATTCACTTTATTTCAGGTTGATAGCGCCAATCAAATCATTGATATCACTTACCTGATGACGTATCATATAGTTTTTAATTCCTTCAACCACCTTTACACTTACCTGAGGATCGATAAAGTTGGCTGTACCAATTTGAATGGCTGTTGCACCTGCCAGAATAAACTCGATAGCATCTTTAGCATTCATGATACCTCCTAAGCCAACTACAGGGATATTAACCGCCTGAGCCACCTGCCATACCATTCTAAGCGCTACGGGCTTCACACAAGGACCTGAAAGGCCACCCGTTACTGTTGATAAAAGCGGACGACGGGTTTCTGCGTCTATTGCCATACCCAATAAGGTATTGATTAAGGATACCGAATCAGCACCTTGTCCTTCAACAGCTTTCGCAATGGCCGTAATATCAGTCACATTGGGGGATAGCTTCACCATTAAATGCTTTTTATACACCTTACGGACCTCACGAACCACCTCTTCAGCCGAAGCACAAGAGGTTCCGAAAGCCATACCACCTTCTTTCACGTTTGGACAAGAGATATTAAGCTCGATTCCCGGAATATGTTCCAAATCGTTGATCATTGCAGCCGTTTCTACATAATCCTGAACCATAGAACCTGAAACATTAACCATCACATTAGTCTGATAGTCTTTAATTCGTGGGTAAATGTCCTGACAGAAGTTCTCAACACCCTTATTTTGTAGTCCCACAGCATTTAGCATGCCTGAAGGCGTTTCAGCCATTCTGGGATAAGGATTACCTTCCCGGTGATGTCTTGTGGTTCCTTTTACAATAATGCCTCCTAAATCGCTTAAATCGATAAAATCAGCGAATTCTTCACCAAAGCCGAAGGTCCCCGATGCTGTCATGACCGGATTCTTTAAAACCAAATCCTTAAGTTTTACTTCTAAATTTACCATTTTAAGTCCTTTATATTGAAGACAGGGCCTTCAGTACATACACATTTATTACCTTTTTTTGTGTCTGTCACACAGCACAAACAAGCTCCAAAACCACAAGCCATGGTATTCTCAAGAGAAACCTCACAAGGAATGCCTTTGGACTCAGAATAGGCCGCTACAGCTTTCATCATGGGCTCAGGACCACAAGTAAAGCTGTAATCAAAGCTTTCGTTTTTCAATACAGAGTGGTGAGTTGGATACCCTTTTTCGCCTTGAGATCCGTCCTCGGTGGTCACCAGAATGCGTCCATAGGGCTTATAGACTTCGAGCCCAACAGCATCGTAAGAGGAACGAACACCCAAAATAATGGTTACTTCATTTCCAGCTTCATGCAAGTGTTTAGCCAGGTATAATAAGGGAGCAACCCCACAGCCACCGCCAATAAGCAGTGTTTTAGAGTTTTTAGGAATGGAATAAGAGTTGCCTAAAGGATAAACAACACTCAGTTTGTCTCCAATTTTAAGCTCACCTAAAGATTTGGTTCCTTCACCAATGCGTTTAACAAAGAGTTGAATGACATTCCTTTCGTAATCTACATTATGGATGGATAAAGGGCGGCGTAAGAAAACCGAACTGTTATTGTCAACTCTCACATTGACAAACTGGCCTGGCAGAATCTCAGGCAAAGCTTCGTAGGCTTTGATGTCGAGTATAAAATGCTCACAATTAAGCTCTTCGTGCTTAACAAGTTCAAAGTCCTGAATTAGTTTCTTCATACTTTTTTACGGGTATAAAATGGAAGCATCAGAGCTTTAGAGGCTTTAGATGCTGTTTAATAGTAAATCGTGCCCAAAGATAAGTGAAATATTCGCTTGCTCAAAGCGAAATAGATCCGTGTGGAGACTTTAAAATCATTCAATGCAATGGGTTAAAATTGCGTGTAAAAAAAGCCTTAGAAAGAGGAATCTAAGGCTTTAAAACATATATAGCATACCCATTGGCAGTATATTTAGGCTGGATTGTATTCTTTAAACGTTTTATCGCTGTAGAAGACAACAACTTTTTCAATCTTTTTGCCCGAAACAAAGGCTGACATATCCAGATTAGGCATCTCTTCATCTTTTGATTTTGGAGTATCTGGGACGTCTTTTTTAAGTCTGGGAGGTTGAGCAGATTGGTAGGGAACAGGCTCCTCTTCCTTTATAAGCTCCTGAAAAAGGCTGGCTGTCCCCGAGTTTTTACTCATCTCTCCACTTCCTGAAATCAACCAGTCTCCGCTGATATGAGGGAAAGAGCGTATAATTTTTTGTATAAAGTCCAAACTTGGGTTATTACGGCCTGATAAAATATGAGACATACTTGAGCGCTGTACACCAATGATATCGGCAAATTTTGAGGCACTTAAGCCTTCACTGTTGAGTAATTGAATGATTCTATCTTTCATATTTTATGCGATTTATATCAAAAAAGGATAAAGTCTTCTAATTTGTTAAAGTTGTTACAAGTGTTAATTCTTGTCATGACACAAATGTAATTTAAAAATAACAAATATCAAAATAGACAATTCACAAATAACAACTATGTAAATACACATAAGTAACAAATAAAAAACCCTTAAAATGTTACATATGTTACCTCATATACGTGTGGTATTCATCTATCGGATGAAAGCTATTAAAACTGAGAATAATTAAGCCTAAATATAAATTTGTTTACAAATAAATAGCTGAATAAGCTTGTAACATCAAGCTTTGCCCTATATATGATAAACGACTCATTAACTACTATTTTAGATGCTTTTTCCAGATAATAAAATCACTTGTAAACCTATATTACATCTGTATTGAATCAATTTAAAGTAAATTATGCCTTTATATGCATAAACATCTGATTATAAGTAGATTTTATCAGTGGTTTGCTGAAGTATTATTCAATGTTTACAGGATTTGTAACATATGTCATTTTTACATTAAAGAATTACTTTATATAAAGCTTATAAAAACTTGGTTTATTGATTCTATTTATAAATAAATGTTATTGTTTGTGTAGTTCCAAAACTATGTTCCATAATTGAATTATTAACTAATTACAGATGTTTACAATTAACATTTTAAACAGGCTAGGTAACATATTGCAACAGTAAAATCAGATTTAATCTGTAACTTACTTGAACTTCTAATTGTAAAATGTAATTCACTTGTGTAACATTACATTTTTAATACATTTCCATATATATTCTAATTTTGTAAATTTTGAGATTTGCTTTTGTCTCCCCTTTTAAGCTCAAACCTTGATGACAATTGTAATTTATATAGTATATGGCGCATAAAGAATTAAATATGTAAATCTCAGAATGGTTTTAAGGCTCTTGAATTGCAATCAATTACTTAAAAATCAGTGTGAAAGATAGGTTTTGCCTGATATTTTCAAGCTTAATTTATGCGATGAAGTAGACAAAATGCTTCTTTTAATATGTATTCGAAGCTATATGTGTGGAAAATGAGGAATTAGACGATTCAGGATAAATTGAAAAAAAGCTTTCCTCCCTATTGTTTCAGATCCTGGAAATAGAATCTGTCCATTTTTTATTTGAATGTGAACCGTGATAGGATAAATTGAAATATCAAAGGCTAAACATATTGAGATGGATTAAAAAAACAAAAAGTGTAAAAACGCTAGCCGTTTTTACACTTTAAATTACTTATTCTAAAATTAAATTTATTTGATCATTTAGAGTTATTCATCCCGAATAGCATCAATGGGCTTGATAGAAACGGCACGTTTGGCAGGGATAGTTCCTGCTACAATTCCGGATAAAATCAGAATAACCAAAGCGATCATTGCTAAATTAAAATTCACTTCAGGATTGGTAAACATGGGTTGCTCTCCTCCGCTTTTTTCAATAGCAAAACTCAATAACTCCAACAAAACAACGCCAATAGTTAATCCAATCCAACCTGCTATTGATGTTAACACAACGGATTCGGTAATAACAGAACTAATAATCATGGATGGCGACGCACCGATTGCTCGCTGAATACCAATTTCCTTGGTTCTTTTCTTCACGATAAATAGCATGATATTACTCACACCAATAATTCCAGCCAAAAGCGTACCAATACCAACAATCCAAATTAAGCCCGAAATACCCAGGAAAAGTTTATTGATTTTAATAAATTCCTGTTCAACATTGTGACTGCCAATAGCCCTTTCATCATCAGGATGTATTTTATGGCGGCGTTTTAATAGATCTTTCACTTTAGCTTCCACATAACTGGCCGTGTAATTATCTTTGGATGTGATAGAATAATGTCCAACCCGATTCCCAAAATTGTATGTTTTTTGAAGAGTCGTGAAAGGAATAAAAACGCATTGATTCTGCCACTCGCCCCATCCCTGAGAATGCATTGAGTGGAATACACCAACCACTTGAAAAAAGATTCCGTTGATCTTGATGTATTCGCCCACTGCCTTTTCATCTTCCTTGAAAAGAACCTCTTTCACCCGTTTACCAATCACGGCAATCTTCCGGTTCTGTTGCAAATCAATTTCATTTAGAAAACGTCCAGAAGTCATACTTAAGGGATCAATCTTATTTACATCAGGAACATCACCCAATATGCTGAAAGCACCCGTTTTAAGACCACGAACCACATTATTGTTTGCATTACCGCCTCTGGCTTCAATACGTGGGGCCAGAAGTTTAATTTCGGGGATATTGTCCAATATAGCCTTTGTATCTTCATTGGTGAAATTATAACGACGCCCCTGCTTGAATCCTTTATAGGCCTTACTGGTGGGTTGCGCCCAAACAAAAACGGAATTTGTAGCAAAGTCTCCCATGCCATAATACACCCCATTCTCAAGTCCCTTTCCCGATCCCAACATGATAATCAGCATAAATATTCCCCAGAATACACCAAATGCAGTAAGGAAGGTTCGCATTTTATTACTCTTAAGAGCCATATAGACTTCTGTCCATCTATCTTTATCGAACATCTTAGTTTATTTAAGTGTGAATCAATACCATTTCTTTAAAATAGATTCTTTCAAGATTTATTCTTCGGAAAGCGCCTCAATTGGTAGAATAGACGCTGCTTTTCGGGCAGGAAAGAATCCAGCAACAGCTCCGGATAAAACCAATAAAACGGTGGCACTAAATGCAACCCGTAAATCCACAGAAGGATTCATAAAGAATTCAATTTGAGTGTGTGGAGCAAGTACCTCCAGAAGAATGACTCCCATAGCCAAACCAACATAACCGGCAACCGAAGTAATGAGTATGGATTCGGTTAAAACCAACGAGACTATTGATAAAGGAGTAGCACCTAAGGCTTTTCGGATACCGATTTCACGGGTTCGTTCTCTAACCACGATAATCATGATATTACTTACGCCAACAATTCCGGCAATAATGGTTCCCAATCCAATAATCCAAACGAACATGCGTATTCCGGCAAATAAAGCCATAGTTCGCTGATAATTTTCCATATTATTGTTGATGAACATGGCTCGCTTGTCTTCGGGATTGAATTTGTGTCGTGCAGCGAAGGTGCGTTTTAACATCTTCTCCATCTGCTTTAATTCTTCAATATCATGGGTATTGGTGGTAAAAGACATATTGGAAATGCGGTTGGCCCCGTCAAAAACCCGTTGAGCAGTTGAAACCGGAATATACACCCTTTGCAAATCCCTCTCCGAATGATCGGTAAAGGTTCCGATAACCAAAAAAGGAATGTTGTTGATTTTGACATATTTACCAACAGGTTCTTCCTTTTTAAATAAAGCATCTTCAACAACTGTTGAGATGGCCACAACCTTTCGATATTCTTTAATATCGATATCATTTAAAAATCGCCCTTTCAGACTTGTTGTATTCTCCAGCGTTTCGGTATCCGGATGAACAGCGACAATGGTGTAATTAACGTATTCTGTTTTGTAGGAAATTAAGTTATCGCCTTGGATAGTAAATCGGGAACTAATTTTATCCACATCCAAACCAGAATGTTTCGTTCTTGAATAATCTTCATTGGTAAATTGGATGCGCCGACCGGGTTGCATGCCCGCAAAGGCCATACTGGTTTGGCCACTGTAGAGCCAAAGGCTGTTTTCAGCATCAGCCTTAAATTGGTTTAAGACTCCATTTTGAAGACCATTCCCTGATCCCAATAAAATGATGAGCATAAAGATACCCCACGACACACTAAAGCCGGTTAGTATGGTACGAAGCTTATTTTTGCGAATGGTTTCGTAGATTTCTTGCCATTTATCAAGGTCAAACATGGGCTTAGTTTTGGTTTAAAATATTCATACGGCAATGAATAGTGCCCAAATGGTGGTTTTAACAGACAATACGGTGGTTTTCTGACTTCAATATAATCAAAGATTTGGAAATGAGCAAAATAAAAAAGACCACACAAGGTGGCCTTTTCTGAAAATTTTTGAACTGATATTAAAATTTGATGCTTATAACGCAAGATTTAATTTTACTCCTGCACGAATCCAACGTCCGGGTTGAGTAATATTGCCCATGTCGTAATAATCGTGATTCAATAAATTGCTGGCCTCAAGATAGATTGTATAGGATGGTTTTTGCCAGTATAGTTTTGTGTCAACCAACCAGAATGGACGGTACGATCTTTCTTCGGATTGACTTAAATCGTTTTTATTATACCAGGTATATGATCCATTTCTGTCCTGCCAGGCAAATTGCCAGGAAGCCCCCAGAGATTTATAAATCTTGTGATTCATCGATATATTCAACTTGTGCTTTAGTTGATCTAATACATAGTTCGAAATAAATTCGTCACTCGATTTATCCATTTCGAGGTACGCATATGTGATAGCAATATGCTTCACAAAGAAATTTTCATCAATCAGATTCCTCATATCGATATGTGAAGAAAATTCAATTCCCCAAGTATCTAATTTGGTAATATTTTGAGCTTGCCATTTATCTTCGGAATTGGCTTTTACCCAATCAATCATGTTTTTCCCTTTTCTTTTGAAGATACCAGCATGAGCTTTAAGCCAGCCCTTTTGATATTTCAATCCCGTTTCATAAGTGGTTGCTTCTTCAGGTTCTAAATTGCTATTTCCGATATTGCTTGGTCCTACATAATACAAATCGGTAAAAGTTGGCATGCGCAATGATTTATTTACAGATGCATACAATTTAGTGTCTTCTGTAATTTGGTAACTCATATCCAAACCCGGATAGAAGCTGAAACTTCTATCTAAATCTGAATTCCAGTTGGCCAGTACACCTGCGGTAAAAGTAAATCGGTCAAGAAAAACATTGTGTTCTAAAAAATAACTCAAGTTTGTTCTCGTGTGATTTTTAGTGAAAAATGCACCAGATTCACCAGGAACTTTCATGGGTTCATCCATTAGTTCTCCCAGGACATTACTCCATACATTTTCTGATCTGAATTCCACACCTGCAGCTGTTTTTCCTAAACTCGATGAGAATGCGAAATTTATGCTCGATCCATAAACATCGGTCAAGTGATAGTTGTGATTTGTGTACCAGGATGCCGGGTTGTTTCGAAACAACTCAAATCTGTCCTGACTGCGTCTCCAATAAATATTGGGAGTCATTTTTACTTTCCCATGGGTTGTTAAACGCAGGCTGGCAAAAGAGGTTTTATTTTCTTCAAATTGATTTGGAAATTTGGGCGTGTAGAATGAATTGGCACCATAGGCCTTTTCATTATATCCCAGTTGAAGATCTACGAGTCCGACCTCAGTTGAAAGCTTTCCCTGATAAAAAGCATTTGAATTTTTAAAGTCAGTATTCTCAATATAACCATCGCTTGATTTATGAGCTAAAGCAATGTATGACTTTAATTTCCCGCTAATGATAGTCGTATTGGCCGATCCGGAATAAAAACCATTTTCACCAGCTGAGATATTTACTTTTAGCTTATTTTTATTTTCCGTTCCTGTAATAAAATTGATGGCTCCACTAAAAGCATTAGGTCCATAAACCCGGGCTCCCGGCCCTTGTAGCACTTCTACCCTTTCAATACTTTCAATATCAACGGGAAGATTCAAACTCAGATGGCCTGTCTGTGGATCGGTAATATTTACCCCATTGAGTAAAATCATGGTCTGATCGAAATTGCCTCCCCGAATGCTGACATCGGCCTGCACCCCGTGATTTCCCCTTTGGCGCACATCCACATTTAAAACATACTCCAGTAAATCTTGCAAACTTTGAACCGGAGCGGCCTCAATTGCCTTTTTATCCATGATGGTGACAACCCGAGCCATTTGCGAATAGGTCACACTTGCCCTTTGGGCGCTGACGACAACTTCATCGAGCTCTTTATTGTTATTTACAAGAATAGTATCTGCCTGAGCAAAACTTTCGTAAGGAACAGCAACAAGGCTGTAAGCAACCAGTAGTGATGATATTGCACATTGCTTATTAAGACTCTTGAAGACTGAATACGATTTACGTGTCCATTTCCTAAAATAGGATATATCTGAATTTACTTTTAATTTCTTCATCTAAAATTTAATCTGATTTGTATGGTTTAATAAATTTATTTTTATCGAGTCTTAATAAGAGTCGGCAATTTGAACAAATATAGATATTTAATCAGAAGATAAGCGCGATCTTAATTCGTATTTTTAAAGCATCAGTTCAATCCAAAAGAAGGCTGCTGATAATCATTGAATAAGGGAATGTGCTTTTGTTGGGGTTTTCAATTGCATTTGAATAATTGCAAATACAAGCCGGTGTTTTTAGTATTTATTTGGACTTTGTCCCCATGTGACATATAAAATATTACCATCCCAGGGAAGAATGGTAATGAAAGAGTTCGTTAGGCTTAAACAAAGACAGGAATAGGCCCTTTAGTTTAGGTGTTCAGCAAAAAGTTCATCGAAGATCTCCCCCTTGGTTAGTCTGCCATTCTTTAAGCAAATTGTAAAAACCTTCCCTTTGGCACAAAGCTTATTATCAGATAAACGATAGATGTCTTCGTGAAAGATTAACTTAGGACCATCCCTATCGATATTCAATTTTACACTAAATTCATCCCCGGAGCTCAATGACGTTTTAAAGTCGATCTCAACCCGAGCTACCATGGCATCTAAGCCCTGTTCATGTAAAGCTTTAAAATTATTACCAACCGATTCAAGAAATTCATGACGGGCATGTTCAAGATAGTTTTGATAAACTGAATTATTCACAACACCCTGTAAATCACATTCGTAATCGCGAACCTTTAATTTTAATTCGTAGATATAGTTTTTCATTATATATAATTTTTCCTTTGAATAAGAAATGCAAGTTCATAAAAAAAGGATTGCCAAACGACAATCCTCTCCAATATTTTTTGTCTATCCTAAGATTTACATGTTCATACCACCACAAACGTGGATAGTTTGACCTGTAACGTAAGCAGAAAGATCTGATCCTAAGTAAACACAAGTTTTTGCAATTTCTTCTGGTGTACCACCTCTTTTCAAAGGAATTTTAGCTGCCCAATCTTTTACTACATCTTCAGGAAGTTGTCCTGTCATCTCAGTGATGATAAAGCCTGGTGCAATTGCATTGGAACGGATTCCACGAGAACCCAGCTCTTTAGCTACAGATTTTGTAAAACCAATGATACCAGCCTTTGAAGCTGAATAGTTAGCCTGACCAGCATTCCCGCTCACACCTACTACAGAACTCATGTTGATAATAGATCCGCTACGTTGTTTCAACATGGTACGCTGAACAGCTTTTGTAAAGTTGAATACAGACTTAAGGTTTACATTAATAACCATATCCCACTGCTCCTCAGTCATTCTCATCAACAATGTATCCTTAGTGATACCTGCATTGTTAACCAAAATATCTACAGCACCAAATTCTTTTACAATCTCTGCCACAACTTTGTCTGTATCAGCAAAATTACTTGCATCTGAAGCATAGCCTTTAGCTTTAACACCATATGAAGCGATTTCTTTTTCAGTTTCCTGAGCTGCTTCATTATAAAATAAGTCGGTGAATGCTACATTTGCACCCTGCTTTGCAAATTCAATTGCTACTGCTTTACCAATACCGCGAGACGCTCCGGTAATAATCGCTGTTTTTCCTTCTAATAACTTCATTTTTCAATATTTTAGATATAAGACGACTTATTTTATCTGTCTAAGTTAGAAATACTCAAACAATAAATATCATCAAAATTCATGATGAATTGCATCTTAACAAGTAAAAATAATTCAATTTAACTCGTTGATATGCTTTGCTATATTCAAAACATATGTCATCGGTCAAGTCTTTTGATTTCTCAAAAATTGACCAACAAATATAGGATATTTTAAATAAAATAATGTTTTTTCTCTTTGAACATATGTCATTAAACTCTCTACGGCATTAGAAACAAGCTGCTTTCGGCCAATATTGAAATACCTAATTTTATCTCTAATTCTGGTTTCAAATTTCTTTTCCATATGTGCTGTATTCTAATCTATTATTATTAATTTCGCAAACCGAAAATGGTCCTAATTTCAAGCTTTCCAACATTTCTGTAAAGAGATGATTTAAAAGGTAAAAGGCAAATTTTCTCACAAACAATACATTGTATTTTATGTATTGATATATTTATTTTTAATTGCTTCTCATCTTTTCCCAAAGATAAAGCAGAGGCATAAATTAAAAGATTCGCGTTTAAATGATTTCAGTTTCAAATCTATCTATTCAGTTTGGTAAGCGTACACTGTTTCAGGATGTTAACTTAAAGTTTACACCCGGGAATTGTTACGGTATCATAGGTGCCAATGGTGCCGGTAAATCAACTTTCTTAAAACTACTTTCAGGTGACTTAGATTCAACATCGGGTCGGGTTGCAATGGAACCAGGCGAGCGTCTGGCTGTACTAAAGCAGGATCACTATGAATTCGATGACTTCACCGTTCTTGATTCAGTTGTGGCTGGTCATTCTGAGCTTTGGTCAATCATGCAGGAAAAAAATGACTTATATGCTAAGCCTGACTTTTCTGAAGCAGATGGGATTAAAGCTTCTGAGCTTGAAGAAGAATTTGCCGAAATGGGTGGCTGGAATGCCGAGAGTGATGCAGCAGAACTTTTGAGTGGTTTGGGGATTAAAGAAGCCCTTCATTACAAAATGATGTCTGAATTGAGTGGTAAGGAAAAAGTACGTGTTCTTTTGGCACAAGCTCTTTTTGGTAATCCTGATAACCTTCTTCTGGATGAGCCCACCAATGATCTTGACCTTGAAACAGTGATGTGGTTAGAAAACTACTTGGCAAATTTCAACAATACTGTAATTGTGGTTTCTCACGACCGTCACTTTCTTGATTCTGTTTGTACTGATATTGTTGATATCGATTTTGGTAAAGTGAAAATGTTCTCTGGTAACTATACGTTCTGGTATGAGTCTTCACAGTTAGCTGCACGTCAGCAAGCCAATCAAAATAAGAAAGCTGAGGAAAAGAAAAAGGAACTTCAGGAGTTTATTTCTCGATTTTCTGCCAATGTGGCAAAATCCAAGCAAACAACTTCCCGTAAAAAAATGCTTGAGAAATTGAATATTGAAGATATCCAGCCTTCAACCCGTCGTTACCCAGGTATTATTTTCCAACAAGAGCGTGAAGCAGGTGATAAGATTTTCTCTTGCACAGGCTTAAGTAAGCAAATTGATGGTGATGTTTTATTTAAGAATGTGGAATTCACAATTGAAAAAGGAGAAAAAGTAATCTTCTTGTCACGAGATCCACGTGCTATGACTTCATTATTTAATATTATCAATAATCAAGAAAAAGCAGATTCGGGATCGTTCGAATGGGGCGTAACTATTACACCTGCTTACTTGCCAGTTGATCACAATTCATTCTTCCAGGAAGATATTACGCTAAAAGACTGGTTAGCTCAATATTCTCCTGATACCTCAGAAATCTTTCTGAGAGGTTATCTGGGCAAAATGTTATTCTCAGGAGAGGATATCTTTAAAAAAGCCAATGTACTTTCCGGAGGTGAAAAAGTTCGTTGTATGATATCAAAAATGATGCTGAATAATGCCAATCTATTGGTTTTGGATACACCAACCAACCACTTGGATCTGGAGTCTATTCAATCATTTAATAATGCCCTGATCAACTTTGGTGGTACAATTTTAATGTCATCTCATGACCACGAATTTATCCAAACGATTAGTACTCGTGTCATCGAATTAACACCCAATGGAACCATTGATAAATTGATGGATTACGACGAATATATATCCAGCGATAAGATTAAAGCTCTTCGCGAGGAAATGTACCAGTAGTCTGAACATACAGATATTTAAAATCCCTCTAAGACCTTAGTTTTAGAGGGATTTTTATATATAAAGAATTTGTCAAGATCATTAAAAAAATATCTATTGGGTCAACTCAGCCAATATATTTCGAACAATAGATACAGATTCAACCTTATATTTGGCAGCTGTGTGTTTTAACCCCACTTTGATGGTATGTGCTGTATCAGGGAGTTCCCTAAACATATATTCATCTGTCCAGTCATCACCCACCGCTAAAATAAAATCAAAATCCTTATTTTTAATGAATTGCAAAGCTGCTATTCCCTTATTAATCCCCCCGGTTTTTACCTCAATCACTTTGTTTCCTTCTAATATCTCGAGATTATGATTGGCAATCATGGTTGTTAATTCATCTTTCAATTCATTGGCTCTCAAATCAGCTTGTTCTGGTTCGGCTTTTCTAAAATGCCAAACTAAAGAGTAATTCTTTTCTTCAATAAAAGTGCCAGGCGTTCGGTCAACAAAAGTTTCGAGTATTGGTTTAATGCTTGACTTCCAAGCATCTGTAACATTTGAAAGCATTTTCCATTCTCGATTTAATTTTTTACTCCAAACCCCGTGCTCAACAATTAAGTTGATTTTATGTCCTTTAAACCAAGTTTCAAGACTTGCTCTATCACGTCCACTAATAATGGTAATAACATTAAGGGGATCTTCTTCCAACTTATATAATAATTGGTGCAATTCTTCATCGGGTTTAGCATCACTGGGATTTTTCTTGAAACCGGTCAGCGTCCCATCATAATCCAAAAACAGGGCACGCATCTTAGCATTCTGATAATCAGATTGTATTTTATCCATTATCGTATTGTTAATGCGTTTGGCATGCAATGAATTTTGAATATTCTCCATCCTCGAAAGAGATTTAACAAACTCACTTGACCATTTAAACACGTCGTAACGTTTGATTCTGTCTTGTAGGAATATCATGCGTTCGCGTTGTTCATCAAGAGGCATTGTCAGGGCTTGTTTGATGCTGTCAGCTATCTCATTAATATTATTGGGATTAATGATAAGCGCCTCTCCCATTTCTTTTGCCACACCGGCCATTTCGCTAAGAATGATTACTCCGGTTCGGTTGGTTCTGGATGCAACATATTCCTTTGCAACCAAGTTCATTCCATCGCGCACAGGTGTAACCAGCGCTACATCGCAAGAGCTGTATAATTCGATGAGACTCTCAAAAGGCATCGACCGGTAAAAGTACCAAACCGGTGTGTAGTTAATATTACCGAATTGCCCATTCACATTTCCAACCAACTCTTCAACTTCTTTCTTGAGATTGATATAGTGTTCAACTGTCCCACGTGAAGGCACTGCCAGCATTATAAGGGTTACTTTTCCAACAAACTCAGGATAGTCCTTTAAAAACTTTGCAAAAGCTTTTAAGCGATTCGGTATTCCTTTCGAATAATCTAATCTGTCAATGGATAGAATTAATTTGCGATCTGGTGACAGGAGAAAGTATTTTTCAAGTTCACGGTGCAATTTTGATTTTTCCTGAAGTGGTTTCTGAAAAATATCGGATGCTGCCTTTTTAAATTTGTCATAATCAATCCCCATGGGGAAAGCATCAACAATAATAATCCGATCCTCTATTTGGATCTGATTAAAAGAAATTTCATAGCCCATTAAACGACGAACCGAACTGAAAAAATGACGTTGATAGTCATAGGTGTGAAAACCGATTAAATCAGCTCCCAGCATACCTTGAATTAATTCTTTTCGCCAAGGCAATATACGTAAGACTTCGAAAGACGGGAAAGGTATATGAAGAAAAAAACCAATTGTAACACCAGGCTTCTTTGATTTAATCATTTCGGGAACTAATAACAACTGGTAATCATGAATCCAAATAGTATCTCCTTCTTCTAATGTTTCAAGAGCTTTATCAGCAAATTTCTTATTCACATTTACAAATGCCTCCCAAAGTTCCGGATCGTAATCGATATACTGGGCAAAATAGTGAAATAAGGGCCAGATTGTTCGATTACTAAAGCCATCGTAATACAACTCAATTTCTCTTTTAGAGAGATGAACGGAAATACAATCTTCTTCAAATAATTTTTTTTCAATTCTGTCAGCCAGCCCATCATCAATGTCATCACTAGGTAAACCCGGCCATCCAATCCACTTTCCATTATATTCTTTATAAACCGATCGCATACCTGTAGCCAAGCCTCCAACGCTTGGAATCAGGTCTATTTGGTCATCTTTTAGGTTTATACTAAATGGTAGTCTATTGGAAACAATGTGTATTCTATTCATAAAATCAGAAGTTTTATTTTACTGAATAATTAATTGAATATCATGAAAATTAGCTACTTTAAGATTTGTTTCGTGAACACATACTAAAGTAATCTTTTTTTATGAAAAATTTAAATTATGGCGTCGTTGGAAATTGTCGGTCTGCAGCATTAATTTCTGAAACAGGATCTTTGGATTGGTTATGCTTGCCTCAGTTTGACTCTTCATCAGCTTTTGCTAAAATTATTGACAAAGAAAAAGGGGGTAGTTTTGAAGTCATCCCAGAAAAATTAATTCGCAGTGTTCAATACTATAAAAAAAACACCAACATTCTCTGTACACGTTTCATTTGTGAAGATGGAATCTTTGAGCTAGTGGATTTCATGCCTCGATATATTACAGAGAATAATGATTATTATTCACCACCTGACCTTGTTCGGTATTTTAAACACATAAAAGGGAAACCAAGCTTTCGTATTTTTTACAATCCCAAGTTGGATTATGCCCGTAATCATACTGAAAATAAATATGGTGAGTTCGATTTCATTAAATCATTTACGACAACAGGAACTTACGATTCTCTTTATCTGTATACAAGTTTTGGCTGTGAGTCAGTTTTAAATAGTGACATTATTCGACTGGAAAAACACGAATTTTGTTTGGTTACCTATAATCAGAAACTCTTAAAACAAACAGATGAAAGAATTTATCTGATTATGCAAAGAACCAAAACCTATTGGTTGAATTGGTCAGAAAAAACAAAAACTCACCCCAAATATAAAGATGAGATCAATCGATCTGCCCTGGTTTTAAAATTACTTAACTATCAAAAGTCGGGCGCCGTATTGGCTGCAATAACCACGTCTTTACCTGAAACTATCGGTGAGGTTCGTAATTGGGATTATCGTTTTTGCTGGATTCGTGATGGCTCTATGGTTGTTAAAATTCTCACCCAATTAGGACATTATAATGTCGCCAAACGCTACTTGGATTTTATTATGGATATTATTCCTGAGAAAAAAGAAAAAGTTCAAATTATGTATGGTATTAATGGTGAAAAAAATCTCCAGGAATACGAATTAAGCCATTTGGCCGGTTATGAAGGATCAAAACCGGTACGCGTAGGAAACGCCGCTTACAAACAAAAACAAAATGACATATATGGTATTCTGTTGGATTTGATTCATCAACAATTCGAATTATTTGAAAATTCGTTGGAACATACCGAAGAGCTCTGTACAATTGTGCGAAGCATTGTGAATGTTGTGGACGAAAATTGGCAAAAACCTGACAAGGGAATCTGGGAAATTCGCGGCAAGAGCCTTCATTTTACCTTTAGTAAGGTAATGTGTTGGGTGGCTTTCGATCGGGCTGTAAAAATCGCTAAACTCCTCAAAGCTGACTACTATGTGAACAAATGGATTCCTTATCGCGAAGCTGTAAAAAAAGACATCATGAAAAATGCCTGGAATGAAAAAGTACAGGCTTTTACTCAATATTATGGCTCAGATGACTTAGATGCATCAGTTTTGTTAATGGAAAGTTATGGTTTTATTGATGCTTCGGATGAAAAATACGTTTCTACGGTTCTCACTATTCAAAAAGAATTGGAACATGATGGACTGATGTTTCGCTACAAAAATCATGATGATTTTGGAACTCCAAAATCTGCTTTTACGATTTGTTCGTTTTGGCTTATTAACAGCCTTTTCAAGATTGGCAGAAAGCAGGAAGCCAAAGAAAAATTTGATATTCTAATGAGCTATTCCAACCATTTAGGCCTATTTTCGGAGGATATCGATTTTGTATCGAAACGTTTGCTGGGTAATTTTCCTCAGGCCTATTCTCACCTGGCAGTAATCGAAACAGCATTAAATTTATCAGAGGATCAATCATCTGAAACAGAAGGACTATTGGAACAGTTAAATTGTTAAAATAATTTTAATAGAAAACTATTGGGAAAAACATTTTAATCCTATCATAATATAATTATTTTTGCGCCTTATTTAAAATTAATACAAATTATATTATGAATCCTATACTCAACCGAAACCTCTATTTCGTTAAGGAGCATGTTGGAATGTTTAAGGCGGCCAACAACTTTGATATTTTAGATCCTGAAAATCAGGAAATGATTATGAATTGCCGTGAAGAAAACCTTGGTTTTTTCACCAAACTATTTCGATTCACGGGTTATAAAAGAATGACACCTTTCGATGTAGAAATAAAGACTATTCCCGGAGCTAAAGTTCTTCGTGTGAAACGAGGGGTTTCACTTTTTTTATCTAAGGTAGAAGTGTTCGATGAAAACGAGCAATTAGTCGGACGATTTAAACAAAAATTCTTCTCTATTGGAGGCAAGTTTAGTGTTTTTGATGTAAACGACAAACAACTTTGTACTCTAAAGGGTAAATGGACCAGCTGGGATTTTAAATTCATGAAAGACAATGTCGAATTGGCTCATGTGAGCAAAAAATGGGCAGGTATAGGAAAAGAATTATTTACAACTGCAGATAACTACATACTGGAAATTAAAGATAATGTACCAACTGATCAGCCTATACGCGTTATGATACTGGCAGCAGTTATGTGTATCGATATGGTTCTGAAAGAATAAGATATCAAATGATTCGTTCCAATAGGCTATCTTTGAAAATGGGGTTTCTATTGGATATTGGCATTTGATTACTCTATAAAATTGACTAAAACTTTAAATTTTCCTTAATCTTGCACAAATGGGACGTGGTATATCAGATCAGGATGCTTTTATTCGGGAATTCAAATTCCAAACCTCTCGAAGTAGTGGTCCCGGTGGACAAAATGTAAATAAGGTGAGTTCCCGGGTTGAATTGCGTTTTAATCTGAAAGAAACGCAATTACTTAGCGAAGATGAGAAGGATATCCTTTATAAGAAACTGGCTTCACGTATTAGTCAGGAAGGGATCTTAATTGTTGTCGTTCAGATAGATCGCTCTCAATTACGAAATAAACAGTTGGCTATTGAGCGATTTTTCAAACTGGTTGCTTATGCTCTCAAACCGGAAAAGCAACGTAGAGCGACAAAACCGAGTCGTGCAGCTCGCGAAAGACGTTTGCAAGCCAAACGCTTGGGAGCCGAAAAAAAAGCCCGTAGGCGTGCTTCAGATTGGAAAGACTAACCGGGGATTTCACGAAGACAATGCAATTTTGTGAAAACACTCTTATTTTAATTAAGAAAAATTTATCGATACGAGTCTATTAAAATCGTTTATTACTTCTGAAATAAAATAGGCTGCCCAATTACTTAGGCAGCCTTTATACATTCTACGAAGTGTTTTAATCTTCGTCTTCTTCGAAATCATCGTCATCACTGGCATACTTCTCTTCGTATTGTTCTCTTCTACTGCTTAAGAGTATACCATCATCATCATAATCAGAATCCTGATCCACCAATTCGATTGCTTTACGCACTGACATTCGAACCATATAGATTTTTTCATCGGTTTCGAATGGTAAAGCTGATACTAACTCACCTTTATGGTTTGTAAATTCAATAAGGTGTTCACTAAAGCCTTCTAAATAAAATAGTTTGATCTGCTCTTGTATTTCTTTTGAGAGCTTCTCATAATTTTGAATGACTTTTGGTTTGTTCGTTTCCATGACTAGAATAAAATAATTAAGTGTGAATTACCAGCCCAAAAGGTAAGCAAAAATCAAAGGAGCAACAATAGTTGCATCAGATTCTACAATAAACTTTGGGGTTTTGATATCCAGTTTACCCCAAGTGATTTTTTCATTTGGAACGGCTCCTGAATAGGATCCATAACTGGTTGTTGAGTCAGAAATCTGACAAAAATAGCTCCAGAAAGGTGTTTCGGTTCTTTCCATATCCTGATAAAGCATTGGCACTACGCAAATTGGGAAATCACCTGCAATACCACCACCAATTTGGAAAAAGCCGATGCCATTGTCTTGTGTGTTTTCAGTGTACCAATCAGCCAACCAAGTCATGTATTCAATACCTGATTTCATAGTAGACGGCTTCAATTCGCCTTTCAGACAATATGAAGCGAAGATATTACCCATGGTTGAATCTTCCCAGCCTGGAACTACGATAGGTAAGTTCTTTTCAGCTGCGGCAAGCATCCAGGAATTCTTAGGATCGATCTCGTAATATTGCTCCAGTACACCAGAAAGTAACATCTTATACATATACTCGTGAGGTAAATAGCGTTCACCAGCCTCCTCTGCTGCTTTCCAAATTTCGAAAATATGCTTCTGCAAACGACGGAAAGCTTCTTCTTCAGGAATACAAGTGTCAGTTACACGATTTAATCCTTGCTCCAACAAATCCCACTCCTGCTGCGGTGTAAAATCACGATAATCCGGCACACGACGATAGTGTGAGTGTGCAACCAAATTCATAATATCTTCCTCAAGATTGGCACCTGTACAAGTAATAATCTGTACCTTATCCTGACGAATCATTTCAGCCAATGATTTGCCCAACTCTGCCGTACTCATGGCACCTGCCAGGGTAATCATCATTTTATTGCCCTGCTCAAGCTGTTGTTCGTAAGCTTTAGCTGCATCAACCAAAGTTGCTGCATTAAAATGTTTGTAATGCTCAGTTACAAATTGTGATATGGGTCCTTTTGTTGTCATTTTATGCGTTATTATCTAATTGTAATCTTCAAAAGATTTAAATTGTTTTTTTACCTGGTATTTGCTTTATCGCGTTTGGTTTGCCAGCATGAATTTATAGGATAGCATTTTATAATACAACTTAGCTACTAAAAATTCAGGGGCTTTATTGCCTTTAACAGGGGCTAATTCAACCAAATCAAAACCCAATACCGTTTTTTGTTCAAATACCTTTCTCAAGTAACGAATAGTGGTATTCCAATCCAATCCTCCGGGTTCAGGTGTTCCTGTTGCCGGCATGATAGAAGGATCAAATGCATCCAGATCAAAAGTAATGTAAACCTTCTCTCCCATCATATCAATGGATTTTTGCATCCACTCATCAGTTCCGTAAATATCTTCAGCGAGAAAGCATTTTTCTCTGTTTAAATAAGCCAACTCGCTTGTATCCATACTTCGAATACCAACCTGAATTAAATTGGTGTTTTTTGAAGCATCGTGCAAGGCACAAGCATGATTATAAGGAGTTCCCAAATAATCTGAACGAAGATCAGCATGAGCATCCAATTGCAAGACCGTGATATCAGGATACTGTTCATAGAAGGCTTTAATCACCCCTATGCTAATGGAATGTTCCCCTCCAAAAAATGTGGGGAATTTTCCTGATTCAATCATTTTCTTAGCTACGCGGTAAGATTCTTCAACAACTGCTTCAGGACTGTGATTTACCGTCAATTCTGGAAGAATATGTATACCTTTTGTATAAACTTCTGAATTCGTTTCTATATCGTAGAGCTCCATATTTTCGGCAGCGTCTAAAAAGGCTTCAAAACCATTATCAGCACCTTTTCCCCAGGTACTTGTTCCATCATATGGTATAGATTGCAATAAGACAGAAGCAGATCCAAAAGCTGCAAACTCGTCTTCTATTCCAGCAAAATTATTCATGCTACTTTTAATTATTCGTTATAACCAAGAATATTCATCATATCATCAACACTTTGTTCGTTACGGTAAACGTAATCTATAAAGTTGCCCGATTCATCTCTATCCACAATAACATGTTTGGGTGACGGGATCAGGCAATGTTTAATGCCGCCGTATCCTGAAATAGAATCTTGATATGCTCCCGTATGGAAAAACCCAATATAAAGAGGTTCTTTCGCCTTAGGAGAAAAACGTGGCAGCATAATTTGCTGATTAAAGTCTTCTGAGTTGTAATAGTCAGAATGATCGCAAGAAATACCACCTATATTAATTTTGGTGTAATCGTTATCCCATTTATTAATAGGCAATAGAATAAATTTCTCGTGGATAGACCATGCATCCGGTATCGTATTCATCAATGAGTTATTGATAATGTACCACAATTCATGATCGTTTTGCTGTTTTTGTTCAACCACTTCGAAAATAATAGCACCACTCTCACCTACCGTATATTTTCCAAATTCGGTGTAAATATCAGGTTCATGAACCCCTCCGTTATCGCAGGCTTCTTTAATATTATTTACAATTTCACGAATCATATATTCGTAATCGTATTCAAATCCCAAGTGGTTTCTAATTGGAAATCCACCACCCAAATTTAAAGAGTCAAGCGATGGGGATTCTTTTTTTAAAGCAACAAAAAGATTAAGTGCTTTCTGAAATTCCCCCCAATAATAAAGGCTGTCTTTAATTCCAGAATCAACAAAAAAGTGAAGCATTTTTAATTCCACATTTTTATTGTCTTTGATATGCTTATTAAAAAACTCAAGCATCTCTTCAGGGCGAATACCTAATCGTGAGGTATAATAAGCCGATTGAGGTTCTTCATTAATTGCCATTCGAACACCAATCTTTATCTTTCTTTTCCCAACAAGCTTTTGCAAACGACTCATTTCGCTGGTGCTATCAAGAATGATGATACAGTTCTCAAACCCCGCATCAATCAACTTGATAATTTTAGATAAATAATCAGTGGTCTTGTAACCATTATGCACGATGGTATGTGTTAGACTCAATTCTCCTTTCTGGTGGAGTTTTAAAATCAAATCGATATCGAAAGATGACGAAGTCTCCAGATTGACATTGTGCTTAAGTGCCTCACCAATAACATGATGAAAATGGCAACACTTGGTGCAATAACAATAATTATACGTGCCTCTATAATGTGAGGCTTTAATAGCGCGATTGAATAGATTTCGCGCTTTTTTGATTTGTTCTCCAATCCGAGGCAGATATATTAATCGGAAGGGTGTCCCGTATTTTTCAATTAAATATTTGATGGACACTCCATGAAAAGACAGGTAGCCTCCACGCAAGTCAAAACCTTCCTGAGGAAAGTAATAGGTTTGCTCAATCAAATCAAAATATGTATTCTTCATTTACACCATAAAAAATAAAATCGTTTTATAAAAAAGTGAGCGAATATATCATTTTTTTTAATCGCTTGTTTCCCTCTAAAATATTTTTGAGCGATTTTTGTTGTGATACAAGATAAAATTAATCTTCGAACTTACACCTAATCTTTTTTATTGAAAAGATAAAAAAACAATAATCAAAATGGAAATTAGACAAGCTAATATTGACGACGCGCTTAATATTAAATACTTAAAAACTCAGGTTTGGTTACATACATACGCAACTCAAGGTGTTTGTAACGAATATACAGAATATTTAGATGCAAATTTCACAGTTGAAAATTGTTTGAAAAAAATTGAAGATAAAAGTAAATTTTGTTTGGTAGCTGAACAAAACGGGTTCCTGATTGCATATTGTGAATTAGATTTTACGGCTATTTCTCCTGAAAACAAACAAAACATTGCAGAAATGACCATTTTATATGTTTCCGAACATTTCCATGGTCAGGGTATCGGAAAAGCTCTCATTATTGAAGCCGAAAAGCGACTTGCTTCTTTAGGTAGGTATACATACTGGCTGTCTTGTTATATTGAAAATAAAAATGCCATTGAATTTTATAAGTATCTCGGTTTTAAATCAAGCTCCTCAATCTTTTTTACCATGAATGACAATAGATATGAAAATCTCGTATTTCAAAAGGAAATAAGGATGAAGATACAATAATTATCCTGGGTCTGTTTTGTTTATCAGCTTCTCTTTTCTAATTTCGACAACTACCCTTTCTCTTCTAATCACAAAAATCAGCTAAGACTTGCTATTTCGGATAAAAACATCTTATTTTGCGAAAGCTTATTTTGATCGATTCCATATAATAAGATATCGATTTTAATAGCCTTATATTTCAAAAAAAAAGCAAGACAAAATAAATGAATTCGCATAAAGTTATTAGCATCAGAAACCTGACTCCATCAACTTACGTTATTCGAATGGAGAAAAAGGATTTTACATTTAGAACAGGACAATACATTACTCTTGGTTTTAGTGGTAGCATAGATCGTAGAGAATATTCAATATACAGTGCAGAACAAGATGATTATTTGGAGGTCTTAATCAAAGAAGTTGAAGACGGGTTGCTTTCAAAGAGATTGAAAAAATGCAAACCAGGTGATGAATTGGATGTGGATGGTGCATTTGGTCACTTTTCACTTAAAGACGATGAAATAAAATCTAAGAAATTCATGTTTATTAGTACAGGAACAGGTATCTCTCCTATCCATAGTTTTATACATACACACCCTGAGATGGATTACACTCTTTTGCATGGTATTCGTCATAAAGAGGAAGCCTATGAAAGTGAGTCGTATGATCCCAATCGCTACATTTTATGCACTTCAGGAGAAAATACAGGTGATTTTAACGGTCGGGTAACCGAATATCTTCTGAAAAATCCCGTATCACCTGATACAATCTGTTATCTTTGCGGCAATTGTCACATGATTTACGAAGCCTATGATATTCTTGAGAAACAAGGTATCAAATTGGGCCCAATACATACCGAAGTTTATTTTTAAAACAAGGTGCAGAAAGATGAGCCAAAGCTATTTTGCTTATGATTTCAAAATAAGAATTCGTAAATTAATTTGATGGTTATTAAATCATCGTATTTGCAAATAATCATATTATCAGATTGAAATGAAATATCATCTAATATCACTGGGCTGTCAAATGAATGCTTCTGATGGAGAGCGCGTTAGAACCGTGATTGAACAAATGGGTTATACCTGGACTGAAGAAGAAACTGAAGCTAATTTAATTGGAATTCTGGCCTGTTCGGTACGTCAAAATGCGATCGATAAAGTTTATTCTAAAATAGCAAAATGGAATAGATGGAAAAATCGTTCCAACCTGATTACCTTTGTTTCTGGCTGTGTTCTGCCTTCTGATCATGAAAAGTTTTTAAAGCTTTTCGATATTATCTTTCAGATGAAAGATTTGCCAAACTTGCCAGAAATGATTCATCAATATGGTATTACAACCCCCAACGGGATCCAAAATGGTTTCGATACTCATAATGATAACATTACAGAGTTTTGGAATGTAAAACCTGATTATGCTTCCGATTTTGAGGCTTTTGTGCCCATTCAGAATGGTTGTGACAAGTTTTGTTCATTCTGTGCGGTTCCTTATACCCGTGGACGGGAAGTGTCACGCCCATCATCAGAGATACTTGCAGAAGTCAGATCTTTGGTTGGCAGAGGTTATAAATCGATTACACTATTAGGACAAAATGTAAATTCATACGGTTTGGATAAGCCTGATACGGAAATCATGTTTCCCGAATTGCTTCGTCAAATTGGGGAAATGGGAAATCAATTAGCAAGCGAATTTTGGGTTTACTTCACCTCACCTCACCCTCGTGACATGACCGATGAAGTCATTGAAGTGATTGCTCAGTACAAGTGTTTGGCAAAACAAATCCATTTACCTCTTCAATCTGGTGACGACAAACTGTTGATTGCTATGAATCGTAAACATGGACTCGAAAAATACCGACAATCCGTTACAACCATTCGCCGTTTGATTCCTGAAGCCACGTTATTTACCGATATTATTGTTGGTTTTACAGGTGAACGTGATGAGCAATTTGATGCTACTCGTGCTGCACTGAAGGAATTTAATTTCAATATGGCTTATATTGCTAAATATTCACCGCGTCCCGGAGCATTAAGCCATCGTTGGTTCGATTCAGTACCGCTTGAGGTAAAGAAAGAGCGTCATCAGGTTTTAACCGAAGATTTAAAACTGACTTCAAGAAATTATAATGAAAGTATGATTGGCAAAATCTTCAGGGTTTTGGTGAAAGGACCTGCAAAACACGAAGGCTATTTGGCCGGAATGACAGAAGGTAAAATCAATGTTAGGTTTTTGACTGATAATACAGATTTGATCGGACAAATTGTTGATGTTAAAATCAAATCGGCAACTGATTTTTCTGTAGAGGGAGATCTTATCAATTAATAATAGAATAGCTGTGCGTTCTGACAAAGAATGCAAACAATATAGAATAAAATGAAAACAATAGCCTTTAAAACCTTAGGTTGCCGTCTGAATCAGTACGAAACAGATGCTCTGGCGTCTACCTTTCAGAACAACAACTACAAGTTGGTTGATTTTGAAAGCGAAGCTGATGTTTATGTGATTAATTCATGTACAGTTACACATCAGAGCGATCACAAATCACGTAACTTCATCAGTCAGGCCAATCGTCGAAATAAGGATTCTGTTTTGGTTGTAACAGGCTGTATGGCTAACAATGCAAAAGAAGAGTTAGAAAGTAGGGATGAAATCAATTATGTGCTTGAAAATGACAATAAATCGGCCCTGTTTTCATTGGTTGATTCACATTTCAAAGGCGAATTAAAACATCCGTCACAACTTGATAAAGATCTTTTTGCTTATGGGGCTACTGAAAAAGGCTTTCATACCCGCAGCATGATCAAGATTCAGGATGGATGTGATAACTTCTGCACGTTCTGTATCATTCCATCGGTGCGTGGTCGTGCTAAAAGTCGTCCTTTTCAGGCCATTCTCGACAACGTGAAGGCTGTAATTAATCAGGGTGCAAAAGAGGTTGTGATTACCGGCGTGAATATTGGTCGTTACGAATTTGAAACTTACAAATTTGATGATTTAATTGAAGCTATTCTGAATTTGGATGGTGATTTCCGTCTAAGAATTTCCTCGCTTGAGCCAGATGGTTTTGGTGATAAATTTTTAGGCCTGTTGTCTCATCCTAAAATGACACCTCACCTGCACCTTTGTCTGCAGTCAGGTTCTGATGAAGTGCTTTTGAGAATGCGTCGTATGTATACTGTCAAGACCTTTAGAAACACAGTTGAAAAAGTCAGAGCCATTCGTCCTGATTTTAACTTTACAACGGATATCATTATTGGTTTTCCGGGCGAAAGCGAGGCTGACTTCACCGAAAGCTGTGATATGATTAAGAATCTTGAATTTGGTCATGTGCATGCTTTTAAATACTCTATTCGTAAGGGAACACGAGCTGAAAGAATGACCGATCAGGTTTTGGAGAAAACGAAAACCGAAAGAAGTGAGATTCTGAGAGGCATTGCTGAAAATAGCAAACTGAACTACAGAAGCCAGTTTATTGGTAAAATTCAGCGAGTTCTTGTTGAAAGCACAGATGGGAATACGGCTAAAGGTTATGGCGAACATTATATTCCGGTCCAGTTTGAAGGTGAAAACCTAAAGAAAAATACGTTCTATAGTATTTTAATAAAAGATATTGCAGCTGAAAATGATGGCCTGTTATTAGGTGAGTTAGTTTAACTATTTTTTAGCCCCGTGGAAAACCACTGAATCCAAAGCAACAATCTGATTATCCTGAAGAACTTTGATTTGAACACAAAGTTCTTCGGTTATTTTTACATTCATTCTGGATTCAGAAAGTGCAAAAACTGACTGTTTTAGTGCCAGAAATTTACCTTTCTCGAGTGTCTTCTGTTTTTTTATCCGACTGCGACTAAAAATTTCTAATTCGTAATTCAAAAATACATTCTCATTACCTGTATTTTCGATTTTAGCTTTAACTGATAAAGCATTTAGCTCACCTTCAATCTCAATCCAAGCCTTAATCTGATGCTCTTTAGGAGCTGAATTAAGCCCTAAAAGACCAAAGAAATGGAGCACTATGAGAAATTTATAAATCATAGAAAGAAACTAAATAGAACCGTATTATAAAAATAGGTAAGATTGACATAACTATCACTAAGTTTTACAATATATTTATCAATGATTTACAAATTCCTGTCAATTATTATTTTATTAGTCGTTTATTATGAAATGTTTGTCAAGGAATTTATGGTAACAAGGGACTCACACAGAGAAAAATGCTCGATGCAGATTAGTGAATCCTTCGTCAGACAACAAAGCTGGAATAATCTGCATTTAAAAAGCGACGCAATTCCGAAGTGCTGATTCTTACCTTAATTTTCCCACCCATGATATAGGAGATATTACCCGTTTCCTCTGAAACAATAATTACATGGGCATCAGTTATTTGACTAATACCTATCCCCGATCTGTGACGCAAACCCAAACTACCAGGAATATTAGGATTGTCAGAAACCGGCAAGATACAACGTGCGGCAAGAATGCGATTGTTATCCAAAATTAACGCCCCGTCGTGTAAAGGCGAATTTTTATAAAAGATCGATTCCAATAAGCTAGACGAGATACGAGCCTTTATTATTTGGCCGGTCTCAGCAAAACTATATAAATCAGTCCGTTTTGTAATCACAATCAACGCCCCGGTTTTCGTCTTTGACATATTCTCACATGACTCGATGAGGGCATTTATTTCATTGTCTTTTATCGACTTGTCATCAACAGCCAACCATTTTTCAAAAGAAAACTTCTGACTAAAATTGTAACGAGATCCCAGATGTAGCAGGAATTTTCTTACCTCTTGCTGAAACACGATGATTAATGCAATAACACCAACTCCTATAAACTGGCCAAGTATACTACCAAGCAGTTCCATATTGAGGGCCTTTACAAATAGCCACATCAAATAAAACAAAAACAGTCCGACAAAAATATTGATAGCTACCGTTCCTCTAATCAGCATATAAACCTGATACAGTAAGAAAGCCACCAGTAAAATATCCAGGACATCGAAAAAACTTAGCGTTATAAAAGCTAGGGGCATATGTAAAATATTAAGCTAATTATGACTTTAGAATATACAGTGCATCTTGTTTGAAATGCATCCTTAACAAAAATAGAAATTTATAATAGATAATCCTTAAGAGAGAAGCTCTATTATTTAATCAACACCTGATTGTAGATCTTCACGCATTCAACAGCCTCTTTTACATCATGAACACGTAAAATATGAGCACCACCCATAAGAGCAACCATGTTTAAGGCAGTTGTGCCATTTAAACTATCTTTAGCTTCTCCACCAAGTAATTTGTAAATCATCGATTTACGTGAAATCCCAATTAATAAGGGCAGGTTAAACGCCTTGAAAGCTTCCAGTTGAGACATAATTTGATAGTTATGCTCCAGTGTCTTACCAAAACCAAAACCTGGATCTATAATAATATCTTTTGCGCCAAGCTCATTCAATTGCTTCACTCGTTCTTCAAAAAACTGGACTAATTCAGCCATAAGATCTTTGTAGACAGTTTGCGATTGCATGGTTTGAGGTGTGCCTTTGATATGCATCATGATATAAGGCACCTTTAATTCAGCAACGGTTGCAAACATTTTATCATCCATTGTACCACCTGAAATGTCATTCACAATGCAAGCACCAAACTCGCTAACAACTCTGCGAACCAGTTCTGAACGAAACGTATCAATCGACAAAACCACATCCGGCAATTCTCTCCTAATAATTGCCAAAGCCGGTTGCATTCGTCTCCACTCCTCTTCAACATCGATATCTGCGGCTCCCGGGCGCGTTGAATAGGCTCCCAAGTCGATAATCTCTGCGCCTTCTGCAATAATTTGTTTGGCTCGTTTTAGAATTGAATTGGCATCGATATATTGTCCACCATCAAAAAAGGAATCAGGTGTTAAATTCAAAATCCCCATAACCAAAGGTTTATCAAAAGATATTGAATTCTTACCACACATAATTGATTCGATCTTCTGATTTGAAGGATTTGTTTTATATTTTTGCATGTGATGGCTATTTTTATTAATAATTGAACAAAAATAAAAGAAAATTGTCAAAGCTGCCGGTTTGTCCTGAGATAAGACGTTTTTATTATTTAATTCAATTATCAAGATAGACTGATTCATTAAAAATTAAGCTTCATTTATAGATGACTACAATAGAACAAACTCAAAAATCCAACATGACCACCAACGAGCAATACGATAGCATTATCAAGATTTGTACCGATATCTATACCAAGAAAATGAAAGATTATGGTACGGCATGGCGTATTTTACGTCCGACTTCACTAACGGATCAAATTTATATCAAAGCGCAACGTATTCGGAGTATTGAAGAAAAAGGGATGAGTAAAATTGAGGATGATATTCGTTCTGAGTTTATTGGTATTGTAAACTATTGTATCATGGGAATCATCCAACTTGAACTTGGCCCTTCGGACGAAGCCTTAGATCATGATAAAGCTTTGGAATTGTATACTAGATACTTTCAGGAAGCCAAAAGCTTGATGGAAAAGAAAAATCATGATTACGATGAAGCCTGGAGAAGTATGAGGGTGTCTTCTTATACTGACCTGATTTTGATGAAAATTAATCGCACCAAGCAGATCGAAGATAATAAAGGAAAAACGATTATATCGGAAGGAATTGATGCCAATTACTACGATATGATTAACTATTCGGTATTTGGACTAATTAAGCTGGAATTCGGTGAATAAACATATTATAAGCAACCCCCAAAAGTAAACAATTGCATGAGCTTACTAAGATCTATAAGCCGCCTTCTGGTCGGTTCCCTTTTTATTTTTTCAGGCTTTGTTAAAGCCATTGATCCTATGGGATCGACCTTTAAGTTTAAAGATTATTTTTTGGCTTTTGGAATGGATTCATTGACAGGTATTGCCTTTTCAATGGCTATTATCCTTTCCACGCTCGAGTTCAGCGTCGGAATGCTTATCTTATTTAATGTGTATAAAAAAAGTGCATCCTGGCTGGCACTTCTTTTCATGTTATTCTTCACTCCCCTTACATTGCTGTTAGCTCTGACGAATCCGGTTACTGATTGTGGCTGCTTTGGTGACGCATTAATATTAACGAACTGGGAGACATTTGGAAAAAACATTATTATTCTGGCTTTTACTCTTGTTGTATTCTTTACCCGAAATATGGAAAAAGATAAAAGCTCTAAAATAACTCAGAACCTCTTGCTTGCCTTTTCATTAATGATTGCATTGGGCAGTTCTTATTATTCATATCGCCACTTACCCTTTATCGATTTCCGTCCTTATCACATTGGTGCCAATATTCAGGAAAGTATGACGATTCCTGAAGGTGCACCCGCTGACGAATACAAATCTATTTTTAAATACGAAAAAGATGGCGTAATTAAGGAGTTTGATGAAAGCAATTACCCCTGGCAGGATTCAAGCTGGACTTATGTTGACGTTGAGCAGATTAAAATTAAAGACGGTTATAAAGCGCCTATCCACGATTTCTCTATCTCGAATGAGCAGTCTGGTGATATTACCGAACAAATTCTGAATGACTCATCCTACACATTTTTATTGGTCAGTCGTCATCTTAAAGGAATGAATCTTACAAATTTGAAAGAGATTAATGAATTGGCAGATTGGTGCAGAAATCAGAACTACAATTTCATCTGCTTAACGGCTTCTGCTGATGATGAAATAAACAGCTTTAAAGAAAAGAACAATGCTTTCTACGAATTTTATACTACTGATGAAATTCAGTTAAAAACCATTATTCGTTCCAACCCTGGTCTCGTACTTTTACAAAATGGAACGATTTTAAACAAATGGCATTGGCGAGATATACCCAAAACAACAGAAATAAAGGCTAATTTAGCAGCCTATTCAATAACACAACATCAAACACTGACTAATAAATTAGTTATTTTAAGTATTACAACAACTTTACTGCTTTTAATCGGAGGATTCCTTATACTAAAGTCCCGATTTAAGCTTTAAAAAACAGATGACAGTTATGAGAAAAAAAATTGTTGCAGGAAACTGGAAAATGAACAACAACCTTCAAGAAGGTATCGAGTTGGCAAAAGAAATTAACGGTTTGGTTGAGTCTACCGATATCAAAGATGTTCAAGTTATCATTGGCGCTCCTTTCGTTCACCTTACTGAGCTAAATAAGGCCATTACCAGCAATAAGATTCGTGTTTCGGCTCAGAACTGTGCCGATGAAAAAAGTGGTGCTTACACAGGTGAAATTTCAGCTTCTATGATTGCATCTACAGGAACTGAATGTGTGATTCTTGGTCACTCAGAGCGTAGAAGCTACTATGGTGAAACCAGTGAAATTCTGGTAAAGAAAACCAACCTTTGCCTTGAAAACAATCTAACACCAATCTTCTGTATTGGCGAAGTTTTGGAAGAACGTGAGAGTGGAAAGCATTTTGATGTGGTTAAATCTCAAATTGCTGACGGTTTATTCCACCTTTCTGTTGAAGATTTTGGAAAAGTAATTTTGGCTTATGAACCCGTATGGGCGATTGGTACGGGTGTAACGGCATCAGCCGATCAGGCTCAGGAAATGCACGCTTTTATCCGCAAGACGCTTGCTGAACAATACGGTGAAGAGGCTGCACAAAACTGTTCTATTCTATACGGTGGAAGCTGTAAGCCATCTAATGCCAAAGAGCTATTTAGTAACGAAGATGTTGATGGTGGTCTTATTGGTGGTGCTTCGCTGGTTGCTGAAGACTTCATGGGTATTATTACTGCCTTTTAATTTAAGAAATTGGAAAAATTTAAAAGTCGGGGAACAAATACGTTTCCCGACTTTTTTATGCTTTTTATAAAATACGAAATAGGCTATTCTTGCAATCCTTTGATACATTCGAGGGCCTTTTCTGCATTATCCATATCAACCAATAACTCAATAGCTTCGGGAGATCCACCAATGAATCCTGCATGAATTCCAGACTGAAAATCATCTTTAATAATAGACGAAATACCTATTTCATCCAGGCACTCCATATAGTAGTTGACATCAATAATTGAACCTTTAAATACGCAAACACTTTCTTTTCCTTCGGTCATAATATTTAATTTTAGATGGGTTTAAATTCATGTTTCTATTAAAGATAAGATCTATTTTCTTAATATCAAGCGATTAAATCTTGTATTTGGATCATTATTTCAATACAATGTAAAAGTATGACATTACAAATAACATCGCATAAATGGCCTATTTCCGGTTTCTTTAGCCACTTCTTTAAAACCCACTGCTTTATAAGCTTTAGAAATCCCTGTCCAGGCAAAAGCATCCGGATATTTACTGAAAGTAGAATTACAAGGATAACCTTCAATAACTTTGGCCCCTTGCATACCGCAATAATCGATTAGATGCTTTAACAAGGCTCTTTTAACGCCTCTCCTTCTCCAGTTTCTTTTAACAAACAGACAAGTGATAACCCATGCATTCCTGTCTTCAATTTCAAGTAGCTCTTCCGATTTGGGTAATCTTGGGAAGTGTTCCCGATTTCCAAAAGAACACCAGCCAATAGGTTCATTAGCATTGTAAACGATAATACCCGCAAGCTCACCTGATTCGACCATTGCTTTCATTGCAAGCCGATTTTTCTCCCCTTTACCAGCTTCAAATTCTTCTGCCTGCAAACGCCAATACATGCACCAACACCCATTACATGTTCCTCTTTCAGCAAAAAGATATTCAAAATCACTAAAATTGGAGATATTCAAAGGCTGAAAACTGAGCTGATTCTTTTGATTTGGTTGATCCATAATTCTTGTTTTTGTTTTGAAGATACAAAAAAAAGAAACTGATTTCACCTAAGAATGATTCAATTTAGGACGAATTCGTTGACGGTAAATCTGACTCTTTGAATACTTATCGTGAAATTTTGAACGCATCAAAATTCTTTCCTCCTGTGGCAAGGCAATAATGTCTTTACATTCATCGGTGCAGCAACCTTGGTATTGCTCACGACAAGACTGACATTGAATAAAAAGGAGGTGACAATCATCGTTAGCACAATTGGTATGGGTATCACAAGGAGCCCCGCATTGGTGACATTTGCTTATAATTTGTCCATCAATACTTTCTCCCAAACGCTCATCAAAAACAAAGTTTTTACCAATAAATTTTGATTTAACTCCCAGTTGTTTGATTTGTCGGGCATATTCAATAATACCACCATGTAACTGATTTACATCATTAAAACCATGATGTCTGAGGTATGCACTAGCCTTTTCGCATCGCACCCCTCCTGTGCAATAAAGCAAAACCTTATTATCCTTTTTATCAGAGAAGTCATCAACAACCATTTGAATTTCTTCCCGGAAAGTATCCACATCGGGACATATGGCATTTTCAAATTTACCAACTTCACTTTCGTAATGATTTCTCATATCTATCACAACAGTATTGGGATCGTCCAAAGATTCGTGAAATTCCATTGGACTAAGATGTTTCCCAACATTGGTCACATCAAAACTCCCATCATCCAAACCATCAGCAACAATCTTCGGACGAACTTTAATTATTAATTTGAAGAAAGATTTCCCGTCATCTTCTACAGCCCATTTTATCGGCATATCTTTCAATTCGACCCGAACATTCAAAGCTTCCTTAAAAGCGTCTAAATTGTGCTCAGGAACGCTCATTTGAGCATTTATTCCCTCACGGGCAATATAAATTCGTCCCAAACAACCTAATTTATCCCATTCAAGAAACAAGGCATCTCTAAACGATTGGGGATCTTCAAGTATAACGTAACGATAGAAAGAAAGTGTTGTGCGTTTAAAACTCTCTGCATGAAGTTTTTTGAGCGCTTCCTCCTTGCTCAATTTATTGTGGAGTTGCATTTTATTTTTATTTAGAATAATTTAAAATGCAAAAATAATGGATTTGAAACGAGTTGCAAAGATTTGACTAATAAATCAGACCTGAAAGTGTTTTATTGCGTAGTATGCAAAAAAAATAGCCTTCCATTTCCGGAAGGCTATTGTTACAGTTATCGTTTTAAGCTTACAAAGCAGCTAAAGTATCGATAATTTTATTTAGTGTTGCACTTGGACGCATTGCTTTATTAGCTAATTCGTCACATGGCATGAAATATCCACCAATATTCATTGGTTGTCCTTGTACTGAATTTAACTCTTCAATAATCTGAGCTTCGTTATCAGCAAGTTCTTTAGCAACTGTAGCAAATCGTGCCTGCAATTCTGCATTCTTAGTTTGCGCAGCAAGAGCTTCAGCCCAGTACATTGCTAAATAGAAATGAGAACCACGGTTATCCAACTCATTCACTTTACGTGATGGTGATTTGCTCTCAGCTAAGAATTTAGTTACACCAGCATCAAGTGTTTCAGCAAACAACTTAGCGTCTTCGTTACCAGTAGTTTGTGCTAAATGCTCTAAAGAAACACCCAAAGCAAGGAACTCACCTAAAGAATCCCAACGTAAGTGATTCTCTTTTTCGAACTGCTGAACATGCTTAGGAGCTGATCCACCTGCACCAGTCTCGAATAAACCACCACCATTCATCAATGGAACGATTGATAACATCTTAGAAGACGTACCCAGCTCAAGAATTGGGAAAAGGTCAGTTAAGTAGTCACGCAATACGTTACCAGTTACTGAGATAGTATCTTCACCTTTACGAATTCTCTCCAAAGAGAAAGCAATCGCATCAACCGGGCTCATAATACGAATATCAAGTCCGGTTGTATCGTGATCTGCAAGGTAAGTGTTTACTTTCTTAATCAACTGAGCATCATGAGCTCTGTTTTCGTCTAACCAGAAAATTGCCGGAGTTTGAGTCGCTTTAGCTCTGTTAACAGCTAATTTAACCCAATCCTGAATCGGTGCATCTTTAACTTGACACATTCTAAAGATATCACCTTCTTCAACAGCCTGTTCCATTACAACAGTTCCATCGAACTCAACAACACGAATTACACCTTCGCCCTGAGCCATGAAAGTCTTGTCATGAGAACCATACTCTTCAGCTTTTTGAGCCATCAAACCTACGTTTGATACAGATCCCATAGTTGCTACGTCGTATGCACCATTTTTCTTACAGTCATCGAAACAAACCTGGAACATTGTTGCATAACAACGGTCTGGAATTAACGCTTTTGTATCTTGTAATTCGCCAGCAGAATTCCACATCTTACCTCCATCACGAACAACAACCGGCATTGAAGCATCGATAATTACATTGTTAGGAACATGTAAGTTTGTGATTCCTTTGTCTGAATCAACCATTGCAATATCAGGACGAGTTGAGTAAACGGCCATAATATCCGCTTCGATTTCAGCTTTCTTATCTGCTGGTAAATTTTCAATCTTAGCGTAAAGATCGCCTAAGCCATTATTGAAGTTTACGCCCAACTCTTTGATAGTGTCAGCATGCTTCTTAATAGCTTCAGCATAGAATACCTCAACTGCATGTTTAAACATTACAGGATCAGAGATTTTCATCATCGTTGCTTTAAGGTGAAGTGACCATAGCAAGCCTTCTTCTTTTGCAGCTTCAATTTCTTTTGCATAGAAAGCACGTAAAGCTTTTACATTCATCACTGATGTATCAATTACTTCGCCTTCTAATAATGCCTGCTTTTCTTTTAAAACAGTAATAGCGCCATTATTATCAACATATTCGATTCTTACATCAGTTGCTTTAGGCATAGTCACAGACTTTTCACTTCCGTAGAAATCTTTCTCAGTCATGTGTGCAACGTGAGCCTTAGAATCAGCTGACCATTTACCCATGCGATGTGGGTTGTTCTGAGCGTATTTCTTAACTGAAGCAGCTGAACGACGATCAGAGTTCCCTTCACGTAAAACAGGGTTAACTGCAGAACCAAGAACCTTAGCAAAACGTGCTTGTAATGCTTTATCTTCTTCTGTAATTGCTTCCTCAGGATAATTAGGTAAATTGTAACCTTTAGCTTGCAATTCAGCGATTGCTGCCTTAAGCTGAGGAATTGATGCACTGATATTGGGCAACTTAATAATGTTAGCCTCTGGAGTTTTTGCTAACTCTCCCAATTCATTTAGATTGTCAGGAATTTTTTGATCTTCGGTCAAATTTTCCGGAAAGTTAGCGATAATTCTCCCAGCAAGAGAAATATCTTTGGTCTCAACTTCGATACCTGACGCCTCTACGAATGCCTTAATTATTGGCAATAGTGAATAAGTTGCAAGGGCCGGTGCTTCATCAATCTTTGTATAGATGATTTTTGATGTTGTTGCCATGTCAGTTGGTGTTTTGTGTAATTTTTAATTAAAAAATAAACTTGATTGTGTGTTTTTATTGTGAATTAAACAGCGTTTAATTCGAGGGTAAACATATGTATTTTTTTTATTTCAGAATATAAAAGTGCTTATTTTTTAACGATTTTTTTCTCTAATAAAAACAGCCTAAAAATCAACACAATACATACTTGAATACCGGGTGTATAATGTGACTTTTAGTCATTTTTAAGGCTTCAAAATCTTATTTATTCGAAATCGAGGGAAAATTTCTGCTTCAACTGCTCTAAAACCGGATTTTTCTCACACAAATATTTGAATTTATCGGTGTCAGTATACAATCTTTTTTTCGTTGCGGTCTCTGTTACTTCTGTAATAAAATTGATGGTCGAATTTTGTAATTCTCTTTTCAGATAATTGACCATTTCATTTTTAACGGCTAGAATATCATCCTCTTGAATTTGATTACTCACCTTTACAACCAGCTGTCCATCTTTTCTTATTTCAGCGTCACAATTGGCTACAGCTAAGCGAATTCGTTCACTTTTACCTCTAATAATTGTATATTCCTTCAACTTTTCAACAACTGTTTTAGCTGAATAAGGCTGATTCTGTGCCTCTTTATAATTAGCTGGAGATTCCTTTGATTTTAATTCTTGTTTGGGTGAAGTTTCTGGTCTGTTAGCAATACCCCGGCTCATAGCCGCCTTAATTGATATTGAGGATGGACTTACACTCGGCGAAATCGAAACTCTTTGTTGAGCTTGTGAGGAAGCAGGAGGAGTCGTTCGCTGCGCTTCTTGCTGAGGATGAACAGGAGCTTTATCTTTGGTTCCTGCAGTTTTGGGAGTTGAGGCACGTCCCTCAACTCGTATTTTCAAAAGTCGTCGGAAATTTTTCTTCAGACTAGCACCTTTTTTTTTTGATTCAATTATCTGGGACAATTGAATTAGAGTGAGCTCGATAAGTAGGCGCTGATTTTGACTGCTTTTATAATGTATGTCACATTCGTTAAGGATACCTAAAGCATCGTATAAAAAATCAACCTCGCATTTCTTTGACTGCTGGGTGTATTTTTCTTTAACACTATCACTAACCTCAAGCAATTGAAGGGTTGCAGCATCTTTCCCCACCAGTATATCTCTGATATGAGAACTCAAACCTGCGACAAAATGATGTCCATCGAATCCTTTTTCTACAATCTCATTAAATAGAATTAAAACATCAGTGACTTTTCCTTCAAGGAAAGCGTCCACCATCCTGAAATAGTAGTCGTAGTCCAAAACATTCAGGTTCTGAATCACATTCTCGAAAGTAATATCCTTACCTGAAAAACTAACAATCTGATCGAAGATTGATAAAGCGTCACGCATAGCACCGTCCGCCTTTTGTGCTATTACATTTAAGGCTTCTTCAGCAATACGGATATTTTCAGTTTCGGCAATATGTTTCAAATGACTCACCGCATCACCAACCTTTATACGACTAAAATCGAATATCTGGCAACGCGACAAAATTGTTGGGATAATTTTATGCTTTTCAGTTGTTGCCAATACAAAAATGGCATGTGCAGGTGGCTCCTCTAAAGTTTTTAGAAAAGCATTAAAAGCCTGCTGCGATAGCATATGAACCTCGTCGATAATATAAACGCTGTATTTCCCAATTTGCGGTGGGATACGCACCTGATCGATCAGGGTTCTAATATCATCTACTGAATTATTCGATGCAGCATCCAACTCATGTATATTATAAGAACGATTCTCGTTAAACGCCATACACGACTCGCAGGTATTGCAAGCCTCAAAATCAGATCCTACGTTTGAGCAATTAATGGTTTTGGCAAAAATACGGGCACAAGATGTCTTCCCTACTCCACGCGGACCACAAAACAAGTAGGCATGAGCCAAATGATTATTTTTTATGGCATTTTTTAGTGTAGTGGTGATTGACTGCTGCCCAACTACTGTTTGAAAGCTTGATGGGCGATATTTTCGAGCCGAAACGATAAAATTCTCCATACTGAGGTATAAACGAAACGATTAGTTCTTATTCTTAGTTTTTCAAGGAATTCAAAGATAAACATTCATCCCTAAAAAGCGATTATTTCCGAGCAAATTGTTTTCAATTAAAACAAATATTCGAGCCAACACTTTTTTTATTTTTAATTATCAATATCTATATTTTATCATTAAAATTCATTAAGTTTATTTAACACTTAAACTTGTAGTTAATCTTATAAACATCTAATCCTATGCAAAATAATGAAATTACCATTCACGATTGGTTGTTGTTGAAACCCTATAACGAGGAAGTCGTCAGTGACTCGTCCTATATTAATCTGGCTAATCAATTTAAAGATGTCCTGATGGAAGATCTTTACTTTACCGAAGATAACGCCATGCAAGAGGAAGATGCAATTGAATTTGCATGTATGCTGGCCTCTTTTGTTGAAGATATTGTTTCGGATACTCAAATTTACCAAACATTCAGACGCCAGCACAAAGAACTTTACGGGCATGCCGTTCCTTTTTCAAGCGAAGAGTATGACGAAGGTGGTTCTATCAATTCCTGTGATATTCAATTTTTAGTTTGGTATTACCTAAGTGTAAAACGACCTAATACCATTATATTTTTGAATAGCTTTTTTATTGCCGGTCTGATTGATCAACTCATAGATGTTCTCAACAATGAAAGTATCGATTATGAAGTGAATGAGGATCTGAAACAATATTATAGCTTACCCCATAAAGCTTGTCATATCAACTGTGTCAGAGATCTGATTGATAATATCCTGTTTCGGACTTACCTCTTTTATCCGGACGCATATAATCGTCTCGCAAATTTTGAAGAGATCATACTGGCCGAAGACTTTTCGGATATGAGTCCTGAGCATGCAGCAGACACCCAAAACGCTAATTTATTCGAAAATCGCTACCACTTTATATGGCACTATCGCACCCGTTTGCTTGCTTTAAATGGTAAAGAATGGGCTGCGAGCCTTATTGGCAAAGCGCATCCCTTATATCAGGATGTTTTAAATATCTCGAAAAGCATAAGGGCCGCTTTTATCTATAAAAGCGAGGATGAAAATGATCTCATCGTCGAGCATATTGCTTCAGGCAGACGATTTGAGATAACAAAGCAATCCATTACGCCCAAAATGAGCTTGACCCCAAACGAATCGATTCTTTTTCTGTCTATCAACCAGTGGCAAGGCAAATGGTGGAATAGCGGCATTGTTTTGTATAAAGATTTCGACGCCGATTTCATACTGGATGAAAAGGCATCAGAAGAAGAAAAACTGAAGCTCGCTTTTTTAGATCCTGCCACACAGCGCTTAGAAATTGAGGAACTTGAAAAGCAGAAGAAACACTTTATCTCTTTTAACAAGAATTCTCCAATTGCTTTTATGCCATCAAATGAGCTGTCTAAATTTGTATCTGATTTTGGGTGTTACTACCGGAAATGCGAGAATATAAAGCTACCCGAAGGCTCTGCTGATATAACGATTGAAATGGGATCGGACGAATTGGACGATTTAAATAAGAAATGGACAGAAGCTTTTGTTTTCGTTAATTCGCAACAGGGCATGGAGATTTCTTACAACTTTGTCGATATCATCCCTGACGAGAAGAACCCTTTCTACAAGGCTGAGAAGCTGAGAGACAAGTTTTGGGATGTCATTGTTTCTAAACATGCCTCAAAGGAGCTCACACAATACTACTTCGATCAGTACAAAGAGCAGCTAAGTGGCCTTTCTTCAGAATTCGATAAGGTATTCTATCCAAACCTGGATTTTCTAACACGTTTTTGGAAACACGACATCTATTTCAGCGAAACAGAATAGAGCGAATTCCATTCAGTTATGATTTTTACTTACAACTCGCCCCTCAGACCGAAAAACTTTCGGAATAAGGGGCTTTTTTATTCATTCAGGCCATACCTTGAGCTTATACATCGGTTACTTCTTTCCCATACAATCCAAACAAAGTTAAGATAATCGTGAGATTGAGATTCGTGGTTTATAAATAATCCCTTACTTCCCGAATATGAATAAAACCTCCATTGTTGTGATCTAACTTCATTATAAAAGTTGCATTTGCATTTGATGCTAATAAAGAACCAATGACTCCAAAAAACATTCCGGCAGCCACCACATCACCCGAATTTGCAGAAACGTTTGTTTTACCAACAAAATAAAAATCACCTTTTGATTTTTGTAATGGAAAATAGCCAAACTTTGTTGTAACGTAAGGCTTGCCATTATATACAATCGCATATATATCTTTAGGCTTAACTTTTATAATCTTATTCTCTGCGTTTGAAATTTTAACACGAGAAATTTTACCGTTTTTTTCCACCTCTACCTTTGCCTGTTTGTCGGGTTTCTGACAACTAAAAGATTGATAAGTATAATAAAGGCCTTCTGTATAGGTATCAGTATTATAAACCTTTATTTTACGTTTCTCGAGACTATCAATTTCCTGGATATCATTGAAAGTATAATAATCAGAATCAATAGATTCTTTTAAAAGGTTATTTGCAATAAAATCGGTTATCGTTTTACTTGCACTCTTAAATAAAGGCTTGGTTACATCCAATGATTTTATCAGAATTAAGGTATCTATTGATGCTAATTTCTGGTATTGATCATTATTTTGGGAATATAATTCTGCTTTTAAATAGCAATATCCTTTTTCACTCATTGCTCCTGTTACTTCAGCAAATGTAAGTTGTCTTAATTGGAATAATAATTCACCATTATTTGCCGTGGAATCTATTAATGACTCAATCACATTTTTCAACTGGATTGATAAAGGAACTTTAGCAATAACTTTGGCTTTTCTATTAAAAGCACCACGTTGTATAATCCCCATTTTTAAAGTATCAATCCTTGAATCGACAAAATCAAGTGAACTATAGCGACTCTCGTGTATTGTGTATTCTGGTAATGATATTTTAAAGTCTTTAGTCAGGTTTTGACAAAATAGGGTGTTTGCACCTAATCCAAAAAAAATAATAGCGCTTAAAATTATTTTATTCATATTGATTGTTAAATTATTATATCTCACTTTTCATCATTGCCCTCACGTTACCACACGATCAGACTTACCATATTCAATGCAACTGAGTTTAATTGTTTTCCAGTTGAATTAAAAGCTGCTTTTCGTTCATGTCTTTACAGCGATCAAAAAAGGAAACAACATTATTCCATTCTGATTTATCTAAGTGATTTGATTTTATTTCTTGTTCAAAACGCACTTTTGAATCCCCTGCTGTCGTATCAACGATACAATTCATTTTAAAGTTTTCATCTTCAAAATGGCTTGACAAGTTTTCCAGACCACTGAGTTTATAAGTTTCAGGAATTTTAATTTTAATCTCATGAGAAATGGTATTACTACCGTCGAAATGAATATCCAGATGTCTATCTTTCTCCAAATCTGCTTTATTAATTCCACGTTTTGAAAATTTACCTATCGATAAAAACAGATTCTCACCTGCCGAAACAAGAGGCTCACCTGTCTCCCACTTAAGTCTAAATTTCAAATCTTCATTCTCAAACCACCGACCTGATGAAATAAGCTCAAACTCCAATACTTTAGGTTGATTTATCCCAAAGAAATATTCCAATTGCTTTTCCATTTTTTTCAGTCTAAGCTTATCTCCTTCTTCCAATTGTATGGCTAATTTCTCTTGAAAATTTCGATAGGCATCCAAATCTTTCCTTTTACCTCTATCCTCTATATACTCGCCATATTCAGCAGATTTAAATTCTCGGTGATAAACGGCACGATTCAGAACAACTGAATCCCATTGCTGCTTGGCCAATCCTGAAATATTAAATTCAGATACAATTTCCAATTTTGAATTCTCATAATCAAGCGAAAGTTCAGATTGAATATCAATATCCACTTTTCCTCGCTTACCAAGTGGTATTTCAATTTCCTTTACATTGGGGTTTTCTGCCAGTATTGGAACAGCATAAGCCTTAACCCCTCTAAAATAATCTGAAATCAGGTTTGGAAACGAATTTAAATTCAGGTCAGTTATGAAAATTGGCTTGTCAGAACATTTTACATGTAACCCTACACGCAGTTCATCAATAAACAAGAGGTCAGATTCCTTAGCCAGAGATTTGGGAACCATAAACAGGATATCATGTTCAATCTCATAATATCTAAGCAAACGACTCATTGCTCCTACCAATTTGTTCATATTAAAGTTATACCATGAGCCACCATTTTGAGCTTCCATAAATAAAGGCTGTTGACACCAGAATTCACGTAAAAAGAAATAGGCATCGTTCACAATAAGCTCTGGTTTTACCATGGCTTTTTTTCCATACTTGTCTTTAATATATTTTTTCAATGACGAATAATAAACCCCATAACCCGGGTTTTGTATTGTTTTAGATAAACCTATTACCCCCTTTAAATTCACATCCGATTTTTTTTTCTGAAGGTCTCCCCAAAAATCGGCATAAGCTGGTACAGCTGTAAAAGCTGGCGCAGAATTAAACGCTTGAAATTTAATGCATGGCAGCTCGGCATAAGGATATGACCAGCCTTGAATCTCTAATTTATCTCTGTCCTGATCAATCATACGATAAGTAAAAACTCTTTTATCACCTCCCGTGCTGTCTTCCTGTAATTCCGGGGCTCCATTTACGGATTTACAGTTCAAGTAACATCTTCGGGCAAGTTCAACAGTAAGTTCCTGATGGACTATTGGGTAATTATCGTTAATGAAATAACGAATGGGATCAAAAACATAAAATGCATTCATCGCAAACTTTTTTTCAACACAATAGTAGAAGTCTATTATATCTCCCTTTTCCAAATTAGGAATCGCTATTTTATTATACCCAACTTGTGATCTTCGATGAGACACCTCCTCACGCACCTCTTCTGAATTATCAATCAGTTCTTCTCTTCCGTCTGGCTTAATCAATTTAATTCCATAGTAATACGACACAGAATTTGATAAGAAAATACTGTTATAGCCTCTGTTTTCTGTTTCTCCAAAAGTGAATTGAGAATAAGCAGTAACTGCATTATCATCCAGAACTTTTATTCTCTTATGCGTATGATATTTCTCCTCTAAAACAGAAATAATGGCTTGTTTCTTCACCCAATAATTAGTTTCCTTAGCCAGAATAACCGCAGACTCATTATCCCATTTGCCTGGAATGTCAGTCGCCTTCCATTTTTCTGTTGGATTGTCCCAAAATAGCTTTCGCAACTGAATTTCTCTTAAAGTGTCTTTTTGTCCAAAAGCATTACAGTAGCTAACAAGCAAGATTCCAACTAATAAAATTTTACGTACCATTTTTACAATTTTGTTTCAAACACTATTTTCTGACTTCTGTATTTTTTTTGTTGTTTCAATATATCCAATAAATTCGACAGCTCCTTAGTTGTGAAAATTCGATTGGGAATCTGTAATTGGGAAAAATAGCTTACTCTCCCATTACTACTATCAAAACCTGCTTTAAAAGAAACATCATTAAACTGAACCCTAATTGACTTTGGTAAGCTTTTCAGATGTAATGTATCAGGTATCTCAAAATCTACTTTCACATTCTCATTAATCGTTTCCTTAAAATACAATTTATTACATTTAAGTGTATCGATATAAGGATTAAAATAAGGTGTTAAATCAGAAATCCCTAAATAGACTTCATTACCAATTTTTAACAAGGCATTCGATTTTAAAACCCTTGATTGCATCACAAAATTCGTATCGCGATTAAATTTAATGGGTAAAGGGTGTATCGAATCAATCTCGCATTGAGCCTCATGATCAAACAAATTAACAATCGCCTTTTTCTGATCTTCTAATTTTACCGTGGACATAAACTGGAAAAATCGTCTTTGACTTTCACCCAGATACTCGAAACGCATTTCACCTTTAAGGCTTTTCTTTTTAAGCCCTAATTTCAAGTTATAATTTTTACGATTCGCCGGCATGCCATCTACTTCGATTGTATCGATTATAAACGATTGACCATCTTCAATTAAAACCTCTTTGGATTGAATTCGTTCTCCACAATCGCCTAAGCGAACATATCTCTCTGTCGCATCCATAAAGATTTTGTCCTCCTTATCAATCAAGGTGCAAATCATATGATTATCCACAGCAATTGATGATGTTGCGTAATTATAAGGTAAATCTCGTGTTCCCAACCAGCTTAAGCGTGCATCAAATCCAGCGGCATTTAACATGGCTTTTAACAGATTTGCCATCCCCTTACAATCGCCATATTTGTTTTTAAAAACCAAGTCAGCGCTCTGGGGCCTGAACCCATCTATCCCTTTCTCAAATGCAATATATCGGATATTATCCTGTACCCAATAAAATATAGAACGGATGCTATCCTGTTTACTGCTTTTATCTTTCAGAATTTCAGGAAGTACAGAGGCGAAACTTTTTGAATTCAGATCACTATTCCCCAACATTTCTTTGTACCATGCATAGAGATCTTGTGTTGTTTTTAAAATAGGTGTCCATTCTGTTTCCTCCAGTTGATATGCCTCAGCTGAAAAAAACAAATGAGGTATTTCATGCGGAGCCGAAGGTGAATAGTCACATTGAACCGGAGAAGAGATATGATCAAATTCATATCTGATGATCTGATGACCATCGACAGATACAGAATCTGACTTCTGAACTTGTGCCTGATCGAAGTTATAGTCGCGTATGTTTAATTTTAACCAAGTTGGTTTTATAAGATTAACACGTCTCTTTTTCACAAAAAACTGATTATCTGGAATCATTTCTCGTGTAAAAAAGCGGATGTCATCATAAACCGTCACAATCTTAAACTCAATAAATTGATCTTTTTCAGTCACATTCAGCGAAAAATGATAAAATTGACCATCCGTTTGAAAGATATCAGTATCCTTCTGATCCCCAATAACCGGTTTTACACGTCGATTCCCTTTTGATGATACAATTTTGTACTTCTGAAGAGCTTTGTGTGAATTCGTAAAATAGGTTCTGGTCAACTGTCTACCACACAAGGGAATTATTTTACACACATCGGTTTTAATCACCCTGGGCATCATCTGATTAGCCTGCTTTTCAAACTCAAAGGTGGTATTCCATTCACTTATTACAGCACTTTTATCGTCGTTCTCATTCAATATCTGATACCAGGATCTTATATCATTCTGTGCTTTAAGCACACAAACGATACTCAACAAACTTAGGGTCAAACAGATTTTCTTAATTACATTCATTTCTTATCAATTTCCTCACTTATATAAATTATTATGATATAAAATGCAAAAATATATATTAAAACTATTTGATTATGTAGAAAACTTAATTTATTAGCATTTATATTGATTTTGTTTAAAAAGATCAAGCTAAAACTGTTCCGGATTAAGATGAAAAACGATTAATCAACTCATGTAAATCATTCATCTCCACGATCAATGAATTTTCTTAATCCAATCACGATAAAGACTGGTAAATTGAATCCCACGCTGCCGCAGAATTAGGGGCATTCCCTCTTTATCTTGTTACAAGATAGCATTCTCATTCATAAAATTTATCCTTCATCCATTTTAAAGGATTGTTTTTGATGTAATTTCTTATACGACATAAGGATTCATCATTCCGTATAATATGATCGTAATAACGAGATTGCCATGCAAAATCGGCATGAATTTTTCTGGCATTTATCGTACATATTCGTTTGTATTGATTGATAATAACCCCTAATGATCCGGGTTGCCATGCATTTGATGCCATCCTTGTGGCAGATACGCCCAATGTAGAGACGCCCAAATTGGACGTCTCTACATAACGTTCATCATGACATTCATCATTGGGTTTGTTAATTATTACGATACCATGTACGTGGTTTGGCATAACCACAAATACGTCCAATTCAACAAACGGAAAATGGTTAGGGATTTCTGACCAATATTTGTGTGCCAGATGTCCAATATCAGACAATTGCATTTCCTCATTTACAATATCACCAAAATAATGTTTGCGACCATGGGTACAAATCGTTACAAAATACGCAGCATTCCATCCATAATCCCACCCTGGTAAACGAGCTGATGCAATACGGTATTTATTTTGATATTTCTCTGTCATGATAACTAAATGAGCTTCAGGCTTCCCTTGTTTCGGGATTAATTAAACCTATGCATTTTTTTGCCTTTGCAGAGTACCAGCTACAAGCAAAACGAAGTTGAGATCAGCGGGTAGCGTTATTTCTTAATTATACCTCCCTTATAGTTAATTTTATATCTATCGATACTAAACTCCTCACCCTCTACAGTTGAGTAATTTCTTCTCACTTCTATCAGATCTCCTTTTATAAATCCAGCTTCGTGATAGTACACATCAGACTGCCTCTCATATTTGGCTAACCGAACACTTTTAATCTCCTTTCCTTGATTATTAAATGTTGAAAAAAAGATAAGTTTAAGATTCCCATCCAATTCTAAACCAGGAAAAAAAACAAAGGAAATCACGCCATCGATTTCATCTGTTATGCGAAATCTTTTAATTTCATAGTAAGTTGCTTTCGTTTTAATATAGCTATAAACTGATTCATGCTCAGCTCGTCCAAATACAGGATTTTTTAAAGCGATAAGCTTTTTTGTCAGCTTCGGTTCAAATTTTTTTATATCCGGAGAATCTATTTTGAAGATATAATCGGTGTTTTTAGTTTTTTCAATTGACATTATTCGCTCTAAGTATTCTTTCTCTTGATCTGAGAGCCTGTCATTTGTATAGTTACGAGATTCTGCATACCAACTGGTATTGTTAAAATAGTCTCGTAAATCAGCAGATTTGAAACTATAGCCATGACGTGCAAAGACTTCATTTTTCAATAATCGGAGTTCAACAGCTGACATATTTATCAATTCCTGCTTTGTATGGAACACCGCACTTGTTTGAGCCATTGTTTTCACATTGCATAATCCCCAAAAAACAATAACGATTAAACTAATTTTATTCATGCTGATTGTTAAACTATTTTGTGTTACTTGTTGAAACAGAAATACTGCAGCTGACATTTCCTCCTGTGCTTACTCTTATTTCACCTCAATTCTAACCGGCTCTATCCGGATATGAGCTGGTAGTTTTTTAAACACATTTCGATTTATTTCAAATATGCCCTTACGCTTAAGCGTGGCTGTGTACTCGTTTTTGATTGTATATTTTCCGTTTGATACTTGTGAGCTACAGGATTGAATGTTGATTTTTAAAACATCGTTTTCTTTAAACTCTGTTGACAGTGAACCATTAGAATGACCTGTTATTTTGATGTTAATTCTTTCACCTACCCGACCTTCTTTGGGCATTTCGACATGAATGTACTCAACTGATTGCTCGACAACCTCAACAATAACTTCGTTGGAGGTCAGCTCCTTACCCATCAACGTAATTTTAAATGGACCAAGCTTGTTTTTGCCCAGCGATTTAGGACATACACTAACAAAGGTTCTGAAATTATTATCGTCTTGAAAATCTGCAAAAAAATTGTCCAGACCACACCCCTTAGCTTCTCCATTTCTTTTTAAAACATCACTTTCAATACCTTCTATGGCCAAACGGATGCGAAGACTTTCACCCAAATGAATTTTACTTTTTGAGGCACTGGCTTTCAGGCTCAGTTCTTCATGTGCACAAGCTGATAAAACAAGACAGACTGTTGCCACTATCAATACATTTAATTTATTCATCATTCTAAATCGTTCTTCTTAGGTTAATTACTTAAGTGATGTATGTTGCCCCCTTTAATTATATTTTAATCTCACAAGCCGTATTACTCTGCTTTTGCAAAGCACAAACAATAAACCTAACGAAGTGGAGATCAACGGAGGGATAACATCGTGCAACAATGCGACTATGCATGAACCCCTTATTGCCATTTTTTGAAGATAAATGCCGTAAATTGAGGTTGTATCAAGCTTTATGGATAACATAGCACCCGCTGTTGTAGGGCGTTTAAATTCATTTTTTTTCCTGTTTGATCAATGTAAAACCAGTTTTCGCTTTCCCATCTTTTATGCTCATCTTCTGGAATAATTCTACAATCATTCGAAACCTTTGCTTTGCCATTTTTAAAAGGAAACGCGCAATCGAATTGTGGGACTATTATAATTTCACCGTACTTGTTTGCATAACCAATTTTTCCATTTTTTTTGATTCTGAAAAGTCCCTCCGAAATAGGGTCAGGACCATTGTCAAACCAAAAGATTTCGAATAATTCCTGATCATTCTTGTCAATTGCTATTAACCCTCCTTGTTTCCGCAAAACTATCGCATAATTTCTAAGAGTATCTGTGTAACAATAGTGATATTTTCCAATTGGAATTATTGTATCACCAGCAATATTTACATATCCACTTTCAACGCCAACCTCGTCAAATTCTCCAACAAACACTTTTATTAAGTCGTCATTTTTTTGCTGTTGACCATACCCGCAAACAGAAACGAAAAATATTAATGCTATTAATATTAATCTGTAATGTCTTTTGTTCCTCATATTACTATAGGGGGAATTACACACAACAGCTCGGTTATGAATAGTTGCGTGATTTAGCACTTAACTTTGCAAGTACACACCAAACTGAAAATACGCTAGGATTTTCAGAAGTAGGCGATAACAAGCAATTACTTATAGCCGAGCCCTTGTATTTTAGTGCTCTTAAAATTTATTCCGATTTTACTACTGCATCTGCTTCAATTTCTACTAACCATTCAGGATTAATAAATCTTGTTACTTGCATAACGGTATCTACTGGTTTGATTTTCTTAAAATATTCGGCTCGCACTTTTATAACTTCTTCCCAATCTTCAATTCTGGTCAGCATAATGCGGGTTCTAACAACATCTTCTAATCCAGATCCTGCCCGTTCTAGAGCATCTTTAATTATTTCCAAACACCTACGAGTTTGAACGCCAGGATTACCAATACCAACAGTTTTTCCATCGGGTCCTACAGGAGCAGTTCCACCAACAGAAATATATGGACCTACTCTTACGGCTCGACTAAAACCGATTACATCTTCTAATGGATTTCCGTTTGAAATAAGTTCTCTTTTCATAAATTAGACATTTTTGATTAGTATCCGTCTTCAGTCAAGCATTAAACACAACGGTTCTGCCGTATGAAGTGGCCCCGCCATGCGTGTGGTATTTTCGCTTTCTTGTTTGTACTGCAGCTCACGCAGGAGCTGAACTTTCAAATCCCACCAAGCCAGAGCTATTTTACGATGGCTTGTTGCGCCGTTGTATATTTTATTCAATAATTTCTTTTCTGTACTCTATTTTTTTATTTGGGACATCGTAAATTTCCATAACAAACCCCTCTTGTTTATTATGATTTTCCTTCACAAATTTCTCAATTGCAGGGTACACTTTCATTAGTCCAAATAAGATTGAAAGTTTTCCTTTATTTGGAAATTCGGCTATTATATACTTTTTTTCAGGAAATGTTTTTACTTTAAAATCATTTTGTATTTGAGTCAATTTAGAACTATCCTTTTTCTCAATAACACAACCGATTTCAGAACGCAACTTACTTTTTTCCACTTCTTTGGGATTGTCATAATAAATTCCAAATCCTTTAAACGTTTCAATTTCATATTTATCGAGCAATGAATGATAAATTTCATCCATTAATTTTGCACTTTGAGCATAGTCACCAGTCATTTGTCTATATACAAGAATTTCTCCTCCTTGTTTTTCAATATGGCAATTTACTTTTTTAAAACCTCCATAATAAGCCCAAACAATTATGGTAATCATTAAAATAACCCCTACAATAATCAATATAATTTTCATTTTTTTTCTTTTTGAGAATAATATTAGTGTGTCATATCTATATGTGACACAACAGCTAAGCTATGCGTAGTATGCCTTGTGTTGCGCCTGCGACAAGGCATATTAGGTATGAACCATTGTTGTGTATTCGGTGCTACTTTATGATAACTTGTTGCGCTTTTGTTTTTATTGTCTAGATTCATAAGTTTCAATTCCTAATCTAGACTCAGTTATAAATTTCTTAGCTAATTCCTTACTATTAATTTGGCTAATAAATCTCACTCTGTCTTCTTCTGATTGATCACCCAGCCATATCCCAAATATTATATTTCTAGAAACTTCACTATGTTCAGTCTTTAGTTTACTTAGACAAGCACAGTATAATTTATTTAGTCTCTGAATAATCTTATTGTCAACAACTACTAATGCACTGTCAAAGTCATTATACTTGTCAATAATCAAATTTGATATTTCATTTAACTCCTGAAGTTTTTGGTCAACTTTATCCAATTCATCATTATTTATTTCGCAATTATAAACCCAATCGCAAGGAGACCATTTTAGTTCATGTTTCAAATCATCAACAGATACATTTGTGTAGGAGGAATTGTCTTTATATTCCTTGATAACTTTGTCTAGTCCTGAATATGTGTTTGCAGTAATTCCAGCATAACTATATTCACCCGAGGTAAAAATCCCAAAAGAGTATAATTCACCGTCTTTTATATCCTCAAGTAATGTATTGAATGCTTTTAATAAACCTTGGTATAGATTCTGGTTAAAAGAATTGTCATCGAAAATTTCATCAACCTTTTTATACTGCTTTTTTAAAAAGAACTTTCTAAACATGTTTTGTATTTACTTTAAATATAATATGAGTTTTCAAATGAAGCCCAACGTCGACTTTATTATTCACTCCATATCCCATTTTTGAATAATTGAAACCATTTTTCAATTTCATCATCAGATTTCAATTCTGTTTTCTTAAAAATTTCAGTCGCAAATTCAATTGGGGCAATTCCATTCGCTGTAATGATATTCTTGTCGGTCTCTGCTAATTTATTTTGGTAATTTTCTTGTCCTCCATACTCTGGAACAATAGCTTTTAAATAACTCAAATCGTTGCTTGTATGCTTCAGATTATCTAAAATCCCCAACTGTCCTAAATAAAAAGTTGCCCCACAAATTGCAGCAATTGTTTTCCCCTTTTCAAATAGTTCTGAAACCAGATTGTTGATCGTTGTTATTTCTCTTTTCTCCCAAGCTACTCCTCCCGGAAGAATTAACATCTCCACGTCTTCAATTTCCAATTCATTGAGTGATGTCGTTGGAATCACTTGTAAGCCACCCATTGAAGTTACTTCATTTCCAGTCTCCGAGAAATAAATCAAATCAAAACGTTCATCTTTAGCAATCTCCGGACCTAGATAAGCTATTTCCCAATCCGAATACCCATCAAATAGAAACACATATATTTTTTTTTTCATATTATTTCCTTTTTAAGTTTGTGTGCGGTCTTTTTTAGTTAATAAATAAAGTCCCGACTGTAGTTTTACTGTTAATAGTATTTGTCAATTCCCCCAAATCCTTTAATCAGTTTATTTTCTTTTGTTTTGTCGATAAAGTTGTTTAGACGCTTTTCAAATTCCTCTGGTCTTTTTCTTGCACTATCAATATATGCAATTCTAATTCGTTTATATGGCTCAGAAAAGGCTTGATAATTTTCCCAAACAATCTTATCTGACTCCAATTTCTTTAATATATATTCCGGAAAAACGAATTTTTGTTGAATTATTTGTAAAACTTCCTTCTCAATTGAGTTATGAATCAAATTGTTTTCAAAAAGCCATTTCAATCGTTCAATGTTTGGTTGTGAGAAGGTCGAGTTTTTTCTTCTCTTACAAAATCTCTGAATAGTAGTCTCTTCGTTTAGTGATTTAACAGTACTATCAATCCATCCAAAACAAAGGGCTTCTTCAACCGCATCATTATACAAGATTCGTTTTTTACCAGTCTTCTTAACAGGATACTCCAACCAAATAGCATCTTCTGTCTCAAAATTAGTTTCGAGCCACTTTCGCCATTCTTTTCTATCAATGAAATATTTGGTTGTTAGTTCGTTCATTATATTATTTCTTCTTTGAGTTTATGCACGGTCTTTTTTTAGCTGACACACAACGGATGGGCATGCTGCGAGAATCCGACCTTGCGGAGCCCACTATGCTCCGCTATTAGCACTCGTATTTTTATGTTTCAGTTAAACTCTTTTTATGTTTCTTGATTTTCTTCATCGCCCAATCATAATGACTGGAAGTAGCAGAAACGCAATAACTTCCTAAACTCGTTGTTCCAGTCCAGCGGAAATACTTTTTTGTAAATAATTCCTTGTCCGAAAATGAGTCAATTAATTTCATTGCTTCAGCGTGACTTTTCTCCAAATCTTTCACGGATTTGTCAAATGGCGTTTTTTGATGCTTTTCCCAAAATTCAATGTTCATTTGCGGATAAGTTTTCCAGTTATAGGGTTCTGGTAAAAAACTCATTTCTTTTCCGGATTGATTTAAGTCAACCCAGTTTAATAAAAGTTGATGCCATTCATATAAATGCACTAAAATGTCTCGAATATTTTTATCTCTGTCCTCAAAGTCAAATGTTTTGTCTTGCTCTTCCTTTGTCATAGAACTAATCAGAGTGAATAATTTTTCAAAATTCAGTTTACTCGCCTCTTTCAATTGTTCTTTTGTCCTTGGTCTAGCCATTATTTCGTTTTTTTGAATTATTCTATTTCACTAAATCCAATACAGCTTGCAGCATTCTTTTATATGAGTACTAAGCAGTCTTGCTAAGTTGCTTGGGCGATTTCGAAGCACTTCCCTATCAAACCGTTGCTATTTTTATTAAATGTACTCATGATAAATTTACCACAACACGCCGCATTACTTATGACACATTGTTAGGTTTTCGTGCTTTATTCTTTTGGTTCAACATCAGGTTCAGTGGGGTTGTATTTCTCACCCTTCTCCCAAGCTTCTGCAATTTTTTCATAGTTGGGAAAGTCTTTTGTCAATTCCATAGTCCAGTTTTCAATAAATTTAGGATTATTACTATTAGGTCTTGGACTTGCCGTATTCATTCTAGCCTGAACAGGTGTCCTTACTGCATCACCCATAATTACAACATGTTGTTGTGGTAAAATTGGTAATTGTTGTAAAATATCCTCATTCGCAGCAGAAACTAATTGTCTAACGTACTTTTGGTCTTCTGGATTTTGAAGTCTATGAATAATAAAAGAGTTGCATTGCGATAATACTGTTTTTGACAATTCGGAAGGTCGTTGACTAGAAACAAGTAAAGAAATACCATATTTACGACCTTCTCGTGCAATTCTCTCAAATACTTTTTTAGCTATTGATTCTCTATCTCCTCTATTCTTCTCTGGAATGTAATTTTGTGCTTCTTCCAAGGCTATTACCATTGGAAGTTTACCTCTATCATTTTCGGGAAAACGAGAAACAAAGTCTAAAATAAGTCGACCTATTAAACCCGTGATTGTTTCTAAAACTTCATAAGGCAATAAAGACATGTCAATAATTGTTATCTGACTTGGCTTATTTGCAGCGAGTTTTTCAATTTCTTCTTTACCTAATTGTTTCTTATAAAAATCAGTAAATAAGTCTGTTTCTTCAGTTTTATATATTTTACAAAAATCACCTAGAATGAAAGAAATAAATTTTGCTAGAATATTAGGAATCTCCTCTTTCTGATTTAATAATAATGGTTGTGAAATTCTTTCATCACCTAAATATGACTGCAATCTCAATCTAAGAGTTGATACAAATTCCCTAAGCCTATTTCCTGAATTTTCTTGTTCACTTATTGCCTCATCAAAGAATCTTTCCAATAGACCTTGAAAATTAAAATAGATAGGCAGATCAATATTGCGTTCTTTTGTTATTTCAATCTTGTTAGCAGAGGAATAATACAACGACAATTCCCTTCTTAATATCTCTGAACTTTCCGTTAATACTGCAGAACTTACATTTCCATTTACATATTGACCAGGCTTAGATAGCTTATCCTTTTCTTTTAAAAGTTCCCTCAATGCACTCAATAAATTCGTTTTATCAAAGTCAGTATCTAAAGCTGCTAATTCAATTCCGAAGTTATCTAACCCATCATAAATTGTATTTTTTATTTTAAAATCATTCTCTTCACATTCATGAAGTATAGTTGTCAACCTTGCAATAAAAACTTGTGGTATTAGCTTTTGATTTAATGCTTGTGTTTGATTTTTTGCCAATCCAAGGGCATGTTTAAAAACTGGGGCTTGTGTACCTGAGGTTGGTTCAAATAGGTAATCAAAGTCAGCAAAGTTCATAAACCAAAAGGGAACTTTCATTCCATCTTTATCTATATGAAATGGATTGACTAGTTCGAGATTCTTATATGGAGCTTCTTTCGTTCCTTGAAATGCTTGTTTGTATTCTCCATTTGTATCAAATATAATGACATGTGCATTTTGTAGCTTCTTCCCATCGTAATCAAAGTCGAATATGCTCTGAATGATAGATGCAAACGTGCAAGATTTTCCTGAACCGGTATTACCAAGTATTGCAGCATGCTTGCCGAAAAATTTATCCGGATTTATCTTGATTTTATAATCAGAAAATGAAGGTGATGTTCCTATGGGTAAATAATAATCATCTTCAAAATTTATTCCCTCTGTGTCTTTCTTTCTCTTTTGGTCAAAGATATTATCCAAGTCTTGACTTGTTACATACCAAACAGGATTGTCTAGAATAGGATAATTGTAAACACCTTGAATATATTTACCACTATTCTCAATTGTACCAATCATAGTTGCCACCAAGTATCTTGCAGATTTGGTTAAAAATATTGCCTCCTTGTTTTTTGCAATTTCAGTTTCATCAATTGCTCTAACACTCGTAACCATTGCTACAATTTTATCCGACCCAATTGGAATAATTACGTAAGAATTAATTCTAGCAACTTCAAAAATATCTTCATAGCCACTTTTATATAAGCTCTTTAAATTATCATCTAGTCGTATGTATGCTCTGAAACTATCAACAGATATCACCTTTCCAATGCTTCTTTCACTCATTATTCTGTGTCTTTAGTAGGTTCCGTATTAGAAGCTTTATTTCTCAAAAGCTCGTTCAAAGTATTTGCAACATTTTCGTTATTGTCAATATTGTTGAAATTAGGCATAAGAGTGTCTGCAAAAGTCAGGAAGTCACCAAAAAACTCTCCTTCAAGTATTATTATTCTTGGATCATTAAGTTCTTTCAGGTTAAGAATGTAGTCGTTTCGTGTACCTTGAAAGTCAATTACAATAAGAGTGAAAGTAGGGTTTGATAATGCCTGATAGATAATATCGTTAAAATGGTCGTCACCAAATGAATATCCAACCGTAACGAGCACCGATTGAGATTGAGTTATGGTTGAAGCAAATTGTCTAAATAGTTCAGAGTATGGAAGGTCAAGTGTGTACGACTTCTTTACAGCAGTGGGATAGATAATAATTTCTCCCTTTTTCTTTAGAGATTCTATTAATTCTAGCGATTTCTCTTCAATACCATATAGATTGTTTGCATCCCTTGATTCAGAGTTAATCCAAGATAATGAACCATGTAATTTATAATACCGTACTACTTTTTCGATTCTTTGAACTTTACCCGAAGTGGTAGAACCTGGGTAAAAAATGTCATATTCAAATGTTTCTGGTTTAAATAACCTTTTATGAAATCCTGAAAAACCATCTATATAATGAACCCCTAGTTTATCAAAAGCGTATTCAAAAGCTAAATCATAATTAGCTGTAAAAATATTTGCTCGCCTCAAATTCAAAGGTCTTTGAAGAAGAGCCTTTAAGAATTTTTCATGAAAGATATATTTGCTTCTTGATTCAAGTAGTTCACCTTGTGCTATTTCTTTTGGGAACTGGCTTGCTTTTTTTCTGTCGATTATTGTTTGAGAAACTGGTCTGTTTTCCAAATTACATACATTAAATAACCCTTCCTTAATCGCAGTAATTAATTCAGCATACTTATCAGTTCTTACTTTACTTTTATCTTCATTAAAAACAAAGTCCGTAGCGATTAAGAAATTTAAAACCTTTTCATATTCAATAGCTATTTCCTTTGATTCAATATCTCGGACAATATCATCTACAATTTCAAATTTCCATTTTCTTTTATCTTCAAAGATTTTAGTGTCATCAATTAGATTCTCCTTTCCGTATTTTAATAATTCACCTTGAAGTTGTTTAATCACAAAAACGAAATGAGAAAATATTCCAGTTCCTTCAGGATCTTGTTCTTTTATGTAACCCTCTACTTCTAAAGGAAAATTTCTGATTGCCACTGCCCCCAAATGAATTGACGTACCCGAACCAAACAAAAAACTAACATTGTCTAATTCAAGGTAATTTTTAAGCATTAACTTGATTTTGTCAATGATTTTACCTTGGTCTAAACCTTCAGCTGTCCAATCAGCTAACTTATCTGTACTTCCAAAGAGAACTTTATTTTTTACTGGGTCAAAATGTGTCATTCAGTTTCATTTAATTAATTGGTTAGCTTTTTTTGGCATGAAGCACAACGTTTGACAATATGAAACGGTTGGGTTTGCGGAGTGCGTTCATATCCACCAAGGTAAACGATGGAGCGAGAACTGAAGCTTCGCAAGCCCCTGAACCCCAACTGTTTTATATTGTGTTGTACAACGTGTTTAATCAAATTTTGGAATCGTCTTAATACCAATTCCATTGCAAGAAGGACAAATTGATTCCGTATCATATCGTATATATTTGTGACCTGTTCCTTGACAATAAGCACATTCATCATGATTGGAAGGTACTTCTAGTTTTCCAGCACCTTCACATATCTGACATATTGTTTCTGTATCTGTTCTAGCATATTTTCGTCCAGTTCCTTTACAATAAGCGCAAGCTATAACCATAATTATTGTTTTTTATTAAATTTAAAACTATCTCCACTTTTACTAAATGAGCTTGGTGAGTCTCTTTTTTCAAATGAATTACTATATAAACTTTTTTGGAATGCCAATCGTTTATTGTCGAGCTTATACAACCCGTTTTCTAATATGTATACTTTATTCTCAAAATTGATTTTTTTTCTTAGATTCTTTTCAAAGCAATTCGAACATTTTATTAAAGAATCACTTTTATCCTTGATATAGTAGTGAGTATCTTTATTACAAACTCCGCAAAATAAAGCAATGTCATTATATGGAACTGTCTTTTTAACTCCTGATGTTAAATCTGTTTCGATTATATCGGAAATCATACCTGCAAATAATTCTTTTGCAGCCCCTCCAGGTAACAGGCTACTGGCAAGGTCAAAAAGAAAGACTGCTCCAGCATTTTTCGCTTTCGACACAGTATATTTGACAACACTACCAACAATGCCAATTATTGGTGATATTATTGGGTCGACTAGACTGACTATTGCCATTAATATATTAGACCACCAGCTCATATTCAGTATTTATTACATGTTATACAACGGTCACTTGTATGTGGTCGGGCTGGATTTCTGAGAGAAATCGTGTCAGACCTCTAAAACCCCCGCCTGACATATACAATTTGTTGTGTGTTCGTGCTTTATTAAATTCCATCATTCAAAAATTTAAATCAAACTCTTTTCTTTCAAAATCAAAATCCTTAGCCTTACCTTCATATCCATTTTTTACTCTCGTGACAATTGATTTTAATCTTTCGTCTGAGATAATGGGAAATGGTTGTTGGTTAACCTTCCAAATTATAGAGAACATCTCACTGACGGGTCTATAAAATGGTTCGGGGTTGCTGCTTATTAAAGCTTGATTCTCTTTGTAAAAACGATATAACTCGATGATAATTCTTTCGTCAATAAAAACAATATTCCCTTTCCACCTGAATCTCTTTGACAGTCTATTGTAAAAGTTTTGGTAGGTAGTAAGATTCATATTTTGAGAAATAATTGCATAAGTTTTAAGTCCTCCATAAAACTTAACTTTATCATTTTTATTCAACGTGTTAATGTAAAATCTATGTTTAGCTTTATCGTCATTAAGCTCGTATCCATTTTCCAATACACTGAATTTACAATCCCATGCAAAACAAAATTTACTTCTAGATTTGCTATGTGGATTTATTACAACAATACCATCTGGGGCTTTAACTCCAGTCATCTTTCCACCTAGTCTGTCTCCAATAATGAACAACTCTTGTAGGATATTATAAGTGTCAGTTTCAAAATCCATTTCTCCATAACTATTTGCCCTTGTGATTATTCTATTATAGGATTCATAACCTTTCTTTAATATCCTTTGATACCATTCATGATTCTGTTTTTCTATGAATTGTATAAATCTTTCTTCTACGTTAACAGAATCTTCCATTTCTGTTAAAAACGTTGATAAGTCTAAACAAGAAAAACCAGCATTTATAATTGGTTGTATTAATGATTCTTTAAACCTAGAAAGTATTATCAATAGGGGACTCGCAGACCTTTTGAAGTAATTTACTAAATCTGTCGATGGAGATGCACTGCAGATATAGATTGTGATTGATTTATTCTCATAATAGATATCAATTAGCGCATACTTTTTCCTATTAATCTGTTTTTCGTAAGTTTTTACAGCAAAAATTTTAATTTTCTTCAGTTCGTTAAAGACGACCTTCTTTATTCCTTTCTCATCGAGATTTATGTCGATATGCTTTCCTTCAATAATTAAATCACTACCACATTTCGGACATTCTTTATCAACCCAGGTTATCTGTCTGCAAGTATCGTTCTCGCACCGCCTCTTTGCACAATTAATTGGTTTTAAGATAATCTTGCTTTTCACTAATGCAGTGAGTTCATTCTCAATTATCTCAGGTATATTATTTGACTCAATTGTTTTTTTGTTTAATAACGTATTTATAATTCTAGTTCTATCAATCTCTGCGTTTGCATTATTCAGGTAACTTTTAAATTCAATATTAAACGAAGCAATGAACGCTTTTTGAAAGTTTTCTAAATCTATTTTAGGTTTGTTTGAATCTGAAAGTATAAGTTTGCATTGTCCCCATTTATTTAATACAATATTTACTTTGTATTCTAAACCGTTATAATTGAATTTCAGGTATTTAAATTCAGAAATATCATTTAGTACCAAATGTCCTTGTTCTTTTAAAATGACAATTTGTTCCAAAACCTTATGTTTTGTATCTGGGTCGTGGAGGTCTATTCCAACATTTAAATTTGTTTTGCGAAAACCAACATCTGTTAAAATAATTTCTTTTCCCAACTCATCAGTAAATATATTACCAGATTTTTGTAATATCGTATCAAAGAATGAAGTTGGTGTATAAGTTGAAGAACTGTGTTTAAAGTAAAGTCTTTTTGTTCCCTTTAAAGAAATATAGTCTCTTAAATTGTATGCAATTTCTTTACTTCTCGTTTTGACATTTAGGAATTCATTCTTCTTATCAAGAACTAAGTAGAAATATTGACCTCTAATTACCCTCTTATTATTAGGTATAGCTGAAATGATGTCATCGCCAGTCTTTTTTAGGAAACTAAAATACCATTTGTCATTTGCATCAAATGCGTGTCTCAAGTGATAAACAGTTTGTTGTTTATCACGACTTTTTAAAAATCGTCTTGATTTATCTAGAATTTTCCTAAACTCTTCAAAATTTTGTTCTTCATCACCTGTTAGGTTAAATGTAAAATGATTATCCCCAAGTTTATCAGCACTATAGACTAAAAACAAATCTGCTAATCTACTTTTTTTATGTAGTTTAATAGATTCAATTATTACGCGTTCTCTATTAGTTTTATCCTTAATTGGAGGAATCTTCAATATTCTTGCATACGCTTTAGGATTGTTTAGTGAAAATCGAATAATGCAAAATAATTCAATTGCGGTTTCAACATTATCACTAAAGATTTTAATAATTGGTGTCTTGGGCTTTTTATATTGAATATTATAAAGTTCCAAGATTTCTTTTAATCCTGATTCGCTTATTTCTTTTTTGATTTTTCTTTCAAATTCACTTTTATACTTTCCCTCCCAGTTATCCCAAAAAGAATCAACATTGATGTGTAAGTTATTCCAATAGTCTCTTGTTTCTGTTGAAATAAATTTTCTTTTATCAGATTTTGCTGGCATTGCTTATATTTTTTGAAAGTTTAAGTTTGTTGTTCTTTAGCATGGCACACAACTTGTTTATGTGTTCATAAAACCTGTCAGTTATTTCCGATTATAGGACCTGTTGTGCAGGTTTATGGTCTTTTATTATTTTTCAAAATAATAGAGCCTATCAAATTTATAAAAATAAGATATCAAACAATAAATTAGGATATCGTAAAACCTCAGGCATACATAAAATAGAATAGGTCTACATAATTATGATGCTTCGACAGCATCTCGGCAAGCTCGATATAACAGCTCAGCAACCTAACTTCGACAGCACCTCGACAAGCTCGGTGACCACATCTCGACAACCATATTTTCGACACACATCGCCAAGCGCTAAAGAGAAACTCTTACTAAGCTGTACATGAAGCCCCTTCAGGGGTTTGGGGTTAATTTTTAAAGAGAATGCACCACCCCGTCGAGTAAACTCGCCACCCCTCCTCTCCTTCGACGGGCTCAGGAAGCGGGAGGGGAAACTGTTAGTTAAATCAAATCTTATTATTTCTGGACTTGCAACAAAAATGTGGACAATAAGTTAAGTCATGCCGCTCTCTTGTCATTATTTAATAGCCTTCCATATTCTAAAGGAGATAAATAATTTAAAGAAGAATGTCTTCTACATGTATTGTACC
>NZ_SAXA01000019.1 GCF_004122035.1 Ancylomarina salipaludis
GCCAGGATCAAACTCTTCGTTGTATAAAAAACTTATAGTTAATCTGCTCGTGGATAATATCTAAGTTATTTCGTAAATCTAATTGACAAGGTTATTATTCTTGTATTTACCTAACTTTATTCTACTTTCAATATTTTCAAAGAACTTGCGTTCAAAATTTCTTCTCTGTTTTAACGCTGATTACAGCGTCAAAGCGGGTGCAAAGATAACAACTTTTAGTTTTTAAAACCAAATAAAAATTGAAGTTTTTTTTTAGAAAATTTATTTCCGTTTTTACCTCAGATTTTCATCGTTACCCTGCCAAATTTTTTAAGAACTCTTTCGCTACAAAAGCGGCTGCAAATATAAGAAACTTAATTCTAACTTTGCAAATCAAGATTCGTTTTTTTTGAATTTTTATTTTCAATAAAATCTGGAGATAAAAAATGAGAACCCGATACAAAGATCAAAATTCTCAGCACTCCCGAATCGAGAGGTTGTTTAGTAGGTGTAAATAATCTTTTAAAAATAAAAAATTCCTACGACCACCCTACCACTGCCTATAAAATACTACTAAACAACCATTTTATAAATCCACTCTCCGTTGAAAGTGGCTACAAATATAAGGGCAAAACACTGTTATTTCCAAACGTTTTCAAATAAAAAATCATCAATAAATCATATCCTATTGATTTATTGATGATTAATGCTGGAATAAAATTCAAAGTATTTTTATCTGGTCAATTTCCCTGTATTAAGAAGTTTATTTAGCCGAGCTAATTGCTCCGAATCCCCCAATACAAAGAGCTGAAATTTTTGGTCAAGTATAATATCAGGTGAAGGGTTATAAATATAGTTTCCCTCATCGTCTTTTAAACCTATAATATTGGCACCTGAGACATTTCGCACATTCAAATCTAAAATTGATTTTCCTACAAAACAATTTGCAAGATTGGAACATGAAACTTCTATAAGCTTCACCCCTTTGATTGATTGGAGCAAAATCTTATCCAAAAACTCAATAACGTCAGGCTGAGCAACTAATTTGGCCATCTGCTTTCCACCAAGCAAATCAGGCATTATCACATTATTTGCCCCTGCACGTTTCAATTTATTATCAGACTGCAGCTTAGATGAACGAGAAATAATTCTGATTCCAGGACTCAACTCTCTGGCAGTCAGGCAAACATAGACATTTGCAGCATCATCCGGGATGGCAGTAATCAGTGCTTTGGCATTTAAAATATTTGCAGATGTTAAAACCTCTTCGAGGGTAGCGTCTCCTTGAATAAACAAAAGCTCAGGAACCATACGGATTTTTTCAATACTCGATTCCTTGGAATCTATCACGACAACCTGCTCGCCATGATCAAGTAATTCAAGACTTGCCTGACGTCCATTACGCCCAAAACCACAAACAATAACGTGATTGCTAAGTTTCTCAATTTTTCTAGCCACTCTATAATCTTTTAAATTCCTACGAAAAACACCATCTAGTATAAAACGGGTTACTGCTGAAACAATATAACCAAAGATACCAAAACTGATCAGAATCAAGAATATTGTAAATATCTTACCATTATCAGTCAGATCATGAACCTCTTTAAAACCTACCGTTGAAATGGTGATTACGGTCATATATAATGCATCAATAAAACTATACTCGCTATTGAGATGCATATAACCAACAGTTCCAATACTAATAACCACCAGCATCAATAGCAAAGCAAAACTCAATGTTTTAACATTCTCCTCCCAGACCTTTCGTCCTTTTAATGACATTGTTCAAATTTATATGAAAAATAAAATCTAATGTAATCAATCTTATCTAATCACAATAAGTAAAATTACATTTGTTCTAAACGAATGATTCGATTTCCCAACTCGCATTCCAAACACCTAAACGCATTACAATACTCAGACTTCAGATGCAAAAGAGATTGTGAATCATATGCCGATTGCAATTTCCCCCCTATCTCCATCCAGGTATTTACAATCTTATTCTTTTCATGTTTTAAATTTTCAAGAATAAATAAAGCTCTATCGACATAAATGGGGTTTCCTGTTTCTTTACCATAAACGAATAATATGGGAACAATTGCATTAATTATTAAGATATCAATAGTTGCCTTCCCCATAACTTTAGGCTTATAATCAGCTTCTTCACCAAATCGATAATGCGTTTGCCAATAATGAGAAGCCTCAAGCTGAAACAAAGCATAAAAATCGGCGACATTATCTATCTCTATAATCTTAGAAAATAAAGATTGTGATTTATATATCAGATTAGCCAATTGCGCAATCCGAACAGTAGGAAAATTGACCGGATGCAAACGCATAAATTTCCATCTGTCCCTCTCTATAGGCCTTAGATCAAATTTGCTTCTCAGAAAATTATATTCTGATTGCAAACTTAAATAATACAAATCATCCGGAATTGTATCCTGAAGCAGCCCTGCCTGACCAAATAAGATAGCCTCCAATTGCAAAAGTGAGTTCTTTTGCTTGGCAAAAGCCTTCAAAGGAATTGAGCGAGCCAACTGTTCAAAAGGATCCGCATTAAGTTTCATTCCAAAATAGCGGGCTAAAATCTGATAAAAGGTTTCTTCCCACGAATTGGAATTTAGCTGATAAACCTGTCTTATATTATCAGCCTTTCTCTCCAACCTTTCCAACAACATCCTATCAAGCCAATGACTTACAAAAAAACTATTCAATTTTAAAATATCCTTTTGGCAAGGAATCCACAACTGAGAAGACATTAATGATTGATATTTATCCAGATACTGATTGGGAACTGTCAACTCCAAACTGGGCAACAACCGACCATTAGGTAATATCACATCAACATCATTCTCATAAACAACATGCAATATGACATTATTGTATGCAGCATCGGTATCGTGATGATGCCTGTACCAATCTGAAGACTTCAAATGCATTTCAACATTCCCAACCCAAAGTAAGCCATCAATCTTTATATGTGCTTCAAAAAAATCCGGTCCCGAATCCCTATTCAAACGTCCCGTATCAATGAGGCACAACTGATGTCCTTGACATGAGCATAAGTTTTGATCATCAAAGAGGCGAAAATTCCAGATATAGTGTAGGAAATCCTCATTCATAAATCAGATTCTGAGTTCGTTAAACAGAATACTAAATTTATGATATGATTTTTAAGAATGCAACAAAAAAAGCGATGATCTTGAGACCATCGCTTTCCTAACTTTTTAATACCGGGACTATAAAATCCCTTTAGCATCCATTAAAGCTGCCATTTCTTCCTGAAGTTCAAGTGCTTTTTCGCGAGCTACTTCAGCAAATTTCAGCGTTGAATCTGCATAAATAATACCACGCGATGAGTTAACCAACAAACCACAATGATCGTTCATCCCGTATTTTGCAACTTCTTGCAAACTGCCTCCCTGGGCACCTACACCCGGAACCAATAAGAAATGGTTTGGAGCAATCTTACGAATATCAGATAACATTTCTGCTTTTGTAGCACCCACTACATACATCATATTATCCTGAGAACCCCACTCTTGAGATTTCTCAAGAACCTTTTCGAATAATTTCTGCTCCCCCTCCTGAAAAAACTGGAAATCGAAAGCTCCTTTATTGGATGTCAATGCCAACAGAATCACCCACTTATCTTTATAAGAAAGGAAAGGTGTCACCGAATCTTCACCCATATATGGGGCAACGGTAATTGAATCGAAAGGCATATTCTCAAGAAAAGCGCTGGCATACATTTGCGAGGTATTCCCAATATCACCACGCTTAGCATCCGCAATTAGAAATACTTCCGGATAATTTTCCTTGATATAACAAACTGTTTTCTCAAGAGACAACCACCCTTTTGCCCCTTTGCATTCGTAAAAAGCAATATTAGGCTTGTAAGCGACAACCAAGTGAGCGGTTGCGTCAACAATGGCTTTGTTGAATTCGAAAATTGGATCTTCCTCTGTCAGTAAATGCGCCGGAATCTTTTTCTCATCAGTATCCAAACCAACACATAAGAAAGATTTCTTTAATCTGATTTGCTCGAATAAAGCTTGATAATTCATTTGTAGATAATTTATTAAATGGTTGTTTTTATTTCTTTATTATTAATGACGCATTTAAAATGCAATCAAAAAAAAGGCAGTAGTTAAAAACCACTGCCCCAATATCTCTATAAACCACTTTCTTTAAGTCGCTCTGCATTCTCCTCAACCTGAAGTTTATCGATAATCTCTTGAATATCGCCATCCATAATTGCACTCAAATTATACAGAGTCAAATTAATTCTATGATCGGTAACACGACCTTGTGGGTAATTGTAAGTTCTAATTTTAGCCGAACGGTCACCAGTTGATACCATCGTCTTACGTTTAGATGAAATTTCATCCAAATATTTTTGATGCTCCATCGCATAAATACGAGAACGCAGCTCAACCAATGCCTTCGCATAATTCTTAAGCTGAGACTTTTGATCCTGACAAGTCACCACAATTCCGGTTGGATTATGAGTCAAACGAATAGCCGAATAAGTTGTATTTACCGACTGTCCACCAGGACCTGAAGAACAGTAGGTATCCTTACGGATATCACTTTCTTTCACATCAATATCGAACTCCTCTGCCTCCGGCAATACCGCTACAGAGGCTGCACTGGTATGCACACGACCTTGAGTTTCTGTCTGAGGGACACGTTGTACACGATGTACACCTGATTCATATTTCAAAACACCGTAAACACCGGTACCAGTTACATTCAAAACAATTTCCTTGTAACCACCTGATGTTCCTTCACTACAAGAAGACATAGATACCTTCCAGCCTTTACTCTCGCAAAATTTGGTATACATACGGTATAAATCACCTGCAAAAATACTAGCCTCATCCCCGCCAGCACCAGCACGTATCTCCAGAATTGCATTTTTAGAATCTTCAGGATCGGCAGGTACCAAAAGCAATTTAATATTTTGCTCCATTTCCGGCAACTTCACCTCAAGCTCTTCCAATTCCATTTTTGCCATTTCACGCAATTCCTCATCACTTTCAGTGGCTAATATTTCTTTTGATTCGGCAATAGTTTCAAGTGCATTTCTATACTCTCTTGCAGCAGAATCAACCAAATCCAATTCTTTATATTCTTTGCTCAACTTAACAAAGCGTTTCATATCACTCATTACCTCAGGATCGGTAATCAATTGACTAACCTCCTTAAAGCGGATAAAAACACCTTCCAGTTTTCCTAGTAACACATTATCGCTCATTCCTATAATCTCTTAAAATTTGCACAAAATTAGGAAAATAAAATCACTTTAATTGACTTGAACCTCATTATTAGAATATTTAAGCTTTATTACAAATCATAATAAGTAGTTAACTTCAATATTCTCACCCTTCTAAACAAAAATTCAATTTTCATTTAGTTCTCGATTCCAAATACAAAGAAGCCGATCATCCAACAAAAGAATGACCGGCTCTTATAATAGGTTCTATTTAATATTCGAATTTACCGAATTCGCTTTCAATCGTCAATTTTTTACTGTCCGAAGCTTCAACTCGTCCAACAATTTTAGCATCTACATTAAAACTTTTCGAAATTTCGATAATATCATCTGCAATTTCTGCCGGCACATAAAACTCATAACGATGTCCCATGTTGAATACCTTATACATTTCATCCCATGAGGTTCCACTTTGTTCTTTAATCAACTTAAACAAGGGAGGAACGTCAAACATATTATCTTTAACAATATGAAGATTGTCTACAAAATGAAGAACTTTTGTTTGCGCTCCACCTGAACAATGAATCATACCGTGAATTTGTGAACGGTACTTATCCAAAACAACTTTTACAATAGGAGCAAAAGTACGAGTTGCTGATAAAACCAATTTTCCAGCGTCGATATCAACCCCTTCAACCGCATCAGTTAATTTGCAATTTCCTGAGTAAACCAAATCTTCAGGAACCGATCCATCAAAACTTTCAGGGTATTTCTCTGCAAGGTATTTTGAAAAAACATCATGACGAGCAGAAGTCAAGCCATTTGACCCCATACCTCCATTGTAACTTTCTTCGTATGTTGCCTGACCAAATGAAGACAAGCCAACAATAACATCACCCGCTTGAATTTCTTCATTGGTAATAACATCCTCACGTTTCATACGACAGGTTACAGTTGAATCAACAATAATCGTACGAACCAAGTCACCCACATCAGCCGTTTCGCCACCTGTTGAATAAATATTAACACCTAGCTTACGATACTCTTCGAGTAATTCCTCTGTTCCATTAATAATTTCAGAAATAACTTCACCCGGAATCAGGTTTTTGTTGCGACCAATTGTCGACGAAAGCAGGATATTATCAACGGCACCTACACAAAGTAAATCATCAAGATTCATAATAATTGCATCCTGAGCAATTCCCTTCCAAACTGATAAATCACCAGTCTCTTTCCAATACATATAAGCCAGAGACGATTTTGTTCCTGCTCCGTCAGCATGCATGATATTACAATAGTCTTCATCTCCGGTAAGGTAATCAGGAACCACCTTACAAAAAGCCTTAGGATAAAGCCCTTTGTCAATATTTTTTATCGCATTATGCACATCTTCCTTCGATGCGGAAACGCCTCTTAAGTTGTATCTTTCGTCTTTTCTCATGGTTGGATAGTAGTAAAAAAAGCGCCCTGCTTGGCAGAACGCTTTTGTTATTTTTTTGCCGTCGTAAAGTTAGTATTTTTTCCCTTTAACGAAAGCCCTATTCCTCAACTATCTCTTCGATCTTTTTGATCTCTCAAATCCTGACTTCGGCTTCTTATCAATTCTCTTAATTTTGATTTCAGTTCTTCTGTTCATTTGAAGAGCAACTTGCTTTTGTTCATCCGAACTTAACTTATCTATAAACTCTTTACTCAAAACATCACCTACTTTCAAAAATGGATATTTATCCTGTCCCTCTTGTTTTACGACCCAAGGCTTGTTTTCTCCATAACTCAAGGCCTTCAGCCGAGCTGAAGCAACCCCTTCGTCAACCAAATAATCAACACAAACCTGTGCCCTCAACTTCGAAATACTGTCGTTTACCTTTTCATTGCCTACGAAATCGGTATGCGAACTCAGCTCAATGAGAATATCAGAGTGCGTTTTCATTGTTTCAACCAAATCGTTCAAAGCCTCTTTGGCCTCATCAGTCAAAACCCATTCGTTGAATCCAAACAATACATTCTTCAATCGGATTGGCACCCCAACACCTTTAAGCTCAAAGTTCAGATCAACATTCAACTTCTCATCAATATTTCCAGCTTCGACAACTTTCTTTTCCGTAAGAAAATCATCACCTGAAACTGTCACTGTATATTTTGTATTGGCATGAATTGGCAATTTAAATTCACCTTTTTCTCCCAAACGAATATTCGATTTCTCTCCTTTATCTGATTCTACTTGCACACGAACTCGCTTACCGGCTAAACCTTCGTCGAAATGAATTTTACCTTCAGCTATTTCTATAATCGTAGGATCAATCTGAAGCTTCTCAAAAGAAAAGATATCATCATTCCCCTTATTTCTCGAAGATGCAAAAAGCCCTTTATTCTGACCTGGCTGAAAAACAATGCTAAAATCATCAGCTTCAGAATTTATCGGGTATTTCATATTTTCAACATCCCAAACCTGATCTCTGGGCTTTGCAACATATAAATCCAAACCTCCCATTCCATCTAACCTGTCGGACGCAAAATAAAGCATTCCATTATCACGAATATATGGGAAAAGCTCATCTCCGGCAGTGTTAATATCTGATCCCATATTGATAGGACTTCCCCAACTTCCACCTTCCGACTTCACCATCCAGATATCATTTCCACCATAACCGCCTGCCATATCAGAAACAAAATACATCGTCTCTCCATCTGATGAGATTGAGGGATGACCAACAGAAATAGAATCAGGAACCAAATCCACCTTCTTCAATCCGATCCATTCATCTCCCTGCATTGTAATACTATAAATCTTAGTCCCACTATCCTTTTCATCCGGATTACGAGAAGATGTAAAATACATCACATTTGTTTCCGGGACAATACAAGCTGCCCCGTCATTTAGTACAGAATTTATACTATCTCCCACACTCACAGGCCTCTGCCACGCAAACTCGTCCTTCAGTACCGTTTTCACATCAACAACCCGACCTCTTTTATTCTTAACATCCCGCTTAATTTCATTGGTATATTCCGAACGAAAGAGATTCGAATATCTATCACCCGTTACGCCATCCTGCCTAATTCCCAAACCACCTTTTCGTGTACTGGTAAAAACAATCATATTTGTATCACCACCAAAATACATAGGCGCAAATTCACTCGATCGCGTATTGAGCTCATCCATTGGACGTATTTTATAAGCCTGAGGATTCTCTTTCCATTCTTTTATTCTATCAAAAACACCAAGCAATCTTTCCTCGTCTCCTCTCGAATTTTCAGGAACATAATCCCTATAGATGTCAAACGTTTCTTGCGCATCTTCAATATCTCCGGTCTTTATCTCTACCTGAGCCAAATGAACCAACGCCTCCGGGAAAGAATCTCTTCTACGAACAGCTTTTTTATACCAACTAGTTGCTTTTCTTGGGATATTAATCTGTTCGAAACAAAGTCCTGCTTTATAGGCCACATCCGATCTAAAATCATGATCTTTCGATTTGTTATAAGCCTTATCAAAATACGACTGCGCTTTATGATATTGCCCTTTATCGAACATTGCATCCCCTTTTCGAGCGTAATATTTGGGCGAACAGGCCATATTAAACAACAAACAAAGACTTAAACTAGCAGCGATTAAAAATCTCATATTAAAATGGTATAGATGATTCAAATTATAACTTAAACGTCCAATTTAGGAAATCCTGATAAAGATACAAAAGCTGATAAGCTTTTCTCTTCAATCAGATATATTAATATTGATAAACACACTGAACCACTATTTTATTATATCCAGAAACAAAAAAAAGAGAGAGTCCCAATAAGAAACTCTCTCTTTTAGCGATTATCTAAACTAAATAGCCTGAGAAGACATTTTAGTTATTAAATAACAATTCTCTATACTTAGGCAATGGCCACATTTCATTATCAACCACCAACTCCAATTTATCGATATGGTAACGGATCTCTTCTAAATAATGACAAACTTTCTGATCGTAAGCAAAAGCAGATTCCCTTATATCCTCAATAAGGTTACATTCTTTACGTGCTGCTACCATTTCAACAACCATTGCTTTAATTGCAGAGATATGAGACGATATTTGCTTAATCAAATCTTTTCTGGCTCCTGCTAATTCTTCAAACTCACTGTTGGTGAAAATATCTCTTAAACCCTGAACATTCTGTATCAATTTTGTCTGATAAGCCACTGCAACCGGAACAATGTGGTTAATAGCCAGATCTCCAAGAACACGAGATTCAATCTGGATTTTCTTTGTAAACTTTTCCATCTCAACCTCAACACGAGCCTCAAGTTCTTTTTCGGTCATCACCCCACTCCCAACAAGAGCCTTTTTCGATTCGGGATCCAAATATTTAGATATAGATTCAGGTACACTTGTAATATTGGTTAAACCTCTTTTTTCAGCTTCTTTAACCCAATTATCTGAATAACCATCACCATTAAAACGAATTGGTTTTGATTCGATAATCATCTTCTTCATCACCTGAAAAATAGCCTCATCTTTCTTAATTCCTTCTTCGATTAAGAAATCTACCGAAGCTTTAAATTCATTCAACTGAACTGCAACCGCAGCATTCAAAGCCGTCATTGCAGCAGCATTATTTGAACTGGATCCTACTGCACGAAACTCGAATCGATTACCGGTAAAGGCAAAAGGCGATGTACGGTTGCGATCGGTATTATCCAAAATAATCTCAGGAATACGACCAATACCCAATTTCAAAGCCGTCTTTTCATCCGGAGTCATTTTTCTTTCCCCAACTTCCTCAACAATCATATCCAGCATCTTGGAAACTTCGTCACCTAAGAATACAGAGATAATTGAAGGAGGTGCCTCGTTTGCTCCCAAACGATGACTATTTGAAGCTGTCAGAATTGATGCACGCAACAAGTCCTGATTCTTATATACCGCCATCAGTGTATTCACAACAAAACAAAGAAACTGAATATTCCCTTTAGGATTTTTACCCGGAGCTAAAAGCACGACTCCTGTATCAGTTCCCAATGACCAGTTATTGTGCTTACCTGAACCATTGATTCCTGCAAAAGGTTTTTCATGAAACAAAACCCTGAATTTATGATGACGAGCAACCTTCTTCATCACATCCATCAACAGCTGATTGTGATCGTTTGCCAAGTTTGCTTCCTCATAAATTGGAGCCAACTCGAATTGACTTGGAGCCACCTCGTTATGACGTGTCTTAACAGGAATTCCCAATTTATGGCATTCCAACTCAAGTTCCATCATAAAATTAGTCACACGCTCAGGAATCGAACCAAAGTAGTGGTCATCCAATTGCTGATCTTTCGACGAAGAGTGTCCCATAAGTGTACGCCCTGTCAAAGCCAAATCCGGACGAGCCTGATACAAAGCTTCATCTATTAAGAAATATTCCTGCTCCCAACCCAAATTGGTGTGAACCTTAGTTACATTCTTATCAAAATACTGACAAACACCAACGGCAGCCTCATCAACAGCAGCTAAAGCCTTTAATAAAGGCGTTTTATAATCAAGCGCTTCTCCAGTATAAGAAATAAAGACAGTTGGGATACAAAGGGTTGTACCCACAATAAAGGCTGGCGAAGATACATCCCAAGCCGTATAGCCTCGGGCCTCAAATGTCTGACGAATTCCTCCTGAGGGGAAAGATGATGCATCAGGTTCTTGCTGCGTCAGTAAATCTCCTGAAAAATTTTCAATCATATGACCTCCGTCACCGTAATCGATAAAACCATCGTGCTTTTCAGCAGTTCCATCGGTTAGTGGCTGAAACCAGTGTGTGTAATGCGTAACGCCGTTCTCAATCGCCCAGGCTTTCATTCCTGCAGCAACACCCGAAGCCATTTTTCTGTCAATAGCGCCACCATTCTGATTAGCGTCAATTACAGCCTTAAAGGCTTCTTTAGATAAATACTTTCTCATAGAGTCTGTATTAAATACAAGCTCTCCATAATAATCGGTCACCTTATTTGAAGGCAAATGCACTTCTTTAGGAACTCTTGACAACAGCTCTGTTAAAGCTTGAAAACGAATAGTGGACATGGTTATTTGGTATATAAGTTAGAAAAAGGGGTCTTATTTAGAAAAAACATATTTTTCAGAGATACACCCCCACAATTCACAGTACAAAGATGAGAAAAATATTTTATTTGGCAAAACACATCCAATTTAATAGGGGTTATTTTCAGAAAAAACAACATAAAACGACAAACACCCCTATCAAATCAGGGGTGTTCAATTTTAAATCAAATATTAAGAAGATATCGATTTCAAAAGAAAACAGAATCTATCGGCTTAAGCACATAGGCTAATAATCACTCGGTATTTTCTTAGCATTCTTCATGAGAAAATCCCTGACATCTGATTTTGATGAGATTAAATCATAGAATTCAGAAATGTAGGCTAATAATTTAAGGCGATTATCATTGTCTAAATAAGTAAAGTCTGAAATAAGAGAATACAATTCATCTTTGTGGTCGAAAAATTCCTGAAATGCAGCTTCGAACTCTTCTTTAGTCCATTGATAGCTTTTATAACGTCTTTGATATTTCGCATCTAAGTCAATCTGCGGATCGGGCACAAAATACTCCTGACCAATTAAGGCACACCAATCGAAATCATAAGGAATAGCTACAGGCAGACTGTTATCATCAACTGACATCAGATCTATATTATGCAAACGGGACACATCCCAATCGGAATTACCAACCATGTATTGGAACAAAGACAAAACCAACATATTCTCTCGAAGAACCTGGTATTGTTTTATATTTCGAAATTTCAGTGGATGACGCCCAATCCGTTTAGCCATCTGCAACCTATCTTCAACAAAAAAACCAAAACGCTGAAGCGTATCCAGCTTATACGTGTCGATAAAATTGACTCTAGCCAAACGAACCCGATAACTGTAATCCGTAAAGACATTATACATCTTATATACTAAGAACTCTTCAAGCGTATGCAATTCATAGTCTTTCTTGAAATTTTGACAATGGCTAACGTACTTAAGTTTATCTTGACCTTGAAAAATAGTTCCATCTACTTGTTTTGCATGAAACTTAAAACGTAAAGGCGGAAAATCGCAGGTTTGTTTTCGAAGACGGAAGCCTCCTCTTGGTTTCAACTTAACAGCCATATCCGAAAACGCACATGAGGGATTTTTCACAGTCAACTGTGCATCATGAAAAACCCGATCTTCTGAGAGGTCAGCAAAAAGACTTAGAAAATTAGCTTTGAGATCAATTTCCAAAGGAACATCATTATCAAACAGGCCTACCAATCCAAGACTATCCTGAGTTTGCACTCCGGCAAAAACAAACATGCCAGACTGCATCAGAAACAACAAAATTATCAAACGCCTCATTGCCTTTATTTAAATCTAATTTTAAAAAAAGAAAGAAGTCGACTCTGCTATTTTATATACTCCTTCTCTCCATCTAATAAACAGCGATAAAAATGATCGCCGACTATTAATAATATCTGTGGTCGAAATTGCAGATACCCCATTGGAACATTAAGGGCACATATTTTTTTCTGATAGAAAAACCTTATCTCATCAAGCTCGGTATGACCAAACATGATCTGTTTCGCACCATAAAAACTCAAAACCGCATCTAGTTCCTCATCTGTTATTTTAGAATAATTCCTCGACGCCCTCATATACCCCCGATACCACAATGGATTTCCTGGAAAATAAATCTTTTGTTTCAACTCTTTAGCCGACATGCTTTTGGCATTGAGCAAACTGTATCGAATATCCTCGTTAATTTGATCAATCGATAAATTCTTTTCAACCACATCATGTGATAAACCGCCATGAACAAAAAGCTTATCGTTTATTTTCATTACTGAATTCAGAGATCTCAACCAACGCCCCATATCTGTATTCTCAGCAAAGAAATTATAATAATTTGTTAGCAAACGCTTACTCATATTCTTATACTTACCCGATATATACCGGGTATCCTTCATCAATATCATCACCTCATGATTTCCCAATATTAAATGAACTCTCCCTCCTTTTTCTCGAGCTTTTCGAGATAAGATTCGAATAAAATACAAGGCTTCAGTCACCTCATCACCTCTATCAAAAATATCGCCAACAAAAACGAGATGATTCTTCCCAAACTGCCAATTGCCCTTTTCATCAATGACTTGATTGGCAACCAAAAGTTTCTTCATCGTATTAAATTCACCATGAACATCCCCCACAACCATAATTGAATCGACTCCGGAATACTCCGCCTTAGGCGACACAAACTCTTTCTCCCTAAGCCAATAACGATTTTTATCGCCGTATAAACCCTTAAACTGGATCGAATCTTTCTTTAGCTTTACAATCTTTTCTCTAACATCTATTGAATTCTCTGCATGCTTGTGCGAGATATACCAAACCTTTACTTTATCATCTGTCAACCAAAAAAAATGTGGTCCATCGATATAATCAGACAAATTAACCTTTTCTACATCCCCACTGAATATTTTATCATACGAAGAAAAAGCGCCTGAATCTAACTGTTTTTTCTTCTGAGCCTGCAAAACACCAACACACAAAAGAACAGACAGAAGCAGAACAAGCCTCTTCATCTCAAAAAATGGTTTTATCAACCCAATAATATTTATCAATACCAATACCAAAACAACCAATCTTCTCTAATACAATTAAATACACAAAACTCACTCAATACTAAGTGTTCACACAGGTACACAAGTGTTCATTAGCGCACATTAAAAACAAACGTAAATTGGGTACTAAGCTTTAAAGCGGAACCACCTTTTGTAAAATAGTTGCTCCCAAATTTAAGTGTCCCTTTTTTTGGACAATAGTCCAACCTCGTCTTTTCAATTCTTTTGCAATAGACGCATTTATCATGCCATGCCCTACCAAGATAGCAGTTTCTTCCTGATTAGCAAGTTTTTCTAAGTTGTCAGCCGAAAAAACAACACGCTCTTTCGCTTTTTTTAAACTCTCAATTCCCCGGTGATTAAAACCCAAAAACCAGGACATCCGACTAACGCCTTTCCACAAATCCAATGGTAATTTTATAATAGACTGGGCATTTACAATCTTCAACTCAAATTCTCTAAAGACACTATCCGATACAATTGGATAAGAATTTCCAAATAACCTCAAGGCGGTTTCTTGTGAACGTGGTAAGGAAGAACAATAGATTTGGTGCGGCTTAATTAATTCGATACTCACATAAGCTGAAGGTAATTCGCACACAGGAGCACTGTTATAATTATCAAGATAATTCTGAGCCTGATCAGCAGAACAAAAGAACCTCTTCTTCAAATTAGGCTTCGCATGTCGAATTAGATAGATCTGCAGAAGACGTTGACCTTGCTTCTGAAACTGATTTTGAAGGAGCTCATCGATATCTTGAACTGTAGTAAAAGGCAAATCAATCTTAGCCTGTTGAGCTAATAAAGCTACAGTTGAAATGTGAAGAAAAAATACAATTTGAAAAAGATATTTCAGCATACACGAAAATAACAAATCTAAGCGATATTACACTTCGATTACAAACTATCCCACACCTTCAGGAATAACAATCTTGAATTTCTGCAGCCTCCTATGCAAAGCATTCCAATTCAAATTAAGAAGTTTGGCGGCTTTCGTTTTGTTATAATCACATTCTATCAAAGCTCGAACAATGATATCTCGCTCAATCAAACCCAAATCAAAACTGTTGATAACAGCAACACGTTCATCTTTCTCGGCAATAACCGATGGGAAATGATCCAGATTTAATGTATCCCCTTCACAAAGAATAACCGCTCTTTCAATCAGATTCGACAACTCTTGAGTATTTCCGGGAAAACTATATTCCATCAGCTTTTGTTCTGCAAATACATCAAACCCATGAATAATTTTCCGCATTTTCTTAGAAAAGTGACGAATAAAATAATTCATCAATAAAGGAATATCTTCCTGTCTATCACGAAGAGGAGGAATATTCAGATTATAACCGTTTAATTTTTGAAGCAAGTCGGAACGAAGGGTATTGTTTGCTTTCAACACCTCTAAATCAACAGAACAAGCCGTAATTAAACGAACATCAACATCCATCTTTTTTCTTGATCCGATCTTGGCATATTTTTTATTCTGGAGTACTGAGTTCAACTTTCCTTGCTGATAAATTGACAAATCAGCAATCTCATCAAAGAAAAGAGTCCCTCCTTTAGCAATCTCGAACCAACCCAATTCATCTTTTCGAGTCCCTTTTACCACTGCCTTATCGTAACCAAAAAATTTTGTTTCAAACATAGCATCAGTCACAGCAGCCGTATTAATCGCTGCAAAATGTTTATTACTCCGACAGCTTAAATTATGAATCCTGCGAGCGATGGAATCTTTGTACAAACCAATCTCCCCGGTTATAAATACAGATATAGAATCATCCTTAGCCAATTCTTCCATTTGAGATTGCATATATTGCATTGACTCACTGCAATAAATCAGACCAAAAGAATCTTGTTCATTTAGTTTCCGGGTCAGAAAAGAATTGTACCGTTCCATTTTTTTGCTCTTCTTTTTTAAGGAAACAAAATTCTTGGCACGTTCTATTGATATTTTAAGCGTTGTATAATCAAACGGTTTCTGCAAAAAATCAATAACTCCGGAATCAAAGGCATCAACAATATGCTGCTCTTCAATCCCTCCACTAATCATGATAACATCTGTTCCAGGATGAAGGGTTTTCACTGCCTTTACAACCTCAACACCATCCATCTCAGGCAAGCTATAATCACAAATTAAGACATCGATTCTTTCATTCGATAGCAGGTCAAAAGCATCAGTTGGGCATAATGCCGTAAAGACAACAAAGTCTTCCTCCAGCCTTTGGGACGCAAGCTTCAAATAAACAGGATCATCATCAAGAATTAATGTTCTTAATTTATTAGTCATGCAATTTCGGTATCAGGATTAGTCTTACAAAAAAAATCTACGAACCAAACCATAGATTCATAGGTACATAATTAATTTAAGCCCTAAATAAACAGGGTAACTAAATTACAATTTTTATAAATCAAACACCTAACTTTTAACACTTAAAGTTTATTTTTTTTCAACATAAAACCACAACCATCTAATACATAACAATAAACTGAATACAAAAAATATAAATTTGGGAAATACTCAAAGGAGAAAATATAGGGTATAAAAAAAGCCGATCTGATGATCGGCTTCTTGGGTGGTGCCACCTGGAATCGAACCAGGGACACATGGATTTTCAGTCCATTGCTCTACCAACTGAGCTATGGCACCCAATGGGTTTCAAAAAATAATAAGTGGTACCACCTGGAATCGAACCAGGGACACATGGATTTTCAGTCCATTGCTCTACCAACTGAGCTATGGTACCCTATTATAATTTGTGTTCAAGTTTTAAGTGTGGTGCCACCTGGAATCGAACCAGGGACACATGGATTTTCAGTCCATTGCTCTACCAACTGAGCTATGGCACCGCTTTACTTGAGCGACACAAAAGTAAGCAAAAAAATATCGCCTCCAAATAAATCTTCGAAAATAAACAGGTATTTTAATCGATATATAAAGTTCTTATTACCTTTGCAGCCTAATAAATCTCAATATGCTTTTCGAAACTCACACATTATCAAATGGTATCCGTTTAATTCATCGTCAGGTGGATCAAAAAGTAGCCCACTGTGGAATCATTCTAAATACCGGCTCTCGTGATGAAACTGATGCTGAATGGGGAATTGCTCACTTTATAGAGCATGTTATCTTCAAAGGAACGAGCAAACGTAAGGCCTATCACATTCTAAACAGAATGGAAGATGTGGGGGGAGAACTCAATGCTTATACCACAAAAGAGGAGACTTGTATTTATGCAACATTCCTTGACAAAGATTATAAACGAGCGTTAGAATTAATTAGTGATATTACTTTTAACTCCACTTTTCCTGAAAAGGAATTAGAAAAGGAAAAAGAGGTTGTTCTGGACGAAATCAACTCTTATAAGGACAGCCCCTCGGAATTGATTTTTGATGACTTTGAAGATTTAATATTCAAACACCATCCCATCGGACGAAATATTTTGGGAACACCTGAAAACATCAAAAAATTCACCAAAAAGGATATCCAAAACTTCATAAAAAATCACTTCCACACCGATCAAATGGTTATTTCCTCTGTTGGAAATATCTCGTTTAAGAAGTTAATTAAAATAGTAGAAGCTTTCTTTGGAGCTATTCCGGAAAACACTCGTACAAACAAAAGAGTAAAACCACAAATATACAAACCCAGAACGCTAGTAGTAGAAAAGAATACACACCAGCGCCATTGCATTTTAGGCAATATTGCCTACGATTTAAATGATGACAAACGTATCCCTCTCTCTCTCCTGACCAATTTACTGGGAGGACCAGGAATGAATTCACGCTTAAATTTAAGTCTTAGAGAAAGACACGGCTTGGCCTACAATATCGAATCGAACTATTCGCCTTATGTTGATACCGGTGTTGTCAGTATTTATTTTGGCACCGACAAAGGCTATCTGGACAAATGCCTGTCTCTTATTTACAAAGAAATGGATTTGCTCTGCACAAAAAAACTCGGAGCGATGCAATTAAAACGTGCCAAGAACCAAATTCTTGGTCAGATTGCCATTTCCTGTGAAAACAACGAGAACCTGATGCTCAGCGTTGGGAAAAGTTATCTTCTTTATGACAAGATTGATTCTCAACAAGTTATTTACGATAAAATTGAAAGCATTACTGCAGAAGAACTCCTTGAAGTATCTAACGAGATATTGAACAAAGACAATTTGACCACTTTGATGTATAAATAATGATAGAAGTAAATAAAGCACTAGAAGACTATATACTCAGACATTCTGAAAAAGAAGAACAGATACTTAAAGATCTCAATAGAGAAACTCACCTAAAGATGCTTCGTCCAAGAATGCTTTCGGGGCACTTACAAGGTAAATTTCTAAAGATGATTTGTCAGCTCCAAAAGCCTAAGCGCATTCTGGAAATAGGAACTTATACGGGATATTCTGCCATCTCGATGGCGATGGGAACATCATCTGATTGCCAAATCCACACCATTGATTGCAATGATGAACTTGAACAGTTTACAAGAAACTTTTTCAAGCAATCCGGTTATGAAGATCGAATCACATTTCATATTGGCCAGGCTTTAGATATCATTCCTCAGCTTGAGGGCGAATTCGATTTGGTTTTTATCGATGCCGACAAACGCCAATACGTTGACTATTACGAGGCCATTTTTCCACAATTAAAGCAAGGGGCTTTTATTTTAGCTGACGATGTTTTATGGGATGGTAAAGTTTTGGAAGATATCGATCCGAATGACAAACAAACTCAAGGCATCTTGAATTTTAACGATCACATTCAGAACGACGATCGTGTAGAAAATTTAATACTCCCCATTCGTCACGGACTGATGATGATCAGAAAAAAATAAATCAACTTAAATGAGATTAAGAAAGTTCCAGGATTGAGGTCGACTCATTTTGGAACTTTTTTATTTAAACTCATGAATTGGTTACAACAACAAGCCGCTTTTTCCCATCCATTTTAATCGTGATTGGTTTCTTAAATCGCACATGCTTAATTGCCCCATCAGCCTCAATCAGCTCTTGTTTCTTAAGAATATCATATTCAATATGTGAAGATTCGGAGTGGTGATAAACCGAACAATACCCAATATTCATCGATGTGACATTATGAAAAAAATGTGAACCTGAAGAAGCTTCCAAAGGATAATCTTTATAGCTCGTTTCAACAATCAGTTTGGATCTGGAAATATCCTTCCATTGCACAGGAATACCAATCCACTGATCCCGGGTTCCCCAACGTCCCGGCCCAATTAGGATATAATACCGATCTTCATGAGCCATTTTTTGATTGATTGCAGCAATTTTATCCGCAATTTCTACTGTCATGTCTTTCTTAAATAGGTCCGGATCAATAAAAATTACATCTCTGATGCCTTCGACCAAACCATTCCCCATTCCGGTATCTGAAAACATCATACTTTCCGAAGGATTAATTGTATCCAAATCGATATTATAATCGTCAGCACCTGCCACCAACGGTTTTATTTGCAAAATATAAAAAGACGATCTCCCCTCCTCATCCCGATTTAAATCGACAGAAAATTCCATTTCAACAGCTGCTCCCATTGCTTCTTCTATAATCTCAAGCAGAGTTCGAATTGTTTTAGCCAAAGGGATATAATCGTATTTTAAAATATTGGCAAAATTTATAATTCGAGGTCCGTACTTATCCAAACCTGGGCTAATTGTATCATTTTCGGCATCATAAACTGAGGCACAGTGAGTCAAAGTTCCATGATCTTCGGCATCATCAATATCCAATCGAATAAGTCCGGCAGTATCTCCTTCGAGTAAGTTCAATTCTTTTTTCCTGAGATTTATGGCATAAAATTCAGTCTGAGAATTTTTAAACTGATCTTTAGGTGTATTATTCTCACTTGCCGGGAAGGCTGGTGAAAAACGATAGGCTTTTTCACCATCAACCACATACTTACCCAACCCAACAGCCAAAACAGCAAACCCTTCCTCAGGTTTCATATGCCCGTAAGGGTAATAATTATACGATTGCGCAACGCCACTAATATGCGGATAAAAATAATCGCCATACACATTACCCACAACTTCCTGAATAATGACTCCCATTAACTCTTCATCAACAGAATAATTATTCCCGTGAATGCTGGTTTGAGATTCATTAGAGAAAACGGATGCATACACCAATTTAATTGCATCCAAAGCCTGTTGCAACCGAATATTTAAATCCGGATTACTATTGGGTAACAAATACGTCTGGAAAATTCCGGCAACCGGCTGCTGAAGGGAATCCTCAAACAAACCAGAAGAACGAATTGCCAAGGGTCGGTCAAAATTCGACAGAATATGCTTAACTCTATTTTTTAATCGGGATCTCAAATCACCTTCCAAAAATAATTGCTGAATTTCTTCATAATTCGATGCCTGTTTTATTTTATCGAGTAAATCATTACGCTCTATAAAATTCAAATACTCATCCACACCAATAACAGCAGTCATTGGTGCTTTCACATTAATTCCAGGCACGTAACTACTCAGATTCAGATTATAAAGCATCGAGTTTATGAAAGCCAATCCTCGTCCCTTTCCACCTAGTGAACCTGATGACAATGCCACTATATTCTCCTCATTAAAGCCTGGTTGAGTTTTAAAAGCTACAATTTTCCCCTTCTGTTTTTCATTACGAAACTCATGAATCATGTTTATCAGATATGCCCTAATATCTTCTGCTGATTTAAAATCTGTCGTCTTATAACGGGCAATCATCTTTGCAATCTTCACCTCGCCACGAGCCATTAGCCACAAAGAAAAATTGTTCCGGTTAGCATGATAAATTAAAGATTCAGCCGGAATATTATACAAATGTTCTTCAAACTCCCTTAACGACTTAGCCGTTACAATAGGATCACCATGAATATTTTTATACACGAAATCGCCAAATCCTAAATACTGTTCGATAAAAGAACGGATATCCTGACGCAAATTATCCGAATTTTTCTCAATAAAGCTACATTTTAAATCCTTGGCATAAGAAGCATTCTCAACATCCGAGGATTGCAAAACAGCGGGTAAATTGGGCAATTCACTCCTAATTTGCTCCACCAATTTAATCCCCGCTTTCTCGTCCATAACATCATGCACTCTGAACTTCACATCGGAAATCAAACAAAGCAGATAGTCCTTATATCGATTGAAGATAGATAAAGCTTCGTCATAATTCGAAGCCATGAGAATTTTAGGACGGGCCCGCATCCTGAGGATTTTATATTGAGGATCCGTGATCACATCATCAATAATTCTTTGAGTTTGGGCCATTACACTCTGATAAAGCATAGGTAAGTAACGGGAGTAATATTTTGCAGAATCTTCAACCAGAAGGATAACTCTAACCAGTCCAACATCAGTGTCATTTTCAGCGTTTACCTTATCCTCTAAACTTTTAATCATGGCGACAAAAACCTGTGACTCACCATTCCAAACAAAAATTTTATCAACACTACTTAAATCATAGTGTTTTTCCTCATAAAAACTAATATCAACATCGTTATTCAGTAAAAGAAAAATTGATATATAAGGAAACTCTTTCTTGACCCGATGACTAAGCTCTATAGGTGTTTTTTTATCAACACCTACCATTACAATTATCATATCAAAATGTTTCGATCTCAGTTGTTTCAACGCCTCATCACAACATGAAACACCTGTTACCCTTGGCATGGATGATAAATTCAACTGATGATATTCATCAAAAATCTGCTCGGTAAACCGTCCTTCCCGTTCAATATTATAAGCATCATAAAGATTTGCTACCAGCAAAATCTCTTTAACCTTAAAAGGCATCAAATCGTGATATACATCCCGATCAGCATTATTCCTATTCAGATAATCATTCAACAGATTCCTATTCTCAACCCGAACAAAAGGTCCCTCTATGTATGGATCATCAGAATACTCTTCATCTGTTTTTGTTATCAAATATTTCCCCGCTTCGGTGTTTATATACCCCGAAATCATATTCGATATATTATCTATCAGATCGCGTTCCTCTTTAAGAAAAGGACCTTCATACAAGTCTTCAAACTTTTTATTGTAAAAAATTTCGATCAGACCCTTTCTCTTATCAATACAATCAAAACTTTGACTCAAAACCCATGGCGAATCACTAAAATCCGGACTTAAATATTGGCGACCATCAAAAGTAATACGCGTCGACGTATAAGTAGGATACTGCATAGCCTCCTTTAAAATAAAGCTAATATGCTGTAATGTATCAGGAATTGATTGTGCTTCTTTAATAATACCTGTGGTTTTATTAATAGCCGCCAATTCCTTCAATCGCTCAATATTCTCTTTAGCTAAACGAGAAACTTTTCCTTTATCTGATTGAGATGTCATAAGTCTGTATTTTGTGCCCTTTTAAATTTAACAAAAAATCAGATCATTTAAAATCTTGACTCTCAAGTATTTATTTTTTACCTTTAATAAGAAATCTACAACAACCAGATTTTTCTTATCCAACGAAAATCAAGATTATTAATGAGACAATAAATTCGTTTTTCCAACCTAATACCTTAAGCTATGACCCGTATTGACAATTCTAGTTTCGGAAAAGAATTCATGAACAACTTAATTAATCGCAATCCTGGTGAGGTCGAATTTCATCAGGCTGTACATGAAGTCACTGAATCACTACTCGATTTTATCGAAGACAACCCCAAGTATAAGAATGCTAAAATCCTGGAACGTATGTCAGAAGCCGAACGTATTATCATTTTCAGAGTGCCATGGGTAGACGACAAAGGAAATATTCAAATTAATAAAGGCTACCGGGTTGAGATGAACTCTGCCATTGGTCCTTATAAAGGCGGGCTTCGATTTCACCCTACTGTGAATTTGGGCATATTGAAATTCTTAGCTTTCGAACAGGTATTCAAAAATAGTTTGACCACATTACCGATGGGAGGTGGTAAAGGAGGATCTGATTTTGACCCCAAACAAAAAACTGACGGGGAAGTGATGAGATTTTGCCAAAGTTTTATGACCGAACTCTCCAAACACATTGGACCAAACACAGACGTTCCCGCCGGAGATATAGGTGTTGGCGGGCGTGAAATTGGGTTCCTGTTTGGACAATACAAAAGGTTGAGAAATGAATTTACCGGGGTGTTAACCGGAAAGGGACGGGAATGGGGAGGTAGTTTAATTCGTCCTGAAGCAACCGGATATGGCAATGTATATTTTGCTGAAGAGATGCTAAAAACCCAAAATGACAACTTCAAAGACAAAATCGTAACCGTTTCAGGATCGGGAAATGTCGCTCAGTTCACTGTCGAAAAGATTATTGAACTTGGAGGAAAAGTCGTTACACTTTCTGATTCTTCCGGTTTTATTTACGATCCTGATGGGATTGATGCCAAAAAACTAGAGTATGTTATGCGCCTTAAGAATATAAAGAGAGGTCGAATTGAAGAATACGCTAAGAAATTCGGTGTAGAATACCACCCCAACGAAAGACCATGGAAAATAAAATGTGATGTGGCTCTGCCCTCTGCAACTCAAAATGAAATTAATAAAGAAGAAGCTGAATTATTAATTAAGAATGGTTGCATTTGCATTTCAGAAGGTGCCAACATGCCTTCAACACCTGAAGCGATTGAGGTTTACCTAAAAAATAAAATTCTATATGGTCCTGGAAAAGCCGCGAATGCTGGAGGAGTTTCAGTTTCAGGATTGGAAATGTCACAAAACTCTCTCCGATTAAGCTGGACTCGGGAAGAAGTTGACAACCATCTGAAACGAATCATGCAGGATATTCATACCACTTGTGTGAAGTATGGCAAAACCAAAGATGGCTTTGTCAACTATATGGATGGAGCCAATATTGGAGGCTTTGTAAAAGTTGCTGAGGCCATGCTGGCTCAAGGCTTGGTATAAAAAAAGGAGGCGCTAACAGCGCCTCCTTTTTTACACAGATAATCTAATCATTAATTATAAGTCAATTGATCCGGCGATACGAAATCCCCTTCCATCTTTCACAAAACTCAAATCTCCAAGTCTAAAGTAAACTCCTCCTCTATATGAAACACGTTCGCAACCATCAGGAATATGCTCAAAACATGTTGATTGTGGTGCCTCAACTCTCACATAACCAATCTCTGGATAATACTGATAATAACGACCTCTTGCATAATAAAAGTCACCATCACAATGATTAATAATTGTCGGTCTTACTGAAAATCTAACAACAACATCACCATATCTTGGATGTGCATAACATCTGTGTCCATGACGCTTATAATAACGACGAACCTCATGCTTATGGCCTCTATCGTCATAGTAAACTACTCTTCCACCTTTGTGGTAATGATCCCCTTCATAATGTCTGGTTCTGACTTTAGAATATTGATCATGATGGTGTCTATTTTCCTTATGACTTTTAGTATGATAATTTCTTTTATCCTCATGCTTATACCCTTTAGTTCTCTTGGTATATTTACTGTTTTCCTGTCTATTTCTCTCATCCTGATGAGATCTGCTTTGAGCAAAAGTAGGTAATCCTGAAAATATAATTGCTGTTACCAATACTGTACCGGCAACCAACTTCTTCACTATCGATCTTTTCATGGCAATTGTATTTAAATTTTCAAATAATTGTTATCCTATGGTAGGGATAAATCTTAAACTGATGTATCACTCTTTTTATTGCTCTACACAGCAAAGCTTGTGCCACAAAAATAGGAAAGCATCAAACACAAGTGCATTTGATGCTCATAAGGATATGAAATACAATTAGTTTAAACTTATTTTATTTGTTTTTTGATGTTCCTCTGAAGCTCGGTCGGTAAAACTTCTTTTCTTAGGTCGAATTAAAACTCGCAAGGATTGATCTGAAGTAAAGTAGTTCCAAACCCAATTGATTAATATGAAAAATCGGTTTTTAACCCCGACTATAGCCATCAGATGAACAAATAACCAAAGCACCCAGGCCATAAAACCTTGCATCTTTACGCCAGGTAAATCAGCCACAGCCAAATTTTTACCAATCGTTGCCAGAGATCCTTTATCCTTGTAATGGAAAGCCTTCAGTTTTTTATTTTGAAGAAGATTTTTAAGATTCCTGGCCAAATTACCTGCTTGCTGCAAACCAACTTGTGCAACCTGAGGGTGCCCATTCTGAAATTCTCCTTCTTTTTGAATAGATAAATCTCCTATGGCATATATATGATTCAAACCTGAAACCTGATTATACAAGTCAACACGCAATCGCCCCCCTTTTGTAGCTGCTATTTCAGAAATACCTTTAATCGATCGGGCTGTTACACCTGCAGCCCAAACCAATGTGTACGAATGAAACGTTTCTCCGCTATCCAATTTAATTGTTAGTCCATCGTAATCAGCAACCCGAGCTTCAGTCTTAACAATTACACCCAATTTCTTTAAATAGGTTTCTGCTTTTTTTGAGGCAACATCCGACATACCATTCAGTAAACGAGCTGAAGCTTCAAACAAATAAACATTCATTAAACTAAAATCGAGTTCAGGATAATCTTTAGGCAGAATATCTGATTTCATCTCAGCCAATGCTCCAGCCAACTCAACCCCGGTTGGGCCACCCCCGACCAAAACGATATTCATATAATTAGCCGCCTTCTTAGGATCTGATTCGTTGAGCGCTTTTTCGTAATTTCGAAGAATTGAATTTCGAAGAAAAATGGCTTCAGAGACTGATTTCATTGGGATAGCAAATTGTTCTATATTCTTATTCCCGAAATAATTGGTATCAACTCCGGTAGCCAAAACCAAATGATCGTATTTTAGTTTTCCCAGACTGGTATAAATCTCCTGAACGTTGGGGTTAACCTCCAAAAGTTCTGCCATTCGAAAATGAACATTTTTACGTTTCTGAAAAATTTTACGCAAAGGGAATGCAATAGAACTTGGCTCTAAACCCGATGTAGCCACTTGGTAGAATAAAGGCTGAAACTGGTGGTAATTATTCTTATCAATTAAAACCACCTGATAGGCCGTATTGGCTAACTGACGAGCAAGCTTTAAACCTGCAAATCCACCCCCAATAATCACGACACGTTTCTTTCCGTTTTCAGGTATATGCTTAATATTTTCCATCTTATAATTATTAGAAAAAACTGATACAAATCTTTTATCAGAATAGAAGATTCTTTTATCCGATACAAAATAAAGAATAAATTCCCTAATAAACTAATCGATCTAAAAAAATCAAACTGAATAAAAAATAAGCCTCAATGCTCTTATTTATTTTTTGACAGATACCAGGTAAATGACATAACTTTTATTCCTAAGAAAAGCCTATAAGAACCCAACCTACAAGCATCAATCCTACCTAATTTTAAGAGATATAAGACTTAGGAAACTTATTAATCACCCTTTATACAAACATTTATTACTATCTTCATCAGAAAAGTAATTCTGATAAAATAAGAATCATGAAAAAACTAATTGGTGTTTTAGTCATATTGATCGGACTTTCGGCATGCAACAGTAGTTCGGCTTTAAAATGTCAATCAAAAAATCCTCTTGAAGATTTACCCTGGTTGAAGGAATTAAAAGAATCATTAAACAAAAGTGATGTGGAAAAATCAATTTTTCAGGCTTCGTACAAAAAGGAAACCGTTTTTTATGTAATGGTTACAGATCCAAGAGTAAGGTTAGCATTTGGAGTGACACTTTTGGATTGCGAAGGAAGAGTTGTCAGAGAATTTAAATCAGGAGAATCTGATGATTTCGAAAAACTGGTTGTTGATCGAATAGTTTTATATAAATACATCCCCAACAAAGCCAATTGATATTATAACTATGAAAAAATTAATACAAAGCTAACGCAACCCATCAACAAGAATCTCATCATAATAAAAATATCTAAATCCTAAAATGATGAGAAAACTAATTTTTATCCTATTCATATTAATAGGATTATCTTGCTGTAATAACAAGGATGAAACTCTTCTAACATGTGAATTTTCAGATCCCTTAGAAGATCTTACTTGGTTAAAGGAATACAAGGAATCATTAAAAGATTGCAATATTCAAATATCAATCTTTCAAGCAACTTATAAAAACCAAACAGTTTTCTATTCTGCCATTACAGATCCTCTTGTAAATAGCATATTTAAAGTACTTATATGGGATTGCGAAGGTAAAGTCATAAAAGTATTCGACAATGATGAAAGAGAGAATTTTAGTAATTCAGTTACAAAAAGAGTCGTACTTTATCGTTGCAAACGATAACTCAGAAGGATTGCAAAATTTCTTGATAAACTTTGAAAAGGAGAATAATAAATGCCGTTTCAAATAAATGAAACGGCATTTATATATTATAATTAATACTAATTATTTCATACTGGCAATACGATCTTCTAAAACTTTAATTTTAGCTTCAGCATCAGCCATTTTCTTTTTCTCTATTTCAATCACATTCGCAGGCGCATTATTTACAAAACGCTCGTTGCTCATTTTCTTTTGAACAGACATTAAGAATCCTTGCGTATATTTCAATTCTTCTTCCATCTTCTTAAGTTCTTCTTCAACATTAACAAGATCGCCAAGCGGAATAAAATACTCAATCGCATTCACAATAAACGACATGGCACCCGTCATTTCACCATTCGCAAGCGTAATCTCATTCAGATTACACATTTTAGCCACCACACAATCGAAAGAAGCATCGTAGTTATCTTCTTTTGATTTGTAGTTCATCTCTAAAACTTCCTTGAAAGCAATGTTTTTCTGCTTACGAATATTACGAACAGCCACAATCACTTCCTTTACTTGCTCAAATTTTGCTAACAAGTTGGCATCGTATGAGTCGGGCTTAGGCATAACTGAAACCATAATACTATCTTCTTCAGAACGATCGGCTAATAATTGCCAAATTTCCTCTGTTAAGAAAGGCATAAATGGGTGTAACAACTGCATCAACTTCTCAAATAGAACAACGGTTGAATCAAAAGTTTTCTTATCAATTGGCTGCTGATAAGCTGGTTTCACCATTTCTAAATACCATGATGAGAACTCATCGCGGAATAAGGTATATACAGTCATCAGAGCTTCGCTGATACGATATTGCTTGAACTGCTCATCCAATTGCCCCATGGTGTTGTTCAAACGAGCATGGAAAACTTCAGTTGCTATTCTTGCGTATTCCGGTTGTTCAATATCGGCAACTTCCCACCCCTTAACCAAACGGAAGGCATTCCAAATTTTAGTTGTAAAGTTACGTCCCTGCTCTGGCAAGTTTTCATTGAAAAGCAAGTCCCCGCCGGCAGGCGAACACAATAACATACCCACACGAACACCATCAGCTCCATACTTATCAATCAAGTCCAGAGGGTCTGGTGAGTTACCCAACGATTTAGACATCTTGCGTCCAATTTCGTCACGAACAATACCGGTTAAATATACATTACTAAATGGCTTCTCGCCTCTATATTCATACCCGGCAATAACCATACGAGCAATCCAGAAGAAAAGAATATCCGGACCAGAAACCAAATCATTAGTTGGGTAATAATATTTGATCTCTTCGTTTTCAGGATTACGAATACCATCGAATACCGAAATAGGCCACAACCAAGAAGAGAACCATGTATCCAACACATCCTCGTCCTGACGTAAATCTTCAGCCTGATATGTTTTTCCTGTTTTAGCCGTAGCTTCAACAAGCGCTTCTTCAATATTTTTAGCCACTACATAACCACCTTCAGGCAAATAATAAACCGGAATACGTTGTCCCCACCATAACTGACGGGAGATACACCAGTCCTTTACATTTTCCATCCAGTGACGGTAAGTGTTTTTGAACTTAGCAGGGTGCAATTGAATATCATCGTTCATAACATGTTCCAAAGCCGGCTCTGCCAATTCCTTCATATTAAGGAACCACTGCATACTCAACTTAGGCTCGATAACGGCATCAGTACGCTCAGAGAAACCTACTTTATTCACATAGTCTTCAATCTTAACCAAGTTACCTGCTTTCTCCAAATCAGGCAAAATCAGGTCACGAACTTCGAAACGATCTTTCCCAACGTAAAGCTGTGCAGCCTCGCTCATGGTTCCATTATCGTTGAAAATATCGATGGTCTCCAAATTATGACGATCTCCAATTTCGTAATCATGAATATCATGAGCCGGTGTAATTTTCAATGCTCCAGTACCGAATTCCATATCCACATATTCATCCTCGATAATAGGAATTGAACGATTCACCAATGGAACAATACAACGCTTGCCTCTTAATTGCGCAAAACGTTCATCGTTAGGATTGATACAAACTGCCGTATCACCCAAAATAGTTTCAGGACGTGTAGTTGCAATAGTAATATACTCATCGCATCCTTCAACCTGATATCTTAAATAATATAATTTCGATTGTAATTCTTTATGGATTACCTCTTCGTCAGAAACAGCCGTTTGCGCCGATGGATCCCAGTTCACCATACGAACACCACGGTAAATCTTATCTTTCTTATACAAATCGATAAACACATCGATTACTGAATCGTAAAGAGATTCATCCATTGTAAATGCTGTACGCTCCCAATCACATGAGGCACCTAATTTCTTAAGTTGTTCCAGGATGATCCCGCCATGTTTCTCTTTCCATTCCCAGGCATGTTTCATAAACTCATCACGAGTAATATCCTCCTTGGAAATACCTTCTTGTCTAAGTTTGTTTACAACCTTAGCTTCGGTAGCAATTGAGGCATGGTCAGTACCAGGTACCCAACAGACATTCTTTCCCTGCAATCTAGCTCTACGGACCAATACATCCTGAATGGTATTATTCAGCATATGCCCCATGTGTAAAACTCCAGTGACGTTTGGTGGCGGTATTACAATTGTATACGCCTCTCTCTCGTCTGGTACAGAGTGGAAGAATCCTTTATCCATCCAATACTTATACCACTTGTCCTCCGATTCTGCAGGATTGTACTTTGTTGGGATTTCCATTATTTATTGATTTACTGAGTTATCAATTCCTAAACAGCTATATTCTAATCAACTGTCTTTCAATTGAAGCAACTCATATTTAGATAATAATTGTTTGCAAAAAATTTGGCACGAAATTAAGAAATTCTGAGCTAAAAACCCTTGTTAAGTCGTAGATTTTAAATAAAGTCGATACAAAATACATTCTGAGCTTTTATTTGGACTTTTAAAACAAAAAGATGAACTCAAATTCTAGAACTAAAAACCCAAATATATTGTAGTCATAATAAGTAAAAAGATAACTTAAGCCTTCTGATAAAAATAAAATATATAAAAATTACCTTAATTAAAAATGACATTATTCATAAAATTCACCTTACTGTGATATTAAATTTCAAACTATATAAATAACAGATTTTGTAATAATTAGATAAAATTTCAAGCGCAAACGTTTTCGTAAATCAGATAAAAACATCTTTAAATACATAAAACACAAACTATTTTCATATATTTAAATATTAGTGTTGAAGAGCAGGTAAATATGGTATTAAATTTATGCCAATCTGAATATATTTGTCTTCGAATAAAGAAATATTTCTTCAATAAAGAACATCAAATTTTTAGTTATAATATATTATGTCGTTTTAGAATAAAAACCATTGGATCTTTTAAGCTTAAATTCTGAAAAGCGAAGTGGTAAATTTTTAGCGACATGTTTAAAATTACGAATATGAAAATAACTGTTGTAGGCGCAGGTAATGTTGGCGCAACTTGTGCAAATTGCATCGCTCAAAAAGAATTGGCAAACGAAGTTATCTTGGTTGATATCAAAGAAGGTTTATCTGAAGGTAAAGCCCTTGATATGTGGCAAACCGCTCCAATCAATTATTACAACACACATGTTAAAGGTGTGACCAATGATTACGCTGCTACAGCTGGTTCAGAGGTTGTTGTAATCACTTCGGGACTTCCTCGTAAACCGGGCATGAGTCGTGATGACTTAATTTCAATCAACGCAGGCATCGTAAAATCAGTAACAGAGAACGTTGTAAAGCATTCTCCTGATGCAATCATCATTATCGTATCAAATCCACTTGACGTGATGACTTATGCAGCATTCCTGACTGCTAAAAAAGCATCGAATAAAGTATTCGGTATGGCTGGTGTTCTTGATACTGCTCGATACCGTGCATTCCTTGCTGAGGAATTAAATGTTTCTCCTAAGGATATTCAGGCTCTATTGATGGGTGGTCATGGTGATACTATGGTTCCACTTCCACGTTACACTACTGTTGCGGGTATTCCTGTAACTGAGTTAATCGAAGCTGACAAATTGGAAGCAATCATCGAGAGAACTAAAAAAGGTGGTGGTGAACTGGTGAACCTTATGGGAACTTCAGCTTGGTATGCTCCGGGAGCTGCCGCTGCTCAAATGGTTGAAGCTATCGTTCGCGACCAAAAAAGAATCTTCCCTGTTTGTGCGCTTCTTAACGGTGAGTATGGCATGAAAGATATCTATTTAGGTGTACCTGTTAAATTGGGTAAAAACGGTATCGAAGAAGTTATCGAAGTTAAATTGAATAAAGAAGAAATGGAACTTCTTGAAGGTTCAGCTGCTGCGGTAAAATCAGTAATGAAAGTTTTAGATGAAATGAATATCATGTAATATTTACATTCATCACTAAATAATCTAAAGGCTTGGCATTCGTGTCAAGCTTTTTTTATACCTCCCTTTCTGGCATCTAATCCCAATAATAACATTTCCTTCATAATTTAACATCAATTAACCTCAACATTCTATTTCTTCACTTACAAGCTTTCTATATTCGCAGTACATTTTACCATTCATATGCCACGCTATCTATTTACGCTTCTGTTTTCTTTAATCTCTATCATCAGTTCTGCTCAGGAACACAGTCTGATAAAAGGACGTGTATTCGATTCAAGCAGTCAATACACAATGCCCGGAGCTAGTATCGTAATGATTAATCAAAAAGATTCTCTTGATTACAAAGGAACCATCACTGATGACAAAGGCGATTTCTATATAAAAGTTAAACCTGGAGATTATCAACTTTCAATTTCGTTTATTGGTTATAAACCAATACAGAAAACAATACATATCGACAAAAAAACAAAAGATGTTGGCCAATTCAATTTGATTGAGAATGAAGAAATGCTGGGAGAAATCAATATAATTGAGACCCTTCCGCCAACAAAACAAAAAGGTGATACGACACTATTCAATCCCAATGCCTTTAAAGTTAATCCGGATGCTAATGCAGAAGAGTTAATTACAAAGATGCCTGGTTTTTATATGCTGGATGGTAAACTAACAGCCCAGGGACAAACTGTCAGAGAAGTCTTGGTTGATGGGAAAAAATTCTTTGGGAAAGACGTTAATCAAGCTTTAGAAACACTTCCCAGCGATATTATTAAGCGCATCGAAGTTTATGAATACAAAAGCGATAAAGCTAAATTCTCTGGTTTCGAAGATAAAATAAAAAGCAAAACCATAAATATTGTTACCCGGAATAAAAGCCAAAACATGCGATTTGGCAGCCTTGCCGGTGGCATTGGAAAAAGCGAAAAATATGCAATCAAAGGCAAGATCAATCAATTTTCTGAAAACACCAGATTCACACTTGTGGGAAACTCAAAAAATGTAAATGCTCCCCTTCACCTTAGTCGCAATAGAACATCTCGCAGATCGATTGACGGGAATGAATTACGACAAAATAATCTGGGTTTGAATTTTAACGGAAAGGGTAAAAAAGAAAGCGAATTATCAGCCAACTACCGCTTCACTGCAAACAACACCGAGAACAATAATACAAGCTTAAGCACCTATACAGCTGCCCCCCTTGAAGGTCAGGAGTTATCAACAAAAACCATTTCGGGGAACGATCAGGCCAACCACAATCTCAATATTGATTGGGATATCAGAAGCAATCCCAAAAATCAAATTATGCTGAGTTCAAATTTATCAGCATCTGATTCAAAATCTAAAAGAACCTCATTTTCTGAAACTCACTTATTAGACGAATTTATCAATTCAAACAATAATAAAACAGCTTCAGATAATCTATCAACAAGCTTTAATCAGGTTATCATGTTCTCAAGAAGATTAAATAAAGAGGGACGAACACTATCTGTTCAGGCTTCATACAATAGAAACGAAAATAAAATTAATGCTGATCAAAAATCTGAGATTAAAAGTCAAACGAATCAAGGCAATCAGAATATCGATCAGGTGTCAAATCAAAAAACAAGTTCAGACGACTTTAGTTCCGGCATATCATTTAATGAAAAATTAGGTGATAAAAGTCGTTTAGCATTGGCCTACCGCTATTCGATAAATACCGAAAAATCGAAAAAAGAAAGCTACAACCCCGATACAACAACTAAAGCTTATTCGCAACTAGATACCTTAACATCAAATCAATTTGAAAATTCAACGACTAACAACACCTCCCAAATAGCTTACAATTATCGTAATGATAAAATCAGTTTCATGCTAGGTAGTGATTTTGAATACACAAAGCTTAAAAACGATGAAATATTTCCCAATAAACGAAATATGGAAAAGAACTACTTTACCATTTTACCCTCAGCAAGTTTCTCGTACTATCTGAATGAAAATTCGATGTTAAATATCTATTACAGAATGGGAACATCGAACCCTGGTGTCAAACAATTACAGGAAATCGTTAATGTCTCAAATCCTCTGTTTATTTCAACAGGTAATTCGAAATTAAAGCAGACTCAGAATCATAATGTCATGTTGTATTATACCTCCTCCAATATAGAAACTGGTCATTTTACAACATTAAATTTGAGTGTTAATAAATCGAATAGATCCATAAGTCAGAGAACTATTGTCGCAAGCAACGACACTCTTATCAATGAAAAATACATTCTCCCTAAAGGCGGTCAGTTTTCACAACCTATAAACTTAAATGGACAATATAATATTAGCGGCAGAATCACTTATGGTATCCCTGTTACAAAATTACAGTCAAAATTAAACATCAACGTTTCGGCGAATTACATGCATAATCCAACTTTGGTGAATAACAAAAAATCCTTTTCAAATTCTTTAAACTTGAATCAGGGTTTAAAACTTGGCTCAAATATTAGTGAAAAACTTGATTTTACAATTTCAAGTCGAACCCGATATTCAGTTTCTAAAAACACCAATTTGAAATCATCAGGATCACAATATTTCTCTCAAACCAATAGTTTAGGTCTTTACTGGAATTTCTTAAAGAACTTTATTCTTAAAATCAACACCAACTTTGAGAATAAAAATAACATCAGCACCCATGATATTGAAAACAACTGGTTGATTGACGTCGGTATTTCAAGCAAAGTTTTCAAAAACAAAAGAGGTGAAATCTCCTTTGTCGCTTATGATATCTTAAATCAAACAAGTGAAAGAACTCATCGTGTCAGCGACTTGTTTACAACAGATAACTATTCGACAAAACTGAATAAATTCTACATGCTTAGCTTTACATACAAAATCAGAAATCGGGATAAAAATCCGGAAATCTCAGATATAGACTAAATCTGCTGAATAGTTATGAACGAATTAATCAAAATCCCTCCCTTAGCATCAATTATTATTCATACACGGATTAAAAGAAGAGCTTAGTTTTTTAAAAAAAGCAAAATACTCCTATTCTTATTTCTCATTCCTTATCTTTGATTTTCAAAATTTATAAAATCAACGATAGAACCCAAATGAATAATCAAACTATCAGCATTCCCATAGAAATCATAGAACTTGAAACCCAGAGTTTTCATCTGCTTATAAAATGCACCATAAATGACGAACAAGAAGGTGAAATGGTGATTGATACAGGTGCTTCGAAAACCGTCTTTGATAGAAATTTTGTTCAGGAATACCAACATCAGGATAAAAACAAAGAGGATCTTCAATCCTGTGGCTTAGGTGGTGACGATATAGAATCAGATTTAGTGGAGATCAAAAGTTTAAGCTTCGGCAACTTTAAATCTGAAATTTTAAATGTTGTTCTCATCGATTTAAATCAGATCAACAAAATGTATGAGAAGCATTGTCAGCGACAAATATGTGGCTTATTGGGTAGCGATTTCTTACTTCGTCACCAAGCCATTATCGATTATCAAAAAAGCGTGATCATTTTAAACAAAAACCAATAAAAATCATCTAAAGCAATGAGCCTGAGCACAAAAATATAGATCAAAAAAAATCAAAAAAAAATAATATATTTGTGCGTTAATTTAAGGTGAAAAATAAAAATATCACATAATAAGAATTTATTAAACCTAAACACATGCAAAATAAAGGAGCGATAAGACTTCTCGCTATTGTATTTGCCCTAGTGAGTTTGTATCAATTGACTTTTACCTATGTAACAAAGAAAGTTGAGAAAGATGCTCGACTGTACGGTGCAGGCGATATCAAGAAAGAGCAAACTTACCTGGATTCAATTCGAGGAGAAAAAGTATACAGTTTCTTAGGAATTAAGGGCTATACTTACAAAGAGTGTAAAGAGCTTGAAATGAACTTAGGGCTTGACCTTAAGGGGGGGATGAACGTAACAATGGAAGTTTCCGTTATTGACATCATCAAGGCAATGGCTAATAATAGCAAGGACGAAACTTTTGTTGCTGCTATTGAAAAAGCTAAGAAGATGCAAGCTAACTCTCAGGAAGACTTCGTGACTCTTTTCGGAAAAGCATTCAACGAGATCAACCCTAGCGCTCAGTTATCTTCACCAGATATTTTTGGTACTCTTGAGTTAAAAGATAAGATTCCTTTTGGAGCTAAGAACGACGAGGTTATAAAAGTACTTAAGACCGAAACGGAAGCTGCTATTGATAATACCTTCAATATTCTTCGTTCTCGTATCGACCGTTTTGGTGTAGCACAACCTAACATTCAGAAAGCTGACGTTTCAGGTCGTATCATCATCGAACTTCCGGGTATTAAAGATGCCGCTCGTGTTCGTAAACTTCTTCAAGGTACTGCAAGTCTTGAATTCTGGGAGACTTTCACTTACAGCGAAGTTGGCGGAGCTTTAAATGCCGTTAACACAAAGTTAGCTGAAATTAACGCTGCCAGCGAAGTGAGTGAAGCAAAACCAGAGGTTAAAAAAGAAGCTAAAGCTGACGAAGATGTTGCTCTTTTAGATAAAATTGAAGGTGAGTCACAGGATTCATTAAGCAATGCCAAAGAATTGGCTAAGCGATACCCTCTATTCTCAGTTCTTACTCCTAACCAGGGTAGAAGCGGATCTTCTTTAGCAGTTGTAGGTTACTCTCACATTAAAGATACAGCACGCGTTAATGCTATATTTGCAATGCCAGCTGTCAAATCTTTACTTCCTCGTAACTTAAAGTTATACTGGGATGTTAAACCAATGGATAAAGGTGGTAACTTTTTTGAGCTTTACGCAATAAAAGTAACATCTCGTGATGGTAAAGCACCACTTGATGGCGATGTGGTAACATCTGCACGTGAAGAAATTGATCAAAGAACAGCCAGTGCTGAAGTCTCAATGAGTATGAACGGTGAAGGTGCTAAAGTTTGGGCACGTTTAACTAAAGATAACTTGCAAAGAGCAATTGCTATTGTTCTTGATGGCTATGTTTATTCGGCTCCTACAGTACAATCCGAAATTAAAGGTGGTTCTTCTTCAATTAGCGGTGGTTTTTCTATTGCTGAAGCAAAAGACCTTGCCAATATTCTTAAGTCAGGTAAGCTTCCTGCTCCGGCACACATTATTGCTGACGAAGTTGTTGGTCCATCACTAGGAAAAGAGTCAATTGAAAAAGGGATGTGGTCATTCATTATTGCCTTTGTATTGATTCTATTCTACATGTTCTTCTTCTATAGCAAAGGCGCTGGTCTTACAGCGAATGTTGCTTTGATTACCAACTTATTCTTCATCTTTGGAGTTTTAGCATCATTGGGTGCGGTATTAACCTTACCAGGTATCGCAGGTATTGTCCTGACGATTGGTATGTCGGTTGATGCGAACGTACTTATTTTCGAGCGTATTCAGGAAGAGATGAAAGCAGGAAAAGGTTTAAGCCTGGCAATCTCTGATGGTTACAAAAATGCTTACTCAGCGATTATCGATGGTAACTTGACAACTCTTTTAACAGGTATTATTCTTTACATTTTTGGTGAAGGTCCTATTAAAGGTTTCGCTACAACTCTTGTAATTGGTATTTTATCTTCATTATTTGCAGCGATTTTCATTACTCGTTTGTTCTTTGAAGGCAGCCTTAAGCGTAAGCGTAACATTACATTTACAACAAAACTTACAGATAATTGGTTGCGTAATACACATATTACTTTCATTCAAAAAAGAAAAGTATTCTATGTGATTTCAGGTATTTTTATCGTCATCAGTCTTGGTTCAATATTCACTCGTGGATTTAACCAAGGTATCGACTTTACCGGAGGTAGAACTTATGTTGTTGCTTTCGATCAGCCTGTATCTGTAGAAGATGTTGCTAAATCATTAGATGTTGTTTATGGACACGCTCCAGAAGTAAAAACATTTGGTGGTAATAATCAGGTTAAGATTTCTACTAAGTATAAGATTGACGAAGAAGGAACTGAGGTAGATGATGAAGTAGAAGCAAAACTATTCGAAGGTTTGAAGAAGTATCTTCCTGCCGGAACATCACAGGAATCATTCCTTGAGAATAACCGTAAGATGTCTCAGAAAGTTGGTCCAACAATTGCCGATGATATTCGTCAGTCTGCAATTTGGTCTATCTTATTTGCATTGATCGTGATCTTCCTTTATATCATGGTTCGTTTCTCTAACTGGCAATATGGTTTAGGTGCTGTTGCAGCGCTTGCTCACGATACAATTATTGTATTGGGTATCTTCTCTCTTGCTTATAGTATCTTACCATTCTCACTAGAAATAGATCAGGCCTTTATTGCAGCGATTCTAACGGTAGTAGGTTATTCGATTAATGATACCGTGGTTGTATTCGACCGTATTCGTGAATACCTGGGATTACATCCTAAGCGCGATCCGGAAGAGAATATCAACAATGCTTTGAATAGTACATTGCGTCGTACATTTAGTACGTCTCTTTCTACTTTGGTTGTATTGTTAGCCATCTTCTTTTTCGGTGGAACATCAATTCAAGGTTTCACATTTGCATTAATCATTGGGGTAGTTGTAGGTACATACTCATCTCTATTTATTGCAACACCTATTGCTTACGATACGAAACTACGTATTCAAAAAGTAATTGCTAAAAAGAAATAATACATATCATTCAAGATATATTTCATGCCCCAAGGATTTCCTTGGGGCATTTTTTATTGAAATAATATCTGTATTCAAGAATAAACTCATCATTCCCATTCTTAATTAATTAAAGCTTATACAAGAATCAATCTCTTTTGGTATCTTTGGGAAAATATTAAATTTAAACATCATGTTAGTATTTATAAGTGGTCCTGAGATCTTTGTCGTTATTCTCGTTATAGTTATGCTTTTTGGTGCTAAAAAAATTCCTGAATTGGCACAAGGACTAGGAAAAGGAATGAAGGAATTCAAAAAAGCGACAGAAGATATTAAAAAAGAAATCAAAGATGAATCAGATATCATTAACAATATTAAAGATTTCAAAGACGATATCTCTAAAAAATTATAAGAACTAAACTCAGTGATTATTTACGGTTGACGTACTAAAATAGGGCAGAGAACTTTATTCTACTGCCTGTTTTTTGTTTACATATCACAGCCTCCCATACCGACAACCTTTCATTTATACATGGATTATCTATATCTCATTATAGGCTTTGTTATTCTTTTATCAAGTGGCGATTTACTGGTAAAAGGTGGTGTCGCTTTATCATCTCATTTCAAAATATCCACACTTGTAGTAGGGGTTACAGTAATCTCCTTTGGGACTTCAGCACCTGAACTCTTTGTAAGTTTAGGCGCTGCACTTTCGGGCAGTCCTGATATTGCCATCGGCAATGTAGTAGGATCCAACATTTCTAACATAGCCCTGGTTTTAGGCTTTACAGCCATCTTACTACCTCTTCCTGTTAAAAGCAATTCTTTAAAATTCGATTGGCCGGTCATGATGGGAGCCTCACTCCTGTTCGTTGCTTTTGCTCAAAACAATCTGATCGAAACTTGGGAAGGCATTGTCTTTCTAATTTTGCTAGTTGCTTTCATGATTTTTACTGTAATGAAATCAAGAGGCAATGAAAGTGAAGAATTCAAAAAACCAAAACAATCCATTTTCATGGCTATTGTTTTAATTGTTCTCGCCTCAGTTGGCCTTTATTTTGGTGCCGATTTATTGGTTGGTGCCGCAAAAAATATTGCCAGAGGATATGGAGTCAGCGAGCGTGTCATAGCCCTAACTCTCGTTGCTTTCGGAACATCAGTACCGGAACTGGCGACCTCTGTTATTGCGGCTCTTAAAAAAGAAATGGATATCTCAGTAGGAAACATTATCGGCTCAAATATCTTTAATATTTTAGGCGTATTAGGTCTCTCCTCAGTCGTTAAAAACATATTTGTTAGTAATGATGTCTTGAATTTTGACCTGATTTGGATGCTGGCTATTTCTTTTCTCTTATTTTTGTTAGTATTACCAATAAAAAAAGCAAAGCTTCATCGTTGGAAAGGCTTTGTTTTAGTTCTTGTTTACACAATCTACATCTTCTTTATCTTTGCCCAATAAAATCTGAGCACATAAATAAGAAGACCAAAATAGACTGCAATTATGATTGAAGCAAAACAACTGAAAAAAAGTTTTGGACAAGTTCATGTCTTAAAAGGTTTGGACTTTAATGTTCAAAAAGGAGAAATTGTAATTGTAGTAGGTGCAAGTGGAGCTGGCAAAACAACCCTTCTTCAAATTCTGGGAACCTTAGATAAACCCGACTCGGGTCAATTGTATTTTGATGGTGTTGATATTTCAAGCCTGAATGAAAAAGACCTTTCGGCTTTCCGAAATAAGAATATTGGATTTGTTTTCCAATTTCATCATCTTTTACCCGAATTTACAGCTCTGGAGAATGTCTGTATTCCGGCCTATATTGCAAAAAAATCAAGAATCGAAGCAACAACTAAAGCTACCGAACTTTTAAACATGCTGGGTTTAAATCATCGCCTGGATCATAAACCATCGGAGCTATCAGGTGGGGAAAAACAGAGGGTTGCCATTGCCCGCGCTTTAATCAACGAACCTATGGTCGTTTTTGCCGATGAGCCTTCAGGTAATCTTGATTCTGTGAACCGACAAGAACTTCACGAAATTATTGTAGAACTTAGAAACAAACTCAACCAAACCTTTGTGATTGTAACACACGATTTGGAAATGGAACACATGGCTGATCGCAAAATTGTAATGACCGATGGGATGATTGATATTAGTGCCTAAAGTTCAAAGTGCCTTGAGTACTTATAAGTTAAGAACACAACTCATTACTCTAAGTACACAGAAATACTTCAAGAACTTCTAAACTCTAAATACTCACCCCATACACAATGAACCTTTCAAGCTCTGAACTCAAGGCTTTTCTCGATGAAAAATACGATCTTTATAATAGAGAAACGTTTATCGATACCGATCCCATTCAAATTCCTAAAGGTTTTACAAAAAAAGAAGATATCGAAATAGCTGGGTTTCTTTCTGCAACCATTGCCTGGGGACAAAGGCCTACCATCATAAAAAACGCAAAAAAACTCATGCAATGGATGGACGAAGCCCCTCATGATTTTATAATGAATGCTGAAAATTCTGATCTGGATGTTTTTGCAGAATTTAAACACCGCACCTTCAATGGTGAGGATGCTATTTTCTTTATAAAATCTCTTCAGAATATATACAAAAACCATGGTGGATTAGAAAACATTTTCTCTACAGCAAATGGTGGTGATGCAAAAGATGCCTTGGCTCATTTTCGAAAAATATTTTTCTCCATTGATCATCCCTTGCGCACAGAAAAACATATTTCCAACGTCTTAAAAAAATCATCAGCCAAACGCCTGAATATGTTTCTAAGATGGATGGTTCGTGATGATAAACGCAGTGTAGATTTTGGCATTTGGAAAAAGATATCGCCAGCTGATCTCTATTTGCCCTTGGATGTACATACTGGTCGTGTTGGTCGCAAACTTGGTTTATTAAAACGTAAACAAGACGATTGGCCGGCAGTAGACGAAATCACAAATTCTTTACGACAACTCGATCCTAAAGATCCTGTCAAATACGACTTTGCTCTCTTTGGTTTGGGCATTTTTGAAAAGTTTTAAAATCAATAAATAATAAAATAGCAGAAGTACACAAAACATGGCTAATTCCTATTTCCAATTCAAACAATTCAAAATCAATCAGGATGGATCTGCAATGAAAGTGGGAACTGATGGGGTTTTATTAGGCGCATGGGCAGATGTCAATGGCGCTACATCATTTTTGGATATTGGAACCGGAACAGGTTTAATTGCCATCATGTTGGCTCAGCGAACTGAAAATAATTCTCAGATTGATGCCGTAGAAATTGACTCCTCATCTTATCAACAAGCTGTTAATAACTTTAAGGATTGTCCCTGGCCGAGTCAAATTGAGGTCCACCATGCCTCTTTTCAGGATTTCGTCAGCAAAACAACCCGTAAATACGATGTAATTGTCAGCAATCCGCCCTATTTTATCAATTCACTGAAGGCAAAAGGAGAATCCCGCACTCAGGCACGACATACCGACGGTTTACCTTTCGACGAATTAATTGAAGGAGCAAAAACTTTATTAAAGCCGGAAGGCAGGTTTTCAGTCATTTTACCCGTGACAGAAGGGGATTACTTTATTCGCCTGGCACGAATTGCAGGTTTTAGCTTGAGTAAACGAATAGAAGTTCTTCCCAATCCCGGTAAGCCAGCCAAACGACTCCTGATCGAATTAACTCTGGTAGATTCAAAAACCGAGGCAGGCTCAATATGTGTTGAAAATGGGCATCGACATGTTTACAGCCCGGAGTATATTGAACTGTGTAAGGATTTCTATTTAAAATTTTAATTAAACACTCCATACCACCCTCATTTCTAAAAATAAATATAGGCATAAACAGTCAAGTTTAATTTTACAAAAACAACCTACCAAACACACCCACCAACTACACAATATAATTATAAAAAACATAATATTGTGTCACCCCTTTTTACTTTTCAGTTGTCTTATGTATAAAAGCCTGTGTTAATATTAAATTAATTTATTCATACTCAACTAGACTTCATACTGTTAATAGTCACAAACACCAAGATTGAGTGAACTCAAATAACTGGCAATTATAAGAGAATGGACCAATGCCTAATCTAAATTATTATGAAAAAAAAGCTTATTTATTGTTACATTTTATTCTTATACAAATGAAATTAGTGCAATGGCGAGTGCGGATACAAGCGGAGCTGTTCAAGCTGCAATTTCTGGTCGGGTAGTCGGAGCTTCGGGAGGTGGTGTTGGTGCTATACCTGGTGCTATCGCTGGTGGTGTATCAAACTCTATTGCTCAATCTGCTTGGGCACTGATTTATGGCATAATTGAAATTAAATATAATTTTAAAAGTATCAAGACTTAAATATTAAACTAACTAAAATGATGAAATCTACAAAAAACTGGTTAAAGTCAGGTCTTTTCTTTGGGCTATTAATATATATCATGGGGATAACAAATTTCCCATTTTTTAATGGACCAGAAATAACGTATCAGAGAATTTTAATTGGCATTCCAATCTGTCTCATTACCGGACTTGCATGGGGCTATATCATGAAGATTTGGATAAGTAAAAAAGAAAGATAAAGTAAATTCACTTACACCACATCAATCGTCGGGTAAGTGAATTTTCCTAATGCAACAAATCCCATTGGGTTCTATGGTGAACCCAATGGGATTTTTAGATTCTCTTTCACTCAGTTTTTAAGCAAAAAAACATCACATCAACTAATCACCAGTAGCTAAACTAAAGTTTGTCCATTGCTCAATCAACTCCTGTCGATTGGGATCATCCCCAGCCTTGAGTCGATTTAGTCGTTGATTAATCACTTCCTTGCTCGAAAGTGAAGAACGATAAGCCTCAGTTGGAATCAGGGTACTAAAGATACTGATGCCCACTTTTTCAGTCCCATCTAAAGTGAAATTATCTCCCATCAATTTTCTTAAAGCAAGCCTGATATGACACGAAAATAAAATCTGATTATTAGAATTCAAAAACACCTGACAATCCTCATCCTGTTCAAGCGTGCTCACGCTCACATTCTCTTTCAAACGAACGTCCTCATACTCGTACTTCTGAAATCGATCGAAATATTCTTCTTGTAATTCATGCGAATTGAATCGGCTAATATAGTTTTTGAAATCTGTCCTGGAGTAAGGTTTCTCGACAGGCAAAGGAAAATTCACGCCAAAAACCTGCTTATTTTTTCCTTGAGGGTCCAACCAGATACTCAATCCCAAATTATAGATTTTATTCAAAGTCAAGGGTGAATTTGTCGCCACTACAATATCAAGATATTCTTTATCATTAGACAACTTCAGAGTCAGTTCATCTTCAGGAAAAAAAACATTAGCCTCTAGCCCCTCCAAAGAATTTTGAATAGAGGAAGTTTCATCCCAACTTGATTGAAGTGCAGGCAAACTGCTGCATGAAGATGCTATGATTAAAAGCCCAAGAAGGGAAAACAGGATAGATTTTCTCATAGAATTAAATCGCTGATTGATCTACAAACTTAAGAAAATGAACTTAAGTTTACCTACAATCTTCTTCTGTCTCTGTAAAATAAACACCCAATTCTTTCAACTCCCTTAAAACAGGTTCATAAATCTGAGGTGAAACAGGAATCTGTACACCCGTCAAATCTATCTTAGAATGTAGAATCAACTTAGCAGCAATTGCCAAAGGCAAACCCACCGTATAGGCCATAGCTGTGTGATCCTGATCCTTTCCCTCATAACTCATCGACGAAGTAATTTTCTTTTGCTGACCATTCAACTGGTAAACAAACTGATGCTGCATGACCAAAAGATCTTTGTCATCGGGATCAAGCGTCCACTTTTCCTCCAGAATTTTCTGAAGAATCAAAGCGGGTGTTCCTTCTTTCATCCCTACTTTTTTATCAGAAAATAAATCCAGCCATCGGAATTTCTCCATAATTGGATCCGTAAAAGAAACACCTATACAATCTGCAAACCGTTCTTCAACCGATCGTTCGTCATGAGGTAAAAAACTTTCAATATATTCCTCATAGGTCAGATTTTCAGAATCACGCATCACATAGGATTCATCGGTACAACCCAAACTTACAAAAGCATTCCAAGCCTTACAAAAACCCGGACGACGCATAGTCCCCCGCAAAATACTGGGAATCTCTTCGATGTGATACAGACTTCGATACGAAAGTGAATCTCTATTGGGATAGACCTCAAAATCGCCGTAACCAGGCATAATCGTTTTAAGAGGATGAGCAAAAACTTGCTGATATGGCAGGTATTTATATTGCCCTTTTTCCTTATAAGTTGCTACTCCTTTGCCGGCAGTAACCACATTACGCGGATTCCAGGTGAATTTATACTGCCAGATATTCGTTGAACATGAAGGAGCTAAAATACCTCCGCAATAAGATTTGAAACTCAATAACTCACCGCCTTTAGCTTTAATCTTATCAATAATTTTCATTGCAGACATATGATCAATACCCGGATCAACGCCCAGTTCGTTCAACAGAAGAACGCCACGTTCTTTTGCCTTTTTATCCAAAACCTGCATTTCCGGTGAAACATATGACGGGCTCAAAAATGGCTTACTCTGTTTCACACATTCACGCGCCAACATCGGATGCATAGGGGGCGGTAGCATAGAAATAACCAAATCGGCCTTGCCCACTTCCCGGGCTCGCTCTTCCTGATCAGAAACATCAAACTTAAAAGCAAAGCCATTGGCATTTCGCTTGATCTTACTTTGAGCAAGCTCCAACGACCTATCCGCTAAACGAACTTGCCATTGATTTTCACTTGCATGTTCCAAAAGGTAGTCTATCAGACTCGTAGACGATAGACCTGCTCCAACAATTAAAATAGTAGTCATAATATAAGGAAATTCAAATTGGGTTTGGGTTTAGATTTTGATCATTAAATATTGCAAGAAAAGAGCAATATAAAAAGACTATGAGGTATTATTTTGCTGAAAAAACTAAGATTCTGTTAATTTTGAATTATATCATAAATTCTAAATCCACTTAATCACATAAAATCTATCTCAATAGACAGATTATTAAAAAACAGCAAAGCCCTTTTAATAAGTCTCTGTCAAAGCTTATATTTGTTCTAAAATTATTTTACCTTCCCTAATTGATTTTTTAGGTTGATAAAATAAGCCGGATAAACCCGCGTTAAACACTGATTTTAATGCAGGTAAAACATAACGGCAAACATACAATTAATTAGATGCGTATCATTCGCCCCTTGTTTTATGATTGATTTCTTAAAACAAAATGGCAACAAAATAGAATCCCTTGACAAAGCAAAGAAAAGCAGTTGAAACCCCTTTGATGAAACAATACTATCAAATGAAAGACAAGCATCCTGATGCTATCTTATTGTTTCGTGTGGGAGATTTTTATGAAACCTTCTCGGATGATGCCATTCGCACATCTGAAATTTTAGGCATTACCCTAACCAAGAGAGCAAATGGTTCGGCCTCCTATGTTGAACTGGCCGGATTTCCTCATCATGCCATCGACACCTATCTGCCTAAATTGGTAAGAGCAGGTATGCGTGTGGCTATTTGTGAGCAACTGGAAGATCCTAAAAAGACCAAAACCCTTGTTAAAAGAGGCATTGTAGAATTGGTTACTCCCGGAGTATCCTACAACGACAATGTCCTTGAACACAAGGAAAATAACTTTCTAGCCTGTGTACATCTTGAAAAAAAATCGGCTGGAATTGCCTTTCTCGATGTCTCGACAGGCGAATTTCTAACGGCTGAGGGGAGCTTTGAATATATCGACAAACTGATGGGTAACTTTCAACCTAAAGAAGTGCTCTATCAGAAAGGAAAAGAAAAACAATTTCATGAACTATTTGGAGGCAAATTCTACACCTTCACCATGGACGATTGGGTATTTACCGAAACAGCTGCACAAGACCGCTTGCTCAGACATTTCGAAACCAATTCGCTCAAAGGATTTGGTGTACACAACCTTCGGGATGGAATTATTGCCTCGGGCGCTATTCTTCAATATTTGGATTTCACCAAACATTCGCAAGCAGGACATGTAACCCAAATTGCACGAATCGAAGAAGATCGCTATGTGTGGTTAGATAAATTTACGCTTCGCAACCTGGAACTCTTTGGTGCCTTAAACGAGGGGGCTAAAACCCTGTCTCAGGTAATGGACAAAACCCTGTCACCAATGGGATCGCGATTGCTTAAACGATGGATATCGCTACCGCTTAAAGATCCGGCACGCATCAATAACCGTTTGGATGTCGTGAAATATTTTCATGCCAATGAAGAAAAAGCCTGGGAAATTGAAGATGAGATTAAACAGATTGGTGATCTGGAACGAATCATATCCAAAGTTGCAGTGGGGCGAATATCGCCACGTGAGGTGGTGCAATTAAAAAATGCACTCGTCGCCATTGAACCCATTCAAGTCAGCTGCCTGCAATCAGGAAATGAAAATCTGGTGAAAATTGGCGAACAATTGAACCCCTGTCAGAGCATTCGTGAAAAAATTGAGAATGAAATTAAAGCAGATCCTCCGGCTATGGTTAGCAAAGGAGGTGTTATTGCTGATGGGGTATCGACAAGCCTTGATGATTTGAGAAAAATTGCCTTTTCAGGAAAAGATTACTTATTGCAAATGCAGGTTCGCGAAAGCGAGCGCACTGGTATTCCATCCTTAAAAATCGGCTTCAACAATGTATTTGGCTACTATATAGAAGTCCGAAACACACATAAGGATAAAGTTCCTGATGAGTGGATCCGCAAACAAACGCTGGTGAGTGCTGAGCGTTATATCACTCAGGAGCTCAAAGACTATGAAGACAAAATCTTAGGCGCTGAAGAAAAAATTCTGGCCCTGGAAACCCGACTATACAACGATCTGGTAATCAGTATTACCGATTACATCAGCTCTATTCAACTGAATGCTGCAATGATTGCCCGACTGGACTGTCTGCTTTCTTTTGCGAAGTTGGCTAAAGAGAATCAATACAACTGCCCTGAAATTAATGACAGCCAAATCATCGATATCAAACAGGGACGTCATCCTGTGATTGAGAAACAGCTGCCTATTGGGGAATCATATATTGCCAACGATGTGTATCTGGATAACGACAAACAGCAGGTGATTATCATTACGGGCCCCAATATGGCAGGTAAGTCAGCCCTACTGCGCCAAACAGCTCTTATTGTACTGATGGCCCAAATTGGTAGTTTTGTTCCCGCTGAAGAGGCTAAAATAGGTTATGTCGATAAAATTTTCACTCGTGTAGGTGCTTCCGATAATATTTCTTTGGGCGAATCAACTTTCATGGTAGAGATGAACGAAGCAGCCAGTATTCTAAACAATCTGTCTTCCCGCTCACTGATTCTTTTAGATGAGTTAGGACGGGGAACCAGTACCTATGATGGAATTTCCATTGCCTGGTCGATTGTAGAATACATTCACGAACATCCCAAATTCAAGGGTAAAACCTTGTTTGCAACCCATTATCACGAACTAAACGAGATGGAGCACAGCTTCAACCGAGTGAAAAATTTCAATGTATCGGTTAAAGAGGTCAACAATAAGGTTATTTTTCTACGCAAATTGGTGCCTGGCGGATCCAACCACAGTTTTGGTATTCATGTTGCCCGTATGGCGGGTATGCCCAAATCGGTGGTAAAACGAGCCGATGATATCCTCATTCAGCTCGAAGGCAATAAAAATGGTGAAGCTTTAGCCAAGCCCGTTGGTGATATTGCACAACATCGAGAAGGTTTTCAGATGAGCTTTTTTCAGATGGATGATCCCGTTCTGCAACAAATTCGTGATGAAATTCGAGGAATGGATCTTAATAATTTGACTCCGATTGAAGCTCTAAACAAACTTAACGAGATAAAAAAGATATCCGGATTGTAATCCGACGAGCATTTGGCAGGACTGAGAAATCATTTTTCAAAAAAAAACTATTTTTTTTCAGTCCTGCCATTTTAATAGTGATTCTCTGACTTTCAGGAAGTCACGAACCCCGCGATTTTATTAGCATTCCAAGAAAGTGAAAAAAAAGAGGCTATTTTCATTTTTTCTTTTGCAGAATCAAAAAAAGCGCATATATTTGCAACGTCAAAACGAAAAAACAATGGCTGCAAAGCCTTGTTTATTCACCCAAAGGCTGCAAAACTTATTTCGATAACGATCGAAAATATAGGTTAGCAAAATGCGAGAATAGCTCAGTTGGTAGAGCACAACCTTGCCAAGGTTGGGGTCGCGAGTTCGAGTCTCGTTTCTCGCTCAATCCTTTAAGGATGCCCGGGTGGTGGAATTGGTAGACACGCTGGACTTAAAATCCAGTGGCTTCACGGCCGTGCGGGTTCAAGTCCCGCCCCGGGTACAAAAAAAGCTTCAATCTCAAGATTGGAGCTTTTTTTATATTCAAATTTTTGCAATCAATTTCCCTCCCCCAATAGCTTCAAACCTTCCAAGGCAGATGGATCCTGAGGAAAATACCACAGACTTTTCTCGAAAAGGATTAAAGCTTCTCGGCTTTTCCCCATATGATAATTAGTCCACGCCAGCATGATAAGTGAATCATAACTAAAAGGATACAAATCAACTACTTTTTTAAAGTGAAGATAAGCTTTTTCATAAGCCTCCTGTCCGTAATAGATAAGTCCCAATCTGTAATTGGCTATAGTTTGATTGGGTGAAATCTCCAAAATTTCTTTATAGAGATTTACTACTTCAGTCCATTTGCCCATAGCTGCTTTGGGCAAAATCAAACCAAATTTTGCCTCCTCTGCATAGGGCATCAAATTAATTGCACGCTGATAGTGTGCAATAGACTCAGTAAATATACCTGCCTGGTAATTAAGCCAACCTAAGCGCAAATTGATTTCATACGAATCCTCGTCATAAACCTCTTTTAACTGATCAAGAGCATGAGAGAAATCACCTTCTTTCTCATATTTATAGCTCTTTTCAAAGGCTGACCTAACAACCTGGAAATTTTGTCCAGACAGCTTCATACATAATAAAAATACGATAAGCAAACTGAATAATCCTTTTTTAATTACCCTCAGAAGTTCCATTTTATACCTCCAATTATTGATTGTACGTTAATGTGCTGACGATTTAACTCATCATTTATCATATAAGTATTTCTTTCTCTCTGTTTTTGATACAGAAGAAAGATGCTCAGCTTCCCTTTAAAAATGTATTGATATAAACCTATATCTCCCCTATTTTTCACAAGATTTATGCTATTATATACCGAATACCCTTCATTTTCTACTTGCATAAACATATCTCCAAAACTGTATCCCAGTTGCGCCCAGGTATTTTTTGCTAGCTGAAAGCCAAGTCCACCATTCCAATATCTCCGATTCAACCAGCCCCCATCCAATTTTTCCTCCATTTGATTGGTAAAACGACCATTCATATAAAACTTTAAATTCCCAAGGGGGTAAAAACGAACAGATACCTCTTGCTGCCAACGAGATAAGTCATTCGTATCATAATACAATAAACCAACACTCACTTTCCAATTAGATATGTCCTGCTGAAGCCCCATATATCCAATAAAACTGTTTTGAGTATTCGCATAAGGATAAATTTCAACCATAGCCCCAGAATCACCGTTTCCTCCATTCTCACTACCACCAGCTCCATTTCCATTTCCTCCGTTACCATTCTCTTTTAATTGCAATGGTAGCAATACCGCTTCAGTTGTAGTTTCAATGGTAAAGGGATATCCTTTCACTTTAGTTTGCACCCAATGTCCTGAAAACACCAACTTAGTTCCATACCCCAACTGAAAAGAACTTTTCAAATAGTATTGATTTTGATGTACCTCCTCGTCAAAAGAAATCCCTTCCGATACAGTTAAATTTTTCAGATCTACCAAGCTGTAGGCATGGAATAAAGCAATTCTTTTCCCCACTTGATGATTCAACCCCAAACTATAATGATGAAATTGCTTTCGAACAGTTTGTTGCTGAATCTGATCAGAATTTATTGTATAATCATCAAGAAACTCATATTTGGTTTCAGCATAAATTCCAGAAATAAACTCTATTTTATCAATCCCATATTTTTCCCGAATTGTTTGGGGCAATTCGTTTTGCATACGAATTGCATCCATGCTTCTATCCCCTAAAAGATAAGAAAAGTACAAATACTCTTTTATGCTCTTATCCTCGGGATTTTGTTGAGACAGCTTTTGAAAAAAAACAGCTGATTTCCGATAATTCTTCATGTTATAATAGGCAATACCCATTCGTAAACGCAAATAATAAAAATCAATACCTTGCTCAATAGACTTTTCACCTATCACAATCAGTTGTTTCCATTGCTGTTTCTGATAAAGTTCAAAAGTTTCCTTGTCCACCTGACTAACACTCTGATATTTCTGAGCATGTACATATGAGCTAATGAGGATACTCAAAATCAATATGCTTGCATATTTCCACATCTTATTTCCAGTGTTTTACCTTTTGTGTAAATCTTAATTCGAAGCAAAGCCCCGCTTTCTACAATAATTTCATTTTTCAAATACACTTTCTCATTAGGATAACTACAAATTACTTTAGACTTTAGCTCTATTTTTTCGGACGTAATTCGGTCTATTTTATCCAAATAATTCAACTGATACTCTGACTTTAGATAAATATGAAATGGAGCTATAAAGTCCTGAATAAAGAGTTTTCCCGCTCCATAAATCAAGTTAGGAGGGAATTCTGCCCTTACATTCAAATTTGGATAGTAACCCAGATAGATTTTATAGCAAGAGAGATATAAGTAATACAACAGAGAACGTCTATTCCCCAAATAATTATGAAACTGCAAAACGTTAGCCTCTATACTAAAATAAGCCCTTGAATTAGTCAGCCCGCAGTATAGATAAGTATTAGATAGCACATCAGATTTCACTTCAAAATGCCAATCCTTTTGAGATAAAATCATTTTATCATTGTGTCCTGATATCACCTCAAAACTAAATTTCTGCCCCAATTGAAAGCCTAAAGTTTGCACTAAAAGTGGGTGAGCGTCTCCTCTTAGCAGTTTGGCAGACTTAATTGGCTGAGAATACGATTTAAGCACAACTTGATTATTGATCCGCTCCATATAATGAGGGAGAGCAACTTCGAAAGTAGCTGAACCAATATAAGGTGTCGTTTGAAACTGAAAGTGGATGTGAGGAAAGGGCGACCTTCCCGAATTACCGCAGGTTCCTAACACGTCCCCTTTTTTTACAAAATCTCCCTTTTTCACCGTAAAACTATCCTCCTTGAAATGGCTCAACTGGGAATAAAATCCACCGTGATGATGAATGACCAAACTATTCCCCCAATTTTGATCTAAATTAACTTTGCCTATTTCATTATCTGGAACACCATCCAGAATATTCACAACCTCACCATCAGCCGGACTTAAAATCAATTTATTGTAGCAGTAGTAATCCTCTACAACATTGCCATGCTTTTTAAACTGTTTACCCTCATCATCCACAATCGCAAAATCCCAGGCATGGCGCCACTCATCCTTATGCGTATATTCTCCATCATGAGCCTGAGTAACCGTCCACTCTCCCATAAAAGGCAGCTGAAAACCAGAGAATCCCATAGAGGACATTCGAAGGGCGTTATTTCTAAAGAAATACAAATTCTTTTCTGGGGAATTGTGTTGAACTCTTACCTCCTGCAATTTCGCATTAGGCTTATATCTCAATTTTAAAATATACAAGAATAAAAGTGTAACAACATTAAATGGGAGTGCATAAATGGAAAGCTGGTAAGGTGCAAACCACTGCATGCTACTGAGGGTAATTAATACCACTATTGGCAATAAAAGCACAATCCATAAATAAGAATACAAGGATGGAATAATATAAAATCCCCCTAGGGCAATTGACGTAAGAATAAAATTAAAACCAATATAAGTATAACTCAACTCACTGATATTTGCACCAATCAATCCATAAAAGAGATAAGCAACATAAAAACCGTATATCGCTAAAGTAAAAGCGATTCGGGAATACAAAAGTAAGCCCAAAAGAATAAGTAAGCCAGCCAGCCAATTGCTTTGAAAGAAAATGGCACCAAGAGATTTAAGAAAAATAGAAACTGAATCAAAAAGTCCCAAATTTTGAATACTATGATAGAGGTTTACCAAAGACTGACCTCCAATATCATAAAATTCATTGGCCTCATAAATCCCTCTTTCACTAATACCAAGAGTTGTTAAATCGCTACTCCCCATCATAATCATCCACAGACCTAAGAGAAAGGGAACACTTAAAAAAGGCAACGCATATTTTGCAAACACCCCCTGCAAAAACAAACCAATAAATAGGGTTAAAGCTGAGGATAAAACAGTAAGCAAAACAATTTCGATGCCTGGCTGAAAATACAAACCTATCCCCAAACCAACTAACAGGCTGTTAAAACCATAGGTCCCTTCTTTGATATAAAAAGGAGAAAAACCCATTATGAAAGCAATAACATTTGCAGCCACTAATGAAATAAGTCCTGACACCCCAGCCCAGATATCAAAAAAACTAACCAAAAGCAGCAGTAAAGCAAAGGTTTTGTTTCGTGAAAAAAACACCTGAGCATAACTATTTAGGATGGCCTCTCCCAAAAATAATATGTTCTTACTGAAAACTTTCATTATGTTTTAAGATGCTCAGGAACATCTTCCATATTGTTAAATTGTTCATAGGTTTCTTTCTTCCGAATAAGATGCAAATTTCTATCCTCATCAATCAGCAAAACAGGAGGTCTTAATTTTATAAACTGCATCCATTGAGTCATGTTATAAGCACCAATACGTGGAATCACAACAGCATCACCTCTTTGCAGAAGAGGAAATTGAACAGCTTCCCGAATTACATCAATATTCATACAAAGCGGACCATAAATTGTCGTATTTTCTGTTTGATCTGATTTCATCTGAGTTGGTAAAACATCATGCTCATACCAGAAAGAGGTAAAAAGCATATTAACGCCGATATCAATCACTGTCGCTCTGCGACCATCCACCAAGCGTTTGTTTGCCAAAACACTTCCCAACATAAAACCAGCATCATCTACCAGAGCCCTACCTGACTCTAAAATCAAAAGAGGAAGCCTGTCGGGAGGTAATTCACTGGCAAGCAAAGCAGATGTTATGACTTCAGCATAATCATCGAAAGATGGACAGGTATCTGAGCCTGGAAGGTAAGCACCCTTGAGGGTATTTTTCGATGCAAATCCCCCTCCTAAATCAAGGTACTTCACACTATGGTTAAACTTTCGAAACAATCGAATAGCCAAATCTGCCATTTTTTTTGCAGCAATAGCATATGCACTAACAGCAGTAATATAAGTTCCCATATGGGTGTGTAAGCCCAATAATTCCATAGAATCATGTATCATGACACGATTGAGAACATGCCAGGCTTCGCCATTTTCAAGGTTAAAGCCAAAACGATCCCACTGAGGATAGATTCCCGCATCTAAATTTATTCGAAGTGCGACCTTTGCTGTTTTATTGAGTTTATGAGCCAATTCTCCCAAAAAATAAAATTCATCCAAACTATCCAGATGGATCATCGCGCCATCATTTATGGCCCTTTCTAAATCCTCCTTTGATTTTTCCGGACCGTTAAATATAATTTGATCTCCTGAAATCCCATTTTCAATGGCCTTACTGTATTCAAATCCTGAAACAACTTCAGCCCATGCTCCCTCTGAATGAAAGATTTTACAAACCGCATTTAGATAGTTGGTTTTGTAAGACCATGCAAATTGCACCCGAGGATAACGAGACGCAAAAGCTCTTTGGGCTTGTCGGTAGGTTTTACGAATACAAGACTCGGAAATCACATACAACGGAGAGCCATACTGAGCCATAATGTCCTTTATGGCAAGCTCTTCGATATGACTAATAATAGGGACACGAGTACCCATCCCAAATTTATCAGGCATCCCAGCATTAACTTTATTAATTATAGGCCGTTCATAATCTAATTTTTTCATATGATTGGTATTTCATGTTCTGATCATTTGTATATTACTGAACTATCACTCCATTCTATATTAAAAATTCTCTCTCAAACTCATTCCACCAGCCAAGCTTCTTGTTTTTTCTCTTTAATTAAAAAATGGTAAAGCTTTGGAGATAATTATCCTCTTACATTTCACCGCTAACCGATAAACTTCCAAATTGTGCGATATCCCCTATTAAATCATAGGAATATCGAATAAACATCTTGCCAACTTCATAAGAAGAAAAAGGCTGAAGTTTCATTCCCATAGCTAGTTTTACCAAAGCTTCGGGTAGGTTTTGTCCTGCTGCGACAGCCAAATAGACCCATGCAGGAATTCGTGGATTAATTTCAATAAGAAAATACTCATTTTTATTTGTTTTGATCAATTCTAACTCCATCCCCCCCTGCCATTTAGTCTTTCGAATCAAATTTCGTGTTAACTCCAGCATTTTTTCATTCTGAATGGTAATACCTCCCCAAGCCTTACCTTTATCAGTAATATACTGCTTGCGCATTGGAACCGCACCTATCGTATTTCCCAATCCATCACCCAAAGCAATCACATTCACCTCAGTTCCCCTTATAAATTCCTGAATGATTACAGGCATACCCCATTTAGCCGAAATCCTATTAAAAAAACTATTTACCTGTTCGGCAGAATAAGCCAAATAAGCATCATAAAATTTGCCTTTCACAAGTAGCGGGTATTCAAAAGAATCCTTCAGTTGTTCGATATCACGCCTATGTGTAATAACCTTACTAAAGGGAACTTTAACTCCATACTTCTCGCCATATTGGCTAAGATTGGCCTTTTGCCTCTCTTCAAACTGATCCATTGTGGGCAGAAAAGTATGAATACCTATATTTTGAAGTCTTTCCTTAGCCTGTATAAAAGTATAGAGCTCGGCATCAAAATTTGGGATAATAACATCAAGTCTTTCTTTAGAATGTATGTACTCAATCCTATTAATTAACTTATCCATTCCAGATGATGGGTATGGAATCTGATAAGTTTTGTCAACCATATCTGGCATATAAATTCCTGGCTCCAGATTTTCATAGGCCAAACCAATAATTCTAACATCAAAATCTTTACTTTCTCTGAGACCTCGAATCACAGGTATCCCAGGTCCGGGATTATCAGTATTATTTAATCCAGTTACAGCGATATGATATTTTATTTTTTTCATTTTCACCTATCTAACAATTCATGATGTTGTAACATCTCCAAAAAATCTTCGATATTCTTCTCAAGCGTTACCACATCCACCTCATATCGATCAAAAAGTAATTGCTTAACATCAGCGACATCATTACCTTCTCTTAAAAAATTTACTATTTCTGTTGCAATCGGATTTAAAAGGAATGAGTCGCCGGTTTCCGGATTAAATAAAAATCCGTTTTCACTGATCGCAATATTTCTTTTTAGTTTCATCATTCATGGATTAACTAACAATCTAAACAATGATTGTTTTTTTGTTTTCAAAAAAGCATTTTTAAAAGATAGTTCCGCCAATAATTCGTGATAAAAAGTTAAAACAAAAGCACTTAGATTCTGTTACAAAATATTGTGAAAAAGTTATGAAATTCCACTTAGCAATTGAAAGAATACAACTTGAGCTAATACAAGGCGTTCAGGCATTTTTTATTTTTCAGCCTACTTTTTTTATATTCGGATACAGACTCTCCAGTCATCTTATGAAACTGTGCAGAAAGATACTGCACACTACTATAATCCATCAGATAAGCAATTTCGCTAAGGGTCAACTCATCCTGATCGACCAATTCTTTTATGCACCCTATCCCCTTGAGAATAATATTCATCTCCTTTCTCATTTGGTTTTTTCCCTAAGATTCTTCCTCTGGAACAATATGTTGTGGAGAAAAGTCTCTCCGAGCAGCTGATATAGGCTAACCCCATGTAGGCATTAATGTTTATCTGTTTTATCGATTATTCAAACCTCTTAATAATAATAAACTTTGCACCTATAATTTGCAATGAATATTATTTTATATTGTTTAAAATCATTACGAGTTACTGTATTTAATATAATTGGATACTTAAATAAACTTAAATATGCTTTGAGGGAAATTTATTTCAATTATATTTGCACTAAGAATACTAAGGAAGTTCAACTATGGCAAAATCAGATAAAGCAGAGATTCATGAAATGGTGACTAAGGTCGCAAAGGATATGATGTTGAAATACGGGCTTAGAGGATTGAATATGGTAGAGTTGGCTCGTGAATGTGGTCTAGCTAAGGCAACACTTTATAAGATTATTGGAACTAAGGAAGATCTTGTGAAGGAAATAGCCTTTGAAATATTTAATATGAATATTATTAAAATATTAGAACCATACAGAATAATTGATGACCCAGTGGAAGCAACACGTATATTCTTGGATAACTACTTGAACTATGCTATTACTGCTCAAAAAATTTTGATTCAGCAGATCTATAAAGAATATCCATTAATTGAGAAGGATGTTGAGGAAAAATATGAGAATGAGAAACAAATTGTGAACCAATGCTATATCAATTGGCAAAAAAAAGGTCTGATCCGTCAAGATATCAATGTTGAATATTGTATTGAAGCTTTGCAAGCTTTAAATGAGGTGTATGTGACTGCATCACATTCGGAAGAGGAAACCATTGAAAGACTACGTGCATCTTTTAGATGTATGTTACTTGGTATGGGGATAGATGTTTGAAAATTAATTAAACAATTAAAAAGGGGAGCTTAGGCTTATCTTTTTTTACACCTAAATGAACTAAACGTACGAATATAGTTCATTAAATATGTATTTTAAATTATAACAATAGAGAAAGTCACTTCTCTATTATTTTTATGAATAAAAATGAACTAACTGCACTAGCTGTGTTCAAATTGGTTTTAAAATGAAGAAAATGAAAATCGCAAAAATGATTGTGTTTACACTCTTGCTTTCGTTGAGCATGCTTGCCTGTAAAGAAAAGAGTGTTATTAAACCTGAGATGATTCGGCCAGTTAAGGTCTTTAAGGTGGAAGTTAAGCCATCAAATTATTTAAAAAAAGTATTTACGGGGTTGGTAAAAGAATCGAGAGAGGTAAAATTAGCATTTCAGGCTCCGGGGCCTTTGGTTAATTTAAATGTTGATGAAGGAAAATTTGTTAAAAAGGGTGAAATTATTGCAGTTCTAGATGAACGTGATTATCAAGTTCAATTAGAATCGGCAAATGCAAACTATGAGAATGCAAAACTGCAAGCTAAAAGGTATAGCGCTTTATATGAGAAACGAAGTACTTCGAAAAGTGTTCATGATCAGATGCAAGCTGCTTATAAATTAGCTAAAGCTCAAAAGGTTGCTGCTGAAAATGCATTAAAAGATACAAGAATTTATGCTCCCTTTTCAGGTTACGTGCAATCAATGTTTGTAGAAAACTTTGAAAAAGTTGGTGCAGGTCAACCCATCATTTCTTTACTTGATTTAAATCATTTAGAATTAGTTGTCGCTCTTAGTGAGAATGATTTTTTACAATATAAATATTTCACAAAATTTCATTGCAAATTTGAACAGTTTCCAACAAAAACATTTGATTTAGATCTAATTGATATTGAAAAAAAACCCAATGGAGATAACTTCTATAGGATGAGATTGGCTATTAACCTCAAGAATGTTCACATCGTTCCAGGGATGGTGGCGAGTGTAAGTACTTATTTAAAAACAAAAGAAAATGAATTGCAAAAGGTTCCTTCGGCATCAGTTTTTAGTGAAAAGGGTAAGTCATATGTGTGGAAACTAAACTGTGCAAAAAACTGTGTTGAGCGCAAAGAGGTGAAATTGAATAGTTTTGATTCAGAAGGTATGATTTCTATTGAAAAAGGTGTTTCTAATGGGGACCTAATTGTTTCGGCAGGTGTACATAGCCTAAAAGAAGGGCAGAAGGTAAAAATGCTAAGTAAGAAAACGAATTCGAACATAGGAGGTCAGCTATGAATGTTACAGAAGCTATTTTAAAACAACGTAAAGTACTGTTAGTTGCTTTGATAGCCATTGCTATAGGAGGTATGTTCTCTTTCTTTAAGATGGGAAAGCTCGAGGACGCGGAGATTACGGTGAAATCAGCATTAGTTATCACACAATACCCTGGAGCATCTCAACATGAAGTAGAGTTGAGAGTTACTGATGTGCTTGAAACAGCCATACAGTCAATGGATAATATCGATTTTATAGAATCCCGTTCTATGGCTGGATACTCCGAAATAAGTGTGAATTTATCTTCAACTTTGGGATCAGATGAGTTACCACAGGTTTGGGATCTTTTAAGACGAAAAGTAAATGACACTCAGGTTTATCTTCCCCAAGGGGCTTCCACGTCTATGGTATTTGACGATTATGGAGATGTATATGGCATCTTTTTGGCCTTAAGCGGAGAGGGATTTTCTGGTGAAGAACTACAAGATTATGCGCGTTATATTAAAAGAGAAGTTCTTTTAATTGATGGCGTTAAGCGTATCAACTTATTTGGAGAGGAACATACCTGTGTTAATATTGAACTTTCTCAGGAGAAAATGGCTTTTTTGGGTATTCATCCTTATAAGGTAGTTGAGTTACTCAATAATCAGAATAAGATGATTGATCCAGGTAGCTTAAAAATAGGAACGGACCGTGTACGTATCACCTCTAATGGGAGTTTTCAGCAATTAGAAGATTTGAAAAATCTATTGGTTTCGGGCAGTGGTTCAAATTCCGTTTTTTTAAAAGATATTGCTCGCATAAAGAAAGATGTTGTGACTCCTTATTTAAATAAACTGAAATACAATCAAATGCCTGCCATTGGCATAGCGGTTGCGATGGAAAAAGGTGGGAATGTAATTGAATTGGGAGAGCGTATTCAGAAAAAGATAGATGAACTCACATCAAACTTACCTGTAGGAATCAACTTAAATAAGGTCTTTTATCAGCCTGAACGTGTTAGTTCGGCAATTAATGTCTTCATAATCAACCTGATTGAATCTGTTTTGATCGTTATTATCGTACTTTTATTTGCAATGGGATTTCGAACAGGCTTGTTAATTGGTAGTGGCTTAGTTTTTACTATTTTGGCAACATTCATTGTGATGTTAACTTTCGATATTGCTTTGCAACGTGTTAGTTTAGGTGCTATTATTATCGCAATGGGGATGTTGGTTGATAATGCCATCGTAATTGCCGATGGGATACTAATTGATTTGAAAAAAGGGGTTCGAAGAAAAGAGGCAATGATTAAAACGTCTAAGCAAACTGCTATACCACTATTGGGTGCTACTTTAGTTGCAATTTTAGCATTCCTTCCTATTTATTTATCTCCAGATAGTACAGGTGAATTCTGCGCAAGTTTGTTTATTGTAATAGCAATTTCTCTCTTTTTAAGTTGGCTGCTTTCGCTAACACAAACACCTTATTTCTGTGATTTGTTTCTGAAGGGCGATAAGTATTCAAAAAACCATGATAATAATACAGATCCATATTCAGGTAAATTTTATCAACTATTCAAGTCATTCATCAAGTATTCTTTGAAACATAAAATAACTTTTACTTTAATAACTATTGCTTTATTTATCTCATCAATTTTTGCTTTTTTTAATGTGAAACAATTATTTATGCCAAATTTGGCATATAATCAATTTGTTGTTGAATATTTCTTACCCAATGGTAGTGATATAAATAGTGTAGAGAAAGAATTAAAAGAATTGGAAACCTATTTGTTGACGCAAGAAGATGTCGTGAATGTGACCACTAGTTTAGGTGCCACTCCGGCAAGATATACTCTGGTTCGTCCTATAACCAATAATTTCTCCAATTATGGTGAACTCATTGTAGATACTAAAGATTATGAAGGTACCAAGCGATTTGGTAAGGAACTACAGGATTATGTGAGTAAGAATTATTCTTGGGCAAGATGTCGTGTCAGATATTATTCTCCTATTTCTTCAGAGTATATGATTGAAGCTAAATTTTCCGGCCCTGATCCTGAAGTCTTAAGAGATTTAGCAGATAAAGCTCAGGAAATTATGAAAAATGAGCCAAGAGCCGTGATGGTAACGAATAATTGGAACAATACAGTAAAGGTTTGGAACCCGACATTTTCTCAAGCGCAGGCTCGTTCTGCTAATATTACACGTGCTGATGTTTCTAATGCTTTGGCATGTGCCACAACAGGTTTGCCTATAGGTCTTTTTCATCAGGCTGAAGACATGCTCCCAATTCTATTAAAAACTAAATCGCCTGAAAGTCAATACGTTGAAGCTTTGGAGAACACGCCAATTTGGGGTAATAATCCACAAAGTATTCCACTACGTCAAGTTGTATCAGATATTGATATTCAATTTGAAGATTCGACCATTAAGCGATACAACAGAAGAAGAGCAATTAAAGCACAATGCGATCCTGCTCCAGGTTATAATGCTCCAGATGTATTTAACAAACTGCATCGTGACATTGAAGCCATTCCATTACCGGAAGGATATGATTTTGAGTGGTTGGGTGAACATAAGGATAGTAAAGATGCGCAGGACAATATGAATAAGTTTTTGCCGCTTGCTTTCTTCTTTATATTTTTCATCATTCTACTATTATTCAACAACTTCAGACAGCCAATTATTGTTCTCTCTGTTTTGCCACTTGCTTTTATTGGTGTTAGTTATGGCTTATTATTAACAGGTAAGGCTTTTGGTTTTATGGCTATTCTTGGTACGCTTGGTCTTATGGGAATGATGATTAAAAATGCCGTCGTCCTATTAGATCAAATCAATTTAGAAATAGCAGCCGGTAAGGATATGCTAAATGCAATTATAGATTCAGCTGTGTCAAGAATGAGACCAGTTATAATGGCTTCATTTACTACAATTTTAGGAATGATTCCATTGATTTCTGATGAACTGTTCGGAGGCATGGCAGTAGCTATTATGTTTGGATTACTTATAGGATCAATAATCACGCTTATTATTATTCCAATTTTGTATGCCATATTTTATCGTGTGTCAACCAAAAATGTAATGAATTAAAAAAAATGCTAAGAAAATCAATGAAGAATATATATATGTTATTACTCCTTAGTTTGGTTGTTATACAAGGGGTAGGACAAGAAAAACTCTCACTAAAGGAGAGTCGTAAGCTGGCATTAGAATACAACAAAAAAATAAAGATCGCAGATCTAATGATATCTGAAAATCAGTCGAATGTGAAATTTACATTTACTCATTTTCTACCTAATCTTTCAGCAGCTGGTTCGTACAACTATTTCCACAATATTGATGATATTAACCTAAGTGGAGGCTTCTTGAAAACAGCCAGCAGTTTAGCTGAAGCGCAACAAGGCAATTTCATAGGAGATAGCGATATTTATTTTCCAGGTTTTAATTTGGAGATGGGAAATATCAATTATCAATCGGCTAATGTCCAATTGGCTCAACCTATTTATATGGGTGGTAAAGTCAGAAGCTCTTATCATATGAGCAAGTTAGGCTCTGAGCTTTCCATCTACAATAAAAAGCTGCAATCCTCTGAAGTTTTGTTGGAGACTGATCAGGCATACTGGAACTTGGTTTCAATTAAAGAAAAGGAGTCCTTGGCTCAGAAATATGTGGATATGCTTACGACTCTGGTTTTGGATTTAAACAATGCTTACAATTTGGAGATTACAACAAAAAATGAATTATTGAAAGCTCAGGTTCAGTTGAATCAAGCACGTTTAGATCTATTTAAAACTAAGAATGTTCATACCTTATCTAAAATGGCTTTATGTCAGGTAATTGGTAAGGATTTAAAGAGTGAAGTTGTAGCAACAGATACAAGTATCAATGTTGTTGAAAACAAAATTCAGGCTGATTATTTGCAAAAAGCTTTATTGAATCGACCGGAATTGTTAATGCAAGCCAAACAAGTTGAAATATCTAAAGAACAAGTAAAGTACGAACGTGCAAACTATTTACCACAAATGGGAGTTGGAGCTTCTTATACCTATACGAATAAAATAAATAGCATACTTCCATCGTCAAAAATACTAACTGTACAGGCTAATGTTACTATACCTATATTTCATTGGCAAGAACGGAAACACAAGTTAGCTACTGCTCGATTCAGAAGTAAACAAAAGGAGTTAGAGTTGGACAGAGCTGAAGATATAATCAGTCTTGAGGTTCAGCAATCTTATTTCAACTTACAAGAGGCTTTGCAGCAAATTGAGTTGGCGAAAATCTCGATGGATCAAGCCAATGAAAATCTAGAACTAACCAAGAACAGTTTTTACGAAGAACTTGCAAATACAAGAGAATTATTAGATGCTCAGGCTTTTTGGCAGAAGGCACATAGCGAACTAATCGATTCGAAAATCAATTATAAATTGAATGAAATTCGATTCTTAAAATCGATAGGAAAATTAGATATCTAAAAAACAACAAGTTGTGACCGAATCAACATCATAGGGTGGCTTAATTGATTGTCGTGATTCAATTAAAGATTCGGTCCTTCTTTTTTATTCGTAAAATTTCACTACTAGACTATAACTGAGTTCAGACATTGAATAAAATTAATTACTAGCTTAATCGTTTATAAATTGGGTTGTCTGTTTTTAACACTTGATTTACATTAAAAACTCAATTATTTATGATAACAAATCAAACTAAAAACACTTAGATTCTGTTTCAAAATATTGTGAAAAAGTTATGAAATTCCACTTAGCAATTGAAAGAATACAACTTGAGCTAATACAAGGCGTTCAGGCATTTTTTATTTTTCAGCCTACTTTTTTTATATTCGGATACAGACTCTCCAGTCATCTTATGAAACTGTGCAGAAAGATACTGCACACTACTATAATCCATCAGATAAGCAATTTCGCTAAGGGTCAACTCATCCTGATC
>NZ_SAXA01000002.1 GCF_004122035.1 Ancylomarina salipaludis
ACTTAACTCAACAGCATTCAATTTAAACTCTCTACTAAATTTTCGTCTTTCTTTTTCCATAATCTAAGATATAAATTATTAATATTCTATATCTTAACTCACTGTCCGTATAAATGTAGCAACTTCAGACTGAGGGTCTCACTACAAGTGAGGCTCTCAGTTTGTATTTGATGGGTTTGTCTCACCCCTTATTTAATTGTGGGCGCTTTCGTTTATAGATTGATGAGGTATTCCTACTTGCTAACTCAGATGTGGTAGGTATAGTAAATACTGCAATATTGTACATAAGATTTATAATCTGTACCTTTCAGATATTAATCACTTAAATAATATTTACATGAATAGTACAATTGACGAATTATTAAAAGAAGCTAAGAGTGATGGGGTTATCGGTATGGATAAGAGTGAGTCTATGGAAAGACACCATGCCTATAACCGTATGGTCGATTTAGGACTTATTAAAGAGGATAGCGATCCTTTCAAAAAGCATAAGTCTGCTCGCTTAACTGATCAGGGCTTCCATGCCGAAAAATCAGGATTTAAGAAATGGCAATCAAGAAAAGGTAGGCTAAATACAATCAAAGCAATCGTTGCTATTGCTGTGGGTGTTGCTACATTCCTAGCCATATTCTATGATAGGATATTTCCAACCACATAATAACACACCAACTAATCCATAGTTGGGTAAACCGACCATACTCCTGTAGAGTGTATTCTAGTACATATTATGTGGATCTTTGTTCACATTTAGCAGATTTTTTTTTATCCCGAAACGATTCCTTTTCAGTTATAATGGTCTGAAATGATATTAAAAAGCGAGAATTCAGGTTTTTTCCATTGTTTTCTTACTTTTGTTATACAAATTTTGCAAACAGGTAACTGTTTGGTATTGAAATTGAAAAATATAGACGAATGGGAAATAAATTAAATGATCCTATTGGCCGCTTGATGGGCTTACGTTATAAGTCGCATCCTTGGCACGGGATTGATGTTGGTGATGATGCACCGAATTCGATTATGGCATTTATCGAAATGGTGCCAACTGACACTGTAAAGTATGAAGTTGATAAGGTGAGTGGTTATTTAAAAATAGACCGTCCGCAAAAATATTCCAATGTAATACCTGCTCTATATGGTTTTTTACCTCAATCCTATTGTGGTAAGTTAGTCGGTGAATTTTGTAGTGAAAAATCGGGTAAAAAGGATGTTCAGGGTGATGGCGATCCACTGGATATTTGTGTATTGACTGAAAAGGCGATTACTCATGGCGATATTATTGCAGAGGTACGTCCGATAGGTGGGTTTCGTATGATTGATGGTAATGAGGCAGATGATAAGATTATCGCTGTTTTAAAGAATGATGCCACATACGGTAATTACAAAGATATTTCAGACTGTCCTGAGGTTATTATTACGCGTTTAAAGCATTATTTCTTAACCTATAAGGATATGCCAGGCTTGGATAGCGAAGCAGAAATTACACATGTGTATGGACTTGACGAGGCGAAAGAAGTGATTTTACATTCTTTGAATGATTATAAGGCACGATTTAAAAATCTGGAAGATATTTTAAAACACGTCTAATTTTAGTCAATAAAAACAACAAAATAAAAATAGAGCTTTTCGATCATTCGGAGAGCTCTTTTTTTATAATGCACAAAATAATTTATTACTTTTATGGTCTGTGATAGTGTGTTAGACGTTAATTTTTGACTATTAGTCAATTTGTAGGAGTGCGTCGAACTTAAGACTCGAATATATATTCTGTAACTATAATTTCTCGTGCCATGACCGATTCTGAAAAATCAGGTGTTCGAATAAATGCTTTAATGAATGAATTAGACAGACTTCAGTATGAAATCAGAAAAAAGAAGATGCTAATTCGTATGATTGTTAGTGTGACTGTGCTTGCTATTCTCATTCTTGTTGCGGCATTTAGTAATCGTTCGAAGTTTGATTCAAGAGATATGATTCAGGTAAATCGCGAGAATAACGAACTTGTGAAGGAAAGAGTTCATATTAATTCTCAACATAAATCCTTTCAGTTGGTTTTTGGAGATTTAAACCAATATCCTTTAGCCCGTTTTTTTAACGAAAAGGATGCCGTAGATTTTCAAGAAGAAATTAAGAAGCTACATTTGCCTGAAACTCATATTCATGTGGATACACTTTCAGGTAAAGAAAGAGTTTTGTCCGTGTCTTCAAACTATCGATACTATATTCAGTTTGGCATATTTAAGAAAAAATTGATTCCAGACTTGCCTGACAATATGGTTTATCTTCATCAAATAAATGAGACTAATTTGTACAAATACCGTTTGGGACCTTTTTCTAAAACAAAGCAGGCCGAAGAATTAATTAATAAGTTGAAATTGAAAGACTATTTGATTGTAGAGGTGTCAAATTAAGCTGATTAAAAAAAACTCTCATTCTATTTGGAATGAGAGTTTTATAAATGTCGTTTATTCGTTTGTTTTTAGTACAGCTGAGCGTGACATTCAGAACATAGCTGTGTTTTCCATTGTTCATCGATATTAATAGGATGCTTGAATTCTAAAGGAGTTTGAAGTGTTGACATTTCCATTTCTCCAGTCTTTCCCTGTGAGATAATATCATGGCAAAGATTACAATCTCTTGAAATTTTTTCACCTTCTGCCGTTACATGTTTGTCGTTGTGGCAACGGAAACAGCCATTGGTTTCCAAATGTCCCAGGTGGTTAGGATAGGCCTTCCAAGTAACTCCCATCTCAGGGAAAATATTAGATTTATAGCCATTTTGAATGGCAGTAATTGCCTTTTCAATTTTGGTTTTACAGGAATCTAATACTTCAGGGTACATCAATCCGTAATATTCCAATACTTGTGCTTTAATTGCGATCATGGCACTATCCGTGGTGGGATAATCCTGATTTAAGATATCCATTGACATGACTTTTGCGTCAGGCAACTCTTTTGATATCTCACCCGAAGAGATCAATTCATCGATAAAGTTCTGTGGGTTTTGGTAGTCGTGTGAAGGTCTGTTATGGCAATCCAAACAATCCATCGTACGGGTTTCAAGACTATCAATTTCTTTTTGACTAAGTTGATTTTCAGGTTCAATATACAGTTTAACTTTACCAGTTGTTAGGTTTGTGTATTTAACCCAAGGTAAGGTTTCCCGGTTTCTGGATGATGCGATATATTCTATTTTAACATCAGGGTTAATATGCCAATGAATTCCTTCTGAAATGCCTTTGGCACTTAAGTTGGCACTTGTCTTCATTTTCATGGAGATGTTATTCTCCGTTGTTGTTTCATCTGCCAGATAAGATTTCTTATTCTTTAATTTACTATCGTAGAACTTTTGTGGCCAATGGCATTGTTCACATGTTTCACGAGCTGGGCGTAAATTTTCAACCGGAGTGGGAATCGGTTTGGGGTATTTTTTTGCAATGACAGAATAAACCTGATATAAACCGGATAGTTTACTTCTAACATACCAGCTGGTACCTTCTCCCACGTGGCATTCTACACATTTCACTCGTTCGTGTGAAGATTGATGGTAGGCAGTGAACTCAGGGGCCATGACCTGGTGGCAAAGTTTTCCACAGAATTCAACTGATTCGGTATAATGAAAGGCATGATAACTTCCTACAGATGATATAATCATGATAAAAATAGTCCCGAAAATAAAGATCATGCTTGCATTTCGTGTTTTTTGGTCGTTAAAATCGACTTGAGGCCACTTTAACTGATCTTCAGGGAGGAGATGTTTTTTTAGCTTTCGGTTTGTTCTGATCATTCCTATTGGAATCAGAATTAACCCGCCAACAAAAAACATGGGGAGAATAATGTAGATAAATAGTCCTAAATAAGAACTACCTAAATTGTAAAAAAAGGAAAGAGCAAGTAAAAAACCAATAATGAAAAGATTCATTGCTGCTATTCCCGCTCCAAGGAGCGATAGCCAGTTTCTGGCTGAATTGGGGAGTTTCATAGGATAAAGATTTAAGTTAAACTCCCGATAGATATTATTGGGAGGTAATCGCCCTATAATCGTCTTTTGCAGTCAAACTGTTTCGGTATCGATTAAAATACCGAAACAATTAAACTGACTAGTATGCTATTAATGCCAACCTGTTAAAATACTTTTAAAATTACTTAATGGTTTTTTTCCAATTGTAGCAAAATACAAGTGGATAATAAGAAATATTGAAATTAGAAAACCTATAATCGCATGAAGTAATGCGGTTAAGAATATACCACTTAGCACATAGACTTCCTCAATTATTAATTCAGGTAATAAAAGGGCGATACCTGTAATAATAATAATGGGAACCATCAGATACATGACTACTACATAGGTGTATTTTTGGATTGGGTTAAATTTTCTTTTTTCTGAAATAGGATAGGGAGCTTCTTCGTTTTTAAACATTCCATAGGTGTAATAACGGATTTGTTTAAATAAACGTTTACGCAAGCCCTTTGGTTTAATTTTGTAATATTTACTGTTTGAGGTGACAATATTACCAATGAAAAATGCCAGATAACTGATTGATACAATTATACCTGCATAGTTATGAAGTGTTACAGCTAAATCGAATCGTATCAATTCAAATCCAGGTTTAGCGAATTGCATGTTTAATCCGGTATAGATTAAAACGAGAATTCCTAAAGCATTAAAAGCATGCCAAATACGCAACCAAACAGGGTATAAGTATATTTTTTCTTCTGTACTCATAAAATCTATTTTTTAATGATCCTGAAAAAACTATGAATGATAACTCCAGCAATTACTGCCATGAAAATAAGAATACTTAAAAGGTTTAAAATCTCATTTTGATAGGCTCCAATTACGTACGATTTGTTTGAAAGGATGACACCGAGTTTACCCTTCGTAGCTCTTGCCTGTATGTTTTTGTATTTGTATAAAGATGCATTTAAATGTGAATTTGCTGTATGGCAATTAACACATAGTTTAAGTGCTTCCTCTTTAGGTAAAATATTGTGTGATATCATCAGTGAATCTTTTACATGAGTATGACACTCGATGCAACGCACACTTTCGAAATGTAGTTTCTGGTTTGGCAGCCAATTATGTGTTTCAACTAGTTTGGGATTAACACTATCTGACATCAATTGATATCTTGGGGTGTTATCGTGGCAGGACATACACATATCGTTACTAAATTTAACGATGTCCTTAACATTTTCACTAGTTCGGGCTTTAGCCTGATAGTAATGTTGGCTGTGACATTTTGAGCAGGTGAATTGTTCCCCTAATGCTTTTGCGTGAGTACTTTTTTTGAATTCTTCTTCGATTAATTCAAATTTATAATCAGCAAAATTCTCGTCTCCACCATGGCAATCAACACATGTAGAAAGAGGTTCTAATTTCAATTCTCCTTTATGTGGATAAGTCTCGTAATCAGATGAGTGACAATCGGTACATGCAAAAGAACCGTGAACACCTGCTTTCATTCTTAAAGAATCTAAGATGAAATAAGGATTCATTAAGCGTTTTTCGTTACGCTCAGTCCAATCATTATATATCGTATGTGTTTGATTTGCATGGCAACGCAAGCAATCATTATCTGCTTTTAGATTCAGTGTAAAAGAAACTAAAAAGAAAACGAGTAAAGAGATCCTTTGTTGAGAAAAACGCATAGTTTAGATGTAAATTAAAATTCCTGAAATACGAAGACTTCAGGAATTTTTATGGGTTGATAATTTATTTCAAAGTTCTCAGATAGTTGATAAGTGCCCATCTGTCTTCCTCATCTAAGATTTTCTTCTCATAGTTAGGCATTTCGTCTCGACCAATAATTGACTGATAATATAAAACACCATCAGTTTGAGCTTGGAATTTTTCGCAGTTAAATGGAGGAATAGCCGTTTTCATACTTCTCGCTTTAGGACCATCACCTAAACCGTTACTACCATGGCAAGATTTACAATGTTTTGTATAAAGCATTTTACCAATTTTTAATGATGAAGCATCATCTTTAATGGTATTTTTCATTGTTTTATATTTTGCCGGAATTTCCCATGGGCCTCCCATTTTTTTATCTTGTGGTAAAGCGAAAGCCATAAATAGGGCTCCTGCTAATACTAAAGATAAACCTAAAAATATGTTCTTGAATTTTTTCATAATTTTAATATTTAGAGATTAAAAATTCCACAATCTTGTAATTGTAAAGCCAATCATAAAATTGTCCATATCAATTTTGCTGTGGTTGTTAACTATAATATCTTGTTGAATTAAACCACTCGAATTTCCCATATAAATTTGGAAGGCATGCGTACTGGTTGAAATTTCATAACCAAAAGATAGGTTTGGTTTAGGATTGTCATAATTTTCTGCAGAGTCCAGATAATCAAGGTCTAGTGGAGCATCGAAATTGAAAATAATCGATCCTTGTGGCGAAACTTTAAATCGACCATTGAAGTGTAAGGCAAATTTATCATGATAGTTTCCCATGTCAATTAAATTATAGTGAGAGAAACTAACACCGGTTTGCAAACTGATGGCATCTGAAAATTTTCGTCCAACAATAACTTGCGCGAAAGATGACAAGCGGTTTGAGGATTTAAAATCTTCGTGAAATTGATCCTTATCCCGACCATCAATGGCAATATTTCCATAAAGTGCAAGTGCAAGAGGTACTGTGTTATTTCTTGTTTGTTCAAGAATAGTCCATTTGGCATTAAAATCAGTTGTCATATTTCTTTTTGAAACGCCGATTCCTACCTGAACATTATTTGCAACTACATAGCTTAATCCAAGACGTATGTTTGCACCTGAGGCATATAATCCCCAAAGATCAGAATGACCATTTTCAACCGTTCCGAATTTGTGTTGAATGGCAAATTCCAATGTGTTTACCGGTTGTATAACAGTTGTTTGATTATCGATTAAATAACCGCTTTCAAAGGGTGATCTAACGGGCTTGTCAATAACTTTTTCAGTTTCAGTCTCCTGAGCCAGAACGCTTCCAAAAGCAAAAACAAGCAGGAATGATAATGTAAATATATTTTTTCTCATAATTGCATGTGTTTGATTAGTTATCCTTAGCTCCTTCAGTAATCCATGTTAATAAAGTAAGACGATCTTTCGAACCCATATTTTTGCCGTGTCCGTCAGTGGCTCTTTTGTAAATTTCGCTTTCTGCAGGATTATCTGTATTGATATAGTTTCCGTTTATCAGGTTATCATATGCTGAACCTGTTACCAAAATTGGATTTCTGCTATCGTGACATCCAATGCATGTTGTTTGAAAGATAGGTTCAACCTGCGTTGCAAAACTAATCGGATTATCAGGATCTGGTTCTGGAGTTGGTGTTTTTTCAACGACGTAATCGTATTCGCAGGCAACTAATCCAATCATGAAAAGGAAAGCTAGTACTTTAATATATCTTTTCATAAGATTATGATTTTATTAGGAATAATGAGATGATTACTTAATTGAGATATTTCTTTTTATAATATAGCAATAAGCTTGCCATTTCGGTCTCAATTAAATAATGTTTTTTGTGGATAGGAATATCCGGATTTATCGGTAAAGGAGTTGTTTAATATTAAAATCAAACAACTCCTCACAAAGATTTATTTTAGTTGTTGAACTATGGTAATTTATCAATTTCTGCTGCCATAGCTTCAATAGAGTTCTGCAATAAGGCTTTCACGTATTTAGGATTGTGAGCACCAAAACTGCGGTCTTCTTCTAAGCCAACCCAGTTAAAGAATGCCTGAGCTTGTTTCATAGGATAAGTTCCAACAACAGGGTGATAGCCATCTGTATCATTACCAGCAACAACGCCTAAAGTGATTAACTGATCTCTTAGTTCTTCAAGCTTAGCCATAACATCAGTTCTTACACCACCATAATTGAAGTCTGTAAGTTCAGCGTCGTGACAAGTGTTACATGCTAATAATGAAGGTTTCCATGAGTGACCACCTTCTCCCTCTTCTGAATCGAATGGTGCCATATGACAACCAACACATGAAGCTTGGTTAAGATGCTTTGACTCTCCTGCAGTTGGGTAGGCAACAGAACCAGCTATTTCAGCAAAACCCATACCTGCAACCACGTTTGCCTGAGCACCATGGTGAGGTCCATAATGTGAACTAGTGATTGCAAAAGTTTCTTCACCAGGATTAGTTGTATTAGGTTCAGCTCTTCTTGATTGGTGGCAGTTTGCACATAAATTAGAGTGTCCCTTTAAATCCATAGTGATTTCCGGATTGAATATTGGCTTAACAGGATCATCTAATCTTAAAGCATAATCAACTGCTTCCATAGTTTTGTGTAAGCCATGACAGGTTGCACATTCCCACGCAGTTGGGTTTGTGATATCACCTAGTACTTCACCATTATTTGCATACTGAACAAAGCCTTGGTGTGAGTGGCAACGAGCACATGAAGCACGTCCACCAGCATAGTCAACAGCATTTATACCACTGCTGTGCACTGACATGGAAAATTGTGCCTGAATATTTTCTCTGGTATCTCCAGCATGACATGACATACATGTGGCATTACCATCAGCACCATCAACACCATCTATTCCGTTGGTGCCATCGGTACCATTTAATCCTGCGGGACCTTGAGGCCCTTCACAAGCCGCAAATATAGCTCCTACCGATAGGAGAAGAAGCCAAATTCTAAATTGTTTTCGTTTCATAAGATTAGGGGATTAAAGAATTTATTCCATAAAACTACTGATTGTTAAAAATATAATCCCATCTTAGCGCATGACAGTAATCTATCACAATATTGATACTTGATTTGAAAATTTTCGATATTGATTATACTTTGCATTGATATTTATCACTATATTAGATTTTCGATTGTTAATAAATATACAAATATGTTTGGAAAAGGATTAGATGTTTGTTGTGGTTCTTGCCCTCATGCTTGGCCCAATTTTAAAAATTTGTCTTCTGACGAAATAAAGGAATTGAGTAAACATAGATTTCAATCTAATTTTTCTGCAGGTGAAACAATTTTCAAGGCAGGTTCTCCTACATCCAGTGCTGTTTTTCTTTCCAGTGGCATAGCAAAAGTATACTTGGAAGGTTTTGATGGGAAGAAAATTATTCTCAATTTGGCAAAACCCGGATATTTGTTGGCAGGTCCGGGTAATTATGTTGACTCGACACATCATTATAGTGTTGTGGCATTAACCGATGTTACGGCCTGTTTTATCGATATGAATCTGATTAAGTCTTACGTTAGAAAAAATCCGATGTTTGCAGAAGGATATTTGAAAGATATCAGTGGGAAATCCTTACGGATTTTTTATAAAATGATGAGCCTTGTTCAGAAAAAAATGCCCGGCCGAATGGCTGAGGGCTTATTATCCCTTGCCGATGAGGTATATGGTGCCGATGAATTCAATCCGATTCTATCGAGACAGGAATTGGGTGAATTGACTGGAATGGCCAAAGAGAATGTCGTTCGGATAATGAAAGAATTTTGTAATGAAGGTATTATCAGTACAAATGGTTCGACAATTACAATTAAGGATAAAGATAAGCTGAAGCTTATTTCGGCTAATGGTTAATTTTTAACTTCTTTTTCTTAATTGTTGCCCATGATATTACAAGAGTTCCTAATATCGTAGTTAAGCCACCTATAAACTGATTTTGTGTTGGTAGCATATTCATTACAAAAAAACTTCCAATTATAATAAAGAAACTTCGGTTTGATAACACAATGGTCAATTTTGAAGCTTCTATGTAGTTTAGTGATATATAGGTGAGTATGGTTCCCAGAAATGGTCCAAGCAATGAGCCTATTGATATGTATAAGATTGAAAGATTTGTGTATTGTGGTATTTCGAAAAGGTAAATATTATATAGCAAAAAGCCACCCAATAGTGCAAAATTCCGATACAAAGTAATTAGTGTGGATGGGAGTGTTCTTATTTCTGATCTGGCTAGAATCAAACTGATCCCATAAAATAGAGCAAATATAAAGGTTGCAATACTTTCAGGTTGTGTAAGGAGCTCGATTCGGAATCCGGTATCTGTATAGTTAATCAGAATAACGCCCAATATTGTTAGACTAATTCCTAAGAATTCAAGCAACGTAAATCGTTCTTTCAGAAAGATAATACTAATGATAATCACAAATACAGGGCTTGTGTTTGCCAAAAATGAAACGATGGTTGGGTTTGGTGTTAGCTGAATGGCTATAAAGAATGCTGAAGTGGCTATCAGTTCTGAAGCAGCAATAAAAAGCAGAGTTCGTTTTGCTGATGGCGATAAGTTTTTAAAGTGATGTCGTTTTTTATAATATAGGTTGTAAATGATATTCCATAATACGGCACAGGCAAACCACAAAATCCCAAAACTGGCCAAATTCACATCGCGCATTGCAAGCTTGCTGAAGATGTAAACATTCGAAAATGTAATGGTTGCTAAAAGTGCTATTAATAAGCCTTTTAATTGCTGAGCTAATTTCATAGGAAATGAATAATTTTCAGCGCAAATGTATCTAAGTTTTTGGTAATAAAATGATCCGTAGAATAAAATTATTTTCCCTTTTTTAATCGAGCATATTGGTGTTTTTGCTCGTGTTTTGTCACTAACCTAAGGCCGGAGTTTTTCAATTCTAATTACTATTACTATCTTGTACGCCTATGGAGACAAATTTAATATTTGCAATGATAGCAACTTATTTGGTGAATATGCCTTTTGGTTATATTCGTCAAGGCTTTAAGAAGTATTCAGTTAAATGGTTTGTTGCCATCCACTTACCTATTCCTTTTGTTATCCTGTTTCGTCATTTTTTTGAGGTGGGGTATGAAATTTACACCTATCCATTTATGTTGTTTGCTTTTTTTATGGGGCAATTCTCAGGAAAGAAAATTCGTATTTATAAACTGAAAAAGAACGATATCAAGATTCAATAAAATATAAAATGGCTACCCCTTTTGAGATAGCCATTCTTATTTTAACGCAAATTAAGATCTAAAGTCTTTCTTTGATTTTTTTTGTTTCTTCTTCAAAACCCGGTTTTTCCAATAAGGCAAACATATTGCTCTTATATGCTTCAACACCTGGTTGGTCGAATGGGTTTACATCAAGAATGTAACCGCTAACACCGCAGGCAATTTCGAAGAAATAAAGTAATTCACCAATATAGAATTCATTTAATTCAGGCAGTTCAATTCTCAAATTTGGAACACCTCCATCAACATGTGCCAATTGGGTTCCCAATTCTGCCATTTTATTGACTTCGTCAACTCTTTTCCCCGCAAGGAAATTAAGCTTGTCAAGATTATCCTTATCTTCAGGAATAACGACTTTATACTTTGTTTTAGCAACAGAAATAACAGTTTCGAAAATATTTCGCTGGCCTTCCTGAATGTATTGTCCCATTGAGTGTAAGTCACTGGTTAAGTCAACTGAAGCTGGAAAAATACCCTTGAGTTCTTTACCTTCACTTTCGCCATATAGTTGTTTCCACCATTCAGCTATATTGTGAAGTTTTGGATTGTAATTGGCAAGAATTTCAATTTCTTTTCCTTTAGCGTAAAGGGCATTACGAGTTGCTGCGTATAATAGGGCAGGATTCTCTTCAAAATTAGTTTCAGATGTGTATTTCTGCATCGATTTTGCACCTTCAACCAATTTTGTGATATCGTGACCTGCTACTGCAATTGGAAGTAAACCAACTGGAGTTAGAACAGAATAACGTCCACCAACATTGTCCGGAATGATAAAGGTTTTGTAACCTTCCTGATCAGCTAAAGTTCTTAAAGCACCTTTAGATTCATCAGTAATTGCTACGATTCTTTCTTTAGCTTCTTCTTTGCCAACGCCTTCTTCAAGCAATTCTTTTAATAAACGGAAGGCAAGAGCAGGTTCAGTAGTGGTGCCCGATTTTGAGATGACACAGATTCCGAACTCAATGTTCTCAAGAATCTCCATCAGTTCATATAAATAATCTTCGCTGATGTTTTGTCCGGCATATAATACCAATGGATTTTCGTTATCAGCCTGAAGCATGTCGAAATTGTTTGCTAAAGCATCATTTACGGCTTTTGCTCCCAGATATGAACCGCCAATACCAATCACAACTAGCACTTCAACGCGCTCTTTTAAATTGTTGGCAGTTTCCTGAATATCTTTTAATTCTTCTGCTGTAATTTGAGATGGAAGTTCTACCCATCCCGTATAATCATTGCCTTTACCTGTTCCCTCGTGAAGGGCAGTTAAATGCTTTTTACTTTCTTCTTTAAATTTGAAGATTTCCTCTCTGCTTACAAAGCTCAAGGTTTTATCGACACTTAATTTAATGTGTTCCATATTCTTGAAATTAAGTTTCACCCGGTTTTTGTTTCATCCCCCTCAAAATTCCACAAAGACGAGCAGATTTATAATAATTGATTTGATGTTAATTTATCTTAGCTCTTCAGTTAAAAGTGTAATTTCTATAGCCGGAGATATACGATCGTAAAGAATGTTGTAAACAGCTGTTGTAATAGGCATATGAACCTTATACTTTTCGTTAATCTCCTTGATACATTTTACAGCATAATAACCTTCGGCAATCATATGCATTTCCAGTTGTGCTGTTTTTACTGAATAGCCTTTCCCAATCATAGTACCAAAAGTTCTGTTGCGACTAAATTGTGAATAACAAGTTACTAAAAGATCGCCTAAGTAAGCAGAACTTTTAATATCCCGGTCAATAGGATGAACGGTATCAACAAAACGTTTGATTTCCTGAATGGCATTCGAAATTAAAACAGACTGGAAATTGTCGCCATAGCGTAAGCCATGGCAGATACCTGCAGCAATGGCAAAAACGTTTTTAAGAACAGCGGCATATTCAGTTCCATATATATCATCCGAAGTTGTTGTCATGATATAAGGACACTCCAGTTTCTCGGCAAGAAAGTTGGCTTTATCAGCATCTTGACAAGAAATAGTCAAGTATGATAAGCGTTCCATTGCGACTTCCTCAGCATGACATGGTCCTGAGATAACGCCAATGTTATCAGTAGGAACCTGATAAATATTATGGAAAAAATCGCCAATAATCATATTCTCATCAGGAACAATTCCTTTAATGGCCGAAACGATAAATTTATCATTAAGTTTAACCGTTAATTTTGATAAGGCATTTTTTAAAAAAGCCGATGGGATGGCAAATATAATAAGGTCAGAATCTTCAACAATTTGATTGATGTCGTTATAAAATCGAATTTTATCGATATCAAAATCAACATCAGTTAGGTAGCGCGGGTTGTGTCCTAACTTTTTGAATTGAGAACTTGTGTCTACATTTCTCATATACCAATTGAGTTCTACTTCATTCTCCCGAAGGATTTTTGCGATGGCAGTAGCCCAACTTCCTCCACCAATAATGGCTATTCTAGAAAATTCGTTCATTTGATAGGTTTTGGTTCTCAATTGTAACTTCCTGATGAGGCGTGTTCCTCTTTCAAGTTGTTTTTCAAGATCCGGGTAACAGATAAGATCCAACTTAAAATTGAATCAGCTTGAAACATGTAATCGTTCTGAAATTTATGAACGATTTTTTATACTTGGATAAAAGCAGTGGAGCCTGAAATTATTCAAGCTCCCTGGTTTTATCATATGTGAATGGTAAATTAAGCTAACCAGGCAGTAACTTCTTCCTGGCTAGGATTTGTCAATCCCATTTTATTTTTCTTGTTGATACCACAAATTTCCTGATGGAATTTTGTAGGTTTCACATCCTTTAGTGAAGCAATGGTTTGGTAACCCGCTTTACGGATAATCTCAACCCATTCTTTTGAAATACCTAAGGCCATGAATTTTTCATCACCATCAAAAGCAGCTTTCTTCTCCGGACGCATCTGCGGGAAGAATAAGACATCCTGAATAGATTGTGAATTGGTCATCAACATGGTTAAACGGTCGATACCAATTCCCATACCCGATGTAGGAGGCATACCATATTCAAGAGCACGAACAAAGTCCATATCGATAAACATAGCTTCGTCATCACCTTTAGCTCCAAGTTGTAATTGTTCCTGAAAACGCTCTAACTGATCGATAGGATCGTTTAGCTCAGAATAAGCATTACAAACTTCCTTACCGTTTACCATCAATTCAAAACGCTCAGTTAACTCCGGATTTTCACGGTGTTTTTTACACAATGGCGACATTTCAACCGGGTAGTCAGTGATGAAAGTTGGTTGAATGTAGTTGCCTTCACATTTTTCGCCAAAAATCTCATCGATTAACTTTCCTTTACCAAAACTCTCGTCTACCTCAATGCCAATTTCAGAACAGAAAGCACGAAGTTCTTCTTCTGTTTTTCCTGTAATATCGAAACCGGTAAACTCTTTGATCGAGTCAGTCATCGAAATGCGTTTGAAAGGACGTTTGAAGTCGATTTCTTTATCTCCAAGAGCCACTTTTGTTTTTCCATGAAGATCAAGAGCCACTTTTTCAATCATCTCTTCAGTAAAATCCATCATCCAATTGTAGTCTTTGTAGGCTACATAGATTTCCATTACTGTAAATTCAGGATTATGTGTACGGTCCATTCCTTCGTTACGGAAGTCTTTAGCAAACTCGTAAACACCATCGAATCCGCCTACGATCAAACGCTTTAGATAAAGTTCGTTGGCAATACGCATGTACAACGGAATATCCAATGCATTGTGGTGGGTTTCGAACGGACGAGCTGATGCTCCACCTGGAATGGCTTGTAATATTGGGGTTTCAACTTCAAGATAACCTTTGCTATTGAATAGCTCACGCATTGAGTTGATAATTTTAGTACGCTTGATGAATGTGTCTTTGACCATAGGATTCACAACCAAATCAACGTAACGCTGACGGTAACGTAACTCAGGATCAGTAAACGCATCGTATACTTTTCCATCCTTTTCCTTCACAATAGGAAGTGGACGTATAGATTTTGAAAGAAGTGTTAATTCTGATGTGTGAACAGAGGTTTCGCCCACCTTAGTTTTGAATACATATCCCTTAATTCCTACAAAGTCACCGATGTCCAAAAGTTTTTTGAATACAGTGTTGTAAAGAGTTTTGTCTTCATCCGGGCAAATGTCATCACGGTTGATATAAACCTGAATTCGACCATTTGCATCTTGAAGTTCAATAAAAGAAGCCTTACCCATAATTCGGCGGCTCATGATTCTACCTGCAAGGACTACTTCCTGATAATTATTCTCTTCAGGATCGAAATTCGCAAGAATTTCGTCGCTATACACGTTTACCTTGTACTCGGCAGCAGGGAATGGATCAATTCCTAAAGCTTGAAGTTCTTTTAAGGAATTTCTTCTAATGACTTCTTGCTCACTAAGTTCTAACGTATTCATCTCTAATCTAATAATATTAATTTGGATGCAAAGATATAATAATATGTGCAAACTATTAAAAGGAACTGCTTTAGTTGAGAGGAAATCAGCGATTTATTTCTTATAATTGCCAAAAATTACACAGTATTTAGAATCTTTAAAAATAAAGCTTTTATTTCTTGAAAGACAATTGATTATTTTTTTGAATATGAGTTATTCTTTAGTACCAAAAATATAAATTTGCAGACAATCTATAATTCAGACTAAGTTGTTGGGATTGAGTTTTGAAACTGTGGCGTATTAGGTGTTAAAAGAAATCTTTTTTTTGAGAAAAATAAAAATGTTTGATTTTAACAGATTAATACTTCGTTCCGAGAGGAAATGAAAAAAATATTGAAAAAATGATGAAGAGAAAACCGGATTGGTTGAAAATACAATTGCCCAAAGGCGATGATTATTCATATGTAAATGGAATTGTTCGTGATCATGGTTTGCATACGATTTGTTCAAGCGGAAAATGTCCCAATGTTGGAGAGTGTTGGGGAAATGGTACGGCAACTTTTATGATCTTGGGAAACATTTGTACCAGAGCTTGTAAATTTTGTAATGTTAAAACGGGTAAACCCCTTGAGGCGGACTGGAAAGAGCCACGTCGTTTAGCAAAGTCAATTAAGTTGATGAAATTGAAGCATGCTGTTATCACTTCAGTTGATCGTGATGATCTTGAAGATGGTGGATCCGGGATTTGGGCTGAAACAATTAAAGAAATCAGAAAAGATAATCCAACGACAACGCTTGAGGTTTTAATTCCTGATTTTAATGGCAAGGAAGAGGATATTCAGAGGGTTATAGATGAAAAACCTGAGGTGATTTCTCATAATTTGGAGACCGTACGACGATTGACCCCTGAGGTGCGTAGCCGAGCTAAATACGATCTAAGTTTAAAGGTTTTGAAGCAGATTGCCGATGCGGGTATTGTTGCCAAGTCGGGTATTATGCTTGGTTTAGGAGAAACCGAAGAAGAGATCTATCAGGTTATGGACGATTTGCTGGCAGTTGGTGTTAAGGTGATGACTATAGGACAATATTTACAACCAACGCGTCAGCATTTGACAGTAGAAGAATATGTAACACCTGAGACTTTTAAAAAGTATGAAACTGTTGGTTTGGAAAAAGGATTTACCTTTTGCGAAAGTACTCCTTTGGTTCGTTCTTCATACCATGCAGAACGCCATGTAAAGGCCCTTGATCTTAAAGATTTGGCTAAAAAATAAAATTTCCGAAATCAATAGATTTAAACAATAAATACAATTTTTCTGATGAGTAAAGCAACCGTATTTCGCGATCTGTCTTCTATCGATTATAAAGAAGCCTGGGATTATCAGGAGGCCTTGTTTGATGAGGTTTTACAATCGAAACAAGCCAATGCTGATTTGCCAGCTGAAGAAAAAAAACTGAGTAATAACTACCTGTTGTTTTGTGAACATCCTCATGTTTACACTTTGGGAAAGAGTGGGAATGAGCAAAATATGCTGCTGAATATGATTCAGTTGCAGGCGAAGGATGCTACTTTTCATAAAATTAACAGAGGGGGTGATATCACTTATCACGGACCAGGTCAAATCGTTGGTTATCCAATTCTGAATTTGGAAACTTACGATATGGGAATCAAGAGTTATATCGATAATCTGGAACAAGCTATTATTAATTGTATTGCCGATTATGGTCTTGAAGGTCATCGACTTGAAGGAGCGACAGGAGTTTGGCTGGATATTGATAAACCTACCGTTAGAAAGATTTGTGCCATAGGGGTTCGGGTTAGCCGATGGGTAAGTATGCACGGTTTTGCCTTTAATGTGAATACGGATTTGGACTATTTTGGCTATATAAATCCTTGCGGTTTTCAGGATAAAGGTGTCACATCTCTAAAAAAGGAATTGGGTAAAGAGCTTGATATCGAGGAAGTAAAACATAATTTAAAAAATCATATTGCTATCTTGTTTGATATGACGTTTAAAAATGACTAATTTCCCGATCTAAAGATCAAATTATGGAAAAAAGATGGGTAATCAATGAGCCGGGAGATGAGGAAACGATCGAGTCGCTCTCTCAGGCACTGGGGGTCGATCAAGTTGTAGCCAACCTGCTTGTGCAGCGAGGAGTTAAAACTTTTGATCAGGCAAAGGCATTCTTTCGCCCCAGTCTTGATGATTTGCATGATCCATTTTTAATGAAAGATATGGATAAGGCTGTGAATAGATTAGTCACAGCCTTAAACAATCAGGAGCGCATCCTAATTTATGGCGATTACGATGTTGATGGTACCACTTCGGTGGCTTTGGTTTATACCTTCCTGAAAAAACATTTCGATTATATCGATTATTATATTCCCGATCGCTATTCCGAAGGATATGGCATTTCTCTAAAAGGTATTGATTTTGCCGCCGAGAGTAATGTGAGTTTGGTTGTAGCCCTTGATTGTGGAATTAAAGCCATGGCGAAGATTGCTTACGCAAAAGAAAAGGGTATCGATTTTATTATCTGTGATCATCATACTCCGGATGAAGTTTTACCACAAGCGGTAGCTGTCTTAGATCCCAAGCGTGAAGATTGCCAATACCCCTGTGATTGCTTGTCAGGATGTGGGGTTGGGTTTAAATTGATGCAAGGCATTAGCCAGCAATTAAATTGGCCCTTTGATGATTTAATCCCATTATTAGATCTTGTTGCTGTAAGTGTGGCATCTGATATTGTCCCAATTGTTGGAGAAAACCGGGTGTTAGCTCATTTTGGTTTGATTCAATTGAATAATCATCCTCGTCTGGGACTTAAAACCATTATGGACTTAGCAGGCGTGGATAAAGATTTATCGGTAAATGATATTGTCTTTAAAGTGGGACCAAGAATTAATGCAGCAGGTCGTATTCAATCCGGCCGACATGCCGTTCAGCTTTTAATTGTTGAAGAAGAAGATGCGGCTGTTTTAATTGGTGATACCATAAATACCATGAATGAGGATCGTAAAGAACTTGACCACAATATAACGGATGAGGCTCTTGAACGATTGAATAAAGCAGAAAAGACCCAATCGAAGAAAAGCACCGTTCTTTTCGACAGAAATTGGCACAAAGGCGTAATTGGGATTGTCGCTTCCCGAATGATTGAAACCTATTACCGGCCGACAGTCATTCTTACCGAATCGAATGGTATGGCAACTGGGTCAGCACGTTCGGTTGACGGTTTTGATTTGTATCAGGCTATATCGGCTTGCAGCGATCTTTTGGAGAATTTTGGAGGACATAAATATGCAGCCGGGTTGACGATGAAATTGTCTAATGTTCCTGCTTTTAAGGAACGGTTTGAGGCTTATGTACAGAATAATATTTCAGAAGATATGTTGATTCCTCAGATTAAAATTGATGCCAAGATCAAATTGTCTGATATCACCCCTAAGTTTTTTAGATTGTTAAAGCAGTTTGAACCCTACGGCCCTAAAAACATGACCCCTATTTTTATTAGCGAAGAAGTTGTTGATTATGGCTATTCGCGACAGGTAGGTAAAAATAAGGAGCATCTCAAACTTTCTGTTGTTGATGATATTCGCGATGGAAATGTGATGAGTGGTATTGCATTTTCAATGGGGAAGATGTATCCCAAAATTGCAAAAGGAGCACCTTTTAATATCTGTTACTCTTTGCAGGAGAATGAATATATGGGTAAAGTTGAGACCCAAATGATGATTCGTGATTTGAAAATATCTTAATTTTTTTTATTCAACGCGATATTTTAATTCAATACCTTTTTCATTTACGACATAAGCAATTAGTTCTCTCATAAAAGAGTGGAACTCACTTTCCAGTGCAGTGTAATTTTCCAGTAGAATTTCGATGGCAAAATCAGTTTTGTCTGGGAGACTGGTATGACGTACCATAATGTTTAGAGCCTTTCTAAGACCTTCGATTTCGGCATAAGTTTCCAGCCTTCTACTTTGGATAAGAAAGGGCAGAAACAGCTTTACTTGCTTTGGAAGCTCCAAGTAGTTTTTAACTAAAACTTCATGGCATCGGGAAACAAAACGGGGTAAGGGTTGTTTGTGATACATATCCCAATTTTTCGCTAAAAAATGATCATAGATTAAATCTGTGATGACCGCAGAATATTTTTGGTAAGCCCCTTTGAAATATTGCCCGCTTTGGCTAACCAAAGGGTGGGTATCTGTGTAGGAATCAATAGAACGATGAAGCAGGATACCTTTCTGAATACCATCTTTATAATTCTCGAACTTTCTGCCTTTTATATAATCAGCCATAAAATTACCAACCATTATTTTTTCGGATTCACCGGAAAGATAGAGATGTGCCAGAAAATTCATATTTGTGTTTTTTCAGTGAAGTTAAACTTTCAGTTTGAACTTAGGATTTTCCTTTCAATCTTATTATCAAAAAAAAATGGAGATATAAAATATTGAATTAAAATGAGAAAGTCAAGTTTTTCACTACTGTTAAGCAACAGTCTCTGAGTTAGGATTTTAAATTTCGTTTATTTCATTTTAAAGTATAAATTTATAGGGATTGGAACATATTGTTCTGGTTATCGTTAGATAAATAAATGAATATTAACTTTTAAAACATGGAGGTTTAACATGGCAATTAAAAAGGTAATCATCATTGGTGCAGCTGGTCGTGACTTTCACAACTTTAACACCTATTTCAGAAACAATCAGGATTATAAAGTAATCGCTTTTACAGCGGCTCAAATTCCCGATATCGATGGACGTAAGTACCCTGCTGAATTGGCCGGGAGTTTATATCCAGAGGGAATTCCTATTTATGCTGAGCAGGAATTGCCTCAATTGATTAAGAAATATGAAATTGACGATTGTGTATTCTCTTATTCTGATGTATCATATCAGAAAGTGATGAATATGAGTGCTATTGTTAATGCTGCAGGAGCTAATTTTAAGCTCTTAGGTCCTTCAGATACCATGATAAGAAGTCGTAAACCCGTTATTGCTGTTGTTGCCAGTCGAACTGGTTGTGGAAAATCACAAACATCGCGTAAGGTGATTGAAGAGTTAATGGCAAAAGGTTTGAGAGTGATTGCAATTCGACATCCTATGCCTTATGGTAATTTGGTTGCACAGAAAGTACAGCGCTTTGCTAGTGTAGAAGATTTAAAACTTCACAATTGTACCATTGAAGAAATGGAAGAGTATGAACCTCATGTTAGCAGAGGCAATATCATTTATGCAGGTGTTGATTATGAAGCTATTGTTCGTGCAGCAGAAAATGATCCTTCAGGTTGTGATGTGATTCTTTGGGATGGTGGAAATAATGATTTCTCTTTCTATAAGCCAGATCTAACCATTACTGTGGTCGATCCGCATCGACCGGGAGCTGAGTTAACTTATTATCCAGGTGAGGTGAATTTACGATTGGCTGATGTTGTTGTTATCAACAAGATGGATTCGGCATCTCCTGAGGGTATCCAAACGGTACGTGAAAGTATTGCTAAGGTTAATCCAACTGCTATTGTTGTGGATGGTGCTTCGCCAATTTTGGTGGATAAGCCAGAAATTATAAAGGGTAAGAGAGTACTCATCGTTGAGGATGGACCAACTTTAACCCATGGTGAAATGAAAATTGGTGCAGGTACTGTTGCGGCTCGTAAGTTTGGTGCTGCAGAGGAAATTGATGCTCGTCCTTATTTGGTTGGAAAGCTTAAGGAAACTTATGAAATTTATCCAAATATTGGTAATATTTTACCAGCTATGGGCTATTCTGATCAGCAACTTAAAGATTTGGAAGCAACAATTAATCGTTGCGATTGCGATTCAGTTATTATCGGAACGCCTATTGATTTGAACCGAATTATTAAGATTGATAAGCCAACGACTCGTGTTTATTACGATTTGGAGGAGATAGGTTATCCAAAGTTGTCTCACATTATTAAGCAGTTTGTGAAGCAACAGGAGCTTAGAGGTGAAGCCGTCAATTAAGTTGATGTTTTAGAAAATCGAAAGGGAGTGCACAAGCACTCCCTTTCTTTGTATAATCAGTTTAGTCTGGTCAAAGATTACTCGACATGACTTCCTTTAATTGCTTTTGATTTATCAGGTAAGATTAGGTTGAGAATTACACCTACAACAGAGGCTAACCCGATACCAGCTAATGAGAAAGTACCATATGAAATTTGAGCGCCACCAATACCAACTGTTAAAACAATAGATATTATAACTTGATTTCTGGTTTTGCCAAAGTCTGCCTTAGCTTCTATAAGTGTTTTGATACCAATACTGGCAATCATACCAAAAAGAAGTAACATGATTCCACCTAGTACAGCCTGAGGAATTGTTTTTAAAAAGGCACTAACTTTTCCAATCACTGAAAAACAGATTGCTGTAATTGCTGAAATTCTCAAAATAACGGGGTTCGTTATCTTAGTAAGAGCAATCGCTCCTGTGACTTCTGAATAAGTTGTATTTGGCGGTCCCCCAAAGAAACCGGCGAAAGCAGTTGCGATACCATCACCTAAAATTGTACGGTGAAGTCCCGGATTTTTTACAAATTCCTTATTGGCAACGCCACCAATGGCGTACATATCACCAACGTGTTCAATTACCGGAGCAACGGCTACGGGTAACATGTATAGAATAGCTCCCCAGCTAAACTCAGGTCTTACAAATTCAGGTAAGGCAATCCAATCTGCCTCGGCAATTGGAGTGAAATCTACGGCACCCAATGCAACAGAAAGTATGTAGCCCACAATAATTCCACAGAAAATAGGAATCAATTTTATAATTCCTTTTGCATAAACGACAATTGTAATTGCAGTAAGTAAGACAACAGATGCGATTAACCAGTTAGTCTTAGCCATATTCACAGCGACAGGAGCAAGTGATAAACCAATAATCATGATAACTGGCCCAACAACAACAGCCGGGAATATTTTTTCGATGACGCGAAGTCCCCAGACTTTGATAATTCCTGAAACAACCCCATAAACAACACCAACAGCTATAAGTCCTGATAAAGTTCCTGGAAGTCCGTAGAGCTCGGTTGCAGCTACGATTGGAGCAATAAAGGCAAAACTACTGCCTAAAAAAACAGGAACCATACCCTTTGTTATCAAATGAAAGATAAGGGTGCCGACTCCTGCTGTGAATAGTGCGACTGCCGGATCGATACCGACAAGTAGGGGAACGAGAACTGTTGCGCCAAAAGCAACGAATAAGAATTGTACCCCTAATACAATTTTTTTTGTGGGACTATGGTAGTCCACATCTGAATTTCCTGATGAGATCATAAAATGGTTTTGATTGTAATAAAAACTTGGCAAAGATAGTAAGTAAGGAAGGAATCCCAAATATTAATTGCATCCTGATTAAAGTTTTATTGTGCAATGGTTTGCACCTGAGATTCTTGTTACATGAAGAGTTGTACAATCTCAATTTTAGATTGGCATTTATTTGTATTCATGATAGCTTGTTTTCTCTATTTGGGATTGAGTACGCTTACTTCTATAAATTTTTCTACTTTTGTTATTCAAAATTCCTTGACTGATGCAGTCTAAATTTGCTTCCAAATATTATATGGGGCATAAATTTGTAATTAACTGATGAAGGTTCATACTGACTTAAATAATTTCTCAGCTAAAAATCCGGTTGTCACCATTGGAACTTTCGATGGGGTTCATCTTGGTCATAAGAAGGTGATCAAACGTCTTCAGGAATTAGCCAAAGCGGTTAATGGGGAAACTGTTATTTTCACATTTTATCCACATCCTCGTTTGGTTTTGGATACGCATCAGGCTGAGTTGCGATTGATAAATACACTTGAAGAGAAAAAGATTTTATTGGAGGCTACAGGAATTGATCATTTGGTTATTTATCCATTTACGAAAGAATTTTCTAAGCTTTCATATACTGATTTTGTAGAGAAAATTTTGGTTGGGAAAATAGGGATGAGGTCTCTTGTTGTTGGGTACGACCATAAATTTGGACATAAACGAAAAGGCACATATGAAGATCTTAAAATGTATGCTGATAAGCTGAATTTTAATATTGAACAATTGGAAGTTCTGAATGTGGATGCTATAGATATTAGTTCGACAAAAATCAGACAAGCTTTAAGTCAGGGGGATATTGAAACGACCAATAAGTATTTGGGACATCGTTACTTTATAAAAGGAATTGTGGTCGGCGGAAAAAAAATTGGTCATGAAATCGGTTTTCCAACGGCTAATATCGATCCGCAAGAGAGCTATAAGTTGGTTCCCAAAGATGGTGTTTATGCTGTAAAGGTAGAGGTTGATGAGGTGATGTATACCGGGATGTTGAATATTGGTTTCCGTCCTACAGTCAATCATCAAATGGATAACCGATCAATTGAAGTGAATATCTTTGATTTTGATGAGAACATTTATTACAAGAATATCAGCATCTATTTTTATAAGCGGATTAGAGATGAGCAAATGTTTAAAGGGATTGATGCTTTAAAAGAACAACTAGAGAAAGATAAAGAAACTGTTTTGGACTTATTTAAATAGAAACCGTTTCAAGTTGATAATATAAAAGCCGCTGGATGATTTAATCCAGCGGCTTTCGTTTTGAATATTAAATTCAGAGAATGATCTATTAATTAGATGACTTCACTGGTTTCGAGTTTTTTAGATTCAGGTTTTTTTTTAGTAATTACAGTCTTTGATTCCGTTTTAATTCTCATACCATAGAATGAACGGTATACAAAGAATAAACCAATAGCCAAGAAAACAACGCCAATATAGGGTGCAAAGTTCGTTCCTCCGGTTTTGTCTGCATTCACAATAAGTTCAATTGCAATTTCAGCAGCTAATAAACCAAAAAGGGTTGAGAATTTAATGACCGGGTTTAGAGCTACCGAAGAGGTATCTTTATAAGGATCACCAACAGTATCACCAATGATTGTTGCATCGTGAAGCGGCGTGTTTTTTTCTTTTAAATCAACTTCTACAACTTTTTTCGCATTGTCCCAGGCACCACCGGCATTGGCCATATACATGGCTTGGAACAAACCGAAAATTGCAATCGAAATCAGATACGAAACAAAGAAGTTGGGACTAAAGAATGCAAAAGCCAAAGTCAAACTCAGGATGACAGCGAAAATATTCCACATTCCTGTTTGGGCATATTGTGTGCAAATCTTCACTACATTTTTAGAATCTTCGATAGCAGCTTCCGATTTATCCAAATCGATATTCTTTTTAATATATTCTACGGCGCGATAAGCACCGGTTGTAACAGCCTGAATAGATGCACCCGAGAACCAGTAGATGACAGCACCACCGGTTATTAAACCTAGAATAACTGCAGGATCTGTAAGTTCAATTTGTAATAAAGATTCTCCATTTGTGAGGATGGTCTTTTTAAGTAAAAGGATGATTGCAAATATCATGGTGGTTGCACCAATAACAGCAGTTCCGATTAATACAGGTTTAGCCGTTGCTTTAAAGGTATTCCCGGCTGAGTCGTTTTCTTCAAGATTGTGTTTTCCTGTTTCAAAATTGGGTTCAAAACCAAATTCTTGATTGATTTCATTGTTGATATTAGGAATCTTTTCGATTTGAGACAATTCGAAAACAGATTGTGCATTATCTGTAACCGGACCGTAACTGTCAACAGCAATGGTAACGGGGCCCATTCCAAGAAATCCGAAAGCAACTAAACCAAAGGCAAAAATACCAGGATATTCACCAAACAGGCTTAAATCCTGAACGATATAAAATGCCATCGCCATCAGAGCCATCATAACCATTCCTTTCCAAAATGCACTGAAATTACCAGCGACCATGCCTGATAGTATAGTCAACGAGGCACCTCCCTGACGAGAAGCAGTCACAACTTCTTGCACGTGTCGTGATTTTGAGCTGGTAAAAGCTTTAGTGAACTCAGGAATAACGGCAGCCGCTAGTGTTCCACACGAAATGATACTGGAAAGTTTCCACCATAAACCTTCGGGTAAATCATTGATTAAAACATAGCTTAAAGCATAAGTTACGATGATTGAAGTGATAGAAGTAATCCATACTAATGAAGTTAATGGAGCTTCAAAATCAAAATGTTCCTCTTTTGCATACCGTATTTTTGCAATGGCTTGGTTGATTAGGTATGAGAATACAGATGTAAAAATCATCAAAACGCGCATGGCAAAAATCCAAACGATTAGGGTGGATGCAAATTCGACATTAGGCAGTATACCCGTTTCGCCAAACATAAGGATGATAAACGTGATTAGAGCAACACCGGTTACACCGTAAGTTTCAAAGCCATCAGCTGTAGGACCAACACTATCACCTGCATTATCACCTGTACAGTCAGCAATAACACCTGGGTTACGTGGATCATCTTCATCGATTTTGAAAACAATTTTCATTAAATCAGCTCCGATATCAGCAATTTTGGTAAAGATACCACCTGCAATTCTCAAAGCTGATGCGCCTAAGGATTCACCAATTGCAAAACCAATAAAACAAGCTCCTGCACTTTCTCCGGGAATAAAAAGCAGGATGGCAATCATCATGATTAGTTCCACACAGATCAGAAGCAAACCAACACTCATTCCTGCTTGTAAAGGAATGGACATAACATTGAAGGGTAATTTTCTAAGTGCTGCAAATGAGGTTCTGCTGTTTGCATAGGTGTTTATGCGAATACCAAACCAGGCTACTCCATATGACCCTAGAATACCGAGTACGGTCCAAAGTAAAATAAGTAGAGTTTTGGGAATTGACATGTGAGCCAAAGCAATAAAATAGTAGCTAATGGCAACGCCAATAATGGCAAATAAGATAATCAGGAATTTACCTTGTTGTAATAAATAGGTTTTACAGGTTTCGTAGATAATGTTTGAAACTTTTGCCATGGAGTGGTGAACAGGCATTTTCTTGATTCTATTGAATTGAACCAGTCCAAATAAAAGACCCAAGACGATAACAACAATACCGTAAAGAAGTAGATCCCATCCATTAATCCCTCCAAGTCCGTTGAAGACAGATTGCTTTAAACTTGGTACGACCAGATCGGCCTCGCTGGCAAAGCTGTTGATTGGTGCCAGCAGAAGGCCCAATACAGGTAGTAAAATTGCTTTTTTCATAGGTTTTTCAGTTAGATTTTTTTTTGAGTAGCGACTTAAAATATGCAATATTACTATAGTCTACAAGATGTTTTTGTAAAAATTATGCCAATTAGAAAATTTTGTCGATTTGGATTGTATCTTGATTTTTATATCTTTAGTATGTGAAGATTAGTTTTTTAGCTAACTGATTTTTTTTTGATTCAGATCTGTGTAAAGATTTTTATTCCGGCTTTATAATCAAGTTTTGATGTTGAGGACTTCAGTTTACGAAATGCAGGGTTTATAAATTTATTTGTGGTTTGTTTTAAAGCCTAATTAGAAACTCGGATTTCTTTGGTTTCCGGATTGTATGTCACTTTGTATTTTATCAAATCATAGTTAGCCGGACCTTTGTGAACAGAGCCACCACTTAAGAAAATAAATTCACTTTTACACTCGGGGCATACTCCAAAGAGTTTATTATCTGCTTTTAGATTAATGTGATCATCTATTTCAACATCGTGGGTACAGGTTGCATCCATGGCTATAAAACCGTCTCCTGTATTGACGATATAAATTCCATGATTCCGATATCCGACTGAAGAATTAAAAGCTTGGTCAGGACCAAAATAGACTCCTGTTCCGATATCTTCTAATTCTTGATGATAAAACCTAAATGTACTAAAACTAATTCGGGTATAAGGTACAATTTCATTTACGTCAGTGCCCTTGCTGCATGAAGAAAAAACTACTAATATCAGTAGGAATAGAAAAAAATAATGTAAATTTGATTGCCTTGATTTCATAAATATTGGTCTTTTGGAATGGGCTTAAATTTAAGAATTAATAATTCAAGTATGGACGATAATTGGGGAAATATACTCTATCTCATTTTGATGGCCTTGTTTGTGATAGTGGGTGCGCTTAAAAAGAAGAACAAACCTATTGTTCATTCAGAGAGTAAGAGTTCAGAAAGAGCAGAAGGCGAAATATCTTCAGGGATAGATAGTATTTTTGAGAGCCTGCTTGGTGGTGAAGCTTTTGCCCCGCAGCAAGAATATCCTTATCCGGAAATATTTGAAGAAATTGCAGAAAAAGAGGATGAACCATCACCTAATTATAAAGCTCATATTGAATCTGTTGAGTATGATACACCTAAGGCAGTTGTGGTGGAGGAGATGATTCAGGAAGAAGATGATGATGAAGGAGAGGAGTTTGATTGGAGGCAGGCTATAATTTATAAGGAAATTTTAGATCGAAAGTATATCTAATAAAGTTTTTTAGTACTTTTATATCAGTGCCAATTCATTATATTATAGGTGCATTTAGTTTAAATGTATATATTCGCACCTGAAAGAGTTCCGCAGTGGTGGGATTCTTTTTGTTTTTATATCAGGTAAGTAATAAATAGCTAAATTGGTATAGTAGAAAAATCAATTAAAACGATAGAAAAATAGGAGGATTTATGTCTAAATATTCATACATAACAGAAGAAGGGTTCAAAAAGTTAAAAGCTGAGTTAGAACACTTAGAGACTGTAGAGCGCCCAAGTATTTCACGACAAATTGGTGAAGCTATCGATAAGGGTGACTTGTCGGAGAATGCAGAGTACGATGCTGCAAAAGAGGCACAAGGTCTTTTGGAAGCCAAAATTGCTCAGTTGAAAGAAATTGTGATCAATAGTCGTATTATTGACGAGAGTAAAATTGATACTTCAAAGGTTCAAATGCTGAACAAAGTGACCATTAAGAATCAAAAGAATGGTGCTGTTATGACTTATACCTTGGTTTCAGAAACTGAGGCCGATTTTAAGAATGGCAAATTATCAATTAATACTCCAATTGCTAAAGGCTTGATTGGTAAAGTTGTTGGTGATGTGGTTGAGATTACTGTACCCAATGGCGTGATACCATTCGAAATTATTGATATCTCCATGTAATTGGGATTTTATTTCTGATTAATCTAAAATTAAGAGCTATGTCAACAATTTTTACAAAGATCGTAAATGGCGAAATTCCTTGCCATAAGATTGCAGAGGATGATCAGTACTTCGCATTCTTGGATATTAATCCATTGGCTATGGGACACACCCTTGTGATTCCAAAAGCTGAGGTGAATTATATATTCGATTTGGAGGATGAGGTTTTAGCAGGATTGAATGTATTTGCCAAGCGTGTGGCGAAAGCTGTTGAGAAATCAGTTGCATGTAAACGAATCGGTGTTGCAGTGATTGGTCTCGAAGTTCCACATACTCATGTGCATTTAGTTCCCTTGAATGCAATAGGTGATCTGAATTTCTCAAACCCCAAATTAAGCCCTTCGCACGAAGAGCTTGCTGAGGTTGCTGATAAAATCCGAGCCAATTTTAAATAGTAAAATCGATTTGATTTAAGATATGTAGCCGCAGATTTGCGGCTATTTTTTTGCGTCAGATTCACTTAACTCTTTCGGGATTTTGCTTAATAAAATCTGTCCAGGAACTTGTTTTTTTAGCGCCTAAAAGAGGATTCGATTGAAAGAAATGACAGAGAGCAATCGCAATAGCGTCCGTTTCGTCTGAACGGGTTGGAAAGTTAGGTATATTAAAATAGCGTTCCATAATGGTGGCCATTTGTTCTTTTGATGCTGTTCCTGTGCCAGTGACTGCCAGTTTTATTTTTCTTGGGGCATATTCCGAAATGGGGATATCACGCTGCAATGCAGCTGCAATACAAACACCTTGAGCACGTCCAAGTTTTAGCATTGATTGAACATTCTTACCAAAAAATTGTGATTCAATGGCTAATTCGTCAGGTTGATATTCGTCAATCACCTGAAGTGTCCGCTTGAAAATCCGTTGAAGTTTCAAATAGGGATCCCCAAGCTTCTTCAAATCTAAAACACCTGAAATTAAGATTACAGGTTTCTTCCCAACAACTTTGAGTAAAGCGTATCCCATGCAGTTTGTGCCAGGGTCAATTCCCATAATGATTCTGTCGTTGCTCAAATTTTTTGATTTTTAGTGGTGATTTTTTGAAGAAGGATGCCCGTAACAATAATTGAAAGACCTATCCAAGTGCTAAGATATATAGTTTCTCCGATAAAAAGGTGAATCAGGAAAAGGGAAATAAAAGGACTTAGGAAAACCAAATTTCCAATTTTATCGGTGCTTGTTGTTAGCTTCATCGCTCTTAACCAAAAAATATAGGCTATGCCACACTCAATCAAACCGATATAAATGGCAGCTCCCAAACTTTTAAATTCGGGTAAGTTTAACTCACTTAAAATTAATAGAGTGGTAAGGCTGTAAATTGCACCAAAAGTAAAATTTAGGAAAAGCTTTTGAAGATCTTGCCGATTATCTTTTGTGTTGAAAATCCAAAATAAAGCCCAAATGATTGAACTGCCTAATGCCAAAAAGACGCCCAATAAATTAGGTGTTGCAATAGTTGTAATCGACCCTTTATTTGCAATAATGATGACTCCGATAAAACTGAGAATAATACAAGCTATACTTTTAAATCTGATTTTTTGTTTCAGCAGGGGGATGGATAATAACACTAGTGTGATTGGCCAGATATAGTTTAAACTAAGTGCTAATTGAGCTGACAGAAGTGAATAAGCTTTTAGTAATATCAGGTAGTATAAAAATGGGTTGAGAAAGCCCAAAAGTGCCGATCGAAAGATATCTGACTTGGGCGTTCTCAAAATCATTTTAATTTCTCCTTTTACTGAGAGGAGTAAGGCAAAAAAGATCATCGCAACAGTCGATGAAATAGCCAAAAGATGAATGTAATTCATCCCCATAAGGGCAATTTTAAAAGCTGTGGCAACGGTAGACCAGGATAAAATTGCCGAAAGAGCGAAAATATAGGCTTGTGTTTGCTTCTTCAAAATTTAAGTTTTGAATTTAGATATGCGCTTTTTCTTACGATAGACTAATGACTTTCACCATGTTCAAACATGGTTGATGAAAAAGTCATGATGTTTGTTTGATATTTTGCCACAAATATTGATTTGCATCTGGGTTCAAAATCGTTACGATACTTATCGAGTTGGACTTTATTCTTGAAAAAAAGTTGCAACGAATATGTTTGGCTACCATCTTCTTGTTGCACCATCACTTTACAAAAATAATCCTGAGAAAAAGTTCCTGTTTCTTTAATCAATGGAATGAATTTATCCTTCATCCATTTGCAAAATTCGTTTTCAATCGTGCTATGTAGTATATAGCTGGTGTTGTAAATAATCATTATAATTTGATTTTATATAATCTGAAATAAGTTGATGGTTTATTTTGAATTCGACTCTCTTATGCTGGTGTATCGTTCACGAGCCTCAACTGAATAGATACTTTCGGGGTAATCTACAATTATTTTTTTATAATTATCGCCACACTCTTTTATTCTGTTCTGTAAGTTAAAGAGTTCTGCTTGCTTATAGAGTGCTTTTGCTGCAAGATTCTCGTAGGGATGATTTTTAATTATATTTTCAAGTTCATCAATTGCCTCATTGTAGGATTGTTGCGAATTGTATATTTCATATAATTTATAATGTACTTCGTCACTTAAGCTGTGTCCCGGAAAAGTCTTGAAGAAATTCTGAAATTTAATTTTAGCTGAATCTGTTTCTGATTGGAAAATCAGGAAATCAGCTTCAGCAAAATACTTCATTGCTGAATAAGTTGAATCGAGACTGGTATTATCACTGATGAGTTGAGATAAATCTAATGCATCATTGGCAATAAGTTTTGAGGTGCTTCCTTTTAAAACATCCAGTTGTGCCTTTGCCCAATCGAACTCTCCTAAATAATAGGACACTTTGGCTTTTCTAAGTTTGGCCTCGTAGCCAATAGGGTTGTTTTTGTTGGTTTGTTCAATTTGTGAATAAAGAAGTATTGCATCCCATTTTTTATTGGCAAGTAAGTTGATATCAGCCAATTCAAGTTTTATTTCGGCCTTGTCATTTTGTTGAATATTTCGGTTTTTTAATGCCGTTTCCAGCATTTTTAGAGCTTTTTCAATTTCCTTTAGTTTAAATGCACTCAGGTTTGCAAATCGAATCAGGCTAAAAACGGATTGATTGATATTTGGCAGATCTTTGAAGTAATTTTCATATTTATTCGATAGAGCGTGCCAGTCATCAGTTTTAGGATCAGATTCGTTTTCAAGTTTTAAATGGATACTCTCTAATTCTCCAACGAGTCCTGCATTGTAATATTTTGATTCTTTCCCAATTTCGATGATTTGTTTATAAGCGTTTTGTGCGGTCAGATAATCTCCATTATTACTAGCAGCCTTGGCAAGGAACATCAGTTTTTCGCCACCATTATTTTGGATGAGATCAATAGATTGAGCAAGAGCAAATGCAGGTATAAATTCTTTTTTTTGAATGTAATACCACAGTAAAAGTTCTTTGTAAACAAGATTGTTATTCGTATTCTGAACCTGATTGATCAGTTTAGATTTTAGCAGAAGGTCTAAGTCAGAATTAATATCTTGTGAGAGTGCTGACTGTAATTGACTTTGGATTTGCTGAAGTTTCTCAGGATGTATGGATAAGGCCATCATGTATTCGTCAATCATGAGTTTAAAATTGCGTTGATATAGTAGAATATTTGCAATTTCAAAATGAAACAAATTTTTCTGTTTTAAAACTAGTCGCCCTTTTTGGTATGTTTTGATTGCAAGTTCGTGTTCTCCTTTGCCTCTTAAAGCATTTGCAACCGTAATAAATTCCCTTTTGTTAGGAATGATATTGTCAATGGTTTTATTGAACTGTTTGTTGGCTTTTTCAAGTGCACCAGATGTCTTGTAAATATATCCCAACTCAACTTGATAAACTCTATCGTCAGGGTATGTTCGAATTTCCTTTTTGGCTGCTTTTTCTGCTTTAGAATATGCTTCAAGTTTAAGTAAACAGCTTATATAGTAAGAAAAATATGATTTCGATTTAGTGGTTTGATAGAGGTCATTAAAAATTTCAGAAGCCGCTTCGTATTCTTTATCGCGGAAATATCGATAGGCCAATTGGCTGTTCGTTTCCTGTGCTAATCCTAAAGAAGGAATCAGCATGCCTAGAACGATGAAAATAAAGAAAAGCTTTTTCAAACGATTAATTTAAAAGTGAGATATATTAATCAATACTTATTCAAAAATATAAAAACCCGAGAGAAATCCCTCGGGTTTTGAATAGCTATGTCAAATTCAATTGTTTGAATTGTGATTTAGTCAATCATATCGAAACCTGTGTAAGGTATCAAAGCTTTAGGAATTCTAATCCCTTCGGCACATTGGTTATTCTCCAACAAGGCAGCAACAATTCTTGGTAAAGCCAATGCACTACCATTCAACGTGTGAGCCAATTGAGTTTTTTTCTCGTTTTTTTCTTTGAAACGCAGTTTCAGGCGATTGGCCTGATAGGATTCAAAGTTTGATACAGAACTTACTTCAAGCCATTTATCCTGGGCAGCAGAGTATACCTCAAAATCGAATGTTAATGCAGATGTGAAACTGGTATCGCCTCCACACAAACGAAGTAGGCGGTATGGTAATTCCAGTTTTTTGATGATGTTTTCAACGTGAGCCACCATTTCTTCAAGGGCTTCGTATGATTTATCAGGATGCTGTAATTGAACAATCTCAACCTTATCAAATTGGTGAAGTCGATTTAGTCCACGAACATCTTTACCATATGAACCCGCCTCACGACGGAAACAAGCTGAGTAAGCTGTATTTTTAATTGGGAAATCTTCAGCTTTCAAAATCACATCGCGGTAAATATTAGTCACGGGAACTTCAGCAGTCGGAATCAGATACAAATTATCTTCCGTTGCATGATACATTTGTCCATCCTTATCAGGAAGTTGTCCTGTGCCATATCCTGAAGCCTCATTCACCATCAATGGAGGGATAACTTCTTCGTAACCCGCTTTGCGATTCTCGTCAAGGAAAAAGTTAATAAGAGCTCTTTGGAAAATGGCGCCTTTACCTCTGTAAAGAGGAAAGCCGGCTCCTGTAATTTTATTTCCCAGTTCAAAATCGATGATGTTATACTTTTTTGCCAATTCCCAGTGAGGGATAGCCCCTTCGTATAGGTTTGGCATGTCACCTTCTGTTCTTTCAATCACATTTTCCTCTTCGCCTTTACCAGCCGGAACCGATGGGTGAGGAATGTTAGGAATTTTAAGAAGTAAATCATTCAAGTCAGAAATAGCTGAATTCATTTCGGTATTTAATTCTGAAATGGATTCTTTAAGTTCACCTGTTTTAGCTTTTGCCGAATTGGCCTCTTCTACTTTACCTGATTTAAATAGCAGACCAATCTCTTTTGAAAGACTATTCATTTCAGCTTGAGTACTGTCCAACTTCGCTTGAGTTGATTTTCTTTTTTCATCGAGTTCAATAACCTGATCAATAATTTGAGCGGCATCGAAATTCTTTATGCTTAAAGCCTTGATGGCTTCTTCCTTATTCTCTTGTAAGTATTTTAGACTTAGCATATGATATCAATTGAAGATGATTATTCGTGTGACATACAGAACTCGGGATGAGTACTTATGGACGCTTTACTAACAAATGGTAAAAATAAAAAAAATCTCCTGTCTTTACATGAAATAAAGAGAGGAGATTTAAATATTTTAAATGCTAAATAATTTATTCAGCAAGAGGCTCAATAGAAACGTATGATTTGTTGTTTCTTTTCTTTTTGAATACCACTGTTCCAGCAACTAATGCAAATAAAGTGTGATCTTTACCACAACCTACGTGCTCACCTGGATTGTGAGTTGTTCCTCTTTGACGTACTAAAATGCTACCTGCTTTGGCAACTTGTCCGCCATAAATTTTTACGCCTAATCGCTTACTTTCGGATTCTCTACCGTTTCGTGAACTACCGGCTCCTTTTTTATGTGCCATTTTTAGATATTTTTAAGTATTAAGCAAAGATTTCTTCAATCTGAATATGAGATAGGTTCTGACGGTGACCGTTCAGTTTTCTGTATCCTTTTCTTCTTTTCTTTTTGAATACTCTTACCTTATCAGCTCTCATATGAGAGATTACTTTAGCGCTTACTTTAGCACCTTCAATAGTTGGAGCTCCAACTACTACTTCACCATCTTTGTCTAACAAAAGAACTTTGGCGAATTCTACTTGTCCACCTTCTTCAGTTTGAAGTCTGTGAACAAAAATCTTTTGGTCTTTTTCAACTTTGAATTGCTGACCAGCGATTTCTACAATTGCGTACATTATTCTACAATTTTCGGTTTATTCCTGAAGGTGGGTGTTTTAATACATTTAAAACAAGCCTCTTTTTGAACCCCCAAGGGAAATGTTTTCGGACTGCAAAAATAGAAAACAATAATTGATAAACAAAGTTTTAAGAAAAAAAAACACCTGAATTGTAATTCGATCTAATAGAAAATCCCTCAGTTATTTATCACTTATTAAAAGTTTGCACTCAAAGCTTAATTTTTTGAATATTTTGGGATGTTATTTTTGATACAAAAAGCATACTAGGCTGAGTTTAAGTTTTAATTTAGTAAATTGCTGCATGTAGATAAATAAAGCAGGGCTTATTTTAAGACGCTTTTCCGGAATTGAGATAATTTATAAATCGATAATTCACCAGGTAACAGCGTTTTAATCAGAACTGCCAAACTTATCAAACAATTTATATATTTGTTAATATAATTGTTTTATAAATACATTAAGGTATTTGTATTAAGTTGGATGAGTCGAATCCTGAGTTTAATTTTCAAATATATATTTGACTATTGTAGAATATATTTTGAAATTAGTAATGACATATGGGGAAAGTTAAATTAAATATTCTTGGATTATCGTACAGCCAAACGCAGACTGGGGCTTATGCCTTGGTCCTTGCAGAAGAAAATGGTGATAGGAGAATACCAATTATTATAGGTGGCGTTGAAGCTCAGGCTATAGCCATTCAGTTGGAGGAATTAGAACCACCTCGTCCTTTAACGCATGATTTATTTAAGAGCTTTGCTGTTGCATTTTCAATCAATATTGTTGAAGTGAATATTTACCGTCTGCATGAAGGTATTTTTTATTCTGAATTGATATGTGTGAGTGGTAATAACAGAGTGAGAATCGATTCCAGAACCTCAGATGCCGTGGCTATTGCTCTTCGATTTAAATGTCCCATTTATACGAGCGAGGAAATTATTGAAAAAGCTGGTATTACACTTAGTATAGAAGGCGAGTCAGATGATTCAAAGATTGCCCCTGTTAAAGATGTTAAGCCACCTCATGAATATCGTAAATCGAATCCTTTTGAAGGATACTCAAAAGCTCAGTTGGAAGAAATGCTTGAAGATGCAGTTCGCAATGAAGATTACGAAAAGGCATCGCAATTAAGAGATGAATTGAACAGACGCTAGGATATTTATTTTAAGATCTGAAAAAACAAACCTGAAAGAATCTGAACGGGTCAAGTTCAATCTTTCAGGTTTTTTTTAGTTAGTTGGTAGAGTGGTAAACTCTTAGATTTATAAGTTGATTTTAGTGACTGATTTGTCCTATGACTTCCGGATTGTGTTTGTGTTTAAACAGAAATGCAAAGAAAATAGCAATAACTAAAGAATAGATTGCAAAAGTATTCCAGATGCCTTGCCAATGGAATTGGCCCGCATTGTTGGTGAAAAATGTATCTATAATAATGCCGCTTGCCCATGAGCCCAGAATGGCTCCAAAACCATTTGTCATCATCATGAATAACCCCTGAGCACTTGATCGCATACTTGAATCGCATTGTGTTTCAACAAATAAAGAACCTGATATATTAAAGAAATCAAATGCCATACCATAAACGATACAGGAAAGAATAATCATCCAAAGTCCGCCAGCAGGATCACCAAAGGCAAACAAAGCAAAACGTAATACCCAGGCAAGCATACTTATTAGCATCACTTTTTTGATTCCAAATCGTTTTAAAAAGAAAGGAATAGCCAGAATAAACAGCGTTTCAGATATTTGTGAAATAGACATAATTATGGTTGAGTAGCGCACAACGAATGAGTCGGTATACTCGGGCACCTGTTCAAAAGCTGATAGAAAGGCATCCCCATACATATTTGTTAATTGAAGAGCTGCACCCAAAAACATCGAGAAAACAAAAAACAAAGCCATTTTATAAGATTTAAAAAGCTTAAAGGCATTTAAACCCAGCGTCTCTGTTAATGATTTCTTTTCCTGACCTTTGTTTTGAGGTTTGCAAGCAGGCATTGTGAAAGCGTAAATTGCCAAAAGGAAAGAGGCAAAAGCCGCTATATAAAATTGATTGGCAGAAGCTTTAAAACCTGTCAGATTGGTTACCCACATGGCAATAATAAAACCAATTGTTCCCCAAACACGAATGGGAGGAAAAACTTTAATCACATCGTAATTATTGTTCTTAAGTATGGTGTACGAAATGGAATTGGTTAGAGCTATGGTTGGCATATAGCAAATCATGGCTATAAATATTACTGTAAAGAAAAGTGTTGGACTGTCAACTTGTGGTAAGAATGCCAATGTGATACCCCCGAGCAGGTGTAGAATACCATACAATTTTTCGGCGTTCATCCAGCGGTCAGCAATAATTCCCGTCAACGTTGGCATAAATAGTGATGAGATGCCTAAAGTTGAGAAAATAGCTCCAAATTCAGTTCCGGACCATCCTTTTGTTTGAAACCAATAATTTCCGATCGTGATTAACCAGGCTCCCCAGATAAAGAATTGAAGGAAGTTCATCACTATAAGACGATTTTTTATTCCCATGTTTGTTTATGTTTTATTAGATTTTGATTTGCTCTGATTGTGAGGATTAAATAATTCTCTGATAGAAACAATTTTTTAATCTCAAGACTTTAAACGGCATTCATTTTTAATCCGCAGGCTGGCAGTTAAGAATCTGAATTCGGGATTTTGGTTGAAGAGTAGTGGTTGAGAGTATTTACTCTCTGTATGAAATCTATAAAATAGCTAAATCTTATTTTAAGCTATTTTATTGTAACATACGGCTCCAAAACTAATAAAAAAAAATAGAATTTGTTTCGAATCAGCTTCCTGTTGAAAAAATAAGATAAGTATGAATTGTGTTTGTGCTTGTAAATCAGGAGAGTTAATTGTTATGATTGGCCATTATTTGATTTTTTTCTAAACACAAACGAATTTTCTCGAACAGTTCATTTTGATTTATTGGTTTTGAAATATAATAGTCGCAACCGGCAGCTAATATGTTTTCCTTATCGCCTTCAATTGCATACGCTGTTTGTGCAATAATAGGCAGTTTAGGGCGAATCGTTTTGATTTGACTGGTTGCAATATAACCATTCATCTCGGGCATATTAATGTCCATCAGGAGTAAATCGATAGGATTATTCTCAGTGCAATATTTAACAGCTTCACGACCATTCTTCACCCAAACACATTTCATCCCTTTGGAACTCAGCAGCGCTTTTAGAAATGAAAAGCTCGTTTTGTCATCTTCAGCAATAAGAACCGTAACATTATTGAAGTTTAATTCTGGATGAATGTTTGAATGTTCAGGGCTAGCTTCTGCTGTATTTTTGAATGGGACTGTGAAATGAAAATTCGCTCCCCGACCTTCTTCTGATTTAACCCAGATATCGCCTCCCATCATATGGGTTAATTTTTTGCAGATAGTTAAACCAAGTCCTGTTCCACCATATATTCTGGTATGAGTTTCATCTGCTTGACGAAATACCTCAAATATCAGATTTTGCATGTGTTGTGGTATTCCAATTCCGGTATCCTTTACAAAAAACTGGATGAATTTATTTTGTTTTTTTACAGATAATTTACAGCCAAAGCTTATGCTACCCTTTTGAGTGAATTTAATCGCGTTTTTCAAGAGATTTATTAAAATTTGTTTGATTCGCTTTTGATCAGCATACAGGATGCTATCCTGTTCATTTATTGAATTATCCAAAATAATTTCAAGATGTTCTTTGTCTTGTAAGACCTTTTCAGTTTTGATTCTTTCGAAGATTTCATTCAATAATGTTGAGATATTGAGGGGTTCATTTACAATGTAAATATCTCCGGTTTCAATAAGTGATATATCAAAAATATCTTCAATAACACCAAGCAGGTGCTTTCCACTCATACTGATTATTTTACTAAAATGAAGAATATCATCCAAGGGGACATCTGCTTGAATCAATTCTGAAAAACCAATAACTGCATTAAGAGGTGTTCTCAATTCGTGAGACATGGTTGCCAGGAAAACGGATTTTAATCGGTCACTTTCTTCAGCATTTTCTTTAGCTTTGATTAATTCAGCTTCGTATCTCTTACGCTGGGTAATGTCTCTAATGATACCTTGACTTGCAACGCCCTTTTTGTAGGGGATGTAATTTACTGAAACTTCTAATGGTAATTTTCGTCCTGATTTTGTAATTCCGGTAAATTCAAATTTAGAGGATAATTTATCTTTATTTTTTTCTTTCAAGCGATTATATATCATATCCAGACTCTCGGGAGAGATCATTATATCGAAATTGATGTTGTTTATTTCTTCTGCTGAATAGCCCATTATTTGTTCGAATTGTTTATTAACGAATTCAAACTTTTTGTTGTAGAAAAGAAAGATACCATCGTTAGAATTTTCAATTAAAGATCGATATCGTTTTTCATTTTCTTCCAGAGTTTTCTGCATTCGATAAGTGTCGGTAATATCTCTGAATACAAGAACAACGCCGGATATCTTACCTTGTTGGTCGGTGATAGGAGCTACTGAATCTGCTATTTGGTATTCTTCTCCATTTTTTGAAATAAGCAGGGTGTGATTAGCCAATCCGATAATTTGTCCGGTTTTGATGATTTTTTTTGCCGGATTTTCGATAGGTTCTCTGGTTTTTGAATTGATAATTCTGAAGATATCTGAAAGGTTCTTTTGTTGTACATCCTTGAATTGCCATCCGGTTAATTTTTCAGCAATAGGATTCATTCTTGTTATTTTTCCATTAATGTCGGTTACGATTAAGCCATCGCCAATGGAGTTAATTGTAATACGTAAGTTTTCTTCATTCTTTTTGATAATTTGAGTTTGTCTTGCAACTTGTTTTTTCAGACTAATAAGCCATAACCAAAGAATGATAAAAGCTGCTGCAAAAATTAATAAAATAGTCAGAATAGGAACCCATGTTTTTTTTGAAAGAAAGTATAATTCCGGATTAACCCACTTTTTATAGAGTTCATTGTGTGTGTTTGTGGGGATGTTGTCAACGGCTTTATCTATAATTTTAAATAAAATAGGATCATTATTTGAGACTGCAATAGCAAGTCTGTTTAAATAACCACTTTCGCCCGAGATCTTGAGGTTACTGATTGCTTCGGAGTTTATAATGTAGGTCGCAGACATCTGATTGGCAATCATAGCGTCGCAGATACCCGTTGATACAGCACGTATGCAATCAAGATCACGACTATAATTGATGGGAGAGATATGGGGATAATATTGTTCTAAATAATCATTGATGGCATAATCAGATACGGTACAAACATTCTTATCCGCAAGTGAACTCATGGATGTTATTAATCTGTTTTGTTGACTGATTATGACATAAGGAATTTTGATGATAGAATTGGTAAATAAAAGGTATTTCTCTCTTTTATTTGTTCTGGCACAGCCAATTATAATAAAGTTGTTCGCGGTTTTAGAGTAAGTAATGAGTTTCTCCCAGGTAGCAAACCGATGAAAGATAAATTTTTGTCCTAAATAGTTTTCTATCTCTTTTTGATAATCAACCAATAACCCCACATAATCGCCATCAACATTGAGAAAAGCGCTAGGGGGATCCTGATAACCAAATAAAACTTCAATTTTCCCTTCGTTTTGTTTCAACCAATTGGTTTCGTCTTGCGTTAATGTGGGCCCGGATTGGTTTACACAAGCCGTTATTAGCAAGGTGAAAATTACACCAAGGATATGTCTTAAAAGGGATGGATTGAAATTTATGTTGAATTTGAACATAAACGATTGTTTTTTAATAGAAATAGTATGCTAATGAAATGTACGATATTTTATTTTAATCGACAAGTTGTAATTGGTCTATATTATTTTGAATCAGGTTGATTTGTGTAGATAGTGTTGGTGTTGTTTTTTAATACTGTTAATAGGTCTTGATTTTTAGTTTGGTTATATGAAAATATTGGTTTAACATTTTTTATATAATTTTATATTTAATAGAAACTTGATTTTAAATATTAAAATTTAACTTAATGCCAGATATTTATAGAAACTTAAAAACAAAACTATGGAAGTAAAGAAATCTCAAAAGGCAGATCTGGAGAATAAAAGAAGTCTTTTTCTTCAAATTGGTTTAGTTCTTACTCTGGCAATGGTATTTTTAGCTTTTGAATGGCGTGTTGAAACAAGTGAAGCTAATGTGCTGGACACTGTTCAGGAACTTCAGGTAGACGATGAAATCATTCCGGTTACAACAACAGAACCCATTAAGCCGCCACCGCCACCACCTCCGGCACCAAGAATTGCAGATGTTATTGATATCGTTGATAACGATGAGGAAATAGATGAAGTTCTGGAAATTGTAGACTCAGGAACAGATATGGATGAGGAAGTTGATATTCAGGTTAAAGAGGATATTGAAGACGATGATGAAGAAAAAATATTTGTCATTGCAGAAAATATGCCTGAGTTTCCTGGGGGTGATGCCGCTTTGTTTAGTTGGATTTCAAACAATATTAAGTATCCTGTAATTGCACAAGAAAATGGGATAACCGGACGTGTATACCTTAATTTTGTAGTCAATAAGCAAGGTGGTATCGAAAATGTAAAGGTTACACGAGGTGTTGATCCATCACTTGATAAAGAAGCAATTCGTGTGATTAATAAAATGCCCAAGTGGATTCCAGGCAAACAAAGAGGGAAACCGGTTAATGTATCCTTTTCTGTTCCAATTAATTTTCAGTTACAGTAATTGTATTGTGGTAAAAGCAGAAACAAAGAATGATGTTTTCTTTCAATTGTAGGTGATTATAAAAAAAGAGTTGCAATTTTTTGCAACTCTTTTTTTGTGGAGAATAGCGGAATCGAACCGCTGACCTTTTGACTGCCAGTCAAACGCTCTAGCCAACTGAGCTAATCCCCCAATGCGATGACAAATATATATGAATTTAATTAATCACAGAGTAATTTCTCAAAAAAATCAAAATGAGTATAACCTTTTTAGATTCTCAACGTAAAAGGTAATGAGTAGAAAATTAGCGAGGACCCATAATTGTTTACTAGGGTAAACGATTGATTACAGTAGAAGAATAGTGTGTATAGGTAGGATGAGTTCGGGCTTTGTTGATTTTCTACTCATTTTTTTATGGAAACGTTTTAATTTAGAATCGATATAAGGATTGCTGTAGAATATTTACTTATAGTATTTATTTACAGCTATTTTTATGTGTCCAAATGCCTCGGATCTGTGACATAAAAATAGGGGTAGGTATTTATAAGCTTTCTAACATGTCTATTTCGGATTGTAAAAAAATTGTTTGACGTGAATTTTTCTATCTTTATCCCCTGAAATATTAAGCATATCCGAAATAGAATTTTGATTATAGAATTGAAATACCTACTTTTAAACGCTGAATTTACTAGAAAATTAAAAGAAAACTATGGAAGTTAAGAAGTCACAAAAAGCAGATCTGGAGAATAAGAGAGGTCTTTTTCTTGAGATTGGTCTGGCTCTTACTCTTGCTATTGTGTTTCTAGCCTTTGAGTGGCGAGTTGATACAAGCGAAGCCAATGTGTTAGAAGCAGAGCAAGAAATCCAGGCTGAAGAGGAAATTATTCCTATTACTCGTCAAGAGCCTGTTAAGCCACCACCACCACCACCACCAGCTCCTAAAGTTGCTGATGTTTTGAACATTGTAGACAACGATGAAGAGATTGATGATGAACTAGAAATTGAAGACTCTGAGGCCGATATGGATGAAGAAGTTGAAATTCAAGTTGTTGAGGAAACTGAGGAAGAAGATGAGCAGCAGGTTTTTGTAATCGTAGAAGATATGCCTGAATTTCCAGGAGGGGATCTTGAATTACAGAAATGGATTGCCAGATCAATTAAATATCCTGTGATTGCACAAGAAAACGGTATTACCGGACGTGTTTACGTGGGTTTTGTTGTTAACAAACTTGGTGCTATCGAGAATGTTAAGATCATGAGAGGGGTTGACCCGTCGCTTGACAAGGAAGCTGTTCGTGTTATCAAGAACATGCCAAAGTGGAAGCCAGGTAAGCAACGTGGTAAAGCGGTAAAAGTATCTTATACTGTACCTATCAATTTCCAGTTACAATAAGCTGATACATTTTGTATTCAATATATGAGGCTCTGATTTTTCAGAGCCTCTTTTTTTTGTTTTAAGTCGGACTTAGTTTATAAATGAATATTGCTTACTTTTGTCGATATCTTTTAAAAAGAGCGTGTTTAGTTCATTTTAGATTGGACTAAATTCTTAAATCATATATTTGAAATTACATGGGAGATTTCCTTAATAATAAAATAGAGTCAGAGAAAGCAATTTTGATTGGTGTTATTGATCAATCTCAGGGGATGACTGAAGAAATAGTAAATGAATACCTTGATGAGTTAGATTTTTTGGCTTTAACTGCTGGTGCTGAGACGGTGAAGCGTTTCACTCAAAAATTACAACATTCACATCCTAAAACTTTTGTTGGGACGGGGAAACTAGAGGAGATTTCTGCTTATCTTGAATCGAATCCCGAGATCAGTTTGGTGATTTTTGATGATGAGTTATCACCTTCGCAATTGCGAAATATCGAAAGAGAATTGAAATGTAAGATTTTGGATAGAACGAATCTTATTCTCGATATTTTTGCCAGCCGTGCTCAAACAGCTAATGCAAAAACTCAGGTTGAATTAGCACAGTACCAATATTTATTACCCCGATTAACGCGTTTGTGGACTCACCTCGAACGTCAGCGAGGTGGTATTGGTATGAGAGGTCCTGGAGAAACTCAGATTGAGACTGACCGTCGTATCATTCTTGAAAAAATAGCAAAACTTAAGGAAGATCTTAAGAAAATTGATAAGCAGAAAACAGTTCAGCGTAAGAATCGTGATAAAATGGTTCGTGTAGCTTTGGTTGGGTATACCAATGTTGGTAAGTCAACACTGATGAATGTTTTGAGTAAGTCTGATGTGTTTGCCGAAAATAAGCTTTTTGCAACTCTTGACACGACAGTTAGAAAGGTTGTGATTCAAAATGTTCCTTTTTTATTAGCGGATACAGTTGGGTTTATTCGTAAACTGCCTCACCATTTGGTTGAATCTTTCAAGTCGACATTGGATGAGGTACGTGAGGCGGATATTATTTTACATGTTGTCGATATTTCACATCCTAATTTCGAAGATCATATCAATGTGGTAAATGAAACCATGGCTGAAATTGATAAGAAAGAGAAGCCTCGTTTTTTGGTGTTCAATAAGATTGATGCCTTTAGTTATGTGAAAAAAGATGAAGATGATTTAACTCCTAAGTTGAGAGAAAATTATAGTCTTGATGAGTTAAAGAAGATGTGGATTGCCAAAGGTGATACACCATGCTTGTTTATTTCAGCTAAAGAGAAAGATAATATTGAGGAATTTAGAGAGCAGGTATATAATGTGATACGTGATATCCATTCGGCTCGTTTTCCATACAATAACTTCTTGTACCACGATTATAGTAGTTTGGGAGAAGAAGAATAGGTTGATGCGAGATACAAAAAAAAGCGATGTTCCAGTGTTATGGGAACATCGCTTTTTTTGTTTGAGTTTTGAAAATCGATTATTTAACGATTCCACTTTGAGTTAAGTATTCAGCAATCTGAATAGCATTTGTTGCGGCTCCTTTACGTAGGTTGTCTGCAACTATCCACATATTCAAACTGTTTGGATTCGAGAAGTCACGACGAATTCTACCCACAAAGACTTCATTTTTTTCATGAGCAAATCGTGGCATGGGATAGATATTTTTCTTTGGCTCATCCTGAAGAATAATACCTTCTGATTGAGCAAGAATAGCTCTCAATTCATCCAAATCAAAATCCTTTTCGAATTCAATATTTACCGATTCTGAATGACCGCCTACAACAGGAACACGAACAGCAGTAGCAGTAATTCGTATTGAGTCATCACAAAGAATTTTTCGTGTCTCATTAATTAACTTCATTTCCTCTTTTGTATAGGCATTCTCCTCGAACACATCACAATGAGGTAAACAGTTTTTATCTATAGGGTATGGATACGCCATTTCACCATCTACACCAGCGCGTTCATTTTCTAATTGTTTTACTGCTTTTACACCAGTTCCACTAATCGATTGGTAAGTAGATATGATCAGACGTTTAATTCCGTATTTTTTATGAAGAGGGGCTAATGCAACAACCATTTGTATGGTTGAACAGTTAGGATTAGCAATAATTTTATCATTAACGGTAAGTTCTGAAGCATTAATTTCAGGTACGATTAATTTTTTTTCAGGATGCATTCTCCAGGCTGAAGAATTATCAACAACAAAAGTTCCCACTTTTTCGAATTCAGGAGCCCACTCAAGAGAGGTATTACCTCCAGCTGAGAAAATGGCAATATGTGGTTTTAATTCAATTGCTTCTTTCATGCCAATTACCGTTACCTGTTTACCTCTGAATTCGATCTTTTTTCCCTTCGATCTTTCACTTGCAACGGGATACAATTCATCTACAGGGAAATTTCTTTCGGTTAATACCTCAAGAATCTTTTGTCCCACTAAACCTGTGGCGCCTACGACAGCAATTTTCATAATAAAAAATTCTATTAAATTGGATTAATAATTATAACTTACTTACTCAGATTCAGTTAGTCTGTGGAATTGGATCTGTGTTAGTATAAAATATCGAATTAACATTGATTGGTTAGTTCAATTTTGTCAGAGATATATGGTGTTGATATTTTTTTACGTACTATAATATCTCTAGTCGTTAATCGAGTCAACGAATATAGAGTTTTTAGCTATGAAAACACATGCTTTTATTAAAGTATTATTTCTGTTATTCCTGATTATGGGAAGTTTGCAAGCTCAGAATGTGATTTATACAGAAAATTTTAATGATGATATTGGGAAAGGATTTGATGGGGATGTATTGAATGATATCTCAGATGTGAATTGGACTTTAGATGTGAGTACCTGTATTCTTAACGATGCTGATGATTATGTAAAAGTTGTTGATACAGGTTCTGATCGATTAGAAGCTTTAGATTGCAATGGCGAAGCAATATGGAAGAGTCCTGTTTTAAATATTTCTAGCTATACTGGGATTAATATATCTGTTTCTGCCACAGAAACGGGCACGGGTTCCAACGCTGACAATAAATATATAAAACTGTTTTATGTTTTGGATGGGGGAGTTGAAGTTCCATTTTTTGAAAGTACTGTTGATTGGGGAAGTTCAACTGCTACTGTAAATGGTTTAGAAGGTCTCAGTTTGCAACTTGTTGCCCGAATGAAAACCACTTATGCCTCAGATAAAATCTACATCGACGATATTTTAGTTACAGGAACTCCCATTATTGTTTCCAATGATGGATCAACTCAGGCACAGGTTGTTGATTGGATTCCTGCTGATTCGCTTATTTCTTCTTTAGCTGTTGCCGAAGATGATTATAAGGAAGTTTTTCGTTTTCAAATTTCGGATGCCGGGGATGATGATCTTGAAAGTATTCTGAAAAAAATCAGATTGATACCGGGAGATGTCAACACGGTAAATTGGGCGAATGAGATTGGTGGTTTGCAATTGAGAATTAATGATAAGATTGTTAATGCTGACTATCAGAAAAGTGAAATAGATCTGATTATTACATTTCCCGACACTGAAGTTGCGGCAATAATCCCTGATGGGGAGACAATTGATTTATCTCTCTATATATATCTGACTGAAAATTCTATAGATGGATCAATTTTTCAGGCTGCTATTGAGAGCACACATACACAATGGGAGCTTACTGGAAGTGATTGGTTAGCTGAATTTCCCGGAAATTTGGTGGGGAAAAGTTTTGTTGTTGATGTTGTAGGAACTGAATTAATTTTTACGGATAAACCTCCTAAAACAGTTATTCCCAATGAGAATTTTGAACTTGGGGTAAAATCTATTGATACGTATGGCAATCAGGATTTGGTTTCGAATATTCAAGCTAAAGTTTCCGTAGCTTCAGGCACGGGGGAATTGGCATCCGATTCAGGCTTACAAAAGAATTTGATTACGGGAAAATATACGTGGACAGATTTAAGCTACAACAAGGCTGAGAATTTCACTATTTTGGTGGAGGCTGAGGGGCTGAAATCTGTGATGAGCGAAAACATTTCGAGCCTGGATGCCAATTCAATTATTCTTAAAGCTGATTCCGCGATACCTTCCAAAAAATTGAGTTCACTTGCGATTAGCCTGGATGATTCCGAAGTCGTTCTGAATTTTGGAATAAAGGATGAAGCGACTTTTGATTCAACACCAACTTTAATTAGCTCAATGAAATTTTATAATAGTCTTAATGATTCAGGCCTTGATTGGAAGAAACATTTGGCTGGTGCCGTTTTATTGAAGGCTGGTGAAATTATCGCCCAAACGACAAAAATTGAGAAGGACAATATTTCGTTTACATCTTTGGATGTTGAGATTGAAAATGGAACAGAAGTTGAGTATGAATTAGGTGTTTATTTCAAGAAAAGTTTATTGCCCGATCATGCTGAATTTCAGGTTGAAATTCGAAATGATCATGATTGGAAAAGCTCAACCACGGGTTCGTCTCTGTTAAGTGAATTAGCAGAGCCGATTGTGTCAGCTCTGCATAAGATCGAAGTGATTTCTGATCGCTTGTCTTTTATTTCTGTCCCTAAAGGAATTGCTCCGGGTGAAGAATTTGCTTTGATTTTAGCAGCAGTTGATATCTGTCAGAATATCGACGAGGATCAAAATTCATTGGTTAATCTAAATTTGATTTCAGGTGACGGGACTTTATCTCAAACGGGGGCAATTGGTCATTTGGTTGATGGACAATTAAGAATAGATGGATTGACGTATTCAGGTCGTCAGTCTTTCGAATTGCAGGCGAGTGGTGATTTGGCTTCAGCCGTTCAGTCAGTTTTTGTGCAAAATGAATCTCTCATTCTTTCTGATGACTTCGAATCACCAAGTCTAAATTTATGGGAAAATATTACTGATTGGACTGTTTCTACATATTTACCTATAGAGGGGACTAATAGTCTAAAGCACAATCTGACCAATGCGATTGGTGATAGTTATATCCTGCAACCAATTTCAGAGATTCAAATTGGATCAGAATCGATTTATTGGGAATTTATACTTAAAAATTCAGATTGGGATCCATCCTCAACGAACTTTTTTGTTTTTCATTTATTGATGGATTTCAATGGTCCCGAATTAGCTGATCAATTTTATTCAGTCGGTGTAAATCTGTCAGGATCGGATGACCTGTTAAGTTTATGGAAAACAAACGATGGAGATTCCGAACTCTTGATAAAATCTGATTTTGATTGGAATGAAGATGATCAGCTTGCCATAAAAGTAGAATATACAGCCAAAGGGGAGTGGAAGCTCTATTATAATCGTTTGGGCAAAAAGGAGAATTGGTTGGAGGCTGGTCGTGCAGAGTCTGAAGTTGTGAATGAGGCTGAAACCTGGTACACCGGACTCGAGTTTAATTTTGAAACTGCTTCGCGTGCTGGAGAGCTTTGGTTTGACGATCTAACAATTGAGAGCTATAACACACCTGCTTTTTTGAAAAATTATGCTGTCTATTCCGATTCAATCGTTCTTACTTTCTCCGAAGATTTGAATTTTTTAGAATCATCAAAGGTGGACTATTTTAGTTTAAAGCGGGATGGGGATGACGTTTTTATAAAGGAAATAAATGCATCAAATAAAAAGAATGAGCTGATTTTACAGGTGCAGGAGAAATTGCGAACAGGCAAGTATAATTTAAGTTTTGAAGGAATTCAGGATTTGTTTGGTTCGGTTTCTGATCGAATGAATATTGAATTTGATTTTTACGAAAAGCCAAAGCAATACGATTTAGTTATCAATGAAATTTTGGCTGATGAATCCCCCCTAGTTGGTTTGCCCGAATATGAATTTATAGAGCTATATAACAGGAGTGCTTATCCGATTAATATTGGTAATTTCAAATTGAAAGTGGGGCAAACTGAAAAAGATCTATCGGCATTTGAACTTGCTGCAGATGATTATTTGATTTTGTGTTCGAATGCAGCGGTTGATCTTTATAGCAATTTTGGGAATGTGTTAGGCGTGAGTGGTTTTCCGGCTTTGTCCAATTCCGGAGCAACTGTTTCAATCACATCATCTTCAGGATTATTAATTGATAAAATCGAGTATTCTTCGGGTTGGTATCAGGATGAAAATAAAAAAGATGGGGGTTGGTCTTTGGAAAGAATCGATTCTAATAATCATTCCTGGCAAGCCGATAATTGGCAGGCATCTATGGATGAATCGGGAGGGACACCCGGGAGACAGAATTCTATTGCCGGAATCAATCCGGATGTTATTTCACCTCGTTTATTAAGTTTTGACTTGATCAATTCGAATACAATCGATTTCTTTTTTAGTGAGGATTTAGAATTGACTCAAGCTTTAATGCTTGAAAATTTTTCTTTAGATCAGGAGATGGGGCATCCTGATTCTGTTGTAGAATTTGAGAACGAAAAATTTGCTTTACGACTGACTTTCCCTCAGGATTTTGAACACAATATCCAGTATCGTTTTCAGTTTTCCGATCTACTTGTCGATTTAGCCGGAAATTCGATGGAAGAGAAGGCATTTGAGTTTCTGCTTGCCGATTTGCCTCAGTCAGGCGATTTGGTTATTAATGAAGTGTTGTTTAATCCTTATCCGGGAGGGGCCGACTATATTGAATTGCTTAATATTTCTGATCGAATCATTGATATTCGGGATTTATTTCTCGCCAATCGGGATGAAGATTATCAAATTGATCAGATTTATCCTTTGAGTGATCAATCTCAAATGCTGGAAGCAGGGACTTATCTTTTGGTGAGTACCGATACGGCAAATATCAAGTTGAATTACAGTCATTGTGACGAAAAGACTTTTTTGCAATTGAAGAATTTGCCCTCTTACAATGATGATGAAGGGCGTGTGGTTCTTTTAAATGGGAATCAGGAGCCGGTGGATGATTTTGCTTATGACAAGGATATGCACATTCAGAATTTGACATCAGATGAAGGAGTTTCATTAGAGAGAATTAATCCTTTTAGAGAAACATATTCGATATCAAACTGGATTTCGGCAGCTCAGAGTATTGGCTTTGGTACGCCTGGACTTCAGAATTCTTCCTATGATATTGATGAAGTTGAAATCAATACGGTTGGATTTAAGAGCAAAACATTTTCACCGGATAATGATGGGGTGGACGATAGGCTTATTATTAATTTTGATCTTGATAAAAGCGGTTATGTGGCCAATATTCGGGTTTATAATAGTTTTGGATATGAAGTTCGGCGATTAGCCAGTAATTTAACTTTGTCAACAGAGGATGAACTGTTTTGGGATGGGTTATTGGCAAATAAAGATAGAGCCCCGATAGGGATTTATGTCATCTACTTTGAATTGTATCATCCTGACGGGGATGTGAAAACCTATAAAAAGACCTGTGTTTTGGGTGGCAAATTGAAGTGAGATAAGAAAGCTTTAGCCAAAATTGGTCAGCTAAAGCTTTCTTATTGATCTAATTTATTGAGCATCCACAACTGCAATAGTCACCATATTTACGATTTCCCGAACGGAGCTTTCCAGTGCAATCACATGAATTGATTTGTTCATGCCAAGTAAGATTGGACCTATAGCTTCGGCTCCGCCAAGTTCCTGCATCATCTTATAACTGATATTTCCGCTACTTAAGTTTGGGAATATGATGGTATTTACGCGTTTTTCACCAAGTTTTGAGAAAGGAAATTTTTGGCTTCGTAACTCACTATTTAAGGCAAAGTTCATCTGAATATCACCATCAACAATTAAATCGGGATGTTCGCGATGTAAGATAGCTGTCGCTTGCTGAACGCGAACCGGACTCCCCGTGCGTATGGATCCAAAGTTGGAATAGGAGACAAGGGCGATAACGGGTTCGATATTGAATTTTCGGACAGCTTCGGCCGTTAGTAAAGTGGTATCAACGATTGTTTTTGCATCCGGACGTGGATTGACTGTTGTATCTGAAAAGAAAAGAGGGCCTTGCTTGGTCATCAGCAGATACATGCCTGCAATATGATTGATGTCGGGTTTAATTCCAACGGTGTGAATGGCAGGTTTTATGGTATCCGCATATTTAGATGTTGATCCGCTTAATAGGGCATCAGCTTCGCCGGTTTCTACCATCATGGCACCAAAATAGTTGCGATTGGTCATGTATTCTAATGCTTCGGAATAGGTTAAGCCTTTTCGGTTCCTTTTTTCGAATAAAACATGAGCAAATCTCTCACGTCTGCTTTGTTCTTTTCGCGAATTCCAGTCAATAATTGGGATGTCTTCAATATCCAGATCGTTATCCAAAATAAGTTTCTTGATTTTCTTTTTATCTCCCAATAATATTGGCTGGGCTATTCCTTCGTTTAAGACGGTTTGAGCTGCTTTGAGGACTTTAAAGTTTTCTCCTTCTGCAAGTATGACTCGTTTCGGATTTCTCCGGGCTTTATTTGTTAATGCTCTAAGAAGTTTATTGTTTCGTCCCATTCGTTGCTCCAATTCCATTTCGTAGGCTTCCCAATCTGTGATGGGAGCATGGGCGATACCTGATTCCATCGCAGCTTTGGCAACAGCGGGTGCAACCACTGTTAATAGTCTTGGATCAAGAGGTTTCGGAATGATATAATCGGTGCCGAAATTTAAATTCATTTCCTTATATGCGGTATTTACCATATCCGGAACATCTTCTTTTGCTAAATCAGCCAGGGCTTTGACAGCAGCAATTTTCATTTCTTCATTTATACCGGTGGCTTTAACATCTAAAGCGCCTCTAAAAATGAAAGGGAAGCCCAACACATTATTAACCTGATTGGGGTGATCTGACCTTCCGGTAGCCATGATCAAGTCTTTGCGGACTTTCATCGCAAGCTCATAGTCAATTTCAGGATTAGGATTGGCTAAGGCAAACACAATGGGACGATCGGCCATGCTTTTGACCATATCTGGTGTAAGTATGTTGGCGACTGACAGGCCCAAAAACATATCAGCCCCTTTTATGGCTTCTTCCAGTGTATGAATGTTTCGTGTGGTGGCAAATTCACGTTTTATAGCGCTTAAATCGGTTCGTGAGTTGTGAAGCACACCTTTGCTGTCCACCATAACAATATTCTCCTTTTGTACCCCAAGTGAAATATAGAGTCGTGTACACGCCACCGCCGAAGCTCCTGCTCCGTTGACAACTAATTTAATGTTTTTAATTTTTTTCTTTTGAATTTCGATGGCATTCAACATGCCGGCAGATGAAATAATTGCAGTTCCATGCTGATCGTCGTGCATGATAGGAATGTTTAGCTCAGTTTTGAGTCGATCTTCAATTTCAAAACATTCTGGAGCTTTAATATCTTCCAAATTAATCCCTCCAAATGTTGGTGCAATACCTTTTACGATCTTGACAAATTCATCTACATTTTTCGTATCAACTTCAATATCGAACACATCAATATCAGCAAAAATTTTAAATAACAGGCCTTTCCCTTCCATAACGGGTTTGCCAGCTTCAGCACCTATATCGCCCAAACCCAGAACGGCAGTTCCGTTGGAAATTACAGCAACAAGGTTTCCTTTAGCCGTATATTTATAAACGTCTTTGGGATTCTCTTTAATTCTTAAACAGGGTTCTGCAACTCCAGGCGAGTAGGCCAGAGACAGATCCAATTGTGTGGAGTGGGGTTTGGTTGGAATAACTTCAATTTTTCCCGGACGGTTGCCTTCGTGATATCGAAGAGCATCTTCTTTGGTAAATTTAGCCATGGCTAATTCTTTTGGAATAGGTTAGGTGACTTGCTGAATAAATAATACCAATCGTTTTTTGATTGTGTAGGAGAGCTAAAAGGCAAATGCCTTTGAAGAACAGATTGCAAATTCCCAACTTCACTGGCTTTCTATCAATAAATATTGATTGTTTAAATTCCGAATTTATTTGTTTAGAAGAAATTTAAATAAAAATCGATTTTGAATGAACTTCATAGCCGAGCTTGTATTTTTATTTTATAAACGTAGAACTATTCCACATCCGTTCCTTTTAACCTCACAAATAGGCTTTGATATTATTCCTATTAACAACTACTTTTTGTAACTTGAGGCTCTGAATCATTTCTATTGGAGGAGTTTATGTTTGTATAGGTATAAGAAAGATGTTTTCTGGTATAATCTTTGTAAACACAATGTGCTGCATTATATGATCAATATAATAGCCCCAATAGATAACCTAATTCTGATGATATGAAAAAATACATTTTTAGTTTAGCAAGCTTGTTTCTGTTTACAGCGGTATTTTGGAGCTGTTCAGACAACTCTGATAATAATCCGGAAGAAGATCTTTCTCTTGTACAATTGATGGAAGTAAAAGCGAATGCGATTACTGATGCTGTTGTTGATATTTCTGAATCAAAAGGATTTGAAGTCATAACAGTTGATGATGGCTCAGACCTTAAAAATGCTTACAGCCGAGATATGGATTCCAGGTATGCAATGAACATTACACTTGATGATATCAAAGGTGTTTATGACTATAAAGGGGGAATTTCAGATCAGCAGGGAACTTTTAAATATGGGTATCAAAGCGTATTTGAAAAAATAGGCGATTCTGAATTCTTTGTTTTGCAATTACCTAAAGAAAAAGCCATGCGTCCATGGATGTTGTATGAGAATGAAACGACTGATTACGTCAATGATTTTGTTATTACAACAACTGACTATCACTACACATATGCAGGAGGACTTGCTTTTGATTATTTGCTGAATTCAGAAATTGAGGTTGAAAAAGAGAAAGCGGGTGCATTATATGTTGATTGGTCTATTTCTGAGGATTTGAATTTTGACTATCAATCTAAATTCACTTTTACGAACGGTTATTCAGTTGGTGTTGATTTCAGTGTTGGTGAAATGATAAATTATAAGTTTAATTTGATGAAAGGTGATGCTATTCTTTTTATGGAAGATGTTGAGATCTCAAAATCAGATGTAACGAATAAAGGAGAATTGAAATATTCACTTGTATTGGGCTCGATTAAAATTGAGTGGAGTTCAGTGTCTAAAGATTACGTGGTTTACAGAAATGATGTGTTGCAGGAAGGTGCTACTATTGAGGTTGTGAAACATCAAAATGATTCGGATGATGCAAATGTTGCTTTCTGTAGAAAAGGACGTGATATAAAAATCACTTTTGAGGATGGTACAAGTATTGAACTTTCTGAGATGTTAAGTGAAGATACTTTAGCTCTGATGGATCAAATTTTCAGTTCGATGTATGATATGAAATTTGTGAAGCATATTGTTGATAAAGTTGCACGTGAAGTTTATTATACAAATTTGGTCAATGCAAACTAATTGGTTTATGACCATGTTTAAGATCCGGCCTGTTGGGTCGGATTTTTTTCTTTATATATTTAAACAATGAAATCAGTTCTATTGGTTTGTCTTCTTGTAATTTGCAGTTTAAATTTACCTGCGCAGTTGGCTCCTCTACAAACAATCAAAGGGAAGGCATCGTTCTATTCAGATTGGTTTGATGGGCGACTTACTGCTAATGGGGAATTTTTTTCACAGGAAGAATTTACTGCAGCACATATGACTTTCCCTTTTGGAACCTGGCTGGAAGTGACAAATCTCGATAATCAGAAATCGGTTTTTGTCAGAATTAATGATAGAGGGCCTTATGTGAAGGGACGCATACTTGATCTTTCAAAAGCTGCAGCGCAAGCTTTAGGGGATTTGAAACAGGGGATTTTTAATGTTGAGATTAGAGTCGTAAATCGATTGGATATATTGGTTTTGCCTCTTAGTATCAGTAAAACGAAAAAGAGCGTTCCCCTCAGGCAACGCTCTTTATATCTGGATTCGAATCTAATTAGCCCTTAATTGTAGCGCTTAAGAATTCGCGGTTCAAACGAGCAATATTTGCAATAGAAATTCCCTTAGGACATTCTACCTCACAAGCACCTGTATTGGTACAGTTACCAAAACCAAGCTCATCCATCTTAGCCACCATGTTCTTAGCACGACGAGTAGCCTCAACACGACCTTGTGGAAGTTTTGCAAGGTGAGATACCTTAGCAGAAACGAACAACATTGCCGATGAGTTTTTACAAGTTGCTACACAAGCACCACAACCAATACAAGCTGCAGCATCCATAGCTTCTTCAGCATCATCGTAAGAAATAGGAATTGCATTTCCATCAGGTACACCACCAGTGTTTACCGAGATGTAACCACCTGATTGAAGTACTTTTTCGAAAGCAGTACGATCAACAATTAAGTCTTTGATTACCGGAAATGCTCCAGCTCTCCAAGGCTCAATAGTGATGGTTGCTCCATCTTCGAATTTACGCATGTGCAACTGACATGTTGTGATATCGTCATCTGGTCCATGAGCACGTCCATCGATGAATAAGCTACACATTCCACAAATACCTTCGCGGCAATCGTGATCGAATGCAATAGGCTCAATGCCATCATTAATTAGTTGCTCGTTAAGAATATCAAGCATCTCAAGGAATGAGGTTCCAGTTGAGATATCGCTGATTTTATAGGATTCAAATTTCCCTTTGGCTTTAGCATTCTTTTGACGCCAAACCTTTATCGTTAATTCTTTTAATATCTTATCTGCCATGGCTTACTTGTATGAACGTTGAGTTAACTCAACAGTTTCGAATACTAAATCTTCTTTGTGTAAAATAGGATCTTTATCTTCACCTTGGTACTCCCAAGCTGAAACAAAAGTAAAGTTGTCATCATCACGTTTAGCTTCACCTTCTTCGGTTACAGACTCCTCACGATAGTGACCACCACAAGACTCTTTACGGTTTAATGCATCGCGAGCCATCAAATCACCTAATTCAAGGAAATCAGCCACACGACCCGCTTTTTCAAGCTCGATATTCATTGCATCAAAATCACCAGGGATGCGAACATTTTTATAGAAATCAGCTTTGATTTTAGCAATCTCTTCGATAGCAAATTTCAAGCCTTTCTCATTACGAGCCATTCCAACGTAATCCCACATGATGTTTCCTAAACGCTTGTGGAATGAGTCAACAGACTTATCACCTTTTACATTGTAAAGACGCTCTAAACGTTCCTGAACAGCTTTTTCTTTCTTTTCGAATTCAGGGTGATTCAATTCAATACGAGGTGTTTGAATTTCATCAGCCAAATAATCACCAATAGTGTAAGGAAGGATGAAGTATCCATCAGCTAAACCTTGCATCAAGGCAGAAGCACCCAAACGGTTACCACCGTGATCAGAGAAGTTAGCCTCACCAATAGCATAAAGACCCGGGATGTTTGTCATCAAGTTGTAATCAACCCATACACCACCCATTGAATAGTGAATTGCAGGATAGATTTGCATTGGCTCGTTGTATGGGTTTACATCAGTAATTTTCTCATACATTTGGAATAAGTTTCCATAACGAGCTTCGATAACATCACGACCTAAACGTTCGATAGAATATTTAAAGTCAAGATAAACAGCTTTACCTTCAGCATTAACACCGAAGCCAGCATCGCAACGCTCTTTTGCAGCACGAGATGCTACGTCACGTGGTACCAGGTTACCGTATGAAGGGTATCTTCTCTCTAGGTAGAAGTCACGATCTTCATCAGCGATATCATTAGGTCCCATTTCACCTTTTTGCAATTTAATTGCATCTTCTTTTTTCTTTGGAGTCCAAACACGACCATCATTACGAAGGGATTCAGACATCAAAGTTAATTTAGATTGTTGTTCACCGTGAACAGGAATACAAGTTGGGTGAATTTGTACGAAACAAGGGTTTCCAAAATATGCACCATTCTTGTAAGCTTGCCATGCAGCACCACCATTACAACCCATAGCATTGGTTGAAAGGAAGAATACGTTACCGTAACCACCGGTAGCGATTACTACAGCGTGAGCACCATGACGCTCAACTTCACCAGTAACCAGGTTACGAGTGATGATACCACGGGCTTTACCATCTGCAATGACAATGTCAAGCATTTCGTTACGCTCATGCATTTCGATTTTACCTTGTCCGATCATGCGGTTCATTGATGCGTAACATCCCAATAGCAACTGCTGTCCGGTTTGACCACGAGCATAGAATGTACGACTTACCAATACACCACCGAATGAACGGTTAGATAGTGTTCCGCCATACTCACGTGCAAAAGGTACACCTTGAGCCACACATTGGTCGATGATGTCACCACTTACTTCAGCCAAACGGTATACGTTGCCTTCACGTGCACGGTAGTCACCACCTTTAATTGTATCATAGAATAAACGATAAATTGAGTCATTATCGTTTTGATAGTTTTTTGCAGCGTTAATACCACCCTGAGCAGCAATAGAGTGAGCTCTACGGCCTGAATCCTGGTAGCAAAATGCTTTTACGTTGTATCCCATCTCTGCCAAAGAAGCAGCAGCAGACCCACCGGCCAAACCAGTTCCTACAACGATAATATCTAATTTTCTCTTATTAGCAGGGCTAACTACTTTAATAGCAGCTTTGTGTTTTGACCACTTCTCAGCTAATGGCCCGGCTGGAATTTTTGAATTTAATACTGTCATAACCGTTAAATTTTAGCAATTAAGCAAAAAAGTGTAAGTACAAAGGAATGATTGTAAATCCTGCAGCAACGAAGATTGCGTAGAAGTATGATACCTTTTCTAAACGTTTTTTCCAGATTTTATTGCTGAAACCAATTGATTGGAAAGCAGACCAGAATCCGTGAGCCAAGTGAAATCCCAAAAGGATAGCTCCTAAAACATAAAGACCAGTATAAACTAATCCCATAGAACCATTGGTGAAAAGAGCTTTTACCAACTGAGCATCATCATGTACATTTCCTTCGATCTGAATAGGTACAAAGAAATGCAACAAGTGCATTGCAATAAATACCAATACAAGTCCACCTAACACAAACATGTTACGTGACGACCAAGTACTACTGTTACTCAAGTTCTGAACTGCATACTTCTGAGGGCGAGCCTTTTGGTTTTGCAATGTTAGCGTAATAGCGTAAATGATGTGGATAATGAATCCACCTGCCAGTACCGGCTGTAATCCGAAGCGGATAATCGGTAGAGACATAAAGTGAGCTCCTGCGTTGAACAGTTCGCCTGTCTTATCAAACAACAAAAATGAGTTTAATATCAAGTGAACCAACACAAAAACAATAAGAAAAAGGCCTGACAAACTCATTATCAGCTTTTTCCCAATTGATGAACTTAAAAAACTGCTCATAGGATTTAAAAATTAAATTAGATTGTTTTTATTCTAAGGTTTAACTAATTCAGTCGCAAATGTAGATGCTCATGTTTGAGGAAACAATACTACGTAACACATGTAATTTATTTAGATTGATTCTAATAACCACCTATTTAACAACAAGCTAGCCGATTGACTTATAATGCAAACCTATTCGTTTAAGTCTAAATTGATTACAGAATTTATTCTCTAATGATTTGGACAAACCTTTGCAAGGTATTACTTTTTTATATGTTTTAAAACAAGTTAACCTGTATTGTTCTTATTTAGAAAGTTAAAACAATTATCAGCCCATTGAGTGGATAATCTTACCTGGTGAAAGTGAAATAGCTTACTGCTCGAATAAAGTGTTCTCAAATCAATCAATATATTGTATGATTTTATTTTTTTTGTGGACACTTGTTTTTAAGATCCAATTCTGAAATTTTAGAATCCTGAATTTTTGTATTTTTACATAACTTTTAAATGAAAACCGATGATAAAAACGATTGATACACCTAATTCTACAATTAGATTCAAAGATCAGGGCAAAGGTACTGTATTGGTTCTCCTGCATGGCTATCTGGAATCAATTGACACGTTTAATGCACTGGCTTGTGAATTGTCGAAGACTGCCAGAGTGATTTGTATTGATTTACCCGGACATGGTAAGTCAGCAATCAAAAATGATAACATGAGTGTGGATGATATGGCTAATGCGGTATATGAGGTGCTTTCTTATTTGAATTTAAGCCGAGTACATCTGATGGGACATTCAATGGGAGGTTATGTGGCTTTGGCCTTTGCCGAAAAGTATGTTAATTATTTGGCGAGTTTTTCTTTTCTACATTCTACAGCCAATGCTGATACAGATGAAAAGCGTAAGAACAGAGGTCGGGAAATTGAGTTTGTCAGAAAAGGCAAAAAGGAACTGATATGTAGTACAGCTGTTCCCAATACTTTTTCGAAGAAGAATCAGGCGATCTTCTCTGAAGAGATTGCGAGTTTGGTTGAAATTGCATTGAATACCCAAGATGAAGGCATAATAGCTGCTTTAAATGCAATGATGAATCGTCCTGATAGGAATAAGGTGCTTAAAGGCTTATCGGTTCCTAAATTCAGTTTTATTGGTAAGGAAGATAATTTTATTCCTTTTGAGAAAGGCTTGGAGTGGGCTGATCAAAACGAAATGGAAGCCATTGTTTTTGAGCACTCCGGTCATATGAGTTTTATCGAGGAGAAAGACGCTTGTGTAAAAGCGATTCAGAAAATAATGCAATAAAAAAATAAGCTCCACTATTGGGGTAGTGGAGCTTGTATTTAGATCAGATTTCGAGATAAAAAAATTGGACATGAGCCAAAGCCCGATGTTCAAATTGATCTAGTAATTATTCGCCAATATTGTAGATATATTTCAATACAAAAATAAGAGCGATACAAATCATTGGGATGTTGAGTTCTTTGTAACGACCAGTAAGAACTTTTAAAACAACATATGAAAGCATACCAAATGCAATACCTTCTGCGATGCTGTAGCTTAATGGCATCATGATCATTGTAAGAAAAGCCGGAATGAATTCTGAGTAATCATCAAAATTGATTTTGGTGATAGGGCTCATCATGAAAATACCAATAATCACAAGAACTGATGAACTAGCTGCAGCTGGAATCATAGTGAACAATGGTGTGAAAAATAAGGCCAGGAAGAACATAAATGCAACTGTTAATGAAGTCATACCTGTTTTACCGCCTTCGGCAACACCAGCAGCACTTTCAACGTAAGTTGTTACAGTTGAAGTTCCCATTACAGCACCTACAGTTGTACCAATAGCATCCGCAAAAAGAGCTTGTTTCACGCGAGGAACTCTTCCATCTTTATCTAAAAGATCTGCCTTTGAAGCAACACCAACAAGTGTTCCTACTGTGTCGAACATATCAACAAAAAGGAATACAAATAGGATAGAAACAAATTTCCATGACAGGATTTCTTCTAATCCAACAAATTTGAAGAAAATTGGATCTAATGATGGAGGAAGACTCACTAGAGCACCATCCTTAGGAAGACTTGTTACGCCAATGCCAGGGATAAGACCAACTACAGTTACAGCTAAAAGACCAATAAGAATAGCACCTTTAACTTTACGTACTAATAATACCCCGATTACGATGATTCCTAAAATACAAAGTAAAGCACCTGGAGAATGAAGATCACCCAAATGAACAGGAATACCTTGTCCTGGTACGATGATACCCACATCTTTGTGAGCTAAACCAATAAAAGCAATAAATAAACCGATACCTACTGAAATAGCATGTTTGATATTGGTTGGGATCGAATTGATAATGGCTTCACGAACATTAAAAAATGTCAGCAATAAGAAGATGATTCCTTCTGCAAATACGGCAGTTAGTGCCAATTGCCAGCTACAGCCCATTACACCACATACGGTGAACGCGAAGAAAGCGTTTAGACCCATTCCCGGGGCTAAAGCAAATGGAAGTTTTGCAACTAAGGCCATAACTAGTGTTGCAATAACCGCCGATAAGGCAGTTGCTGTCATTACAGCACCGTAATCCATCCCTGCTACAGAAAGGAAATATGGATTTACAGCAAGAATATATGCCATGGTGGCAAAGGTGGTCAAACCAGCGACAATTTCAGTCTTCATGTTTGAACCAAGTCCTGTGATATTAAAATATTTATCTAACATGGTTGTTTAATAGTTGCAAGTTCACTTGCAGGTTATATGTTGTAAGTTCTGATAGAAACAGAACTTACAATATCTAAAAAAATATAGTCTTAGAAATTCCACTTAAGGGCTAAAGTCGGACGTACTTTGAATTCTTCAACACCAGCAAAGTTGTTTGAGATTTCTACCTCTCCACCAAAAGAAAAATTCTTATTTACATTATACCAAAGCTGAGGCTCAGTTAAGAAGATTGTGTTGTCATTTAAGCCTTTTTCAGTCCAAAGGTCAGCAAAACCAGAGAATGTCATTTTACCTTCTAACATGTTAACATACCATGTTCCGGTTACCTGAAAGTTAGCTTTGTCAGCATTTTTGATTGCTTTGTAGCCGGCATATGTCGAGAAACCCCATTTTGCAGAACCTTGTGAGTAGTTCGCACCAAAAATCCATGCATTGTTTATTGTGTAACCTAGTCCTATTGGGAATTCTGTTACTTGTCCTGCATTACCAACACCACCATTGTATTCAATATGAAGACCAATTGGCATTTTTTCTGTTTTCAATACACGTGCAATCTCGAAATAGCCTTGGTTGATCCCGTTTTCAGCATCATAATCAAAATCTATGAAGGTAAACGTGTTACCCCATTTGTCCATTTTAAACATCTCGAAAGTCGTTGTGAAATGTCCACGCTCAAAATCGCGGTGCAATTGTAAGTTTTGAGCATTTACAGCAAAGGCTGAAAGAATTGCGAAAATCGTAAGTAATTTTTTCATCGGTTTAATAAAATGATTGTTTGAAAAAAGATATATTTAAAATGGTTGTTTATTCTGTTAGTATATCATTGAGACTGTGGATGATATTTTGACATCCTGTTGCTTTTAATTTTTCGAAAGACTGATGTCCCGATGCAATAAGGTAGCAATGACAGCCAAGTTCTTGTGCCACTTCGTAATCGTGAGTTGTATCACCCAGCAGGCAAACATCCTCTGCTTTAAGCTGATATTTATTAAATAGATTTTTGCCATTGTCAATTTTTGAACTGGCATATATATTATCAATTCCAGAAATCTCGGTGAAGAACTGCTGAATTGCTAATTCTTTTGTTGATTCAATTAGCATGCCCATTTCCATAGCGGATAGAATGAATTGCTTTTTGCCTTGATTTTTGAAAATGTCAAGTAAAAGTCGGGCTTCAGGAAATATATCTGAATTTGGTAGTCTTTGGGTGTAGTTGGCAATAAACTCATGTGCTGTGCTGTTCCAATCTTCTTTTTGAAAGTTGAAGCCAACTTTCTCATAATAATCTTTTACAGGAAAGGTGAAGACTTCGCGATAACTTTCGCAGGTCAGTAACGGGAGCTGACGTTTTTGCAACATGGTATTGATACTCTCAACCCCAATCTCTACATCGTTGAGAAGCGTGCCGTTGTAATCCCAAATAATGGCTTTAAATCTATGCATGAATCAAACAAATAAAAGGGTGAGACATGAAAGAATTCACTTCTTCGTTAGGGGAAAAAGCAAGATTCTGATTAAAGCTGTATGAGAAATGGGATTTTAAAATAAAAAGCAGGCGGGAAGTAAACGCTCTCTTTCTATCAGAGAGATATCTTTTTGAAGATATGAAAAGCACTTTTGTGCTATGCTTACTAATGGTTGACATCCTTTCGTTTTTTGGCCGAGCTCAATTTGAATTCGGGATTACCAGTTTCCCAGATGATGCTTTTAAATTAAGCGGCAAAAATAGCGTTTTTTTTATTTGAATTCCAAAATTGTTTTTGAATTTAGATTGTTTATGGTTTGCTGCGTTTGTCAGAAACTCATTTCTTGAGTAGAAGCTTGTTATTTACTCCTTCTCAAAAAATGCTTCTATGCCCGGATATTCAAATTTCTGTTTGGCCATCTCCTGAGGGAAAATCATATAAGTGACCTCAGCCTGCGAACCAAGCTTGCCATTGTGGTCAAGAATTTCGGTATAGATGCGGGCAAACTTTTTTTCTTGTGAGATAAGTTTTGCTCTCACAGTAATTTTTCCCTGATCGGTTAAGATTGCTCCCCGGTATTTGGCATTCAATTCAGTTGTTACGCCACTGGTTTGACATTTTACAAACACAAGCCAACTGGCAATCTCATCCATAATAGTGGCCTGTATGCCGCCATGCAATACATTTTTAAAGCCTGATAAATGGCCTTGTGGTTCCCATTCAGCAACAATGTAATCGCCATCTTCGAAGAAACTCATTTGAAGGCCATTGGAATTATGAGGAGAACAACCAAAACAGTTGCCATTGTCTCCATTGATAAAGGGGTTGATTATTTTCTTCATTGGTGATATTGATTTCGGTTAAGATTGAGAACAAATGTAATATTTCTTGCCCAAGCGACGACTCGTTAAGTTCAAAATAATGATCAGATATAAGCCCGCTAATGCAGAATATTTCCCAAGATTGACTCCTGTCATTTACTTGTATTATGTTGTGTTTCAGTTTTTAGTGTAAGAAAATAAAACTTCTAATTTTTTAAACTTCAGTCAAGATTATTTTGTGTAAACATAAGGTCGGTTCGTGTAATTGATACTGATAAATTCCTTAAAAAAAAGAGTTTTATGTACCTTTTTATTTCAACCATGCTTAACTATTTGCCTAATATGCTATTAAAAAGGATTCGAAGTTTGAGATAAACTAAGGGTGTTTTGCTGTAATCAAATGAAAAAAGTATTTGTCATATTACTGTTTTTGATAGGGGTCGTGTGCACGGGTTATGGGCAACAGGATAAAATGTTTACCCAATACCTGAATTACCCTTCATCAATCAACCCTGCTTATGCGGGTTCCAGAGGGTCTACACAGATTCTTGGAATTGCCAGGAAGCAATGGGTTGGGTTAGATGGTGCGCCTAAAAGTGCAGCCATCTCGGTCAATTCTCCAATCTCTTTTTTTAATATGGGTGTCGGGTTAACACTTGAAACTGATGTTATTGGTCCTGAAAAAAACACAGATGTTGGTGTTGATTTTTCATATAAAATCAAATTAAATCGAACGGTGTTTATGAATTTTGGGTTGAAAGCTGGTTTGACCCACCAAAAAGTTGATCTCACAAACTCAAGAGTTGTTGATCAATATGATCCTCTTTTGCAGGAAATAAATAATGATGTGCTTCCGAATTTTGGGGTAGGAACTTACGTCTATGGCAATGACTTTTTTGTCGGATTTTCTATCCCCAAATTACTTCAAAATAGTATTGAAAATGGTGGCGTTTTAAACGCGAAACTGGATAAAAACAAATTGCACTATTTCTTAATGGGTGGCTATCTGGTGAAACTTAATCCGTTTATCAAATTAAAGCCAACAGTGTTATTTAAGGCAACTCAGGGATCACGCTTTTCCTGGGACCTTTCGACAATGGCAATTTTCTTGGATAAGTTTTGGTTAGGAGTTTCCTATCGTGACGAAGATTCAGTTGCAGGTATTTTTCAACTTAATATCAACAACCAACTTCGCATCGGTTATTCCTATGATGTTGCGGTATCCAAATTGTCAAGTCGAACCCACGGTTCACATGAGATATCCTTGAGCTATGATATTGTATTTAAATCGAAGAGATTAAGGTCTCCCAGATATTTCTAAGACTCTATATAATAACTGTATATTATGAATAGGTATATATTATTCTTTTTATTAGTGGTTTTTTCATCGGCTTCTTTCTCTCAGAGCTTATCTGTGCGTTCGGGGGATCGGGAGTTTGATGATTTTAACTATAAGAAGGCGATTGAATACTATGAATATTCATTGAGAAGAGATTCAAATAATGTTCATGTTTTGAGGCGTCTGGCTCAGTCGTATCATAAAATGAAGCATGATGATATGGCACTTGAGTATTTTGAGGTATTAGCTAAAAATGAAAATAAAGAGGATTCTGATTTGATTCTGTTTGGGGCTTTTTTAAAGGAAAGAGGCCAATATGCCAAGGCAAAACTTATTTATCAGCAATATCTCGAACGTCATCCTGATGATCAGGCCGTGAAAAAGGAAATAGAAAATGTGATCAAATTCGAGAATGAAACTCTAAAAGATCTCATTTGTGAATTGAAGCCATCGCCTTTTAATACAATTTATTCTGATTTCTCACCAAGTTATTATAAGGATAATCTGATTTTTTGTTCCGGCAGAAAGAGTAAGGATTACAGGGACGATAGGTACGAATGGAATGGTGAATATTTTTTAGAGCTTTTCTTATTTGATGCAAGCAAAGAGCCGACTAAACAAATTGTACGTTTTGGAAATGGCATCGGAACAAAATACCATGAAGGCGCTGTTTGTTTTTCATCTGATTTTAAGACCATGTTCTTTACACGGAGTAATTATTTTAAAGGGAAACTGAATCGGGATGAGAATGGAGCGAATAATCTGAAAATATTTATTGCTGAGGAGAAAAATGGGCGCTGGAAAGTGAGTGGTGAATTCCCTTATAATAGCGATGCGTATTCTGTTGGTCATCCCAGTCTTTCTATAGATGGCAAGACTTTGTATTTCGTTTCTGATATGCCAGGAGGTTTTGGAGGAACCGATATTTACCGAAGTTATTTTAGGGATGGTGAATGGTCGAAACCGGAAAATATGGGAAGTCGTGTAAATACGAAAGGTGATGAAATGTTTCCTTTTTTCAACTCAAGAAATTCCTTATTCTTTTCATCTGATGGTCATGCCGGCAAGGGCGGTTTGGATTTATATGTCGTTAATACAGACGGAAGGGAATTTGAAGTGGGACATCTTGGCTCACCAATGAATTCTTCTTCTGATGATTTTTCAATTATAATAAATGCGGAAGGACGTATCGGATATTTTGCTTCGAATCGATCGGGAGGTGTGGGCGAAGATGATATCTATAGTTTTGAAATAGAGCATGAGAACAGAGTCAATATTCTGATTCGGGATTCTTTAGACGTTAATGAGGTTGTTCCTGATCAAATACGTATTCTCAAACCTGAGGGGATTGATGTAAACTACAATGCAGACAAGAAACGGTTTTCTTTTGAGATTAAAGGAGAACAGGCTTATCGCATCCTGATTGAAAAGCAGGGCTATTACTCTATTGATACAGTTCTTTACAGTCATATTCTTGATCCTGAACTAACGCATACATTTAAATTGATAAAGCGTCCGTCAGTTGAAAAGGTGAACGTCAATTTTGCTTTGAAAGATTTCAAAAGTGGTGATTTGATCACTCCTGATATATTACAGATTATCGAACCAGAAATAATTGATCTTCATCCTGAATCAGGGTTTGGAAATTACAGTGTAGAGCTGGATAAAAATACAGATTATAGGGTGTTTGCTAAAAAGGAGGGCTATTATGCGATAGATTATAGTTTCTTCTGTAGTGATAGTTTGGCAAATGTCAATCATGAATTATTGATGAGGTTAATGTCGGATAAGGATATCGAGAAAGAATTCTTACCTGAAGAATTGGCTACGGTATACTTTGATTTTGATAAGTCAGAAGTGAAGCCTGAGGCTTTTGAAAATATAAAAAAGGTTGTTGATCTGTTAAAAAGCAACGAGAAACTAATGGTTACCCTTGTCGCAAGAGCTGATGCACGAGGGACATCAGAGTATAACGACGCTTTGGCTTTTAGACGAGCAGCAGCAACTCGTGAGTTTTTTGTTAGAGGTGGTATTGATATTAAGCGTGTGGTTATTCTTGCTCTTGGAGAAACCTCACCTTTTGATCGGGTAGAAGGCCAATCGCTTGAGGATTGGTATCGAATTAATCGATGTGTTGATTTTGAGTTGAATACTTTTTTAGATGATCAGGCTCAAAAGTAAATGATCTTTAATATGATTCCTAAATGGATTCATATCTCTGTTATCAACAGGATGACATATCCTGTCGTGTTTAAATCGTGAATGTTAAGCATTCTTGAATTCGTTTTTGATACGAATTATAAATTCGAAACATAGCTGGCTCGTTAAGTTGGATAGGATAACTGGGCAGCAAAATCAAAGTTAGTATGAAGAATTTGTACTGTCATAAAGTGATTAATCATTGGATGAAACAGATAATGTTTGTCTTGATTGTAGTGTTGGGCATTAGTGTTTCTAATGTCTTTGGAGAAGGGACGAAGCAGTTGGCACCGAAGGCGGATGATCGGGTTTATACTGCTTTTGGTGATGCTAAACATGGAAATTTCGGTAATTATGACGGAAAGGATACCGAACGAATTTACATTCATATTGAAGATCCTGCCAATGAATGCATCTATTTTGGATTTTCTCAATTTGTGAACAGTGGGCATACACAACCCAACACAACTACTAATAATGTAACGACCTGGATGCGGATTAAATCTCCTGATGGTATTGTTGTATGGCCGAATGAAGGTTCTCCTTCTGGACAAATGGTTCAGGGGAGTAACACACAGACTTTAACGGATGATCAGATAACTTCATTGGAACAGGTTAAGAACGGTCCGAATCAGATTTGTGGAGTCGGCGGTTACGATGCTTTGGTGTTTTGTCCATCAAGTGGTCCGGGCGATTATTATATCGAGTTTAGTGCAGCAAAATCAACCGATTTAAAAAGGCCCATCTTCACAGAATGGTGGGATATTACCGTTGCAACAACAGAGTCCAGTCCTACAGCGATTGATGGTCGGGTTTTTGCGAAAGAATGGGCTTTAGTTACGCCATATATATTGACAGATTTGTATGACAGACCTTTTAATGGCAAGGTCTATTGTTATGCTGAAGATAGTCTTTTAGGGGGCGCTTTTGTAACAGAAATGGATTTTTTAGATTCAGGATTTAGAGGGGATCGTTTTAGTTTTGCATTTAATTCAACAGGAACCGATAATACCTCAGATGCAGAGGTGAATCGACAATCTGTACAGGATGATCGAAAACTTTCTCCCGAGTATAAAATATTTTTAAATGTGCCGGATGAAACCGCTTTCCCAACGATAGATAGTTTTGGTGAGTTTGTAATTGATGAAGAAAATAATTACCCCAAACTTTTAGGATGTCAGGGAAACTATTTTTTCAGAGTAGCAGTTGAAGGAGAAGGTCAAATTGATTTACTTCTTGATTTTGATGGCGTATCTGATAAATATGATCCGGGAACCAGAGACCGAATAATCACCACATTTGCTGCACCATTTCCCAATGAGGAGGGTGTGCTTGTTAGGGATATTCCCTGGGATGGTTTGGATGGATTGGGAAATGTTGTAACCGATTTTGAAAGTATATCGATGATTTTCAATTATTATCAAGGAACGGTTCATTTTCCACTGTACGATGTTGAGTACCTGACAAAGGGATTTGTACCCAAGACGGTCAGACCTGCAACACCTACGCCTTATATCCCTAAACTTTATTGGGACGACAGCAATATAGCTGAAAGTTTGCCGGATGGTCAGCTAAAAGTTGATTTGACTGGAGATCTTGCACCCAGCCATTATTGGTCTGATTATGAGTATGGCAATGATAATTCTATAAATACCTATTGGCATCCGTATTCTTCAGGAGTGACCCAATCGTGTAAGCTTGAACTACCTTCACATACTTGCGAATTGTTTGTGCCGGGAAGTATTAGTGGAACTGTTTTTGAAGATACTGATCGGGATGGGATTAAAGATCCCGATGAACTTCCTTTGTCAGGTGCAGAAGTTAAGTTGTATTGGGATAAATCTTATAATAAAGTTATTGATGGAGATGATGAACTAATCGAAACATTTGTAACACAGGATCCGGGAACTTTTGGTTATCCTGAAGGATTAGGAAACTTTATATTTAAGCCCGAAATAGGAAAAGAGTATTTGGTTGAAGTGAGTTATGGCAGTCATATTATTACGGGTGATAATCCTAAATCGTATGCTTTGTATTCGTTAGGGGCAGAACATTTTGATCAATTTTTTGGAGTGGCATTTTTACCGGAAGTAAGCTTGTCGCTTACTGAAGATATGATTCAGGAAGATAATCAGAGTACCACTATTACAGCTCATCTTGATTATCCCTGCTTATTGCCCGTAAAGATTACGCTTGCTTATGGAGGTGATGCCGATTCGAGCGATTATAATTTAACTAAGGGTGAAAATGCAACAAATACATCCACAATTGAAATACCCGTTGGAGAAACGACCGGGACTATTATTCTAATATCTATTCCGGATGTTGTAAAGGAGCCCAATGAAATTGTGGAGGTGAGTATTGCTTCTCTTATGAATGCAAATGAGTCAGGAAATCAGGATAAAACGATCACGATTATAAACTTCAATCATGTGATTACGAATCTGATTGATAATGATTCGGCAGACAATTTGATTAGTGAAAACGCAGTAAGTGATGATTTGGTTCATATCACTGCTTTGGCAACGGATATCGATGGCGATACCATAAGTTATCATTTATTAGATGATGCTTTAGGCCGATTTAAAATTGATTCTATATCAGGCATTGTGAGTGTTGATGATGCGAATTTGATTGACTTTGAGAGCAATACTTCACATGTGATTCGGATTGAAGCCCGAAGTACGGATGGTTCAGTTATTGCGGCCGATTTTACAATTACAGTTACTGATGTTGATGGATCAATAGGTGATACCGATCATTCTATTGCGAACCTGATTGATAATGATCCGGCAGACAATTCGATAAGTGAAAATGCTATGAGTGATGATTTGGTTCATATCACTGCTTTGGCTACTGATGATGATGGCGATTTGATTAGCTATTTCCTTTTAGATGATTCGTCGGGACGATTTAAAATTGATTCTATATCGGGAATCGTGAGCGTTGCCGATGCCAGTCAGATTGACTTTGAAAGCAATGTCTCACATGTGATTCGGATTGAAGCCCGAAGTACGGATGGTTCAGTCATTGCGGCCGATTTTACAATTACAGTTACTGATGTTGACGGATCAGTAGGCGATACGGATCATGCAATTGCCAATCTGATTGATAATGATCCGGTAGAGAATTCGATTAGTGAAAACGCAGTGATAGATGATTTGGTTCATATCACCTCTTTGGCCACTGATGATGATGGCGATTTGATTAGCTATTTCCTTTTAGATGACGCAGACGGTCGATTTAAGATTGATACGTCAACGGGTGTTGTAACTGTTGCTGATGCGAGTTTGATTGACTTTGAGAGCAATACTTCACATGTGATTCGGATTGAAGCCCGAAGTACGGATGGTTCAGTTATTGCCGCCGATTTTACAATTACAGTTACTGATGTTGACGGATCAGTAGGCGATACGGATCACGCGATTGCCAATCTGATTGATAATGATCCTACAGATAATTCGATTAGTGAAAACGTAGTGAGAGATGATTTGGTTCATATCACAGCTTTGGCTACTGATGCAGATGGCGATTTGATTAGCTATTTCCTTTTAGATGATGCGGGAGGTCGATTTAAGATTGATTCCTTATCGGGAATTGTGAGCGTTGCTGATGCCAGTCAGATCGACTTTGAGACGAATGCCTCACATGTGATTCGGATTGAAGCCCGAAGTACGGATGGTTCTGTTATTGCTGCCGATTTTACAATTGGAGTTACTGATGTTGACGGATCAGTAGGCGATACGGATCATGCTGTTGCCAATTTGATAGATAATGATCCGGCAGACAATTCGATTAGTGAAAATGCAGTGAATGATGATTTGGTTCATATCACCGCTTTGGCTACCGATGAGGATGGCGATTTGATTAGCTATTTCCTTTTAGATGATGCGGGAGGTCGATTTAAGATTAATAGGTCAACGGGTGTTGTAACTGTTGCCGATGCGAGTTTGATCGACTTTGAGACCAATGCTTCACATGTGATTCGTATTGAAGCCCGAAGTACTGATGGTTCAGTTATTGCCGCCGATTTTACAATTACAGTTACTGATGTTGACGGATCAGTAGGTGATACCGATCATTCTATTGCCAATCTGATTGATAATGATCCGGCAGCCAATTCGATTAGTGAAAATGCAGTGAGTGATGATTTGGTTCACATCACAGCTTTGGCTATGGATGAGGATGGCGATTTGATTAGCTATTTCCTTTTAGATGATGCGGGAGGTCGATTTAAGATTGATACGTCAACGGGTGTTGTAACGGTTGCCGATGCCAGTCAGATCGACTTTGAGACCAATGTTTCACATGTGATCAGAATTGAAGCCCGAAGTACTGATGGTTCAGTTATTGCGGCTGATTTTACTATTACAGTTACTGATGTTGACGGATCAGTAGGCGATACCGATCATGCGATTGCCAATCTGATTGACAATGATCCTGCAGTCAATTCGATTAGTGAAAATGCAGTAAGTGATGATTTGGTTCATATTACTGCTTTAGCCAACGATGAGGATGGCGATTTGATTAGCTATTTCCTTTTAGATGATGCAGGAGGTCGATTTAAGATTGATACGACAACGGGTGTTGTAACTGTTGCCGATGCGAGTTTGATCGACTTTGAAACCAATGTCTCACATGTGATTCGAATTGAAGCCCGAAGTACAGATGGTTCAGTTATTGCTGCCGATTTTACAATTACAGTTACTGATGTTAACGGATCAGTAGGCGATACCGATCATGCGATCGCGAATCTGATTGATAGTGATCCGGATGATAATTTGATACCTGAAAATACATTAAATGGGACTTTGGTTCATATTACCGCTTTTGCTACAGACGAGGATGGTGATGAAATCAGCTACTACTTATTAAATGATGCTGATGGCCGATTCAAAATTGATAATATTACTGGAATTGTCGCTGTCGCTGATTCAACTAGAATTGATTTTGAAACGGATCAGTTTCACCTGATTCGAATAGAGGCACGTAGTTCTGATGGTTCAAAAATTGCAGGGGATTTTACAATTACGGTAACAGATGTAATCGATTATTTACTTGCCAATGATGATGCATCGAATACTCGTGAAGATGAGGTTTTAAATGGGCCAAATCTTTTGGTTAATGATATCAAAGCTCCGGGGAGTACTCTGAGAATCAACACCAATCCAATGGTGGATGTGGCTAATGGAAAGCTGGTTATTCACCCGGACGGGACTTTTACTTATACCCCAAAAGAGAACTATACAGGAGTTGATTCTTTTGTGTACAGTATTCAGGACGATATTACGCCACAAGAGTCAGATCAGGCTAGGGTGAGTATTAATATTCAACCTGTCAATGATGCGCCTTTAGCTGTCAATGATGAGGCTGAAGTTGAGGAAGATGGTATCTTGAATGGGGCTAATTTACTGGATAATGATTCCGATGTAGATAGCAATAGCTTGATGATTAATACGTCTCCGGTAAATGATGTTGAGCATGGTAGTTTGAATATCAATGCAGATGGAACTTATACTTACATACCTGATGCTGATTTTAATGGGATGGATTCATTTACCTATGAGGTTTGCGATAATGAGTCTCCGGCAGCATGCAGCCAGGCTTCAGTATTGATTACCGTATTGCCAGTGAATGATGCGCCACTTGTTTTTGATTTTGAAATGGAGGTTGAAGAGGCTTCATTAAACAATCCTATAAATCTGGAAAGACCTTATGATCCGGATGGTGATAAGCTTTCAGTTAAGATTTTGTCAACTGTTGATTTTGGTGAAATTGTAATGTCAAGTGGTCAGATTTTAGCTGATAATGATAGATTATCTATTGATGATCTTCTTAGTCTTGTGTTTAATGCTCGTGAAAGCTATGTTGGTGAGCTGTTTATGCGGTACGAAGTGACTGATGAAAGGGGCTTGTCGGCAATCGGACAAGTTAAAATTACTGTTGTTCCGGTTGATGTTTTCATCCCCAATGCAATTACGCCCAATAGCGATAATTTAAATGATAAATTTAAGATCGTAGGGCTGGAGAAGTTTCCCAAAAACAGCTTGGAAATTTTTAATCGATGGGGAAATATTGTGTATAGCAAGCATTCTTACGATAATAATTGGGAGGGGTATGGAAATGTAAAAGGACAACTATCAAACGATAGACTTCCTCCGGGAACGTATTTCTATATTTTCAAATATGGTGATAATAAAGAACCGCTTACAGGCTATGTTTATATGACTTACTAATAAAAATTAGTCTGAATCACGAATGCCGCCAGAGATGGTGGCATTTTTTTTCTGCTTATTAGAAAGTCAATTTTAACTGAAGCTTAAGTTCTGATTTTGTGTTGCCTGAAATTTCTGAATTCCCCGATCCCAGGCTTTCAGTATGGGTATATTGTGTACGGGTATATCGTAAATACAGACTTGCTTTTCGATTAAATTTGTATCTGAAATTGAGATAAAAACGAGAACCTTTATTGTAATAGGCTGGTATGGAAAAGGCATAGAGAATATCATTTTCGTAGGCGTAAATTCGACTGTTGTATGAGTCTGTATCGAAAAGGGCATAGCGAATATTTGCTGTAAATGGGAATCTGCTGTGGTGGTAAATAAGGTCTTGATAAATTAGATAGCCTCTTTCTTTTTCTTGTTTTGCATATTCTGATAGTTCGAATCGATTTCTAATTTCCCAGTTTTCATTTATGATGGCTGATAGATGCAGACGGTATTGTTTTTTATTCAGATTCACAGGCGTTTTAATCTTTGTGTCATTTGTGTTTTCAGGTTTTTCTTCTTGTTTGAATCTGAAGTATATTGAAACATTCTTGTTTGGCTTGTATTCTACTTGGGTAAAGAAATCGTGACCAGCTGACGGGGAATCGACCCTGTATTTTAACCAGGGAAATTCATACAAGTCATAATAGGAGAGTAAGGTCCACTTAGGGTAGGGGTGAAATTCCATACCCAAATAAAACCCTGTTTCATTTTGAGTTTCTGATTGTTCGCCAAAACCATTACCATATAGCGAATGGTAATCTTTAGCGTAATTTCTATAGATGGCCTCAACAACTAACTGTGGGTGTGCTTGAAACTGCAAGCCTTGCAAATAGGCTTTCCCCCCTGATTTACTCTGAGCAAGTTCCCCGTATAAATGCATCGATTTAAGTCGTGTTTCATAGTAGACACTCATATTATAAGTCTGTTCCCCGGATAAGTCGAAGATTTTATTTAGTTCTGATTTGTTGGAGGCAAGTGGTGGTGATAAGGTCGATTTGATAAAACAGGTTCCAATTTCAGTTTGATCAAAATTCCAAATGAGCCTGCTTCCCCAGACCAATTCCTCTAACTGATCTTTTTTATTAAACTCGTTTTCATTACGGTGAAGTCCGGTATTAATAAGACTTTGGGTGAAGTTATTTTCGATGTTGGCATCTCTTTTTTTATTAGAAACAAAGCCAGTGAAGCTTAAATTCTTCATTGGTTTGATTTCCACAGCTCCCCCTCTGAAAAATAGATTTTCATCTGTTGAATGATAGGCTTTTATTCCTTGTTGTCGTTTGGCATTGTGAGTGGTGAAGCTTGATTTTTTGCTGGCTAAACCAGACCAAACACTTAAGCCCTGTCCAAACCTAATGTGGTAGTCGCCAAGGTTTAGTTGTTGAATAATCCCATTTCCCTTGTATTCTGCAAATACTGAATAGAAGTCGAAACCCTGCGAATTATTGGCTTTGAAAAAAGGTTCGCCGGCATCGTTCTCAGCTGTAAATCCAAAGCTTGTGTTTTTTTTAGGAGAAATGTATTTGTAGCGTGTATAATATTTCCATGCATTACCCAAATATTGGCGATTATTTTCAGGACTTGGGGCTTCACTATCTTCGTTTGGGAAAGACGATTCATATCCTTTTTCATTTTCTAAAGTTCGCTGGCTTCTTAGTAAAATAAAATGTTTGGCACGCCCATGTTTGTTTGGGCTAATCTCCTGTTTAGTTATTTCCAGACTCACGAAAGGGATAATATTTTGTAGTGTGCCATAATTAAAGCCATCCAAAAGCCTTAATTCATAAAAACTGTAGATGAGGCCATTGTTTTTTCTGTATTCTAGGAGGTTCTGAATTTGGTACTCTGAAAGGTAGAATAGGCGTTCCAGTTCTTGTTTGTTTGCTGTGTTCAGATTAATCGGGTTTTCATATAATTCATTGAAATTTTCAAGAAGCGTTGTGTAGTCCAGACTTTCATCACTGTTTTCAGCAATCGTTTCTATCATTTTTTCGATAATATCATTTTTATTAGCTGTGTTTTGAGCCAATAGTCTGTGACTCAAACAAACCAAGATAATCATCATATAAAATGAATGTCGAAGCATGCTTGAAAGTTAAAATGAGATATTGAGATCGAGTGATGGGGTATAACCCAGATTTTGATGTTTTGAATAGGCCAAATTCATATGGATTAGCTTGTATTTATAGCCGAGCCCCAAATTGATTTGGTTGGGGTGATTTAATGCTCCTAATCGGATAAATAAATCGTTTAGGACTTGGTACTCCAAACCCATTTTTAGACGAATATCATAGTCAAAATCCTTTTGTACTTCTGCGTTGATGCTGGTTTCTTTGGATAGATTCCATGAAAAACCGAGTCGTGCAATTGTTGGGAGGGCTTCGTCGAAATAAAAGGTTTCAAATTTTTCCTGTGTGGGATTAAATATATGGAAGCCCAAATAAAAATCGGAGAAGAGTTCGGCCAACAAACCAATTTCAAAATTATATCGGGTTTGATCGCCGTAAGTTTGATTCATTTTAATTTGAAGCTGATTGATTTGAACACCTGCCCATAAGCGTTTGCTTAGGGTTTTGGAGTAACCTAATCCAATTTTACATTCTTTGTACAAATCAGATCCGAATTGGGAATAGTTGAGGTTGAAACCACCAAGTTTTGTGGGTAAATACAGAGCAATTGCTTTTGTGCTTAAGTCGCTAATTTGAAAACGATTCTCGTAAAACACGCCCAGATGTGTTCCTTTTAATCTGGCTAATGCAGCTTGATTGTTGAAGCTGGCCCAAAGATCAGATGATGCAACCGAAGCTGTGCCCATGGCAGCAGATCGTGCACCTGCCAGATGGTTTTCTGTGGAGGCAAAAGTCAGTTGATTTAGCAATACTAAAAAGAGGATGAGTTTGATCGATTTCATTGCTAAGTGTTTAAAGATCAAACATGAAGTTACTATGGAAAATTTACTATGTCAAATAATAATATATTTTTTTTTAGTGTTAATTGTCTGGCTTATAGAGAAAAACCGAAAAGCGATTAACTCACTTTTCGGTTTTTGAATGTTATTTTTTGAATCGAGATGATGTTTGAAATCAAACGCGATACTCATATTTTACTGTAGCTAAATCTTCATTTGCCTTTACAATTTTTTGTTTCAGGCTTTCTTTAAATTTGATGACCTCAGCTTGCAGAGCCTCATCACCCGAAGCAATAATTTGAGCCGCCAAAATACCCGCATTCATGGCACCGTTAATTGCTACGGTTGCAACAGGAATTCCAGGAGGCATTTGAGCAATTGCAAGTAAAGCATCCATGCCGTCAAGGCTGGCTTTAATAGGGACACCAATAACAGGAAGTGGAGTCATAGCAGCAATCACACCAGGAAGATGAGCAGCCATACCAGCGCCGGCGATAATGACTTTAATTCCATTATTCATTGCATTTTTTGCAAAAACTTCAACTTCTTCTGGTGTACGGTGTGCTGATAGGGCATTTATTTCGAAGGGAATCTTAAAATCGTTTAGAATTTGGGCCGCTTTTTCCATAACCGGAAGATCAGAAGTACTCCCCATGATAATACTAACTTTCGCTTTCATCGTGTTTTAATTGGTGGATTTATAAAATAAATAACAAAAAATTGTACTTTTGTCGCCAAGTAAGAATTGTTTTAGTTCTATATGATCAACAAACATATGGTTGCTTTTGTATAAGGCAAAATTGGAAAAAATATATGGATGTTACATTATGGATTTAAAACTTTTTTTTTATCCCTTATTTATTCTATTTTAATGGATTACTTATTTAGATTTAAATTTAATAAGCAATTTTAGAGAAGAGGAGATTTAGAAAAGTTAATTTTTTCAGATTGAACGAAAGCAGATTACTTAGACAATAAACTGAAATATTAATCGCCTTAAAAGAAGAATGAATTTTTCTTATAAGGATTTTGAAGAGGCGAACTCTTTCCGATAAATTGGGAAGACAAATAAAATTGTAAACAGATGAAAACTGTAAAACTTCTTGATAGAGAGTTTAGAGTATCTATCCCGGCAGAAAAGATTGATAAAGCTATTACTGAAATGGCTGAGAAGATGAACAAGGATCTTGCTGGAAAGAATCCTATGTTTATTTGTATTCTTAATGGATCGTTTATGTTTGCATCAGACTTGATGAAACAGATAACTGTTGAAAATGCAGAAATCACATTTATGCGTTTAACTTCATACGAAGGTATGGGAACAACAGGTAAAGTGAAAAAGTTGATGGGTTTTACTGAAGATTTAAAAGATCGTACTGTCGTTATTCTTGAAGATATTATTGATACAGGAATTACTATGGAGAATACCCTGGCTCAAATTGAAGAATATAAAGCTAAAGAAATTTTAGTGGCAACCATGTTGTTTAAGCCTGATGCTTTGAAACGTGATATTAAAATTGACTATGTTGGTCTTGATATTCCTAACGATTTTATTGTTGGGCGCGGCTTGGATTACGATGGAATTGGACGAAACTTGCCGGATGTTTATACAGTTATTGACTAAATTCATTTGTGAGTAGTCAGATTTCGATTACTCTGATGATTTATATATGAATTGGACTTCTTCTTAAAAATGTGTAAGTATTTTTTAAGAAGAAGTGTTTTGGTTTATTTTATACAGCATTTTGTGTCTATGTTGAACATCATTATGTTTGGGCCTCCGGGGTCGGGTAAAGGGACTCAGTCTAAATTATTGCAAGAAAACTTCAATTTGATTCATCTTTCAACCGGAGATGTTTGTCGGGATGAAATGAGTCATGCAACTCCTGAAGGTTTAGAAGCCAAAAGATTAATTGATGGAGGAAACTTTTTCCCGGATAAATTGGCTTATCGAATCGTGGAGAAATTTTTGGATCAGCATAGCGAAGAAGGTGGTGTTGTATACGATGGTATCCCTCGTCATTTGGGTCAGGTTGAAACCTTTGCCGAAATGCTGGCAAAAAGGAATGGTCGTGTTGATCTGGTTGTTGAATTAAAGGTTGAAGAAGAAGACCTGATTCAGCGTTTACTCGAAAGAGGCAAGTCATCCGGACGACCAGATGATAGCGGACGAGACGTTATCTTGAAGCGATTGCGAATATATGATGAGGTGACTTCTCCTATTGCCGATTATTATAAAAAACAAAATCTTTACCATGCCGTTGATGGTATGGGAACTCTCTCTGAGGTTTTCGAACGAATAGCTGTCTTGGTTAAGAAAGTTTGTTCGGAAAAAGATCTCAATATCGTATATTAAAGTACGAATTTTCATAAAATACAACCTCAGTTGTATTTTACTAGTGCAAATCACACATTGCTGCACAGCTAAAAAATCATAAGATAATGGCAGGATCTAACTTTGTAGATTACGTAAAAATATTTTGTCGCTCTGGTGCCGGAGGGCAAGGATCGGCTCACCTTCACCGAGATAAGTTAACCATGAAAGGGGGACCTGATGGTGGTGATGGTGGTCGTGGAGGCCACGTTATTATTAAAGCTAACGCACAACTTTGGACATTGATTCATCTGAGATTTAGCCGACACGTTTTTGCTAAAGATGGGGGATCTGGTGGACAGAGTCGTAGTACAGGATACGAGGGTGAAGATCAGATTATTGAAGTGCCTTTGGGAACCGTTGCTCGTGATGCAGAAACGGGTGAAGTTATTTTTGATGTGACTGAAGATGGCGAGAGTAAAATTCTTGTCAAAGGTGGACGAGGAGGTTTGGGTAACTGGAATTTCCGTTCTTCAACCAATCAAACGCCACGCTATGCTCAGCAAGGAGAGGAGCGTGTTGAACGTGCCGTTATTCTTGAGCTTAAAGTCTTGGCTGATGTTGGTTTGGTGGGTTTCCCAAGTGTTGGAAAATCGACACTTCTTTCAGTTGTTTCGGCAGCCAAACCAAAAATTGCGGATTATCCGTTTACAACTTTAGTACCTAATCTGGGAATTGTTGGTTATCGCGATAACCGTTCGTTTGTTATGGCTGATATTCCGGGAATTATTGAAGGTGCTCACGAAGGTCGTGGACTTGGTTTGCGTTTCTTACGTCATATCGAGAGAAACTCCGTTTTGTTGTTTATGGTTGCTGCCGATAGTGATAATATTCATAAGGAATACAAAATTCTTTTGAATGAATTGAAACAGTTTAATCCGGAGCTGTTGGATAAAAAACGCTTGTTGGCTATTACCAAATCCGACATGCTGGATGAGGAATTAAAGGATGAAATTCGTCTTGATTTGCCGAATATTCCTTATACTTTTATTTCTTCGGTTGCTCAACAAGGCATTGTAGAGCTAAAAGATATGCTTTGGAATGCGATTAATGAAGATAATGAAACAGCCCCAAAAGCTGAATAGATAAGATATTTGTTTTGTAATGTAGGCTTGGTGTTGTTTATACCAGGCCTATTTTTTAATACAGAAATAAAAGACTGTACAATTCCAAATTTTTATTATGCAATAAAAGCATACTGCCTCGCGTTAGAAAAACTGGCTATTAAACACTCAACAATTAAGCTCATTATTTTTAATAACTATGGAAACTTTACTTCAATTTGATAGAGAACTACTCATTTGGTTTAATTCTTCACACAGCCCGTTTTGGGATGTTATCATGATGTTTTTTACACGAATTGAATTTTGGATTCCATTTTTTATTCTGGTTACCTATCAGATATTTAAATATAAGAGTAAAGAAGCGTGGTGGTGGTTGATTGGTATATCTTTTCTGATCTTATTTGGAGACTTGATTTCGAACTACTTATTCAAAAATATTCTTCAGCGCCTACGTCCAAGTCATGAACCTACGCTTTATGGAATTGTTAACTTGGTGAAAGCTTATTCGGGTGATCAGTTTGGTTTTGTTTCATCACATGCGACGGCCGTTTTCGCTTTCGCGATATACACAGCAAAATTATTTAAGAATAATATTTACTCGTTGTTTGTTGGTATTTGGGCTATACTCATTGTTTATACCCGTTTGTATTTAGGACTTCATTATCCTGGAGATATTCTTGGAGGAATGGCCTTAGGCTTGGGATTAGGCTACTTCTTTTACAGAATCACTCGCTGGTGGGTTTATCGTTTGTATCCTCAAAAACCCTTTGCGCGTTATAAGCAGGTTTTAGAAAATTCTGATGCCGGTGTTTTGATTGCAGTTGCCGCTTTAGAAATACTTACAATTTCTTTTGTTGCTCTGAAGTTGTTGGAATTGGATTTTTTTTAGTTGTTTTTTTAAAAAAAGGAGGTAACCTGAAAGGGGGAGTGAAGCACCTAATAAACTCAGGGCAAAAACAAATATTTTGCCAAGAATACCTCCTAAACTTCCTGTATGTATGTCGTAATTTAATGATTTGAGTTTTTGAGCAGCGCTTCTTTTTGTGTCAGAAATTGTGTCTAGAATTTCGCCTGTTACAGGGTGTGCATAATAATTATGAGCAAAACCGAATCGATCATCATCAATACAAGAAATAACACGGATTGGTGAATCTGATTTCTGAGGAATAAAAAAAATATTCAGTCCAATGTTATCCGAGTTTAATGTATCCAAATGAGTTTTTATTTTGTTAAGACTTATTTCCTGAAAGTTTCCTTCAACCAGATGAATATTCTTTATTTCTTTTTTATAACCAGGATCGATAAGGCTATAAATGAACTTCTCATACTTTGGGAAAGTCCACACGAGTCCAGTTGTGCAACTGATGAGTAAAGGTATTATCAGATATAAACCTAAATTGCTGTGTAGTCGAAATGTTTGTGCTTTGCCTCTCAGCGAAAGCTTGACATTTCGAAATGGCTTATCCTTAAGCATGCTTATTTTTTTCGGAAACCACAGGATGAGACCTGTAAGTAAGGAAATAGAAAAGAGAATTACACAATAGCCAATAATTTGTTTGCCTATTGGATTAGGGAGTAAGAGATGGCGGTGGAGCCCTAAAATAATACCCCAAAAGCTTGATTTATCTTTGTAATCTTTAAGAATTTCTCCTGTATATGGATTCAAGTATGTTAGATGCTTTTCACCTTGTTTTGAACTCATAATACGAACTGACTTCTTGGCAGATTGAAAGTCATAAATGCGTATAATAGGAGCGTCGGAATAAGCTTTAAATTTTGTCACAAGTGCAGAAAGTTCCAGTTTTTGCTTGTTTATAGCTTTAACTGAGACATAGGGCATACTATCGTTTACCTCTTTTTTAAAGGTATAGATACTTCCCGTAATACAAACAATAAATACGACTAAGCCGCTACCTAAGCCTATTATTTTGTGAACTTTACTGGCAAGATTTTTTAACATACCCATTCTCTAAATAGAAGCAAAAGGAGTTGCATTCTTATCGTAAAAGAACACAATTCCTAAAGCTTGATGATTAAAATGAAATGAATTTAAAACGTATATGAAACACTTAGTTTTGTGTTTGCACCTTCACCAGCTGGACTCTGGCTTCTTAAAGGAGCAGCCCATTGTGCTCGTGCTGGCAAATAGAATTCATTAAGTAAGTTATTTATTGATAGTGAAATAGAGAGATTTTCTTTCGCCTGAAAAGAACTTGAGAAATTAAGAAGTGTGTAGCCATTTACAGGTGCCTCAAGATAATTATATTTCCAACCACCATTACCATCAGAAACGGGTTTGAAACGCTTACGATCGCCAATGTGGATCATGCGAAGAGTAGTTGTTAGTTTATGACATGGTGTAACAGTAATATAAGCTGTAAACTTAGAGGGAGCAATCACATCGCCACCAATATAACTTAAATCATTCTTGTTATCTTTTGGATGTTTAAGACCTTCTACATATGTGTACGAAGCTCCAAATAATAATAATTCATTCAAATATTTAAAGTCGAGAGAAAATTCAGCACCAAATATTTTTTGTGGTAGAGGGGATAATTCAAAACGATTGGTTTCGTCATTAAAATTCACGCCTGTTCCATAGTTGGATGTAGAATAATATCCAACTGCTTCCGCCTTAACATGATCAAATGTTGAAAGAAAACCGAATTCGTAATTATTTGTCACTATCGCTTTTAGATTAATGTCATTTACATTTGTTGCAGAGGCCCCTCGAAGTGTAGCTCCCAAATCGGGAAGAGAAAAACCTTGAGAGTAATTTACGAATGGAATGAACTTGTTATTTTCGATATATCGAATACCAAAATTAAAAGAGGTGTTGTTGAATTTTAAATTATCACCTTTAACATTAACGGGGTCACTAAAATTACCATTGGATTTGGGATCGTATGGAAGGGTTGTATAATCTTCAACCTTAAGATTCATCTTATCATATCTTACACCTGTTTTAATACTCCACGCATCTTTAATCTTAATGTTTGTTTGGAAATAGGGAGCTAAGCTAATCATATTTAAGTTTGGGACCCAAAGTCGACCATCTAAAAGCCCCTGATTTGTCTTGTCTTTCAAAATATCCAAACCATAAGTTAAGTCTGTTTTAATTTCTTTTGAAATGTGAAGGCTTGTTTTGAAATTTGGTCGGAAACCATACTTCTCTGAGTTAATTACAGATTGACCACCATTTTCAAATTTATCAGAATAGAAGAAAATATTTTTCGATTTCTGGTAATAAACATCAGTGCCAAACGTTGTGCTCTCGTTAAAAATATCTCTGGCTTGATAGCTAAGACGTAGGTTTGTGTTTGTGGGTCCATTTGGTTTATTTAAATCGGGAGTTTCACTAATTTCACCATATCCATGATTTAGAATATAGTCTCCTTTTTCGTTTAAAACGTCAATGTCTGCATTTACCGGCGAGAAAGGTGAATCTTGACGAGACTGGTAGTGACTCGCAACGAAACTTAAGTCCTGTGTTTGAGAAAGTCGGTAATCAATCTTACTTAATGCGCTTACAATCTCAGCATTGTCTAACCCATAAGTAGGTAACAGAGGTTTTCCCTCAGCATCGTATTTGTTTCCAGTCTTTTCATAACTTCCGCTCACATAGTAAGATAATTTGTTAAGTTTTCCTTTTAAAGACTGATAAATTCCAAAGCCCTGTGCATCCTTAGTTTTTGATAAGTTTGAAGTTCCCCAAGTCTGAGTGGTTCCTTCAATCTTGCTTTCAGTACGGTTCTTTTTAGTGATGTAGTTGATAAAACCACCATCTCCACCATTCCCATATATTGAAGTTGCCCCCTTAATAACCTCTACTCGGTCAATATCGTTTGGGTTGATCGATTTCATTCCCACTTTCCCGTTTCTCAAAGTGGTTGACTGTGGTATTCCATCTACCATTACCAAGAGATTTCTGCCTCGAAGTGTTTGTCCCCAATTCGATGAGGTGCCTGTACTTGGTGCTAAGCCAGGTATATTGAATTCTAATATTTCATTGATGTTACTTGTGCTTTGAATATGATTTTTTAAAGTTTTAGAATTAATGATGCTTATTGAGGCAGGAATTTCAGATAGTTTCTCTGGATTTCTACTGGCTGATATCACAACTTCGTTCAATAATTCGTTATTAGGTTGCAGTTGTACATTTAATTGACTGGTTTGATTATTGACAATTGTCACCTCTTTTGAAAGAGTATTATAGCCAAGCATGCTTATTTTAATGGTCCAAATGCCTTCAGGTATGTCCTTAATTATAAAACTGCCTTCAAAATCAGTTGAGGTTCCTATCTTTAAATCTGGAAGCCAAATACTACTTCCGGGTAGTGCTAAATTATTTTCATCTATAACTGTTCCTTTTAGAAAGTTTTGACCGAACGATACGGTGCTTAATACGATAAGTACTATGAGTACGTAAACTTTATTCATGGTGATTTTTTAATTGAAATGCCTTAATATTTCCTAATTTGCAGACAAAAATAAAGCATCACGAACTCCTTTAAAATACCATATTATAGGTATTTATTTAGTCTGACTTTAGATAGGGTTTGAGCAAATTTAAAGTTGGTTTCCCAGTTTGTTAAGAAAATTTAGGTCTTTAGTCTTTTTAACTTGTTCTTATTAGTAAAACAAAGAGACTCGTTGAATAGCTTTATAGTGCTCTTAAAAAGTGAGGCAAAAATATTCAAATGATTGATGGAATGTTTCAATCGAATAATGTGAATTATTAAAGGGGATTCAATAAGTTGTATCGCTTTTTCCTTCTTTGATTAGTTTGATCACCATCTATGAAGACGATGTATCTCTGACTTGCGATAACAAGAGGGAAATAGGCTGTGATGTAAAGTCAAAGCCCTATTCCTAATAGTTGAATAGTATTTAAGTTGTCGAAATCAATGATTAAGGCGTATGTGATTTTTACAAATAATAAGATGAAAAGGCTTATTGGAATCACTTTTTTTAATCATTGTTCAATAAGTTTGGTTTAATTTTTATACTCTTTCCAAAAGCTTGGTGTAAACATCACAAGGAAACTCAAAACTTCGAGTCGGCCGATAATCATAAGGATAGGGAGGATAATTTTTGCAACATCAGTAAGGTGAGCAAAGTTTGATGCTGGTCCCACGGTTCCAAGCCCCGGACCGATACCTCCCATGCAGGTAATGGAAGCACTAAAAGCACTTGCCGGATCGAGCCCCGTTGCCAACAGGCACATACCACCTACAAAAAAGATGAGCAGATAGATAAAAATGAAGGTGACTATAGCTTGTACTTTATCTTCTGAAATACTGGTTTTATTTATCTGAATAGATTTAACATGATGGGGGTGTAAAATCTGATTGAATACTCTTGAAATCGCTTTGAATGCGACGACATGCCTGATCACTTTGATACCTCCTCCTGTTGAACCGACACAGGCACCAACAAACATGAGTAAAAAGATAAGCAACCAACAAAATTGATTCCATTGTAAATAATCAGCAGATGCAAATCCTGTAGCTGTAATTATTGATATTACCTGAAAAAAGGAATCGCGAAAAGCTTGTTCGAAAGGCAAACCCTGCTTAAAATAAAGGGTAAGGCTGATACAGGATCCCACAAAAAAGATAATGCCCAAATAGACTCTTAATTCAACATTGTTGATTACGCTTTTAAAACGACCTTTTAAAAGTCCGTAGTGCAGGGCAAAATTAATACCTGATACCAGCATAAAAAACATCATGACATATTGTACAAAAGGAGAATAGAAACCTGCACTGGCATTTTTTGTTGAAAAGCCTCCCGTAGCAATACTGGCAAAAGCATGACATAAGCTTTCGTAAAAGTTTACGCCACCCATCATTAATATGACTGTCATAATGGCCGTTAGAGCAATATAAATACCCCATAGTCGTTTTGCCATCGAAGAGGTTTTGGGTTTTAATTTGCTGGAATCGATGCCTGAAGATTCGCTTGAAAAGAGACGGTAAGAAGCTATTCGAAGTGATGGAAATATGGCAACTGTGAGAACAATAATTCCCATTCCACCTATCCAGTGAGTCAGACTTCGCCAATACAAAACCGATTTTGGTGCAGCTTCAATATCAGCAAGAATGGATGATCCGGTTGTTGTGAAACCTGATATCGATTCGAAAAGGGCATCAACAAAACTTGAGGTTGTGTGGCTTAGCCAAAAGGGAAGCGAACCCGCAATACCCATGATGATCCATGCTGAGGAAGCAACAATATAGGCTTCTTTAGGACCAATTTCTTTTTTATATCGTTTGGTAAATAATATTAAGATCAATCCAATTATCAAGGGAATGGCTATAGATTCTTCAATAGCAGGTAAGATGCTGTTTTCGTGAAAATAGATGACCCATGGAATGATAGTCATCATGAAAATAGCGATTATCAGAAGTATACGTCCTATGATGTTTAGGACAAATTTAAAATTCATATAGCTCTAAAATTTAGGCTGCAAAAGTAAATAAATATTACAAAGCGGATCTTTAAAATTACTAATAATTATAGGATTTTTTATGCAATGGTTGGCATCTTACATCAATTGTCATCATTTGCATGTGCTTGATTCTGAGCTTAAATATCTCTGGCCTTTTTGTATTAGAGGGGTATTGATAATCCAAATTTAAGAGATGATAGATGTATTTCTTAACAGGATTCTTTCATGTGTTTTGTTTCGGATCTCTTTGTTTACGGTGTGTCTGGCTCTTTAGATACGCTCCAATTAATAGGCTGTTGATAAACTGCTTTCGGATAAGTCATACTTTTGGTTATATTTGTGGGTGGCTGATTTTTCCGGGATAGCTTCGAGTTTAAAATTTTACTGAGAAGAAAAAATTCTATCTAAATCTGCCGGATTGAAGTGTAGGTTGTTTTTTTAAGCTGATTCACTTTTTCATACCTATATTTCATTGCCAAAGTTCTTGAGTATAAAGAGCTTTTATTGTTAACATTTTGAGCGCTTCATTATATGACAGCTAAATATTCAGAAGATTCAATTAGAACACTTGATTGGAAAGAGCACATTCGTAAACGTCCGGGTATGTATATCGGAAAACTTGGCGATGGTTCTTCCCATGACGATGGTATTTATATCCTGATCAAGGAGGTTATCGATAATTCTATCGACGAATTTGCGATGGGAGTTGGTAAATCTATTCATGTTGATATTACAGATAGAACTGTTAGTATTCGTGATTTTGGTCGCGGTATTCCTTTAGGTAAAGTTATTGATGTAACGTCGAAAATGAACACGGGAGCCAAATACGATTCTGCTGTATTTAAGAAATCTGTCGGTTTGAATGGTGTTGGTATTAAAGCTGTGAATGCGCTTTCAAATATATTTGTCGTTGAATCTTACCGCGAAGGGGAGATGAAAAAGGCTTCTTTTTCGAGAGGCGAATTGGTTAGTGAAGAAGAGATTCAGCCAAGCGAAGAAAAAAATGGGGTGAGAATTACCTTTCATCCCGATCAGGAAATGTTTTCGAATTACCGTTTTATAAGTGAGTATATTGAAAGTATGCTTAAGAACTACGTTTATCTGAACGCAGGTCTTTCGATCTATTTTAATGGTAAAAAGTTTTTATCTAAAAACGGACTTCTCGATCTGTTGCATGAGAATATGAATGGGAAATGCCTTTACGAGGTAATTCATCTAAAAGGTGATGATATCGAATTGGCAATGACTCATGGACATCAGTATGGCGAAGAATACTACTCATTTGTTAATGGTCAGCATACTACGCAGGGCGGTACACACTTAGCGGCCTTTCGCGAAGCGGTTGTAAAAGCTGTTCGCGATTTTTATAAAAAGGATTTTGATACTTCGGATATCAGAACCTCGATTATTGCAGCGATTAGTATTAAAGTACAGGAGCCTGTTTTCGAATCCCAAACCAAGACCAAACTGGGATCTAAGGATATAGGTCCGGACGGGCCTTCAGTTCGAAATTTCATTATGGATTTTGTGACGTCGAATCTGGATAATTATCTGCACAAAAATCCTGAGGTTGCTGATTCAATTTATAGAAAAATTCTGGAGTCGGAGAAGGAGCGTAAGGCTATCTCCGGGATTAAGAAAATAGCTAAAGAAAGAGCTAAGAAAGCAAATCTGCATAATAAGAAACTTCGCGACTGTCGGGTTCACTTTAATTCGACTCATGAAAATAAGTCAGAAGCAAGTATTTTTATTACCGAGGGAGATTCGGCAAGTGGATCGATCACCAAATCGAGATCGGTGAACACACAGGCTGTGTTTAGCTTGAAGGGAAAACCATTAAATACCTATGGTTTAACAAAGAAAATCGTCTACGAAAATGAAGAGTTTAATCTCTTACAGGCTGCATTAAATATTGAGGATGGTCTGGAAGGCCTGCGCTACAATAATGTGATAATTGCGACTGATGCCGATGTCGATGGGATGCATATTCGTTTGTTGCTGATAACTTTCTTTCTTCAGTTTTTCCCAGATGTGGTGAGAAGTGGTCACTTGTATATTTTACAAACACCATTGTTCAGAGTTCGAAATAAGAAAACAACTAAATATTGTTATTCTGAAGAAGAAAAAGAAAGAGCCATAAAACTTTTAGGTGTTAATCCCGAGATAACCCGATTTAAGGGTTTGGGTGAAATTTCTCCTGATGAGTTTAAATATTTTATTGGAAAAGATATTCGATTAGAGCCAGTCTTGATGAAGAAAGAGGAGTCGGTTTCAGATATGCTTTCTTTTTATATGGGTAAAAATACCCCTGATAGACAAGAGTTTATTATCGAGAACCTTCACGTTGAAAGAGACGAGATATAATTGAATTATTGATAAAGAATTAAGGATAAGAACTAATTATTAGTTCAAAATAATATAAGCCTGCAGAACATGAGTATCGAAGAGACTGAAGGATTGGAAACCCCCGAAGAAAGAGACGAGCAAATCGAGGAACAAAGCTCCGAAACATTGCGAAATGTGACCTATTTGTCGGGAATGTATCAGAATTGGTTTTTAGATTATGCATCATATGTGATTCTTGAACGTGCTGTTCCATATGTGAATGATGGTTTAAAACCTGTTCAGCGTAGGATACTGCACGCCATGAAAAAGCTGGATGATGGTAGATACAATAAGGTTGCTAACATCATCGGTCACACCATGCAATATCACCCCCATGGTGATGCTTCGATTGGTGATGCTTTGGTGCAGTTGGGTCAGAAAGACTTATTGATTGATATGCAGGGAAACTGGGGAAATATTCTGACAGGAGATTCTGCAGCAGCACCTCGTTATATTGAGGCTCGGTTATCGAAGTTTGCTTTGGAAGTGCTTTTTAATCCGAAAACAACCAATTGGAAACAATCATACGATGGTCGTAATAAGGAGCCAATTACTTTGCCTGTAAAATTCCCATTGCTTTTGGCTCAAGGGGTTGAAGGGATTGCTGTAGGCTTGGCATCTAAAATTTTACCCCACAATTTTCACGAACTTTTAGCGGCATGTATTGCTTACCTTAAGGGCGAGGAATTTGAAATTTATCCCGATTTTCCAACTGCCGGGATGGTTGATGTTAGCCGATACAATGACGGTTTGCGTGGAGGAGCAGTTAAGGTGCGGGCACGCATCGAAAAGGTTGACAGTAAAACGCTTAAGATTGTTGAGATTCCATTTGGAAAAACAACCTCAACCCTGATTGATTCGATTATTAAAGCGAATGAAAAGGGAAAAATCAAGATTAAAAAAATTGATGATAATACGGCGGCTGATGTGGAAATTATGATACATTTAGCCAATGGTATTTCTTCGGATAAAACGATTGATGCTCTTTATGCATTTACAGACTGTGAATATTCAATTTCGCCTAATGCCTGTATTGTTGAAGATGATGTGCCTAAGTTTATTGGGGTTCAGGAGATTCTGAAACGTTCAGCGGATAAGACGGTTGATCTTTTAAAACTTGAACTTGAAATCCGTAAAGACGAGCTTGAAGAAGCCTGGCATTATGCATCGCTTGAGCGCATTTTTATTGAAAATAGAATATATCGGGATATTGAAGAATGTGAGACTTGGGAGTCAGTAATTGAAACCATTGAGACGGGGTTGAAGCCTCATATAAAACACTTGATGCGTGCTGTTAATCAGGATGATATTGTTCGATTGACTGAGATTAAGATTAAGCGTATATCAAAATACGATATCAATAAGGCAACTGATTTTATCAAATCAATCGAAGATGAGATTGAGGAGATTAAAGTGCATATTGCCAATATTATACCTTTCACCATTCGATATTTCCAATCGATTAAGAAAAAGTATGGAAAAGGTAAAGAGCGTAAGACTGAAATCAGAAACTTCGATAGTATTGTAGCCAGCAAGGTTGTCGTTGCTAACGAAAAACTATATGTGAATTACACTGAGGGTTTTTTGGGAACTGGTCTTAAAAAGGATGAATACTTATGCGATTGTTCTGACATAGATGATGTAATTATTTTCCGTAAGGATGGAAGCTATTTCATAACAAAGGTGGCGGAGAAATTGTTTATTGGACAAAATATTGTACACATTGCAGTCTTCCGTAAAAACGATAAGCGAACCATTTATAATGTGGTTTATCGTGATGGTAAGGCTGGAGTTTCGTATGCAAAACGTTTTAACGTTACGGGCTTAACTCGCGATAAGGAATACAATTTAACTAAGGAAACACCTGGTTCAAGAATCACTTATTTTAGTGCGAACCCGAATGGAGAAGCCGAAATTATTCGTGTACTTCTTAAACCTCAAGGTCGTATTAAAAAGCTGAATTTTGAATATAATTTTGCAGATCTTTTGATTAAGGGACGGGCCTCAATGGGTAATATTTTGAGTCGGACACCTATTCAGAAAATTAGTTTGAAACAGGAAGGTATTTCAACTTTAGGAGGTCGGAAAATTTGGTTTGATCCTGATGTTTTACGTTTGAATACAGAAAAACGCGGGGATTATATTGGTGAGTTTATTGGTGAAGATCAAATACTGGTTGTACTTCGGGATAATACGTTCTATTTGAGTAGTTTCGATTTAAGTAATCACTATTCTGATCAGATTAGCATTATTGAGAAATTTGATTCAGATAAGGTTTGGACTGCAGTTTTCTTTGATGCTGACCAAGGCTATTACTACTTAAAACGTTTTACGATGGATGGTAGTACAAAAATGCAAGGTTTCATAGGTGATAATAAAGAGAGTAAGCTGATTTGTCTTTCCGATGAAACTTCTCCTCAGTTTGAAATCATATTCGGAGGTGCACAGATTGACAGACCAGCTGAAAGAGTCGATGCTGAAGAGTTTATTGCTGTGAAATCGTTTAAGGCCAGAGGTAAGCGATTGACTACCTATGAGGTATCTAAGATTATGGAAATTGAACCATTAATTCGCGAAGAGGTGATTGAAGATGACGAATTAGTGAATGAATATGATGAGGTAGAAAAGCCGGAAGTTCATTTAGTTGTTGAAGATTAATGAGATGGTCACTAAGTATATTTTTCTAATCGGTTATATGGGCTGTGGAAAATCCTATTGGGGGAAATCATTGGCAGCCAAATTGAATTATGATTTTATCGATTTGGACGAACTTATTGAGAGACGAGAAGGTTTAAGTATACCTGAGATATTTGAACAATTTGGTGAAACATATTTTCGCGAACGTGAGCAGTCTGCTCTGGATTCTTTAGCGACTCTCAAAGTGTCCACTGTAATTTCAACGGGTGGTGGAGCAGCTTGCTTTCATAATAATATGGAAAAAATGAATGCCATGGGTAAAACACTGTATTTAATGGCATCACCTTCAATTTTAAAGCAGAATATTTTAAAATCTGAAGGAACCCGTCCTATTGTGCAAGCTATTCCTGAAAGTGAACTTGAAGCTTATATTGCCAATCATCTTGAAGAAAGATTACCGTTTTATAAACAGGCACAGATAAGTGTTCATGTCGATGGATTGAAGCTTGAAGAACTTATTCGGCTATTTAAATAAGAATAGAATTAAAAGTATAAAAGAATGGCTAGTCATCCCGACTAGCCATTCTTTTTTTTTTATTAACCGTTCTCATTTTAAATGACCTCATCTCTCATTACTGAGAAGATGAGGTTTATAACAAACTATCTTATAAATTTTGAAGTAGATGTTTAACCGCTGCTTCAAGTTGTTGATCTTCACCTTGAGTCACCATTTCAAGATCATTTTTAACTTTAATATCTGGTTCTATTTGCTGATTTTCAATATAGTCACCTTTCATATCTTTAATGCCAACTTGTGGCATACCAAAATAAAGGCTCTTATCCTGAAGTGTTTCCCACCAAACAGCTGTCATTGTTCCGGGAACTGGCATTCCGATTAGTTTACCAATCTTAAGATACTGGTAGGCAAATGGGAAAGCGCAGGCATCTGAGTAGTTTCCTTCATTGATAAGTACCGCAGATGGTTTCTTCCATTTCGACATTGGATCTGAACCGAATAACTGATCACGAGGACTGAATTTTGCATACTCCTTACCGCTTAATAAGGTAATAAGATCGTCGTGCAACCATCCGCCACCGTTGAAACGTGTGTCAACGATAATGGCATCACGACTTCCGTATTTACCCAACATTTCTGAATAAACTTTACGGAAACTTTCCGAGTTCATCCCTTGTACATGAACATAACCAATTTTGCCATTCGAAAGTTTATCACACTTCTTTTGGTTCTCTCTAACCCAACGTTCGTAAAGTAACTCACTAATTCCTGAAACAGGCTTAACAGTCTCGTCCCAACGTTTTTTAGTTGTAGGATTGTAAAGACTTAATAGGACTTGTTTTCCGGATTTATGATTCAATAGAGGGTAATAACTGGTGTTTTTATTCAGACTAACGCCGTCAATTTTTTCGATGATTACACCTGCTTTAATTTTAGAATCCGCTTTATCTAAAGGCCCTTTTTCCAATACCTCGGCAAGTTTTAAACCATCGCCTTTGTAATTCCAGTCGAAGAATGCTCCCAGATTTGCTGTTTTGTCACCATTTTTAGAATTAGGGCGATAGCCTGATCCGGTATGTGAAGCATTGAGTTCACCCAATAATTCGCTTAGCATTTCTGCATAATCGTAGTTGTTGTTGATATGAGGTAGAAAACGCTTGTATTCTGCTTTGTAGAAATCCCAATCAACATTGTGTAGTTTAGGATCGTAGAATTTCTTTTTCATTTGACGCCACACATGCTCAAACATATAATCGCGTTCAGCAGCTTTATCCAAATACATTTCTGCATTATAGCTGATATCTTTACGCTTATTGCTTGCAACATCAACCTTAATAATACTACGTCCTGACATTAAGAAGAGATTTTTAGCTTCCTTGTCAAACTGCATTGCACCGCCACCACCATTTAGGGATAGTATTTTTTTTGTTTCATGTTCCACTAAGTCATTTACCCAAAGGTCGTATCCGCTTTCGAATTTGCTTAGATAGAATAGTTTTTTACCATCAGGGGTTAAAATTGCATCCGAAAGTTTCGACGGATTTATTGTTAGACAAACCTGACGATCTTCAAGACCTGAGAATTCAATTTTTAGGTCTTCTTTCTTTTTCTCATCTTTTTTGTCAGACTTTTTCTTCTTGTCTTTTTTATCTTTCTTTTTATCTGTGTCTTTGTTTTCAGCTTCTTCTTTTTTCTTTTTTGCTTCTTTCTCAACCTCTTCTTTTATCTGACGTTCTTCTTTTGAAAGTTTGAAGTCGTCAAAGGCTTCCTGAGTGAAGAATTGTGCATAAACATCATTCTGTGCTCCCCAACTACCGTGACTTCTGTAACCACGTTTATCAGTGAACCAAATCATAGCTTTACCTTTAAGCGACCATCTGGCAGAGTTGTCAGAATAACCACTTTCGGTTAAGTTTTTAATAGTTCCGTTACCTTGAGCATCTACCAGGGCAACATCAGACATGAATAGGGTATGTGGGTAGAAATTAACTAAAAACCATTTTCCGTCAGGAGACCAATCGTAGTGCTGGTCACCATCGCTGTATGAATAATTCCATTTGCCATCGAGGATGGTACGGATTTTTTTACTCTCAAGATTGATCACTTTAAGGATAACACGTTCTTCAAGAAAAGCCACTTCTTTTCCATCGGGAGAAAATTTGGCTTGGAAAGTTTCAGGTGTCGACTCAAGAACCACCTCTTCTTTCAATAGAGTTGAGTTTGCAAAGTTGGTTTCTACATCGCGAACAACTTTGGTTTGGTAAAGGTTCCAGCTACCATTTCTTTCTGAGGCATATAGTAAAGATTTGCCATCAGGACTGAAGCTAACACCGCGCTCTTGTTCGGGCGTATTGGTAATTCTTTTGGTAGTACCATATTCAACGGATGTAACAAAAACTTCACCACGAATAATAAAAGCCACTTCTTTTCCGTCAGGAGAAACAGCCATCTCTTCAGCACCGCTTCTCATGCGTTCGAAGCTGATTGGATTTTCTTTGATGTCGGTATTAATTGTAATATCAATTTTTTGTGCTTTTGCTCCGTTTGCCTGAGTATAAATGTCACCATTGTATGAGTAGGCAAGTGTATTATCCTTTGAAATACTTATAAAACGAACAGGGTGTTTTTCAAATTGAGTAATCTGTGTTAAATCGCTGGCATTATTAACAGGTGCTTTCCAAATGTTCATGCTACCACTTTTCTCTGAAAGATAATAGACATCTTTATTGTCCGGGCTGAATATAGGATTTAGATCTTCACCTTTGAATGAGGAGAACTTTGAGTGCTTTTTGTTCTTTACATCGTAAATCCAAATGTCGCGAGTTACGGCAGATGTGTGGTGTTTTCTCCATTGATCTTCGTAACCTTTGCGATCCTGATAAACAAGTAAGCTTTGATCTGAGTTGTAGTTCGCAAACAAAGCAGGTGAAGTTAGAACTTGATTTTCGCGACCACCGTTTACTGAAATACTGTATAATTCAGGAAGAGCTCCGGAAGGGAACATGGCATTCTCTGGTGTATCGCTGATAAGACTTGAGAATAAAATGAATTGACCATCAGGTGTAAAGCTACTTGGTTTCTCATTACCAGAATAGAATGTGATTCGTTTAGGGCTGCCTCCTTCTGAAGGAATGGTGAAAATATCAAAGTTCCCGAATCGATCTGATGCGAATGCAATCGTCTTACCATCAGGAGACCAAACGGGTTGAGTGTCATATGCTGAGTTAGATGTTAGGGCAGTTGCCATACCACCATTTGCATCGACTTTGAAGATATCTCCCTTGTATTGAAACACCAGTGTTGTTCCATCAGGTGAAATTGCAGGATAGCGAAGCCAGGTTGGCGTTTCTGCCCCCAAAAGACTTTTAGCTAATGCAACTAAGAAAGTTGTAATGAAGAATAGCTTTTTTATCATGTCTCAGTTTGTTAATTTAGTAATAGAGTCAAAAGCTTTTATCTAACTCTGAGATAAAATGCACATCGGAGTTCTTATCATATATCATGCCGAAATGTGCATTTTGCATGAAATCAATGTGTAATGTTTTTGCTCTGTTGTTTTATTTGTTCGAAGACGAACAACGAGTGTACGGTTTCGTACTTTGAGATAGAGCTGTTTAAAATTAAATATAATTTTAAAAATATTGTTATATAGATTGCCTGCAATAATCATGATATTTTGATTGAAGGATAATGGGAATTATTAGGATTAAAGATTATGATTTGATGATTGATCTGTACAACTGTGCGTGATGTGCAATAGGTCTAGATATAAGGTTTGAAAAATATTTTAAAAATAACAATAATACATAACTGATTGGCTAAAAGTTATTTGTGTGATGATTGGATTTGTTATTTAGATGGAAAAATACAGTCTGTGATTTGGAAAATAAAAAAACATTTTTACATTTGCCAACAGTTATAAGCAAAGAAACCTCTTTTTTTGAGGTGATAATTTATACAGAAGAAGTGAGAGAACAGGCTCTGTGACCTTCTGACAACCGCGGCTCCAAAACCGAAAGGTGTCAAATCCTGACCAAGTAATTGGTGAATATAAATTAGGAACTATGAAGACAGAAAATCAAAACATCAATCAGGTAGCTCAACATGAGCTAAACTTACATTTGCAAATCTTTAGTGCATCTACTCAAATGATGCGAATGCAAATGATGATGCGTATGCTATAACGCATTCTGTCTATAAAATTTCCCCTTTTTTAGATGCCGGTGCGTATAAAATAACTCCGATAAGGGAACTCAAACTCATTACTTGTTTTTTTTTCAGTATTTCATTGTGCCTGATTTTTCATCAGAGCAAAGAAATTGTACAATCAATTATCAAAGGATTAATACATCCTGTATTCTTTGTGCATCAAACTTTTAATGTGTTTGTGACAACATGAGTTCAGATTCCGGAACTCATCTATTCAATTTTATTTCATTAAAAATAATTGGAAAGTGATATTCCTTAAGGGGATATGCTGTCCTAAAAACAAGATAGCTATGTCTGAAAATTTAAGATACGAAACATTGCAAGTGCACGCAGGTCAGGAAGTTGATGCCGTAACAAACTCAAGAGCCGTTCCTTTATACCAAACCACAGCGTACACGTTTAATAATTCTGAGCATGCAGCCAATTTATTTGGCTTGAAAGAATTTGGGAATATTTATACCCGTTTGCAGAACCCAACCAACGATGTCTTTGAAAAGCGAATTGCAGCCTTGGAAGGTGGTGTTGCGGCTGTTGCAACCGGATCGGGGCAAGCCGCTCAGTTTCTGGCTTTAACCAATGTTTTGGAATGTGGAGATAACTTTGTGAGTGCTGCTCAAATCTACGGAGGAACCTATAATCAATTCAAAGTTCAGTTTAAACGTCTTGGTATTGAGTGTCGATTTGTTGACATCGATCAGCCTGAAACAATTGTGCCTTTAATCGACGAAAAAACGAAAGCCATCTATGTTGAAGCTTTACCTAACCCAAAATTTTCAATCCCTGATTTTGAGAAGGTTTCAGCGATAGCAAAAAAATATGATTTACCACTGATTGTAGATAATACACTGGGTGCAGGAGGTTATTTATTCCGACCTATTGAGCATGGTGCCAATGTGGTTGTTCAATCTGCAACCAAATGGATTTGCGGACATGGAACTGCAGTGGGAGGTGTTATTGTTGACGGTGGGAATTACAATTGGGGTAATGGAAAATTTCCTCAATTCACTGAGCCTTCCGAAGGGTATCATGGATTGGTATTCTGGGATATTTTCGGATCGGATGGCCCATTTGGAAATATTGCTTTTGCTATCCGTGCTCGTGTTGAGGGGCTAAGAGATTACGGTTGTAGTCAGAGTCCATTCAATTCATTTTTACTGCTTCAGGGCTTGGAGACCTTATCATTGCGTTTGGATCGTCATGTTGAAAATACAGAGGCTTTGGCTAAGTGGTTGGAAGAACAGGATTGGGTAGAAAAAGTGAATTATCCGGGCTTGCCATCGAGTCCTTATTACGAAAAGGCGAAGAAATATTTTAAAAAAGGAGCGGGTTCTGTTTTGACTTTTAAAGTCAAAGGAGGCAAAGCGATTGCTGATAAAGTGGTTGATAATGTTGAGTTGCTTTCACATGTTGCCAATTTGGGAGATGCAAAAACGTTGATTATTCATCCAAGTTCAACAACTCATGAACAGCTGAGTTTGGAAGAACAAAAAGAGTCGGGAGTAGAACCGGGCTTATTGAGAATTTCGGTGGGAATTGAACATATCGAAGATATCAAATCGGATTTGCTGCAAGCTTATATAAAGGCAAGTCAGGAGTAATCGTGAAATATTAAGACAACAATACAAAAATAGACTATCGTGAATCCAAAATATTACAAACATAAAGCAGGTTTAATTCTTGAGTCTGGACAACTTCTCCAGGATTTAACCATTGCTTATCATACTTATGGTGAATACGATCCGCAAAAGAATAATGTTGTGTGGGTGTGCCATGCACTCACAGCTAATTCAGATGTTTTCGATTGGTGGTCGGGTTTGTTTGGGGAAGATGATTATTTCAATCCCAAAGAGCACTTTATCGTTTGTGCTAATATTTTGGGTTCATGTTATGGTAGTACAGGGCCGTTAAGTGTATGTGAAGAGATTGGGAAACCTTATTATCATGAGTTTCCAAATTTAACCGTTCGCGATTTAGTTGCTGCTCATGAGATATTGAGATTGGAGCTGGGAATAGAACGAATTCACACTTTGATCGGAAGTTCTTTAGGTGGGATGCAGGCTTTGGAGTGGGCATATAATCTGAATAGCAATCTCGAACATTTGATTTTTCTTGCCAGTAATGCTCAGCATTCTCCCTGGGGGATTGCGTTTAATGAATCACAAAGAATGGCAATTGCTGTTGATCCTACATGGAAGGAGTCAACCAATGCGTCAGGTTTGGAAGGAATGAAAACAGCTCGTTCCATCGCTTTGTTGAGTTACAGAAATTATCAAACCTATCAGGATACCCAAAGTGAGACCGATCAAGATAAGCAGGATGATTTTAAGGCCAGCTCCTATCAAAATTATCAGGGGCTGAAGTTGGCGAATCGTTTCAATGCCTATTCTTATTGGGAATTGTCAAAAATAATGGATGGGCATAATATTGGTCGGGGAAGAATTTCTCCGGAAAAAGCCTTAAGTCAGATTCAGGTTAAAACCTTGGTTATAGGTGTTGAATCGGATCTATTATTTCCCATAGCAGAACAAAAATTTGTTGCACAAAATATACCTGGTGCTCAGTATGCTGAGATTAGTTCGCTTTATGGACACGATGGTTTTTTACTGGAGCAAAAACAATTAACAAAAGTTATTCAATCATTTTATAAATAAAACAGGTAATGAGTAAGACGTTAAAAATAGGCGTATTTGGTTTTGGTGTTGTGGGCTCTGGTTTGGCTCATGTTTTAAAAAATTCCAAGGGGCTCGATGCCTCAATTGTAAAAGTTTGTGTGAAGGATCCAACTAAGGAACGCGATTTGCCATCCGAATTCGTGACTTTGAATCCGGATGATATTCTGAACGATCCTGAAATTAATGTTGTTGCAGAGTTGATCGATGATGCAGATGATGCCTATCGTATTGTGAAAACGGCTTTAAAAAATGGCAAGCATGTGGTATCGGCAAATAAAAAAATGTTGGCTCATCATATCGAAGAGTTGATTCAGTTGCAGTGGGAACATAAGGTTTCTTTTCTCTACGAAGCATCGGCTTGTGGGAGTATTCCAATCATTCGAAATCTGGAAGAATATTACGATAATGACTTATTGCAATCGGTTAGCGGTATTTTGAATGGTTCGTCGAATTATATTCTAAGTAAAATATTCAATGAGAATCTTGATTATGGTGTTGCTTTAAAACAAGCTCAGGAATTGGGTTTTGCCGAAAGCAATCCAACTTCGGATGTGGAAGGTTTCGATACGCTTTACAAGTTGATTATTCTGACGGTTCATGGTTTTGGACTGTTTGTTCATCCTGATCAGGTTTTTAATATTGGTATATCCCGATTGTCAGCCCAGGATATTCAGTTGGCTTCTCAAAAAGGGTATAAAATTCGTTTGCTGGGTAAGGTTACAAAGGTGAATGGTAAGCATGTGAATTTATTGATTGCACCCAAGTTTGTGAAACCTACTGAACATGCTTACACCGTTGAAGACCATTATAATGGGGTGTTGATTCAAGGGAATTTTTACGACAATCAGTTTATGTATGGGAAGGGGGCCGGATCTCATCCAACAGGATCTGCAGTGCTTTCTGATGTGACGGCTCTTGCCTATAATTACAAGTACGAATACAAAAAGCTGAAATATTATGGTGGTTTAGAATATACCAATGATATGTCGGTTCAGATTTACTTGAGATATTCGAAAAAAGAAGATCTCGATTTATTCGAATTCACAGATATTTCAGAGTCATTAACAGGCAAAGATTTTAACTACGTTATTGGTCAGATCAATCTTTTAAACTTGATCAAGATTAAAGATCAGTTGGTTGATAAGGATCTGTTTCTGGCTTATTTGGGGGATGAGTAGTTTTTCTTTTTTACTTATTGGATGAATAATTAAGGATGATGAGAATTCATCTGACGCTTTTAAAAACGAACATAGAGTATGATCATATATAAGTTTGGGGGCGTATCTGTAAAAGATGCATCTGCCATAAGAAATGTCAGCAAGATAATAGGAGAGGCGGATGGATCTTTAACCGTTGTTGTTTCGGCAATAGGACAAACGACCAATTTGCTGGAAGAGATTATTGATGCTCACTATGCAGAGAAAACCAGTGCAAAGGATTTATTGGAGGAATTAAAACAGAATCATCTGACTTTGATTCTTGATTTGTTTGATGAATTTCCAACGAAATTGTTGACTGAAATTCAGACTCTTTTTTCAGAAATGGAAGCCCGAATCTCTCAACCTTTTACTCAGCCTTTCAATTTTGAATACGATCAATTGATTGCTTATGGCGAACTCCTGTCAACACGAATTGTATCTGCTTATTTGAATTTTGTTGGACAAAAGAATCAGTGGATTGATATCAGAACCTGTCTGGATGCGGATGATAAATATCGCGATGCCAATATTTGTTGGGAGAGTTCTGAAGAAAAGGTAAAGTTTCAATTTAGAGCTGAGGAAAATAGTTTGTATCTCACACAAGGGTTTATTGCTTCTGATTTTAAAGGGTATACCTGTACGCTTGGACGCGAAGGGTCAGATTATACCGCTGCGATTTTAGCTTATCTGCTGAATGCTGATGAAATGATTATCTGGAAAGATGTTTTGGGTGTTTTGAATGCTGATCCCGATTATTTTAGCGATACCGTGAAATTGGATCTAATACCCTATCAGGAAGCGATTGAATTATCATATTATGGTGCAAGTGTTATTCATCCCAAAACAATAAAGCCACTTCAGGCTAAGGCGATTCCTTTGAGAGTAAAATCTTTTATTAAACCATCACAAAAAGGAACTTTGATCACAAAAGGCGATTTTCCTCAACCATTATTGCCTAACTTTATAGTAAAGAAGAAGCAGATTTTAATTACGATAGAGCCACATAATTTTTCTTTTATTGGAGAGAATGATTTATTCTTCGTATTTTCTTTGATAAATAAATATGGGATTAAATTGAATTTTACGCAGAATACTGCCGTGAGTTTTGTGTTTTGCGTGAATCATTCCAATCGGTTTGTCAACGATTTGATTACAGATTTGAAAGAGAAGTATGACGTGTATCGTACGGATGGATTGGAATTGATAACCGTTCGGCATTATACGCCGGCTACAATTACTGAGATTACTGAGAAGCATCGAATTCTGATTGAGCAGAAAAATAAAAACACCGCTATATTTTTAAGCCAGGGCAGTCAGACTATTCCAGAGGTGGACTGCTGTTGTTTACAAGAAAAAAGACAATAAGATGACAGCCATAAAGGACATATTAAAGGAACAGATCTTAGTTTTGGATGGAGCCATGGGAACCATGATTCAATCCTTTAAATTATCGGAATCAGATTTTCGGGGTGAGCGATTTGCCCATTCGACTTTCGATCAGAAAGGGCATAATGATTTGTTAACCCTTACCCGACCGGATATCATAAAATCGATTCACAGAGATTTCTTAAAGGCAGGTGCTCATATTATTGAAACCAATACCTTTAATTCAAATGCCATTTCTCTTATCGATTATGGCTTGGAGGAATTGGCTTACGAATTGAATTTTGAAGCGGCAAAAAATGCGAGGGAGGTCATCAATGAGGTTTTGCAAGAAGATGCTTCAACTCCTCGTTGGGTTGCCGGGGCTATTGGTCCTACAAACAAAACGGCCTCCATGTCGCCTAAAGTTGAGGATCCGGGTTATCGTGATGTGAATTTTGATGATTTGCTTCGGATTTATACCGAGCAGATTAGGGGTTTGATTGATGGTGGCGTTGATCTTTTATTGATAGAAACCATATTCGATACGCTGAATGCGAAGGCGGCAGTTTTCGCTGCAGATGAAATTCTGACGGAACGAGGTCTTGATATTCCTATTATGCTTTCGGGTACCATTACCGATAATAGCGGTCGAACACTTTCAGGACAAACCCTTGAGGCCTTTGTAACGTCGATGAAAACCGATCGTCTTTTAAGTTTGGGTTTGAACTGTGCTTTTGGTGCCAAGGATTTAGTTCCTTATATCGAACAGCTGGATAAGTTGATTCCGGTTTACGTGAGTGTGTATCCGAATGCAGGTTTGCCAAACGAGCTGGGTGAATATGACGAAACGGCGGAAATGATGACTGCCGATCTCAAAACCTTATTGAAAGGTGAGAAGATTAATATTGTGGGTGGTTGTTGCGGTACCCGACCTGAACATATCAAAGCTTTGGCCAAGGCTGTGAATGGAGAAAAACCCCGACAGTTGCCTGTGATTGAACCTGAAACATGTTTAAGTGGGCTGGAACTTTTAAGAATAAATTCCCTATCGAATTTTGTGAATATTGGGGAAAGAACCAATGTGGCTGGTTCTAAAAAGTTTGCCCGTCTGATCAGCGAAAAAAAATACGAGGAAGCCTTATCCATTGCACGTAGCCAGGTAGAAAATGGGGCTCAGATTATCGATGTCAATATGGATGATGCCATGTTGGATGCTGAAGCTGAAATGGTCACCTTTCTTAAGCTTTTGGTTTCAGAACCTGAAATTTCACGTGTACCTATCATGATCGATTCATCAAAATGGTCGGTGTTGGAAGCAGGGTTGAAATGCGTACAAGGCAAGTGTGTGGTGAATTCCATCTCAATGAAAGAGGGTGAGCAGGAATTTATAAGATATGCACGCAAGATAAAACGATATGGTGCAGCGGCTGTTGTCATGGCATTTGACGAAAAAGGGCAGGCTGATACTTACGAGAGGCGTATCGAAATTTGTAGCAGAGCCTACAAGCTGTTAACTGAAGTTGTGAATTTCCCTCCCGTGGATATCATTTTCGACCCTAATGTATTGGCAATTGGGACTGGAATTGAAGAGCACAACAACTATGCTGTCGATTTTATTAAGACTGTTAAGTGGATAAAAACCAATTTACCTTATGCCAAAATAAGTGGAGGAATCAGCAATCTGTCGTTTTCTTTTCGTGGAAACAATATGGTGCGTGAAGCCATGCATTCAGTCTTTCTTTATTATGCAATTAAGGAAGGGCTCGATATGGGTATTGTTAATCCGGGTATGTTGCAGATTTATGATGAGATTGAACCTGAACTTTTAAAGAAAGTTGAAGATGTTGTTCTCAATCGTCGCCCTGATGCGACTGAGCAGTTGATTGAATTTGCCGAAAATCTTAAGTCAGAAGGTAAGGTTCAGATTAAAACAGATTTGTGGAGAGAGAAGTCTTGCCATGACCGATTGTCTTATTCATTGGTAAAAGGACTTACCGATTATATTGAGGTGGATGCTGAAGAAGCTCGGCAGAATTATCCCAAAGCCCTTGAGGTGATTGAAGGGCCTTTGATGGATGGGATGAATATTGTTGGCAATCTGTTTGGTGAAGGAAAAATGTTTTTGCCTCAGGTGGTGAAGTCGGCCCGGGTGATGAAAAAGGCGGTGGCTTATCTTCAACCTTTTATCGAAGAAGAAAAAAAGAATCTGGTTGCAAATCATACTGGGAAAGTCCTCATGGTAACCGTAAAAGGCGATGTTCATGATATCGGCAAAAATGTTGTTGGTGTTGTATTGGGCTGTAACAATTTTGAGCTTGTCGATCTCGGGGTTATGGTTCCTTGTTCACGTATACTGGAAGTGGCCATTGAAGAGAAAGTGGATGCTATTGGTTTGAGTGGATTAATTACACCTTCGCTAGAGGAGATGGCTTTTGTAGCCAGCGAAATGGAACGATTGGCTTTGAATATTCCTTTGGTTGTAGGTGGGGCGACAACTTCAGAATTGCATACCGCTGTTAAAATTGAACCCAATTATTCGGGTGGGGTTGTTTATGTGAGCGATGCATCAAAATCAGTTGGTGTTTTCAAGAATCTGTGTGATAAAAATAAGCGGGAAAGCTATTTGAAGGAGGTTCACAAACGTTACGACGAGATACGTGAAGCTTATGCCAAAGAAAAGTCGGCGGAATATTTTACAATTGATGAAGCCAGAGCCAATAAGGAAAAAATTGATTGGAAAACATCACCTATTTATCAGCCTAAAAAACTGGGCTTGCAAGTAGAACGCAATTTTCCGGTGAGTGAAATTCGTAAGTATATTGATTGGACTTTCTTTTTTGTGGCCTGGGAGCTGAAGTGCATGTATCCTGAAATTATGGAAGATGCTCAGTTTAAGGATGAGGCTAAAAAACTATTCGACGATGCCAATTTGATGTTGGATGAGATTGAAGAAAAAAACTTGATAGAAGCTGCTGCAGTTTATGGTTTGTTTCCAGCCAATTCTGTGGGGGATGATATTGTGATTTATGCCGATGAGAATCGAAGTGCTGAATTGACTCGCTTCACCAATTTGCGACAGCAGGAAAAGTTTCCGAAAGGTTTGAGTAACCTGTGTTTGTCTGATTTTGTTGCGCCTTTGGATTCGGGTCGTATCGATTATGTTGGTGCATTTGTTGCCACAGCAGGTCTGGGGATAGAAGAGAGTTTAGCGAAGTATGCTGAGGACTTGGATGATTATAAGAGTATCATGCTTAAGATACTGGCTGATAGATTGGCTGAGGCTTATACCGAATTGCTTCACGATAGGGTTCGAAAACTGGATTGGGCTTATGCGCCTGATGAGGATCTGACAATTGAAGAAAAGCTTCGCGAAAAGTATCAGGGAATTCGTCCCGCCTTTGGTTATCCATCATTACCCGAGCATTCCGAAAAACAAGTGCTTTGGGATTTCTTAAAGGTTGAGGAGAACATTGGTGCGACGCTTACCGAAAATTTTGCGATGTATCCAACAGCGACAGTTAGTGGACTTTATTTGGCTCATCCTGATGCTTTGTATTTTAGTATTGGCAAGGTGCAGGACGATCAGATTAAAGATTACGCCCGGCGACGGAATATAACAGAAGAACAAGCTCAGCAATATTTACATTCTTTATAGTAAAGGTGATATCCTGATTTAACTATTAACCCATCAGGATGCTTGAACCATTCATCATACAAGCATCCTGATATTTTGAAAAAACACATGAAAGTAATTGATCACATCAATCAAGCTATCGAAAATAAAACCACACATTTTTCTTTTGAGCTTCTTCCTCCTCGCAAGGGGAATAGTATTTATAAGGTATTTAATACGATTGATAAGCTTAGAGAATTCGATCCCAAGTATATTAATATCACCTCGCATTGCGATGAGGTTATTTTTGCTGAGGCGGAGAACGGAACTTTTCAGAAGCTGTTGATAAATAAACGTCCGGGAACTGTTGCGGTAGCTGCTGCCATAAAAAATAAGTATAAAATTACGGTTGTTCCACACGTTATTTGTCAGGGTTTTACTCCTGAAGAAACTGAAAATGCACTGATAGATTTAAATTTTCTTGATATTCAAGATCTGCTGCTTTTGAGAGGAGATTCGTCAAGGCGTCATGAATTTTCGACTCGGGAATCAGGGCATAATTATGCCATAGACCTTATTGAACAAGTGAACCAGGTGAATCGGGGGGAATATCTTGATGGCACACATACCGAAGCTTTTGAAACACCTTTTTCATATGGCGTTGCCGGTTATCCTGAGAAGCATGAGGAGGCACCCAATCTCGATTCGGATATTTACTATCTGAAGAAGAAAGTAGATGCCGGTGCTGAATATATCGTCACGCAAATGTTTTTTGATAATCAGAAATTTTTCGACTTTGAGAAGAAGATTCGTGCTGCGGGTATTACAGTGCCATTAATTCCTGGAATAAAACCTATTTCGGCTTTGAGTCAACTCAATTTGCTTCCTCAGGTTTTTAAGGTAGATATACCCGAAGCTTTAGCCGCAGAAGTTCGGAAATGCAAAACCAATGAGCAGGTTCAGGCTCTGGGTACCGAGTGGGCGATTCATCAGAGTAGGGAACTTGTAAAACATGCAGTGCCCTCCTTACATTTTTATTCGTTTATGGCTAGTAATTGTGTCAGAGATATTGCCAAGGCAATTTTTTAGTTTTGTAGATACGAACTTATTTTAAATGAAATCCGAAAGTGCGCTTCAGTTTTTGAAGTGCGCTTTCGGGTTTTTATTTGTATAGTTTTTTCTAAATAATGATTGTTTCAAATGATTTTATTCAGATTGTCCGGAGTTAAATAAAATGTTAGGAGTATACTGTTAATTAATCTTAGATCTGTTAAATACTGTTCTTGTTGCCATTTGAAGGAATTTATTTAAAATGTGATATTGGTTAATTGTAATGGGTATTTTCTGTAAACACTTGTTATTGAGGATTTGATTTGATATTTAGTGCATATCTATATTAAATAAAATTAGAGATATTGAAATAGATTTCTTATGTTTGCGGGATAGTTATTACCTTACTTATGATAACTATAAAAATGGATTAACTTATGTGAAAAGCCAGACTTTAGTTCATGTAAGACAGATGGGAAAAGTTGTTTTTAATTATTGTAAAGTTTGATGGCGGCGCGTAATATAAGATCATCTGACATTAAGTTTTGCAAATCCGAAACGAAAAGATTTTTGTCAGAATAAAGCTGCTGTTAAAGTGAGAGAAAAGCATGCTTGTTGTAGCCTTCGGGAATGAAAGATGAGGATGAAAGATTAGTATTGGAGGGTTGAAAACTATAGTCGGAGGCTGTTAAAACATCATCGTACTAATTAAAACAATAGTCTGATGAATTTAAATCATTATAGGAGTTAGTTAGTTTGACTTGGGATGATGAAAAATACTAATCGGACATAGTATAATAGTGATCGGACTTGGTTAAAGGGCTGTCGGATCTTTGTTTCGGTCTGAGTGTGGCCATTGAGTTCGATTTTAGGCGTATATTAATCTTTTGAAAATAGGATGATTAAATAGGCAGAGGTGATTATTTAATATTATTGATTTATTTGAAACAGTATAATCAAAACCAAATATTATAAATGGGGGTATCATTTTATAAATTTAGACAAGAAGAATTGCCTGTAGTGGGGGAGTTACTCTTGCAAATGTTTGTACGTGACCGGAGTGCTTTTGAAAAATTTTCTCCGGAGTATAAGGGTGAATTCTTAATGATCGTTGAGAATCAGATTCAAAAGGTTTTGGGTATGACTCAGGCTGCGACATTAAGGGCAGAGATTAAGAAAAAGACTGCAGACTTATACAATTGCGTTGATGAGATCATTCCCATTCTCGATTTGATCGCTGCCTATGCAAAGCGAGCAGGGACCTCTCTAAGTATAAAGGCTTCAGATTTTGGTGTGATGCAAGCAAAAAAAGAGATCCGGAAAAGAAATATCGAAGGAGTGTGCACGAAGGTGAAGGTTGTTGAGCAAAACATTGCCAATAATTTGAGCGCACTTAAGGAGCGGGGCTATACTGAAGAATTGGGCGCTGAACTTATTGAGATGACTCAAAAAGCCTATAAGCTTAATCTTATTCAGGAAGAGAAGATAAGAGAGAAGAAACAACTGGTAGTTGATAATATGACCGAGTATACGCTTTTGTGGTGCTTCTTGAAAGATCTTTCAGAAACAGGACGATTATTGATGAAAGCCGATCAACAAAAGTGTGATGGTTATAAATTTAGCCACATCATAAAACAAGTTCGTAAAACCAAACCCAATACCGATAATACGAACAAAGGAGACAATATTAAAGAAAAATTAAATCAGGTTGTTGTGCCTGAAGAAGTTTAATTCGGAATTAATATTGAGTATGTAGTAAGTATGAAGCACCCTGAAGAGGGTGCTTTGTTATGATTAGGCGAACTGGTTGATAATTTTTTGAGCTGTTACTTCGGACAGTTTGATGTTGGATTCATGTGTCCAACCACCAACATGAGGACTGAGAAGTACATTATCGGCATCAATCAGATATTTAAAATCATCGGGCAGTTCGTTGGCATGAAGATCTTCGAACGAAGTTTTTTCGTATTCCAACACATCAAGACATGCTCCACGAACCTGACCCGTTTTAAGATGTTTCACCAAATCGGATATTCTGACAATTTTACCTCGGGCCGTGTTAATTAGGAAAAAAGGTTTCTTGAACTTGCCTAGGAAATCATCATTCACCATAAACATGGTTTCTTCAGTTTGAGGGATATGCAGACTTAAAATATCACAGGTGTCGAAAAGATCTTGTAATTGTTTTTCTTCACAAAATTCATCGGAATAATTGAATTTGTATTTGTCGTAGGCAATCACCTTGCAATCAAATCCTTTTAAGCGTTGTGCAAAAGCACTACCCATATTGCCATAGCCAATAATACCGACCGTTTTGCCCTTGATTTCCAAGCCACGGTTTTCTTCTCTTCGCCACAAACCCATGCCCACTTCCTTATTGCATCGGCATAAATTGTTGAATAAGCAAAGCAGCATGCCAAGTGCGTGTTCGCCAACAGCATCACGATTTCCTTCGGGGGCATTAAAGCAGGTTATTCCTTTGCTTTCGGCATAAGGCACATCAATATTCTCAAGACCGGCACCTACACGACCGATAAATTTCAGACGTGTTGCTTTATCAAGCTCAGCTTTGGTTAATTTGAATTTGCTTCGAATGATAAAACCATCAAATTGATCGAAAATAGCTAGCATTTCGTCTTTGTTCAATTCGGGGGTGTATTGGCAATCGAAACCAGCCTCTTCCAGCATTTCAAGTAATCGCGGGTGTGTGGAATCTATAAATAGGACTCTTAGTTGTTCTTTGCTCATCTTAGCTTTGATTCTTCTGTTGTTCTTAAGATCTGAGGACTACGATTAGTTTGCATCCCCTAAATTCACCACAAAACTAGCTCTATATCCTCTAACTTTATTGTTTTCGCCACAAATTTCGTAGCCAAACATGAGTGATTTAATTTTTTTCTGAAGGTGTAAGGTCTTATTATCCCAGTACCATTCTTCTCGAAACTGAATATTACCAATATTATTCTGGTTGCCATTTTTCTTTAGAATGGCTTTTATTTCATCCCTAGTGAGAAGGTGATTGTCGAAATAATCATAGGCTTTCAGTCTGCCTGTCGTTACGGCATGAATAATATCTTTCGCCATCAACTTTATGTCGGTATTCGCCAGACATTCAGTTTGCCATTCATCATCGCTATCCGGATTTTTGATAAGCACTTCGTAAGTAATCGGTTTTGCAATGCTTTGGCCGTGGATTACAGTCGGGTTATTTATACTTTGGCTGCCAGATGACTCACAAGATGATAAAACGAGTGAAGCAAACAGTGCCATAAGTAACGATAAGCTTGCTTTTTTCATGATAACAATATGGGTTTTGATGCAATGGTATAAAGAAAACACTGGCGACAATAATCAGAATGAATCGTTGTCGCCAATATCTTGTGTATTTATTATCTGTTGAAAGTTAATCGTTCGCCTCGTACACTTTCGTCAATTTGTCCTTGGTTATAAACAAGTTGACCATTGACAAAGGTTTGATCGACTTTATAATGGAAACGATCGCCTTCGAAAGGTGACCAGGCACATTTGTAAAGGATGTTTTCTTTATTAACTGTCCATTCTTCTTCTGAAAGCAGGACTAAATCGGCAAAATAACCTTTACGGATATAGCCTCTTTTTTCAACCTGAAAAACATCTGCCGGTGCATGACACATTTTTTCAATAACTTTTTCAAGACTAATCTTTCCTTTGTGGGCGAATTCCAACATGGTGACCAATGAGTGTTGAACCAAAGGACCGCCACCTGCAGCTTGCATGTAATTACCGTCTTTTTCTTCAACAGTATGTGGGGCATGATCGGTTGCAATAACATCCAGTCGATCGTCAAGCAAAGCTTCCCAAAGCTTATTTTGATCGGACTCCGTTTTGATAGCCGGATTCCAACGAATTCTGGCTTTTCTTTGGGCATAATCCGAATCATTGAATCTTAGGTGATGTACACAAACTTCCGAGGTAATTCGTTTGTCTTTTGCCGGTAATTTATTGTCGAACAATTCCATCTCCATTCCACTCGACAGGTGAAGAATATGAAGTCGGGTATTATATTTTTTAGCCAACTCTATGGCTTTTGATGAAGATTTATAACAGGCCTCAGCTGAGCGAATTTCACCATGGTAATCCATAGGAATATCATCGCCATATTTTTCACGATAAGTTTCCAAATTCGCATCAATAGTTGGGGTATCCTCACAATGAGTTGCGATTAGCAAGGGTGCTTTTTCGAAGATTTGCGATAGGGTATCAATATCGTCAACCAGCATATTACCTGTTGATGAGCCCATAAAAATCTTGATTCCACAAACATTCTTCGGATTGGTTTTAATCACTTCCTCCAAATTGGTATTTGAAGCTCCCATATAAAAAGAATAGTTTGCAAGCGATTTTTCTGCACCTAACTTATAGCGCTCTTCAAGTAGTTCCTGAGTCAGCGTTTGTGGTTTTACATTAGGCATATCCATAAATGAGGTTGTTCCTCCCGCAACAGCTGCTCTTGATTCAGTAAATAAATCACCTTTTTGTGGCATACCCGGATCACGGAAATGAACCTGATCGTCGATGACACCAGGAATTAAGAGTTTGCCTGTGGCATCAATCACTTTCCAATCGGATTCTATATTTTCAGGGCATCCCGTAAAGATTTCGTGAATCAGTCCATCTTTAATTAGAACACTACCCGTAAATTTTTGTCCCTCATTTACAATCAGGGCATTTTTAATGAGTTGAGTTATCATTTTGGTTGTTTATAGTGTAGATTTAATAATATGCAAATTAAGGAATTTCAAGCTTTAAATCACTATTATAAGAATTTTTGATTGAGCCTTAAGCTTAAAAGGGGTGTGCAAGAAAAACTCCTCAAAAGAAATAAGACTTCATGAGGAGTGTGATATTATGTTGAAAAATTATTCAAGTCAGTTTTTAAGCTCGATTGTATTTTCTAAAGTAGCTTCGAAGTTTCATTTTGATAACCCCCCATACGGCTTCGTTGAAGATACCACCGCTCATTTTTGATGTCCCTTCAGTTCGGTCAGTGAAAATAATAGGTACTTCGATAATGTTGAAACCATATTTCCAAGTGGTAAATTTCATTTCGATTTGGAAAGCATAACCAATGAAGCGAATTTTATTGAGTTCGATCGTTTCTAATACTTTTCGGGTATAACAAATAAAACCGGCTGTTGCATCGTGTACTTTCATGCCAGTTACAAATCTCACATATTTTGAAGCGAAATAAGACATTAGTACTCTTCCCATTGGCCAATTCACTACATTCACACCCGAAACGTAACGAGACCCAATAGCTAAGTCACCTCCCTGATTGGCACAGGCATCATGCAAACGAATCAGATCTTCGGGGTTGTGTGAGAAATCAGCATCCATTTCAAAAACATAGTTGTAATGACGAGCTAAACACCATTTAAACCCATCAATATAGGCTGTTCCCAATCCGAGTTTACCTTTACGTTCAAGTATATGAAGTTGAGAGAATTCTTTCTGTAAACCCTTCACAATATCAGCGGTTCCATCGGGAGAATTATCTTCTACAATTAGAATTTCAAAGTCAATATCCAGTGAGAAAACTTTCCTTATGATGGCTTCAATATTTTCTTTTTCGTTGTAGGTTGGAATTATAACTATGCGATCAGTCACTGAGTGAGAATTTAGAGTTAATTTTGATTTTGAACACGAATATAGTACATCTGTTTGATTTGCCCTCCTATGCTTCTGTTAAAAAGATAAAAAAGGAATTGTCGGTATATTTTAGACAGATGTTTTAAAGATTAAAATCAAATTTATTATTCTATTGTGAAATCTAATCAATTAGATATATATTTGCATCGAAGCAAGCTTTAAAAGTCGCTTCAACATATTTATTGTTTCTTCAGGGCAGGGTGAAATTCCCGACCGGCGGTGATAGTCCGCGAATCGAAAGATTGAACTGGTGTGATTCCAGTACCGACAGTAAAGTCTGGATGGGAGAAGAAAACATGCATTAATTTGATTGATGTTTCCATTGGGATTAGTCTCATTGGTTGATAATATTATTAAGCCCTGAATAGTAATGACTATTCGGGGCTTTTGTTGTTTTTGCTTAAAGCAGATTTTATTTTGAGAACAGATCAGGATTATAAATACATGCAGCTGGCCTATAATTTGGCAAAGAAAGGATGTGGTGGCGTAAATCCCAATCCTTTGGTTGGTGCAGTGATTGTGAAAGATAATAAAATCATAGGCGAAGGTTATCACGAAGTTTTTGGTGGACCTCATGCCGAGGTGAATGCGTTTCGTTCTGCAAAAGAATCCGTTGAAGGAGCGACTATGTATGTTACTTTGGAGCCCTGTTCTCATTACGGGAAAACCCCACCTTGTGCTCAGGCAATTGTTGATAATAAAATTGCACGTGTCGTTATTGGGATGTTGGATCCGAATCCTTTGGTTTCGGGGAGAGGTGTCAGGTTGCTGCAGGATGCTGGAATAGAAGTTGAGTCTGATTTCTTAAGCGCTGAACTGAGTCAGATGAATCGTGTTTTTCTAAAGTACATTCAAAGCAAATTGCCTTATGTTATTATGAAAACAGCGATGACTCTTGATGGGAAAATTGCCAGTCGAACAGGTGATTCGCGTTGGGTATCCAATGAGCAATCAAGAGCCAAGGTACATGAGTTGAGGAATGAATTGATGGCGATTATGGTTGGGCTTAATACGGTAATTGCTGATGACCCAATTTTAACGACTCGTTTGGCTGGTAATAAAAAAGGAAGAAATCCAATTCGAATTGTGGTGGATAGTCAAGCCAGAATTCCTTTGGAATCGAAAATATTAAACACGCCTGATGAGGCAAAAACCATTGTTGCTGTAAGTTCAAAAGCAGACACAGCAAAAATATCACAAATTGAGGCTTTGGGGAATGAAGTCTTATTCATTGGTGAAAAAAATGGGCGTGTCGATTTAAACGACCTCATGTTAAAATTAGGTGAGAAAGGAATTGACGGAATTCTTTTGGAAGGTGGAGCCACGCTTAATTATGCAGCACTGGAAGCCCAAATTGTGGATGAGGTGCATGCTTATATCGCGCCTAAAATAATTGGTGGGCATGCTGCTAAAACTCCAGTTGGTGGTGAAGGTATTGAACTGATGAAGGATGCAGTGAATTTGCAGAATATTCACTTTGAAAATATAGCCGATGACATTTTAGTGATTGGAGAAGTTGTCTATTAAGGTATAAAGGTAAATACAAGAGAGAATGTTTACAGGACTGATAGAGGAAATAGGACATATTAAAGCCATGAAAAAGGGTGGTAATTCAATTCGTTTGACGGTTGCCGCAAATAAAATCATGGATGATGTGAAATTAGGTGACAGCATCGCAACCAACGGCATTTGTTTGACGGTTGTTGATTTTGATTCGAATGGTTTTTCAGCAGATGTAATGCCTGAGACGATGAATCGTTCTAATTTTCATATGCAGAAAGCGGGGAGCCGTGTGAATTTAGAGAGAGCACTTCGTGTTGGTGACAGAATGGGTGGTCATATGGTCAGTGGTCATATCGATGGCGTAGGAGAGATTGTCTCTCAACAAAAAGATGATAATGCTATTTGGGTGAGTATTTCAGCACCAAAAAATATTCTGAAATATGTGATTGAAAAAGGTTCAATAGCTATTGACGGGATTAGTTTGACTGTTGCTTATGTGGACGAGAAGCTGTTTAAAGTTTCAATTATTCCCTTAACTCAGGATGACACCACTTTGGTTTCAAAGAAAATTGGAAGTTTAGTCAATCTCGAATGTGATATGACAGCAAAATACATTGAGAAATTCATGTTTCATAAGGAGGAACCCAAGCGTGAAAGTAAGGTCAGCATGGATTTTTTAAAGGAAAATGGATTTCTATAGCCAAAAAAAATATCAGATAGTCTTTAAAATGGCTATTCAAAAATATATAGTCAAATAACAATACAGAAATAACACTATACAGAGATGAAATTTAATACAATTGAAGAAGCGATTGAAGATATCAAAGCTGGGAAAATGATTGTAGTGGTTGATGATGAGGATCGTGAAAATGAAGGTGATTTGTTGATGGCTGCCGAAATGGTAACGCCGGAGGCAATTAACTTTATGGCTCGTCAAGCTGGAGGTTTAATTTGTATGCCAATTATTCAGGAGCGTTTAGATGAGCTGAATATTGATATGATGGTTCAAAAGAATACTGACGCAAAGCAAACTGCTTTTACGGTAAGTATTGATGCTGCTGATTGTACAACAGGTATTTCGGCTCACGAAAGAGCGCATACCATTCAGTTGGTTGTTGATCCTAAAGCTAAGGCTGACGATTTCACTCGTCCGGGACATATCTTTCCTTTGGTTGCTCGTAAAAATGGGGTGTTGGTTCGTGCCGGTCATACCGAAGCGGCTGTTGATTTAGCCCGAATGGCTGGTTTGTATCCTGCAGGTGTTATTTGTGAAATCATGAATGATGACGGGACTATGGCTCGTGTGCCTCAGTTGCGCGAGTATATCAAGAAGCATAATCTGAAGATGATTACCATTGCGGATTTGATTGAATATCGTCGTCAGACAGAGTCGATGATTGAGAAAATTACAGAAACAGCAATGCCGACCAAGCATGGTGAGTTTAGAGCTCATGGCTATGTAAATAAAATTACGGGTGAGCATCATGTTGCTCTTGTAAAAGGTGAGGTGAATGGTGATTCTGAAGTTTTAGTTCGGGTTCATTCTGAATGTTTAACCGGAGACGCGTTTGGATCGATGCGTTGCGATTGTGGCGATCAGTTACAGGAAGCCTTACGTCGTATCGAAGAGGAAGGCCAAGGTGTTTTATTGTACATGCGTCAGGAAGGTCGTGGAATTGGTTTGATCAATAAATTGAAGGCGTATCAATTGCAGGATGAAGGCTTGGATACAGTTGAAGCAAATCTGGCTTTGGGTTTTAAAGCTGATTTACGTGATTATGGTATTGGAGCAGCTATTTTATCAGATTTGGGTATCAAAAAGCTGAGATTGATGACGAATAATCCGTTAAAGATTGCGGGTCTGAAAGGTTATAACCTCGAAGTTGTGGGGCGTGAAGAAATCGAAATGACTTGCCACGAAAAGAATGAATTTTATATGCATACCAAGATGGAAAAGATGGGACACATCTTACATCAGGATGTTAAATGGAATCAAGTAAATAAATAAAATAAGTAGACATATATTTCAAATCTTAAGAAGATGAATACAATTGAAGGAAATTTAATTGCAAAAGGTTTAAAGTTTGGTATTGTTGCTGGACGTTTTAACGAATTTATTGGAGGAAAACTTTTAGAAGGTGCGATTGATGCGATTAAGCGTCACGGTGCTTCTGAAGACGATGTTGATCTGGCTTGGGTACCAGGAGCATTCGAAATTCCATTGGTTGCTAAGCGTATGGCTAAGTCTGGAAAATACGATGCCGTAATCTGTTTAGGAGCGGTAATCAAAGGTTCGACACCACATTTCGAATATGTTTCGGGTGAGGTAACCAAAGGTGTTGCTAGTGTTTCATTAGATCAGGAAGTTCCTGTCATTTTTGGCGTGTTAACAACTGATAGTATTGAGCAAGCAATTGAGCGTGCAGGAACAAAGGCTGGAAACAAAGGTTTCGAAGCAGCTGTATCTGCAATTGAAATGGCTAATTTATTAAAGCAGCTTTAATAAAAAGGTTTTTTAACTGAATCACAATCACAGAAAAGAGCACTTGAGAAATCTGGTGCTCTTTTTTTATGGATTTGTTTCGTTCTGAAATAGGTTGATTAGTCTTAATGATTCAAACTTGAGATGTCAAAATCACTCATGCTTTTTAGAACCTGATCGGCTATCACAAATCGGGCTAAATTATTGGCTTTTGTATCTGGTATAGCAACACATTTCATATTTGCAGCAAGGGCTGCAATCACACCATGAAAAGAATCTTCCAATACCAAACATTCAGATGGAGGGACGCCCAACATTTTAGCTGTGGTAATAAAAATCTGTGGGTGAGGTTTGCCATATTCTTCAAATTGAGCCGAGTGTACAACCTCAAAATAGGATTCAATATCAAGCTTTTTCAATACGGCCTTAATTATTCTTAGATTGGAAGAAGATGCCAATCCAATTTTATAATTCTGTTTTTTTAAGTCCTCCAGGGTCTTTTTCACTCCGGATAAGGCAAGGCCCCTTTCCAATACAAGTTCAATAACACCATTCACAATTTCTTCGGCGGTTTCTTCTTGTGTTTTATCTTGATTCGGGAATCTTGAATATATAATAGCTACAACTTCGTCGATTCGTTTCCCCATGAAGCTTTCAAAATCATTTTCATTTAGGTTTATACCCCGTTTTGAGAATAAATTCTTTTGACTCATGCGCCAAAAGGGTTCTGAATCAATCAATAACCCATCCATATCGAAAATTACAGCCTTAATCATTCTGATTTGTGTTGATTTAATTGTTTGCAAAAATAGCACTAAAATTCAGGACAAGAGCTTTAGTTTTTATGAATTGCTTATCTTGCATACTTTTCGTGCGTCATTTTGTTATTTTAAACATTAAAAGAGAAAATTTACCGTTAATCTATGTTAAAACGAGGCGTTTAAATATTGATGAGGAGGGTAATTTTTTATTTTTGTTAAAATCATTTGTACTTTTTATGGATATTGTTGTTGAACATCTTACTAAACGTTACGGCCCCCAAAAAGCGGTTGATAACATATCATTTAGAGTGAAAGCTGGCGAAGTTCTGGGATTTTTAGGTCCCAATGGTGCTGGAAAAACAACTACAATGAAAGTCCTTTCGTGTTTTATTTCGCCTGAGGAAGGTGATGTTAAAATAGGAGGTTATTCCATTCATGAGCATCCCGAAAAGATCAAGAAACATATTGGTTATTTGCCTGAGAATAATCCCTTGTATCAGGATATGAATATTATCGATTTTCTTGAGTTTATAGCCAAGATTCACGAAATTCCGAAGCATCTCATTCAAGAACGATTGCTCGATATGGTAAAAGTTTGTGGGCTGGAAGGTGAAAAACACAAGTTGATTCGGGAACTTTCAAAAGGCTATCAGCAGCGGGTTGGTTTGGCACAGGCTTTAATTCATGATCCTGATATATTAATCCTCGATGAGCCTACAACAGGTTTGGATCCCAATCAAATTGTTGAAATCCGTGAGTTAATTAGGCGAATTGGTAAAGAGAAAACTGTTATTCTGAGTTCCCATATTTTAGCTGAGGTGGAAGCTACCTGTGATCGGATCTTGATAATTAATAACGGACGGGTTGTTGTGGATGGAACTGCTGAAGAAATGAGAAAGCAGGCACAAGGTAATGAGATTTTAAAACTGGGAGTCTCTGGTGGTGAAATCAATGATATTTTCGAAAAAATTATGGATATTGACAGTGTCGAGACGGTTGATTTTATTGATTTTGAGAATCAACTTTTTGAAGTTCAGTCTTATCCGGATATGTCATCGATAAAAGCAATTTTTGACACCTGTGTCGCAAACAAGTTTTACATTACGGAGTTAACGCCAATTGAAACAAAACTCGAAGATATATTCAGAAAACTAACCACTCATTAGTTTTTATTTCATAAGTTTTAAATTTAAATCGAAGCTTTAATATGAATCAAATTATTCAAATAGCAAAGCGTGAGTTGGCTGGTTTTTTTGACTCGCTGATGGGCTATGTTTTAATCATCATGTTTCTGGGGTTTAGTGGATTTTTCACTTGGATTTATGGTGATGATATTTTCTTCATAGGTGAAGCAAACCTAAGCATCTTTTTTAAGGTTGCGTATTGGTCACTTTTCTTTTTTATTCCATCCCTTACAATGAGATCTTTAACCGGAGAATTGCGAGGTGGAACGCTGGAACTATTGCTGACTAAGCCTATTAGTTACTGGCAACTGATTCTAGGTAAATTTACATCAACTTTTGTGCTTATATCAATGGCTCTTGCCCCCAGTATCATCTATTACCTGAGTTTGTGGTCAATAGGTTCAGTTGATCATCCTGCTATTATTTTGGGGTATTTGGGATTGTTGATGATGAGCATGTGTTATATCGCTTTGGGAATCTTTTGTTCGAGTATAACTGAGAGTCCTATTATTGCACTTTTGAGTACTTTGTTTATTGGTATTTTCTTTCATCAAATTTTTGAAACGGTAGCCAGTTCAAGTGTGGGATTGGCTGGAAGTATTTTTAGTTCTTTGAGTATGTATACACATTTTGAATCCATATCAAGAGGGATTTTTGATCTTCAGGATTTCATTTATTTCTTTTCGATGATCATTTTTGGTTTGTATGCATCCAGAGAAATATTGGTGTCTCGCAATTTGAAAGCTTAATTGAATTTATAGATGAAATTTAAAGATAACGTTGTTACCCGTCTGATTTTTGTTCTGTCATGTTTAATTGTTTTAAACATTCTATCGTCATATTTTTTCTTCCGTGTTGATTTTACTGCTGACAAGCGTTATACGCTTGATAAAGTAACAAAGCGAATCTTGAGTGAAGTAAAGGATCCTATTATTATTACAATGTATGTATCTGAGGATTTACCTCCGGATATCAGCAGGACTATACGGGATTTTAAACATCTGCTTACAGAATATAATGCGCACAGTAAGAGGCGTATTGAGATAGAGGAAGTGAATCCAAATTCAAACGAAGAACTGGAAATGAAGGCCATTGAAGTTGGGATTCACCCAGTGCCTTTGGAAGTGAGAGAGAAGGATCAGGTGAAAGTTCAAAAGGTCTTTTTAGGCCTGGTTATTCAAGTTGGTGATAAATCTGAAACAATACCTTTGATTCAGCCTGGAATTGCGATGGAATACAATTTGTCAACTCTTATAAAGCGATTAACTATTCAAAATAAACCAAAGATCGGTTATATTGTTGGACATGGAGAACCTGTACTGTCTACACTCAACCAAATGACCAAGGAGCTTTCAGTTTTATACGATCTTAAAACGATAGATCTGAATACGCGTATGGATTTGAGTGAATACAAGGCTATCATGATATTATCCCCTTTTGAAGAAATAAAATCGAGAGAATTTAGGCGTTTAGATAATTATCTGGCTACCGGAGGCGGTATTTTTGTTGGTATCGATCGAGTTAATGGCATTTTAAATCATGGGATTGGTGTGGGTGTAAATACGAATCTTGAAACCTGGCTCGAGGAAAAAGGTATTTTAGTTGAAGATGCTTTTATTGTTGACAAAAAGTGCAGTACGGTAACTGTTCAGGAAAAAAGTTATTTTTCTTATCCTCAGCAATACAATTTTCCTTATTTACCCCTTATTACAGAGTTTTCTGATCATAGTGTTACCGATGGTATTGAAGCTATGATTTTACAATTTGCCAGTCCGCTGAAATATGTGGGCGATTCTAGTTTGGTTTATCATGAGTTGGCCTGGACATCGGATATGTCTGGAAAACTGAAAGCGCCTGTGAGTTTCAATATTGGTCAGATTTGGCGTCCAAGTGATTTCTTATATCCCAGACAAACAGTTGCAGCAGCACTTCATGGTCACATTGTTAGTGATCAGGAAGCCCGGCTTTGTGTTATAGGTGATGGAAACTTTATTGTCAACGGCGTTGGTGATCAGAAGATTACCATTCAGCCTGATAACATTAATTTTGTTGCAAATGCAATTGATTGGCTGAGTGACGATTCGGGCTTAATGAGTTTAAGAACTAAGGGCGTTCAATCCCGTCCTTTGAAAGAATTAACGGATTCAAAAGTATTGTTTATTAAGTATTTCAATTTCTTATTCCCTTTGCTTTTAGTTGTTATTCATGGTTTATTTCAATTTCGACGCAGAAGTTTGAAACGAACCCGATTGATGAGACATGGTGTTGTTAAGTAGATTAATCGGCATTATTAAGTTTGATAAATCATAAACTTGTGACCTGTCCTGAGAGAAGGAGTTGGGCTTGATATCGGCGTTTTAGCCGTCAAATTAAACTAATTTGTAGTACCTTTATCCTCTAAGTAAAGAAAAAATACAGAGAATGGATTTTGAAAATATAAAGAAAAAACTTGAACAATATAAAAGTGAAGGCAAGCGCATGTTTGCAAGTTCTTCATTTCAAACTCACAGTATTGTTTTGCTTCATATTATAAGTCGTATCGATAAAGAAATACCGATTTATTTTATCAATACGGGTTTTTTGTTTCCCGAAACAATTGCTTATAAGGATCAGTTAGCCAAAGAATTTGGCTTGAACATTATTGATACCAAATCAGATGTTCCAAAGTCCTTGCAGAAGGATGCCAAGGGGAATTTTCTCTTTACCTCAGATCCCGATCATTGCTGCCATATCAACAAAGTTCAGCCACTCGATGGTGTTTTGGCCGACAATGATGTTTGGATTAATGGGGTGAGAGCTGATCAGTCAGCTGTGCGTAAAGCAATGGAAGTTGAGCAGGAAGCCCCGCATGATGTGATTCGATTTCATCCGATGCTCGATTGGAGTAAAAAAGATATTTATCAGTATCTTAAGGAATGGAATTTACCACGTCATCCACTGGAAGCACAAGGTTACGATAGTATTGGTTGCGAACCCTGTACACGGAAAATGATGATGGGTGATGACAGAGGTAGCCGGTGGTTTGGTATGAAAAAAACTGAATGTGGTTTGAATACCGATTTGGTTGTAAAAAAGAAATAGATTAACATTCTGAAAACCCTAGATATTATAAGCATATGAAAGTATTAATTACAGGAGGTGCGGGATATATTGGTACAGAACTTTGTATCAAGCTAGATAAAAATCCTAGAGTTAAAGAGATTATTGTTTTGGATAATCTTAGCAGAGGCAATTATAATTTGTTTTTGCATTCGCAGATCAAGCCAGGTAAGCTAAAGTTTGTAAAAGCAGAATTGCTTGATTCCCGAAGTCTTGATAAGGTGGTTAAAGATGTTGACGTCGTTTATCATTTAGCTGCTGTAAATAAGGATGATGAGAAATTGCATCATTTGCATGAGCAGGTGAACAACTGGGGTACGGCTGAATTGACTTATGCTATTGAGGAAAGTCATGTGAAGCAAGTGATTTATTTAAGTTCGATTGCTGTTTATGGCGATTCAGGTCAGGAGTTTACGACGCAATCTGCTTTCGAACCTAATACATCTTTGGGTAGTTCCAAAAGAAGAGGTGAACAGCATATTGAACGTATAGGGACTAAGATAAAAACACATATCCTTCGCTTGGGTGAGGTTTATGGTTATGGCGCAAGTTTGAATATGGATGGCGTTTTGAATAGCTACATGTTCGATTCTCATTTTGTGGGTCGTATTTCTGTTCAGGGAAATGGAAAACAGAAGCAATCCTATATTTCTTTAAATAAGACGGTCGAGATTTTGGCTAATTTGCTTGATCATGAGCTTGAAGGTGGGATTTATAATTTGGTTGATGAGCAAAAATCAGTTTTAGATTTGATCGATGCATTGAAAGAATTGAATCCGGATATGGAAATGGTTTTTACAAACAATCATCTTGAATTACCAAACCATATTGCAAAGGCTGATGATGCTTTGATGGCTTTATACACGAGTCCTGAACTTAGTTTCGAAGAAGAGCTTAAAAATTTTAAAAAGCACTTGCAAACATCGAGTTTGTAAGAGATTTTAAGATAAAATATAGGGAGCCATGCATTGTTGATGTATGGCTCTTTTTACATAGGATCAACATCAAATTGAATCATTACTGTTTTGAATCGTTCAATGGCTTTTAAGTTGTTAGCCTCTCTGTTAAGAATCCATTTTGCCTTTGCGGGGGAACTTTTTTTCTCGATTTTTAACAGAATATTGACGATGTAATAGTTCTGAATACGACTGACTAAAGGCGCTTGAGGGCCAAAAATGCGAATGCCGAATATTTTTCTTAACGATTTGGCAAGCGTATTTGCGGCTTGGGTAAGCAGGCCATTGTTCTTGTGTTTTAAGGTGATGTTAATCAGACGATAAAAAGGAGGATAAATAAATTCTTCCCGCTCTGACATTTGAGTTTGATACATGCTTAAATAATCATTCTTAATGACTGACTGAACGATTGGATGTTTGGGGTCGTGCGTTTGTATGATCACTTTCCCTTGTTTATTTTTACGCCCCGCTCTACCTGAAACTTGTGCCATCATTTGATAGCTGCGTTCGTGGGCTCTAAAATCAGGGAAATTTAGCATGGAATCGGCATTTAAAATCCCCACCAAAGAGACATGGTCAAAATCGAGACCTTTTGAAACCATTTGTGTTCCTACCAGAATATCCAGTTCCTGATTTTCGAATTTATAAATAAGTTTTTCGTAGGCTGATTTGCTACGGGTGGTATCTAAATCCATACGTGCAATTCGAGCTTGTGGGAAAAATCCACGTAATTCATCTTCAATTTTTTCAGTTCCAAAACCCTTGTCAACCATATCAGTTGATTCACATTGTTTGCAGCTTTGGGGCGGTTGTGTACTGTGTCCGCAATAATGGCAAACAAGCTGATTGTTGTACTGGTGGTAGGTTAAACTAACCGAACAGTTTTCGCAATGAGGAACCCAGCCGCACGATTTACATTCCAAAAATGGGGCATACCCTCGTCTGTTTTGAAAGAGAATCACCTGTTCCTTATTATCAAGTGCAAGCGTTATTCCTTCAAAGAGTTCAGGCGTAAAGATTGAATGCATTCTTTTTTTACGTTTGGCTTCTTTTAAATCGGCCAACTGTATTTCGGGCATTTTAATATCCTGAAATCGGTGCATTAACTCGACTAAAGCATACTTGCCTTGTTTGCAGTTGGCATAGGTTTCTATGGCAGGAGTAGCTGTACCTAACAGTGTTTTTGCCTGATGCAGATGTGCTAAAAACAGAGCTGCATCCCGAGCATGATAGCGGGGTGCAGGATCGAATTGCTTATAGGTGTTTTCGTGTTCTTCATCGATAATAATCAGCCCTAAATTATTAAAGGGTAGGAAGATAGACGATCGCACACCCAAAATGACCTGATAGGATTTTTCAGGATCATTTTGTTGAATATTATTGTAAACTTCAACTCGCTCGGCGTCGTTAAATTTTGAGTGGTACACGCCAACCCGGTTGCCAAACACATGCTTCAATCGGCTAATGATTTGTGTAGTCAATGCAATTTCGGGAAGCAGATATAAAACCTGTTTGCCCAAGTTGATTTGTTCCTGAATCAGATGAATATAAATCTCCGTTTTACCACTGGAGGTTACACCATGTAATAGGCTTGTGTTTTTAGATTTGAAGCTATCCCGAATTTCTGATATGGCTTTTGATTGATAGGCGTTAAGTTCTTTTAAAGGACTGGTTTCTGAATCTGAAAAATCCAATCGGTCGATACTCTCAAAATAGATTTCCAGAATTTGCTTATCAACAAGTGTTTTTAAAATTGATGAGCTCGATTGACTTGAAAGTAAAAGCTCTGCAGCTGTCACTTTCTCAGGCTTGTCAGCAATACTATGTTTTGATAGGTTAAGATAGGCAAATAAGATTTCCTGTTGCTTTTTAGCACGACTTAGGCCATTTAAGACCTCTCCCAGTTCGTCTTCAGAGTAATCTCTGAATAATCTTACATATTTAATTTGCTTTTCTTTATAGGAACTTAAAACACGTTCCTCAACTTCAATAGCACCTTTTTCAAGTAGTTTTTTTAATTGAGGGAGTGCATTTTTCAGACCACTCGCTTGGTTTAGAGTTTGAATACTGACATCCTTTGAGTTTTTAAGGATGGATAGAATCAACTCTTCTGTTTTGGAGAGTTGTTTTTCGGCTTTAAAATCTTCTCTGTATGAAATTTTGGTTTGACTCTCTAACTTTAAACCTGCAGGTATTGCAGCTTTATAGACTTCTCCTAAATTACATTGGTAATAATCTGAAATCCAATCCCAAAATGAGAATTGCAGATTGTTAATCAGGGGGAATTCATCGAGACAGGCAACAATATCTTTCACTTCATACCCTTCAGGAGGATTTGAATGGATATTTTTGACAATGCCTGAATAGATTTTTTTGCTTCCGAAGGAAACAACAACCCTTTTGCCAACAGCCACTTCATTCTGTAATTCCCAGGGAATCGAATAAGTAAATAAGCCAGCCAGGGGAAGTGGAAGTATAAGATCTGCAAAAAGGGAGCCTGCGTTCATAATTCTGACATTTTTCTCAAAGTTATGTCTTGTAATGAATATCTCAAGACTTGAGGGGGAAAACTTTTAAAAAAAATGCAGCGATAACGCAGTGGCCTTTTGCAGAAATTAATGTTTAATTAGATAGAAAGAATATCATTAATACTAACCAATGATTCTTTTACCTTCTTTTTATTTTTGATGGTCTTATTGAAAGGTACGTGAGAGACTTCTCCGTGTACCATACCTACCATGATACTTTTCTGATCGTCAAGCAAAGCATCAACTGCAGCTACACCTAATGTACTGGCAGTCACACGGTCGAATGCTGATGGTGCACCACCACGTTGCATATGTCCCAGAATCGATACTCTGATATCGTATTCAGGATGCTTTTTCTCAATTTCTTTAGCAATGGTATAAGCGCCACCTGATTTATCCCCTTCGGCAACAATCACAATACCTGAGTTCTTATGGCCTTTATAACCTTTGGCTAAGTACTTTTCAAGATCTTTGGTATGTGTTTGGCGCTCTGGAATCAAGATTGCTTCAGCTCCTGTGGCAATACCACTTCTTAAAGCTAAGAATCCGGCATCACGTCCCATTACTTCAATAAAGAATAAACGGTTGTGTGCACTGGCTGTATCACGAATTTTATCCACAGCATCAATAACGGTGTTTAAAGCCGTATCGTAACCAATGGTGTAATCTGTTCCGTAAAGGTCGTTATCAATTGTTCCTGGAATACCTACAACCGGAATGTCATATTCCTGTGTAAAGATACGTGCCCCGGAAAAAGTACCATCACCACCAATTACCACTAAAGCGTCTATTTTAGCCGCAAGCATTTGGTCGTATGCTTTCTTTCTTCCTTCAACAGATCTAAACTCCTGGCTTCTTGCAGAACATAAGATTGTTCCCCCTTTTTGGATAATATTACTTACATCGTATGATTGCATAGTCATGAAATCGCCATGGATTAATCCTTCGTAGCCTTGTTTAACTCCAACGACTTCCAGATTATTATAAATGGCTGTTCTGACTACAGCACGAATTGCTGCGTTCATTCCGGGCGCATCGCCTCCTGATGTAAGCACCCCAATTTTCTTAATTCTCGACATGCTAATAATTTATTTAATTTCTAATTTGATGTTCTGTGCTATTTGTTCCATTAGCCAACTTGGAGTAGAGGTTGCCCCGCTAATTCCAATCGATTTGGCTTTGGTTAACCAAGTCATTTCAACTTCATCGGGATGAGAGACGAAATAACTTTGAGAATTCTCTTGCTGACAAACGTCGAACAAGAGCTTGCCGTTTGAACTTTTTTTTCCGCTAACAAAAATGATCACATCGTGTTTTTTTGCAAATTCACGAAGATTGGGCATTCTGTTTGATACCTTTCGGCAAATGGTATCGTTTATTTTTAATTCATTCTGACATTTTACTTTTAAAATCTCAGATATTTCATTGAAGCCTGAAATGGTTTTGGTTGTCTGTGAGAATAAAATCACAGGCTTGTCCCAGTTTACTTCATTTAAGTCTTCAATACGTTCAATAACCATTGCTGAGCCATGGGTTTGTCCAACCAGTCCATTGACCTCAGCATGTCCTTTTTTACCGTAAATAAGAATTTGCCCACCGTTCTTTTTTGTTTCCAGATACGTTTTTTTTATCCTTTTTTGCAGGTTTAAAACCACCGGACAAGAGGCATCGATGACCTCAATATTATTCTCCTTTGCTTTTTGATAGCTTGCCGGAGGCTCGCCATGAGCTCTGAATAAAACCTTCGCATTCGAAAGTTTTTCAAAATCGTCATGGTTTATTGTTTTTAAGCCCTGATCTTTTAATCGATCAACCTCAATATTGTTATGCACTATGTCTCCTATGCAAAAAAGTGTTTCATTTTTTGCAAGCGTTTCTTCTGCTTTTTCAATGGCGTTAACCACTCCGAAACAGAAGCCTGAATTAGGGTCAATTTCAATAATCATATTTTAGCGCCATTAGATTATAGAATTGAGATTCAAATTATTCGGTTATAAAATCAGAATAATTATCTCATTTCTTAGACCTAAATTATTCAACTTCTGCCATTCTGGCAACAATCCAATCCAACTGTTCTTCTTTGGTCATGTGACTGTTGTTTAAAACAATGGCGTCGTCTGCCTTTTTCAAAGGACTTTCATCCCTGTTTTCATCGATGAAATCTCGTTTCTTCACATTTTCACGAATGGCATCTAATGAAATATCATCTCCCTTTTCTTTCAGTTCTTTATACCTTCTGATGGCTCTGACTTCAACATCAGCCGTCATGAAGATTTTTAGGTCGGCATTGGGGAATACTACAGTTCCGATATCACGACCATCCATAATCACAGCACCCGCTTCGCTTAACTTACGCTGAAGGGCAACCATTTTTTCGCGAACAAACTTGATGGTTGCGATTAAGCTAACATTGTTTGAAACTTCGAGGCTTCTGATTTCATCTTCAACCAATTCACCGTTCATAAAGGTTTCATGACGTTTTAACTCATCGTTATAGCTGAAACTGATATGAATATCGTTGATTAAGTGAGCCAGTTTGTTTTCATCAAGCTTTTCGCCATTAATCAGATTATGACGCATAGCAAAAAGCGTAACAACCCGGTACATGGCACCACTATCAATATACGTGTAATTTATTTTTTTTGCTAAATCTTTTGCCACAGTGCTCTTCCCGCATGAAGAATGCCCATCAACGGCTATGATTAGTTTTCGTTTTGCTGTGTTCATTGTGTTTTGTTGTCGATATATTTTGTGATATCGTGAACAAAAGTATAAAGAAAATCCTTGAAAAGGTTAGATTTTACGGGCAAAATTGACGCTCTGCACCCCTGTTTTCCTCTGTAAACGATTGCAATAAGGGGTTTGCTTAAAGATATTTTAATAAAGCTGCTTAAATATCTTGAATTGAAGGAGATGAAGAAGAAAAAAGAGGAATAGGCTTTTTTTAGCTAAATGATGAATATCGACTCATCATTTAGCTTGAATGTTTAATGTCTTTATAAGAAGCGATCTAGAATTTGTCTTTTTGCGATTTTAAACGATCAACCACTTCATATACAGCCGGACAGTAGTGTGTGTTTTTAAGGGTTAGGTTTAAAATCTGATAAAAACGTTTCCTGTCTGTGTGTGGGTACTCCCGACAGGCTCTGGGGCGCTGTTCATAAACCATACAGTAGTTATCCGGCATCAGAAAAGGACAGGGAGTTTCCTTAAAAACATAGTCGTTTTCATGATCCAAATTCAAGTATTGGTCGATAAAAGCCGAAGGTTTCATTCTCAGATGTTTTGCCATCCGTTCGATATCCTTATCAATAACAATGGGACTGATACTTTTACAACAATTGGCACATTCCAAACAATCAACTTCTTCGAATACTTCGCTGTGAAGGGCATGTGTAATATCGTCGAGCTGTTTGGGTTTTTTCTTTTTAAGTTTTGAAAAAAAAGTCTTCGTGTCAGCCTCTGTGTTTTTAGCTTTTTCTTTCAAAGCCTCAATATCGATTTTATATGTTGTCATAATTTATACTGCTTTTCTTCTAAATTTAAGCTGTGATAAAAATAAGCCCCCTATAACGACCATCATTCCTGCAATTTTTTGAAAATTTAAAACCTCACCTATCACAAAATATGCGAAGATGGCTGTAAATACCGGTATAGCATTAATGAAGATATTACTTTTGGTGATACCCAAATGAGTTAAGCCGTAGGTAAAGAAAATGAATGCCAAAGTTGAAGCAAATACTGCAAGTAAAAGCAATGCAATCATCACTTCTTTGGTTGGTGTTGCATGGATAAAATGTTGCCAGTCGAATATTAGGAACACGGGAAGAAAATAAATGAGACCCAATGTATTTTGATAGGTAATTAGTGTGACTGCGTTGTATTTCGAAGCTAGATTTTTTAAGACAAGTGAATAAGCAACTGCTGATCCAACAGCAACAAACAAACAGGATAAACCAATGGGAGATACAATTAAAGACAGGCTTTTATCGAAAATGATAAGCCCAACCCCTAATATAGAGACTATGATTCCTATGACATTCATGTTGTTTAATTTTTCCTTGTGAAAATAATAAGCAGCTATGGATGCGAATAGGGGAATGGTTGAGATGACAACTGCACCAACGGTTGAGGAGACAAATTTTAATCCAAAACTTTCGCCCATGAAATAGAGAAATGGTTCCAAAAAAGCTAAAGCCAAAAGGCTTAGTCTGTCACCTTTCTCAATTGGACTTATTTTTTTGAATCCTTTCCCAAAAGCAAATATAAGCGCAGAGGAGATAAGTAAGCGCAGGAAAACAGTTGTAATGGGATTGTACACCAAATAAACAACTTTAACCCACACAAAAGAGAAACTCCAGAATAACATGGCCAGAATAATACTGCCATACACAAGCAACGATTTTCGATTCATTGTTTTGGAACTAAATTTAAGGTGTGCAAAAGTAATCAAAAGCGGATCACAACCAAAAAGGGGAAGTCTGTTTACGATAAAACATACTTCAGTTTTTATTTTAGGATATAGTTCTTATGTGAGAGCCTAAAATAAGAGACTGTGTAAACAACAGTGGCAAATTTAGGTTCGTTGAAATGAGTAAACTATTTCGTGGTCTAAATTACTGTCTGATTCTGTGAGGTAGAAACCAGTATCGAAGGTTTTGTAATAAAATTAAGAATCATGCATTCGGGTGGTTCTGGAGCATTTCGAAGCATTTTGCCGGGAGATTGCCTCATGTTGTTCTGTGAGAAGTTTAGGGCTGAAATACCCTTTTATTTATTCGGTTTTATTTAGTTTCTACGTAATTGTTTTGTGTTCAGGACAGTCCACACGAATTTCAGCTTCGGCTAGTTTTGTATTTAGTAAATTGCAATAATGCGTTCCTGTGTCTTCTTTATAATAAGAACAAGTAAAACACATTCGCTGAATGGTAATGATTCCTGCTTTGTTTAGGTCAAAAATCATTTTAAGGAGTCCGTTAAGTATAACAGTTTTTTGTTCTTCCGTCAATTTTGAAATGGGATTTTCTATGGAAGATGCGAAAAAGGATGCTTTTTCTGCGATTTGTTTACCTTTGGGAGTGAGTGAAAGCGTGTAACTTCTTGTGTCAACAAGGTCTTTTTCTTTGATAACTAATTCTTTGGAAAGCAAAACTCTAACGCTATCGCTTATAGTTGCTTTTGTCATATTAAATTCGTCTGCTAAATAACTGACCTTGCATTTTTTTTGTGAATGAAATAATAAAAAAATCAAGAGTTGAATTTGAATAGGACTCAATGAATTATTCTTGCTTTCATCCCAAAGTAAAACCCTGAACGCTTCTGAGATTCGTTCTAAAGCCACTACTATTTTGCTCTCGGTATTTTTGTTTTGTTGATCTAAGTCAAAAGAAGATTTCATTTAATTACAGTTTTCAATTTCATAAATAAAATATCCTTGCTGATTGATGCATTTTTCCCAATCAGACCTTACTGTTTCAATGTGACAAAAAGTACATTCATTGGTTGTTAAAGCTTGTTCTTTTTGTCCTTTTGAGGTGAGATAGGTTTTACCATAACCGTAAACGGTTTCTTTGCTCTTAATTTCTTCGGGAACAATGATGTCAAAATGCATAATAGTTCCGTCTTTTTTGGTTACATAAGTATCCCAAACTGCTACATTCATATTTTGGTTTTTAAAATTAAAAGCCCCGTAAAGATAGGAATTCTAACTTTACAGGGCAAAAGAAGATTACTTTACTTTATAGGGTAAGGATAAATCGCCACTTGCAACAGAGTAAACTTTATATACACCAAGCATTGGTTTGTCTTCACTACCGTGATCACCTTCTCCGTCAGTATTTACCTGCATAAATGCGGCAACACCGTCATAAGAAAAATTGATTTTGTTATTCATTCGATAATCCGGAACGATAACCCTTATTGTATTGCCTGAAGTAATTACCTTAAAGCCGGGTGAGTCCATATACATTGGCATCCCAGGATTGGTTGCGGGTAAAACAACCTGTGTATCTTTAGGATTGTATTGTTTAACAGCCAATCCACCTTCAACACGTTTGTCTTCTGTTAATACAACCCAATGCGGATGCCAAATAATGCCATCATTCGTATAATTTTGGTCTGCATTTTCATCCCAAAGGGGCGTGTCGTCAAAGTCTGGATGAGAGGTTAGGGCAAGAGCAACAATTCCTGCTGTTTCGCTAAAACCGACATCTGTTGGTTTTAATGAAGTTGGAAATACATAACCCAATACAGGAGCTCCATTGAGCTGTCCTACTGGAGTCGGTGTTGTTTTTCCGGCTATCCCTTTTACTGTCATCTCCCAAATTGTGGCTGCAATTGCGGTTTCGTGTTTTACACTTACATTTTTGATTTGGAAGTCGTTATTGTTGTAGTTTTTGCATTTGTCGCAAGCGAAAATTTGTACCGTTATAAATGATACTAAAGTGACTAGAATGATTTGTTTCATTATTATTGAATTTTAAATGTTAGGATTCGATCAATTAATTTAGGAATCCTAACATTGTTGATTAAATTTTTTTAGCCTTTTACGTCTGCTATTGAAGCACCAAAATTAAGATGAAGTACATTTTTGTTTGGAGTTAACAAAGCAGGAACAGATTTAACACCTGCCAGTTCAGCTTCTGCAATACGCTTACGGTCTTCTCCAATGTGTACGAGTTCTACATTGTCTGCACCAATTAGATTAATGATGTCGTGCTCTGCACTTATACATACAGGACATCCGGCATGGTAGAAAATAGATTTTGTCATTTTTTTACAGTATTTAATTATGTAGTAGCATTATTGCTGAGACAAATATAGGTAGGATTCCTAATTAAGCAAATTATTTTTAGATTTTATTCCTGAATTTCTACAAAGTTGCTGGTAATCAGTTAGTATAATTTTAAAACTAGAACTTTGTTTAATTGTTTTCGGAATTTTTTTTTTGAACGAATCGTTTTTTTAGGTTTGTATTTAGATATAACTATCTATGTATCTTTATTTTTTATATTGAACAACGACTCATTATAAATCGGATAATATTTTTTATTAGAAAGGATGTTGTTAAAGTAGCATTTACAGGAAAGAATATCAAGAAAGTCACTTTTAGATTATATCCTCTTTTCTGTATCCAGACATGAAATTCAATATTCCATCGCGCTGATAAATTCCTATCTTTTGCAGTTTCGTATGGAGGTATTTTTCTGTTCGCATAATTTAATTCATGTTTAGAAATGAACAAGTTATGAAGGTTGATGCGAAGTAAAGAGTGGAAGTTTCAATATTTTTTGTTTCAAATATTGAAACAAAAAAAAAGTCAATATGTTGAAATACAACCGATTGACTTTTCATTGGGTGGATGATCGGTTTCGAACCGACGACCTCTGGAACCACAAACCAGCGCTCTAACCAACTGAGCTACAACCACCATTTGTTCCCTTTTGCGATGCAAAGATATGAAAAACTAAAGTTAACTTCCAAACAGAAATGCAAAAAAAAATGCAAAAATATTTCCTCTACATGCGATTGTTATTGCAATGCAACTAGTTAGGCATATATTTTTTTTTCAGAATTTTATTTGTTTTCCTTTGTAGGACGAAAAACTAGACTTTATTTCGTAGAATTATTGAAAAAACAGATGTAATATGGAATTTTATATAGACGATGAACAGGTAGAGAAACAATTTCAGGAATTGTTTAAAGAGATTCTTCAGCTAAGAAACGGAGAAGTGCATTCTGAAATGAAAAAATATGGCTTGAATTATTCGAAGGCTCTTGGAGCTTCAGTAATCAATCTGAAAGAATTGGCTAAAAAATATGAGGCGAATCATTTGTTGGCTCAAAAATTGTGGAGTAAGGCTTTCCGTGAAAGTCGTATTGTCGCGACGCTTCTTGAACAACCGGGAGCAATGAGCGAATTGCAGCTGAAGCGATGGATTGAGGAATCTGATAGTAACGAGATATTGGAGCAGTTATGCATGAATCTTTTAGTGAACCTGCCAGATTTAGAGAGCCTTTTGCCAATTTGGATGAAATCTGAAGACGAGAAGTTAATCCTTTGTGCAACGATGATTGTCGGCCGATTGGCTTTAATTGATAAAACCAGAGAGAATGAATTATTTGACTCTTTTGTCAGTTTACTGCCAGCATGTCCGCGACATGCGTATCTGATTAAACAATTGCCAAGAGCTCTGGGAAAGATTGCGAGAAGAACAGATGAAATGAAGGAATTGGTATTTGCCAAATTGCAAAGTTTGAAAGATTCTGATGATAAGTGGCTTGAAATATATGAAGAGCTTATGGCAGAATTTCCAGATGAAAAATGAGATCTTAATCTCAGAATTTGATTACTGAAATGTAAAATAATTCACCTAAATTTGGGTTTCATAAAAATATAATAACGAATCTTTTTCGTGTTTTTGGGCGAGAGGGATTTTCAATTAGAAATATGACACTATCAGACAGATGGGGATCTGTTAAGGTAGTTTTAAAAGAATTAATAAATACGATTATGAGTTTAACAAAGAGTTCAAATCCCGCTTTTAGTGATAAGTTTTTTGCAAAAGCAAGTTACGGTGCATACGAAGATACAATGACGGTTAGTGGCACTGTGAACAAAATAGCCTTAATGTTGTTGCTGGTTGTTTCGGCAGCGAGTTATACCTGGGGTTTGTATTTTGAATCGGTACAAACGGGTGGTTTGTCTACAGTAATTATGCCCTGGATGATTGGTGGAGGTATTGCAGGTTTTGTTTTGGCTCTAATCACAATGTTTAAGCCTGTCTGGTCACCGTTTACAGCGCCTGTTTATGCGGTTTGCGAAGGTTTGCTTTTGGGTGGACTTTCAGCATCTTTCAATGCGATATACCCGGGTATCGTTATGCAGGCTGTTGGTTTAACTTTTGCTATTCTGTTTATGATGCTTTTTGCTTATAAGTCAGGAATGATTAAAGTGAATCAGAAGTTTAGAACCGGTGTTATTGCTGCTACAGGTGGTATTTGTCTGTTTTATTTAGCAGCCTGGGTTTTAGGTATGTTTGGTGTAAATATGGGTTTTGCTTTTGGAAATAGCCTGATCAGTATTGGCATTAGTCTTTTTGTGGTTGCAATTGCATCGTTAAATTTGGTTTTAGATTTCGATTTTATTGAAAAGGGTGCACAGAAAGGCGCTCCAAAATACATGGAATGGTATGGAGCTTTTGGTATCATGTTAACTTTAATTTGGCTTTATCTCGAGATTTTAAGATTGCTATCAAAGATCTCCAGTCGTAATTAATTTTCCCGATACAGTAATTCCAATTCGTAATATTTATATCAACACATGAATATAATAGAAGTTGTTAACGATAGTCAAAAGCAATTATTTTTAGATTTAGCTCGAATTCTTTATAAGGGTGATCCGAATTTTGCTTGTCCTTTAGATGGGGAAATTAATGGTATATTCAATCCTAAGGAGAATTCGTTTTATAAGCATGGCGAAGCTATTCGTTGGATTCTAACCAATGAGTCAGGCGAGCTGATTGGACGAATTGCAGCTTTTATTAATACAAATAAGGCCTATACATTTGATCAACCAACAGGAGGTTGTGGCTTTTTTGAATGTATTGATAATAAAGAGGCCGCTTTTTTACTTTTTGATACTGCAAAAAGCTGGTTGAAGGAAAGAGGGATGGAAGCCATGGATGGGCCGATTAATTTTGGAGAGAATGATAACCATTGGGGCTTATTGGTTGATGGTTTTATTCCACAAGGCTATGGCATGCCCTATCACAAAGCGTATTATAAGGATTTTTTCGAATCTTACGGATTTAAAGTATTCTTTGAGCAATATAGCTATCATCTGGATAGAGCTAAGGGCTTATCGAAACGATTTTTGAAAATTGCTGAATGGATAGCGAAAAAGCCCGGATTTGAATTTGAACATTTTAAGTTTTCTAATTCAGAGAAATATATCAACGATATTATTGAGGTTTATAATGAGGCCTGGAAGTTTCATGATAATTTTACCCCTATTGATATTGAAGACATTCGGAAAATAGCTAAAGAAGGTAAGGGGATACTTGAAGAAGATTTTATTTGGTTTGCATATCACGAAGGAAAGCCAATTGCGTTTTTTGTGACCATGCCCGATTTAAATCAGATTTTGAGAAAAATGAATGGGAAACTCGATTTCTGGAATAAGTTGAAGTTTTTTTATTATCTCAAGCGAAAAACCATTACCCGTGCACGTATTACGATTATGGGAGTGGTGCCAAAATATCAGCGATTCGGAATTGAATCGGCAATATTTTTTCACATGAATGAGGCGATTAAAAAGAAACCGCATTATACCGAATTGGAGTTGTCCTGGGTTGGTGATTTTAATCCTAAAATGATCTCGATTTATGAGTCGGTTGGCGGGGTGAGAATGAAGACTCATTACACCTATCGTTACCTTTTTGATCCCAATATGCCCTTTAAAAGAACACCTATTATCCCTCTGGAAAACAGAGGAAGTAAGGTTTCTCAGGAATAAATGCAATAAAAGATAGATTCTTTAATCTTTTCTTTGCAAAATTAATTACAATATATACCTTTGCAGTCCATTGGAAGAAGATTATAAGAAATTTTAAAGAGAACAAAATGAAACAAGGAATACATCCGGAAAACTACCGTCTTGTAGCTTTTAAAGACATGTCAAACGAGACTGTTTTTATCACTAAGTCAACAGCTAGAACTAAAGAGACTATCGAGATTGATAACGTTGAGTACCCATTGGTAAAGCTTGAGATCTCTAACACTTCTCACCCTTTCTACACTGGTAAGATGACTCTAATCGATACTGCAGGACGTGTTGATAAGTTTATGAACAAATACAAGAAACACCTTAAGAAATAATCTTATTGTGTTTTTAGAATATAAAAAAAGCTCCGAATTATCGGAGCTTTTTTTATTTTTGATAATCCAAACGAAAATAAATACACAATGAACTATATTCTTTTTGATAATGAAAGCTGGCAGAACTTTTTGCCATTAACATTTACGCGTCCAATATCTGAAATCAGATTGGGAATTTTAAAGATCTCAGAGAAGTGGACTAAATTTCTTAATCAGGAAATCAGCTATTTGACTCAGGATTATCTTTCAAAAAAATATCCCGTAAAGCGGGCTTCTGAGAATATTCTGATCAATGCTTGTGTTTTACCCAATAAGGCATTAGTTGATGCGATCTTATCATTATCTCAAGGACAAGCAATAGTTTGTAATGGTATTTTAATTGCAATTGCAGTAGATGCTGAAGGTTTGTCGGATTTTGATGCGTCGTTACCTAAAATAACTGAAAAGCTTACCTTTGACGGCGAATTGCAGCGCATTGAAAAGACTTACGATATTTTTCAATTGAATGATAAAGCCCTTCGCGATGATTTTGAACTCTTAACAGCAGGACGGAAATCTCAACCCATTAGTAAGACTGTAAATGTTCTTGGTGCTGAGAATATATTTCTGGAAGAGGGGGCAAAAGTTGAGTTTGCGACACTAAATGCAAATGAAGGTCCAATTTATATTGGTAAGGATGCCGAAATTATGGAAGGTTCGTTGGTTCGTGGGCCTTTGGCTATGTGTGAACATTCGGCCCTGAAGCTGGGAGCGAAAGTTTACGGTGCAACAACTTTAGGTCCTTATTGCAAGTCAGGTGGGGAGTTGAGTAATGTGGTATTTTTTGGTTATGCCAATAAAGCACATGATGGTTTTCTTGGTAATGCAGTTATTGGCGAATGGTGTAATATTGGGGCAGATACCAACAACTCGAATCTGAAAAACAACTATTCGGAAGTCAAGCTTTGGAATTATAAATCAAATCGATTTGATAAAACAGGATTGCAGTTTTGCGGTACTATAATGGGAGATCATTCCAAGTGTGGTATCAATACCATGCTAAACACAGGAACAGTTATTGGTGTTAGTGCAAACGTCTATGGAGCTGGATTCCCTCGAAATTTTATTCCATCTTTCTCAATGGGAGGAAATCATGGTTTTCAGGAATACAGACTGAATGCCGCACATGATGTGGCTCAGTTAGTGATGCAACGTCGAGGCTTGGAATTTGATGAGATCGAGAAAGACATTATGGATCATGTGTTTGAGATGACAGCTAAATATCGAAAATCTTTCTAGTTGTTTGTTTCTTGGCACAGGTATTGCCTATTGACCGTGTAGTATGAAAAGAGAGTAAGAGTGCGTCAATATGTCACGATCAGTTGACTGTTATGGCATTCTTGTATTATAATGACAGAAATAAGACTAAGATAGATATGAGTAGTAAGATAGAAATCAATATAGGAAACATGGCTTTAACGAGTTTAATGGATGAGGATTCTGATTTTATTCCGATTATTGCGGATGAGGATGAGAGTGCCATTGATGAATTTGTTGTGCCTGACAGTTTGCCAATTTTACCACTTCGAAATACGGTGCTTTTTCCAGGCGTGGTTATTCCAATCACAGTTGGGAGAGATAAATCGTTAAAATTGGTACGGGAAGTTTATGCTAATAAAGGACTTTTAGGGGCTGTTTCGCAAATTGACTATGAGGTTGAAGAACCTGAATTTGAAGATATGCACAAGATTGGTACCGTGGCACAAATCATCAAGATTTTAGAAATGCCCGACGGAACCACTACTGTTATTTTGCAGGGAAAGAAACGTTTTGAGCTTGAAGCAATGATAGCCAGCGAGCCTTATCATGTTGCAAGAATTATTACGCTTAAGGATATTCGTCCCGAAAAGGATAATAAAGAATTTAAGGCACTTGTTGGATCGATAAAGGATATTGCAATTAAGGTGATCAAATTGAGTGCACATATTCCTAATGAGGCAACTTTTGCGATCAAGAATATTGAAGGTTCATCTTTTCTAATCAATTTTATATCGAGTAATTCGGAAATAAAATTGAAAAAGAAACAGGGGCTTCTTGATATCAGTTCGCTATATGATAGAGCAATGCGACTTTTGGAACTTTTATCTGCTGAAGTTCAAATTTTAGAGCTGAAAGATGATATTCAGTCTAAGGTGAAAACTGATATGGATCAGCAACAGCGTGAATACTTGTTGCACCAACAGATGAAAACCATTCAGGATGAGCTAGGAGGAAATCCAGGCGAAGAAGATGTGATGGAGCTTGAAGAGAAGGCTCTTGAAAAACTTTGGAGCGATGAAGTGGCTGAGGTTTTTGAAAAAGAACTGAAAAAGTTGCAACGTCTGAATCCTGCTGCTGCTGAATATTCAGTACAGTTGAATTACCTTCAGGAGATGATTGATTTGCCTTGGAACGAATACACCAAGGATAATTTCGATTTGAAAAACGCTCAGAAAGTGTTGGATGCAGATCATTTTGGATTGGAGAAAGTAAAGGATCGTATCATTGAGCACTTGGCTGTTTTGAAATTGAAGGGTGATTTGAAATCGCCGATTCTATGTTTGTATGGTCCTCCAGGTGTGGGTAAAACCTCACTGGGAAAGTCAATTGCCAGTGCACTTGACAGAAAATACGTAAGAATGTCATTAGGAGGTTTGCACGATGAGGCCGAAATCCGCGGACATAGAAAAACATATATTGGTGCAATGCCAGGTCGTATTATTCTGGGAATGAAAAAGGCGAAGTCATCAAATCCGGTTTTTATCCTGGATGAGATTGATAAGGTTGGTGCCGATCATAAAGGCGATCCATCATCAGCTTTGCTTGAAGTTTTGGATCCGGAGCAGAATAATGCTTTCCATGATAATTTCCTTGATGTTGATTATGATTTGTCTAAAGTGATGTTTGTTGCAACGGCAAATAATGTGGGAGCCATTCCGGCACCACTTCGCGATCGTATGGAAATGATCGATGTGAGTGGTTATATTACGGAGGAAAAAACAGAAATTGCCAAGCGTCATTTGATACCTAAGCAATTGGAGAATCATGGTCTGACAAAAGAGCATGTTGTGATTTCGGATGAGGTGATTGTTCAGATTATTGAGAATTATACTCGCGAGTCAGGTGTGCGTAGTTTAGATCAGAAGATTGCCAAATTGATGCGTGGAGTTGCTAAGAAAGTGGCTATGGAAGATAGTTACGACAAGGTGATAAAAGTAGAAGAGCTGAAAGCATATTTAGGTGCTGAACGTTTCAATCGCGATAAATATCAGGGGAATGAGTTTGCAGGTGTTGTGACTGGTTTGGCCTGGACATCAGTAGGAGGAGAGATCCTTTATGTAGAGTCAAGTTTGAGTCCGGGAAAAGGTAAGTTAACTCTTACGGGTAATCTGGGAGATGTGATGAAAGAATCAGCTCTTTTGGCTCAGGAATATTTAAGAGCGCATGCAACCAAACTTGATATTAAGCAAGAGGCCTTTGACAATTGGAATTTGCATATTCACGTTCCCGAAGGAGCCATTCCTAAGGATGGACCTTCTGCAGGTGTAACCATGATTACCTCTATCGCTTCAGCGTTTACACAGCGTAAAGTGAAGAGAAATCTGGCTATGACTGGTGAGATTACATTAAGAGGAAAGGTATTGCCTGTTGGAGGAATTCGTGAGAAAATTTTGGCTGCTAAGCGTGCCGGAATTAAAGAGATAATTCTTTGTCACGAGAACGAGAGGGATATTGATGAGATTAAACCGATTTATTTAAAAGGTTTAAAATTCCACTATGTAGAAGATGTCATGGATGTTCTTGAAATTGCTTTGATGAAGCAAAAAGTAAAGGAACCCATAAAAATTTAAGACTTGTATTTTGTCTCTGACAAAAGAATCAAGCTGTAAATAGTTTTTTAGGGACTGTCGATAATACACGACAGTCCCTTCGTTTTTTTATGACGGTATCGATTGCTCAATATTTTTATTAATTTTAATCGAATAAAGAAAGCAAAATTCGCTTCTTTGTAGTCTATTCACAATATCTTTTACTGTAATATGAACATCCTATGATGAATGGAAAAGGCAAATATTTAATTGCAGCTGTCGGATTGCTATTTTTTTGTTTGATATTTTGGTATTTCAGTGCCATCTTGGCCTATATTGGAATTGCAGTTGTGCTATCATTTATTGGGCGTCCGGTTGTCGATTTTCTCAATAAAGCAACCATTAAGAAACGCACTGTTCCTACCAGTGTTTCTGCCGGTTTGACCTTGGCTTTGCTTTGGTTGGTTATGATTGTTTTCTTCCGAACTTTTATTCCAATGGTTGTGGAGGAGGCCAGACAATTGTCGGATATTGATGTGCAATCGGCCGTTCATAGTTTGGATGAACCTATTCGTAATATAGAAGCTTTTGTCTCCAAATATTCTACTGAGGGAAGCAATTTTAAAATAAAAGCTTTGATTACTGAAAACCTGTCTTCTATTCTTAAATTTTCGGATATATCTTCTGTTTTTGGATCTTTAGCGGGAACAGTTGGAGGTTTGTTTATTGCTTTATTTTCCATTTCGTTTATCACATTTTTCTTTTTGAAGGATAGTAGTCTTTTTGTTGACTCTTTGGTTTTGTTTGTCCCTGAAAAAAATGAAGAAGGAGTTCGCCACGTGTTAGACACAATTAAAAATTTGCTGATGCGTTATTTTGTCGGCTTGTTTTTCGAAGTGATTCTAGTGGGAACAATGGTTACAATTGGTTTGACTATAGTGGGGATGGGATTCAGTCATGCAGTAGTTATTGGTTTGTTTGCCGGACTTATAAATGTGATCCCCTATATTGGTCCGATTATCGGAGCGTTGTTTGGATTGATTATTGGTATTGCAACTAATCTTAACGTCGATTTTTATACTCAGGTTGTTCCGCTTTTAGGTTATACGGCTCTTGTATTTCTAATTGTTCAGTTGATTGATAATATTCTTTTTCAGCCACTCATTTATTCCAATAGTGTCAATGCACATCCATTGGAGATTTTCATTGTGATTCTTTTGGCAGGATCCATGTCGGGTATTTTAGGAATGATGTTAGCGATTCCTGCTTATACAATCTTCCGTGTGATTGCTAAGGAGTTTTTCAATAAATATCGTTTTGTCAGAAAATTGACAGAGAAGATATAGTTTGAAAATAGATATACAAAGAAAGGCTGTTTCGTTTGAAACAGCCTTTCTTTTTATTGCTTTATACTTATTCTACAGCTTTTTCCTCGCTGATTCTATCCAGTAAGGCTTGTGGTAATTTCTTTTTCACCTTAGCTCCAAGTGTGCGAATTTTCTCAGCACGGCCTACCAAATTACCGGTGCCATCGTAAAGCTTTTTCATCGACTCCTGATAGAGCTTTTGAGATCCGTCCATTTGTTTGCCAAGCTTTATTAGATCTTCTACAAAACTTACAAATTTATCGTAAAGAGCGCCACCCTGACGGGCAATCTCCATGACGTTTCTGTTTTGATTTTCCTGTTTCCAAATGGATGAAATGGTGCGTAGCGTTGCCAATAGGGTTGACGGACTAACGACAACGACTTTGTTGTCCCAGGCATAACCGAAAAGTTCCTGATCGGCCTGAACTGCAACAGAAAATGATGATTCAATGGGTACAAACATTAAGACAAAATCAGGCGTGTTTAATGTCTCTGAACTTTGATAGTGTTTCTCTGCCAGTCCTTTGATGTGGCTTTTAAACGAAGCAATATGCTCTTTTTGGAAAGCTTCTCTCTCTTCGTCAGTTGTTGCATTTACAAAACGCTCGTAGGCAATAAGTGATACCTTTGAATCAATAATAATATGTTTTTCTTCCGGTAGACGAATGATCACATCCGGACGAATGGATTGCCCGTTGTCATTCTTCATCACAACTTCTCTGTCGTATTCCTGACCTTTAGTCAATCCTGATCGTTCTAGAATACGTTCAAGAACGACTTCGCCCCAATTGCCTTGCTTTTTCACATCACCTTTTAGAGCCTTAGTCAGGTTGTTGGCTTCATCACTGATTTTTGTATTTAAATCGTAAAGCTTTTTAACTTCTTCGCGCAAGCTGATCTTATCCCGTAACTCTTTATCGTAAGTTTCTTCCACTTTTTTCTCAAAAGAGATCAGTTTTTCCTTTATCGGATTCAAGATTTCATTCATGTTCTTTTGATTTGAACTGCTGAATTCTTTAGAGTTCTCTTTAAGGATTTTATTGGCAATATTTTCAAATTCTGTGGTGAAACGTTTTTGAAGTTCTTCGAGTTCTATTTTCTGAGTTTCGAGTTTTTCTTCAAGGTTTTTACGTTCGGTAGCCGATATCGAAACTGAACGGTTTAATTTCTCGTTTTTGTCTCTCTCAGTTGCAAGTTCTGTCTGCAATTCCTGTTTTTCGGATTGAAGATTAGCGGCTCGTTCTTCAAATCTCAACTTTGATTGATTCAGCTCACTTTTTTCGTTAATAAAGGCATTTTCTTGTTTTAAAAGTTCTTCACGATGAATTGCCTTGGCAAAAGATAATTTTTTCCTTAAAATCAACCAGGCAATTATCATTCCTTTTAAGATTCCGATAGCGAGATATAAAAATTCCATAGAAACGAATTTATTTGAAGTTTATTGAGATGTCGTTTTGTCAAGTTAAAGCTTTGCTTCCGGTTTTTCAAAGTTCTTTAGCTCCATTGATTCACCATCAAAAACCGCATAGGTGAAATGAGATATCCAATCGCCCGTATTGATGTAGCGGGCGTTCTTATCAAGTTGTATGTCCGAAGGCCAGTGGCGATGTCCGAATATGAAATAATCAAAATCTTCATTTTTCAGAATGTCATTGGCAAATAGGACGAGCCATTCTTTGTCGGTACCTCTGAATTGATCGGCTTCAATCTTTCCATCGCTCAGTCGGCTATGTGATGACCATTTGTGCGCTAAACCAATAGCAAAATTGGGATGTAATTTGGCAAATGCCCACTGTAAGAATTTATTGGTGAAAATTTTCTTAAGTATTTTATAGCCTTTGTCGTATGGCCCCAGACCATCTCCGTGTGCCAAAAAGAATTTTTTACCGTAAATCTCAGTTTTTAGAACATCGTGATGAACGATAACTCCAATTTCTTGTGGAAGGTAATCGAACACCCAAATATCATGGTTTCCTGTAAAAAAATGGACTTCAATTCCTGAGTCACAAATTTCAGCCAGGGTGCCCAGAAATCTGGTAAATCCACGGGGGACAGCCTTTCTATATTCAAACCAAAAATCGAAAATATCCCCCATCAGGAAGATTGCTTTCGCATCTTTTTTCACCAGATTGAGCCACTTGACAAACAACTTTTCGCGTTGAAGATTGTTGTTTAAAGCCGGTGCGCCCAAGTGGACATCTGAGGCAAAATATATTCTTTTTCGGGTTGTCATATTTTAGTTAAGCTATCGTGTTGAGTTTGATTGCGATTTAAAATATGCAATCAAACTCAATTATTAATCCATTCTATTTGATGTAATCAGCGATCTTTTCTTCAAGAGCTATGCCGTAAAGATTTTTACCAACAATTTCACCTTTTTGACTGATTAAGTAATTGGCCGGAATTTGTTGAACGTTGAAGTTACGAACAGCTAAACCGCTTCCGTTCTCAATATCGCAAACATTTATCCAGTTCAAACCATCTTCTTTTATAGCAGTTTTCCATAGTTTCTCATCCTGATCAACCGAAACCTGATAGATTTCCAAACCTTTGTTTTTGTATTTCGCATAAATGTTTTTAAGCGTTTTGTTTTGTTTTCTTGAATTTACATCTTGTGAAGCCCAGAAACTTAGGATGATGAATTTTCCATCTAGTGAATTTAAACTCACTTCAGTTCCTTTAGTACTTTTAAGACTAATGTTGGGATAATTTGTCCCCTTTTCTGCGATCATCTCTTTAACCTTTAAATTGGTCAATCTGTCCTGCATTGTTTTTAGATTTGCTAAAATCGCTTTGGTGTATTCGTGTTCAGGATACAAGGCTCTCATCGATGAAGCAACAATTTTTGCATACTTAATATCAGCGTTCTCATTCAATGTATATGTGTCCTTATCAATTTTCTGATAAAGGGCTAAGTAGCTCGAAAGAGAAGTTGCATTTTTCATGATAAAGTTTGCTGAGAAATCTCTTTGATCTTGAATAACTTCGATGTATTTAGCTAATAGGTTCTGAGAAATACTGGAGTAGTTTGGATCTGATTTTTTTTCTTTTAATTCTTTTTTAATGACATCCAGACTATCTTTTGTTTTAATTAATTTGTCATTCAAATCTTTAACAAAGGCAGAGCCTGTCGATCCTGAAACAATATAGGCACTGTTCATATGAGATGCAATCGAGTTGACTTCAACTTCTTCGGTTGGCGTAGTTAAGAGGGTGATAAGTTTTCCATTTGAAAGGCGTAGTAAATAAAATTCAGGTTGTGTCGATTTGGTTTTAAAACTGAATTCACCGTCTTTATCAAGTTTGACCGAGTCAATTGTTTCTTTGCTGGCTGTATGAAGTTTATCTAAATAAAGAGTGATGCCATCACCTTTTTGTATACGCCCTTTTATTTTAACCGTATTTTCCTGATTACAAGCAAACAGTAGGAGTAGAGGAATTGCAAATAATAGTTTTTTCATTTTTATCGTTTTTATGTCTTTTTAATATAACGCATTCTTAATCTGACATTTTAACCTTTAATGCCGATCTGTTTTGGTTATTGGAAAGAGCTATATTGTTAAAAATTCTTTAGTAATAATTAAAGCCGAAAATAGTAATAATTTCCTGTATTTACACTCAAATTTATCGAACAGATTGAGTTTATAAGTATTAATAAATAGAGTTTTGGTAACTAAAAATTGTCATAAAAGATTCGTGTGGCTAAATAATAAAGTTTAATTTTAGTGAGAATCGTGAATGAAAACTTATTTAAAAGACTTATGCAAGAGGCCGTAAATAATAGAAAGTTTGGAACCGCACCCGTTTTTTTTACCGCTATATCAACCATATTGGGAGCTATCTTATTCCTTAGGTTTGGTTATGCAGTAGGAAGTGTCGGTTTTTGGGGCGTGATTTTAATCATTCTGTTGGGGCATATGGTTACGATACCAACTGCTTTTGCGATTTCTGAGCTGGCAACCAATAAGCGGGTTGAGGGAGGTGGAGAATATTTTATTATTTCCCGATCGTTTGGGTTAAATATTGGTGCGACAATTGGATTGGCTCTTTTCTTCTCTCAAGCCATTTCGGTTGCTTTTTATGTAATCGCTTTTACTGAAGCTTTCGAACCTCTTTTTAATTGGGTACAATCCGCTTATAATTTGTCTTTGCCCAGGCAAGTTGTTTCGGTGCCGGCAATGTTACTTTTGTCCGTTTTGATTTTGAAAAAAGGGGCTAATTTAGGCGTTAAAGCACTTTATTTTGTGGTGGCTATTCTTTTCATCTCCTTAGTTTTATTCTTCTCTGGAGATACGGCCTATGCCTTGGCTACTGAATCCGGTCTGTTTAATTTTGAATTTCGAAATTCAGCAGACTTTTATGTGATTTTTGCCATTATTTTTCCGGCTTTTACCGGAATGACTGCGGGTGTTGGGCTTTCCGGAGATTTGAAAAATCCTGCCAAGTCGATTCCCTGGGGAACAACGGCAGCGACTTTTATTGGTATGATTATTTACGTTTTTGTAGTTTATAAGCTGGCGAGATTTGCCAGTGTAGAGGATTTGCTGGGTAATCAATTAATCATGAGTAAAATTGCTATAGGTGGTGCAATTGCTATTCCTTTAGGTTTAGCAGCGTCTACAATTTCTTCGGCATTGGGATCAGTAATGGTGGCTCCGCGCACCTTGCAGGCACTTTCAGTCGATAGATCGTTGCCATCAAAAGGACTGAATAGGTGGTTGGCTAAAGGTCGTCAAAAAGATGGCGAACCCATTAATGCTTCTTTAGTGACCTGTTTGATTGCAATATTCTTTGTTATTCTTGGTGATATTAATGCCGTTGCAGAGGTTATTTCTATGTTTTTTATGGTGACTTATGGATCGCTTTGTTTGATTTCTTTTTTGAATCACTTTGGCTCTTCTCCTAGTTATCGACCTTCGTTTAAGTCAAAGTGGTATTTGTCATTGCTGGGTTTTATCGTTTCAGCTTTAGTCATGTTTAAAATAAATACCATTTATGCTATTCTGGCAATTACGTTAATGGTTCTGATGTATTTGTATATCAACTCTTATCACAAAAATAGGAATGGTTTGGCTTCTATATTCTTAAATTCCTTGTACCAACTGAATAGAAATGTGCAGGTTTTTTTACAAAAATCAGGAAAAAAGCGCGTGCAGGAATGGCGCCCAAGTGCGATTTGTATATCAAAAGATTCTTTTGAACGGGATACAGCGTTTAGGTTATTGAATTGGATTGCTTATAAATATGGTTTTGGAACTTATTTGCATCGAATTGAAGGGTATTACTCGAAGGCTACTCACGAGCAAGCCAAAAAAGAATTGGATTTGTTGGTGAGTCGGTCAGAGAATGTGGGGAATCATGTTTTTGTAGATACCATTATTTCACCGTCTTATACTTCTGCAATAGCGCAAGCCATTCAGTTGCCGGGTGTTGCGGGAATGGAAAATAATATGGTGATTTTTGAATACGACAAAGAAAATACAGAAAACTTAGATGATATTATCGAAAATTATGCCTTAGCCAATGCGGGTAATTTTGATTTTTGTGTTCTTGCTAGTTCTAAAAAACGATTTAAAGTTAAATCGGATATTCACATTTGGATAAAACCCAGTGATGCAGATAATGCGAACCTGATGATTTTGTTGAGTTTTATTATTGCCGGGCATCCCGATTGGAAAAAAGCAGATATTAAAATATTCAATATCTGTAAAGCAGAACAGGCTGAAGAAACAAGAGCGAGTCTTGATGAAATGATTGCTTCGGGGCGCTTGCCAATACGAAGTTCAAATGTTGAAGTTTTGATTGCCCAGGAGGATGTTTCGCCCAAGGTAATGATTAATGAACGCTCGGAACATGCCGGTTTGACACTTATTGGGTTTAGGGGAGATATGGTTAAGCACGAAGGTGCTGCTGCGTTTTTAGGTTACGAAAAATTGGGGCATGTTCTTTTCGTGAATGCGAACTCAAAGAAAGAAATTGGATAGATTTTCTTTCAAATGGGTTCAAACTGGATGAATCTCTTAAAAAAAACTAAAGGCACGTCTTGGCTATTTTTAAAGATTTGAATTTGTTTATCTTTGTTGGGAAAACAAATAAAAATACCGCTTGTGAATAAATCCGAATTGAATCGTATTTTCGAATCCTTCTCCGATTACAATATTCTTATTATAGGTGATGTTATGGTAGATGCTTATGCCTGGGGCAAGGTTGATCGTATTTCACCAGAAGCTCCTGTGCCAATATTTTCATGTTCAAGCCGTGAAAACAGATTGGGAGGTGCAGCCAATGTTGCTTTGAATATCAAATCACTTGGAGCTAATCCCATATTGTGTTCTGTAATTGGTAATGATGCCAGGGGAAAAGATTTTGTTAAACTTTTGTCAGAAATTCAGCAGGAACAATCGGGTATTGTTGTGAGTTCGCATCGAAGAACAACAGTTAAAACCCGATTTATTAGTAACAATCAGCATGTAATTCGTATCGACGAAGAGGATACACATGAGTTGGCTGATGAGACTGAAACGGATTTTATTGAGCATGTTCTGAATATAATAGATAGTCAGAAAATACATGCCATTGTTTTTGAAGATTACGACAAGGGATTGATTACAAAGAAATTGATTGAAACGATTACCGAAAAGGCCAAGCAAATGGCTATCCCTGTTTTGGTTGATCCTAAAAAACGCCATTATTCCGATTACAAAAATGTGACTTTATTTAAACCGAATTTTAAGGAATTCCTTGAAGGATCGAATTTGAGTTTGGAAAAAGGCGATTTTGATGGTTTATTTAGAGCCGCAAAACAATTTCAATCCGAAATGGGCGTTGATAAGTTGTTGATAACATTATCTGAATTAGGTGTTTTCATCAGTAACGAGAATACTTTTGAGCATATTCCTGCAGTTGTCCGAAAAATCGCAGATGTGTCAGGAGCAGGTGATACTGTAATTTCAGTGGCTACACTTTGTTTGACAGCAGGTATGAATGCGGCTGAAATCGCTGCGATTTCGAATTTGGCAGGCGGTCTTGTTTGTGAAATTCCTGTGGTGGTTCCAATCGATAAAGAGCAATTGTTGAGAGAGAGTCTGAAACTTTATTCAGAAAATTAGGGCATTTCAAATTGTTTATAACTTGATGCTTATTTTTAATAAGTCTGAGTGTATCCGGATTTTAAATGTCTTATAAAATATTATCTTTGAAACTATTGAAATTCTGAACTGATAAGACTGGGATGTAAGAGATTATACTTAGTTGAATTTTAGTTCTGTTGTGCTGAAAGTAAGTGTTGTATCTACAATGGAGAGGTGAATCGTATTCGTTATCTCTGAATAAAATGGGAATTGTTTATGGCTAAAATAATCGCTCTTGCAAATCAAAAAGGTGGTGTTGGAAAAACAACAACAGCTATCAATTTAGCATCCAGTCTTGCCGTTTTGGAACATCGTGTTCTTATCGTTGATGCCGATCCACAGGCGAATGCAACATCGGGTTATGGTTTTGATGTTCGTGCTATTGAGAATAGCCTGTATGAGTGTATTGTTGATGGTACTAATCCGCGAGAGGCAATTCTTAAAACAGATATGGAAGGTTTGGATATTCTTCCTTCACATATCGATTTGGTTGGAGCCGAAATTGAGATGTTGAATTTGGCTAATCGTGAAAAAATCCTTTTGAATGTATTGAATACCCTTCGTGATGATTACGATTATATTCTCATCGACTGTTCGCCTTCTTTGGGATTGATCACTGTGAATGCATTAACGGCTGCCGATTCAATTTTAATTCCTGTTCAATGTGAATATTTCGCACTTGAAGGATTAGGGAAACTTTTAAATACAATCAAGATTATTCAGAGTCGATTGAATCCGGAGTTGGAAATCGAAGGTTTCTTGTTAACCATGTATGATAGTCGATTACGTTTATCAAATCAGGTGGTGAGTGAAGTGAAAAAGCATTTTCAGGATATGGTTTTCGAAACCATTATTCAGCGTAATACAAAATTGGGAGAGGCGCCATCTTACGGAAAGCCTGCTATTTTATACGATGCAGAATCTAACGGAGCAATTAATTATTTGAATTTAGCTCGTGAGCTGGTAGAAAATAATGCTGAAGTTGAAGAGCAACAACAGGAGAACGAAATTGAGCAATAAGAAAATGCGATTCGATTGTGATCATATGGTCGAGTTCATATTTTATAATGATATATTATGGTAAAAAAGAGTGCATTAGGTAGAGGTTTAGGTGCTTTAATTGATGATAGAGATGATATTCAAACGCGTTCGTCACGACAGGAGCATGACCTTAGCAACGAAATTGAACTATCTAAAATTGAAGTGAACCCGTTTCAGCCACGAACTCAATTTGATGAGGAGGCATTAAACGAATTGGCAAAATCGATTAAAGAAATTGGTATAGTTCAGCCTATCACTGTTCGAAAACTTAATAGCAATTCATTTCAGCTTATTGCCGGGGAACGTCGATTTAGAGCATCGAAAATTGCGGGTTTAACTAAAATTCCAGCTTACGTTCGTCTTGCCGAAGATGATAAGATGCTTGAAATGGCTTTGGTTGAGAATATTCAGCGTGAAGATCTTGACTCTATTGAAGTTGCCATTTCGTACCAACGTTTGATTGACGAATGCGATTTGACTCAAGAGAGTTTGAGTGATCGTGTTGGGAAAAAACGTTCAACTATTTCAAACTATTTACGTCTGCTAAAACTTCCTGCTGAAATTCAGAAAGGGATTCGTGAAAAACTGATTCTAATGGGACATGCTCGTGCACTTGTTAATGTTGAAAGCATCGAGTCTCAATTGTCGATTTTTAAAATGGCAGTGGATCAGGAACTTTCTGTAAGAAAAATTGAGGAACTGGTTCGCGAAGCGAATAATGGTAGTCCGGTAAAAGAAAAGGCTGGTCCAACTCGTTTGGCTGAAGAATACGAAAGCCTTAAGGAGCATTTATCGAAGCATTTTGATTCTAAAATTGATTTGAAACGCAACGATAAAGGAAAAGGAAAAATTATTATTCCTTTTAAATCTGATGATGATTTGGAGCGCATATTAGGCGTTCTCGACCAGATGAAATCATAACTAAAACTCAAAAAAATACGATTTTGAATAAGTTAAAAACACTTCTTTTATTTGTAGTAGTGTGTTTTGTTGTGCTAATTTCCGGACAAAATGTACAAGCACAAAAAATAGAATCTGATTCTGTTTACACTCCTATTAAAATAAAGGAACATTCGCCACATAAAGCGACAATATACTCGGCTATTTTTCCAGGCTTGGGCCAAATTTATAATCGAAAATACTGGAAACTACCTATCCTTTATGGTGGTATTGGGGTGACCCTTTATGCGATTGGTTGGAATTCCACACAGTACAATGATTATAAGAATGGTTATATCGATTTAACAAAGTATTTGGAATATAAAAATCAGCCCGAAGGAGGAACCATTGAAGAACCCAGTTCTAAACGGTATGAAAAATTAATTGGAGATTTTGATTTTGTGAATTCAACTGCTAGAGAGGATGATTGGTATAAAACAAGACTTAAAAATGGTAAAGACAAGTACAAACACGATAGAGACTTGAGTTATATTATTTTGGTTGGTGTTTATGTGTTGAATATTATCGATGCAACTGTTGATGCTCATTTTACGAATTTTAATATCAACGATGATTTGAGCATGACTGTTCAACCCAAAATGAACTATTCACCTGTTTCAGGTAATACGTTAGGTCTTTCCTGTCGGATTAATTTTTAGTGACATATAATTTCAAAATCTGAAATATATGAGTATAATCTTAAGTCTTTTTTTTCTTGTTATCATGAACTTATCTGTTATTGCTCAGGATAAGTTGATTGTATTGCACCCGGTTGTGGGTGATACAATAGATAAGTATGAACAAAGAAACTTTGTGTTGTTTTCAGATATTCTTGATCAAAATTTTATTTCTGCAACAATCCATTGTGAGAATGCAAAATACGTGATGCATATCAATTCTGTTTTGGGTTTTAAGCTTGTTGATATTAAAGAAGAGGATGTTGTAGAGAATTCGAATCATGTTGATAAGCTTGTCAAATATTTCAAATCTCTTATTGGTAAGAAAGATTCGTTGGATTTTGAAACTACTTCTAGCTTACCTATGAGTGTGCCTGAGATTTTAAATGATGCTCAAAAAAGAAATATTGCAAAAGAGGCGAGAAGGTATTTTGATTTGAATCAGGATGCAGTTCAATTAGGCTTGTCAGGTTTAGATAAGGAGAATTATATTAAAATAAATAGTAAGACTTGGGTCGCTAAGACTTTATTTGAGATTGTAAAATAGTTGAGGATTATACACTTTTTAGAATGAATGGCGCAATAAAATTTGCTAGGATGCGTATAATTAAGAGTGCGTGAGGCACCATTTTTAATTTGAATTCTATTTTGATAATAGAGAAGAAGAAAGAAAAATATGAAATTTAAATATTCCCTTTATTCATTGGCTCTGATTGCAAGCATGGCTTGTTCTACGAGTAAAACTGTTGTAGACAACTCGTCTGCAAATGAAGAAAATCCTGAAATTTTCGCTCAGGAAAGTGAAGTAGAAAATCCGGTTATTGATGAAGAGGATATGACTCCTGCCGTTGAAAAAGACTCTTTGGCTTTTCTGAAAATAAATCCTGTGGATGTTCGTTGGGATCTCAACGATAGTATTCAGCCCGAATTTAAAAGTAATTTGGATAAACTGGTTAATTCGTGGTATGCGCAAAATACGTTTAAAACCAAAGAATATGAGGCGCCTGAAGAAGCTTACGTAAAAGAAAATCTTGCTGATTCGGTTTATATCAAGCGTATAGAATCAATACCTTCTATGTTCGATTTATCGTATAATAAAATTGTACGAAATTATATTGAACTTTATACTCAGCGAAGAAGAAAGCAGGTTGAGATTATGATGGGAATGTCGGAGTATTATTTCCCAATCTTCGAAGAAATTCTCGATAAAGAAGGCTTACCTCTTGAGTTGAAATATCTTCCGATTATTGAATCCGCTCTTAATCCTAAAGCCTTATCCCGAGCGGGTGCGTGTGGTTTGTGGCAGTTTATGTATTCAACCGGTCGAATGTATAAGCTGGAAGTGAACTCCTTTGTTGACGAGCGTCGCGATCCTGTAAAATCGAGTTATGCTGCGGCTAAATTTTTAAAGGATTTGTATAAGATGTATGGCAATTGGCCATTGGTGATTGCTGCCTACAATTGCGGTCCGGGTAATGTGAATAAAGCTATTCGCCGAAGCGGTGGAAAAAAGAACTATTGGGATATTTATTACCGATTACCTAAAGAAACGAGGGGTTATGTGCCTGCTTTTATTGCGGCATTGTATTCGTTCAATTTTCATGAAGAACATGGCCTGTATCCTCGTCCTAATCAATTTCCTGAGGTTTGCGATACATTGATGATACAGGAGCAATTGCATTTTGATCAGATTGCTCAGTTTACAAAGGTTTCGAAAGATAAATTGCGTGAGTTAAATCCACAGTATCGTGCTGATATCATTCCGGCTCTAAATAAGTCCTATTCTTTGAAAGTTCCTTTCGAAGCAGCAATGGAATTTATCGATAATCAGGATTCAATAACTTCATATAAGAAGGATTATTATTTCAATCTAAAAGATAAGGTTGTTAATCCACGTGACAGATATCAGAAATTTGCTCATGTTGCTCCTACAGGAAAAACAAAGATTTATTATAAGGTAAGATCTGGTGATGCTGTTGGTTTGATTGCATCGTGGTTTCATGTCAGACCTTCAGATCTAAGATATTGGAACAATATCAGAAGAAATATGATTCGTGTTGGGCAGAATTTGGCGGTGTATGTTCCAAAGTCTAAGGCTGAATTTTACAGATCCTTTAACTCGATGTCAAAAGGGCAGAAGCAGGCTACTTTAGGAAAAAACTATGTCGCCAGAACCAATTCAGTAAACAGTGTTCGCGAAACAAGTTCGGCTAGTGGTGATTACGTTTATTATACGGTTCGTAAGAATGATAATTTTTGGACTATTGCTAAGAAATTTCCCGGCGTATCGAATTATGATATCATGAGAATTAATAATATCAAGGATGCCCGTAGTTTAAAAGTTGGACAGAAATTAAAGATTAAACTGAGAAGTTAATCTTTTAAGATATTAAAAAAGAAAAGCCATTAGATCTATGATCTAATGGCTTTTTCTGTATAGTAGTGTTCGCTTATTTTTTGTCATTCATCACATCGTTCTGAATCAGGATAGCTTCTTTGTGAATCATTCTAAGCAGTTGGGTTAGGAATTTTTCTGAAAGCCCCAATGACTTCCCAAGTTCAATTCCCTGTTCTCTCACTTTCTCCCAACGTTTAAGTTGAAGGATATTCAGATTCTTTTCAGATTTGTATTCGCCTATTTCACTTACAGTGTGCATTCTTTGCGCCAGCAATTCAATTAGCTGTGTATCTATTGAGTCAATTTGGTTGCGATACTGCTCAAGTGGGTTATAATCGTCTCCATCTTTAATACTTAATCGGCAAATCAGGCTGTTGAGTATTGTGTTTAGTTCGGATGGAATGAGTTGTTGTTCCATATCGCTCAGCGCTTCTTCAGGATTATAATGACTTTCTATCATCAAACCATCCATATTTAAATCCAAAGCTTTTTGAGAAATCTGCTGAATGTATCTTCGGTCACCTGCAATATGACTTGGGTCACAAATCATAGGAAGGTTGTGGAATCTTGACTTTAACTCAATTGGAATTTCCCATTTAGGGATGTTTCTAAGACTTGTTTGTTCAAAAGGGTAAAATCCCCTGTGAATGGCTGCAAGTTTGCTAATACCCGCTTTATTGATTCTCTCGAGTGCTCCAATCCAAAGGTTGATGTCAGGATTTAGAGGGTTCTTAATCATGACCGGTACATTCATACCTTGTAAAGCACTGGCAAGCTCTTGAATCGAAAATGGATTTGAAGTTGTTCTGGCTCCTATCCATAGGATATCAACATTGTGACGAAGGCACATCTCCACATGTTTTGGAGAAGCGACTTCAACAGTTGTTAATAAACCTGTTTCAAGTTTTACCTGATTTAGCCAATGTAACGCATCATCACCTCTGCCTTCGAAAGTGTTGGGACGAGTACGAGGTTTCCATATACCGGCTCTAAAAATCTTAACCTGGTCAATTTCCTTTAACTGACGAGCTGTATTTAAGACCTGTTCTTCAGATTCAGCACTGCAAGGCCCACTGATAATAATAGGTCGGCTGTCTAATTTTTTAAACCACTCATTAATGGGTTTTAAATTATTTAATTCGTTCATAGTCTTAAGTTAAGCCAAATGTATAAAGTTATCTTCGGCTGAAAGATTCGCACAAAATTACGCTTTTAATTCTTTTATGGAAATTCTTAACCCAATCAATCGATTAATGTCTTGTATAACATGATGAACTTCTGCGACAATTTGACATAGTAGATAAGATGTTATGTTTTTGGGCTATTTAAACTGTTTTGACAGATCTATGATAGATTCCTTTGATGAGCTGTTTAGAAAAATCGATAAAGCTTTTTGTCCTAGATTGATAGCTTCCTTATTAAGCTGTTTTGTCTCGTAATTGGCTGATAATTAAGAGTACAGGATCTTTTTGGATTAAATCTGGATAATTGGTGCTGAAGCTTAAATTACTCGTTTTATTCATTGTGTAAATGATGTAATATTCATATAGATAGGCTTTTGGGTTGTTGTTTTAGATCATAATATATAGTGTTGAGTTAAGAAAATGCTTATCGTTTTGAATGTTAAAAAATCTGAAAATATTTTTATCTTTGAATGTTCTGCAAACGGTTTCATTCTTATTTAAGCCTGGTTTTTAGGACGTTAATATTAATGTATAAAGTGTAGGAATACACATTTTGTAAATTCGATATAGATGATCAGAATTTGATTTTTATCATATCGAGACTGAGCAAATTCTTGAGATATGACACAAAAAACTTCCGACAAGAGTAGACGAAATTTTCTGAAAAGTTTTGGAGTTACAGTTGGCGCAGCAGGGGTTGTAAGTAGTTTTTCACTATTAGGTGCCGCAAAAGCAGCTGCCAAAGAACCTGAGGAAATGGTCAATTTGCTGACTGCAGATGGACAACTGGTTCAGGTTGACAAAAATCAACTCCGTCCAACCGTTACTGAACCTCTTAACGAACTGCAAAAAAGAGGTCGAGAGGGAATCGCAGGAAAATCATTTGTAATGGTAATCGATTTGAGTAAATGTAGAAATGCACGTAAGTGTATGGATGCTTGTCAAAATCACCATCAGCTGAGAGCTGATCAGCACCATATTAATGTGTTGCAAATGCAGGATTCAGAGCATACCGCTCCGTATTTTATGCCGAAACCTTGTCAGCATTGTGATAATCCACCTTGTACAAAAGTTTGTCCGGTGGATGCAACATTTAAACGCCAGGATGGTATTGTGTTGATTGATAATGAGCGTTGTATCGGTTGTCGTTTTTGTATTGCAGCTTGTCCATATTCTGCACGTATTTTCCAGTGGACAGAACCTAAAGATTCTGAAAAATACAAAGATCTCACTTACAATATAGAAGCCAATGTCCCACAGAAAAAGGGTACCGTAAGTAAATGTTTGTTTAGTGCCGATCGTCTTCGTGAAGATAAGTTACCATCATGTGTGTCTTCTTGTCCTAATGGTGTTTATTATTTTGGTGACAGAAACGAGGATGCTGTTACAAACGGAACAACGGGTGTGACTGTTCGTTTTTCTAAATTGATTGAGGAAAATGCCGGTTACACGCTAATGAAAGAATTAGGGACAAAACCCCGAGTGTATTATTTACCACCCAAAGACAGAGCTTTCAAATTCAATGGTGATTTGTTAAATGAGGAAAATCTTCATTAATCTAACTTAGAAATACACCATCACGATTATATTTAAAGATGTAATATTCATAGAAAATCATTTTACTTATGAATGACAATACAAAACCGAAAGAAACAACACTTTCGTTTGAGAAAATAAAACAAGATGTTCTTCGTCCCATGCAAACTCACAGAGGACTGGAGTTATGGATCGTTTTTTTAATTGCTGTTATTGCCGTTTGTGGTTGGGCGTATTACGTGCAGCTTCGCGATGGTTTAGGCGTAACCGGCATGCGGGATTACGTCTCATGGGGTTTATATATTGCGAATTTCGTATTTTTTGTTGCCGTGAGTTTGGTTGGGATGTTAATCTCGTCAATATTAGGTTTGCTCAAGGTTGATTGGATTGCACCCATTTCCAGGATAGCAGAGATTATTGCTGTTGCGTTTGTGGCAGTAGCGGGATTGGTTATTGTATTAGATATGGGACGTCCCGATCGTTTACTTAATGTTTTTATCCACGGTCGATTTCAATCGCCTATCTTATGGGATGTTACTGTCGTTACCACATATCTGGTTATTAGTTTACTACTGCTGATTCTGCCCATGATTCCTGATTTGGCTATCTGTAAAAAAGAAATGACGAATGCATCACCTCTTTTAAAGAAAGTATACAGCATTCTATCTTTTGGTTATACCAATACGCCACAACAGCACAAACACCTTCACAGGATGGTTCGAACCCTGATGGTTTTAATTGTACCAGTTGGTTTGGCTATTCACACGGTGACTTCCTGGTTATTTGCTGCAACTTTACGTAATGGTTGGGATACAACAATTTTCGGTCCCTATTTCGTTGCCGGGGCCTTTGTAGCAGGTGCCGCTGGTCTTGTAATTGCTATGTATTTCTTTAGAGTGAATTATAAATTACAAGATTACCTTACCGATTTGCATTTTGATAAAATGGGGAAATTGATGGTAGCCGTTTGTTTAGTCTACATCTATTTTAATGTCAATGAGTTTTTGGTTCCCGGTTATAAGATGAAATCAGGTGATAACACCCATTTGAAGGAATTATTTTTAGGATCATGGGCTATTATGTTTTGGGCTTCGCAATTATTGGGGAATATTATCCCGGTTATTTTAATGGTAAATAAGCGTTTTCGTAAGCCTTTGCCACTTATGATTATTTCGTTGTTTGTACTTGCAAGTGCATGGTTTAAGCGTTATGTGATAGTGATTCCTACTATGTTACACCCACATCTTCCTATCCAGAATGTGCCTGATAATTTTAAGCATTATTTCCCAACTCCAATTGAAATAGCAATTATTGTTCTGAGTTTTGCCTTGGCCTTGTTGATTATGACCGTATTGGCTAAAATCTTCCCGGTTGTGCCGATTTGTGAAATTGCCGAGAAAGAGGGAATTGATTATAAAATTGAAGATTAATAAATCACGAAATAATGAAGAATACATTCAATATATTAGCGACAATTATTCTTGTACTATCTTTATCAGCAACTGTTTGTGCTGAAGGTTGGGATGTACCTGCTTCAGTAAAAAAGAAACAGAATCCATACGAACTGACAAAGAGAAATATCAGTAGCGGGAAAAAAATATTTCAAACCACTTGTAAATCCTGTCATGGTGATCCGGGAAAAGGGAATATGTTGCCATTGCAACCCCCTCCAACCGATTTGGGTTCCCAAAATTTTCTCGTTCAGACCGATGGTGAAATCTTTCACAAGATTAGAACCGGAAAGGGAGCTATGCCAACTTTCGAAAAAACTTTGAGTGATGAGAGTAAATGGATGGTTATTGCCTATTTGCGTTCATTAGATAAAATGAAAAGGGAAGCTGTTGTGACAAAGGCTGTTGTGAATCCTGAGGTTACTGATGTTAAAATTGATATTGATGTTGACTCAGAACACAAAAAACTGATTGCAGAACTAACAGGCTTGAAAAAAGATGGGAAACGTGTTGGTTTGGAAGGAATCGAATTGAGTTTTCTGGTGAAAAGAGCATTTGGTCAACTGGATATTTCAGGTGAAGAGGCTTATACGAATGAAAAGGGACAATTGATTGTTCAATTTCCTACTGATTTACCGGGAGACAGAGAAGGACAAGCAAATTTGCTTGTTAAAATCACGGATGAAGATAATTATGGCCCAATTGAGGAGAAACGTGTCGTTTCTATTGCTGTACCAACCAATCCTAAAAATATCCTTAGCGAAAGAGCCATGTGGGGAACCCGTGCCAATGCTCCTATTTGGATTATTGCTACTTATGTTTTGGGTGTTATCGGAATTTGGGGCGTTATTTTTCTGATTTTGTTTCAGCTTTTTCAGTTGTCTAAAATGCGCGTAAAATCAAAATAAGATTTACTGTTCTTTGTCGGTTTTATTTTTCCTGGGACCAAAACCCAGTTTGTAGAGTAAATAGCCGATTCCAAATAGAAAATGAGCAAGAGTAATGCCCGCAATAATATAAATTAGAGTTGAATCTGAGAACATTGTTTGATATTAAGACTAACAAGTCTGCAATATGACGAAAATACCTGAAGATACAAAAAATCAAGCCTGCATTCACTGTGGTGATGATTGTGGTAAACATCCTGTTATTTGGGATGGAAAGCCCTTTTGTTGTTCGGGTTGTTCCACTGTATTTCAACTTTTGAACGAGAACGAGCTGTGTTCGTATTACAATATTGAATCGACTCCGGGTATTAAAATTGAAGAAGGAAAGTTTAAAGAGAAGTTTGCTTTTCTGGATGAAGATGAGATTGCCAGTCAATTGTATGAATTCTCCGAAGATTCAATACGTAAGGTGAGTTTATACACGCCGGGCATTCATTGTAGTTCTTGTATTTGGTTGCTCGAACATCTTCATGTGCTGAATAAAGCTGTACTGAAATCAACGGTTAATTTCGTTAAAAAAGAAGTTGCTGTGACTTTTGATTCAAGCGAGTTAAGTCTGCGCCAGTTAGCCGAACTTTTGGCATCTATCCATTACGTCCCTGAAATTACATTGGATAACTTACAGGAAAAAAAGAATCAGGATGCCAATAAAAAGCTACTCTATAAAATAGGTGTGGCGGGATTTGGTTTTGGGAACATTATGCTTTTAAGTCTTCCTGAATACGTGCCTGGATCAGAATATTTAGAGACGCATTTCAAATCCTTTTTTGGAATGATGAATTTTCTACTCGTTTTACCCGTCTTATTTTATAGTGGAAGTGATTATATTCTTTCTGCATACAAAGGATTAAAGCATAAGTTTATCAATATTGATGTGCCCATTTCTTTGGGGATTATTACTCTTTTTATCCAATCGTGTTTTGAAATATTTACACGCACTGGCTCCGGTTATATGGACTCACTGACGGGGTTAATTTTTTTCTTGCTGATTGGGAAGTGGTATCAAAGTAAAAGTTATCAGGCTTTGTCATTCGAACGTGATTACCGATCCTATTTTCCTGTAGCTGTTAGCAAAATTGTTGATGGCAATGAAGAAAGCACTCAAATTAATAAGTTGAAAAAAGGGGATTTGATTCTGATTCGAAATCAGGAGTTGATACCTGCTGATGCCATCTTAACCAAAGGAGAGGCTTTAATTGATTATAGCTTTGTTACGGGTGAATCACGCTCTGTTTCAAAAAGAGTGGGCGACCACTTGTTTGCGGGAGGTAAACAGGTAGGTGGTGCCATTGAAATGTGTATAGAAAAAGAGGTTGTTCAATCGCGATTAACGCAGTTGTGGAATCAGTCTGAAGAGAAAGAAATTTATTTTTCAAAATTGAATTCTTTAATTGATCAGATCAGTAAATACTTTACTCTGACCATAATTGCTATTGGTGCTTTAGCTGGTTTGTATTGGCTCTTGCATGATCCATCAAAAGCGGTATTTGCATTTACATCCGTTTTAATCGTGGCTTGTCCTTGTGCACTGGCACTTTCGTCTCCCTTTGCATTGGGGAATACCATGCGAATGCTGGGGCGTTTAGGGATTTATCTGAAAGGGGCTGATATTGTAGAAGCGCTGAGTGGTGTTGATACAATTGTTTTTGATAAAACGGGAACGATTACTCAGGCTGATGCCGTGAATGTTAAATTTGAAGGAGATGCTTTAACAATTGAGGATTATAATGCCGTTAAGTCGCTGGTTCGTCATTCTTCACATGTATTGAGTACAATACTTTATGAGCATTTAAAAGCTTATGCATCAGAAAAGGTCATCGATTTTAAGGAATCGGTTTCTCTGGGGATATCAGGGGATGTTGAAGGTCGCCAGGTTAAAATTGGTTCAGCCAGTTTTGTTTCTGATGCTAAAGTTGAAAAGGCATCTGCTTCAACAGAGGTTTTTGTTTCTTTTGACGGAAAGGTAAAAGGGCGCTTCGTTTTAAGCAATCAGTACCGAGCAGGTTTAAAGGAGATGATAACATCTTTGTCATCGGATTACGAGCTTCATGTTCTTTCAGGTGATAACGATGCGGAGAAAGCAAACTTGCAGCAAATTTTCCCTGAAAACTCAAATCTCTTATTCAATCAATCGCCCCGGAATAAATTGGAATATATACAAGCACTTAAAAGTGAGGGGAAGAGAATCTTAATGATTGGTGATGGACTAAATGATGCCGGAGCATTAAAAGTGAGTGATGTTGGCATATCCATTGCCGATGATATTTATCATTTTTCACCCGCTTGTGATGCCATACTTAAGGCTTCAAAATTTCAGGAGTTGAAACGATTTTTGAAAATATCGAAACAGAGTTTAAGGGTTGTTAAACTGAGTTTTCTACTATCTTTTTCCTATAATATATTTGGTTTATTCTTTGCAGTTCAGGGGCTTTTGTCTCCGATAGTAGCTGCATTGCTGATGCCAATTAGCTCCATATCGGTTGTGGCTTTTGCAAGTTTTACAACCAGTTATTTAGCAAAAAGTAAGAATGAAAAATTGATCGCAGATAAAAAGAATGGCTTTAATGAAGTTGAGATGCTAAGAAAAGAACGTGATAGTCTTGTTGAGACGATTTAATTATATAGAGATAAAAAAAATAAAAACTTGAGTGTAATATTTGTTTTAATAGCGGTGAGTATGGTTGTTGCAGGAGGCTTCTTGATAGGCTTTTTGTGGGCTGTAAGAAAGGGACAATATGACGATCACTATTCGCCCTCAGTCAGAATTCTATTCGACGACGAAGAACTCAAAGATCAGAAAGAAATAGAAACTAAAAATACAGAAGGGCCTGAAACTGAATCAAAAGTTTCAGAAAACTAAAAAAGAATTCATTCGTAAATTTATTAAGCTATAACATACATGGAAACACAACATTTTTCGTACGATAACAAAATCGTCAAATATTTTGCTTACGCCACAATACTGTGGGGTGTGGTCGGGATGTTGGTCGGTCTTTTGGCTGCTTTACAATTGGCGTTCCCCATTTTCAATTTTAAGTTGGCTTACACAACTTTTGGGCGAATCAGACCAATTCATACCAACGCAGTGATTTTTGCCTTTGTGGGTAATGGAATTTTTGCTGCAGTTTATTATTCGCTTCAGCGTCTGTTAAAGGCTCGTATGTTTAGCGATAAATTGAGTTGGGTCCATTTTTGGGGGTGGCAGGCTATTATCGTATCTGCAGCTATAACCTTTGTGCTGGGGATCACAACCAGTAAAGAGTATGCCGAATTGGAATGGCCTATTGATATTGCGATTACAATTATTTGGGTTGTGTTTGGCTGGAATATGTTCGGAACCATACTCCGACGCCGAGCCGATCATCTGTATGTCTCCATTTGGTTTTATATCGCAACCTTTGTCACTGTTGCTGTACTTCATATTGGTAACTCTATTGAGATCCCATATAGCTGGTTACATTCTTATCCGGTTTATGCTGGTGTACAGGATGCACTGGTTCAGTGGTGGTATGGTCATAATGCCGTTGCGTTTTTCCTGACAACGCCCTATTTGGGATTGATGTATTACTTTTTGCCTAAGGCGGCTAATCGTCCGGTTTATTCGTATCGATTATCCATTATTCACTTTTGGGCATTGGTCTTCCTATATATTTGGGCAGGGCCTCACCACTTGCTTTATACGGCTCTTCCTGACTGGGCACAGTCGTTGGGTGTTGTTTTTTCTATCATGCTGATTGCGCCATCATGGGGTGGTATGTTCAACGGATTATTGACATTGAGAGGAGCCTGGGATAAGGTTCGCGATAATGCCACTTTAAAATTCATGGTTGTTGCGGTAACCGCTTATGGTATGTCAACATTTGAAGGACCAATGATGTCGTTGAAATGGGTGAACTCATTAACCCATTATACCGATTGGAATATTGCTCACGTTCACATTGGTGCTTTGGGATGGAATGGTTTCTTAACCTTTGGTATGTTGTATTACCTTTTCCCTAAAATGTGGAAAACCAAGTTATATTCTGAGAAATTAGCAAATGCCCACTTTTGGATTGGGACTTTAGGGATTATATTCTACGCTTTGCCTTTGTACTGGGGAGCTATCGTTCAAACTCTAATGTGGAAAGAATTTACTCCTGATGGTCTATTAGCTTATCCTAACTTTTTGGAGACGATCACACAGATATTACCCATGTATCATGTTCGAATTCTGGGAGGACTTCTTTACTTCGTAGGTTTATTCCTGATGGTTTATAACCTGTTGAAAACAGCCGCATCGGGTAAATGTGCTGATAACGAAGAGGCTTCTGCTCCTGCTCTTGTGACTTCTTCAAAACGTGCACGAGGTGAAGGATTGCATCGTTGGTTAGAGCGTCGACCAGTTCAGTTTATGGTTTTGGCTACAATAGCCATTCTTATTGGGGGTGCTTTCGAGATTATCCCAACCTATTTGGTGAAATCGAATATTCCAACCATTGAAAGTGTGAAACCTTACACTCCTCTTGAATTGGAAGGGCGTGATATTTATATTCGTGAAGGTTGTAATACCTGTCATACGCAAATGATCCGTCCATTCAGATCGGAAACCGAGCGATATGGAGAATATTCAAAAGCTGGTGAACTGGTATACAATCATCCACACCTTTGGGGTTCGAAACGTACAGGTCCGGATTTGGCTCGTGAAGGTGTTCCGGGTGGTAAAATGTATAAAACAAATGTATGGCATTATAATCATTTGCTCGATCCTCAGAAGATGAATGCTCAATCGATTATGCCGGCTTATCCTTGGTTGATTAAGGATGATTTGGATACGTCGAATACTTCGGCTAAAATTCGTGCGATGATTAAATTGGGTGTTCCATATGATAAGGCGCCATATCCTGCTAATTATGATCTTGTCGCTCATGACGACATGAAAAAACAGGCCGAAGAAATTTCAGCTGACTTAAAGAAAAATGGCGTTGAAGTAGCTAGTGAGAAAGAGATTATTGCTGTGATTGCATATCTGCAGAGACTGGGACGCGATATTTCAGTGAAAGAATAAATTCAAGCCAATAAGGATAAAGGGGAAAGTAGATCTAGTTTACTTTAACCTTTTCCTTTAAACTTTATAATTATGAAACTAGTCAGTCATTATTTACAAAGCATTTCAGATGTTGGTCTTTATCCCAGCATCTCACTAATCATTTTCTTTAGCTTTTTCATAGGAATGATTTGGTGGACTTTCAAAAAGAGTAACAAGAACTTTTTTAATGATATGAAAAGTTATGCTCTTGACGATGACGGAATTAAGTCTTCGGATCAGTCAGGAACCGAGATCTGATCAGTTGTTGCTTTGCAATTAATATCAAAAACGATTTAAGACATTATAAAAATCTTCTGTAATGGAAAAAAAAGATAAATTTCTTGAAGAAAATGAGCACCTAATGAGTGACCATGATTACGATGGTATTCGTGAATTAAATAACCCGATGCCAACCTGGTGGCGTTATTTATTTTATGCAACCATTGTATTTTCGGCTGTTTATATGTTCCGCTACCACGTCTTTGGAGACGATCTTCAAATTGAGGAGTATAACAAAGAGATGGCTTTAGCTGAAGCGAACAAACCGAAACCAACATTTGATGAAAATTCGTTGGTTTTGATGACGGATGCCACGAATATTGCTGCCGGTAAAGCTATTTTCGATAAAAACTGTGTTGCTTGTCATGCCACTCTGGGAGAGGGAAATGCCATTGGACCCAATTTAACGGATGACTATTGGTTGAATGGGGGTAGCCTGAATGATGTTTATAAAATTATTAAAGAAGGTAAACCTTTAAAGGGCATGTTAGCCTGGCAAAATCAATTATCTCCGGAGCAAATGTTACAGGTTTCGAGTTATGTAATGAGTTTGCATGGCACCAATCCTCCAAATGCAAAAGCAGCTGAAGGCGAATTGTATAAGCCAGAAAAATAAAACAGCTAAATACCCATGAATTCGGATAATACGTATCGAGACCAACTCGCAACATTAAATAAAAAAGGGAAAAGACGATGGGTGTATGCCAAACAGCCCAAAGGGAGACTGTATACCTATCGAAATTTGGTTAGCTATTTTTTACTGACTATCCTTTTCGTAACTCCGTTTATTAAACTGAATGGGGATCCTTTGATTCTGCTAAATGTAATTGAACGAAAGTTTATTCTTTTTGGGGTGCATTTTTGGCCTCAGGATTTCCATATCTTTCTTTTTTCAATGATTACTCTTTTTGTTTTCATTGTTCTCTTTACGGTTAGTTACGGTCGAATTTGGTGTGGTTGGGCATGCCCTCAAACGGTATTTTTGGAATTCATTTTTCGTCGAATAGAGTATTTGATTGAGGGAACGCCTCAACAACAACGTAAGTTGAATGCGCAGTCGATGAATGCAGAGAAATTCGTAAAGAAAACAAGTAAGCATACTGTGTTTTATCTGATCTGTTTGGCCATTTCGAGTACTTTTTTATCTTATATCAGAGGCGTAGATTTTGTGATGGATTTATGGCAAAATCCATCGGGTAATTCCGTTCTGTTTGTTGCTTTATTGTTTTTTTCTGTCGTGATGTATCTTGTTTTCTCCCGATTGAGAGAACAAGTTTGTGCTATGATTTGCCCTTACGGCCGTTTGCAAGGGGTTTTGCTTGATTCAAATACCATTGTAGTTGCGTATGATTATAAGCGTGGCGAGGAGAGAGCTCCGCTGGAAGCCGGTGAGGATAGAGACGCAGAGAATAAGGGGGATTGCATCGACTGCTACGATTGTGTTGATGTTTGTCCAACGGGAATTGATGTCCGTGACGGGACACAGCTTGAATGTATCAATTGTACAGCTTGTATCGATGCATGTAATTCAGTGATGGTCTGGCAAGGAAAACCCAAAGGGCTGATCCGTTTCGATTCTGAGAAAAATATTGCGGAAGGAATTAAAAAGAAATGGCCGGCTCGTAAGATTGCTTATACGAGTGTACTTGCAGTTTTGCTTTGTGTTGTGATCGGTTTGTTTGCTTCGAGGAACGATCTGGAAACGATTATCCTTCGTACTCCGGGTTTAATGTATCAGGAACCTTCAGAAGGGATTATTAGCAATATGTACAGTTTTAAAATTGTGAATAAAACAACTGAAGATTTACCCGTTTCTTTTAAAATTCTTGATAAAAAGGGTGAAATACAGATTATTGGAGAGACCTTTAATGCAGCAGCAAGTTCAATACATGAGGGAACGTTTTTTGCCAAATTGCCTAAAAAAACAGTTTTAACAGATAAGACACAAATACAAATTGGAGTATTCGCAAAGGAGCGATTGATTGAAATAGTCGATTTAACTTTTGTAGGACCCAATTAGATTATAGAATTCAGGATATGAAAAAATTAAATTGGGGAAGTAAGCTAGCTATGTTTATTTCGATATATGTGATTGGTATTTTGTCTTTTGTTGGTTTCAGTACCACTCAGGATATCAATTTGGTTTCAAAGGATTATTATCCTTTGGAAATGAAATATCAGGCTCAGATTGATAAGATAAAGAATGCTCAGTCTTTGAAAGAAAAAGTTGTCATTTCTCAGAATGCGGGCGTTATAAGAGTTCAATTTCCCGAGCAAATGAGAACAGATGTCAATGGTAGCGTTATTTTTTATCGTCCTTCAAATTCAGATAATGACTTGCGCTCAGATATTATTTTAGATGCTTCCGGTCTTCAGGAGTTTAATGCAGACAGATTGATTAAAGGACGATATGCCGTGAAGATTGATTGGACTCATCAGAATAAAGCGTATTATCAGGAAGAAGCAATTTATCTTTCGAAGTAATATCAGAGGCTCAAAAACTTATAAAATACAATAAGATGATTTATTTATCAGCATTGACTCTTGGTCTTTTGGGTAGTTTTCATTGTGTGGGCATGTGTGGTCCTATTGCTTTGGCAATACCATTGAAAACGGATTCATGGCTCATTCGAATATTAGGTGGGCTTATTTATAATATTGGTCGGGCAGTCACCTATGCCATAATGGGAGCTGTTTTTGGTCTTTTGGGACAGGGGCTTGTGATGAGTGGTTTTCAGCAATGGGTATCCATTATTATGGGAGCTATTATGATTGTATCAGTTTTGGTACCTAATCTGTACAAAAACAGGTTCGATACCGAGAAATCGGTGTTCGGATTTGTAGGCAAAGTAAAAGTAGGTTTAAGAAAACTATTTACTCAAAGCAGTCATTTTTCTTTATTTCTGATTGGTCTGTTGAATGGCCTGTTGCCATGTGGCTTGGTTTATTTTGCAATAGCAGGTGCCATTGCGACAGGTTCGTTTTATAGTGGGAGTTTATTCATGTTTGTTTTTGGCCTAGGTACCATTCCTATGCTATTAGCTGTTTCACTAATTGGTAATTTAATCACGCTTGAGTTGCGAAAAAAACTGACACGCGTTATTCCATATGCCATTGTATTTATTGGTGTTTTATTTATACTTCGAGGCTTAAGTCTGGGGATTCCTTATTTGAGTCCACCGGAAAAAGCTATGACAATTCCTGTTGAACAAGCAGAAGAGACTGTGCCATCCTGTTGTCATTAGTCTAAAGTTGAGATAAATATAAAATGAGTCAAAATGGGGTATCTGTTTTGACTCATTTTTTTTATTTGATTTTGTTAAAGATTACTCTTAATTTAAAGAAATCAATTAACCCAAATAAACCTAAATATTATGAACTTTCTAGATGCCGTCCTTAGTCTGTTTCGTTCGGATACTGAAGATTTTTATTATGTGAAAATCGAACGAAATGAGAAGTGTTATTGTAATAGTGGAAAAAAATACAAAAGCTGTCATTACCCGAAGCACTATCAATCGAGCAAACGGGCAGTCCGTAAAATAAGCGAAAGTACGGGTGAAGAAACTTTTCAGGTTCTGTCTGTTAAGAAAATACGCAAAAATCACGAATTGTTTAAACCAAGTGTGATTCAGAGCTGATTGTAATTTTCTGACAAGCCAATACCAAAGGATAGATTAGAGTTGTGAAACTGTTTTCTATCTTTTCTTTTTGATAGCTTTTATTGTTTCGAGATCCAGGTTGCCATATTCGTTACCCCATGAATTTAGGATGTAATTAAAAACCAATCTTAAATCCTCATCACTGAGTCCCGACTCGGGCATATACGACTGGTACGTCACACCATTGACTTTAATTTTCTGACTACTCCCAAACTTAACCATTCGCACTGCATCTTCAATATTGTTTTTCAAAAAATCAGACTTGGCTAAAGGGGGATATGTAGGATCCAGGCCTTCTCCGTTTCTTTTGTGACAGTTCATACATTTGGCCCTGAATATTTGTCCTCCCTGTTCCATTTCCAGCTTTGGAACGACTTTCTTGTTTGGGATTGATTTTTTCTCAGTATTGGTGCACGAAAAAACTGAAAATACCGAAAGGATAATAAAAATGAGTTTGAATTTTGTCATCGTAGCTAGAGTTTGATTTTAAAAATAAGTTCATTTCCTCTGATATCAAAGAGTTTTAAATATCTGTCATGAAGGTTTTGGCATTCTCAGGGTTCTGATTGTATCCATAAAATTATTTTCAGGACATAATTCCGCAAATTATTACAAATAATAATCAATTAAATTAGAATTTCAAACAGGCATGAAATATCAGTTTTGATGTTATTTTATGTCTTGTTTCAGAAGTAGTTGTGATTTCTTTTTCAGCTGCAAGTATTATTTATTATATTTAAAGGTAATCAAGTTGTAATTCAAGTATCTCATCATATTAATCCAAGGAGGAGTTCAAATGAAATTATCACTTTTGTTATTTTTTACCTGTTTTCTGTATTTGCAGATTTTGTTTAGTCAGGATGTTAAGAAGCAAGTAGAAGTTGGAATTATAGAACATCTTGATGAATTTGTTCCATCTGATATTCAATTGATGAATGAAGATGGAAAGATGGTTAATTTGAAGGACCAGATTGACAAACCGACAGCTCTGATCTTTGTTTATTTCAGATGTCCGGGTATTTGTACTCCATTAATGGATGGCGTTGCCGATGTGATCCAGAAATTGGATATGAAACTGGCAGAGGATTATCAGGTGATTACAATAGGATTCGATCCGCGTGAGAAAATCGATCTGGCTATTAAAAAGAAAAAGAATTACCAAAGTCTGATAACGAATCAGAATACAGATGATGGCTGGCGATTTTTCACCTCAGATAGTGCGAATATCGCAAGAGTAACCGAAGCGCTTGGCTTTAAATATATTAAAGCAGGGACTGATTTTACGCATGCAGCTACTGTTATTGTTTTAAGTCCCAATGGTAAGATTACCCGTTACTTAAATGGCACCTATTTTTTGCCTTTTGAATTCAAATTAGCCTTAATTGAGGCTTCTAAAGGGCATTCCGGTCCGACAATGAATAAAATTCTTCAGTTTTGTTATTCCTACGATCCTGTTGGAAAGGCTTATGTTTTAAACGTAACCCGTCTGAGTGGAACATTAATACTGAGTCTCGGACTAATTGTTTTCCTTGTATTAATCATCCGTAAACCACGAAAAAGAAACTACCCTAAGAATTAGACTATGACAGAAACAATGAAACAGGCTCCTACCCCGAGTTTCCTGGAATATCAAGGTCGATTTAAGGGCATATTTGCCTGGATTTTTTCTACCGATCATAAGCGAATTGGGCTTTTATATTTGTATAGTATGCTCGTCTTTTTTTCTATAGCGGCTACGCTTGGTTTGATGATGAAATTAGAGCTTATTGCCCCCGGTAGAACCATTATGGGAGCGCAAACCTATAATAGTTTTTTTACCCTTCATGGTATCACAATGATCTTTTTAATTGTGGTGCCGGGTTTACCAGCTGTTTTTGGTAATTTCTTTCTTCCTATCATGATCGGTGCAAAAGATGTCGCATTCCCAAAATTGAATCTTTTTTCATGGTGGATTTATATTGCAGGAGCCTTTATTGCGCTTTCATCTCAATTTCTGGGAGATGGAGCACCTGATACAGGCTGGACGTTTTACGCCCCATATAGTTTCAGAACGGGAACTAATATGTTGCCTGCCGTTACGGGGGCATTCGTTTTGGGGTTTTCGTCTATAGTTACCGGGCTTAACTTTATTGTGACTATACACCGTTTGAGGGCCCCTGGAATGAAATGGATGAAAATGCCATTGTTCCCATGGGCACTATACGGAACGGCCTGGATTCAGGTTCTGGCTACCCCAATCGTTGGAATTACCTTGTTGATGGTTGTTTTGGAAAGAACGCTTCAAATTGGATTTTTCGATCCGTCTTTGGGGGGGGATCCTATTCTGTATCAACACCTGTTTTGGATCTATTCTCATCCGGCCGTATACATTATGATTCTGCCTGCAATGGGGGTAATATCTGAGATTATTCCAACATTTGCACGCAAAACGATATTTGGTTATACGGCAATTGTTGTATCTACTCTCGCCATTGCTTTCGTGGGATATTTTGTATGGGGACATCATATGTTTACTTCAGGAATGAGTGGAGTTGCACTTTATACCTTTTCAATTTTAACCTTCCTTGTGGCTATTCCCAGTGCCATTAAAATTTTCAACTGGGTGGCTACCCTTCATAAAGCATCTATCGATTTGCAAACACCCTTTTTATGGGCGTTTTGTTTCTTGTTTGTTTTTATGATTGGAGGTTTATCAGGTATGGTTTTGGGGGCGCTTTCTGCTAATGTTCATTTGCACGATACCGCTTTTGTGGTAGCGCATTTCCACTATATTGTTTTTGGAGGGACGGGCTTTGCTTTCTTTGGAGCTTTGCATTACTGGTTCCCTAAGATGTTTGGGCGAATGTACGATAAATCCTGGGCTAATATTGGTTTAGCTATTTTCTTTACAGGCTTCAATACCTTGTATCTTCCCATGTTTTATCTTGGTATAACAGGCATGCCACGTCGTTATTACGATTATGTGGAACGATTTCACGGGCCCAATATAGTCTCTTCAATGGGAGCTATGTTGATGATAACGGGTTTAATAATTGTGATTACCAATTTAGTCCGGTCAGCCCGACATGGAGCTAAAGCCGAAAAGGATCCCTGGAAAGGGAAAACATTAGAGTGGACGGTAGACAGTCCGCCAAGTCTAGAAAATTTTGAAGAAATTCCTATTGTAACTCAAGATCCTTATGATTATGAATGATCACACTCAGATTGATGAACATCGTGATGACGAAGGTGCCAAAACAGGGATGTGGATTTTTATTTTCACGGAGCTCTTACTTTTTGGCGGCCTATTCATTGTCTATTCGGTATATCGATATTTAAATCCAATGGCCTTTCATATGGCTGCTGAAGAATTGGATATTTTCATTGGGACAGCCAATACGGTTATTCTATTAGTGAGCAGTATGACGATTGCTATGGCCATCACGTCTATTCAATTGAAAAGGAAACGACTCACTTTAATCTTGATGGGGATAACAGTTTTGCTGGCTCTACTTTTTTTGGTGAACAAATATTTTGAATGGACAGGTAAGATTTCTCATGGTATTTTCCCGGGAAGTGAGATTCTGCATCAAAGTAGCCAGGGGGAAATTTTATTTTTTGGTTTGTATTATGCCATGACGGGTTTACACGCTCTGCACATTATTGTTGGCGTCACTTTTATTGGCTATGTGATGTGGTTAGTGAAAACGGATGATGTGAAATACGATGACTATGTGATTTTGGAAAACAGTGCTTTGTATTGGCATCTTGTCGATTTAATTTGGATTTTCTTGTTTCCATTATTTTACCTTATCACTTAAAAACAGACACTATGGAGAATGGACAACATGCTCATATCGTAAAATACAAAACTTTTGTCGTTGTTTTGATTGTGTTACTGGTGTTCACATTCAGTTCAGTGGGAATTACACAAATCGATTTAGGGGTTTATTCAGTAACCGCGGCTTTAATTTTTGCAGTTTTAAAATCGATCTTGGTATTGATGTATTTTATGCATTTAAAGTTTGATAAGAAAGTCTATGCACTGATGACGGCTGGAATTATTTTATTGTTGATGATTGTCATCTTAGTAACGTTTTTAGATTATTTATACCGATAGCTTATGTTTTCAAAAGGAGTGGCTGATGCATCCAATTTTGTAAAAGGAGTAGATACTTCATTTATGATCATATTTGGAATAATCTCTTTTTTCCTGATAGGGATTACAGCGACAATGATCTATTTTGTTTTTCGATATAGAAAATCGAAGCATCCTAAAGCAGAACAAATTCATGGAAATGTTGTACTCGAAATTGTATGGACATTGATTCCAACGGCTTTGGTCATGGTCATGTTTTATTTTGGCTGGATGGGCTATAAACCCATGAAAGAAGTTCCGGATGATGCATTCGTAATTAAGAGTATTGCCCGTATGTGGCATTGGCAGTTTCAGTATGAGAATGGAAAAGTAACCGATACCTTGTATGTTCCTAAAGACCGAGATGTAAAATTGGATTTGGTTGCCTTGGATGTGATTCACAGTTTGTATATTCCGGCTTTTCGGTTGAAACAAGATATAGTACCAGGTAAAGATCAGTTTATGTGGTTTAAAGCAGGACGAGAAGGCGATTTTGATTTGTTTTGTACTGAGTATTGCGGTCTTTCACATTCTTCAATGGCTACATCTGTTGTTGTGATGGATTCTGATAAGTTTGATAAATGGTATGTAGATACAACAGTTGTGGCCTCTATAATAACTGATAAACCCGGAGCCCTTGGCTTGAGAATTGTACAAATGAATGGCTGTTTGGCCTGTCACTCTTTAGACGGGTCTAAAATAGTTGGCCCGACTTGGAAAGGATTATTCGGCTCAGAAGAAACCGTATTGACCAATGGGGTTGAAAGGAAAGTTGTGGTTGATAGTGCTTATGTGATGAACTCAATATATAATCCGAACGATGATGTTGTAAAGGGTTTTAAAAAAGGGTTGATGCTATCATATAAAAATGAATTAAAAGAAGAGGATATCAAAGAAATTATTGAATTTATGAAGACCCTGAAATAAGTTTCCTATAGTAATTTTTGGGGTCAATCACTAAGCCTCTTAAAAAATGAAAGCTCAAAAAAACTCATAAGACGTTTATTCGTTTTATGAGTTTTTTTTTGATTTTTGTTTTTGCTTAGAAATCTTTTTTCTTGATGTATCTGAGTAAAATGTAGATGGGGAATAATAACCAAACTGATAAGGCTGCAATAGAAAGCAAAATACCTTGCCAAACTCCAAAGAAATTATAAAAAACAGCTCCAGTGTATCCCATTAATGCTGATGTGTCTAAAAATAACATGATTAGAACTCTTCCTAAGTCAATAGGGTTCATAAGGGTAAGTGTGATGGCTAAATTCTCTGTTGGGTAGGATTCAAACCAGATTAGAATAAGTAATAAAATACCATCGTAAATAATCGACATGAACAGCCAGATGAAAAGAGAAAGCCCAAAGCCCTTAATTCGATTTTCGAAACGGAGTGCCACCATAAAGCTAAGTAAAGAGAAGATAAAGTTGAGGATGAGCCCAACGCCTATTAAAACTAAGAAATTGGATAATTCGGGGCTTGTAATAATCCCACGGATAATAAAGGGTAAGCCTACCCCAAGGATGAAACTTAAGGATAATGAAACGGCTAAGCCAAAATATTGCCCCAGGAATATTGACTTCCTTTTAATGGGCTGGGAGAGAAGTAGCTCTGTGAATTCACGGGAATTGTACATGTAAATAGCACCAAAAACTGTAGCCACTAAGGGGATTAATAAGAGAATCACATTCATCATACTAATAATTGATTTTGTGATATCTCCATTCATATAAATAATGGAAGAGCTTACCATTAGATAAAAAGCAAGGTAAGCAATACTCCAATTGGATCGAATGAGGTCGAAGAGGCTATATTTAAATATTTTAAGCATGGCTATTTTCAATTAGATTTGTAATCGCGGACTCTAGCTTTGTAGATCCATTTTGATTAATCAAGTCTTGGACTGATCCTTGAAAGTAGATATCTCCCTCAAGCAAGAAGATTATTTCATCAGAAATTTCCTGAACCAAACTCATAATGTGTGTGGTGAAAATGATCAATTTCCCTTTAGCTTTTTCTCTTTCTAAAAGTTCTTTAAATCGACTAATGGCTACCGGGTCGAGTCCTACTGTTGGTTCATCCAGAATTATAACGGGTGAATCGAACATAAATGCTAAAACCATATTAACCTTTTGTCTTGTTCCTCCTGAGAGATTACGTAGAGGCTTTTTAAGCTCGTTCTCCAAGCCAAAATATTGAATTAGTTCATTATCCCTGGCTTCTTGTTGGCGAATGTCTTTAACCAGTGCAATAAGCTCTAAAACTTTCAAATTCTCTGGGAAGCGTGCTATTTGAGGCAGATAGGATATTTGTTTTCGATATTCCCACTCACCAACTATCGATTGATCATTGAATTTCACATCTCCTTCCTGAGCTATTACTAATCCCAGAATAGATTTGATAAGTGTAGTTTTTCCCGATCCATTAGGACCTAAAATGGCAATTATCTTATTCGAATCGAGTTTAATATTGACATCCTTTAAAACTTGATTTTTATGATAGGCTTTACTTAAATTCTCAATTCTTATCATAGTCTATAATTTTCATTGATGGGCGATGGTCCTTTAAATTATCAGGTGTTAGGACGGGATTTACTTTTTCAGCAAAATCAATAATGTCAATTAATAAACTTCTCATTAGAATACTTGTAGATGGAATTCTGCTAATAATTCGGGAAAATAGTTTAACAGGGCGATAAGGTATATCAGCCGTTCCATCTTTATTTAAATCGTAACCTGTATGTGAGCTCCAGTAATTCCCATCGAAATTGTTACTCTCTGACTTGCCACTAACTCCGAGTTCAAAGCTATTATTGAGAAAATTGTTTTGATTAATTTTATTGTACATACTACTGCCATATATTTTCATTGCCCAACCATTACTGTTGAATTCATTCTTATGAATATCGACTCGATTGGCTCCTTCCATATAAATGGCAATTGTATTTTGTTTGAAAATATTATTCGTGATTTCACTATCAGTAATATCTTTCAGAAGTAACCCATATGAAGCACTGCCCCAGTTGAACTCAAAATGATTGTTTTGCATTTTAATATACTTTGAGAACATCACAGCAACACCAGCACCATTTGAACGAAATGTGTTTCCACGGTATTCGTCGTGATCTGAGAACATGAAATGCAATCCATAGCGAATGTTATCGGCAACGATATTATTTTTCACAATGCTATTATCAACAAATTCGAGATAAATCCCGTCACGATGATTTCTGGCTTGATTTTTCTCTACCAGAATATTTTTACAATACCAGAGGTGAACTGCATTACCTGAGGACATCTCGTTTTTAGCATTTCCCTTAATATAGTTGTTGCGAATAATACAATCTTTTGAATGCTTTAAGAATATCCCGAAGAAGGTGTTTTCCAAACGATTGTTTTCAAAGACACAATGCTTCTGTCTATTAACTTTTATGGCTGCATAATCATTAATATAACTGACTTTAATATTCTGTAGGTGTAAACCGATGATGCTAACGCTATCAGATTCTACCGTAATAATTTCCTGTTGCTTATTGTTTTCTATTGTAGGGTAATTAATTCCAATAAGGCTTATTGGATGTTGGATTAAAAGATTGGGTTCAATGTATATGCCTTTTTCTACAAAAATGGTATCTCCGGACTGGCTCATTTTTAAAGCCATTTCGATAGAATGAAAAACCTGGTTTTTACCCACACGAAGTTCTGAGCCTATCGTACTATAGGCAATAAAAAGACTGAATAGAATCAATAATAATCTTTGCAATGCAGTTTATTTTAATGAGCTATATTCTTTGAGTAAGTTATCCCAGTTCATCACTTTTCCTCCAAACTTTTCTTTAGCAGCCATTGCAGCTTCTTCACTTTCAAAGGCTGTTAAAAACATCCCCATAGGGCTTGGAAGTTTTAGTGAGTGCAGGTAATATGAATCCTTAACGGATCTTAATGCTTCAGGTTGATTAAACGAGGTGACCAAAGAGAGTGCAATTTCGTTTTCGTCAATATTATCTGTTTGGAGATAATCTATCAAACACTCAATTGAATCGAACGTATAAACTTTTCCTTTTTTTGATACTAACTCGGAGCCATATTGTTTTTCTACAATCATCATTCTACAATGCTGGCATTGGTCTTGCCCATATGCTATAGCTTTTTCTTTAGGCTGACACGAAGTTAGAGCTAGAATGAATATTAAGATGAGGCTGTAATGACCTATTTTTTTTTCCATAATAATGTAAAGGATAAAAAGTTGAAAACCATGGCAAATCCTAAGAATAAGGAGCCTGTATGTGGTAATGAAATAGCATTAAAATTTAATAGCATTTTTGATCCCAATAAAGGAGGTTGATAAACCATTCCAGGGATTTTGATAGGGGCATTAGGACTCAGGTTGTGTCCATAATCGTATTCCCATAAATAAAAATCGTAAATGCCCAGTATACCCAACACTAAGAGTATAATTCCCCAAGTGATAAATAGCTTTCTCTTCTTTGAAAATGCAACGACAATGCCCAATAAAGACATGATGATGACGACAAAAGGGAAATATTTGAGCTCAGGAATTGAATCTGGTTTAATGTACTGCATCCCAATATAATGATTGAGAATATTTATATTTTGCAATGTACTTGGTGTGTCTCCTGTAATTTTGTTAATCCAGATATACATGTTTACCCCATTGGGATATTGGGCAGCTTCGAGTCTTATTTTCCAAAGAGGAAAAAGAAACAAGCCCATAAGCATTAAGGATGCTAAAAGCATAAACAATCTGGATCTATTTTCTTTTACGAGCAAATTAGATATCATCTTGTAGATTTAATTAAGATTTATTTCCGGAAAGAATAATAGCTTATCCTTTCCGGAATTGTATTTTACTCATCAAATTCTCCAACACTCCACTTTAACTCCACTTTAGAATTTTTAGGAGAAACGCGAATGTAACCTTGCATTTCCTGATGAAGAGCTGAACAGAAATCGGTGCAATAGAATGGATAGACTCCGGGATTTTGAGGTTCCCAAACCAATGTTTCCGTCTGACCTGGCATCACTAATATCTCTGAAGTTCTAGCTCCCATTACTGCAAAACCATGGGGTACATCCCAATCTTGTTCCAGATTAGTCAGGTGGAAATAAACTTTATCTCCGACTTTAACTCCCTCTATATTATCAGGAGCAAAGTGTGAACGAATAGAACTCATATAGACGCGAACCACATTACCTTTACGTACGACTTTCGCTTCATCTTCAGAAGTAATTTTATGAGGATGCTTATTCTCGTCAAGTTTGTAATATTTCACGGAATTTTTCATGATAATATCTGCTGGAATAGCCTGAGCATAGTGAGGCTCACCAATTGTAGGGAAATCCAGTAAGAGCTTCATTTTATCGCCAGTAATATCGAATAACTGTGCTGACTGTGTTAATTCAGGACCAGTAGGGAGAAAACGATCTTTCGTAATCTTATTTAATGAAACCAAGTATTTTCCGAAAGGTGCTTTTGAATCCCCACCAGGAATCATTAAGTGTCCAACTGAGTAATAACTTGGAACGCGATCGAGTACTTCCCAAGTACCAATTTTCCATTTTATAACCTCTGAAGAGATAAAGAAAGTGGTATAGGCATTTCCTTTGCCATCGAATTCGGTATGAAGTGGTCCTAAACCTGTACTTTTAACAGAACCTGCTACTACACTTTCAAAATTAATTACAGGAATCCCATCGACTTCATCATCAAAATCATCATTCTCTATGGCTTTTAACATTTTTGAGAATGAATGAACGGTAAGATCCGATGACAGTTTACCATTACCTACAATATATTCACCGCTAGGATCAACATCAACACCATGTGGTGATTTTGGAGTCGGTAAATAATAGATTAAACCAGGACATTCTTGCGGAATAAGAACTTTAACTTCCTTAAGCATTTCAGATTTTGCCATATGGCTATGCTCATCGTAAGTGTTGTGTGCATAGTTAGCAGGCATTGTTTTAGCTTTTCCTGCTGCAATATATTCTTCGGCCTTTTTCCAGTTAACAGCAGCAATATAATCTTTGTCACGTTGTGATGCTCCAATTTCGAGTAATGTATTACTCTCTTCGGTATTGTACGTGGTGAAGAAGGTCCATCCATGAGATTTTCCTTTACCAGAATGTGCTAAATCATAATCGTAACCAGGAACCAAGATCTGGAAAGCAACACTCATCTCTCCATCATCAGCAATTTTAATATAAGATAAAGAACCTTTGAAATTTTCTTTATATGATTTTATACTCACATCCTTCTGTGGAATAGGTACACTAAATCGAGTTCCAGCGACTAAATATTCCGAGTTTTCCGTAATAAAAGGAGAACTGTGATTCCCACCACTATTAGGGATTTCAAGAATTTCTGCAGTTTCAAAAGTCGTTAAATCTATACGTGCAACTCGTGGTGTATTATTACCATTAATGAATAACCAACGACCATCAGGCACGCCATTAGTTTGAGATAATTCAGGATGATGAGAATCATCCCAAGGAATAAAACCCAAAGAGGTATTCAACATCGGTTTGGTTTCTTCATTAAAACCATAGGCTTTTTCAGCGTCTACTGAAAAAACAGGAATCACCTTGAATAATCGCCCTGAAGGCAAACCATACACACTTACCTGGCCACTAAATCCACCTGACATAAAGGCGTAAAACTCATCGTATTCTCCAGGCGATACATATACTTGGGAGGCCACATCCTGATCTCCAAATGCTCCTTTCGATTGTTGTTTTGAGTTATCACCACAGGCAGAAACGATAAAACCCATGATAAATAGATACGCTAACCACTTAAATTTTGACTTTTCCATTTCAATTAATTTATAGGTTATTAAATTGGGATTATTTTAATGTTCTGAAATATTCAAGAACTTTTCTGGCTTCTTCTTCACTTAAATTTTGGTCGGCCATTGGGGATATATATCGCCCCAATAATTCCTTGGCAATTGGATCTTTAGCAACCATTTCCTTAGGATTAAGAATCATATTCATAACCCATTCCGGCGTTCGTCTTTCAAGAATACCTATAGGAGCGGGACCAATGTATCGTTTTGTAGGCTTGTGACAACTCGAACACATTTGCTTATAAATCTTTTGTCCTTCTTCAGCCATCTTGTTATTAATAGTTTCTAAGCTTAAGCTTTTAACAGGGCCAACTCCTTTTTGATTTGGATATAGCTTTGACAATCGAGCTTCAAAGTCAGCTATGCTTTCTTTAGGACTGTCGTCAATAACTGATATGGTACGTTCTCCTAGTTTTTTTCCTTGAAGTTTAACTTTGATATATTCAATAATCTTCCAACGGTCTTCAGGAGTTATTTGTGATCCATGAGCACCCATAATACCATAGCCAAGTGTAATTACATGGAAGAATTCTCCTCTTGGCGCATTCATCATTTTATCTGATATCAGGCTGGCAGGTTGGTAAGTAAAACGGTCACTTGTAAATAAATAGCCCATACCATTCCCTTTTAGTCCATGACAGTTGTAGCAGAAGACTTTATAAAGCTCTTTACCTTCTTTGACGTCTTTCAATTTCATCTTTTGGGGATTGAAAAATATTTGGCCTGCGAGTGCTCTGTCTTCTAATGTTTTTTCAAAATCAAAGGGTATAATCCCTCTTGGAATTGTTCCATTAACAGGTAGACGTGCTGATGTACTATCCGCGAAATTTGGGTTTTCTGAGTAGCTTTCATAGGCACGAGATTTTACCATATCCGGGAAATAGGAATGACCAGGATGATTTCTATCCCTATCACAAGCTGAGAGAAAGATTATAGTTAAAAATAATAGACTTATAAATGAAGTAAGTTTAAGCATAATATGGACTTTTTATAAGACGTTTATGTTTCGTAATGGAAGCTTTCTTCAAGGAAAGGATCATTTTTGCATAATAATGGTTTTTTCGAAAGAGCATTTAATACTACAAATAGGAAGCCTCCAAGGTATAAGCAGGCCGAACCTATTTCAATTAGACCTATTTTAGCTGTCTCACCCATTATACCCGGGCTTAACATGAGGTAAATGTTTAGCCATTGACCGATTAGAACAACAGCAGCAACCATAGCTAACCATTTGATATTTCGTTTTGAATTCCTGGTCATCAAAGCCAGGAATGGAAAGAGAAAGTTTAAAATGAGTATGGTAAAAAAGAGAATCGGAAATCCGTGTAATCTTTGTGCAAAATAGATTGTCTCTTCAGGAATATGGCTGTACCAAATCAGCATGTACTGGAAAAACCAGAGGTACATCCAAAAGATGCTAAAGCCAAAAAGATATTTACCCAAATCATGAAGGTGTTCTTTATTAACAAAATTGAGATAGCCTTGAGCCTTGAGTAAGGCTATAATCAGAATAAAAGCAGCTACGCCTGATACAAAAAGCCCAATAAAGACAAACCATCCAAACAGAGTACTAAACCAGTGCGGATCCACAGACATAATCCAATCCCAACTCATTGTTGAACTCGTTACGGCAAAGAATGCCATAAATAAGGCAGCTAAAATCCGACCTTGTTTGTGGAATTTATAGTCATTTGATAAATCTTGCGAAGCTGAGTTTTTACGCAGTAAATAGCTGAGTCCTATCCATCCTGTGAAATAAACAGCCATGCGGATAAAGAAAAATGGCAGATTCAGGTAGGCTGATTTTCCTTCTATGATTGGATCATGTAGATCATGATGTGACCAGTGATACAAATCGTGCATGCCAAAAATTAGCAAGAACATAAGTGCCGCTGAATAGGGCAGGAAAGTGCTTAGAGCTTCAGGTATTCGCTTTAGACTTACATGCCACCCAGAATGTGCAATTTTATGGAGAGCGATAAATAAGACTCCAAAAAGAGAAAGAAACAGGAAGTATAGGTTGTTAAGTAAAACATTCATCCAAACTTGTTTGCTTTCTGGATTCTCAAAAAGAAAACTAAGCGCAATCAGGAGAATACCAATAACAGATATGGATAAAAATACTTGTTTTGTTTTTTTTGATAAGATATAATTCGTGTCCATCAGCTTATGATTTTGAATTAACTATTTATGCTCTTTGAGTTGAATTTCATGAGCCTCTTCTTGCTCTAAGATGGCCTTTACATTATTAAAATACTCATCATTTTCATTTGCCTCAATGATGATGACGAAACGATCATCAGTTATTCTTTCATCGTGAATTTTATTCTTGGCACCCAAACCTAATTTTGATCTGAAAAGAAAAGCAAATACCATCGCAAAGGCAGCAAATAGCACAGTAACTTCAAAGGTGATGGGTATAAAAGCAGGAATAGAAAAATGTGGTTTACCTCCAATAAATAGGGGGTAGTCAACCACAAAAGCCCAGGTTTGAAAACCGAAAGCAAAAAGTGTTCCTATAGCTCCTGCAATAAAACCAACGGTTGGTAGTTTGGATTCTTTTAAACCCAAAACTTTATCTATACCATGTACTGGAAAAGGTGTTAAAACATCAAGTATCAATATTTTCTTTTCCATCAATATTTTGATTGCCCTCAAAAGATCTTCTTCATCTGTGAAATAGGCTGAAATATAGCTTCTCATAGCGTTTCGTTTTTAGTTTCTTTTTCACCTGAGCTTTTCACAACAGTTTTAATCTCTGCAATGGCAATCACAGGAAATACCCGAATGAATAATAGAAAACATGAGAAAAATAAACCGAGTGTACCTATGAAGATTCCAACTTCAACAATTGTTGGCGAATACATCGACCAACTTGACGGTAGGTAGTCGCGATGTAATGATGTAACGATGATAACGAAACGCTCGAACCACATACCAATGTTGATAAAGATTGACAGTATAAAGGTAAAAACGAGATTTCGTCTCAGTTTTCTGAACCAGAGGAGTTGTGGTGAAATCACATTACAAGTCATCATGATGGCGTAAGCCCACCAATATGGTCCTGTAGCTCGATTAAGAAAGGCGTATTGCTCATATTCCACACCAGAGTACCATGAGATAAAGAGTTCGGTCATATATGCAATTCCCACGATTGATCCTGTGGCAATGATAATTTTATTCATTGACTCAATATGTGCAAGTGTGATGTAGTTTTCCAAATTGAGAACCTTACGTGTTACAACCAAAAGAGTCAGTACCATGGCAAAACCGGAAAAGATGGCACCAGCTACAAAGTAAGGGGGAAATATGGTGGTGTGCCAGCCCGGAATAATCGAGGTGGCAAAGTCAGCACTTACAATACTATGAACTGAAAGAACGAGAGGTGCGGCGATACCGGCCAGTATGAGACTTAGTTTTTCGTGTCGTTGCCAGTGTTTTACCGATCCTGTCCATCCAAAGCTGAGTAAACCATAAACGTATTTTTTTATTTTTGAACTCACCCTGTCGCGCATGGTTCCGATATCAGGAATCAGTCCCATATACCAGAATAAGAGTGAGACCAATAAATAGGTTGATATAGCAAAAACATCCCATAAAAGGGGAGAGTTAAAGTTGACCCACAAGCCGCGTGTGTTGGGATAAGGGAATACAAAAAATGCCAATAGAGGACGTCCCATATGAATTAATGGAAAGAGACCTGCACACAAGATGGCAAATATGGTCATGGCTTCAGCTGAACGGTTAATACTTGTTCTCCATTTTTGACGGAAGAGTAAAAGAATAGCAGATATAAAAGTTCCGGCATGTCCGATCCCGACCCACCAAACAAAATTGGTGATTCCCCAACCCCAACCAATGGTTCGATTGAGTCCCCAGGATCCTATACCTTCCCATACAGTATAACCCATCATGGCAAGCCCAAAAAACATGGCTGATAAACTTATGGTTAGACCCATATACCAAGCTTTTCCAGGTTTGCCCTCAATAGGAGCAGCAATATCCTGGGTGATTTGGCTATAAGTTTTGTTTCCCTTTATTAGAGGTTCTCGAATTGGAGATACGTACATAACTCAGTATTATAGTGGTTTAACTCTTTTTATTTCTGATTTTCGTTAGATAACTAACTGAAGGAAGCGTATGAATTTCTTCCAATAGATGGTAGTTCCTATCGCTGGAAGCAAGTTTAAATAAGTCACTCCCCTTGTCGTTTAAGTCACCGAAAAGAATGGCTCCGGAAGGGCAGGTTTGTTGGCAAGCCGTTTTGATATCACCATCTTTAACTTTTCGTCCTTCAAGCTTCGCATTAAGTTTGCCTTCCTGAATTCTCTGAACACACATCGAGCACTTTTCAATCACACCTTTGGCCCTGATTGTAACATCAGGATTAAGGACCATTCGACTTAAATCTAAAGTCATGCCAGTTGGATCATGAAGGTTATTTGGAATTGAATCAGCTTGGGTATAATCAAACCAATTAAAACGTCTGACTTTATAGGGACAATTGTTTCCGCAGTAACGTGTTCCAATACATCTGTTGTAAATCATTTGATTCAATCCTTCACTGCTATGATTTGTAGCAGCTACAGGGCAAACATTTTCACATGGTGCGTTATCACAATGCTGACACATAACAGGTTGAAAGACAACTCCAGGCTCGTTTTCATCACCCGAGAAATAACGGTCAATCCGGATCCATGACATTTCGTGAGCGCGAATAACTTCTTTCTTTCCTACAATTGGGACATTGTTTTCAGCCTGACAAGCAATTGTGCAAGCACCACATCCAACACAAGCATTTAAGTCAATAGCTAATCCCCAATGATGATTCGGGAATTCGGGTTCTTTATAAATCCCTGCATTCTTATACTCGTGTTTATGATCGTTTCCTGCTTTTGGGTTTTTCTGATATTCATCCAGATTGGCTTCACGAACGATTGCTCGACCTTCCATAGAATGGTGAGTTTGAGTCATCGCAAAATCGAAATGTCCTTCAATTTTTTCAAGTGTGACAGACGAATGTTGATTCGTATTTAGATGACTAGCTTTAAAGCCAACATCTTTACCAACCTTACCACAAATAGTTCTTCCATACCCCATCGCGATAGAGACTGTGTTATAAGCTTGACCAGGCAGAATATAGACTGGTAATTCAAGATCACCATTGAGTTTAATCATATTTCCGGTTTCAAGACCAAGTTCTTTGGCTTGCTTAGGTGAAATATTGAGGTAATTATCCCAGCAAATTTTACTTATAGGATCTGGCATTTCTTGCAACCATGGATTATTAGCCATACTGCCATCCCCAATGGTTACCTTTTCGTATATCTGGAGTTCAATCCTATTCGTTTTCTTTTTTTGAGTAATGGCCTCAAGGATTTTAATGATATCAAGCTCAGCAAACTTTAGTTTGTTACCTGATACAGTCTTCGTTTGAAAGATGCCTTCTTGTAAGGTATGCTCCCAATAGGATTTAAAATTTGTGTAAAGGGTTTGACTTGGGAAAAGTGTTTCTTCCCAATGTTTCATGATAAATTTATGATAATCGACATCTTGACCTGACCATTTTAAAAGAGATGCCTGAAACTGGCGGGTATCGAATAGTGGATGGATAGCAGGTTGCATTAAACTGTACGAATCCTTTTTGATCTCTGCATCATTCCAACTTTCCAGATAATGATTATCAGGAGCTATGTATTTCATCAACGATGAAGTTTCGTTTGGCGTCTCATGAATTGATAAACTGAATGAAAGAGATTCAATCGCTTTCTTAATTTTTTCTCCTTTAGGATGAGAATACACAGGATTTGTATGATAGCATATTAGACCTTTTACTTGTCCAGATGCTAAATTGTCTATAAGTTGATCCATATCTTCATCAATGGCTTGATGATTTAAAAGAGGATTTTCCAGATTAATACTAGAATTGAAATTCTCTAATTCATAATTGATGGCATTAATCAGAATCTGTGCATTCAACTCCTGGCTTCCTGAAACAACTACGGAGTGTGATTTTTGTTCAAGTAAATCTTTTGCCAGCTCTTTAATTATTTTTGTTGCCTCTGGAACATCATGTTTTTGTTGCCCTTTTAATATCACAATCTCATTATAAAGCTGAGCAATCAGAAGGTTTAATTCCGAAGGTTTTATCGCGTGCCTTTCATCAGCATTGCTACCCGTTAAACTCATTCTCGATTCGAATTGAATATGTCGAGACATTTTATTTAGAGAACCCGAAAGTTTGCGGGTATCCGTATATGTTTTGATATACTCACTAGGATTGAGCCATGTTCCTAAGAAATCAGCATCGAAACTAACAATCAAATTTGCTTTATTGAATCGATAATCAGGTAATCCATCTTTGCCAAAACACAATTTTTGAGCTTGTAGGATTGCACTTGCCGATTGCGTATCGTATTGAATCCATTTAATGTTTGGATAAGCATCAGTAAAATACTTAATAGCTTTGCGGGTAGAAGGGCTGAAAATAGTCGGTGTTAATAAAGCGATTTTATTTTCCTTTTGAGAATCCAATGCTTTTAAGATTGAGTCATCAAACTTGTCCCATGAAACCTTCTCTTTTTCTATTTGAGGAGATTGATAACGGCTATTGTCGTATAAGCTCAATACAGAGGCTTGAACTCGAGCAGAGCAAGCTCCATTACTGATTGGAGACAAGTTATTCCCTTCAATCTTAATAGGTCTTCCTTCTCTTGTTTTAATGAGAATACTGGCATAATCACTGGCATTCATATAAGTAGAAGCATAATAGTTGGCTATGCCTGGTGTTATTTCTTCTGGTTTATTCAGATATGGAATCGCTTTTTGAACGGTATTTTCACAGCTTGATAAAACGGTTGTAATAGCTAAACTGTAACCACAAAGCTTTAAGAAATCTCGACGATTACTCTTTGCTTCTGCCGTACCATCTTCAAAAATATCGAGAACTTGCTCCAAATTACCTTTGGGGGTATGCTTTGTTATTTTAGCTTCAGAACTTTCGTTTTTTTCGTGCTGGCTTTTCCAGTATTTTTTCATATTGGGTATTTTTTCAGTTAGCTCCTCAGATTAGTAAGTAGTGCTTTGCTTAGTAATGACAACGGGCACATTCTCGTCCACCAATATCTTTAACTCGGACACTATCAATTTGTTCTTTTACAATTTTAAGATGGAGTTTTTTGAACGTGTTGGAGTAATAGTTGTTGGTGTTGAAATCAACAGCTGTTTTATCATGACAATCCAAACACCAACCCATTGATAAATCTTCAACCTGTTTAACGATGTGCATTTTTTCAACTTCCCCATGGCATTCCTGACACTCGCGCTTGCCAACATTCACATGTTGTGCATGGCTAAAGAAGACATGGTCAGGAAGTTTATGAACACGAATCCATTCAATAGGTTTATTGTTCTCGATAGCAGCATGAATTTTATTGATTTCAAACTTGCCTGAGTTTCGACCTTCTCTAACTATGGAATGACAGTTGAGACAAACATTTGCAGAGGGGATAACCGCTGATTTACTATTGTCGACACCTGTATGGCAATATCTACAATCTATTTTATTATCAGTAGCATGTACTTTGTGTGAAAATTTTATGGGTTGATCGGGAGCGTAATTTTCATTTCGCCCAAGAGCCATGGCATCCTCACTAAGCATTTTTATTTGATAGCCTAATGCCAAAAAGAAAATTAGAATAGTGATGAACTTATATTTTATCTTTTTAGTGAAGAAAAGATCTATTAGTGCAAGTGTGATAAGTAAACCAAGAAATAGAAATAGGATGAGATTGTTGACAACTGGCTTTTGTTCTTGAGTACCATATTCCTTTAGTTTGACTAGGTAGTTTTTAATATGCTTAAGTTCTTCGTCATTGTATGCGTATCCAGCATGAACTTTAGACATGACTTTTGCAATAGGAGCATTTAGAATGGAGTTAAAGTCAGATATTTCTTTACTCGAAAAACTATGGGCAATATCCCATGCTGAAGGGTTCCAGTTAAGCGTATCCGAAAAACTGATATTATGGCAGCTAACACAAGCTTTTAGTTTAGTTTTTGTAAGAACTAAACCTTTAAATAGACGTTCTCCCCGCTTAGATGATTCGAGGAAATTGTGATCAGATTTATCGTGATTTTGTGTGTTTTGGTTCTCGGAGAAAGATGGGGAAGTTGTCAGTAGAAAAAAGACAATAGAAAAGAATAGGCAAAGTTTACTCATGGTAGAATGATTTACAAATGCTTTATATAAGTATGATGTCTATATTCTCAATAAGAAACCAGATTTTATTTAGAAAATCCGGAATAATTTAATCCTTAGATAATTGTACTCGTCATACAAGTTAAAAATTTTACTTAATTAATCACAGTGCATCTTTCAATATTTTTTAATATAGAATATCAATATTGATGAGGAAGACAGTTGTTTGCTTTAAATATGGCTTAGAATAAGGAAAAGTCAGAGGTTTTTGCTTAATGAAATAGGGGGATAATCTTTCATAATTAGTTTGGATTATCTTTTTATGAGCTTATAATTTTGATAGGAGAGTAAAATAAAAAGCCCTCATTCGCTGGAATGAGGGCTTCGAAATATTTTTTTAGTATGGTTTTGTTTACTTCCTTAAATTATCAATCAATGAGAAAAAGATATAAACAAAGAGAATGAGTGGTATAACCAACCATTTTAATAGAATGGCAAGAATGACTAAGCTGATGAGAAACAGATAGCGGATTTGATTTTCCTGCCATTTCAGACTTTTGACTTTTAGAGCGAACATGGGAATTTCAGCAACCAACAGGTAAGATGTGATCAGAACGGCTGAAATAATAACCCATGGGTTGGAAAGCCAACTTTCAATCATAGGATAATCACCATAGTGCAGAATAATGGGTAATGAGGCCCAGAACATGGCATTTGCCGGAGTTGGAACACCAATAAACGAACTGGTTTGGCGTGTATCAACATTAAACTTTGCTAACCGAAGTCCTGAAAAGATTGAAATAAGATAAGCTGATAAGAGAATTGCAATTTGCGAATAACTTAAGCTTTCAGGAGTAAAAGCTGCTCCACTATCTCCCAGAACGGCTAAACGCAGGTAAGAAAAGGCGATGCTTGCAGGAGCAAAACCAAAACTTAACATATCAGCCAGTGAATCCAATTCTTTTCCCATTGGAGAATAAGCTCCCAGCAATCTGGCAAACAGACCATCCATAAAATCAAAAACAGCTGCTATAATAATGAAAAGGGCAGCCGGAAAGAGATAACCTTCTATGGCTAATAAGCTGGCAACACATCCTGATAAAATATTTAGACAGGTAATGGTATTGGGAATATGTTTTGTAATTGACATTTTAAGTGGGTTTTGATCAATAGCTATTGCTCAGTACAATGAGCATTGCAAAATTAATCTAAAAATCGGAATGCAATGAAAAGTTTAGGGGAGAATGTCGTCGAATTAAAAAAGCATTGTATTTTTACCTCTCGTTCAAAGACAATAGCATGTTGAAACACCTACTTTTAATAGTCTCTCTTTTTTCAGGTTTGACCTTGTTGGCTCAAACCACGGCACCTAAATACAGCAATGAATTTCTGTCTGTAGGAATTGGGGGCCGTGCTTTTGCGATGGGGAATGTTGCAGTTGCTTCGCAGGAAGGTGTGGAAGCGGCTTATTGGAATCCTGCGAATTTGGTAGAATTGAATCGGAAATATGATGTTTCGGTTATGCATGCTGAATATTTTGCAGGGATGGCAGCATACGATTATGCCGGTTTGGGAATTAAGCTGGATGAAAAAAGTGCTTTGGCCTTTAGTGTCATTCGTTTTGGTGTTGATGATATTCCCAATACGCTCGAACTGATTGACAAAGATGGAAATGTTCGTTACGATTTGGTGACAACTTTTTCTGCCGCTGATTATGCCTTTCTTTTTTCATATGCCAAGAAAACTAAGGTTGAAGGTCTGTCGCTCGGCGGAAATGTGAAGGTGATTTATCGGCACACGGGTGATTTTGCCTCAGCTTATGGTTTTGGAATTGATGCAGCTTTAAAGTATAAAAAAGGGAAATGGCAAATGGGGGTTTTACTTCGTGATGCCAGTTCGACTTTTAATGCGTGGGTGTTTAATACGGATAATCTCGAAGAAGTTTATAATACCACAGGAAATGAAATACCCGAGAATTCAACTGAGATAACCTTGCCTCGATTGATATTGGGAGTGAGTCGTGATTTTACATTAACAGATAAGCTTTCTGTTTTGGCAGAGTTGGATGCCGATTTAACCTTTGATGGGAAACGGCATGTTTTAGTTGAAGGGGATCCTGTGAGTATTGATCCGCATTTGGGTCTGGAGTTTCAGTATGAATCTCTTATTTACTTACGCTTGGGAGTTGGAAACATCCAACGCGAAACGGATTTTAAACAAAAAGAGTCAATCGTGTTTCAGCCTAATTTGGGCGTGGGGATTCATTATAAAGGCTTTCGTTTGGATTATGCGCTGACTGATATTGGTGATCAGTCTATCGCCAAATATTCAAATGTCTTTTCACTGTCTTATGCCTTTAATTAATCCCGATGATTGGTTGAGATGATATAGCCAACAGAGGTTGAGAATCATTTGATTCATTTTTCCTTTCTTCTTGAGTTTTTTTAACTTGTTATGCACTGAATTTTCACTACTTTCGATACCTGTAAGAGCAATTTTTTAATCGAAAACTCATTCTCATATGCGTATCTCAATTATCGATTTGGGTACCAATACATTTAATTTGCTTGTGGCTGAAATTACAGTTGATAAGCAGATTAATATACTCCACAGATCTAAATATCCGGCTAAAATTGGCGAAGGAGGCATCAATCAGAATTATATTACTAATGAGGCTAAACAACGGGCACAGATTGCCCTCGCTGAGATGAAACAGATTATAAACGACTATCAAACGGTTAAAACCTTTGGGTTTGCAACTTCAGCGATTCGAACAGCCAAAAACGGCAAAGAATTTGTTAAACAAATTCGTCGCGATTTTGATATCGATGTAAGGATTATTTCGGGGAACAGAGAGGCAGAGTTAATTTACTACGGAACTCGTGAGGCAGTTGGTTTGGATGAGGAGATTGTAGCGATTCTGGATATTGGAGGAGGCAGTAATGAGATTATTATTGCCAATTCTGAGAAAATATTCTGGAAGAAGTCTTATCCCATAGGGATGACGCGTTTGCTGGAACAATTTCAACCTTCTGATCCTATAAGAATGGACGAATTGGGTGAGATTGAAGCTTTCCTGAGGGAACAACTTCGTGATTTAATCGAAGCTTTTCAAACCTATTCTGTTAAAACCTTAATCGGGTCATCGGGTTCTTTTTCAACCCTACGTCAGGTTTTGCTTGCTGAGGAAAGAGAAACCATAGAGACAGGCAAAACACATTATCATATTAAGCTTGAAGATTTTAATAGTCTGCATCAACGCTTTCTGGATTCGACTCTTGAAGAACGCATGCAGATGCAAGGCATGGATATGGCACGGGTTCATTTGATGGTTATTGCTAGTATATTTATCAATTTCCTGGTTAAGGAAAGTGGTGTATCCATTTTGTTTCAATCGGCCTATGCATTGAAGGAAGGGGCTTTATTTGATTACATTAAGGGGATAAAACAACCGGAAAAATCAGTATCTTCCGACTAGAATTTTAAGAAGTAGATCATTATTTAATACTATAGCATGTCAAAAATTTTAATCGTTGATGACGAAAGAAGTATCCGCAATACATTAAAAGATATTTTATCATACGAAAACTATCAGGTTAGCCTTGCCGAAAACGGGATGGAGGCCATTAAAATGGTAAGTGATAATGAATTCGATGTGATTCTTTGTGATATTAAAATGCCGGAAATGGATGGGATAGAGGTGCTTGAAAAGTTGCAGGAAATTGCATTTGATGTACCCGTTATCATGATATCAGGACATGGCAATATCGATACAGCGGTTGAGGCAATAAAAAAAGGGGCTTTCGATTTTATTGAAAAGCCTTTGGATTTAAATCGCATCTTAATCACAATTAAAAATGCATTAGATAAAGCTGTTTTATTGACTGAAACCAAAGTCTTGAAAAGAAAGGTCAGTAAAAAATACGATATGATTGGCGAATCGAAAGCCATTATGGAACTGAATGAAATGATTGAAAAGGTTGCCCCAACGGATGCGCGTGTTTTGATTACGGGACCTAATGGAACCGGAAAAGAATTGGTGGCTCACCGCATTCATGAGAAAAGTAATCGTGCTAAAAATCCATTTGTTGAGGTGAATTGTGCGGCAATTCCTTCCGAGTTAATCGAAAGTGAGTTGTTTGGGCATGAAAAAGGCTCTTTTACATCGGCGCATAAACAGCGCAAAGGAAAGTTTGAATTGGCCGATGGTGGCACTCTGTTTCTGGATGAAATTGGCGATATGAGTTTGTCTGCTCAGGCTAAGGTGTTGCGTGCCTTGCAGGAAAATAAAATAACCCGTGTTGGTGGCGATAAGGAAATAAAGGTGAATGTGAGAGTAATTGCCGCAACCAACAAAAATCTATCGGATGAAATTGGTCTTGGGAAATTTCGTGAGGATTTGTATCATAGATTAAGCGTAATTCTGATTAAAGTTCCTGCCTTAAATGAAAGACTGGAAGATATTCCTCTATTGGCACAGCACTTTATTGATTTGATTTGTTCTGAAATGGGCTTGCCTCCAAAATCGATAGCTGAGGATGCAGTTTCAGAACTTTTGAAATTTGACTACACCGGGAATATTCGTGAGTTCAGAAACATTATTGAACGTTTGATTATTTTGGGAGGGAAAGAAATAACCCTTCAGGATATCAAATTGTACGCAGGTGCAAATCAGAATTGATGGGTGAGAATTATTAGAAAGATATTCGATGAAGACAAAAGATCATAAAACACATATAGGTATTTACGGGCGCCGAAATCTGGGGAAATCGTCTATAATAAACACCTTGGCTGATCAGCAAATTGCCATTGTGTCTGATACAGCCGGTACGACAACCGATCCGGTGAAGAAATCATTTGAAATACTCGATTATGCCCCGGTTATTTTGGTTGATACTGCAGGTATTGACGATACTGGCGATTTGGGTACCAAGCGAATTGAAAAAACCTTGCATTCGATTTCTACTGTCGATTTGGCTTTGTTGGTTATTGCCGATAATGAATTTGGTGATTTCGAAAAGGATTTAATTAAGAAATTCGATTATTATAAGACACCGTTTTTTATCATTCATAATAAGTCGGATAAGGTTAAGATTAATGAGGAATTAAAAGCGGATTTAGAGAGCACTTACAAAACTTCGGTGATCGATTTCTCGACAGTTAAGCCGGATAATTTTGAAGAGGTCATTGATTTAATAAAAAAAACAGCACCCGAATCTTCCAAGGTTTTCAAAACCATTATTGGCGATTTGGTTCAGCCTAATGATGTGGTGATGCTGATTTGCCCGATTGATTCAGAGGCTCCGGCCGGACGAATGATTTTACCTCAGGTTCAATTGATTCGTGATGTTTTGGATAACCATTGTGTGAATATTGTTTTGCAGCAAGATCAGGTGACTGAGTTCTTTAAAAACACCAATGTAAAACCCAAATTGGCTATCACCGATAGTCAGATATTCGATTTGGCGGGGCAATTGGTACCTAAAGATATTCCTCTGACAAGTTTCAGTACGGTTTTAGCCAGACAAAAAGGGGATTTTGAAAACTATCTAAAAGGCACCCCTAAGATTGATGATTTGAAAAATGGCGATCGGGTTTTAATCCTTGAGTCCTGTTCGCATCATGTTTCCTGCGAAGATATTGGTCGGTTTAAACTGCCTGCCTGGCTGAGAAAATATTGTAATTGTGAATTGGAATTCGATGTTGTTTCAGGATTGGATGCTATTCAACGTCCCATCACCGATTATGCCATGGTGATTCAATGTGGGGGCTGTATGATTACCAAGAAACAAATCCTCAACCGTCTTTTACCTGCAATTGAAGCGGGGATTCCTGTGAGTAATTATGGTTTGGCCATTGCATATGTACAAGGAATTTATCAAAGAGCAGTCGAACCGTTCAAGCTTTAAAATCACCTTTAGTTTTTTCTGCATACTATTCTAAAAATTGAAACTCATTAAAATATATGGCTAATAATTTTGCAAAACCTACTGCCAATTTTGGGACATTGCCCGTTTTTATGACGGCTATTTCAACCATCTTGGGAGCTATTCTTTTCCTGCGTTTTGGATGGGCTGTTGGTAATGTTGGTTTTATCGGTGTTATTGGAATCATTATTTTAGGACATATGATTACCATTCCAACGGCAATGGCGGTTGCTGAAATTGCAACCAACCAGAAAGTGTTGGGAGGAGGGGCTTATTACATCATATCCCGATCATTTGGGTTGAATATTGGAGCTGCAATTGGAATTACACTCTATTTGTCACAAGCTATATCGGTTGCTTTTTATATTATTGCTTTTGCTGAAGCTTTTGACCCTCTCATTCAGTGGATTGCTCACAATTTTGGATGGCTGATTTACGACAAACGGGCCATTTCTGTTCCGGCAATGGTTTTACTGTCGGGCCTATTCTTGTGGAGAGGTTCGAATATGGGAATGAAGGTTTTGTATATTGTTGTGGCAACATTGGCAACATCTCTTTTTATGTTTTTTATTGGATCGCCGGCAGATGCCCCTCAGGATATTGTTTTAGATGCAACCATAGAGAATCCGAAAAGCTTTTTCTATGTTTTCACCATTGTTTTCCCCGCATTTACTGGGCTTGCAGCTGGTTTAGGTTTGTCTGGCGATTTGAAAAATCCAAAGAAATCGATTCCCCGAGGGACCATATGGGCAACCATAGGGGGCTTGATAATTTACTTATTGGCTGCTTATAAATTTACGGTTTCTGCCAGTCCCGAAGATTTAGATAGCAATCAGTTAATTATGAGTAATATTGCGATTTGGGCTCCTATTATTCCGATTGGTTTGGCTGCAGCTTCGCTTTCATCAGCTTTAGGCTCTATTATGGTTGCTCCTCGTACTTTACAGGCTATTGGGATGGATGATATTTTCCCTCAGAAAGGTTTAAACAAATGGTTGAAAACCGAGAATAGAAAGACCAAAGAGCCGTTAAACGCTTCTGTTATTTCAATTGCAATTGCTTTTGTATTTATATTGATTGGTGATGTTGATTTTGTTGCACAGATTATATCAATGTTCTTTATGGTGACCTATGGTGCCATTTGTATGATTTCATTTCTCGAACATTTTGCAGCAGATCCATCTTACCGACCAACCTTTCGTTCGCGTTGGTACTTTTCTCTGATGGGAGCTATCCTTTCGTTTTGGATCATGTTTAAAATGAATATGATTTATGCGATTGTTTCGCTATTGATAATGGGGGTTATTTATTATGGCATCAATGTGAGTAATAAGGAACACCGTGGACTTGCAAAACTTTTCCGAGGGGTTGTTTTTCAGCTGAGCCGATACTTACAGATTTTTGCACAGCGGGCTGAGAAAGTCGATCGTGAAGTGAGTTGGAGACCTTTTGCCATTTGTATTTCTCAGGATACCTTCAAACGTCGTTCAGCTTTTGATTTATTGCGATGGATCTCATATAAGTATGGTTTTGGAACCTACATTCATTATCTGGAAGGCTTCCTAAACGAGAAGACAAATGATGAATCTAAGAGTGTAATGAAGCGATTGATTCATTTGGCATCCGGAAGTCGTAATCGTGTTTTCCTGGATACTATTATCAGCCCTTCGATGACTTCGGCCATTGCTCAGGTGATGCAGCTTTCCGGTATATCGGGGCATGGGTATAATTCCATTTTGTTTGAATATTCACGTAGCAAACCCAAGCAATTGAAGTATGTGATTGATAATTATGAATTGATTGAGTCAACACAATTTGATGTTTGTATATTAAATACTTCTTATAAGGGATTTGGCTATCACAAGGAAATTCATATTTGGATTGGTTCGGAAGACTATGAGAATGCAAATTTGATGATTCTGTTGGCTTATATTATTCAAGGACATCCGGATTGGAAAAAGAGTATGATTAAGATTTTTGCCATGTATCCTGAAAAAGATCTTGAAAAAGAGCAAGGCAAGTTGCTGAGTTTGATTCGTTCGGGACAGTTGCCAATTTCATCGAGTAATATCGAGTTGATTGGAATTGATCATACAGATAAGAAGAAGGAAATTATGAACAAATCCATAGATGCCGATTTAACGATTTTAGGTTTTAACAGAGAAGATATCGATCGCGATAAGTTGGATCTGTTTACCGGATTCGACGATATGGGGAATATCCTTTTTGTGAGTTCATACAAAAAAATCAAAATCAAGTAAAGTCGATTGTTAATCATTCAATCGTATGACTTTGATTAATTATATCTAAGTTTGTATTATTTAGTTTATCAAAATATGAGAAAATTCGCAATAATTAAGAATGATCTCGTTAATTCATTAAGAAAGAAATGGAGCGTATAGCCATATTTCCAGGATCGTTTGATCCATTTACAGTAGGACATAAATCAATTGTCACTCGAGCATTACCTTTATTCGATAAAATCGTAATAGCCATAGGTTATAATTCTGAGAAAAAACAGTTTTTCCCGATTGAGAAACGGATTCAGTGGATAAAAGAAAGCTTTAATAACGACCCAAGAATTGAAGTTGAGATTTATGGTGGGTTAACGGTGGAATATTGTAAGGCAAAAGGGGCTCAGTTTATCTTACGTGGTTTACGTACGGCTGCCGATTTTGAATATGAGCGTGCCATTGCGCAAATCAATAAAAAGATGGAGTACGATTTGGAATCGATTTTTTTATTGACAACACCAGAACATACGATGATTACATCGACGATTGTGCGTGATATTATTCGTCATGGGGGAGATGCTTCTCAATTTGTGCCGGAGGTGCAGGACCCTGATGCTTACAAATTGTAAAAAGTGAATGAGATCTCCAGAAATATTGCCATAGTTACTGAGATAGAGAATTCGGTAAAATATCTAAGAAATGGTTTAGCTGAAATTCAAAAAATAACAGCTGCGAACAATTTTTATGACCCACCATTAATTTACCTTTCAGGCGGATTTGAAAGATTATTTAAATCGATGTTATGTTTGAACTTTAAAGAAGTTAATGGAAGACTTCCAAGAACAAATGAAATATGGAATCGAAAAAATGGTCATAATATTGATTTTTTAAAAGATAAAATTGAAGGAATATGTATTCCAATAGATCTGCCTTTTGCAAAAGATGATTATAAAATTATAACAAGTGATAAGACGATAAAAGAGATCTGTGAAGTACTTACTGCATATGGAAGTAGAGCGCGTTACTTCAATTTGGATATTATTCTTGGAAATGAACAGAAGTTTGACGCAAAAAATAAGTGGGAAAAGATTGAGGATTCTTTACTAAAAGAATACTATGGGGAAAAGAAGTTTTATAGAATGTTTAAAAAAACAAATTCGCTTGAGGTAATTTATGAAAAGACAAGTGAATTACTCGTTTCAAAACTTGAGGTGTTTTTAAGAGCAATAACAAGACAGTTTATTTTTGGTAATTTTTCAAGTGAATCAAATCAGTATGTTTTTTCAATAGAATCATTTACCGATATTGATGACAATCAAATTGGAAAAACTGACTACAGACAATTGCAGAATCACGAATTTATAAAAAGAGAACCAGTTATTGATAGTTCTTTAATTAGCATCATAAAAGAGAAGTTTCGAAGCCTATTATAGTGGGGCTGTTTATATCTTAATATTCCAATATTTTCACGAGAATTGTTATAATACTCTAATTATGCGATCACTAGTTCTTTTCCTGATATTGACTCTTGGAGTACAATCAAGTTTTGCTAAAAAAGTAAAGCTGTTTGGGCAACATGCTGCTTATGCGAATATGCAAATCAAGGTGCTTTGTTATGACGATGCTTTCTCGAAAACTGAAAAGCAGTTGGCTATTTTGCAGCTCGATAAGCAAGGTCAGTTTTCAGTTGAATTTGAAATAGCTGAAACGCAAATGGTATTTTTGCCTCTTGGTGTATTCCGAGGCTATTTTTTTGTTGAAGCAGGTAAGGAATATCAAGTTAGCTTACCACCTCGTCGCGATTTGTCTCCTGCACAAAAGCTGGATCCTTTTTTTGAACCTCAGGATGTATTTCTGGGTTTTAGAAATGCAGATAAAAATGGTTTGAATAGCCTGATTCGTCAATTTGATAATCAGATTGATAATTTCATCAATCAAAATTTTGATGGAATTTACAATCAGGGCTCATCATCTCTTGGGATCGATTTTGCGAAGCAAATGAAAACAAAATTTGCTGATGTGAAACACCCGTATTTTCGGGTTTATTTGGAATATCGTTTGGCTTATTTGGATTACCTGGCTTCACCTGAGGCTTATATTCGCATGGAGAATCAATATTTTGCCAATAGGGGAATGGCTTTGAATAATTTGGCTTACACAACTTTGTTCAAGAAAATTTATGACAATTCTTTGGCTTCAGCTTTTCATCGAAGAGAAAAATCGAAGTTTAGTAAAGCGCTTGAATCGTCTAATCCTTATCAGGCTTTGGATGATGCCATGAAGGCTTATTCGGTATATCAGGATAAAAATTTCAGAGATCTGTTATTAGCGAAATCTGTGTTCGATGGAACTGAAAATGGGCTTTTAACCCGAAGTAAGGCTATTGGTATTATTCAAAAAATAAAGCAGAATTCACAGGATGAAAATTTGACTAAGTTGACTCGGAATTTTCTGACAGAACTATCGCATTTACTTAAAAACACAAATGCCCCTCTGTTCAAAGTGGGGACGATCAGTCTGGAAGATTATAAGGGGAAATATCTATATCTCAATTTTTGTAATACGACCAATTCAGTTTGGGAACGTGATTCTGAATTGTTGGAAAAATTGAAAGAAGCCTTTGGTAAGGATATTGAATTTTTAAGTTTAGCCAGTGATGTTGATCCTATTCGTTTTCAAAATCGTTTGAAAGAAGAAAAGGCAACTTGGCCCATCGTACAGATCGATAAGAATAATACCGTCTTGCGAGATTATAAGATTAAGGTGTTTCCAAGCTATATTATTATCGATCCTGAAGGCAAAGTCTATCAATATCCAGCAAGAGGACCTCATGATGGGATTGAAAAAATCTTTGTGAAGATTCAAAGACAGATACTTCGGGAAAATTATTCTAAAAAGTGAAAGATTGGAGTATGTGATTGAATTTATTCCAGATTTTTGATCACTTCCAGAATTGAAGCATAGGTATTCGATTTGAATTCATCGAGCTGATTCGCTGGCATCCAAATAACTTTTTCAATATCTTCCTCAGTTTGAGGGACTAATTTTTCATTGCCCACATAATGCATTTTAAACCAATAGCTGCGTTTCAATACCCAGGTATTTTTCATCCAATAGGTATGAAAAGTCGATTCAAGTTCCTCGCTCAAGTGTAAATGGCTGATGCCACATTCTTCTTCAACTTCGCGAATGGCAGCTTCGCTTATCGTTTCCCCCTTTTCAACTTTTCCTTTGGGTAAATCCCATCTGCCCAGACGGTGAATGGCCAAAATTTCATTGTTCTGATTGAAAACCAGTCCACCAGCGGCCTCAATGTATTTGAATTGATTTTTGAATTCCGCAAAAAGTGCTTCCACATCTTCGGCAGCAAAAAATAAAGTGGCTTTATTTTCGTCCTGATCGAAATCTGAAACAATAGCTTCCAGATTATCCCCTTCAGTCCATAGATAAACCATGCCATGAAAATTCATACTTTCAGCCTTATCGCCTAAGAAAATTGCACGATCTTTAAAAAATACTTTATACATTTGCGGATGATTTCAGATTAAAAGACTGGTGTTGTAAAAGTTTGTATCACTGTGGTATAAGCTTGAGTATTTCACTCCGTTTTGTTTAATCAACTCATATTTATTGAACCATTAAATCCAATAGTCCTATGCAAAGTACTGCAAAACAAATCGCTGAATACCTTTTGCAAATAAAAGCAATTAAGCTAGAACCTACAAACCCATTCACTTGGGCTTCGGGATGGAAGTCGCCAATTTACTGTGATAATCGTAAAACATTATCGTATCCGGAAGTAAGAAACGATATTAAAAAGGCTTTTGCAAAGGCAGTTTTAGCAAAATACCCGGATGTTGAAGTGATTGCAGGCGTTGCAACCGGTGCGATTGCACTAGGTGCTTTAGTTGCTGATGAATTGAATTTACCAATGGTTTACATTCGTTCTTCTGCTAAAGCTCATGGAATGACTAATATGATTGAAGGCGATTTGAAAGCCGGACAAAAAGTTGTTGTTATCGAAGATTTGATTTCAACAGGTGGATCTAGTCTGAAAGCTGTTCAAGCGCTTCGTGATGCAGAATGTGAGGTGATGGGGATGTTAGCCATTTTTACATACGGATTCCAGACTGCAGAAGATAACTTTACAAATGCGAATTGCGAGTTGGAAACTTTAAGTAATTACAACACAATGATTGATCGTGCGCTTGAGATTGGATACATCAAAAATGAAGATGTTGATCAGTTGAAAGAATGGCGTAAAGATCCATCAACCTGGATGCAGAAATAAAAGCTGGAAACAGCCAATAAAAATATATCAAAAGAGAGTGTCTTAGCATGGGACACCCTCTTTTGTGTTCTAAAATAAAAAGTATATGGCAACAACGAAGATTGTAAGTGATATCAAAATCATTCCAAATCATGTGAATAGTATCTATTCCTTTTTATCTGATTTTAGAAAAATTGCGAAAGTTTTCGAATTGGCTGCTGAGAACCCTGAAGTTCAAGCCAAGATTGAAGAGCAAACGGATAAAAAAATGAATTTTAAGGATAAAATTGAACATTGGGAGGCTACCGAAGACAATTGTTCCTTTGTCATTAAAGGTTTTGGTGAAGCCGGCTTGCAGTTTGTTGAAAAGGAGGAGAACAAAACGCTTAAACTTACCGGATACGGCCGTAGTCCTTTCGAGTTTTATTTTTGGATTCAGTTGATTGAAAAAGGGCCTTATGAAACGAAGCTTAGACTAACTGTACACGCTGAATTGAATGCCATGATGAAGATGATGTTGAAGAAAAAATTGGAGAAAGGCATCGAGCAATTGGCTGAAGGCATGACTCAGATTCCTTACCAAAATCTTCAGAATCTGAACTAAGAATAATAACATATTACAGATATATGTAAAGCTATTGACTTGATCAATAGCTTTTTTGTTTGCTAATTTTTATTGTTTAGATTTGTGATTCTATGAATCAAAATAGCAAATATCATTTTCTGGCTTGGCTACTGGCACTGGCCTTTACTCTCCCTATATTAATAAAGGCTGAGCATTTGATGTTTCCTAACCACGAGCATCATAGCTATTCGTGTCAGCATGAAAATTCCGACATTCAGGATGTTTGTGACATCTTAGATTTTGATTATTTCTTTTTTGTGGCTTCGGATATAATCTGTATTCCTCCGGTTGTAGCCATTGAATTAAAATCATACCTGCTTGCTTATTACCAGGCAAATTCCTTTGAATACGAACTAGGGTATAGCCTTAGAGCACCTCCATATGCAATAAATCTTTTTGCTTAAGAGATCATACTGGCGACTTAAAGTCACTTTCCCAGAGATAGTTTAGTGATGAATTTTCTCCTGCTTTTAGTTTTCAGTATTAATTTGTGTCATCCCCTGAGGCATTGGCATCTGATACTTATGGTCTCAATTTTCTGACTATTCTATTGGTCGGAATGCGCGAGTGTATTGGTTTTAAAACCACCAGTTGTGCTTGTTTTTCTATGTTCTATAAAAAAGAAATTGCAAATATGATTCGTTATATATTGGCATTATTAATCCTATTGCCACAGGTGACGTTGGCTTCGTCAGTATTGAAAAAGAATAAGCTGTATGGTATTGTTTCCGATCAAAATGATTTAAATGGTTTGGCCGGTGTTAGTATCTTTATTCCTGAACTTCAGAAAGGGACTTTGAGCCAAGCCGATGGTTCTTATCAATTAGATGCTTTGCCTAATGGGAGTTTCACGGTTCAATTTTCTTATATGGGCTATGAAACGGTTATAAAAAAACTCCAGTTAAAAGACTCTGACTTAAATTTGAACACAAATCTTGTTTTTACATCCGTTACCACTCAGGATGTGGTTGTTTCCGGGGGCTTTCCATCTTCGCAACACGAGAATCCAATAAAAATATCTGTTATGTCTAAACAGGAATTCGATCGATTGCTTACGCCATCTCTGGGACAGAAACTGGCAAGTATCCCGGGTGTCGATCTTATTTCAAGAAGTCCGGGAGTGAGTTCGCCTGTTATTAGGGGTTTGTCGCTTAATAATCTGATTTTTCTGAATAATGGTGTTCGACTGGAAAATTTTCAATTTTCGGTTGATCATCCGTTTTTGGTAAACGATCAGGGGGTTGATCATATTGAAGTAATTAAAGGGCCAGCCTCCTTATTATATGGCTCTGATGCTATGGGTGGTGTGATAAATATTGTGCGTGAAAAACCGGCTCCGGCCAACACAATTAAAGCAGATGTCAGTACCGAATTTTATAGTGTCACGAAAGGGTTTAATCGAAATATTGGTGTGAAAGGCAGTCGGGAAAATTGGTTTTGGATGTTTAGAGCTAATCAGCAGTCTCATCACGATTATAAGGATGGTGATGGTGATTATATTCCCAACACCCGCTTTAATTCAACGGGCTTACAAGTGGGATTGGGTTTGCTCAGGAGTTATGGTAGTTTCAAGATTTATTACGACTATTTAAGCCCAAAATTGGGCATGACAAACGAAGAATCAATTCCATTAGTGAAAGAGGGTTTATCGAAGAACCGATTTTGGTATCAGGATTTATCTCAGCACTTAGTTGCATCGCGAAATCGACTTTTTATAGGTGACTTCAAACTTGAATTAAATGTAGCATACCAATTTAATCAACGCAGGTTGAATGGGAATCCCCAATCGGACATTTTTCGATTGGTAGATATGGATTTAAATACCTTAACATACGATGGGAAGTTTTATTTCCCGACTTCGGATGGGACAGAGTTTTTGCTTGGGATTCAGGGGATGCATCAAACGAATCGAAACCATGAGGCACCCAATCGCATTATCCCCGATGCCAATATTGATGATTTTTCTGTTTTTGCACTTTATAAAAAGGAGCTTAAGCTTTGGGAATGGCAGTTGGGACTTCGATATGATACCAGAGCTCTTTATGTGCCCGAGCAGGAAGCCGGAGGGCACTCTCACAGTGAGGTTGAGACGCCTGAGGAGCATGAAGAAATGGTACACATCAATCGGAGATTTAATAATCTGAATGCATCAATCGGAACGACTTTTCACGTTTCAGATGATGTGCTTTTGCGAACCAATATTGCCAGTGCCTATCGGGTTCCCAATTTGGCAGAATTGTCGCAACACGGTATGCATGGGAATCGGTTCGAAGAAGGTAATGTTAATTTAGATCCTCAAAAAAGTATAGAATCTGACTTGGGTCTTCACTATCATACGCAAAAGCATAATATTGATCTGTCTTTATTTTATAATCGGGTTTATGACTTTATTTATCTGGCACCGACCGATGAAATATCACCGGAAGGAACAGGTTTTGTGTATAAATACGGGCAACAAAATGCTAAGCTTTACGGTGGCGAACTGGCTGTTAATGTGGTTCCATTTCGTTTTTTGAAATTTCATTCGGACTATGCAATGGTTATTTCGAAGTTTGACAATGGGGGACGTCTTCCGTTTGTACCTCAGCACAAGCTGAACAATTCATTGCGATTTATTTTTAAAGGCTCAAAGCTTTTAGATTCACCATTTCTGAATTTGTCATGGAAACATGTTTTTAATCAAAATCATCCAGCCATGTTCGAAACGAAGACGGATGCTTACAATTTGTTTGAAATACAAATGGGTACAGATTTAAAATTAGGGAAGTATAAAGCTAGTTTGGAGTTGTCTGCCGATAATATTTTTAACGAAAAATATACCGATCATTTATCAACACTAAAAACTTTCGCTTATTTAAATCCGGGACGAAATATAAGTTTGAAGCTTACTGTTGAGTTGTAGAAGTAATGAGGTGGGCTATTTTAAAAAGCTCACCTCTTTAAAATTATAGGTTCTCACTTTTTTCTGTTCATCCTCAATTTGAAGTTGACCAAATTCTGAGATGCCGATAATTTTCCCTAAAAACGGTCCCTCATCATCTCTGAAAGAATGTTCTTCATTGATCCAATACAAGGACTTTAGGTAATCTTGTTCCAAAACTTCGGCTCCTTGATTAAACAATTGAAAGTATCGGTTCTCAATAGCAGTTAAAAGCTTCTGTAATTCCACTTCCAGATCGTATTCTTTTTTAGTCAGTATATTTAGAGAAACAGGATTGGGAGCATCAGAAATAAATTTGTATTGATTGATATTTAAACCAATGCCACATACCGAATGTGACAGATAAGCTCCCATAATAGATTGCTCGATGAGAATACCGGCTATTTTTTTATCTCCAACATAAATGTCATTTGGCCATTTAACGCTAACATCCTTTAAATAAGTATTTAAGTAGTCAGAAACGCCTAATGAAATAATCATTGAAACTTGAAATTGATCCTGAGCCTGAATGAAGTCGGGACGAAGAATAAGACTAATGGTAAGGTTTTTGCCACTTTCACTTTCCCAGATATTTGTTTGTTGTCCGCGGCCTTCTGTCTGATTTAATGCCATAACGACAGTACCACCTGACGGATTGGTATCTTTAAGAAGTTGCAGGGCATGCGAATTCGTCGAATCAAGTTGATTGACACGTATAATTCGTTCCGGGAGAAATAAATTTGGCATAATTTGATTTAAATATGATTTTGATACAAAATTAAGAGGAAGATTTTAATTTCTAAGACTTCAAACTCCGTTTTTATCAGATCTGGGTAAATCTAAAGTTTGCTTTATTAATAATAGACTTAAAAAAAAATTATCTTTGTAAGATTAAAATTAATATATGACTAAAAAAAGAGAACATTCACCTGAAAAATTAGTCGATACGATTATTGAAGCGTTAAAAGATTTAAAAGCTGTAGATATTGTAAGTGTTGATTTAAGAAATGTAAGTGGTGCGGTATGTAAGTATTTTGTTATTTGTAATGGAACTTCAAATACGCATGTTTCTTCGCTTGCTGATCATGTTCAAGATGAAACATTAGAAAAAATAAAGGAAAAGGTGTGGCGAAAAGAAGGTTCACAGAATGCTCAATGGATGCTTCTGGATTATGCCGATGTAGTTGTTCACATTTTCCAAAAAGAATATCGTGATTATTATCAACTGGAGCAGCTTTGGGCTGATGCGGAAATCACGCATTTTTCAGATGTTCTTTAATTAATACAAATAGAATTAGACAAAAATATAATGACAGAAAAGAAAATGCCTAATACGCCTCCTCCTTCTAATAAGAAAGGAAAAGGACCTGCTAATATGATGAAACCACCTAAGTTTAATGCTTATTGGATTTATGGAATAATAGCCCTTACTTTTTTAGCCATTCAATATTTTACTTACCAGCAAAATCCAAAAGAAACGAGTTGGCACAAGGTAAAAGTTGAAATGTTGCGTAATCATGATATTGAAAAAATTGAGATTGTTCGTAATCTGGGTAATGTGAATGTTTACATTAAGGATGCGAGTTTGGATAAATATCCTGATTTATTCTCTAATTCTTTTGATTCACCATCAAAAGCAGGACCTCATTATTTCTTTACGATTGGATCGATTGAGAATTTCGAACAGAATTTGGAAAAGGCTCAGGAGTTAATGCCCGAGGCAGATCGTGTCGCTGTAAAATATGTTGATCACAAAGATTATTTTGGAGATATTATCGGCTTCTTATTTCCTATTCTGATAATCCTTGCCATTTGGTTCTTTGTATTTAAAAGAATGAGCAAAGGTGCCGGCGGTGGTGCTGGAGGTGGTAATATCTTTAATGTTGGTAAATCAAAAGCTAAGGTTTTCGATAAGGAGTCAGACATTAAAACAAACTTTAAGGATGTTGCTGGTTTGGCTGAGGCTAAACAGGAGGTTGAGGAGATTGTAGAATTCCTTAAATATCCTGAAAAATATACTCAGTTAGGAGGGAAAATTCCTAAAGGAGCTCTACTTGTAGGCCCTCCGGGAACAGGTAAGACTCTTTTGGCTAAAGCAGTTGCTGGTGAGGCACATGTACCTTTCTTCAGCATGTCAGGTTCTGATTTTGTTGAGATGTTTGTGGGTGTTGGTGCCAGTCGTGTTCGAGACTTGTTTAAGCAAGCCAAAGAGAAATCTCCATGTATTATTTTTATCGATGAGATTGATGCTATCGGTCGTGCCAGAGGAAAGAATCCGAATATGGGCGCTAACGATGAGCGTGAGAATACATTGAATCAGTTGTTGACTGAGATGGATGGTTTTGATACCAATTCAGGTGTGATTATTCTTGCAGCGACCAACCGTGCTGATATTCTGGATAGAGCATTGATGCGTGCCGGTCGATTCGACCGTCAGATTCATGTTGAATTACCAGATTTAAATGAGCGTGAAGAAATTTTCAACGTTCACTTACGACCATTGAAATTAGATGATTCGGTAAAAAGTGAATTTTTAGCGAAGCAAACACCGGGTTTTTCAGGAGCTGATATTGCTAATGTTTGTAATGAATCGGCTTTGATTGCTGCTCGTAAGAAAAAGAACGTTATTGAAAAGCAGGATTTCCTTGATGCTGTTGACCGTATTATTGGAGGTTTAGAGAAAAAGAACAAGATTATATCAGTAAATGAGAAGAAGACCATTGCTTATCATGAAGCAGGTCATGCAACAATTTCCTGGTTATTAGAATATGCTCATCCATTGGTTAAGGTGACTATCGTGCCACGTGGAAAAGCACTAGGTGCTGCCTGGTATTTGCCGGAGGAAAGAAGTATCACGACTAAAGAGCAATTGCTTGACGAGATGTGTTCTGCTCTTGGAGGACGTGCAGCTGAGGAATTGACTTTTGGTAAAATTTCAACAGGAGCTCAAAACGATTTGGAAAAAGTAACCAAGCAAGCTATGGCTATGGTGTCTATTTTTGGGATGAGTGACAAAGTTGGAAATGTAAGTTATTACGATTCGACAGGACAGTCTGACTATGGGTTCTCTAAGCCTTATAGTGAAAAAACAGCTGAGCTTATTGATGAGGAAGTTAAAGTGATGATTGAAAGTTCTTATAAGAGAGCCAAGCAAATTCTTATAGATAACAAGGAAGGTCATGAAAAAGTGAGCCAGTTGTTATTGGAACGCGAAGTAATTTTTAGCGAAGATTTGGAAGCAATTTTTGGAAAGAGAGATTTTGGATCATCTGAGGTTGAAGAAACTAAAATACTTCCAACTGAAGAACCAACAAAAGATGTACGATCAGAAGAAGAAAACAATTCTAAGGCTGTTTAATTTCTGATATCAAATATTTTAAAGCTAAGTTGTCGATGAGAGTTGACAACTTAGCTATTTTTTGTTTAAATTGGCGACTTAATTTTTTGGGGTTGCACTAATAAGATTCATGTGGGGGATTTTTTTAAAAGAGTATTTACAGCAGTATTATTTGTAATTGTATTAATTGCGGGGATATACATTCACCCTGTAGGCTTTATTGCGACCTTTATGGGTATAGCTCTTTTAGCAAATTATGAATTTTATGGTTTGGTAAAAAAGGCCAAAGCCTCTCCTCAGATAGCTACAGGTTTGATAGCTGTTGTACTATTGTTTGGAGCAGTAGCGTCGCATATTTATTGTGGGAAAACAGTTCTGTTTCAGTTATTGATTTTCCTGACATTCCTAAGTTTTATTATTGAACTGTATCGTAAAAAGGAAAATCCTTTTACGAATATTGCATATACCTTGTTGGGTGTTGTTTATGTGGCTTTGCCTTTTGCATTGCTTATTTATCTGGCTTTGCAGAATGGAGTTGAGCAATTCAGACCTGATATTGTAATGGGCTTGTTTATCATGATTTGGATAAACGATACAGGAGCTTATTTGGTTGGGGTTAATTTTGGGAAACACAGATTGTTTGAACGGATTTCTCCTAAAAAATCCTGGGAAGGAAGTATTGGCGGAGGCATTGCGACTTTATTAGCGGCTTGGGCCTGCTCATATTTCAGTCAGGAGTTGAGCTTATTAATATGGTTGTCAATTGGCCTTATTGTTGCCGTTGTTGGTGGCTTAGGCGATTTGGTAGAATCTTTGTTTAAGAGGAGTATCAATGTAAAGGACTCAGGAACGATTCTACCAGGACATGGCGGTATTCTCGATCGTTTTGATGCGATTTTGTTGGTAGGACCAGTTGTCTTTGTCTTTTTAGAACTTGTCAAAGAATTTTCAAACTAGGATATTAAGTTACAGATATAGAAAAAGCAATCAATTTAAATTTGATCGCTTTTTTTTTGTCTTTATTTCAGATTACAATCCACGCATCCATTCGGGTCTGAGTTTTGCATTAGCAGGATCGTTTAGTACGCCATTTATTCGATTTAAAAGCTCTTCTTTGTCTCTGCTAAGATTACCTTTTAGGATGAGATAATTTGAAGCATGATCGCTGCGGAAGACCGTGTTATTAAGTTTCAGTGTTTCTATAAATACTTTCATCTCGGCAATCAACTCAATTGTGTTTAGAGGAATAAATTCATCGTCGAACTTTTGTTTGAAATGGTCTTCTCCGTAAGGGTAGCTTAAAACCAAAGTTGATAAAAATTCAGGTTGAATTTCATTCACAAGTTTGGCTGAGTTGATCGCATGTTGTTCTGAGAATTTTTGCCCTCCCAGGCCATTTAATATCATAACCGATAACTTGATACCTGCCTGTCTCGCTTTTTGTAAGGCTTGGCTTGTTCTTTTAAAATTTTCTCCCTTGTTGATGACTTGAAGTAATTCATCGTCGCCGGACTCAATACCAACATAAAGTAATTTTAAACCTTTATCAGCTAGAATTTGTAATTCTTCCTCTGTTTTTGATTCAATATCACGAGGCAAAGCATAAGCCGAAACGCGATTGAGTTTTGGGAAACTAGCATTCAGTTTATCCAATAAGCGGCTTAACTTATCGAAGGATAAAACCATGGCATTTCCATCGGCTAAAAATACTTTTCGAATTTGATCGGAGTAAGGTGAAAGCGATTCAATCTCGGCAAAGACGTCTGCTTCTGGTCGAACACGGAATTGTTTGCTGCTATACATTTCACAAAAAGCACATTTGTTCCAGGCACAGCCCAAGCTGACTTGTAATATGAGTGAATAAGCCTCACTTGGCGGGCGGAATAATGGTTCGTCGTATGTTATCATGTTACAAAAATATCAAAATTTAGATCGTGTGCATAGAAAAAAATGCCCCGTTTGAAACGAGGCATTAAATTAAAATCGGTAGTTTTTTTAATCGTCTGATGTTTTTTAAGTTTCACATCATCAATTTTATAAGTTATCTATGATATCTTAACCATTTCCAAATCTCTTTGTAGGAAACTTTTTTGCCATACATTAAAATACCTGTACGGTAGATTTTTGCAGCCACCCAGGTTACAAAAATAAAGCTTGCAACCAATAGGGTCATTGACAATAATAATTCCCACACGGGTACGCCATAAGGAATACGCACCAGCATTACAATAGGAGAGGTGAGTGGAATGATTGATCCCCAAAAGGCCAAACTTCCTTCAGGATTTTTAGCTACAGCCATGCCAATGTATAAAGCAAGTACCAGGGGTAATGAGATAGGCAGCATGAACTGTTGTGTTTCGGTTTCGTTATCTACGGCGGAACCAACAGCTGCAAAAAGGGCTGAGTACAATAGATAACCCGCTAAAAAGAAAAAGACAAAGGCACCAAGAATGCTAAAAATATAGCCCATGTCGAATGTACCAAGCACTTCGTGCATCATATCCAGTTGAGCTTGGTTTATACCTTGTCCGGCGCTTTGTAAGTCACTTACCGAAGATGCATGTTGTATGGTTTCAGAATCGAGTCCGGGTAAGAAAATAGCACTTCCAATAGTAATAATAGCTCCTGTTAATATTACCCACATTAGGAATTGAGTGAGACCGACCATTGCTACGCCAACAATTTTTCCCATCATTAATTGGAAAGGCTTTACTGACGAGATAATTACCTCAATAATACGATTACTTTTTTCTTCAATTACACCACGCATTACTTGTACACCATACATGAAAATAAACATGTAAATGATGAAACTCATGGCAAACCCTAGTCCCATGGCGATTTCAGTCGAACTTTCCTTAACTTCACCGTCTTCACCAAACTTAATCGTTTTGACAGAGATGGGTGTTTTTGTTTCGGCTAATTTTTGTTCCAAGTCAGGCATGTTTGCTTCGGCAATAATTTTCGAACGTTTGATGCCTTCGATATAATTGCGAATTTGTGATCCGGCCTCTGATTTAACTTCCATTGTCACCTGCTTGAAAGAAAATAATTCGGCTGATTGCGATTCCATAATGTCTTTAGGAATTTTTAAAAGCGCGTAATATCCCTTTGTATCCAGCATCTTTTTGGCTTCTTCAAAACTGGTGTTAGGAAGATACTCAAATGTTGTGTAGTCTTTAGATTGTACAGGTTCTACCAGCTCCGATTCGTTAATGACACCAATGGTTCTTTTTTCGGTATCATCTTTCATCATCATCCAGATCATGAAAGCATAAATCCCAGCAATTAAAATAGGTGTAAGGAAGGTTAGTAGAAGAAAAGATTTCTTTTTAACTCGTGATAAATATTCACGTTGAATAATGATTAATATCTTGTTCATTGTATTTATCTGTATGTCCGATAGTATCGGAATGAAATTGAATTATTTTATCTATTAAAAGAGGAGATGTTTATTCCATGTCTAAACTTAGATTCTTTTCATTCACAACGCGAATAAAAATATCGTTCATACTTGGAATGATTTCGTTGAATGAAACAAGCTCGACATGAGGGAGGATTTGTGAAAGTAGATCATTTGAACTTGTTCCATTGTTTAGTTTCAATTTTAAGGATTCAAATTCCTTTCCAGACTGATGTTCCATAATCTCAATATCATCCGATAAATTTGCTTTAAGCTTTTCCAGTTCACCGTTAAATGAAATAGTGTAAGTATGCGTACGGTATTGCTTTTTTATATCTTCAAACGATCCATCAAGAATTTTTTCTGATTTATGAATTAAGGCAATATGGTCGCAAATTTCTTCAACCGAACCCATATTATGAGTTGAAAAGATAATGGTGCATCCTTTATCGCGAAGTTCCAGAATTTCTTTTTTTAGTAGATTGGCATTTATCGGATCGAAACCACTAAAAGGCTCATCGAAAATCAAGAGCTTAGGTTCGTGAAGGATGGTGGTAATAAATTGGATTTTTTGAGCCATACCTTTAGAAAGCTCCTCAACTTTTTTGTCCCACCATTCAAGAATATCGAATTTTTTAAACCATGCCTGAAGTTTAGCCGTGGCGTCTTGTTTGCTCATGCCTTTAAGCTGAGCCAAATAGATGGATTGCTCGCCAACTTTCATCTTTTTATACAAGCCACGCTCTTCCGGTAGATAGCCGATATGGTGCACATGCTCAGGTTTTAGAGGTTCACCATTGAAGAAAATTTCACCTGAATCAGGGCCTGTTATTTGATTGATTATTCGAATGAGTGTTGTTTTACCTGCGCCATTGGGGCCTAAAAGACCAAAGATGCTTCCTTCAGGAACAGATATGCTCACGCCACTTAAAGCTGTGTGTCCGGCATACTGTTTTATAATATTTTTTGCTTCGAAAAACGCCATGTTGAAAATGAATTAAAGAGGGTTTTTATTATTGATAGTTAGTAATTAGTTATGTGTTTTTTTAATTAGTGCACAAAATACCGAAAAGTTACAAGTGTTTAGTAGAAAATCGATATAAAGGCAAATGCAATAGATGATGTCTTTAAAAATCAGGATAAAAAAAATCCCCCAGATGGTTCTGGAGGATTCACACTTAGATATTTTGTTTAGTCAAAAAAGTTTCTCACTTTTTTGAAGAAGCTTTTTTCTTGTGAACTAGGGTTAGGTTTAAACGATTCTGAAGCTTGAAGTTTTTCAAGTAGTTTTTGTTCGTCTTTACTTACTTTATTTGGAACCCAAACGTTTATTTTAACCAATAAATCGCCACGACCGTAACCATTAATATCTGGTAAACCTTTTCCGCGTAAGCGAAGGATCTTGCCAGGTTGTGTTCCACCATCAATTTTTACTTTCACCTTATTTTCTATCGTTGGAATTTCAACGGCAGTTCCTAAAATTGAATCCGGAACGCTGATAAAAAGGTTATATAATAGATCATTTTCATCGCGGATAAGCTCCGGGTGTTCTTCTTCGTGAACCAGAATTAACAAATCACCATTCACACCCCCGCGACGAGCAGCATTACCACGACCACTTACTGATAGTTGCATGCCTTCGGCAACACCAGCCGGGATGTTAATTGTAATAACTTCGTCGTCCTTTACGATTCCTTCACCCGCACAAGATTTACACTTGTGAGTGATGATTTTACCTTCCCCATTACAGGATGGACAAACTGCGCTGGTTTGCATCTGTCCCAAAATGGTATTCTGAATACGAGTGACTTGTCCGCTACCATTACATTGAGTACAGGTAGAGTGCGAAGAACCGCCTTCAGCTCCGGATCCATTACAATCCTTACACTCAACATGCTTCTTAACCTTGATTTTCTTTTCAACACCGTTAGCGATTTCCTGAAGAGTTAGTTTGACTTTTACTCTTAAGTTGCTACCACGGTTGACACGTTGTGAACTCCGTCCACCACCACCGAATCCGCCAAAGAAAGATCCGCCGCCAAAAATATCACCAAAATGAGAAAAGATATCTTCCATGTTCATGCCGCCACCGCCAAAGCCACCGCCAGCTGCACCGCTCATACCTGCATGTCCAAATTGATCGTAACGCTGACGTTTTTGATCATTACTTAAAACCTCGTAAGCTTCAGCAGCTTCCTTAAACTTTTCCTCTGCTTCTTTATTATCAGGATTTTTGTCAGGGTGGTATTGTATTGCTTTCTTACGGTAAGCTTTCTTTAATTCTGGACCTGTAGCATCTTTTGATACACCTAGTACTTCGTAGTAATCTCTTTTCGACATCTTAATTCAGATTTGTTTGTTTAAAATTATTCTCCAACGACTACTTTCGAAAAGCGTATCACCTTATCGTTAAGGAAATATCCTTTTTCAATACAATCAACAACTTTACCTTTTAAGTCTTCGCTAGGAGCGGGAATTTTGGTAATAGCCTCGTGTACATCTGTATCGAAATCAAGATTGTTTGCTTCAATTTCTTTCACACCTTGCTGGGTCATGAAATCCTTGAAATTGGTGTATATTAAGTGAATTCCTTCTTTGATACCATCGATATCAGTTGATTCATCAACCGATTTTAAGGCACGCTCAAAGTTATCCATTACCGGAAGAACATTTAATAAAATTTTCTCACCAGCTGATTTTGTCAGTTCCATTTTTTCCTTCAAAGTCCGTTTACGGTAATTATCGAATTCTGCCGATAATCTCATGTATTTATCCGTAATTTCCTGAAGTTTTTGTCCAAGTTCTTCAATATCGTCAGCTTTCTGTTCTTTCTTCGACTTCTTTTTTTCAGTCTTGTCTTCCTTTTCAGCGACCTTATCTGCAGTTTCAGGAGTAACAGTATCTTTTACTTCCAAATCTTCCTTGTCTAACTTGTTTTTATCTTTTGTCATTTCTGTGTGTTTCTAATGAATTACCAGTTGGCTCTGGATTTGTGATTCAAAATTTGCTTTTAGTCTTTTCAGACGGTATAGTCCGTTCTCGACTCTTGTTAAAATTACAGGCAACAGTTTACAAATAGTTTGCCAATGCCCTTGTTCCCGACAAATTGGCACAAAGATAAAACTTGTCGGTTAAGTTTACAGATTTTTGAAGAAATTAATGGCAATTTTTCATGACAATACCTGTTTAATCAGATTGATTTCAGGACATAGCGATTTTTATCTCATAAAAAAGGAGCTGTTCTGATAAGAACAACTCCCCGTATATTTTGAACCGATTTGAAATCTAATTTTTCAGATAATGTTGCAAAATCAATTCTAATTTTTCACCTCTTAAATCCTTTGCCAGGATAATGCCATTTTCGTCGATCAAAAAGTTTGATGGGATTGAATTAATGCCAAACCTTTGTGCTGTTGGCGAGTACCATCCTTTTAGTTCACTGACGTGATTTTCCCAGATTAAGTCATCCTTCATAATGGCATTTTTCCAGCTGTTGATTTTTTTATCCAAGGAAAAACTTAAAACAGTAAAACCATTTCCATTTTTAAATTCCTGATCCTTATACTTGTTGTAAACTGACACAACCCAAGGGTTTTCGTCGCGGCATGGTCCACACCAGGAAGCCCAGAAATCGACAAGTACCAGTTTGCCTTTTAGATCGCTTAGATTAATTAGTTTCCCATCAGGAGATTTTGCTGAAATTTCAGGAATTTTATTCCCAATACTTAAACCTTCCTTAACATTCTTATTCTGTTCTCCTGCTAATACAGAAAATGAAAAAAACATTAATGTTATTAGTATACCTAGATTTAATTTTTTCATAATGATCTGTTTTTTTGTTTTATGAAGATTCTTTTTTTTCAGATTCCTCATGATTTACGTATGAATTTAAAACTAGTTAATAAACTCTATTTAGATTGTTAATAAATAGTTAATTGTCAATTCTTCTGATTTTTGCACCTATAGCATTTAAGCGAAGATCAATATTTTCGTACCCTCTGTCTATCTGATCGATATTTTGAATGGTACTTATGCCATCAGCTGAAAGCGCAGCAATTAACAGGGAAACTCCCGCACGAATATCAGGAGAAACCATTTTGGTTGCCCGAAGTCTGTTTTCCTGATTCAAACCAATAACGGTAGCTCTGTGTGGATCGCATAAAATAATTTGAGCGCCCATATCAATCAGTTTATCGGTAAAGAAAAGGCGGGATTCAAACATTTTTTGGTGAATTAAAACGCTTCCTTTAGCCTGGGTTGCAACAACAAGAATAATACTCAAAAGGTCAGGAGTCAATCCGGGCCATGGAGCATCTGCAATAGTTAAAATAGAACCATCCATAAAATTTTCAATGGTATAATTCTCTTGTTTTGGAATATGAATATCATCTCCAATAATTTCAAGTTTTATACCCAGTTTTTTGAATGTATCGGGGATAACACCCAGTTCTTTGTAAGCAACATTTTTAATGGTGATTTCAGATTTTGTCATGGCAGCTAAGCCAATAAAACTCCCAATCTCAATCATATCAGGAAGGATACGATGCTCACAGCCCGAAAGTGATTTAACGCCTTCAACATAAAGTAAATTGGAGCCAATTCCTGTAATTTTTGCTCCCATAGAATTCAACATCTTGCATAGTTGTTGGATATAGGGCTCACAGGCTGCATTGTAAATCGTCGTTGTTCCTTCGGCAAGCACGGCAGCCATAATGATATTGGCTGTACCAGTAACTGAAGCTTCATCAAGAAGCATATAAGTTCCTTTTAGTTTTGGGGCCTCAAGACGATAAAATTTGTCCCCTTGCTTGTATTTAAAGTCCGCTCCTAGTTTTTGAAAACCGATGAAGTGTGTATCCAATCTGCGACGTCCGATTTTGTCTCCTCCAGGCTTAGGAATATAAGCTTTGCCAAAACGCGCCAGCAGTGGCCCTATAATCATGATGGAACCTCGAAGTGAAGAGCCTTTCTTTGCAAATTCATCCGAATTTAAATATTCAAGATTGATATTTTTTGCTTCGAAACAATAGGTGTTTTTTGCCTCCTGAGTAACACTTACTCCCAGTGAAGCTAAGAGCTCAATGAGTCGGTTCACGTCAAGTATGTTTGGGATATTATGGATTCTAACTTTTTCAGATGTCAGGAGAGTGGCGCATAGAACTTGTAAAGCTTCATTTTTTGCTCCTTGCGGGTGTAATTCACCTTTTAGTGTTGTGCCACCAGTTATTTCGAATGTGCTCATTTAATTGATCATTTGGTGTTATGACGGGATGATTTGTAAGTATATAGATTATAAGCCAGATAGAGAACGAATCAAGACTACATGTCTTATATTTTAAATACTCGCTTAAAGATAATGAAAAGGACTTTTAAAAGTGAAGTTAAAAAACTGTAAATTCAGAAAAGATGCGTTTCAAATTTTGACATAAAAAAACCGGAATTTATCCGGTTTTTAATATGCAGTAGATTCCATTAAGAATTATTTCTTCTTAGTGAATTTTCTGTTGTCATTTTTATGAAATGTTTTTTTCTTAGTCTTAGTTTGGAAATCCTTATCGTGGGTTTCTCTCAATTTCAGATTGGCTGAAATGTTTAGTTTCCCTTTTGACAGATCAACAATGTCTTTGAAGATTTTTTCATCAGTGACACCTTCCTTATTCCAGTTTGCATATGATTTCTTCATATGATTGGCAATCATCAAAATTAAAGCACTTTGCTCTTTTTCATCCTCAATTTCGATCGCTTTTTTCACCATAGATTCTATGATTTTACCATAGTGGCGAAATTTAATTCGATGATTGTTGTAAGGAAGAACCTGAGGTTTTTCGGCTAATTTTTCTTTTGTAGGTAATTCGTAGGGCGAATCGATGTCGAATTTGAAATCAGTCATGATTGCCAGGTGATCCCAAAGTTTGTGTCTGAAATCGCTAACATCTCTAAGGTGAGGGTACATGTTACCCATGATAGAGATGATCGTTTTTGCAGCCTTATTTCTTTCGTCTCTATCCTCAATTTTCATGGCAAAGTCCACCATCATCTGAACGTTTCTGCCATATTCAGGGAGTAATAATTTTTCCCTATTCGAATTATAATCCATTTAATCTGTTGTTGTGTTTTAACTGTGATGTGTTGTATTCAGTTATCACTTATTTTGTGGGAACCTGTTGATGTTTTTCAACAAGTCTAAATTTTAATAATCACCTTGAAATATAATTGATTCCCAAACGTGTTTTGAAGTACACAATATTACTAAAAAAAACGAAAAAATCAGTTAATATTTGAGTCCTGAGTTATTATTATCTTAAATTGAAGTTATTGTTGATAATGAAACGGTAACCGATATGGTGAGTTTATTCACGGAATTACTTAGAACTCAATGCAAATGTACAGTTTTTCTTCTTTCCAAGCAAATGGAACGTACATTAGAACATCTATTTAGGTATTTCTAAATAGAAATTAAACGATTTTTAATTTGGCAAATTTTAAAAGCAATTGTTTTTGTCCCACATTTTGGAAAAATACAGTTGCCTTGATATTGGGAGCTTCGCCTTCTAAATGAAGGACTTTCCCTTTACCAAAACGCTGATGTTCGATTTGCATACCCGCTTGAATTGTATTGGCATCTGAGGCTTCAAACTGACCATTAGACTCTGTATTGACTGTTGGTCTGATTCTGGGAGCCGATTGTGAAAGTTTAGGTCGCATTTCAGGCTTTTTCTTTTGCTGAAAACGAGTTCTATTTTCCATTTGCTCGTGACTGCTATCACTTTCAGAAATTCTTGATCCGAATCCTGAGAATTCAGGTTCTTGTTCGTAAGCAAAATCGAGATATTGCGGATCAATTTCTTTTATAAAACGACTTGGGCGCGGGTAACTCATATCTCCCCATTTATAGCGAGCTTTGGCAAAAGATAAAGACACTTTATTTTGAGCTCGGGTTAGAGCCACATAAAATAATCGTCTTTCTTCTTCCAATTCCTGAGGCGAGCTTGTCGATAATTTTGAAGGGAATAATTCCTCTTCCATTCCAACAACATATAAGTATGGAAACTCAAGACCTTTTGACGAGTGAATTGTCATCATAGTCACCTTATTCCGATCTTCATCTTTTTCATTGTCGTGATCGGTTAGTAAGGCTACATCTTCCAGATAATTAGCCAGTTTATTTTCGCGATCTTCTTCCAAGGCAATTTGGGTGAAATCTTGAATAGCATTTAATAGTTCCTGAATGTTCTCGTGACGGGAAACGCCTTCAGGTGATCTATCGTTATAAAGTTCTTTAATAATTCCTGTTTCAGAAGAAATTCGGCTGGCCAATTCGAAAGCTGTTTCGTGTTCAATTTTCATAGCAAAGCCATTAACCAGGTTTGCGAATTTCATCAGTTTACTAATTGTACCGGCATTTAAACCGTAGGGACGTTCATTCAAGCCGCAGATGATATTCCACATACTTTGACCTGTGCTGGTTGCTGCTTCCTGAAGTTTACCAATGGTTGTGGATCCAATACCTCGTTTAGGGTAATTGATCACACGTTTGATGGCTTCTTCGTCATTCGGATTTACAGCCATTCTGAAATAGGAAAGTAAGTCTTTAATTTCCTTGCGTTGATAAAAAGACAGGCCGCCATAAATCTTGTAGGGCATATTCATCTTTCTCAACGATTCCTCAAAAATTCTGGATTGGGCATTGGTTCTGTATAGAATGGCAAAGTCTTCAAACTTCAGACGATTTCGCATCTTGGTTTCAAAAATATCGTTGGCAATAATATAACCTTCCTCGTGGTCAGTCGTTGCTTTGATAACCTTAATATTTTCACCACCTTCCTTTTCAGAGAACGATTCTTTTTTGATCTGACTCTGATTTTTTTTGATGACAGAATTAGCCGCATTAACAATCACCTTTGTCGAGCGATAATTTTGTTCCAGTTTGAATAGTTGGTAATTGGGGTAATCGTTTCTGAAATTGAGGATATTTTCAATTTTAGCGCCACGAAAGGAATAAATACTTTGGGCATCATCTCCAACTACACTGACATTTTTATGTTGTTCAGCCAATCTTTTTACGATCAGGTATTGGGAATAGTTGGTATCCTGATACTCATCAACCAATATGTATTTAAATTTTGCCTGATATTTTGCCAACACCTCTGGTGAATTCTTGAACAGGATGTTCGTTTGCAAAAGCAAATCATCAAAATCCATGGCATTAGCCTGACGGCAACGGTGACTGTATCGTTTATAGATTTCAGATGTTAATGGTCTGCGATTTGCCGCATCGATTTCTTGTGCTGCAGAATTTTGTGCATAGGCCATGGCTGTAACCAGATTGTTTTTTGCCGACGAAATCCGATTCAAAACATCATTGGCTTTATAAACCTTATCATCCAGTTTCATTTCTTTAATGATGCTGCGAAGAAGGTTTTTGGAATCTTGAGTGTCGTAAATGGTGAAGTTGGAGTCGAAACCCAGATGCTCAGCTTCGTAACGAAGTATTTTGGCAAAAGTGGAGTGGAATGTACCCATCCAAAGAGACTGGGCTTGTTCTGATCCAACAATATGGGCTATACGCTCTTTCATTTCGCGAGCGGCTTTATTTGTAAAAGTCAGAGCCAGAATGGTATATGGACGCACACCCTTGTTTAAAAGGTGAGCAATACGGTAAGTTAAAACACGGGTTTTCCCTGATCCGGCTCCGGCAATAACCAGTGAAGGGCCTTCCGTTTTTTCTACTGCTTCACGTTGTACCGGGTTTAGGTCATTTAAATAATCCATATATTCTTTGCTCTAATTGTCGTTTTCAAAATACTAGCTCAAAAGTACAAATTGCAATCCTACTCACACAAATATTTCAGCAAATATCTCCTCCAACATATAATTCTAATAGGCAGATATCTTAAATGCGACTTTATTTTTTTAATATTGTAAATCAAGCTTTATCAAAAATAAATAAAAAGATATGCAAACTAAAGGCTTTTCGATTACAGTGAAACCCCGATTGTTATTTGGACTATTATGTGGACTGGTTTTATGTTCGTCCGACTTATTGGCTCAAATTTCGGCTCCAAATGCGAGTTATAGTTCACCAACTGAATATTCAAGTGGTGCACAAGATAATATTTTTGTTTTCAGCGATGAATTTGCTGCTGGTGTTGGTGAGTTGAAGGCAGTATCCCCTGATGGAATTTCAGGTTGGGACTTTACCTGGACAAAATGGAATAGTGCAACGACATCATTCGAGGCTGCATTTCAGGTTGATAATGGTCTTTCCGAGTCAATTGTAAGTGATTTGGGAGATGGTTTGTATCATGTGAAGATAGAAAAAGGAGCAATTGTAAGAGAGTATCAGGCATGGGTAATTAATCATTTGAAAGGTACGAATCAACCAGTTTTTACAAAAACCGATATGGATTGTAGTGGTCTTTACTTTTTATCATCTTATGTTGCTGCAAAAGATTATTATTACGATTTTCCATCTTCAAACCCACTAGAGCTTTCAAGGACATTGATTTTTTCATTTCAACACAATGGACTTGAAATTCAAGGGCCTGCTTTTGTTGATTACGATGGAACCAATAAAAGTTTTGTTTATGAAAGCGCTTTTAAGGGTGAAGAAAGTTTTACAATGACCGTGATTGATGAATGCGGATTTGAATATACTTCGGATGCTATTTTATCAAAAACCTATAAGGTGGATCCTAGGTTTAATTTTAATCCTGCTTCAGGCGAAGCCCCTTTAAATGTGAATTTCGAAATTGAAAATTTAAATGATAGGGCAGAGTATGAGTGGTACTTTTATCAGGACACAAGTCGGATTGATGGACCAGTACCTGCTCAGGATAGTTTGTTAACAGATATCAAAACGGATATAAATGAAACCTATACCTATCTTCATCCGGGAAAATATTTTGTGAAGTTGATTGCAAGAAATAATGATGATGCGATGAATTGTGTTGAAGAGTTTGTGTCGAGCGATATTCTTGTGGAGAGCTCACTATTTGAAGTTCCTAATGTATTTACGCCAAACGGTGATGGGGCTAATGATGTGTTTCGTTTGAAATTGTATTCTGTAAAATCGTATTCAGCAAAGATATTTAATAGATGGGGGCGATTGGTTTATGAGTTTCAGGAATCTGATGTGAAATATGCCAATGCAGGTTATGATGTTGATATTATAGGTTCAGGTTCTGAATTTTGGTATAGTGTGAAGGGATGGAATGGCAAAATAAATGGTAAGTTGGCTACACCAGGCACCTACTTTTATGTGATAGAAGCTGAAGGTAGAGAAGAAACAGGAAAGCATTATACCGAAAGAGGAGCAGTGATGCTTTTACACGATAAATAATAATGGGAAATATTAAGAAAGCCGATAGATTCAAATGAGTCTATCGGCTTTTTCAATGATTAAATTTTGTGATTAGGCTTCTGCCATTTCTTCTTCATATGCAGCTAATAATTCTTGCTGAATATCATTAGGCACTTTTTCGTATGAAGAAAATTTCATTGTAAACTGTGCTCGTCCACCCGTTAAAGAACTTAGTGAAGTCGAATAACGATCCATTTCCTTAAGAGGGACCTTAGCTAAGATTTTTTGGAATCCTTTTTCAGCTTCCATTCCCATAATCATAGCTCGGCGAGTTTGTAAGTCACTCATAACATCCCCCATTCTATCTTCAGGAACCAAAATAGAAATATCGTAAATGGGTTCAAGAATTTTAGGAGCTGCATTTTTAAAAGCTTGACTAAAGGCATGGCGTCCTGCAAGTCGGAACGAAATTTCATTCGAATCTACTGCGTGCATTTTACCATCGTAAACTGATACCCGAATATCGCGGGCATAGGAGCCTGTCAACGGACCTTCATCCATCTTCTCCATAATTCCTTTCATAATAGCAGGAAGGAAACGCGTGTCGATTACTCCGCCAACAATACAGTTACAGAAAACCAGCTTACCGCCCCAAGGAAGATCTACGGTTTCTGTTCCTCTTAAATTTACCTTAAATTCTTTTCCATCAACTTTAAACGAAGTTGGGTCAGGCATACCCTCGTAGTAGGGTTCGATAATCATATGCACCTCACCAAACTGACCTGAGCCTCCTGATTGTTTTTTATGACGATAATCAGCTGCAGCTTGTTTGGTTATGGTTTCGCGATATGGAATTTTCGGCGATTTAAATTCGATTTCCATTTTATCGTTGTGCTTCAGTCTCCATTTTAATGTGTTCAAATGGAATTCACCCTGACCATGAAGTATGATTTGTTTTAGTTCTTTCGAGTATTCAATCAATATGGTTGGATCTTCTTCGTGCATGCGATGAAGCAATTCACCCAAACGCTCATCGTCAGACTCATCCAATGCATTGACAGCTGTTCGGTATTTGGGTTCAGGGAATTCGATATCCTTATATATAAAATCACAATCCTTAGAATTTAAGGTATGGTTGTTTTTTGTATTCTTTAGTTTTACTGTAGCACCAATATCACCGGCAACCAGTTCAGTTACTTTTTCGCGATTACGACCAGCTACTACATATAATTGTGAAAGACGCTCTTTTGTTCCGTTATTAACATTGGTTAAATCATCTCCCTCTTTAATTTTTCCGGAAATAACTTTAAAATAGTTGACCTCACCAATATGAGGTTCGATAGACGTTTTAAATACAAATAAAGATGTTGGAGCATTGGAATCGCATTTTGCTTCACGTCCGCTTACGGTTGGTATAGCAGGCATCTCTGTTACATATGGCACAATATTGCCAATGAATTCCATAAGACGTCTAACGCCCATATCCTTTTTAGCAGATACACAGAAAACAGGATAAAGATCGCAGGCAATCATTCCTTTTTTCATACCTTCTCTCATCTCGTCCTCAGACAAACTGCCCTTATCGAAATAGAGTTCCATTAAGGCTTCGTCATTTTCTGCAGCAGCTTCAACCAATTCGTTGTGTAGTTCATTGGCTTTATCAATCTCCGAATCAGGAATGTCCAGGATTTCAGGTTTTCCACCATCGGGTCCCCACTGATACATTTTCATTTTCAATACATCAACTACAGCATCGAATTCAAGCCCGGATGTAACCGGATACTGAACAATAGCAACCTTGTTTCCAAAACTAAGTTTTGCTGATTCGATACACTGGTCGAAATTGGCTTTTTCGTGGTCCAATTGATTCACAACAAAAATCAAAGGGGTATTCAGCTTGCTAGCTCTTCGCCCAAGAATCTCTGTGCCGACTTCAACACCATGTTGAGCATTTATCAGCATCAAGCCTGTGTCAACAACATTCAAAGCCGATATAACACCACCTGAAAAATCGTCAGCGCCTGGTGTATCGATGAAATTGATTTTTTTTCCTAACCATTCTGCGTATAAAATCGTAGAAAAAACGGAGCTTCCGTGTTCATGCTCTACGGGATTATAATCAGAAACGGTGTTATTGTCATCCACGTTTCCGCGTCTACTAATAACACCGCCTTCGAATAACATTGCTTCGGCAAGGGTCGTCTTGCCCGAGCCGGCATTGCCAATGAGAGCGATGTTTTTAATTTCATTAGATTGATAAACTTTCATACTCGAAATTTTTATTGGGTTAAAAAATATTTCGATCAGCAAACTAGGGTTAATTTGCCTTTCTGAACTTATGGGTCTACCAATTTAGCGAACATTTCTTTTAATTCCAATAGCTGATGATGAGATGTTTAGTTTGTCTTTCGATTGTTGGGTGAACAAATCTTTGTTCCGTCTTGTGACTAATGATTCTAATCAAAATAGGGCTCCTAATTTGTTTTTATTCTAAGTTATTTTTGAGGGCTAATCGTATTTCTTGAATTAGGACGTTTCTTTTTAGGTCGAAGGTTTTACTCTGAGTCTCAGCTTTGGTTAGAGTTTCTAATGCTTTTTGGAATAGGTTTCGTGCCTTATCATGATGACCTAATTTTAGGTTTATTTCAGCTTCCTCCTTAAGAAGATTGCCATATAAATCAAGCTTGATAGCATTGCTTTCAGTTTCGATATGTATTGAGTCAAAGTGTTCTGTATAACATTCATTCAGTGAGTCCAAAGCCTGGGTATACTCACCTTTCTCTTTAAATCCAATCATCTTGGTAATTGCTTTTCCAGCTGCTTCAATTAGCTTAAGGATGTAATCTTTGTTTTGTATCATAGTATTGATTTGATTTTTTATGAATTCAGGATAAATGTTTAAAAGTAGATTTATTTTAATGATTCTTAAAATATCATGAGGTTTCTTGAGTCAAACCCAAAAGGGCAAAAATCAATAATTTTGATTTTTGCCCTTTTTTAGATACGATGGTTTTAATCGTAATTTTAAAATGAAATCGATTTAATTAACAGCTTTGTAAGCATCAATATTACCGTAGCCATAGTTGGCATCTCGATTGGGATAAAGTTCGGCAGCGTGCTTAAGTTTTTGAAGGATTTGTGCTCTTGTATAGTTGGGATATTTCTCCCATACCAGAGCCGCAATGCCAGCTGTCATAGATGTTGCAATTGAGGAACCTCCAATATATTGAATTTCGCCTTCGTTGAAACCTGTTGTTGGTGATGTTCTTGTTTTGTCATCATATCGTTCCATGATGACAGTAAAATCGACTTCTGTCCCATAATGGTTGAAAGCACCATGCTGATAGTTTGAAGCATCAGTCACGCCAGTTATAGCAACCGTTTCACTCATATTTGCAGGAAAAATGACCCCGGCCCATGTGGTAAACTCCAGAGAAGTTCCTGCCGCTGCAAATATCAATTTGTCTTTTGAGTATGCATATTTAATCGCATCTTCAATTTTACCAATTGTGAAATAGTGCCCTATAGACATTGAAATGATTTTAACATCGGGGCGGTTGGCCAGGGCTATCAGTGCTTCGGCTACTCCAGCTTGTTCGTGGTAATCATCGAGGAAAACATCGGAGGTTGCCCGGTAGACAATCAGGTTGCAATTATAGGCTACACCCACTGGCATGCCCTGATCGTTTCTTGGACTGGCAATATTGGCTGACATGGATGTGCCATGACTGCATTTATCATTTACACCATCGTAATTGTCTGACCAGATATTCCAGGAGTCAATATAGGTTCCGAATTTTTCAATGGTTCTGCCCGATGAATAGCCATTGTTGAAACTGCTGCCCAACAAGGGTTGGTTCTCTGAAACGCCTGTGTCGATAACGGCAACAGTTACCCCTTTACCGGTACTGGTTTCCCATGCCGCCGGAATATTGTTGATATTATAGGCCCATGACACATAACAATTGGGAGCGATATGCTGGTAGTCTTCGGGATTAATGGTTTCACCTGTTTGCCCGCAACCACTGGAACTTTTTACCTTATTTCCGGGGAAGTAACGATAACCGGCAGGTTCAATATACCTCACATCGGGTTTATTTCTTAGGCTGGTTATCATTTCCAAACTTGATATTTTTACATCTATTACATTGAGGGTTTCATCATCATGGATAAGGGTTCTTTGTCCTTTTTTTAGTCTTCGTGTGTATTCTGCCGAGTTTGATATCTCTGTTAAGAGATCAGCTTTTGACAGATGCGGTTTATTTTCTGCATTGATATTAAAAGCTTTATGACCATAACCGATGCTAATTAAGCTATCGCTGTTTAATACCGCACTCCACAACATGCGATCACTTACTTCTGACCAATTAAAGCTTCCTTTTTCTTTAAGTATACGGCTGATTTCATTATCTATTTCAGATTTACTTAAAGGTGTTTCTTTCTGTTGATCTGTTTTAACATCGTTTATTTCCTCTTTTGAGCACGAGCATATAAATATGACAAAGCCTAAGAGTAACAAGAAATTTAGTTTTTTCATAATTGTTTTTTTTTAATAATGGCAAATGGTTTTATTAAGTGGGGAATTGGATTCTGACTTATTTGTCTTTAAGTTGCCATATCAGGCCAAAATAGTAGATCCGTTTTTCGAAGTAATTAAATTTTGAAGATGAATAATCCATGTTGTATTGTTTGGTATTCTGGTTCTTCTTATTGAGTAGGTTTGTGACTGATGCAAAAGCTATGATTGAAACTTTTCCTATTTGAATGATTCGGCTTGCATTGACACTCAAATTATTGTAGTTTGCATAGCGGTCACTATTAATATTTTCGCTGAGCACAGGTTGCCATGCATCTATAGTTGTGTTATACAAGGCTTCTTTTACAGGGGTGTAGCGTAGACCTGGTCGGGCAATCCAGGTGGCACTTAAATTTATTATTTTTGGGTGGTTAAAATTCAGAGACATTTTTGTAAAATAATCAAGACTCTGATTGCCAGGATACCATTGGTTTGCATTCTGAATATCTTGTTTTAGCAGGGTGTTTGATAATGAGAAATTCAGGTAAGGTCCAAAGTAATGATTCATGCTAAGTTCCAGACCAACTATCTTGATATCTTTGAAATTGGAGTAGTTGGCATCTGTCCAATCCCCATGTTCCTTTTTCCAGTAGAGGGCCAAATGGTAATTGCTGCGTTCGAGCTTATAGTCGTAATCGAGAGCTATTTGATAGCTTTGGTTCAGGGCATAATCTCGCTGATAGTAATTGGGGGTATTGTAATTGTGGTATTGCCCACCACTAAGCAAAAAGGATTGACTTTTATTTAGACTGTACCGCATGGAAATTTGTCCGCTCCAATAGAAACTTTGTTTGTTGGTAGGAAGGTTGATTCGTGCAGCTGTACTTAAATTGAAATTCGATACCAGTTCGTAATTCCAATACATATAACATTCGGTATTGTGATTGTTTAGCTTTGTTTTTTGATAATAGTTGGGTGCTTCGGGTTTTACATTATAATAGTTAAGCGGAATGCTGTCATGGAACCTATCGTATTTGTATTCTTCACTGAAGCCAATTTGAAATTTATGTCTATTTTTTGTTGTCCATTTATAATTGGCAGAAATATAAATGCTTTTGTTTAGTCCTCTTGAAAATAGATTTGCAAACTGATACTTGTTTTTTGCTGCATCCAATCCCAAATTGAAACTAAAGAGGCCTTTTTTTGTTGTGTAATGTAAATTGGTTATGGAGATTAATCGAAGATTATTTGCTATAGATTTACCCTGATAGCCATACATGTAATCCAAAACATCGTAATGTTCATCAATAAGGTAATTGAATGAATTTAGGCATAATTTATTGTTTAGTTTGAGTCTCAGATTCACACCCGCATCCTTACTTTTAAAGTTTTTCAATAGATCTAAACTATTTTTGTTTAGCTTCAGAAAAGCATCGTCGAATTGCCAATTGCCATAAAGTTGAATAAGAGATTTTTTCTTTAGTTTTTTTGATATAAAAAAACCCAGACTTGCCATTGATGTAGCTATTTGAGATAAATTTTGATCAAGTTTTCGAACCGTTTCTATTTCAACCAATCCAGCACTGGTATTGCCATAGCTTAGTGGTGGATTACTGGCATATACGTATTGTTTGTGTATAATTTCAGTATTAAATAAACTAAAATTCCCCATCCCGTTGATCTGACTGTTTCGTACAGGTTTTAAAACGGGAACACCATTTAAAATGACCCGACTTTTATCCGAATTACTTCCCCTTAAGGCAGGGTTAGCCATTTCATCGGTGTTTGTTGATGAGGGCAAAAATGTAATGGCTTTTAGAGGATCCCCGCTGGCTACAGGGCTAAGGTACACATCCAGTTTTTCCATCCTGATTACAGAAAACTTTTGAGAAATTGGATCTTTGGCTGTGACGTTAATGGTTTTGAGTTGCCGATTTTCTTCTTTTAATTGAATAACTATTTTCTCTTGCTGTTTGATCTCATCCCAGAGGATAACTTGGGTTTTAAAACCAATAAAAGAGATCAGAAGTTGTTCTGGATTTTGTTGCGTAGGCAAGGTGATGCTAAATTTGCCGTCAAAATCGGTAACAACCCCCAGTTGGGGATGTTGTTCCCAATAGACATTGGCTGCAAAGACAGGCTTATGGTTTTGATCGACCACTATTCCAGTAAGCTGTTTTTGTCCCCAAAGACTTAAGCAAGTAAATAAGAAAACAAGAAGCCAGGTTAGTCTCATTATCTATTCTTTTATTTTTGAAGCAAGCTCTTGAATAAGAAAACTGGTTGGGTATTTTTTTAGTCCCTCCTGATAGTATTTGTGTGCCAGATTCCATTTTTCCTTTCGGATATACCAGCGAATTAATAATTCATAAGCATTCATTTTTCCCCATGAAGGCAGAAAGGGATTTGCTATTTTTTGTTCGGGCATATCTATGGCTTTGAGCAGCATCTTTTCGGCAGATTTTCCACCACCAAACATCTCGGGGGTATAAAAGTCGTTGCTACCTAAAACAAAGTAGGCTCGCATATTCAGCGAATCGATTTGTAGGGCAGTTTCGCAATTTCTTTTTAGTTTTTTTGATACAAAGGGAATAATAATACCAGGTTTAAACTGGCAGGAAAAACTTTGCTCATAGGCTAAAAGGGCGTAATCTTCAGCATTCTTATTTTCCATATTTTCGATGAGTTCAATAGCCTTATTGATGGATTCTTCAGCGTTTTTTTTATCCTTCAGTTGAAGGTGACAGATTGATAAGTAATAACTTAGGTAGGATTGCCAATACGTGATGATTGGGTTTGAATTTTTACCACCAATTTTATTCAGTTTTTGGTCCAAATGGAGCAAGGGGGCTGCTTGTTTTGTTTTTAAAGCAAGCAAAAAGGCTTGATCAACTTTACCTTGAATCCCATTTAATAAGTTTGTAGAATCAGTTTCACTTTTCTGTACAGTAGTCAGTTGACTGTTTGTGTTAATAAGTGCTTTGCAGGGGTTAGATAGGTTAAGACAGGTGATACATAAAATAAATATAAGGTGTTTCATAGTTTTGTTTTTTTAGGTCATTTTAAGAAGTAATACGATAACAAACATCCACAGACTAAAGTGCAGATACCAAAGTGCACTGAAATGATAGGCAGCCAGTTCTTTTTTGTATACGGATTCAAAGTTGTTTAAACCTGCTTTTTTGAAACCTTTACGGTTGGTTACAATCGCGATAATGATATCTGAATGAAATGGATTCATTTCTACAATTAGTTGAATGATCAAACCATAATAGAGACTTTTGATACCCCAGTAATCATTGATCTGTACAATTGAAAAAATGAGCCAGGAGATTGCCATTCCTGCAAACAGATAGGTGTATTTCTGTATTATGGAACGAGGCCAGGTGACTGATACATAAAAGTGAGGGTAGGGTTTTAAGCTGGCTCCTACTTTTTGTATTGGGATAGCCATCATTTTGGCTGCAATAATATGTCCTCCTTCATGAATTAGCATGAATAATAGAAAAAAGAGTAGACTGTGTAGTATAATCATCATCTAACAAATTTGATTCGACGGAATAATACTGAGAACAAAACAATAGGGGTAATAAGCCATAATACGATAATGAACCCACTTGCTTCACCTCTTAGGACGTGTAGGATTGGATTAAGTGGAAGAGCATCACCAATGGCTCCGACGATACGGTTGAATTGACCAACGGGGTAGAAGCAATTACTTGTGAATAAAACACCAAAAAAGACGAAGTTGATTAGCCCTTTTTCAGATCCGTATTTGATCCCTGAAAAGGATATGGTCAGCCCTAAAAAAGCAAAAAGGAATAAGCCAATAACAATACCTGCTATAAGGTTTATGATTTGTTCAGATGGTGGGGTGAAATTGAACATCAGTTTTGAAACAACTGTGAGTAATCCCAAGACTACGAGTAAAGAAATAACTCGGCTTATTATTAATCCTATGAAATAGCTTAAAATATTCATGGGTAATTTTCTCAGGTATTTTATCAATCCCGAGGCATAATATTCTCTAATGACAGGTCCTATAGCAAACAGACCATCGCTGGCTATTGTCATTCCCAAAACACCGGTGAAAAGTGAGGCTACATATTCTTGCTGATTGAGTCCCCAGATATTTCCAAACACGATAAAAAGGAAGATGGGAAAGGCCAGAGAGAAGAATACGGCTTGCTTAATACGCAGATAATTAATCAAGTGAAAATAGATTGAATGACATAAAATTTTAAACATGTGATTCTGCTTTTAAATGGAACAAATAAACATCGGTTAAATCTACATCCTGAATGGAGAAATTGCTTGTATGCTGGGCGATAACGCCGATTAGAGAAGAGCCCGGTTGTGAAAAACAAACAATATTTCCATCGTGTTTGTAGTATGCCTCTTTAGTTAAAAGCTGCTCTATTTCCTGTGTCGAGGTAAAAATTAACTTTTTTTGTGCGGGTAAATTTTTGATAGCTTCTGCAGGTCTGAGGGGTTCTGCAATGAGTTGCCCATTTCCGAGAAATGCTACCTTGTCAGCACGCTTTTCGGCATCAGCCCAATTATGAGTTGTGAAAAAAATGGTTCGTCCGTCTCTCTTTAAAACGTTCCAGATTCGGTTTGTGATGGTCGGATCGACATTGGCAAAAGGCTCGTCCAGAATAAGTAAGTCCGGATTGTGCATAACAGCCAATAATATTGATACTCTTTTCTTTTCGCCTAAAGAGAGGGTTCTGATGTATGATTTTTCTATGGGGCTGATCTCAAAATCTTCAAAAAAATGTTGAACTATTGCAGCGTACTTAAGTTTGTGAACGGTGCAGTAATATTTGATAATTTCTTCAACCCGGAGCAAAGAAATAAGTGGTAAATGATCGTATAAAATGCCCACGTTTTTATAGTTGAATTTTTCTTTTTCGAACAGTTTTACTTCCCCACAGTCAGGTTTTAAATCCTGAAGGATGATATCTATCAAGCTCGATTTTCCACTTCCATTTTTGCCTATTAGAGCAAATACCTCATTCTGTTTTACCTCAAAACTTAAATCTTTGAGAATTTGTTTACCCTTAACAGTATAGGAGATGTTCGTTACAAGGATTTTGTTCATAGAATTGTAAGTTGTTGGGATTAGCTTTTTCTAGTCAGTCAAAAATTATTGCAAACTAGTCTGGGTGATGGTTGTTGTATTTTAAATGTTTAGTCTTTTTTGCCTCCCACAACAAGAAGGTTGTTAACGGTTTCAAAAACACCATCAATTTCCAGAAATTCATTTACTTTATCGTCATTGTATCCTCCCAGCATGCAGCTTCCCAAGTTGAGTGATTCAGCTAAAAGGCTCATCATCATACCTACAAAACCGGATTCCTGCATCATGAAACGATAAGCACGATCTCCGTATTTAATCATTTGTCTTTCAAGAATGCCTGTCGTGATAAATAAGGCTGAAGAACTTCTCATATTTACGTAAGGCTCAGCCTGAATGATTTGGATTAACTCATTCATGAATTCCCCTTCTTTTATTTTTTCGAGACACATGGAGTCGGATCTGAAATGGTAAAGACCAGAGGGAATATGGGCTTTGAAAATAACAACATAAAGTTCCAGAGGAAATAGGCCTCCTCCTGAAGGAACATTACGAAGACCAATATGTCCATCGACTCCAAAGCTATCCATCTTTTGTCGGACATTTACGCCATATGAGTATTGAAGAAGAACATAGAGCTCATTTAAAGAGATTGTTGAATCTTCTTTATAATCTCTTATACTTCTGCGTCTTTTTATTGTCTCAAAAAGTTCGGCATTGTGTGGGACTTGTTCATAAACCGACAGATCGATTTGTTCAGTACCTGGATATGTTTTAAAAGGTTGACTGCTTCGTTCTGCCACGTAGGGGTTGCTAAAAGCTCCTATGCGCTCACCTTGCTTTCGCATGGAATGTGTGGTGAATTTCGAATTTTCATGGAAGAGTAAGGCTAAGGACTCATCTATGTTTTTTTTACCATAGAGTGTCCCATCCTTATCGTCATACTTATCTTTTATGTTGGTTAATTTCACGCGTGGTTTCTTTAATAGTGAGATATGAATTTTATTTTCAGGTTCTATTTCCTTAAGGGAAAGGGTGTGGATATTTATTTAAATTATCGTAATCATGTACTGTGAAACCCATTTTCTCGGGTACAGAATACAGTCGTTTCCCTCCATTGTAATATAAAGGATAGGCTCCTGATAATGGAATCAGCTGAGGTACAAAAACCTTGATACTATAAAACCCGATTTGTCTGATATCCGGGGTTGTGAGATCTTTGAACAGAACGTTGTAATTCTTTTCCTTGAGTAAACCAACGATATGTCTGATTGTTTCCTTGTCAGAAAGGACTTGTGGTTCATGAAGGTCAATTACTTTGCTTGGTTCTGTGTCTTTCCATTTGTCGAAAATATGCCACAAATCCTGTCGCTTTACATAGAAAATAGAATGCTCTTCGAAATCCATGAGTTTTGAATAGTCATCATCCGGGTTCCAATCTTTTCTTTCTCCCAAAAGGAATCTAAAATAGGGGATGGTTTGTCCGATTTCCTGAATGACTTTTTTTAGAGATTCGCCATAGCTGATACGTGTTGAAGAGCCGAATGCTATAAATTTGCCATATTCAGTTTCTCCAATACAAAACCCCAAAATGGTCGGTACTTTTATATCGTAGGTTACATCAAAAAAATGCCATTCGAAATGCGGGGGATAATAGGCATCCAGGTAATCCTGGATTTCACGTGTGATTTTAATCTTTTGTGGGATTAATTTCTGCATCCAGGTAATCACAAAACTATCGCGTTCGATAACCTCATACAGACCATTTAGTATAGCCTTGTAATAGTTGGAATGTGCTGCCAGACCGGTAGACGTATTTATTGACACCCAATTTTCATCACGGGTGAAAGGCATATAAATAAATTGACCGGGAACGTAAGATGTATATCCATTGGTTAAATCTCTCATGGGAAACCAGGTTAAAGGGATATCTTCGGTAAATGGCTGGACGTTTAATCTTGGGTCTTCGTATTGTTTTTCATGAAACAGAGCATACTCATCCGGGTGAATCGCTTTTTTATTCAAATCACGGTAAGTGGATTTTATGCCTTCTTCAATATTATGAAAGGCAGGAGCATATCGCTCAACCGTTTCGCCAATGGTTCCTAGTATGGCATCGTCCCAAACATAGCCGCAGCCGCTGCTTCGTCCTCCAAATTTTTCTCCTCCAAGATATTTGGTGTCAGCAGGCCAGATACCATAGCTTATCATTTTAGGATCACCATTTAAACGGGGCATTTTAACAATATGGTATAAGATACCCAGTTCGTTTGATATGGTTTTTAAGCCATTCACTAAAGTGCTTTCAGACATAAGGTTTCTATTTTAAGGTGATGGCTTCAAGCCAGGGAGAAGGATTGTATTCCAATTCAGGCTTACAAATTTCACAGAAAGGTTTCTTCAAAAGACTGTGTTGAGTCATCTGATAATTCATAATATCAAATGATAAAACAGTACGCCAAGTCAGGGGTAAACTCCACGATTCATAAAATTTTGCAACTTCCAGCAGAACGAGATCACTAACCAGACCATATAATATTTCAAGGCTTGGAAATAAATCGGGTTTTGATGCAATCTTACGTTCATGTAAGTAAGCTTCGTAGGCAGTTAGCATTTCAGGATATTCGTGATTGCTCTTCAGACGGCTAATGAGGCAATTGTAACAGCCTGTTTCTTTGCCATAAAAAAGAGGGCCTATTTTTAAAGATATTTCTTCTAATCCACCAACGTACAACCAGGGTTTTTCATTCTTAAGAGCAATTTTGTTTATCAGTTCTAAATGGAAGGGGCTCCACTGATTGGCGTCAACAATTATGAAATCTACACTATGAATCAGCTTCTCAATATCTTCAGCATTTTTTAATTCGCTATAATTCTTCTTTACTATTTTACTGAAGTGGATTGAGGAGGCACGTTTTGATAACATTTCAAACAGTGGTCCTTCACCGATTATTCCAATATCAATTTTTTCAAGGGTATTATAATTACTATCGGTTGTTTGTTCATTATTGTTTTTTTCAACAAGTTCCATTGAAGTTGGTATAGGTAAAAAACCATAGTCATTTAAGGTATTTAGGACTTCTGTAACTTTAGGATCAGTATTTTTTTCAAATAATCCCCTTATTTGTTTTAGGCTGATGGAGGGTTTTCCCTGAATGGATTCAACTATTTTTAAGAAAATTGCCTCTTTCTCTATATCATCAAATTCCAAGGCATAAGCATTGGATTTTGTTCTTAACTGAAAGCAATTGTTTGCTTCATCTTTAAAAACATCAAACTTATCTATCATGAATTTTATATTGGGTCAAGGCTGGTTTGTTATTAATAGTTGTGATGGTAAAATCACTTATACAAAAGCCTAAGGTCTTTTTATAGAATTGAATTAATTGGTAGGGTGAAATTTCTCAGGAACAAGATTGTTCCTGAGAAATAAAGCTGAAGAGTATTACTATGATGTAGTAACACTTACGCAACAGCTACAACAACAACTACAGCAGCAGCCTGCAGCAGCAAGCATATTTGTACCCATTGATTTCTTTGATAGTTTTGTAATTTTCATAACAAAAGGTTTTGAAGTTAATAATAATTGATTTTGAGAATAGATTAACTTGCAAGTAAAGCATCTCCGTGGCAAATATATGTTAGTACAAGGTCAAAAAATGACCCTTCGTCAAAATCAATCTTCGGAAATAATTTTATACGATCGTCTGTAATTACAAAACTTAATATTAACGCCAAGTATTCTAAGACATCGAATCATTCTTTTAACAGTACTTTCTGAAACATTCAATTTTTCTGCTAATTCCTTACAGGATCCTGTGGCTCCTCTCTTTGCAAGACTCTTGATGTATTGAAGTTTCTCTGAATAGGTAACATAGTCCATATTAGTAAATGTTTATGGTTGAGTTTATTTGATAAAACATGCTGTGTTATTTTCTATTTACTTTTAAGCCTTATTGTATTAATGCCTGACAGGCAGGTGAGGTTTTGTAAATGTGTCTTTCTTTTAAAGGGTGAACAATTTTTGCGCGAGGATTCAATCTGATTCACTCAGGTATCTAATAATTGCAAATTATAAAGTGGTTGTATGAAAGTTTTGAGATTAATGCATACCATAACAGTATCTGATTAATACAATCACGATAATGTTAGCTGATTTACTTAATGGTTAGATTGTCTCAAAAGAAATGGAAAGCTGTCTTATTTTATATATGATGCTATCAAATAAAAACAATTTAGATGGTTGCCAATTCTGAGTACTTTCTTTTGTATTCAATTTTGGAAAAACTTAAGGGGTAGTTGTTTCCTGTATTTGTTTGTTCTGTTTCTTAAATGAAACCTGTAGTGTTAGCTTAACTCTTAATTCTCTTTTTTGTTAAAAAGTAACCCGGTTTTGCTGTTTTTTTTTGTCTATTGAAATTAAATGTCTGGTTACTAGATAGTTGTTGTGGATTGATTTGTGTGTGTATTTTGTTTTTTTGTGGAGAGTCTTCTGGCGGTGATTCATGAAACGTGTTGATTCTTTGAATTATTCAAAAATTAGACTCAGGATTTTAGATGGTATTGTTGTTGTTTGGAAGTTGGCTTTATTGATCTTAACAAGAGGAATAAGGGTGTTTTATAGATTATTGGGAATCAAAATTTGTATACCTAATTGTGTTGATTGAATTTATGGGGTAGTTGAAATATTTATGGAGAGCACCAGGTTTGGTTTCTGATTTTTAATTTTTCTTGGAATTTTAAAAAGGGGGAGTTTTTAATTAAGAATTGACCTAAGTTTCATTTCAGTTGATAAAGATTAAAAATCTATAAAAACATTTAGCTAACTTTGTACGCTGATTTAAAGGGTTTTTTGTGAAAATAACTAGGGTCGCCTATTGTTATTTGAAAATAATTAATACCTTTGCAACCAATTTGTTAAAATATATTTAATCACAAAGTAATTGTTAATATGCCTACAATTCAACAGTTAGTTAGAAAAGGACGCACCAAACTTGTAGAGAAAAGTAAGGCTCCTGCCTTGGATTCTTGTCCTCAGAGAAGAGGAGTTTGTGTACGTGTTTACACTACTACACCTAAGAAGCCTAACTCGGCTATGCGTAAAGTAGCACGTGTTAGATTGACAAACGGAAAAGAAGTGAATGCTTACATTCCAGGAGAAGGACATAACTTGCAAGAGCACTCGATCGTATTGATTCGTGGTGGTCGTGTAAAAGACCTTCCAGGGGTAAGATATCACCTTGTTCGTGGTGCACTGGATGCTTCAGGGGTAGAAGGTCGTATGCAGCGTCGTTCTAAGTATGGTACTAAGAGACCAAAAGCTAAAAAGTAATTAATTCTAGTTTTTAAAACTGTGGGTTAATGTTTATGTGTTGTTCTCTATTAAGTTGAGTAAATGATCGTGAGATTTTTGAAGACTGAAAAAGGCAGCTACAACGGATAACTCGTAAACTAAGAAAAGAATGAGAAAATCAAGACCAAAAAAGAGAATCTTGTTACCAGATCCAAAATTTAATGATGTGTTGGTAACACGATTTGTAAATGACTTAATGGTTGACGGAAAGAAAAATCTATCATTTAAGATTTTTTATGCTGCGTTAGATATCGTTAAGGAAAAAACTGAAAAAACTGGAAAGTCTCCAATCGAGGTTTGGAAAAAATCTTTGGAGAATATTACACCTGCAGTAGAGGTTAAGTCTCGTCGTGTTGGTGGTGCTACTTTCCAAGTTCCTATGGAAATTCGTCCAGAAAGAAAAGTTTCTATCTCTATTAAGAACATGATTCTTTTTGCTCGTAAGAGATCAGGTAAGTCTATGGCCGACAAGTTGGCAGCTGAAATTGTAGCTGGATTCAACGAAGAAGGTGGAGCTTATAAGAAAAAAGAAGATACGCATAGAATGGCTGAGGCTAACCGTGCTTTTGCGCATTTTAGATTTTAATCATCGCAAGTTATAAGATCATGGCAAAAAGAGATTTAAAATATACCAGAAATGTTGGTATCATGGCTCACATCGATGCTGGTAAAACTACAACTACAGAACGTATCTTGTATTATACCGGTGTTTCTCACAAAATTGGTGAGGTGCACGATGGAGCAGCTACCATGGACTGGATGGAGCAAGAGCAAGAGCGTGGTATTACCATTACTTCTGCTGCTACAACTTGTTATTGGAGCTACAATGATGAGAAATATCAAATCAATATTATTGATACCCCGGGTCACGTTGACTTTACTGTAGAGGTAGAGCGTTCTTTACGTGTACTTGATGGTGCTGTAGCATGTTTTTGTGCTGTAGGTGGTGTTGAGGCTCAGTCTGAAACAGTTTGGAGACAAGCAAATAAATATAAAGTTCCTCGTATGGGTTTTGTAAATAAGATGGACCGTTCTGGTGCTGACTTTTTCAAAGCTGTACGTGAGGTTAAGGAAAAGCTTGGTGCTAATCCTGTGCCTATTCAAATTCCAATTGGAACTGAAGAAAAGTTTTGTGGTGTAGTTGATTTGATTACAATGCAAGCTTGTATCTGGTTCGAAGATGAGAATGGAACAAACTATAGAATGGAAGAAATTCCGGCTGATTTAGTAGAAGAAGCTAACGAGTGGAGAACTAATCTTGTTGAGGCAGTAGCTGAGCAGGATGAAGAGTTGATGGAGCGTTTCTTCGAAGATCCGGATTCTATTACTGAAGATGAGATGTATGCGGTTATCCGTAAAGCTACCATTAGCATGGAAATTGTTCCAATGTTATGTGGTTCTGCATTTAAGAACAAAGGTGTTCAAAGATTATTGGATGCTATGGTTGCTTATTTGCCACATCCATTAGATATTGATGCTATTGAAGGTACTATACCAGGAACAGATGAGGTTGCTACAAGACAACCATCTGTTGATGAGCCTTTAGCAGCTCTTGCATTTAAAATTGCTACTGACCCATTTGTAGGTCGTTTGGCATTTACACGTGTATATTCAGGTTCTATTGATGCGGGTTCATACGTTTATAATGTAAGAACTGGTAACAAAGAGCGTATTTCTCGTTTATACCAAATGCATTCAAACAAGCAAAATGCTATCGACCGTGTTGAGGCAGGTGATATTTGTGCTTGTGTAGGTTTTAAAGATATTCGTACAGGTGATACTCTTTGTCAAAAAGAAACACCAATCGAATTGGAATCTATGGATTTCCCAGAACCAGTAATTGGTATTGCTGTTGAGCCTTTGACTCAGAAAGATGTGGATAAGATGGGTATGGCTTTAGCTAAATTGGCTGAAGAGGATCCAACCTTCCAGGTTAGAACTGATGAAGATTCAGGACAGACAGTAATCTCTGGTATGGGTGAACTTCACCTTGATATTATTATTGACCGTTTGAAGCGTGAATTCAAGGTTGATTGTAACCAAGGTGCACCTCAGGTTGCATATAAGGAAGCTATTACTCGCGAGGTTGAGCACCGTCAGGTATTCAAGAAGCAGTCTGGTGGACGTGGTAAATTTGCTGATATCCAATTCCGTTTATCTCCAGTTGATGCAGATTTCGAAGGAGAAGGATTACAGTTTGTTGACCAAATTAAAGGTGGTAACATTCCTAAAGAATTTGTTCCATCTGTACAGAAAGGTTTCCAGGATGCAATGGCTAATGGTGTATTGGCAGGTTATACTGTTGATTCATTGAAAGTTGTATTGTTTGATGGATCTTTCCACCCAGTTGACTCGGATCAATTATCATTTGAATTGGCTGCTAAGCAAGGTTTCAGAGAAGCATGTGCTAAGGCAGGACCAATCCTTCTTGAGCCTATTATGAAAGTTGAAGTTGTTACTCCTGAAGAATATATGGGTGATATCATCGGAGACTTGAATAAGCGTCGTGGTCAGATCGAAGGTATGGAGTCTAAACATGGTGCACGAGTTGTGAACGCTAAAGTACCTTTGGCAGAACAATTCGGTTATGTAACTGTATTAAGAACTCTTTCTTCTGGTCGTGCAAACTCTTCTATGGAATTCTCACATTTCGAAGATGTGCCTAAAGGAATTGCAAAAGAGGTTGTAGAAGCCGCTAAGGGTAAAGTAGAATTATTGTAATTAATATCGTAATAGATTTAATAATATGAGCCAGAAAATTAGAATTAAACTGAAATCTTACGATCACAACTTAGTTGACAAGTCAGCTGATAAGATTGTAAAGACAGTTAAGGCTACAGGTGCAGTTGTAAGTGGACCAGTTCCACTTCCTACTCACAAAAGAATATTTACTGTTCTTCGTTCAACTTTTGTGAACAAGAAATCAAGAGAACAATTTCAGCTTTCTTCATTTAAGCGTTTAATTGATATTTACAGTTCTTCTGCAAGTACAATTGATGCTTTAATGAAACTTGAGTTGCCTAGTGGAGTTGAAGTTGAAATCAAAGTTTGATAGACAGTAATTGTTAGTTTTATATTAAAACAAAAAGAGAAATGCCAGGATTAATTGGAAAAAAAATCGGAATGACTTCCGTTTACAGTGCCGAGGGAAAATGTATTCCATGCACTGTCATTGAGGCAGGTCCATGTGTTGTAACACAAGTTAAGACTATTGAGTCTGACGGTTACGAAGCACTTCAGTTGGCTTTTGATGAAAAGAAAGAAAAGCGAACAACTAAGGCGCTAGATGGGCACTTTAAAAAGGCAAACACTACACCTAAGAAAAAACTTGTTGAATTCTCAGATTTTGAGAATGAATATAAGTTAGGAGATGCTATTACTGTTGATATCTTTGAAAACACACCATTCGTGGATGTTGCCGGGGTAACAAAGGGTAAAGGTTTCCAGGGTGTTGTAAAACGTCATGGTTTTGGCGGAGTAGGTGGCGCGACACACGGTCAGCATAACCGTTTACGTGCACCTGGTTCTATTGGTGCTGCATCTTACCCAGCAAGAGTATTTAAGGGCATGAGAATGGCCGGACGTACTGGTGGGGACACTGTGAAGGTTCAAAACCTTCAGGTTCTTAAGGTAATTCCTGAGAACAACTTATTATTAGTTAAAGGATCTCTTCCAGGGTCTAAAGGTTCATACGTAATTATTGAAAAGTAATGGAATTAACTATTTTAAACACAGCTGGAGAAGATACAGGAAGAAAAATTGAGTTGCAAGATTCAGTTTTCGGCATCGAACCAAATGAGCACGCTATTTACTTAGATGTAAAACAATTTTTGGCTAACCAACGTCAGGGAACTCACAAATCGAAAGAAAGAGCTGAAGTTTCTGGTAGTACAGCTAAAATTAAAAAGCAAAAGGGTACTGGTACAGCTCGTGCGGGTAGTGTTAAGTCTCCTTTGTTTCGTGGTGGAGGACGTTGTTTCGGACCACGTCCAAGAAACTATAGCTTTAAATTGAACAAAAAACTTAAGCAATTGGCTCGTAAATCTGCATTAGCAGTTAAGGCACAAAACAATGCTTTAGTAGTAGTAGAAGATTTCAATTTTGAAGCAGTAAAGACAAAAATGTTTGTTGATCTTCAAAATAATCTGAAAGTGGCTGATAAAAAAGTACTTTTGGTTTTAAACGAAGAGAATAAAAACATATATTTGTCGTCTCGTAATTTGAAGAATGTTGAAGTTGTGCGAGTTTCTGACTTAGCAACTTATGACATTATGAAAGCTTCAACTTTGTTATTCGTTGAGAGTTCGATTAAAGGGCTCGATGAAATGTTTAAACTAAACTAAGTTTAAAAAAATGGAAATTTTATTAAAGCCCCTCGTTACTGAGAAAATGACTGACCTAAGCGAAAAGCTAAATCGCGTAGGTTTTGTTGTTGATCGTAGAGCAACAAAGATCGATATTAAGAAAGCAGTTGAGAAAATGTACAACGTGAAAGTTTCGGCCGTGAATACCATGAACTATCAAGGTAAGAAAAAAAGCCGTTTTACTAAAGCTGGTGCAATTGAAGGAAGAACTGCTTCTTTTAAGAAAGCGATTATAACTTTAGTTGAAGGAGATAACATAGATTTTTATAGCAATATTTAATTAGAAAATGGCTGTACGTAAATTAAAACCTGTAACTCCTGGTCAAAGAAATAAGATCTTAAATACCTTTGAACAGGTAACTACAGACAAACCTGAGAAATCATTGTTAAGACCAATGAAAAAAACTGGTGGTAGAAATAACACCGGTAAAATGACAATGAGATATATAGGTGGTGGTCACAAAAGACGATATCGAGTAATCGATTTCAAAAGAGACAAGGATACTATTCCTGCCAACGTAGTTTCAATAGAGTACGATCCAAACCGTACTGCGCGCATTGCTTTGCTTGTGTATGCAGATGGTGAGAAACGTTACATTATTGCTCCTAACGGATTGGAAGTTGGACAAACTCTTGTGTCTGGTGAAAAAGTTGCTCCAGAGATCGGAAATGCAATGCCATTATCAGATATCCCATTAGGTACAATAATTCATAATATTGAATTAAGACCCTCTCAAGGTGCTGTGATGGCTCGTAGTGCTGGTGCATATGCTCAACTCGTTTCACGAGATGGCAAATATGCAATGATCAAATTGCCTTCGGGAGAAATTAGAATGATTCTTGTTACTTGTAAAGCGACAATCGGAACTGTTTCAAATAGCGATCACGCTCTTGAAAGAAGTGGTAAAGCCGGTCGTACTCGCTGGTTAGGTAGAAGACCTCGTGTTCGTGGTGTTGTGATGAACCCAGTTGATCACCCAATGGGTGGTGGTGAAGGTAAATCTTCAGGTGGACATCCACGCTCTAGAACAGGTGTTTTGGCTAAAGGTTTCAAAACCCGTGCTAAGAAGAATGCTTCTAATAAGTATATCGTTGAAAGAAGGAAAAAATAATTTGATTAACTAAGTTGTTATGAGTCGTTCATTAAAAAAAGGCCCTTTTATCGATTTCAAATTGGATAAAAGAGTATTAGAGCAAAACGAGTCAGGTAAAAAATCTGTGATTAAAACCTGGTCACGTCGTTCTATGATCTCTCCAGATTTCGTAGGCCACACGATTGCCGTTCACAACGGAAATAAATTCATCCCAGTGTATGTTACCGAGAATATGGTTGGACATAAATTAGGGGAATTTGCACCAACTCGTACCTTTAGAGGTCACGCGGATAAGAAAAAACGTTAAGCGTGACGTTGGTTTTAATTAACATTTTGAATTCATAGAAATGGGAGCTAGAAAAAGAATAAAAGCAAACCAAATAAAGGAGCAGAATTTAAGCAAAGCCTTTGCTAGCTTAAGGAATGTTCCTACTTCGCCCCGCAAAATGCGCCTTGTTGCCGATATGGTGAGAGGTATGGAGGTGAACCGAGCTTTAGATGTACTTCGTTTCAGTCCAAAAGAAGCATCGAATCGCGTAGAAAAACTATTGCTTTCAGCTATTGCCAACTGGCAAGCTAAAAATGAAGGGCAGAGACTTGAGGAAAGTGCACTTTACGTGAAAGAGATTTCAGTAGATTCAGCACGTATTCTTAAGCGTTTAAGACCTGCTCCTCAAGGGAGAGCACATAGAATTAAAAAGAGATCAAATCATGTAACTATATTACTTGGTAGCAAAACTGCCGAAAGTGATACAAAAGAATAGTTAGAATGGGACAAAAAGTAAATCCAATAGGGAATCGACTAGGAATCATCAGAGGATGGGATTCTAACTGGTTTGGTGGAAAAAACTACGGTGAGAAGCTTGTTGAGGATACAAAACTTCGTAAGTATCTAAATGCTCGTTTAGCAAAAGCAAGTATTTCTAAAATCATAATTGAAAGAACTCTAAAACTTATCACTATTACTATCAACACTGCACGTCCGGGTATTATTATCGGAAAAGGTGGTCAGGAAGTAGATAAGCTAAAAGAAGAGTTGAAGAAGATTACTGACAAGGAAGTACAAATTAACATCTTTGAAATTAAGCGTCCTGAGTTGGATGCCGTAATCGTCGCTAATAACATTGCTCGTCAAATCGAAGGACGTATCGCCTACCGAAGAGCAACTAAGATGGCCATTGCTTCTACAATGAGAATGGGTGCTGAAGGAATTAAAGTTCAAATCTCAGGCCGTTTAAATGGAGCAGAGATGGCACGTTCTGAAATGTATAAAGAAGGACGTACTCCTCTTCACACTTTAAGAGCCAATATTGATTACTGTTTAGCTGAAGCTTTAACAACTTACGGTCTATTAGGTATCAAAGTTTGGATCTGTAAAGGTGAGATTTATGGAAAACCAGATTTAACTCCAAATGCAGGATTGCGCGATGCTCGTGCACCTAAAGGTGGAAAGCCTGGTTTTAATAGAAGAAAAAAGAAGTAGTCTTTAAATTTTAATGTATTAGTACGATGTTACAACCAAAAAGGACTAAATTTAGGAGACAACAAAAGGGAAGAATGAAAGGTAACGCTCAACGCGGAACTGAATTAGCATTCGGATCTTTTGGAATTAAATCACTTGAGACCAAGTGGATTACCGGTCGCCAAATTGAAGCTGCTCGTGTTGCAGTAACCCGATATATGCAAAGACAAGGTCAACTGTGGATCAGAATTTTCCCAGATAAACCTATCACTAAGAAGCCTGCAGAGGTACGTATGGGTAAAGGTAAGGGTTCACCAGAAGGATTCGTAGCTCCTGTTACACCAGGAAGAATGTTATTTGAGTGTGAAGGTGTACCTTTTGAAGTAGCTAAAGAGGCTTTGCGTCTTGCTGCTCAAAAATTACCTGTTACTACAAAGTTTGTCGTAAGACGTGATTATGTTGAAAATTCAAATGTTTAAGCATGAAGAATTCAGAAATTAAAGAGTTAACAACGCAGGAAATAGTAGAAAAGTTGGACGCTGAAAGATCAGCATTAACTCGATTCAACCTAAATCACGCTATTTCACCTTTGGAGAATCCTTTGCAAATCAAGGTAACCAGACGTAATATTGCAAAATTAATGACAGAATTACGTCAGAGGCAATTAACTGAAAAGTAAAAAAAGTGATGGAAAGAAACCTTAGAAAAGAACGTATCGGGGTAGTGGTAAGCAACAAAATGGATAAAACCATCACAGTTGCGGTTCACACTAAAGAAAAACACCCTATTTACGGTAAGTTTGTGAACAAAACTAAAAAGTATACTGCTCACGATGAAGAGAACACCTGTAATGAAGGTGATACCGTAAAAATCATGGAAACCCGACCTTTAAGTAAAAATAAGACTTGGAGATTAGTTGAACTTATTGAAAGAGCTAAGTAATCATGATACAAACAGAAAGTAGACTATTAGTAGCTGATAACAGCGGAGCCAAAGAAGTTCTTTGTATCCGTGTGTTAGGCGGAACCAAAAAGCGCTATGCATCAATTGGCGATAAGATTGTGGTTACCGTTAAGAACTCAATCCCAGGTTCGGACATGAAAAAAGGAACAGTAACCAAAGCCGTTGTTGTTCGTGTAAAAAAAGAGATTAGAAGAAATGATGGGTCTTATATTCGCTTTGACGATAACGCGTGTGTGTTGTTGAATGCAGCTGAAGAAATGAGAGGAACCCGTATTTTTGGACCTGTTGCAAGAGAACTACGTGAAACAAACATGAAGATCGTTTCTCTAGCACCAGAAGTATTATAATCTTGTAAACTTAGAACAATGCGAAAAAAGTTACATATTAAAAAGGGTGATACCGTAATTGTAAACGCAGGGGAATCTAGAGGCCAGGAAGGTAAAGTATTAGAAGTTCTTGTTGACAAACAACGCGCGATCGTTGAAGGTGTTAACATGATTTCTAAACACACTAAGCCTAACGCAGCTAACCCTCAGGGCGGTATTATTAAGCAAGAGGCTCCAATTCACATTTCAAATTTAAATGTGAAGGATCCTTCTACCGGGAAAGCATCCCGTATTGGTAGAAAATTGAATGACAATAACAAATTAGTTAGATACGCTAAAAAGTCAGGGGAGGAGATTAAGTAATGAGTTATACACCATCTCTTAGAAAACAGTATACAGAGGAAGTTGTTCCAGCTTTAATGAAGGAATTCAACTACAAATCTGTAATGCAAGTTCCTAGATTAACGAAGATAGTACTTAATCAGGGTGTTGGACAAGCAATTGCTGACAAGAAAGTTCTGGAGTTCTCATTGAACGAATTAACTTCTATCACTGGACAGAAAGCAGTATCAACTCTATCGTCTAAAGATATTTCTAACTTTAAGTTACGTAAAGGTATGCCAATTGGTACTACTGTAACTCTACGTCGTGAGCGCATGTATGAATTTCTTGAGAAATTAATTCGTGTTGCTTTACCACGTATCCGTGACTTCAAAGGTATTAATAGCAAACTTGATGGACGTGGAAACTATACATTAGGTATTGAAGAACAAATCATTTTCCCTGAAATCATTCTTGATGAAGTGAATAAGATTATGGGTATGAATATTACCTTTGTTACTTCAGCAAATACCGACGAAGAAGCCTATGCTCTTTTGAAAGAATTTGGATTACCATTTAAAAACATTAAAAAGTAATACGATGGCTAAAGAATCAATGAAAGCTCGTGAAGTTAAGCGTCAGAAATTAGTAGATAAATACGCGGCTAAAAGAGCTAAATTAAAAGAGGAAGGTGACTATATCGGTCTTAGTCGTTTACCTAAAAATTCTTCACCTGTTAGATTGCATAACAGATGTAAGCTAACTGGTCGTCCTAAAGGATACATGAGACAATTCGGTTTAAGTCGTATCACTTTCCGTGAGATGGCTTCAGCTGGTTTGATCCCAGGTGTTAGAAAGGCAAGTTGGTAACCAACAAAGTTTGTAAAAGAACAATTGTTAAATATTGTCCCGAGCAATCGGGATCAATTTAATTTTTTATAAAATGACAGATCCAATAGCAGATTTTCTTACACGTTTAAGAAATGCAATTATGGCTAATCACAAAGTGGTTGAGATTCCTGCATCAAACGTAAAAAAAGAGATCACAAAAATTCTTAAGGATAAAGGATATATCCTTAATTACAAATTTGAGGATGATGGTTTGCAAGGCAAAATTAAAATTGCTTTGAAATATCATCCAGAGTCTAAGATTCCAGCAATTAAGGATCTTAAGCGTGTGTCAAAACCAGGTTTAAGAAAATATTGTGGAGCTGCTGAACTACCTCGCGTACTTAACGGTTTAGGTATTGCTATCCTTTCTACTTCTCAGGGAGTAATGACAGATAAGGAAGCTCGCCAAAAGCATGTTGGTGGTGAAGTGTTATGTTTCGTTTACTAATAATAGGGAGGAAAAAAGATGTCAAGAATTGGAAAATCACCTATCGTTTTGCCTGCCGGAGTTGAAGTAAAGGTAAACAAAGATAATTCAGTAGTGGTTAAAGGGCCTAAAGGTGAATTAACCCAACAGGTTGATCCTGTAATCAAAGTAACTGTTGAAGAAAACTCTATCGTTTTAGAGCGTCCAACTGATCAAAAACCTCACAAAGCAATGCATGGTCTTTATCGTTCATTAATCAACAACATGGTTGTTGGTGTATCTGAAGGATATACTACTAAGCAAGAACTTGTAGGTGTTGGTTACCGTGCGACTTCTAACGGTCAGATCTTAGAGTTGGCTTTAGGTTACTCTCACTTGATTCATATGGAGATTGCACCAGAAGTTACAGTTACTGCTGTAACTGACAAGCGTGCTAATCCAATTATTACTCTTGAGAGTTGCGATAAGCAATTGATTGGACAGGTTGCTGCAAAGATTCGTTCTTTCAGAAAACCTGAGCCGTATAAAGGAAAAGGTGTTAAATTTGTTGGAGAGCAGCTAAGAAGAAAAGCTGGTAAATCTGCGGGTAAATAATTTCTAAAACAGTAAATTATGGCTTTAACTAAGCGCGAAAGAAGACTTAGAATTAAAAGAAGAGTTCGTAAGTCGATTTCTGGAACTGCCGAAAGACCAAGAATGTCAGTTTTTCGTTCAAATAAGCAGATTTCAGTACAGATTATAGATGATATTACTGGAAAGACTATAGTATCTACTTCATCTCTAGTAAAAGAAATTTCTGAGAAGAATGGTACTAAATTGGAGCAAGCAGAGTTTGTAGGGCAAGCAATTGCTGAGAAAGCTGTCACTGCAGGTATTTCTGAAGTAGTATTTGATAGAAATGGTTACTTATACCATGGTAGAATTAAATCTTTAGCGGACGCTGCTCGTAAAGGTGGCCTTAAATTTTAAGAATTATGGCAGAGAAGAATATTAAGACTAGCGACGCAGAACTTAAGGATAAACTGGTTGCTATTAACCGTGTTACTAAAGTAACAAAAGGTGGACGTACTTTTAGCTTTTCAGCAATTGTTGTTGTTGGAAACGAGAATGGATTAGTAGGTTGGGGGCTTGGAAAAGCTAACGAGGTTACTACTGCAATTTCAAAAGGTGTTGACGCTGCCAAGAAAAATCTTATTAAGGTTCCAGTACTTAAAGGTACTGTTCCTCACGAGCAACTTGCACGTTTTGGTGGAGCAGAGGTTTTCATTAAGCCTGCTTCTCACGGTACCGGGGTAAAAGCCGGTGGTGCGATGCGTGCCGTACTTGAGAGTGTTGGTGTAACTGATGTACTTGCAAAGTCAAAAGGATCATCAAACCCTCATAACCTTGTAAAAGCTACTATTGCAGCTCTTGCTGAGTTAAGAGATGCTCATACTGTAGCTGACCATAGAGGTGTTTCATTAGATAAAGTGTTTAACGGTTAAACTAAAGGAAATGGCTAAGATTAAAATTACCCAAGTTAAGAGTAAAATTGGGAGTAGTGCTCGCCAAAAGAAAACCTTAGAAGCATTGGGATTGAAAAAGATCAATGGTACTGTTGAGCATGAGGCTACACCTCAAATTAAAGGAATGGTTGCAAAGGTGAGTCACCTAGTTATCGTTGAAGAATAATAATTGTTAATAGCATATATATATTATGGACTTAAGTAACTTAAAACCCGCAGCTGGTTCTGTTAAGACAACTAAAAGAATAGGTCGCGGACAAGGATCTGGAAGAGGTGGTACCTCAACCAGAGGACATAAAGGTGCAAAGTCAAGATCTGGATACTCTAAAAAAGTTGGTTTCGAAGGTGGTCAAATGCCTTTACAACGTCGAGTACCTAAGTTTGGATTTAAGAACATTAATAGAGTTGAATACAAAGCTATTAATGTTGAAGTATTGCAAGTTTTAGCTGAGAAAAACAACCTTACGACTATTGATGTTGAGGTTTTGATTAACGCAGGAATGTGTAACAAAAACGACAAAATCAAAGTTTTAGGTAATGGTGTATTATCTGCTAAACTTGAAGTTAAAGCTCATGCGTTCTCGAAGTCTGCTCAATCAGCGATTGAAGCAGTTGAAGGAACTGTTGTTAAATTGTAAGATTAGATAATGAAAGGTTTAATAGATACATTGAAGAACATCTGGAAGATTGAAGATTTAAGATCAAGAATCTTAACAACTTTAGCTCTTCTATTGGTTTACCGTTTAGGAACCATGATTGTGTTGCCGGGGATAGACCCAGCTCACTTAGGCGCGTTAAAATCTCAAACTAAAGACGGTGTTTTAGGTTTGTTAGATATGTTTTCAGGAGGTGCATTTTCGAATGCTTCAATTTTTGCCCTTGGAATCATGCCTTACATTTCGGCATCCATCGTTATTCAGTTGATGGGTATTGCGGTCCCTTACTTTCAACGTCTACAAAAAGAAGGTGAAAGTGGTCAACGTAAGGTCAATCAGATTACACGTTACCTAACAGTGGTTATCCTTATTCTTCAAGCACCAGGATATTTATTAAACCTGCATTCGCAATTGCCTGAGACTGCTTTCATTTTGAAAGGCTGGTTCTTTACAGCATCTTCAGTGGCTATTCTTGCAGCCGGATCCATGTTTATCATGTGGTTAGGTGAAAAGATTACTGATAAGGGAATTGGTAACGGTATTTCTATCATCATCATGATTGGTATTATCGCTCGTTTACCTTTTAACTTTTTCGCTGAATTGGGATCAAGATTAGAAGGACAAGGCGGCGGATTAATTCTACTTGTTCTTGAAATTGTGATTTTGTTTGTTGTATTTGCACTGACAATTTTGTTGGTACAAGGAACAAGAAAGATTCCAGTACAATACGCTAAGCGTATTGTTGGTAACAAACAGTATGGTGGCGTTCGTCAGTACATTCCTTTAAAAGTGAATGCTGCTGGTGTTATGCCAATCATCTTTGCTCAGGCTATTATGTTCTTGCCAATGGCATTTGTGAACTATGCGAGTTCTGATTCATTATCTGGAGTAGCTGCTGCTTTAAGTAACTATACCGGTTTTTATTACAATGCTTTGTTCTTTGTAATGATTGTGTTGTTTACTTATTTTTATACTGCAATTACAGTTAATCCAACGCAAATGGCCGAGGATATGAAAAAGAATGGTGGTTTCATACCAGGTATTAAGCCAGGTAAGAAAACAATTGATTTCTTAGATACTGTAATGTCTCGTATCACTTTACCGGGATCTTTATTCTTAGGTTGGGTTGCTATTATGCCTGCCTTTGCAATGATGGGTGGTATAAATAGTGGTTTTGCTCAATTCTTCGGAGGGACTTCGTTATTGATTTTAGTGGGTGTTGTTTTAGATACTTTACAACAAATCGAGAGTCATTTATTGATGCGTCATTATGATGGTTTGATGAAGTCTGGAAGAATAAAAGGCAAATCTCCAGCGGGAGCTGCTGCTTATTAAAATATTTTTGCTTTCTTTGCAAAATGATTTTTTACAAGACTGAGGAGGAGATAGCGTTACTTGAAAAAAGTAACATGCTGGTGGCCAAGACTCTTGGAGAAATCTCTAAGTGGATATGCCCCGGCATATCGACTCTAAAGTTGGATCAAATTGCAGAAGAATATATAAGAGATAATGGCGGACAGCCAGGATTTCTTGGTTACGATGGATTCCCAAACACACTTTGCATGTCAGTTGGCAAGCAGGTTGTGCATGGAATTCCGTCTTTCTATGAGTTGAAGGAAGGGGATATTTTGTCTTGCGATTGTGGTGTGTTGTTAAATGGCTTTTATGGCGATTCAGCATACACATTCGGAGTAGGAGAGGTAAAACCTGAAATTAAATCGTTACTAAAAGTAACTAAGGAAGCTCTTTATAAAGGCATAACTAATGCGGTCGAAGGAAACCATTTGGGGGATATCGGCTATGCCATTCAGCAACATGCAGAGAAACATGGTTTTTCTGTTGTACGAGAAATGGTTGGACACGGAATTGGTAAGGATTTGCATGAAGATCCACAGGTTCCCAATTTTGGTAGACAACACCGAGGTTTAAAATTGAGAAATGGCTTAGTTATAGCCATTGAACCAATGGTGAATTTCGGAAAAAAAGAAGTTTATCAGGATGAAGATGGTTGGGCAATTGTTACAGCAGATGGACTGCCCTCTGCGCATTTCGAACATACCGTGGTTGTACGAAATGGACAAGCTCAAATCCTGTCCAGTTTTGAATTTATTGAGGAATAAAATAACATATAATACAATTATTACTTATGGCTAAACAGCCTTCAATAGAACAAGACGGTACCATTACCGAAGCATTATCAAATGCAATGTTTCGTGTAGAACTTGAGAACGGACATGTGATTACAGCTCATATTTCCGGGAAAATGAGAATGCACTATATTAAGATCTTGCCTGGGGATAAGGTTAAAGTGGAAATGTCGCCATACGATCTTACTAAAGGGCGCATTACTTTTAGATACAAAAATTAAATTTCGATAAAATGAAGGTAAGAGCATCTGTAAAGAAACGTTCTGAAGATTGTAAGATCGTTAGAAGAAAAGGACGTTTGTATGTGATTAATAAAAAGAATCCTAAGTTTAAACAACGTCAAGGATAATTAAGTTAACTTGTAAATAAATAAATAAATTTTATGGCTAGAATTGTTGGAGTCGATTTGCCTCAAAACAAAAGAGGAGTTATTAGTTTAACTTACATCTTTGGAATTGGTAGAAGCGCCGCTAAACAAATCCTTGATGAAGCTGGTGTTAGCTACGATACTAAAGTTAAGGACTGGACAGATGATGAAGCAGGAAGAATTCGTCAAGCTATTAACGCTAACTTCAAGGTAGAGGGTGAATTACGTTCTCTAAATCAACTGAACATTAAGCGTTTGATGGACATTGGTTGCTACCGTGGTATTCGTCATCGTGTTGGTTTACCTTTACGTGGACAGAGAACTAAAAACAACTCCCGTACTAGAAAGGGTAAGAGAAAAACAGTTGCAAACAAAAAGAAAGCGACTAAATAATTGTTAAGTTATGGCAAAGAAGTCTGTATCAGTTAGAAAGAAAGTTGTGAAGGTTGAAGCACTAGGACAAGTGCACATCCACTCATCATTCAACAACATTATTATCTCAATGACCAATAACAGTGGTCAGGTTATTTCTTGGTCATCGGCCGGTAAAATGGGATTTAGAGGTTCTAAAAAGAATACTCCATATGCTGCTCAACAAGCAGCAACCGATTGTGCTAAAGTAGCTCATGACCTAGGTTTGAGAAAAGTTAAAGTATACGTAAAAGGTCCAGGTAACGGACGTGAATCTGCTATCCGTGCAGTAAATGCTTGCGGAATTGATATCGCAGAAATCATCGATGTAACTCCACTACCACATAATGGTTGTAGACCACCAAAAAGACGTAGAGTATAATTAAAATTCAGCTTAAATTTTGTTCGGTTTTTTTTTCTTTTGATATCCTCTCAAGAACAGCGGCACTTTTTAAAACCGATAACTTTTTAAGTCACTTAACGTAAAAATTAAATTTAATAAGAGATGGCTAGATATATAGGACCAAAGAGTAAAATTGCTAGAAAATTTGGAGAGCCAATTTTTGGACCTGACAAGGCATTTGAAAATAAAAACTACCCTCCAGGACAGCACGGTAATAGCCGTAGAAGATCAAAAATGTCTGAATACGGGGTACAGTTGAAAGAGAAGCAAAAAGTAAAATACACTTACGGTGTATTAGAAAAGCAGTTCTCTAACTTATTTAAAAAGGCCGCAAGAAGTAAAGGTATTACTGGTGAAGTATTGTTACAACTCCTGGAATGTCGTTTAGATAACGTTGTTTACAGATTAGGTGTTGCTCCAACAAGATCAGCTGCTCGTCAGTTGGTTAGCCATAAACATATTACTGTGAACGGTCAGGTTTGTAATATCGCTTCATTTTCAGTAAAAGCCGGGGATATCGTAGGAGTTCGTGAAAAATCGAAGTCTTTAATTGCTATTACCGATTCTTTATCTACTGCAAGATACAACCAAGCATCTTGGTTGGAATGGGATCAAACTTCGCTAAGCGGTAAGTTTTTAAACATTCCAGAAAGAACTGAAATTCCTGAGAACATCAAGGAGCAGTTAATCGTTGAATTGTATTCTAAATAAAAATAGTTAATCAATATTTTATGGCAATATTAGCTTTCCAAAAACCGGACAAAGTTATTATGCTCGACGCAGACGATAGATTCGGAAAATTCGAATTTCGTCCATTAGAGCCTGGATATGGTATTACAATTGGTAACGCCTTAAGAAGAATTTTACTTTCTTCACTTGAGGGGTACGCAATTACTACTATCAAAATTCAGGGTGTTGATCATGAGTTTTCTACTGTACCAGGTGTTATTGAGGACGTAACCGAAATGATCCTGAACTTAAAACAAGTTCGGTTTAAACAAAAAGTTGAAGAAGTTGACAGCGAATTGGTAACTGTTACCATTTCGGATCAAGAAACTTTTACAGCAGGCGATATTAACAAGTTCCTAACCGGTTTCGAAGTGTTGAATCCAGAACTTGTGATTTGCAGAATGGATAGCTCTGCCAAATTACAATTGGATTTAACTATCAATAAAGGTCGTGGTTATATTCCTTCTGTTGAGAATAAACCAGTAGATGCAGAATTTGGAGTTATTCCAATTGATGCTATTCACACACCAATTAAGAACGTTAAGTTTGATGTTGAGAACTACCGTGTAGAGCAAAAAACTGATTACGAAAAATTAGTTTTTGAAATTACAACTGATGGTTCAATTCATCCAAAAGAAGCGTTAAAAGAAGCGGCGAAAATTCTTATTTATCACTTCATGCTATTCTCTGATGAAAAGATCACTCTTGACACTGATGAGAAGTTTGCTAATGAAGAGTTTGATGAAGAAGTATTGCATATGCGTCAACTTCTTAAAACTAAATTGGTAGATATGGATCTTTCTGTAAGAGCACTGAACTGCTTGAAAGCTGCTGATGTAGATACACTAGGAGAACTAGTTCAGTTTAACAGAAACGACCTGTTGAAATTTAGAAACTTTGGTAAGAAATCCTTAACCGAGTTGGATGATTTATTGGAATCTTTGAATCTTACTTTCGGTATGGACATTTCTAAGTATAAATTAGATAAGGAATAAGGTAAAATGAGACATAGAAAAAAGTTTAATCACTTAGGAAGAAAAGCTGCCCACAGAAAGGCTATGCTTTCAAATATGGCTTCTTCATTAATCTTACACAAAAGAATCAGCACAACTACTGCTAAAGCAAAAGCTTTAAAAATGTATGTAGAGCCGTTGATTACTAAGAGTAAAGAAGATACCACACACTCAAGACGTGTTGTTTTTAGCTATTTAAAGCAAAAAGAAGCGGTTACTGAGTTGTTCAAGGAAGTTTCAGTAAAAGTTGCGAACCGCCCAGGTGGTTACACTCGTATTCTTAAGACAGGAAATCGTTTAGGTGATAATGCAGAAATGTGTATTATCGAGCTAGTTGATTTCAATGAAACTTACGTTACTGAGATCAAAACTGAAGCTAAGAAAACTACTCGTAGAAGAAAAAGCACTAAGAAGGCTGATGACGCTACTGAAGTTGAAGCTACAGATGCAACTGAAGTTAAAGGCGAAGAGTAATCTTTCCTTTTCATATAATAAGAGGGATAAAGTTAAGCTTTATCCCTTTTTTAGTGCCCTAAAGATTTTGCTAACGTTTGCATAGATTCCAAGATAATTTTTATCAAAATTTTATGTATAAGTGGTTTTAATTGGTGAACTTTAGGGTTGATAATAAATAAGATACTATCATTACTATATAATTTTTAATACCGTAAGTTATGTCAGAAATTGTAAACATTCACGGTCGTGAGATTCTTGATTCACGTGGAAATCCTACTATCGAAGTTGAAGTAACTCTTGCTAGTGGTTTTATGGGTCGTGCCGGTGTTCCTTCAGGAGCTTCTACTGGTGAAAATGAAGCCTTAGAGCTTCGTGACGGCGATAAGTCTCGTTACTTGGGTAAAGGTGTGTTAAAAGCTGTTGATAACGTGAATAACGTTATTGCAAAGGCTTTAATTGGCATGGATGCAACTGATCAGGTTGCTATTGATAAAGCTATGATTGCTCTTGACGGAACAAAGACTAAATCTAACTTGGGTGCAAATGCCATGTTAGGTGTTTCTTTGGCTACTGCTAAAGCTGCGGCTTTATACTCTGGTATGCCATTGTACCGTTACATTGGTGGTACTAACGCTAATGTACTTCCTGTTCCAATGATGAACATCATCAATGGTGGATCTCACTCTGATGCGACTATCGCATTCCAGGAGTTCATGATTCGTCCTATTGGTGCGCCTTCATTCCGTGAGGCTTTACGTATGGGTGCTGAAGTATTTCACGCTCTTGCTAAAGTTCTTAAAGGTAAAGGTCTTTCTACAGCAGTTGGTGATGAAGGTGGTTTCGCTCCAATGTTGGCTGGTACAGAAGAGGCTATTGACTGTATTCTAACTGCTATTAAAAATGCAGGTTACAAGCCAGGTCGTAAAGAAGATGGTGGTGATGTTTCTATCGCTATGGATTGTGCTTCTTCTGAGTTCTACAAAGACGGTGTATACGATTACAGCATTTTTGAGCCTAACGGGGCTAAGAGAAACTCTGAAGAACAAGCAGCTTACCTTGCTGAATTGATCGCTAAGTATCCTATCGATTCTATTGAAGATGGTATGGACGAAGGTGACTGGGATGGATGGGTTGCTCTTAATGCCCTTATCGGTGACAAGTGTCAGTTGGTAGGTGACGATTTATTCGTTACTAACACTGATTATTTGGCTAAAGGTATCGAGCTTAAGGCTGCTAACTCTATCTTGATTAAGGTAAACCAAATTGGTACTTTAACTGAGACTTTAAACGCTATTGAAATGGCTCACCGTGCGGGTTATACTTCAGTAACGTCTCACCGTTCTGGTGAAACTGAAGATGCAACTATCGCTGACATTTCTGTTGCAACTAACGCTGGACAGATCAAAACAGGTTCATTGAGCCGTTCTGACCGTATGGCTAAGTACAACCAATTACTTCGTATTGAAGAGGAATTGGGTGAGAATGCAATTTTCGGATGCTAATCAGTAGCACATGGACTATATTAAAAAAGGAGCCTCAAGGCTCCTTTTTTTATGCGTTATAATGATTAAAATTTTAGATGTATTCCTGCATTAAATTGAAAAGGGTTTTCGATTGAAATGGCTTTGAGATATAAGCATCCATCCCCACTTCAATAGAGGTTTCTTTATCCGATGAAAAGTAGTTGGCACTAAATGCAATAATAGGGACACGATAATCTCTGTCAGCTTCCATTTCCCTAATATGCTGAGCCGCTTCAATACCTCCCATAATCGGCATTTGTATATCCATTAGGATCATATCGTACTCGTTCTTAGCAAACATCTCAACGGCCTCTTTGCCATTTTCTGCAACTTCGACTTTCCCGACTCTCGATCTTAAATAAATTTCAATCGTCTTACTGTTGCTAATCTTATCTTCCGATAATAAGATCTTAGCATCCTTCATTGGAATATTCCTTTTTTCTATTTCGGTTTTAACGACAATACAAGAATCGATATTCTCTTCCCAACAAACACGTTCGAATTTTTCCATATATATTTTTTATAGCCGAGTTAGAAATTAATTTTAGACTGATCACTGACTAAAATTAGGAATTTATATGATAATTTAAAATCTTATTGCTTAAAATCTTTTCATAATATTTTACAAATGCTTTAGGCGTCTTTTATTGAATATTTTTCTATTTGCAGTTCTACCGTCTTTTTTGAATTGATCCTTCATTTGTTTTTTTATTTTTGTATGAGATTGATAGGCTAATGGCAAGGATATGGATTGATTGGCATTATCAGTTGAATCAAATTTTGAAATAGAAAAAAAATATAAATAGATGGCAGACGATAAGAAGATTATCTTTTCGATGGATCGGGTTAGTAAAACCTTTTCATCGCAGAAAAAAGTATTGAATAATATCAATCTTTCTTTTTTCTATGGAGCAAAGATCGGTATCATTGGTTTAAACGGATCGGGTAAGTCTACTTTGCTTAAAATTATAGCAGGTATCGAACCTTCATTTGATGGGCATGTGGTTTGGTCTAAAGATCACAACATTGGTTATTTGGCTCAGGAACCCGAATTGGATGATGCTAAAACAGTAAGAGAAATTGTTGAAGAAGGTGTTCAGGAGATTGTAGATTGCCTGGCAGCTTACGAAGCCGTGAATTTAAAGTTTGCTGATCCTGATGTATTGGAAGATCCGGACAAGATGCAAGCCGTAATGGATGAGCAGGCTGATCTTCAGGAAAAAATCGATCATTTTGATGCCTGGAATCTGGACACCAAGCTTGAGCGAGCAATGGATGCGCTGCGTTGTCCTGAAGGGGATGCTTTGGTTAAGCATTTATCAGGAGGAGAGCGCCGTCGTGTAGCTCTTTGTCGCTTGTTATTGCAAGAGCCGGACATTCTACTTCTTGATGAGCCGACTAACCATTTGGATGCCGAATCGGTTGAATGGTTGGAGCAACACCTGGCACAGTATAAAGGAACTGTAATCAGTATCACTCACGACCGTTACTTTTTGGATAATGTGGCGGGATGGATTCTTGAACTTGACCGTGGCGAGGGAATTCCATGGAAAGGGAATTACAGCTCATGGTTGGATCAGAAGACCCAACGTATGGCCATGGAAGAGAAAACGGCTAGTAAGCGCCGTAAAACCCTTGAGCGCGAGCTGGAGTGGGTGCGTATGTCGCCTAAAGCGCGTCAGGCTAAAAGTAAGGCGCGTTTGAATGCCTACGATAATATGATGAACGAAGATTTAAAGCAAAAGGAAGAAAAGCTGGAAATCTTCATCCCTAATGGTCCTCGTTTGGGTAACAAGGTTATTCAGGTTCAGGGCGTATCAAAAGGTTTCGATTCAAAACTCTTGTACGAAGATTTGGAATTCGAATTGCCACCGGCAGGTATTGTGGGTGTCATAGGTCCCAATGGTGCGGGTAAAACCACACTTTTCAGAATGATTATGGGCCTTGAACAGCCCGATAAGGGAACCTTTAAAGTGGGTGAAACTGTAAAAGTAGGATACGTCGATCAGCAACATGCTGATATCGATCCTGAGAAATCGGTTTACGAAGTGATTTCAGGCGGTGGCGATTTGATTAATGTTGGTGGACGCACCATCAATGCCCGTGCCTATGTTGGTCGTTTTAACTTTACCGGAGCCGATCAGGAAAAGAAATGCGGAGTGCTTTCAGGAGGTGAGCGTAACCGCTTGCACCTGGCTTTAACGCTAAAAGAAGAAGCTAACGTTCTGTTACTCGATGAGCCAACCAATGATATTGATGTGAACACGCTTCGTGCCCTTGAAGAAGGTTTGGAAAGTTTCGCAGGTTGTGCCGTGGTTATTTCTCACGACCGTTGGTTCCTCGACCGAATTGCGACGCATATTCTGGCTTTTGAAGGAAATTCTCATGTGCATTTCTTCGAAGGGGGTTACAGCGACTACGAGATCAATAAAAAGAAACGACTGGGCGATGAAGGGCCTAAGCGTATTCGATATAAAAAACTGCTTGCAGACTAAAGGAATAAAAGGTGAAAGCTTCATGATTGAGCTTTCACCTTTTATATTTGCTATGTAGCTGTAAGTAATTGTTTTTTTGTTTATTCGTCAATTGATAATTCAGGTTCTACTTCTTCCTTTTTGCGTCTCTTTTTAACTGCTTCGTTATTGTCGCTGATAATTTGCGAAACGGTTTGAGCCAATTCACCATAGAGGGCTTCATTTGCCTGTCTCATGCCATTTAAGTACACCACTATTTTTTCGTTTACCGTTGACAGTACTTTTCGTTTTATATCTGTTGCACATAGGGTAAGTCCTTCTTGTGCTTTTTTCTCCTCCCAGGCAAAATAAGTGCTTTTAAAATCATTTTGAGTGGCTTGCAGTTTAGAGATAATTTCTGCACAGCCCGACACGGCAGCAATATCAGCCTGGAGTTTGTTTGCAGCCAGGTCTTCGAGTAAGGAATCGATAAGTGCCGATTCTGTGGAATAGCTCGCTTGCGTCATTTTTAAACCATACTTCGAAAAAACAACAAACAAATTTTCTGCTGCTGTTTTTATGGTCGTATCCGGATGGTGAATTGAACCAACCAGCAGGTAATTCAATGCTTTTACATTTTCATCTCTCGCCACATCTTTCTTGTCCAAATTCGATTCAGCCTTACTGCGATTAATTGCAGTAGTAAGTTGATTCGATTCGGTCTCCAACTCAGTAAAAATTGTTACCAGATAAGCATCATTATCCCATGAGCCTTTTTTATAGGCTGCTAATAAATTATCCGATGCCGTATCGACTTCGGTTGTACGACTTTGAGAAATTAGTTTTGGTATCATTTTCTTAAATTTAGAAGTGTTGATTAATGATTTTGATCGTTCAAATTGTAAATTGTGTTGATTATAAATATGTTATCGTTAATGAATTTAATAACTTTTATTTAGAAGAAAAAAAATATTTGTATAATTTTTATGACAAGCAGTAGTGTTGGTTATGTTCTAAAATCATTAAAATTCTAAATGATGGTTTGGTTAAACCTCCAAGCCTTAACTCAGTCTTAGGTGAAGCTTTGGGTAAACACCCAAGTCTCCAACTGAGGCTGTTTTTGTATTTGGTTAAACCTTCAAACCTAAACCTAGTGCTATTTGTTCTCATGGTTAAACCTCTAAAGCTCCAATTAATGTTAGTTGAACCCTTGGTTAAACCTCCAAGCCTTGCCCTAAGCTTAGTCGAGACTTTGAATAAACAATGATAAGATTCTTGTTTCATCTTTTTTTGAATGCAAATTTTGTTATTGAGATAAGATCAAGTGTAGTTTATAAATGAATTGATATAATTGTGTTGTTATCATACAGTTGAATATATTATTCATAAATAATGTATTTTACCGGGTTACTTTTTGTTAAAAAAGGGAATTAAGGAGGGAGCCATATTTCACAAATCAAATATGACTTAATTCTAATTACAATTTTAAAACATTATTTATGAGAAGGAAAATTGAAGTCATTCTAATCTGTTTATTATTTTTAACAGTAGGGTGTCAAAAAGAAGAACTGTATCAGGATAAACAAGAGAAATCAAGTGAGTTTACTAATCTTCAGTTATTAAATGCAAATGATCCTATAGTGAATGATATTATGGGTTCCAGCACCAAATCGGTTAATGATAAAGTTGATTTGGGATACCCGTGGTTACTCGATATGGAAGACGATAAGGAAAGAGTCACTTTTTTTATGAAGTCGGAGGATAGGTTTTCTGATAGGAGAATGGTTTATGTGAAAGATGGGGATAAGCGGTTTAATTATATTGTTGAGAGAGCCTATGTGTATAGCAATGTTGATGACATTGAAAATCTTGATGTAGATTCAAAAGTTAATTTTACAGGTATTTTAACAATTTATAGTGCTGATAACCTCCCATTACATAGCTATTTTTATATGAATAATGAATTGGTGGGAGAAACCGTGATTGATCAATATGCAAAAGGTTTAAAAACAGGAACAAAAAGTGGTGAAGGGATTGAAGATGAAAAAGAACCTGGAAATTTCCCAAATCTATTAAAAGAAGTTAAAGTTGTCGGCGATGCGGGAAGTAAAAATCTAATGTCAGATTTATGGTTCCTTGAGAATAGCGGACGATATATCAATTATAATAGAGGAACATCTAACGATAGAACAAATTATCTATATGATGATGATGACGATAGAGGAGGCTCTAGTACTGCTAATACAAATAATAATGATATTGGTTCGAACGGTTTACCTATGGATCAAAATAGGAAAGTTCTCATTCATCTTCAATATTTGAGAATACATGAACAAGCTGAGCTTGCCAAAATATTTTCAACTTTACTTCAAAAACCAGACTTGACAAAACTACAAAGAGCTGAAATATATGATGCTTTGGAGGTGGTTTATTTGGATTTAATGAAAAACTCGAGTGAGGGTGTGTTTCCTGAGAAACTATATTCAGAAGATGTTAATAAAGGTGATATTTTTGTTCTTGATAAAGAAGTGATAAATATCTTCTCACAATCAGTTTCACCAAAGGGACTTGTAGTTTCAACCTGGGGCTTTGCTATATATGATATTGTTAGAAATGCTTCTAATAAGCCTGGTATTCCTTCTGTTTATAGCTCACCTCTATTATTAATTCAAATGTCTATGCAGCTGGAAGACTGGACTAGAGCAAATATACTACATAGGTATAATAACAATCCAGGAGGTAGGCAGGGGCTGATTATGAGATATACAGAGTCAGTGCAAGACTTTAATGGTTATTTACACATTGAAAGCTGCACAACTTTAATAGATGCAGCTACGGGAATGGTATATGGAACCTACGGCCAAAATTATTTACCATGAAAAAACATAAATTAAATATATTATCTGCAATTTTAATTGCTGGATTAGTAATTCTATATATCATTAATCCATTAAATAAGTTAATTGAACTAAATGGATGGTATTCTTATATTTTGTTTGGACTTGTTATATTGAGTGCTGTAAATAAAAGTAAAATAGTTAATATTATCTTTCGAATCCTTGGAGCTAGTTTTTTTATTTACCTCTTATTGTATTACTTCTTATAGAGAAATAAAGCCCGAGTAATGAAGTGACCCCAAAAAGTTAGACGGTTATATAATAAAACTAGATAGATTGAGTTTAGTATTGCATTGGACTCCCCCCTTAATATTGCAAGTCTATGACTTGTGATAACCACTATAAAAATATTCTAGAGATGAAAGAATTTTATATAACTATAATTGATTAAATTAGAGATATCTACAATAACAATATTGATGTGCAGGTTAATTTTAAAGGAAAAAATTACATTGCTACCTTATTTACATTAAAGAATATTCAAACATTAATGGAAAATCATAAAAACTCAGGAAAATGACTAAATGGTTCATACTTTCGGGTTTTAAGCAGTTTAATAGTAAGAGATTTAAATATCGATACTAGTAATGCTGTTATTAAAGATATGATAAAGGAAGAAGAACTCTTTGATGTATTTTAAAAGGTAGATGAGGAAGTGTAATGTGTAAGGAAATATTTAAATTAAGAATCAAGGTAAATTATTTGCCTTGATTCTTTTAATGTGTATAACTATGAGAATAATTTTAGTAATACTATTAAGTTTAGTTTTAAATGCTTGTCACAGACAAGATTATAAGGTAGAGGAACAGATATTGAACAGAATATATGAATCAGGGAGGGATAATGGTCTTGATTTAGAACATGAATACACTGAGTTTAAGAAATTCTTATTAACCTCCGGTTTTTTGAAGGATGATAGTGGATCTAGTTATTATCGAATTTATAAAAGGATTGCCGATGAGGGTCGAGTGAATAATTATTTTGAATATAATTTTCTGGATACGATTAAATATCATGCTAAAGATACTAGTATTGGCTTTAAGAAGATACTTAGTATTTTACGTGGTCCTAATGAAGCAATAAAAAAAAGGTGTGATTTGGATTACAAGAAATCAAGACAATATTTATTAGATAAGGCAATGGATTCCTTGGTACAATGTAACACAATGCATCCTGGATTTATAGCAAAGGCAATAACGAAAGTGTTAACAGTTCAAGATTTTGAACATGATTATTACAAAATGATGGCAATGTGTACATTCGCCATAACCGCTGATGTTGTTCCGTACCCTAAGCAAGAAACTCATATCCCGGAGCATGCTTTACGTGTATTTCTTGATGCAGAAAACAAATTAATAGTGAATGATGGTAATTTACTCTTAGATAATCTGCCTGAAATTGTCTATAAATATGTGAAAAATCACAAAGATTCAGCTTGTGTAACTTTGAAAAGCTCGGGGTATTCTTCATATAAGATTTTTTTATCTTTTGACCGTATAATATCAAAAGCTACTGATCGACTAAGAAAGGAGAAAGCTTTAAGTGATTATGGAAAAGAATACGACGAGCTTGAATTAAAATTCAAAAATCTAATTGATAATACATTTTCTGTTGAAATTATTGATTTAGATTTTAAATCGAATTTTTAGTTATTTATTAGTTATAAGAAAATAAGTTTTATGAAGGGAAAGAGCCGGATTGGTTTTCTTCCCTTTGTTTTTGTAATTTTGACATAAAGTAATTTAAAAACAGAAAAGCATGACGTATTTTAGAACGCCACACGAAGAGAGAAATTGGGCGATGTTTTGCCATTTAGGTGGCTTGGCTTATTTTATTCCATTGGGACATATTATTGTGCCTCTTATTTTATGGAGCATGCGCAAGGATAGTTCGGCCCTGGTTGATCGCGAAGGGAAAAAGGCTTTAAATTTCCAGATCTCGTTTACGCTTTATATGTTTGCTGCAGGTGTTCTGGTCTTTTTACTTGTTGGTATCTTGTTTTTGGCCATACTGGGCCTTTTACAACTCATCTTTGTTATTATGGCAGTAGTAAAAACTCTAAACGACGAAGAGTTTGAATATCCAATGAGTATTAAGTTTATTCAATAGCGCTTCGATTCGACTTAGCAAATATGTTTAAACTTTGCTCATAACGAGTACATTATCAAATTAACACATCATCACATCATTTTTATGTCTTCTTTTTCAACTTTTAAGCTGATCTATTTTATCGGATTGGCTTTAATCTTTATTGGTGGTTACCGTTTGTACAATCATCTTTCCTATGGCAATATCATATTGTCAGTCGGATTACTGACTTATGCTTTTGTGCAGCTTTTCTTATTAATAAAGCAGGGTATCAGTACCTGGGCCTTGTTTGAATATACCAAAACTACGGTGAATGTTTTATTTATCAGTTCGGTTGTTCTGCTTATGGGATTCGAATCGAAAGTTTGGTATTATCCGTTGATACTGGGCATGTTGCTCGACTTTTTTGCTAATATTTTCCGACGGGTTAACCGTTCGTAATTTAATATGAGGTAAGTATCAGTTTTCTGATACTTTTTTTTGCTTTAAAGTGTCGTGAAAGAGCTTTTAACCAAAGGCTGGGAACTCTGAAAATAATTGATATTTTTGTAGCACAATATGAATACCCGGTTAAGACTCATATTTTCAGCACCAGCGGGCTTTTGGGTCTTTTGAGTGTCTGGTCTAAAGTGGATGATTGAGGTTTAAATTCATATCAAAAGAGAACATTAATCAAATAAAAGAAAAGAAATGGCTCAAAAACCGTCAATTCCTAAGGGAACGAGAGATTTCTCACCTGTTGAAATGGTGAAACGAAATTACATATTCGATACCATTAAAGAGGTGTTTCAACTGTATGGTTTTATGCCTATCGAAACGCCATCGATGGAAAATTTATCGACCCTCACGGGGAAATATGGCGAAGAAGGCGATAAGTTGTTGTTTAAGGTTTTAAATTCGGGAGATTACATCTCTAAGGTGAGAGATGAAGACTTGATGGCTAAAAATTCAAATAAACTAACAACAAAGATTAGTGATAAAGGACTGCGTTATGACCTGACTGTGCCTTTTGCACGTTACGTTGTGCAGCATCGTAATGAAATTTCTTTTCCATTTAAGCGTTACCAAATTCAGCCTGTTTGGCGTGCCGATCGTCCGCAAAAGGGACGTTATCGCGAATTTTATCAGTGTGATGTTGATGTGGTGGGTAGCAATTCTCTTTTGAATGAAGTTGAGTTAATTCAGATTGTTGATCAGGTTTACAATCGATTGAATCTTAATGTGCTTGTGAAACTGAATAACCGCAAGGTTTTGGCAGGTATTGCCGAAATTATTGGCGAGGCTGAAAGAATCATCGACATTACGGTTGCTATTGACAAGCTGGATAAAATTGGTTTGGAGAATGTGAACAAGGAAATGTTTGAAAAAGGCATTCCACAAGCGGCCATTGATACGCTTCAGCCTATTATTCTTTTGTCAGGAAGCAATGCCGACAAGTTGAACAAGCTTAAGGAAATTCTATCGGCATCCGAAGTGGGAATGAAGGGGATTGAAGAACTGGAAACGGTTTTCGATTATCTGAATGATTTGGATGTGAGCACTGAGGTTGAGTTAGACCTAACGCTTGCTCGTGGCTTGAACTATTATACCGGTGCCATTTTCGAAGTGAAATCAAAAGATATGGAATTCGGAAGTATTACAGGTGGTGGTCGTTACGACGACCTGACGGGTATTTTCGGATTGAAGGATGTGTCAGGTGTGGGGATTTCGTTTGGTGCCGATCGTATTTACGATGTGTTGGAACAAATGAATCGTTTTCCGGCTGAAACTGTTAATACAACCAAAGTGATGTTTGTGAACTTTGGTGAGAAAGAAGAAAAATACTGTTTGCCTATCTTAGCTAAGTTGAGAGCCAATGGCGTAAAAGCAGAAATTTTCCCTGAATCTGCAAAAATGAAAAAGCAAATGACCTATGCTAATGATAAGCATATTCCGTTTGTGATCATGGTTGGAGAAACGGAAATTGAAGAAGGACTTGTGAGTCTTAAAGATATGGAGTCGGGTGAGCAAGTGAAGCTGAGCCCCGATGCCTTGATCGATAAATTAAGATAACTTTTATCGATCCAAATGAAAGGGCTTGTTACGATAGCATTGCTAGTTATGTCCAATACATTCATGACCCTTGCATGGTATGGGCATTTGAAATTTGCGGAATGGAAATGGTTTAATAAACTGGGTTTTATTTCGATAATATTTATTAGCTGGGGTATTGCATTGTTTGAATACATGTTTCAAGTACCGGCAAATAAAATTGGTTTTAAAGGAAATGGCGGACCTTTTACGTTATTACAGTTAAAAGTGATTCAGGAGCTGATTACTTTAGTGATATTTGCAGCTTTTACAATTATTGTTTTTAAGACTGAAAGTTTTAGGTTAAACCATATTATTTCGTTTGTTTTTATAATGTTGGCGGTTTATTTCATGTTTAAAAAATAAACCCGTCTTTTTGTGTTTCGTATGAATCTGTTTATTAAAATCTTATAATGATATATAAACTATTACAAGATAGAGCGGTAGAAACAATAGGGGGAGATATCCGTTGCCCCTGAGTTTTTATGTACAAAGCTTCAAGTTGCAAGAGCTATTCTCTTATGACTTTGTACGCCCACTTTTTATTTAATATGATTCTAAAAATTAAACAACAAAAATACATAACACAACATGTCTAACACACATTTTATTAGCCCGGAGAGACTAACGTTCTCCAAAATTGAAGAAATTCTTGAAAACGGATATAAGCTTGAATTATCTGAGGAATCAAAGAAGTTGATTCTTGACTGTAAAGCTTACCTTGATGATACAATTGCCAAGTCTGAAAAGCCAATTTATGGTATTACAACTGGTTTTGGATCGCTTTGTAAGATTTCTATTCCTGAAGAGGATTTAAGTCAGCTTCAATCTAACCTGGTTATGTCTCATGCTTGCAGCTTGGGTAATGTTATTCCTGAAGATGTGATTCGTTTGATGCTTTTATTAAAGGCTCACGCACTTTCTATGGGTAAATCAGGTGTTCAGCTTGAAACTGTTCAGCGTATCATCGATATGTACAACAGCGATGTGCTTCCTGTGGTTCGTCATTTAGGATCATTGGGTGCTTCAGGTGATTTGGCTCCTTTGGCTAACTTATTCTTACCATTATTTGGTGAAGGTGAAGTGATTTACGAAGATGAAATCCGTCCTTCTGCTGAAATTTTGAATATGTTTGGTTGGGAACCTATCAAATTGGGTGCTAAAGAAGGTTTAGCTTTATTGAACGGTACTCAGTTCATGAGCTCGCATGCTGTTTATGCTTTGCTTAAGGCTTTCAAATTGGTGAAGTATTCTGATATTATTGGTGCGATTTCATTGGAAGGTTACGATGGACGAATCGATCCATTCTTAGCTCCAATTCACGAAGCGCGTCCACACAACGGACAAATTGAAACCGCTCGTAACATTCGTACCCTTCTTGAAGGTAGTGAGTTTATCGTTAGAGAAAAGAAGAATGTTCAGGATCCATATTCATTCCGTTGTATGCCTCAGGTTCATGGTGCGTCAAAAGATGCTATCAACTATGTTGCCAGCGTTGTAGAAACTGAAATCAATTCGGTAACTGATAACCCAACAATCTTTATCGAAGAGGATATGATCTTGTCAGGTGGTAACTTCCATGGTCAGCCATTGGCATTGGTACTTGATTTCCTTTGTATTGCATTGGCAGAGCTTGGTAGTATTTCGGAGCGTAGAACTTACCGTTTGATTTCCGGTGACAGAGACCTTCCTGAGTTCTTGATTTCTGATTCAGGATTGAATTCAGGATTTATGATTCCTCAGTATGCAGCGGCTTCTATTGTAAGTCAGAACAAGCAATTGTGTACACCATGTTCAGTTGATTCCATTCCTTCTTCAAACGAACAGGAAGATCACGTGAGTATGGGTGGTAACGCAGCAACTAAGTCGTTGTTGGTGGCTGATAACGTAGAGCGTATTTTTGCTATCGAGTTGATGAATGCAGCTCAGGCTGTAGATTTACGTCGTCCGGGCAAATCATCGCCATTCCTTGAGTCATTCCTTGAAGAATTCAGAACGGCTGTCTCTTTTAATGATAAAGACAGAGTGATGTACAAGGATATCGAAGCAGCAATTGATTTTCTTGCAGCTGGAAAATTCGAAGGTGGTGAAAACTAGATTCGATAAAAGTGAGAATTAAATCTCATTTATATCTATTATAAAATTGAAGGCCGTCCTTATGGATGGCCTTTTTTATTTAATAGTCAGGCAATACAATCCCACGATTTTAACTTGTTGAAAACAGATGTAAGAATTTTATATGTTTTTTATCTTTTCGAATACGTGTTCGCAATTTATCAGATGTCATTACATTTAGAATCTTAAAATGTTATCTATAATTGGTTTTATGAAGAAGACTATTGGTTTAATGCTGCTCCTTTTCCTCTTTTCAGGATTTGTTGGTAGTGAGTTACGGGCGCAGGAAAAACAAACGCTGAGTGGGTATATCAAAGATGGCTCAAATGGTGAAGCCCTAATTGGTGCTACAGTAAGTATTCAGGATCTTATGGTAGGGACGGCAACCAACGAGTATGGTTTTTTCTCTTTATCACTGGCTCCCGGGAAATATAAGGTTTTGTTTAGCTTTATTGGTTATTCGCCTGTTCTCAGGGATATTGATTTGAATAAAAATACCACTGTAAATATTGAGTTGAATGCCGATGGTATTAAACTGAAGGATGTAACGGTTACGGCTGCCAAGAAGGATCAGAATGTGTCTTCGGTGCAGATGAGCGTTGAGCGTTTGCCGGTCAGTATCGTTAAAAAATTGCCTCATTTTCTGGGTGAGGTTGATATTATCAAAACCTTGCAGATGTTACCTGGTGTGACATCGGTTGGCGAAGGTAGCACCGGTTTTAATGTCCGGGGTGGAGGTACCGATCAAAACTTGATTCTTTTGGATGAGGCACCGGTTTTTAATTCGGCTCACCTTTTTGGTTTTTTCTCAGTATTTAATGGCGATGCTGTTAGGGATTTTCAATTGTACAAGGGTGGTATTCCTGCTCAGTATGGCGGTCGATTGTCTTCGGTATTGGATGTGCGTCAGAAAGAGGGGAACAGCAAACGTTTTTCAGGAAGTGGGGGGATTGGTATTGTTAGCAGTCGACTGACACTTGAAGGGCCCATTAAAAAGGATAAAACCTCTTTTATGTTGGCTGGTAGACGTTCTTATGCCGATGTGTTGCTTCGTATGAATCCTGACATGAAGGATAATACGGTTTACTTTTATGATTTGAATGCCAAAATAAACCATAAATTCAACGATAACAACCGTCTTTTTATCTCGGGTTATTTTGGTAACGATGTGTTTAAGTTTGGTAAGGAATTCGATTCCCATTGGGGAAATACAACGGGCACCATTCGCTGGAATCATCTTTTCAACAAAAAGCTCTTTTCGAATTTTACAGCCATTTATAGTAATTTCGATTATTCAATTAGTGTGCCTGAGGGGAGTTTGGGTTTTGAATGGATTTCCAGTATCAAAAACATGAATCTAAAGGCAGATTTTTCTTATTTCCCCAATCCTGATTTGAAATATAATTTTGGTTTTGGGACGACCTATTACATTTTTAATCCGGGTGAGTTGAATCCTGTAAAGGGATCTATTATCGAGTCGAATAAACTCGAAAAAGGCTACGGACTCGAATCATCAGCTTATGCCGCAGTAGAGCAAAATATTGGCAGCAATCTGACTTTGCAATATGGTTTAAGGCTATCCAATTTTTCAAGTTTGGGTGATCAAACAGTCTACACTTACCAAAGTGGTGTTCCAAAGGAAAAGTCCAGCGTAACGGGATTTAAGAAGTATGGCAAAAATGAGATTATTAAGAATTACTTCAATTTCGAACCCCGACTGGCTATTAAGTATGCGCTTAGCGATGTGAATTCGATAAAGGCAAGTTATAACAGAACATGCCAATATTTGCACCGTATTTCAAATACTACGGCACCCACACCACTTGATATTTGGGTGCCAACAGGCAAGCATATCAAACCTGCTAAGGTTGATCAGATAGCTTTGGGTTATTTTCACAATCTTGGAAATAATATGTTTGAAACTTCGGTTGAAGCTTATTACAAGAAATTTTACGATTTGGTGGAATACAAATATGGCGCTCACTTGTTGCTAAACAATACCATTGAAACCGAGTTGCTCGACGCACAAGGCAGAGCTTATGGACTGGAATTTAGTGTCCGTAAAAAAGAGGGCCGTTTGACGGGATGGATTGCTTATACCTTATCGAGAACAGAGAAGAAAGTAGCGGGTTTGATGAATAATGAGACTGGCGAAATTTTCCCAAGTACTATGATTAATAATGGGGACTATTTTCCTGCGGATTACGACAAAACACACGATTTAAAAGTGGTTGCGAATTACGATTTGAGCGACAGATGGTCGGTTGCAACCAACTTTATTTTGATGAGTGGTCGTCCGGCAACCTATCCTTATGGAAAATACGAGTTTCAGGATAATACCTATGCGCATTATATCAATCGAAATGGTGCGCGTATATCAGCATATCACCGATTGGATTTATCTTTTACCTACAAGTGTAAAAAGAAACGGGCGAATCAGAGCTGGCAGGGAAGTTGGAACTTTGGAATCACTAACCTTTACAGCAGACAGAATGCCTATTCGGTTTACTTTAAAGAGAGTGAAGATAATTGGGCCGGAAGCCAAAAGGGAAACCGTACTGAAGCCTGGCAGTTTGCGATTATAGGAAAACCTGTTCCTACGATTACTTATAATTTTAGCTTTTAGTCACAAATAATGGAGATTAAAGAAATGCAAAGAAAATATATACACTTAGTCGTACTTGCTTTTATTATCCTAACGGGATGTGAAAAGCAGATTGAATTGGATCTTCCATCGGTTGGCTCTAAGCTTGTAGTGGATGGCTGGTTGTCCAGCGAACCTGATGAAGATGGAGGGGAGCGTCTGCAAAAGGTGCGTCTGACCCAATCCATTCCCTATTTTGAGACAAAAGATTATCCAGTTGTTAAGGATGCTCAGGTGATTTTGAAGGACAATAAAGGCAATGCCTTTTCAATGACTTATACCGTACCATTGGTTTACGATCCAAATTTGGGTAAAGAAGTTGCAGATGAAAAAAAAGGGCGTTATGAGCTTCGGAAAAATTTGGAGATGAATACATCCTATACCTTGTATATTAAAACTGCAGATGGTCAGGAATACGAATCAACAAGTCAGGAGGTCACTGATTATATCTATGCTCCGAAAATCTTTGTTGAGTATAGGGATGCCAATAGTTCGATAGATGAGGATGAAGGCTATTACGTTAATTTTGAACCCAAGTATGTTGACGAGGGGGATTTTTATTTCTGTTGGGAGTTGTATAAAATAGAATCGTATACAGACTGGAGTGATCCGGAAAATCCCAAAGAAGTGACTTATTCTTACTCCTATTCAAATTTACTCTTTGGGAGTAATGTTTATACCTCGGTAGGGGAATCTGAAACACAATTTGATTTGAATGTCATGCAGGGAGAACGGTATTTTATCAAGCAACATGTTATTGCAAGAGGGGTTTACGACTTTTTGCGTTTGGCTGAGGAGCAAAGAGATAATGAAGGAACTCAGTTTTCACCACCACCTGCGCCTTTGCGAAGCAATGTCAAGCGGATAGGAGGTAAAACACTCGATGATGATGCCCTTGGGTATTTTATTATCTCTTCGGTACAAAGAACTGATATTATCACGATATCAGAATCTGTAAAAGCCATTAATTAACCCAATCAGTGATTCCTGTTATTTAAAATGGAATAACTTGTAGACTCCGTTTCATCCCGAATTATGTGGACGGAATGGTGTTAGCTCGAGACACATACTTTGGTCATTACTTAGGGGGTAGTGCCAAGTGTGTGTCTTTTTTTTTTACAGTCTGTTGATTTTGTTGTTTGTGGAGTGACATTTATTCGGGATTAATCGTTTTTTCATTTATAAAAAGAAAAGCTGTAATCCTTATCGATTACAGCTCATTTTTCTTATATAAAAGGTTAATGCAGCGCAAAAATGAGTTCTACGTTTCCCTTTTAATCTGTTTAGACCTTTTGACTTTTATACCTTTCGAGCTTCTAATAACTCGTTTCATCAATTTTAACTTTACCGCTAAAGGTTTTGTATACAAAAAAGGTGTAACCCAAAACCAGAGGTGTACCAATTGCGACAATAATCATCATGATTTTTAATGATTTTAGCGATGAGGCTGCATTGTAAATATCAATATTATTCTCAGGACTGATTGAAGAAATCAGAAGGTTCGGATAAACTTCCAAAGCACAAAGTAAGAGCATAAAACTGATACAAAGTGATGAGAACAGAAATGCCTGAAGGTATTTTTTCTTATGTGTCAGACGAGGAATGTTAGCAATGCTTAATACAACCAGAACAGGTAAAATTAAACTGGCTGGCATCGTCATTAATTTATCGCTCAGATGAGGTGCATACATTAAGGTATATACCGAAGTGAGTGCAAAAACAGTGATAAAAGCACCCATGGCATACTTTTGCAAAACTGCCAGACGTTCGTACAACTTCCCTTCTGTTTTTAATAGCAGGTAAATGGCTCCGTGAGACATAAACAAACTTAAACTCGTCAATCCCATGAGTATGGAGTAGGGGTTTAGAAAGCTAAGTAAGGCGTCGCCAGTGTAGTTGTGATTGGCATCAATAGAGATGCCCATTAAGACATTTCCTAATACCACACCCAAAAGAAAACCAAGCATAATGCTTGAAAAACTATAGACCACATCCCAAAGTTTGCGCCACCATTTCATTTCTTCTTTGCCGCGAAATTCGATGGACACTGCACGAAAGATGATGAAAAACAAAAAGAGCATAAATGGGGTATACATGGCTGAGAGTAAACTAGCATATGCCACGGGAAATCCAGCAAATAATGCGCCCCCTCCAATAACCAGCCAAACCTCGTTACCATCCCAAACGGGACCAACCGCATTCATGGCGATACGTCGGCTTTTTTCTTTTCTGAGAAACAGATGCCAGGCTCCCGCTCCAAAATCAAAACCATCCAATATGGCATAGCCTGAAAAAACGCCACCTACAACTAAAAACCACCAGGTTTGATAATCCAATCCGAATAGAGTTTCCATATGTTTATATTATAAGTCCCATTCTGATAAAATGAATTAGGACGTGAATTTTAATTTGTTTTTGGAGTCGGTTACTGACTATCATTTTCTCTTTGATTTTCGTTTAACCGTTCTCTTTTTCACTTTAGTTTTTAATAATTGCTTCTTCAATTCCTTTAGTTAAAGGACGGTTTTCAGTATCATCTTTATCGTAAGGTCCGTGCTGTATCTTTTTGTTTAGGATATAGATAAATAAAATAAACAATAGAGTATAGATAAAGAAAAACATAATCAGCGAGAACCATATTTGATTAGCAGAGACCGCTTGTGAAAAGGCATCTGAAGTGCGGAGCAAGCCGTAAACCACCCAGGGCTGTCTACCCATTTCGGCAGCAAACCATCCGGTTTGATTGGCAATTTGAGGTAAAAATACGGCAAAAATAAAGGTGACAAGTAACCATTTTTGTTCGAATAATCTGCCACGCCACCAGTAAAAACAGGCTAAGAGACTAAGACCGATGAGTGCCATTCCAATTGCCACCATGATATGATAAAATTGGAAAACGGCATTGACTTGTGAAGGCTGGTCTTCTTTAGGAAAGGCATTGAGTCCGGTTACAGGAGCCTCAAAATCATAATCCAGAAGAAAGGATAAGCCTCCCGGGATTTTTATACCTGTCACTTCTTGTTTGTCCTGATCAACCCAGCCCATGATATACATATCGGCAGGTGCACTTTTCTCGTAATGACCTTCCATTGCTGCAAGTTTTGCAGGCTGGTTTTTAGCAACCCCTTCAGCTGATTTATGTCCTGTTGCCAATTGGCCTAATGAAAGAATTGTGGCTACTGCTAAAGCAATTTTAAATGCTTTTTTTGAGATCTCGATATGTCTGCCTTTCACCAGGTAGTAAGCGTGTACGCTAAGCACCAGAAATGTACCAGCAAGCAGAGCACCTAACCACACATGAGTAATTCTGTCGATACTGGATGGATTGAATACCATTGCCCAGAAATCAGTGATTTCAGCACGGGCATTTATACCTTCGCCTACGATGTGATAACCAGCAGGCGTTTGTTGCCACGAGTTGGCTACAACGATCCAAACAGCAGAAAACATAGAGCCAAAGAAGACTCCAATTGTCGAAATAAGGTGCACTTTTGAACTGACACGATTCCATCCAAAAAGAAGAATGCCTAAAAAGCCACTCTCCAGAGCAAAGGCAAAGATGCCTTCGGCAGCCAGAGCTGATCCGAAAATGTCACCTACATACTTTGAATAGATAGCCCAATTGGTTCCAAATTCAAACTCCATGACGATACCAGTTGCAACGCCAATCCCAAAGGTTAGCGCGAATATTTTGGTCCAAAAGCGGGCCAGTGTTTCATACACTTTCTTTCCAGAGCGAACATACATGCTTTCGAAGATCACCATCATCATTCCCAAACCAATACTCAGTGGTGGATAGATGTAATGAAAAGCGATGGTGAAAGCGAACTGGATACGGGCTAATATTTCTACGTCCATAATTTATGTTTTAATGGCCCATGTCTTGGGCAGGTTTTGTATTGATTAAAACAAGCTTTAATAAATGATGTTTATTGAAACAAAGTTAATGTTTTGATTCTGTTGGAATCATTAAACTTCAAATTTTTATGTAAGAGATTATTGATCGTAGTATTGATTTTACTGATGATTAAAATACATGAAAAAAGCCAATGAATGAAATTCACTGACTGATATTATTTTAACTGTGCTTTTAGTCTTTGGTATTTGTAATTGAATTTTGCTGTTGAAATTAGCGCACAAAAATAAAGCACTTAATTAAAAGTGCTTTAGAATTTCTTTATCCAAACTAGAAGTGGATTTTTATTTGATACGGCGGTTATCTTTATCGCTAAAACGATACATCATTAGGTCGTATGAAGGAATTGCTTTTACTTTTAATTTAATCTTGTAGGTTGCCTGCCACTGACGACGCAATGTTTTAAAAAAGCCTTGATTAATATAAGCTGCAACAAAAGGGTGGACTTTAAGAATAAATTGTTTTTCCGGGGTCTTCTCTACCAGGCTTGCCAGTTGATCTTCGATCTGATCGGTAAGTAGTACAGCAGGTGAAATTTCACCCGTTCCCTGACAGGTTGGGCATTTTTCCTGAACAGCGACATTCATTTCCGGACGAACACGTTGGCGAGTAATTTGCATCAAACCAAACTTACTCAATGGTAAGATATTGTGTTTGGTACGATCCTTACTCATCATTTCTTTCATTTTTTCGAAAAGCTTATGACGATTTTCTGCAGAGTGCATATCGATAAAGTCGACAACAATAATACCTCCCATATCACGAAGTCTTAATTGGCGGGCAACCTCTTCAGCAGCGGCCATGTTGACTTCAAGAGCATTGGTTTCCTGATCGTTTCCGGCTTTAGAACGATTCCCCGAGTTTACATCAATGACGTGAAAAGCTTCAGTGTGTTCAATAATCAGGTAAGCTCCGCTTTTAAACGAAACCGTTTTGCCAAAAGAAGATTTAATTTGTTTGTCGATTCCTAACTGATCAAAAATTGGAAGGTCACCTTTAACGTGCTTTACAATTTTCTCTTTTTCAGGCGCAATGCTGGAGATATATTGTTTGATATCTGCGGCTGCCGCAGCATCATTCACATAAATATTCTCGAAAGAAGAATTTAGGATGTCACGAAGAATAGCTGTGGTACGATTCATTTCGCCCAAAACCAAACTTGGAGGATTGATCTCGCGAATATTTAAAAATGAATTTTCCCAACGTTCAATTAAGCCACGAAGTTCTTTGTCGAGTTCAGCCACACGTTTCCCTTCAGCAACCGTACGCACAATAACCCCGTAATTCTTAGGTTTAATGCTTTGTAATAATTGTTTGAGGCGACTTTTTTCTTCGGTAGATTTTAATTTTTGGGAAATTGACACCTTATTGGCGAAGGGCATCAATACGATATTACGCCCGGCTAATGAGATTTCTGAGCACAAACGAGGACCTTTAGTCGAAATTGGTTCTTTTGCAACCTGAACAAGAATGTATTGTCCCGATTTTAAGACATCGGTAATTTTCCCATTTTTATCGATATCTTCTTCCAATTTCATTTTTGAAATGGAAATGCCTCTGCCTTTGCGAGCTAAGGCTTGCTGTAAGAATTTATTTAAAGTGAGAAACTGATGTCCCAAGTCCAGATAGTGAAGGAAAGCATCCTTCTCATATCCAACATCAACAAAAGCGGCATTTAAACCAGGCATGATTTTCTTCACTTTCCCCAGATAAATATCACCTACTGCAAATTGTATATTACTTTTTTCTTTGGATATTTCTACCAATTGCTTATTGTCAAGCAAAGCAATTACAATTTCATTTGGTTGTACATCAATTACAAGTTCGTTACTCACTTGAAAACTCCTATATTAAATTCAAAAAATAATCAATTCTTACAAATAGATAAACCTAAAGTACTAAAAAGTTCTTTAGGTTTATACATTATACTCTTACTAATAAGCGTGATAAGAATTATTTCTTCTTATGACGATTCTTTCTTAATCTCTTTTTACGCTTGTGCGTAGCCATTTTATGTCTTTTTCTCTTTTTTCCGCTTGGCATAACTTAAATATATTAAAATTTGTTTTTAAATTCTGAGACTACTTTACGTTTGTTTTTACTTTACTTACGAAAGTCTTCGCCGGCTTAAATGACGGGATAAAGTGCTCAGGAATAATAATAGTTGTGTTTTTAGAAATGTTTCTTGCAGTTTTCTCTGCTCTTTTCTTAACGATAAAACTTCCAAAACCTCTTAAATACACGTTTTTACCTTTAACAAGTGAACCTTTGATAGTGTCCATGAAGGCCTCAACAGTTTTCTGTACTGTAATCTTCTCAATTCCCGTGTTCTTAGAAATTTCGTTAACAATATCTGCTTTAGTCATCTCTTAAAAATTCTTTAATTATCAATTATATACAACAGTTTTTTCTCAAAATCAGACTGCAAATATATATGATTTCTCTTTATTAAAGAAATCGAAAGCACTATTTTTGTGTGAAAACTAAAAAAAAAAAAAAAGCGTAACAATCTAGGTCTATGCTCAATAGAGAAATAATAAACTGGTACGAGCTTAATAAGCGTGATTTACCTTGGCGAAATACTACAGATCCATACAAAATATGGATTTCAGAAATCATGTTACAACAAACTCAAGTTGTTACAGTTGTAGACTACTATTATCGCTTTATTAATCGTTTTCCTACCATTCAGGATTTGGCTTTTGCTGATGAGAATGTTGTTCTGAATCTATGGCAAGGATTGGGGTATTACTCTCGTGCCCGAAATTTACATCAGGCGGCAAAGTCAGTTGTTGAGAATTACAATGGTGTTTTTCCCGATTCGTTTGATGAGATATTAAAGTTGAAGGGGATTGGGGTTTATACTGCTTCGGCAATTGCTGCTTTTGCGTTTCATTTACCCTATGCAGCAGTTGATGGAAATGTAAACCGGGTTTTATCCCGTTTATATGGTGTTTCTGAGTCGACAAATTCTCCTCAAGGAAAAAGGCTGTTTCAATCTTTGGCTGATGAGCTCATGTCAGACGCAGCTCCGCATATATACAATCAAGCTATTATTGAGTTTGGAGCTTTGCAGTGTACAGCCAAAAATCCAGCCTGTGATGTATGTCCTTTGCAATCTCAATGTTTTGCCTTTATAAACAAGCAGCAGGATGCTTTTCCCGTGAAAAAGAAAAAGGTGAAAATAACGGATCGATATTTTTATTACCTCTTTATATATAGTGACGATCATTTTTTGTTGCAACAAAGAGATGATCGCGATATTTGGAGGAAATTATTTGAATTTCCTTTAATTGAGGCCAGTAATAAACTAGATTTAGTAGATTTGATAAAAACTAAAGAATGGCTTTCAGTTTTTAAGGATATAAAACTTGAGATAACTGAGCATATAAGCAGGAAAGTACATAAATTGAGCCATCAGAATTTGCATATAGATTTTGTTCATGTTAAAGTTGAATCTTGTGATTTGAATAAATTTGACTCTTTGTTTTTGGTTGATAAAGAGTCTGTTGTAGATTACCCGATGCCGAGGCCAATTGAGATACATTTGGCAAGCTTATAAATGTTATGTGAACAAAAATATTTTTATCTCGGAAAAAAAGTTTATAACTTTAGTGTTGTTAACTAAAAAAATAGATGATATGTCAGTAAATAAAGTAATTTTGGTAGGGAATGTAGGAGCAGACCCTGAAGTTAAATATCTTGATAATGGTGTTGCTGTATGTAATATTCGTTTGGCAACAAGTGAGTCTTATACTCGTAATGAGGAGAAAGTAACACAAACCGAATGGCATAGTATTGTGATGTGGCGTAAATTGGCTGAAATAGCAGAAAAATACGTTAAAAAAGGGTCCCAACTCTACGTTGAAGGTCGTTTAAGAACCCGTACATGGGAAGATCAGGATGGCAAAAAACGTTATACAACTGAAATTTTTGCGGATAACTTCCAAATGTTGGGCCGTCGTTCTGAAGGTGAAGCTGGTTTTACTGAACCCGAGGTTAAACCTCAAGCTGCAGTTACCAATACAGCTGAAGAAGAAACGGATGACCTACCATTCTAAACTATTGTTGAACTAGAATATTAAATGTTGGAAACCAACGATTTGTTACTGATATTAAACGATTTTAATATTGTATTTAAACCTCTTAGCTTAAGTATCATTGCAGAACTGTGTGCAATGGTACTTTTGTTGTTTTTTTCTGCACTGATTTCGGGTTCAGAAGTTGCAGTGTTTTCTCTTTCTCCTAAAAATCTTAGAGAGATTGAAGACGCGCAAACCAATAAAAGTAAAAAGCTGCTCAAACTTTTGAGAATGCCTGAAAAATTACTGGCAACTATTCTGATTGCCAATAATTTTGTGAATATCGCAATTGTTATTCTTTCAACTTATATCACATCATCGCTGATTGATTTTAGTCAGGCACCGACCATAGGTTTTATTGTTCAGGTTGTTGTGGTAACCTTCCTGCTTCTTTTATTTGGTGAAATTATTCCCAAGGTGTATGCCGCTCAGTTTTCTCTTCGTTTTTCTCAATATATGGCAGTGCCTCTTGTTTTTTTAGAGAAGGCGTTGAGTCCATTAGGAACCATCCTGATAAATTCAACCTCTTTTGTGAACAAGCGGATTTCGAAAAAGCAGAATATTTCTATGGATGATCTTTCGCATGCTTTAGTACTTACTGCTGATGAAATGAGTGAGGAGATTGAGATACTTGAGGGGATTGTCAAATTTGGGAACATCAATGTTGACGAAATCATGAGAGCTCGTGTGGATGTGATAGCTGTAGATATTCGGACCAGTTTCAGCAAACTCAAATCTATCATTATTGAATCGGGGTATTCCCGAATACCGGTGTATGATGGGGCTTTTGATAATGTACGGGGAATACTTTACGTGAAAGATTTATTACCTCACCATCATAAACCCAATACGTTCAGATGGCAATCCTTAATTCGTCCACCCTATTTTGTTCCAGAGACTAAAAAGATTAGTGATCTTTTGGAGGAGTTTCAGACCAAAAAGAATCATATGGCTATTGTGGTTGATGAGTATGGAGGGACTTCTGGTATAATTAGTTTGGAGGATATTCTTGAGGAAATTGTCGGTGATATTACAGATGAATTGGATGATCAGCAGGATTTTTATTCTATTGAGGAGGACGGGTCCTATCTTTTTGAAGGTAAAACCTTATTGAATGACTTTTTTAAATTGATTGATATTGAGGATGATGTTTTTGATAAGATTAAAGGCGATGCTGATACTTTAGCTGGTTTAATTCTTGAAATGAAGGGAGAAATTCCGCAAAAGAAAGAGGTTTTTACTTATCATGGGTATGAGTTTATAATCGAAGCTGTAGATAACCGTAGAATAAAGAAGATACGTTTCAAACCTCTGGGAAATAAAAAAAAGTCTTAAATACAAACAGTCTTTTTCCAATTGTAAGCAACAGATGCGTGAGTTTTACTGAAATTTATGCAACTTGCAGCACTATTTATTTAAATCCTATTTAATTATGCTTAGGCATTCCCGAATTTTAATTCTATCCTTTTTCGTCGTTTTTGCTTGTTTGCCTATGTCTTGTAGAGAAAAGGCTATGCCTAAACCCCGAGGTTATTTCCGTATTGATCTTCCTGTGAAGAAATATGAAATCTGGAATCAAAATTATCCGTTCAATTTTGAATATTTAAAGGGGGCAAAGGTTGAGGAAGATAAGAGTCGGCTGGCTGAGAAATATTGGTTAAATGTTGAATACCCCAAATATAATGCGATTTTGCATTTGAGTTATAAAGAGGTTAACGAGAATCTTGAAAAATATCTGGAGGATTCACATCTATTGGTCTACAAACACGCCATAAAAGCTGATGCAATTGATGAGAAAAACTACATCGATAAGCAAAAAAATGTTTTTGGTTTGATCTATCGTATACAAGGGAATGCAGCATCTCCGGTTCAGTTTATAGCGACTGATAGTGTGAAACACTTTCTGAGAGGTGCCCTTTATTTTAATACGCATCCCAATCCCGATTCACTGGCTCCCGTTATTCAATATATCGATAAGGATATCGTACACTTAATGGAAAGTTTAAAGTGGAAGTAATTTTCGGAATTCTATTTTTTGAAATCAATTCAGATGCCATTATTTAAGCACATACATATTAATGAAACATGTCAGTTGGCGATTTGGAAAATTACTGAAGAACTGGTTGAATTGCAAAATGCCATTTGTTTAAATGATTTGGATCGGAAACGATGTGATAGTTTTGGCAGCATAGCTCGCAAAAAGGAGTATCTGTGTACCCGTATTTTAGTGCGAAAACTCCTTGGTGATGGCGTTTTTATAAAGAATAATACAGATGGAAAACCCTACCTGATCAATTCTGATTTTGAAATTAGTATTTCACACAGTAAAGATTACGTTGGAATAATGGTGGGACAGGGTTGCGATTTAGCTCTTGATATTGAATATTTATCTGAACGTGTCTTTCGAATTACCAAGAGATTTATGAGTGAGGATGAAATGGCTCATTTGTCAGAAATTGATAAGCAACTTCATATTTATCAGCATTGGTGTGCTAAAGAATGTCTGATAAAGTTATATGGAAAAAAGGATGTTCTATTAATAGATGAATTGAAAATTTATCCTTTCTTGCCTCAACAAGGCACATTTTATGGGGAGGTGATTCGTCCCGATTTTTCAAAGAAATTTAATTTTCAATACGAAACTTTCGACTCCTATTTAATGGTATGGTGTTGCCAAAAAAGGGACTAATCAATTAATACCTCTATTGGTTTCCCTTGACAGCCGGATGGTGGCGTAATTTTTAAGAATGAAGATAGAGTCGGTACAATATCTTCAATATCCAACTGCTGGTTTAGTTCCTGATTTTTAATTTTCCATCCATACCAAAACAAAGGAACTCTTCTTGATTGACTGTACTGAGCGACAAGGTCTCTTTCATCTTTTATTTGATTCACCCAGCCAGGTTGCAGTGTAATGAGTACATCTCCTGATCTTTTGTGATTGAATGAGCGCTGAATTTTATTCATTATGCCATGGCTGTAATTCGATTGTATAAAGTGATGTGCCGGGATTGCTTTGGCCACACCGGAAAATTGGACTAAAAATTTTGCCGCTTTTATCTGCACGTCTTCAATTGACCGTTTGGAATCTTCGATGAGTTTATGGTTTAGAAAGATTTGTTGAGAATCGTATCCTAATATCCATTGTCCGGCACCGTAGGTTATATTAAAATACGATTTTAATAAAGCAACTGCATTATATGAGCTGAAATAGCCATGGGGAATGTGTTGTTTTTCAAGATCTGACTGAAGAAAGCTGGCTGGTTGATCTGAAGTAACAAAAAGCAAAACATTTTCCATTCCAACTTGTTCATCAAGAAATGTAATTAAGTCTTCAATATTCTTATCCAACCGGGTTACGCAATCAAGCATTTCAGGAGAATAAGGCGAAAATACACGGTGGTTATTTCCCAAACATGAAAAATTGATAGTGATTAAATCGCAATCGTCATCTTTTCCTAAGTTTTCGTTAATGATGGTTGCAACCGCAAAATCTTTAATCAAAAGATTTCCCGCTGGATAATTTTTTAGTGCATAATATCCCAGTTTCTTCTTTTCCTTTTTTAAATCGTAATAAAATTGATCGATCAGGTTTAGTTTTGCTTTGATAATATCTGTAGAGCTTCCATTATCCTCCAGATCTTTAGGGACCCAAGCTTTTTCAAGGTATTTATTGGGTAAATCAGTCGCATTAAAATCGTTTACCCAATTAAATAAAGTGTTTTGGTAATATGATGAACTGATAAATTTACCCTGAATGCCATCTAACCAATAGGCCGCATCGGCAGCATGTCCCGCAGAAAAAATAGCAGATTCATTGTTTAGTGAAACTCCAATAACTCTTGATTTAGGGTTGTTTAATTTCATGATATCACCCAGGGTAGGAGCCATTAGTTTGTGAGGTGACTTTGATATGACTGTATCTGCAATACCCAGTTTTCGATATCTTTTGTCATAGGTTGACGATTCAGAACTTTCAGAAATCCTGTCAAACCAGGCATGAGAGATGATCCCATGATATGCAGGAGGAGTTCCTGTATATATTGTTGCCTGATCCACACCTGATTGCGAATAGGCATAATTGTATTCAGTATCATTACTGAATGCACCATTTTTAATCAATTTATTAAAGCCCCCTTCAGAAAATAGATGTGAATATTTATCGAAATAATCACTACGCAAATGGTCAATAACAATTCCAACAATAAGCTTTGGTTGCTTAGGAGTGGGTTGTGATTTTGTTTCAGGTTGATTGAATTGAGCACTTACTTTTAAAAAGCTAAAAGTGATAATAAGGAAACTTAAGCAGGTATTTTTAATAGTCATAGTTGTGGAAAGCTGTCTCGAATAAAATGAGAAATAAATTAAAACAGTTTATGAATTTGATTACCGATACAAATGGTAATCGATTCTTGAAAAAACACAAATTCAATAATTTGTTGTGTTTGATGTATAATTTGTGATCGTTTTGATACCTGGACAAAGATAGAAATATTAAGAAGCGATATTGGACTAAATGAGAATTTTACAGTCGCTTTGGGATATCAAAAAAAAAGGCTGTCTCGAGTGACAGCCTTTAAAATATATTTTAGTGAAAGGTTTTATACGTTGAAACGGAAGTGCATAATATCACCATCCTGAACCACATATTCTTTACCTTCTACATTCATTTTTCCTGCTTCTTTACAAGCCGCTTCGGAACCAAGTCTTGAGAAATCTTCGAATTTGATAACCTCTGCACGGATAAATCCTTTTTCGAAATCGGTATGAATAACACCGGCAGCCTGAGGAGCTTTAGCGCCTTTAGGATAGGTCCATGATCTAACTTCCTTAACACCTGCAGTGAAGTAGGTTTCAAGATTAAGAAGTCTAAATGCAGCTTTTATTAGTTTGTTTACGCCAGGTTCTTCAAGGCCAAGATCTTCGAGAAACATTTGTTTTTCTTCGTAGGTTTCCAGTTCAGCAATATCAGCTTCGATACCAGCACCCACAATAAGAACTTCAGCATTTTCATCTTTCACTGCTTCTTTTACGGCATCAACGTAAGCATTTCCTTTAGTTACTGAGGCTTCATCAACATTACAAACATATAAAACGGGTTTAGTCGTTAAGAGATGTAAATCTTTAGTTACGAGTTCCTCAGCTTCGGTTAATTCTACTACACGAGCTGATTTTCCTTGCATTAAAACTTCTTTGTAACGTTCCAAAACATCAGCCAGACGCTTAGCTTCAGGGTTTTTACCAACTTTGGCAAGTTTAGTGGCTTTTTGAAGTCTGGCTTCTACCGTTTCCAGATCTTTCAGTTGCAATTCGATATCAATAGTTTCTTTATCACGGATAGGATCAACAGAACCATCTACGTGGACAATATTCCCATCTTCGAAACAACGCAATACATGAATAATTGCATTGGTTTCACGAATATTCGATAAGAATTTATTTCCTAAACCTTCACCTTTACTTGCGCCCTTAACTAAACCTGCGATATCTACAATCTCCATTACTGAAGGCTGTATTCTTTGTGGCTGAACCAATTCGGTTAATCTAATTAAACGTTCGTCAGGTATAGTAATTACCCCCACATTAGGCTCGATAGTACAAAAAGGAAAATTAGCCGATTGTGCTTTAGCGTTCGACAAACAATTAAACAAAGTGGATTTACCAACATTAGGTAACCCTACGATTCCGCACTGTAATGCCATGTTATATTCTATTTATTAATTAGCTGTGTTTCAAAAAATCTGTGCAAAAGTACATTTAAAATTCCGATGTGCCAATTTTCCGGATTCATCTCATTAATATTTGTTAAATGCTTGCTAAGACCTATTATATGAGTGATTTGGTATTCATAATTTCATTAGTTTTACATTATGGGAGTTAATATGTATATAAAGTTCAGTATTGTTATCTTTTTCATTCTTGCATTTTTTAACACAATTAATGCTCAAGAGCCTAATTTTAGTCAGTATGGAGAGATTGATCGTCAGGTTAAAAAAACACCTGATAGCCTGTCCAATAATATTATGCGTTTGCATCATTATTTAGACTCGATTGGGAACGATGATCAGAAGAAGATAAGAGCTTTTTATATGTGGATTATAACAAATATTAAATACAAAGATCAGGTTGAGCTCATGTTTGATAAAAATATGTTGTTTTATATGGGGTCTAATAATTGTTCTTCTCCTGTTTGTGTTTTGAAAAAGAAGAAGGCTGTTTGTGAAGGTTTTTCAAAGCTGTTCCAGTTTTTTTGTCAGCAATCCGGAATCGAAGCTTATTCCATTGGGGGATATATTTCGAAAAAGGGTGTTCTTCAAGATCGGGCAACGCATTCGTGGAATGTGGTTAAAATTAATAATGAATGGCGTTTTTTTGATTTGACTTGGGCTTATGCGATATTGGAGTATACCGGCATTAAGCGAACAACAAATGAGTTTTACATGGTTTCTCCTTATGAATTTATTTTGAGCCATTTGCCGTTGGTACCTATGTGGCAATTTCTTGATACTCCGGTCCCGATTAGTGTTTTTAATAGGGGGGATGAGCAAATAAATAAGTACCTGACTGAAACGCAGCCCTATTATAATTATCAGGATAGTCTTAAAAACTATAATCAATTGTATCCTGTTGAGCGTAGTATCAAAACCGCTCACGATATCTATCTGACAAATCCGTCTAATAAATTCAACCGGGCTATCGAATATTTTCGATACGCACGAATTGTCTTGAATTCTCAAAGTTCGCTTGAGATAAAAGATCTTGAAGAACTGATTAAGGCAAGATATAGAATAAAGATTGCAATGGTTTTATTTCGTGAAACACAGGATGTTTCGTCGCAGCTTATGTTTTTGCAGGCTCAGGATGTACTCCTTCTTCTTGAAAACTGGATTCAGGTTACTCGCTCTAAAGACAAAATGAAATCGTAAATCAAGAGTCTTATTTTTGGAATATTTTTTAGAAATTGATTCCTAAAAGTTCATTGATTGGTTTTAATTTTAAATTTTTAGGAATGGAAAATGAGTTCTCACTTAGTTTTGTTTTTGAAGCGTGATCCATTGTTATTACCCATTTTTCTTTGTCGTGAAAGATAATAACTCTCATGGGAAGTCCATTTTTTCGAACTTTCATATACGAATCCATATTAAAATAGGGCGCAATACCAGAGTGTAAAAAGAAGGCTTCCAGAAAATCTTTAAAATCATTCATATCCCAGCCCATATGTAGGAGTATGTTTTCTGCAATCCAGATTTCTTCCATAACTTTTCCTGAGTTTGTTACTTCGTATTTCCGGACGACATAATCGCCTACAGATGTAAAATCCGGTGTATTTCTAATATTAAAATTATTGAAAATACTGTAGTCTGGTATTAGAGGATTTTTTCCAGTTCGACGATTAATCATTTCTTCAAAATGTTTTCTGTCGATTGAATTTAGATTTCTTAAGAAAGATACATCATTGATAATAAAATCATGGTCGTTTTGCATTTTGACTTTTATAACAGCTTCATTGAAATCTTTTACTTCGCCTGACCAGTATGTGTTTTCTTTTTGATTGATGAAACAGATTGTTTTTGTTTCTGAATTATAAAGATAAGTCCTATCCTCAGTCACAATTTTCATGTTGTGACTCATTATATAGATTAAAGTTCTACTTTGTGTTTCTCCATTTTCAACGTAAAATTTAACGACCCAGGATTTATTGCTCGTCAGGGATTTACTTGCTAAAAAGAGCAAGATTAAGACAACGGAAATATATATGGTTTTTTTGATCATAAAATCAGAAACATAAAGTTGAATCCTGAAGACAAATCAAATTTACAATTTGATTTTACATATAGGGTCTTATGATGGAATATTTTTACTCAAGCGAGATGCTTTATGGGGTATTTGTTTAATTTTCGTTATATTGATCGAGTTAATACAAGCTGGTTTTAAAACTTAAGTAAATCCCTATTTTGCAGATAGCCTAATCTATAGAAACTTTACCAACACCCTACAATTTGAAAAGATTATTAAACTATAGCATCTTTCTGTTTATAAGTCTGATTACAACTCAGGCTTTAGCTCAAAAGATAAAGACCGTAAAAGAGAAAACTCGAATTCTCTTTATTTTTGATGCTTCTCAGAGTATGAATGGAAAATGGGAAAAATCAAAGAAGATAGATGTTGCCAGAGATTTTTTGATTGAAATGATTGATAGTCTTGAGTTTGAGCATGGTGTTGAGATGGCTCTTCGTCTATATGGCCATCAGAGTTCATTTCCTCCGCAAGATTGTGGGGATACAAAACTCGAAGTTCCCTTTTCTGAAGACAATGCTGTCATTATTCGTCAAACTCTTCAATATATTTCTCCTAAAGGAACAACCCCTATTGCTTATGCTCTTTCTCAGGCTGCATATGATTTTCCGGAATCTAAAGTGCTGGTTCGTAATATTGTTGTTCTAATTACGGATGGGGTTGATGCCTGTGATGGAGATCCTTGTGCCGTTTCTGATGAACTGCAAAAAAAAGGCATTATTTTAAAACCTTTTATAATAGGAATTGGTTTGGATAGAAGATTCCAAAAGAGTTTTGAGTGTGTTGGGGAATTTTTGGAGGTCAGTAAAGAAAAAGATTTCGGCGGGATTTTACATTATGTGATTTCACAAGTTTTGGATAAAACATCGATGCAGGTGAACCTTTTGGATGAAAATGATGAACCTAAAGAAAGTGATGTTCCAATGAGTTTTTATAATCACACTACAGGAAAACTGCGTTATCAATATATGCATACGATGAACACGATGGGCTTGCCTGATACCCTATTTATTGATCCGCTGATTCCATATGATATTACTGTTCATACAATCCCTAAATTAGAGATGGATAGTATTAGAATTACACCGGGTAAGCATTCTATTGTTGGTTTTAGAGCTGTTCAGGGAAAATTAAAAATCACCTCTTTACGAAATAGTATGTTAAAAAATTTAAGTTGTCTGGTTAAGAAAAATGGGGACATTATTAATGTTCAGGCAATTGATTATCCACAAAAGTATTTGATTGGCAACTACGATTTAGAACTCTTAACGCTTCCGCGTATTAAAATCGATAATATAAACATTAAGGCTTCTGAAACGACAGTGATCGATGTGCCACAGCCAGGAATGGTAACGGTTTTTAAACCGACTTATGGTCCTTGTGATTTATTTATTAAGCAAGATGGGAAGATGATATGGGTGTGTGCTCTTGATAGCCGTGAGTTGCGTAAAACTTTGACACTTCAACCCGGGAATTATCATTTGGTATTTAGAAGTAAAACCGCTCATTTGTCGCATTATACTAAAAAACGATCTTTTATTATTCATTCCGGATGCTCTATCGCCATTCGACTCTAATATATTTGAATGGTTCGTGATGAAAACGTGCTTCTATTCATGAATGACCTGCTTTCATTGTTTTTTATTGTAATTATCTATTGGTTACCACTTATTAAGTTCTTGTTTTTTCAGCTAACAATCTAGCTGTCTATTTGGTTATACATTTTATAAAGCGCTTTCTAAATTCCAATGAGTCTGCAATAATTTTCATGTCCCTTGATAATTTTCGTATATTTGCGGGCATTAAATAAAATCTGAAGCAGATTTTTTAATCATCTAAAAAACTCTTGACTAGAATGGAGCCAAAAGAAATGGACAAACAAGTGGAATTATCGGTAACTGATATGGCATCGGATAATATTCGAATACTTTCAGCTGCTATGGTTGAACAAGCAAAATCCGGACACCCAGGAGGTGCAATGGGTGGCGCTGATTTTGTAAATGTACTCTTCTCGGAATTCTTAAATTTCGACCCAAGTGATATGAAGTGGGCGAATCGTGATCGTTTCTTCCTTGATCCAGGTCATATGTCACCAATGTTGTATTCTATTTTAAGTCTGACAGGCAATTACAGCATGGATGATTTGAAAAATTTCAGACAATGGGGCAGTGTAACACCAGGTCATCCTGAAGTTGATCAGGAAAGAGGTGTTGAGAATACATCAGGTCCATTAGGACAAGGACATACAATGGCAGTAGGTGCTGCTATTGCAGAGCGTTTTCTTGTTTCTCGTTTCGGCGAGTGGATGGCTCACAAAACTTATACGTTCATCTCTGATGGAGGTATTCAGGAAGAGATTGCTCAAGGTGCGGGCCGTATTGCAGGAACTTTGGGATTGAGTAATTTGATCATGTTCTATGATTCAAATAATATTCAATTATCAACTAAGGTTGAGGAAGTTACTTGTGAGGATACAGCTAAGAAATACGAAGCCTGGGGATGGTATGTGATTACGATCAATGGTAACGATGCGAATGAAATTCGTGCTGCGCTTAAGGCTGCAAATGAAGAAACTGAGCGTCCAACATTGATTATTGGTCAAACTTTAATGGGTAAAGGTGCTGTTGATATTGATGGTTGTAGCTTTGAAAATATGGTGTCGACTCATGGTCAGCCATTGGGCGCTGCCGGAGCATCTTTAGCGAAAACAATCGAGAATCTTGGTGGTGACGCTGAGAATCCTTTCCAGATTTTCCCTGAAGTTCAAGCATATTACAAGGAAGTTTTAGCTAAAAAACAGGCTGCTGCTGCTGCTAAAAAAGCAGAACAAGCTGAGTGGGCTAAAGCAAATCCTGAATTAGCTGTAAAACTAGAGGGTTTCTTAAATATGGAAGCTCCTGAAATTGATTACGAAGCAATCGCTCAAAAATCAGGTGTAGCAACTCGTGCTGCTTCTGCAGCTGTTTTAGCTGAATTGGCTAAGAAAGTTGATAATATGATTGTTTCATCAGCTGACTTGAGTAACTCTGATAAAACAGATGGTTTCTTAAATAATACAAAGGCATTAGTTAAAGGTGATTTCTCCGGAGCTTTCCTACAGGCTGGTGTTGCTGAGTTGACTATGGCTGCTATTTGTAATGGTATTGCATTGCATGGTGGAGTTTGGGCAGCATGTGCCACTTTCTTTGTATTCTCTGATTATATGAAACCTGCAGTTCGTCTATCAGCTTTGATGCAGGTTCCTGTAAAATATATCTGGTCTCACGATGCTTTCCGTGTAGGAGAGGATGGACCAACTCATCAACCAATTGAGCAAGAAGCTCAAATTCGTTTGATGGAACAAATTAAAAATCACTCTGGCGAGATGAGTCTTTTGGCTCTTCGTCCTGCTGATGCATTGGAGACTTCAGTTGCCTGGAAAATGGCTATGGAAAATACAAAAACGCCAACAGCTCTTATTTTGTCTCGTCAGAATATCAAAGATCTTCCTTCAAAAGGAAACCGTTATCAAGAGGCTTTACAAGCTGAAAAAGGGGCTTACATTGTTGAGCAGCCTAATTCAACTCCTGATGTGGTTCTTTTGGCTAGCGGTTCTGAGGTTTCGACACTAGTAGCCGGAGCTGAATTGTTACGTGCTAAAGGCAACTTGAATATTCAGATTGTTTCTGTTATTTCTGAAGGTTTATTCCGTCAGCAGTCTGCAGAATATCAGGCACAAGTTCTTCCGGCAGGAATTCCTACTTTAGGTTTAACTGCAGGCTTACCTGTAACGCTTCAAGGTTTGGTTGGAGCAAATGGTAAATCAGTTGGTTTGGATCATTTTGGTTATTCGGCACCTGCAAATGTGCTTGATGAAAAATTTGGTTTTACGGCTGAAAATGTTGTGAAAGAAGTTGAAGCTCTATTAGAGTAGGCGTTTCACTACCATAATAAACTTGAAATCCGAAGCCGAAAGGCTTCGGATTTTTTTGTGCTCTGCTTTATTTAATTGATTAATTTTACAAAAATAAAATTGGTATTAAACCAATTGGGCATTACGGCGTCAAAGAATTATTCTCTATAAAAAAGAGAGCCAAAATTTGTGGCATATTTTAAAGTTAAAAATTAATGGTATCCAGGTCAGACGATGAAATTTTAGAGCTGTTTCGCGATGAAACAAGTAAGGAGGAGGCTTTTGGACTTTTGCTAAAGAAATATCAGGAACGCTTGTATTGGCAAATTCGAAAAATTGTAATTTCCCATGACGATACCGACGATATTTTGCAAAATACCTTTGTGAAGATATGGAAAGGACTGGGAAATTTTCATTCTCAATCTCAACTTTTCACATGGATGTATCGCATTGCAACCAATGAATCTCTAAGTTTCCTTAAAGAAAAACAACGCAAGAATTTTGGATCGACTAATGGTGAAGTTGAAGAATTACTATTGGCTAGTTTGGAAAGCGATCCCTATTTTGATGGGGATAATGCTCAGTTAGAATTACAAAAAGCCATTATTCAGTTGCCTGAAAAGCAACGTTTGGTTTTTAATATGAAATATTTTGATGAGATGAAATACGAAGAAATTTCGGGTATCCTTCAAACGTCGGTAGGGGCACTTAAAGCCTCATACCATCATGCAGTAAAAAAAATTGAGAGTTTTCTGATTTCCAGAGAAGTGTAATTAAACCATTACAGTATTAATCAGTCCAATATGTGTTGGAAATAGATTGACTAATTATGAAAAAAGATAATCCATATAAAGTTCCGGAAAATTATTTCGATAATTTAGGTGAACAGATCAAGGATAAAATAAAAAAAGAAGAGAATTTGCTTGAGTCCAAATCAGAGAAAAGATCTTTGATGATTCAACTTAAGCCTTATATGTGGATGGCTGCCAGTATTTTTACATTGGTGATTGCTGCTCGTCTTATTTTATCGGTATCAATCTCACCGGAATATAAAATTTCATCATCCAATTTCGGCATATCACAAACAGCAGAATCCACAGATTCTATCAGTTCTGAAGAAGATGCCATCTTTTTTGATGATTTAACTGAGGTTAGTTCAGAAGATATCATTAACTATCTGTCAGATAATGATATTGATACTGATATTTTATTAGCAAATTTATAGGTTTAAAGTAATACAAGTAATTATGTACAAATTCATTAGTTTTCTATCCATATTACTATTATATACTTCTTTAGTTGTGGCACAAGGTCACCAAAGAAATATTTCACCCGAAATGAGGGCTAAGTTTGAGGCTCAAAAAATTTCGTATATCACCCAGCAGCTCGATCTTAGTCCTGAAGATGCTCAGAAGTTCTGGCCCTTATATAATGAGATGCAAAGAAAGAATCAGGCAATTCATGATGAGTTCAGAGAACTTTTCACAAGTTTGAAAAGAGACTCACTTAATTTACCTGAAAGTGAGCTTAGCAGAATAAGTGATCGTATTGCTGACCTTAAAGTTGAAGAGGCCAAAATGGAAAGAGATTATCATTATAAGTTTAAAAAAGTGATCACTGCAAAGCAAATTCTTGATCTGCATTTGGCCGAGAAACAATTTCAACGAATGCTGCTTCGTAAATTACGCGGACATGGTCAGGGAAATGGTAATAGAGGTAGAAGATAGGTGATCAATGCATATAATTTTGAGGCCCATAAGTTTTAAAACTTGTGGGCCTTTTGTTTTTAATTTTACTAAGATTTTTTCAGACGATATCTTCGGTAAAATTGTGTTTATCCGTCGTATTGAGTGGATAAACGAATTTGTATGTTATATATATTTTTTCAGAAGAAGTTTCTTTAATTTTGAGTTCTTAATCATAAATGGCAAAATGTGTATAAGAGTTTAAGACCAGTCTTAATATTCAGACCAACTAACAAAAAATAGTTTTTAAAATGAAGAAAATTTGGGGTTTAATGTTGTGCCTGCTATCGGCTACAATGTTGTTTGCAGAACCAAGCGAGCAGTGGATACGTCATGCTGCAATTTCTCCTAATGGAGATCAAATAGCCTTTACTTATAAAGGGGATATTTATCTGATTTCATCAGAAGGAGGACAAGCTAGAAATTTGACTTTCCACAATGCTCATGATTACATGCCGGTTTGGAACCATGCAGGAACCAAAATTGCTTTTGCTTCGGAACGTTATGGCAATATGGATATTTTTGTAATTGATGTAAAAGGTGGAGAACCTACACGATTAACTTACCATTCAAATGATGAGCGACCTTTTTCGTTTAGTGCCGATGATAAAAAGCTGATTTTCGGAGGACAACGTATGGATACAAAAGAGCATCGTCAGTATAATACGGGGGCACAGCCAGAGCTTTATCAGGTACCTGTAGATGGTGGCCATGTGGAGCAAGTGTTTACGATTCCTGCTGAAGAAGTTCAGGTTCGTAAGGATGGCAGAGAAATGGTTTATATTGACAAAAAAGGAGGCGAAGATTATTTTCGTAAACACCATAAATCATCAATCACCCGAGATATTTGGAAATATAATGTGGTGACCAATACTCACTCACAAATTACAACATTTGAAGGTGAAGATCGCAATCCCATCTACTCAACAGAAGAGAAAAGTCTCTACTATTTAAGTGAAGAAAGTGGCTGTTTTAATGTTCACAAATTGAATATTGAGGATCCGTCAATAAAGGAACAAATTACGGATTTTAAGATACAACCTGTGCGTTATTTGAGCATGGCTAATAACGGAACGCTTTGTTATACGCATAATGGGGATTTGTATTTAAAGGCTCAAAACCAGGAGGCTAAAATGATTAAGGTTGAAGTTCGTTCAGAGTCCCGACACAACAATATGAAAGTACTACCTATTTCAGGTAATATTAAGGAGATGGCAATTTCGCCTGATGGTAAAGAGGTGGCTTATATTGTGAGAGGCGAGGTATTTGTTTCTTCTGTTGAGTCAAAAATGACAAAACGAATAACCAATACACCTGCTCAAGAGCGGTTTGTGAGTTTCTCACCTGACGGGAAAGCCATTATGTATTCAAGCGAGCGCGATGCGAAATGGGGCATTTACCAAACCAAACGAGTGAACGAAAAAGAGCCTTATTTCTTTGCTTCAACCATCTTGAAAGAGGAAGATGTTATTGTTAATGATCATGAAAACTATCAGGGTAAATATTCTCCTGATGGAAAAGAGATAGCTTTTATTCAGGATAAGAAAACGCTTCGAATCTACAACTTGGAAAAGAAAAAGAGCCGAACTCTGATGACTCCCAATGAATTGTATTACATGGACGATGGTGATCAGTATTTCCAATGGAGTCCGGATAGTAAATGGTTATTGATTTCATACTCGCCAACTATGGCGAATGACGAATCGGTATTATTAGCTGTTGATGGTTCAAAGGAGATGATTAATCTGACTCAAAGTGGTTATGGCGATTACGCTCCAAGCTGGGTTAATGAGGGGAAACAAATTCTATGGTTTAGTAATAGAAATGGACTTCGTTCGCAGGCAAATTCCGGAGCGAAACAAATGGATGTTTATACGCTTTTCCTAACGAATGATGCCTGGGACAAATTTCATATGAGCAAAGACGAGTATAAGCTTTGGAAGGAAATTAACGATAAAGAGAAAAAAGACAAAGAAGAGAAAGAGAAGAAAAACTCTGATAAAAAAGATAAGAAGAAAAAAGGTAAGAAAGAGGATGAAAAAGAAGAGCCTAAGGTTGAAGATCTAAAATTCGATTGGGATGGTCTTCAGGACAGAAAAGAAAGACTGACAATTCATTCTTCAAAACTAGGAGACGCTGTGTTGTCTAAAGACGGAGAGGATCTTTATTATCTGGCTAAATTTGAAAAGGGCTATAACCTTTGGACAACCCAATTGCGTACAAAAGAGACTAAGATGTTAATGTCTCTGGGTGCACGTTCGGGTAGTTTGCAGTGGGATAAAGAGATGAAAAAACTTTTCTTATTGTCAGATGGTCATATTTCTACAATTGATGTTAAATCAAAAGAGAAAAAATCGATTACGACTAGTAGCGAAATGCTTCTAGATCTTGCAGCCGAGCGTCAAAACATGTTCAATCATGTTTGGAAGAGAGTGAAATCAATGTTTTATATATCAGATTACCATGGTGTTGATTGGGATGCTCTAAGAGTAAATTATCAAGCTAAATTGGGATCTGTTGGCAATGATTTTGAATTTACAGAGTTGTTGTCTGAAATGCTTGGTGAGTTGAACGTTTCTCACTGTGGTGCTCGTTATTACGGAGGTATGACTGGTGGAGATGAAACGGCTTCTTTAGGTATTTTCTTCGATTACTCATACAAAGGTCAGGGAATTAAGATTACTGAGATTATTAAGAACGGACCTCTTGATAAGGAGCATATCAAAATTAAACCAGGTATGATTATTCAACATATCGATGGTGTGAGCATTGATAGCAATGTTGATTTTGCAAAGTATCTGAATAGAAAAGCCGGACAATTAACCTTGCTACATGTTTATGATCCGACAACTAAAAAATATCAGGATATTACAATGAAACCTATTACTCTGAGAGCTGAAGGAAATTTGTTGTATGAGCGTTGGGGTAAACAAAACGAGGTTGATGTTGAGAAATTGAGTAATGGTCAATTAGGCTATGTACACCTTCCTGGTATGAATGATGGAAAATATCGTGACACATACGATAAAGCTATGGGGAAATACTTCGATAAGAAAGGCTTGATTGTTGATACCCGTTTTAATGGCGGGGGAGACCTTGTTGGAGATTTGTCGATGTTCTTAACCGGAGTGCGTTTTATCGATTACGCAGTTGAAGACAGAGTATTAGGCTTTGAGCCTAGTTATCGTTGGACTAAGCCAAGTGTCGCATTGGTTGGTGAAGCTCAGTACAGCGATGGTTCTTGTTTTGCTTGTGGATATCAGGATTTAGGGATTGGAAAAATGATTGGTATGCCAGTTCCTGGTACTTGTAGTTTTGCAGGTTGGGAAATGCTACAGAATGGCAATGTTCTGTGGGGATCTGTTCCGGTAAGTGCTAAAAATAAAAAAGGCGAATGGATGGAGAATAATCAGACTGTTCCAGAGGTTATCATCAAAAATATGCCTGGTAAAATCGATAAAGGAATTGATCAGCAACTTGAAGGTGCGGTTGAGGACTTAATGAAAACGGTAGAGTAATTTTAATTATTCTATTTCGGGTACTGAAATTAATTCTCTTATATATAAGACTGTCCTTACATGGGACAGTCTTTTTTTTCGCTGTTTTTTTCTTTATTTAGAGTGGATTCAATTAGACATTGCTAATCTATATGAGGGATTTTGAGGCTTATTATTTTCTATCTTTAGGGGTTTGCTTATTAGTGAACCGCTTAAAAGAAGAGTCAAGCGATGCATTCATCCCAAATCTCATCTATGTTTAATTTTTTAATTAATAATGATGACAAAAAAGTACGATGTAATTATTGTTGGAGCTGGGCCAGCTGGTATTTTCTGTGCCTACGAACTGGTTAAATCAGGTAAGAAACTGAATATTCTAATGCTTGAGAAGGGTAGAGGGATTACCAATCGAAAATGTCCCAAGCATTATAATGGGGGAACCTGTACCCACTGCAAGCCTTGTAGTATCACAACAGGTTGGGCAGGAGCCGGTGCCTTTTCAGATGGGAAACTTTCCCTGTCGCATGAAGTTGGAGGGACTTTGCCTAAATATTTGGGCGTAGAAAAATCTATTGAGCTTATAAAATATACCGATGAGATCTACCTGAAATTTGGAGCTGATAATGATATTCATGGCGAGGAATTTAGTCCTGAAATGCAAGATATCAGACGCAGAGCAATTGAGGCTAATTTAAAGTTGGTTCATTGTCCTGTTCGTCATTTGGGAACAGAAAAAGCTCAGGCCTTGTACAGCAAGCTTTACGATTATCTTACTGGCGAAGGCGTAGAGGTTCAATTTAATTCAGCGGTAAACGATCTGATTATCGAAGATGGGGTAATCAAAGGTGTTCGTAATGGGAGTGGTGACTATTTTGCCGATCAAGTCATGGTTTCAGTTGGACGAGAAGGTGCTGATTGGTTGATGCAGAAATGTGAACAAGAAAATATTTCGACTGAAGTTGGTGTCGTTGATATAGGGGTTCGAGTTGAATGCCGGAATGAAATTATGCAGGAAATAAATGACAATTTCTATGAAGCAAAGCTGATTCACTATACCAAAACATTTGATGACAAAGTCCGGACCTTTTGTTCCAATCCTGGAGGATTTGTATCATCAGAATATTACGAGAATAATTTAGCCGTTGTTAATGGTCACAGTTTTAAAGATTTGAAAAGTGATAACACCAACTTTGCATTGTTGGTTTCTCAAAAGTTTACTGAGCCTTTTAATGAACCCATTGAATACGGTAAGCATATTGCCCGTTTGGCAAACATGCTTACGAAGAATCAAATTTTGGTGCAGCGTTTTGGCGATTTTATGCGCGGAAGAAGAACCACTAAAGAGCGCTTGTATCGTAACAATATAATCCCAACACTTAAGGATGCCGTTCCGGGTGATTTAAGCCTGGTTTTGCCTCACCGAATACTCAAAGATATTCGTGAGATGATTATGGCTTTGGATAAGGTGACACCAGGTTTGGCTTCAGATGAAACCCTGCTTTATGGCGTTGAGGTGAAATTTTATTGTAATGTGGCTAAAGTCGGTAATGACTTTCAGTCATTGTCTGTTAAGAATCTTTATTTAGGTGGCGATGGACCAGGAATTACGCGTGGTTTGATGCAAGCTTCAGTCAATGGGGTTGTGATTGCTCGTGAGTTTCTGAAAAAATTTAAAGACTAATAAAATTTGAATAAAAGCAAAGAGCCTGTGTAAATCAATACACAGGCTCTTTTTATATTTCGACTTAGCGATTTTATTCCAATTTTAACTTACAGTTGTTAGCTCTGATATTGACTTTCGAGATGGCTTTTTTCGAACCAAATTTACCTTTTGATATCGCTTTTTTGCCATCCATTGTTTTATTCGATTCCAAATCGAAAGCATTTGTTTTGTCAAATTTGACTGCACGGTAGTTGATCTCATAGTCAAAGTTAGCCTTATTATTGAAGCTTAAACCCAGGTTCCCGAATTTTGAATCGAGTTTTACAAAAGAGAATAAATAGTCAACGTTGAAAATATACAGATGACCAAAATTAATATCATAATTAACTTCGCTACCCAAGTGTGTGATATCAAATTTCGATAAGCTAGATGAGCCATAAAGTGTTTCAATTTCTTTGATATCGAAATTATCGCGAGCTGATTTAATATTTAAATTGTCGATACTCCCCAGTTTGTATTCTGAGTCACGGCTTTCACCACTGATTTTATTAGCTTCTTCTATATTAATTTCAGACCCCGCAATATTGACTTCAGCTTGGTTCAGCTTACCAATTTTCAGGAAGCTATTCGACTTTAAATCGAAATTATTTTTACCCGATAAATTTTCAGCAGTGAATTCAGTGTAAGTTAAATCAAGTTTGATATTTCCGGCATGATTTGAAAGGTAGGTACGAGAGTCTTTCAAAACCAAATCGAGTTGTGTGCCAGCAGGAAGATAAATGGTGTAGTCTACTTTTATTTTACCCTTATTGAAAATAGAATTGCTCAATTTTTTGAGGCTAAAGAAATCACCGAAAACTGTTTTTGCAATAATCAGGTCATTCCCCTCAGTCATATCAATCGTGATATTATCGAGCATGGTTTGAGCATTTTCAGCCTTATTGCTTTCAGCAGAGATTTCAATATCAAACTTAATCTCATTTTTCTCCCAAGCCTTGAATTCAACACGGCTATAGCGTGTGTCAATTTTTAAGTTGGAACTGGCAGAATAGGTTTTAGTTATTGTTTTAGTCTTAATCTCAGCTTTGGCATGCAGACTTAATCCTATGCTCAGAATAGCTAATAGGGTAATTTTAAAGCGTGTCTTCATATCTTGAAAAATTAGTTTTAGAATTGAGTTTAGAAATAAGTGTTTAGTTGATCCAGAATCTTATTAAGAGATTCATCCATTCAAAATTAAAAAGGCTGGAGAAATAACTAGTATTTCGATTGACTTATCCTTTTGATTTTAACAAAGATTAATAAAAGAACGCTAAAAAAAGCTGTAATCCGCCCCATGTAATCACCATGTTCAGAAAAGAAAGTTTTTCGGGAGTAGAGTTTTACCTCGCCAGTTAAAATTGCTTTTTTCCACCATTCGCTTTCTTGTTCAATTTCTCCTTTGGTATTGATGAGTGCAGAAATACCATTATTGGCTACCCTAACAATTTGTCTTCTGTTTTCGATGGCTCTCAAACGTGAAAAATCGAAATGGAATTTATAGCCCATAGAATTTTTCCACCAGCCATCGTTAGTGATCATGCACAAAAAACTTGGTGCTTCCGGTACTCTTTGCGCGCAATAATCTCCAAAGATAGATTCAAAGCAAACTATGGGGACGATTGAAGTTGAATCTGATAATGTGAAATTATTTATTGAATTCCGATTGCTATAAGTCCCATTGTAGCCGCCAAGTTCCAACGAATATTTTCCTAGAAAACTCAGATATTGAACAAAAGGCATTCGCTCGAAAAGAGGCACCAGTTTCGTTTTGTGGTAAAATTGAGAGGTATTGTCTTTTTTGAGGATGAGTGCTGAATTAAAAGCTTCATAAGCATAATTGCCTTCTGAATTAAAACGACTCCCGGCCGGGATTTTATTGCCTAATTTTTGATAGCTATGTACGCCCAGAAAGAATTCAGTTTGATTGTATTTTTGCCTGAGTTTCAATAAGTTTTTGTAAGAATCAGATTCCATTGGTTGCTCTTCGTTTATAGCTTGAAGAATCATTGTTTCGGGTCCAAATAGAAGATCTGTTTCTGTTTTGCTAAGCAGTGAATCTGTCTGTTTAAAAAATGCATCGAGATGTTTTTTTTCGTTTGCAGGTTTAAATTTTTCGGTATAAGGATCGAGATTGGGTTGAATAAGGCAAAAACGTTTATTTGAGATAGGTGTTTCATTCTGATTGTACAAATACAGTGAGAATCCAATCGGAAGACTTATTAGCAAGAGTGATCCAAGCAGATTCTTGATATTTCTTTTTTTGAATAAGGAAAAGAGTGCAATATTAATGAGGATGAGCCATAAGCTACCACCACGTACACCTGTAAATTCGTACCATTGAACGAGTTTAGGCTGAGCGGCAAAGGCATTGCCTAAATTGAGCCATGGCCAGGCTAAATCCCATTGGGTATGAAAATATTCGAAACCCAAACCGATGATTATAAAAGGGAAAAGAATAGAGATCTTAAGTTGTTTTCGTGTAATTGAAATCAGCCAGAATACCGTTGCCTGAAGAGCTGCATTGATGAGGATTATTAAGATCGCCCCCACGACTTGAGCTTCACTCACCCACCAATAGGCTAGCGTGTTCCAAACTAAAAAAGTTAGAAATGAATAATTGAAAAGGTAATAGGGATTATCTTGTTTATGGCTCTCTTCTTTAATAAAAAGAAGAGGCAGATAGGCAAAAAATACTGTGAAAAACAAGTGGGGATAAGACCAGGGCATGGCAAATAAAACACCCGATAATATTGCCAGTAGACTTGTTTTGTATTTCATTCTTATTTTAAAAGATTTATCTGAGATTGAATTAAGTTCTAAATGTATGTTTTTTATATTTCCTGTCAAATGTTTTTATTCAATTGTAAAGAGCGTTTTCGCAAGTCAAATTCAATAAAATAATTTAGATTGAATATATATATAGATATCGCCTCTTCTTTGTTTGTTAAACAATATGTTATATTTTGAGTTGTTAAACGACTGTGTTTTTTAATTGTTTTCTAATTGTTTGGTTTTAGTGTATATGCCTTTGTTAAAGGGGTGTGTATTACTTTTGAACATTGTATTTCTATTTTAAATAATAAGTTTAAGTTGTTGAGTTTTATTCTTAATAAAGCTGCTGTGAAAAGTTGTTTATATCGTGTTTCTAATTTTTAAGCTTTTTTTTGTTGTTTGAAAGTTTTTTTACATTCGCCGACTACACTTGGAAATTTGCCACGAGAAAGAGTGACGGGGACGATGAATGATCAGGATAAAATATTGATGCTTGGTTTGTCAAATAGGGATAAAAGGGCTTACGCTATTCTTTTTGAAACGTATCATGCTCCTTTGTTTCGATTTGCAGAAACTTATGTGTGTTGCCCTGGTTTAGCTGAAGATATCGTTCAGGAAGTTTTTATCAAGTTGTGGGAAAACTCATCTCGCCGGATTTCCAAATCAATCCGATCCTATTTGTTCTTAATGGTTCGGAATGCTTGTATCGATTATCTGCGTTCTGTTCAGGTTGAGGATAAAAAAATGCAAAAACTTTTTGAGGCCCAAATAGTATCCGATTCTGTTGATTTAGATATTGATGATCATATCAGTCAGAAAATTAAGGAGGCTATTAATGAGCTTCCGGAACAATGTCGTGAGGTTTATCAGATGTCGGTTTTTGATGGTCTAAAGTATTCTGAAATTTCAGAGGAATTGAATATTTCAGTCAGTTCAGTTAAGGTTCAGGTTTACAGAGCTAAAAATAGCCTTCGTGAAAAATTAACTAATCTTCGTGAGTTTCTAATCCTCTTTTCATTGATGCATTTTTCTAAAAAAGTTTATTAAATCCTTAGATGGAATACTTCCTCATGCCTAAGATTTAATCGACTCCTCTTAGCTTTTATTCATATTTAAAAGAATTCATTTGGTCTTTTTGTTATTCTAATACAGAGTTTAAACATCTTGTTTATAGGTTGTTCTTGATTTTATATTGGCTCAGAATATATTTTCCTGAAAAAAAAAAACAAAAAACTTGTTAACCTTTTTTCACATTTTACGTCTTTAGGGAAAATCAGGTTTAAAAACTTTAGAAAAGACTTAGGATATTATTGAGAATGGGAAATGTTGATTGGAATATAATCCGGAAAAAAATTAAAGGTCAGATTAACTCGTCTGAAGAGAAGGCTCTGGAAAAATGGTTGGATGCTTCGTTGAAGCATCGCGCCTATTTTGAAAATGCCGAGGCTTTTCAGACGAAGACTATGGAAGATTTGGATTTAAACTTGGTTCCAAATACCACTGAAGAATTCTTACGAAAATTGGATGGAAAATCGAAAGTAATTCAGATCAGGAGATTTCTAAATTATGCAGCTGTGATTGCCTTGCCTATTATGCTTGCTGCAGGGATGTTGTTTTTGGGAAACATGAGATTGGAAGAGCAGATGGCTCAGCTTAAAACCCCAGGTCTTATTGAAGCCAATCAAAATCAAGCTTTGTTGATAACGTCTACCGGAAAGACATATAATTTGGAATCCGGTTTGGATCAGGCTATAGATGAAGAGCAAGGGGTGAAGATTCGAAAATATCTGAAAGCTGGTTTGAAGTATGAAAATAAAACGTCATCTCAGGAAAGAGCATTAGTTTATAATACTTTGAAAACAGCTAAAGGGGGTGAATATCAACTGGAACTGGCTGATGGAACAACGGTTCATTTGAATTGTGATTCGGAGCTTAAGTATCCTGTTAATTTTGGTAAGGGCGAACGTCGTGTCGAATTAAAAGGAGAAGCCTTTTTTGAAGTGACTAAAAATGGGCAAGCTTTTATTGTTGATGTTAATGATGTTTCTGTTGAAGTGTTGGGGACCAAATTTAATGTGATGGCATATGCTAATGAAGAAAGTATACAGACAACATTGGTGAGTGGTAAGGTAAAGGTTGATGTTAATACCAAAGGGAAGATAGAAAGTCTTTATTTGGAGCCAGGGAAACAGGCTAGTTGGAATAAATTGAGTGGAACCTTGAACTGTAAAGAAGTTGAAACAGACCTTTATACAAGTTGGGTTGATGGTTATTTTCGCTTTGAGGATCAGCGTTTGGAAGATATCATGAGAACCATTTCACGTTGGTACGATATTAAAGTTTTTTATCAGAATCCGGACTTAAAGAATAAACGTTTAACGGGTAAGCTGTATCGATTTGAAGACTTTAGCGTTCTGGCTAATATGATTGAGAAAATTTCGGGTGCCGAAGTTGATGAGACTAATAATTCAGTTGTGATAAGAATGAAATAGAAGATGTTTAATCCAAAAATCGGAAAATGCGCCAACATTTCCCGATCTAAATACAGATAATGAATACCGTGGAGGGTATTCAAATTTTAACTATCCATTTACAAATCTATGAAAAAAATCTTTTTTCAGAACACATTCACCTTTTTTATTAGGTGGATGAGAATGTTACGAACTATGAGAAATGTAATTGTCTTGATGTTAGTTTTTTGTCTTCAGGCTAATGCGAGCATCTTTTCACAAAGTCGGATTAATGTTGAGTTGAATAACTCAAGCATCAAAGAGCTGATAAAAATTATCGAAGATCAAACCGATATGGGCTTTTTGTATGATGCTAGTCAGCTTAAAGATGTCAAGCCAATTTCGGTGAGTTTTCAGAACGAAACTGTAGAAACAGTCCTAACCAAAGCATTAGAAGATACAGGTTTGGGTTTTGAAGTTGAATACAAAACTATCCTTATAAAGCCTTTGTTGGAAAATAAGGCAAATCAGCAAGATAAAAGGGAGATTAAGGGAACTGTGGTTGATGACACCAATTTGCCATTGCCAGGGGTTTCAGTTGTCGTGAAAGGAACAACCAATGGTGTTTCTACTGATTTTGATGGTCATTATAGCCTTCAGATTCCGGCAACAGGGAATGTTGTTTTGGTTTTTACTTTTATCGGTATGGAGCCTCAGGAAATAGCGGTTACAAATCAGACCACTGTTGATTTGGTATTAAAAGGCTCTGCAGAACAATTAGCTGAAGTTGTTGTAACGACCGGTTATCAGAAGATTGATCGAAAATTGTTTACGGGGTCGGCTACTGTTTTAAAAGCAGAAGATGCCAAAGTTGCCGGTGTGGCTGATGTGGGGCGTATGCTTGAAGGTAAAGTTGCCGGGGTTTCTGTGCAGAATGTTTCGGGGACTTTTGGTGCGGCACCCAAAATTCGTGTACGTGGTGCCTCTTCAATTTATGGGGATACCAAACCGCTTTGGGTTGTTGATGGGGTTGTTTTGGAAGATGTTGTGGATATCTCTCCTGACCAATTGTCTTCGGGTGATCCTGCAACACTAATTTCATCATCAGTAGCTGGTTTAAATGCCGATGATATTGAAGATTTCCAGATTTTGAAAGATGCTTCGGCAACAGCATTATATGGTGCACGTGCTATGAATGGGGTGATTGTGATCACAACCAAGAAAGGTCATGCCGGTAAAAACTCAATAAAAGTGACTTCTGAGTTTACCATGAAAATGAAACCTAATTATGGCGATTACGATATTATGAATTCTCAGGAACAAATGGGAATGTTCATGGAGATGCAAGATAAGGAATGGTTAAACCATGCCGATATGATGCGATCGAAAGATGGGGGTGTTTTTTATAAAATGTATGATCTGATTAATACTTATGAAAATGGGAAGTTTGGTTTGGAGAATACACCGGAAGCGAGAGCCGCTTTTTTGAAAAAATACGAAAGAGCAAATACGGATTGGTTTGATGTTTTGTTTAGAAATTCCTTACAGCAGAATCATTCTGTTTCTTTTTCGGGTGGTTCCGAGACTTCAAAATTTTATGTGTCAACTTCGTGGTTAACTGACGAAGGTTGGACTGTTGCTGATAAAGTTGATCGTTATACGGTAAATATGCGTGGTGATTTTGATGTAACAGACAAACTAAAAGTTGGTTTACAAACCAAGGGATCAATTAGAAAACAGAAAACTCCGGGAACTTTTAACAGGACTAATGATGCTGTGAATGGAAATTATTCCCGTGAGTTTGATATCAATCCATTTTCTTATGCACTGAACACCAGTCGTACCATCACACCTTATGACGAAAATGGTAATTACGACTATGTTAGAATGAATTATGCTCCTTTTAATATTCTTGAAGAATATGAGAATAATTACATTAATCTTGATGTTTTGGATCTGTCTATTCAGGGAAATTTGGATTATAAAATCAATAAATATTTAAATTATAATTTCACTGGATCAGTTCGATACGTGAAATCTTCGAATGAACATATTATTAAAGAAGGTTCAAATGTCGTAGGAGCTTACAATGCAGGTGTAGATGATCCTATTATTTCCACGTCTAACAGATATTTGTGGAAAGATATATCTTTTCCAAATTCAAGAGAGGTTTCTGTTCTTCCTAATGGAGGTTTTTATAATAAGGAAACCAACTCGATGGAGAATTACTATTTCAGAAATATGTTGAATTTCAACCGTACTTTTGATGAGATCCACTCTGTAAATGTGATGTTGGGACAGGAATTGAAGTATGTCAATCGTCAATATGATTACTTTAATGGATATGGTTTTCAGTATAATAAGGGAGGTGTCGCTTTTACTGATCCTAATATTATTAAAGCAACTAACGAGTCCGGATTTTCATATTACGGTATGGAAGAATTCAGGGATCGATTTGTTGCAGCCTTTGCCAATGTAGCTTATTCCTATATGGGTAAATATACTTTGAATGCGACCGCTCGTGTTGATGGTTCAAACCAACTGGGACAAGCAAAAAGTTCAAGATACTTGCCAACATGGAACCTTTCCGGAAAATGGAATGCCAAAGAAGAAGCTTATTTTACCGATATTGATTGGTTGTCAAACTTATCCTTTAGAGGGACTTATGGTTTGACAGCTTCTATGGGACCTGCTAACAATGCTTCGGTTGTATATCGAAATAAAATTACAACTACGCCTCATGATTCTGAGAAACAAAATGCGATGTACATTGAATCTTTAGAGAATTCTGAATTGACCTGGGAGAAGCAATACGAGACAAATATTGGTTTTGACCTGGGCCTCTTTAACAGGGTATCTATTAGTGTTGACGCTTATCAAAGAAAAGGTTTCGATTTGATTGCATTGGTTAGAACATCCGGTATTGGTGGAGAAGGTTGGAAATATGCCAACTATGCGGATATGACTTCCAAAGGGATTGAGTTTAGTTTGGGAACCAGAAATATTGAAACTGAAGATTTCAACTGGACATCTAACCTGACTTTTGCCTATAATAAGAATGAGATTACCAATTTGAAAAACAGACCGATGATTTTCGATTTGGTTAAGGCTGAAGGTGGAGCAATTCAGGGAGGACCGGTTCGAGGTTTATATTCAATTCCATTTGCCGGGTTGAGCGAACTTGGAATGCCTCAGTTCTATGATGAGAATGGTAAAGTTACTCAGAATGTGTATTTCCAGGATGATGCTGTGGCTCATTTAAAATACGAGGGCTCCATTGATCCTAAGGTAACGGGTGGTTTATCAAATGCATTTACTTACAAGAATTGGAAATTGAATGTATTCTGTACTTATCAGTTTGGAAACAAGATTCGTTTGTATCCGTCATTCCATGCCTCGTACAGCGATATGGATGCGGTGACTAAAGATATGAACAATAGATGGTTGATGCCTGGTGATGAGAAGTATACCAATATTCCAGTTATTGCAAGTAAGCGTACTTACGACAAGTATGGTTACGAGTTGGAATCAACTTATAATGCATACAATTTCTCTGACCAAAGAGTTGCAAAAGGTGATTTTATCAGATTGAAAGAAATATCATTGGAATATAAGTTGCCTAAAAATTTCCTTGATAGGTTAGGCCTGGTAAATGCGTCAGTAAAAGCACAGGGAACCAATCTATTCCTATTGTATTCTGATAAAGCATTGAATGGTCAGGATCCAGAGTTCTTTGGGGCTGGTGGTGTTGCACTTCCTGTTCCAAAACAATATACATTTTCACTAAAATTAGGATTCTAAAAAACTAACGAAGATGAACAAAAAAATATTATATATACTGAGTATTGCTGCCACATTATTTTTTGTGTCATGTGATAACTATCTGGATACAACACCAGATAATCGAACTGTTCTAGATTCTGATGAGAAAGTTAAAGAGTTGTTAACCAGTGCTTACCCTGAGTATTCTTATGGTATGTTCAGTTACTCAATGTCAGATAATGTACAAGATAAAGGAATTGGTCATAATACTGATATCAACAATGATCAGGGATATGCATGGGAAGAATTTACATCAACTTATCAGGATTCTCCATCAGGATTTTGGGATGCTTGTTACCAGTCAATTGCTCATGCCAATCAGGCTTTGGAATTTATTGAAGATCAAGAGGTAAATGGTGCGATTCCTTCGGAGTATCTGCCTTATTATGGTGAAGCTTTGGTGATTAGAGCATATTCTCATTTTATGTTGGTGAACTTTTGGGGAAAACACTATGATCCTGCTACTGCAAATACGGATTTAGGAATCCCCTATGTAACTGAAGTGGAGAATGTGGTTTTTAAAGACTACAAAAGAGAAACGGTTGCAAAAGTTTACGAATTGATTGAGAAAGATCTATTGGAAGGGATTCAATATATCGATGACGAAGCGTACGATGTGGCCAAGTACCATTTTAATTTAGCTGCCGTCAATACATTTGCTTCGCGTTTTTACCTGTATAAAGGCGAGTGGCAAAAGGTTGTTGATTATTCAACTGCAGCTTTAGGTGCGAATGCGTCTACTAAATTAAGAGATCTTTCAGGGAAATATGCCGAAATGGGTCTGAACGAGCAAGTGAATGAATATTCTTTGGCAACTGAGCCAGCAAATTTTATGCTTGCAAGTAATGTGACGACTTGGTTTAATTATTTTCAGGCTACTTTGCGTTATTCATATACCAGTGACCTAAAAGAAAAACTGTATCTAAATATTTTTGTGATGGAAGACCCTAATAACAATTGGGCACAGTCAACTGCCAATTATGGCAACGATGATATTGTTGTTATGAAATGGGGTTATTTCTTTAAAAGATCCGGTATTAATGCTGATTTAGGTTATTTCTATGCCATGGTACCTACTATTGTAGCTGAGGAGGCTTTGTTTAACAGAGCTGAAGCTAATATCATGCTGCAAAAGTATACAGATGCTGAGCAGGATTTGAACCTTTATTTTGAGAAACGAATTCTGGATTACGATGATAGCAATAGAGTGAGCGAAGAGAATATCGTGAGTCATTATCAAAACAATTCCTATGCTGATTCTCCTCTTAATCCTTGGTACGAATTGGATGAGAAGACTCAAACGTATTTGAACTGTGTGATTGATATTCGAAGAAAAGAATTTATTTATAATGGATTGAGATGGTTCGATATCCGTCGTTTCAACATAAAAGTTGTGCACAAAATTAAGGATGGTGCTCCTATTGAATTGAAAGAGAAGGATGCTAGAAAAGTATTGCAAATTCCGGTGGCTGCACAACAATTTGGTCTAATCCCTAACAATCGTTAAAAATTAAGATAATGAACAAATTATATAGATTATTAATACTTTCATCTGTAGTATTCTCTCTTTTCTCGTGTGATAAAGAGGACAGTCTTTCGGATGAATCAGTTGTTACCATTGAGCAAAGGACTCAGAACGAGCTGGATGTTTGGATATATGAAAATTTGACATTACCCTATAATGTAGAAGTCAAATACACGTGGGATGATGGAGAGGTAGAAAATGAATTTCATGTCACGCCTCCAAAAGTGGAAAAGGCAAAACAGTTTTTGGAAGCTTATTTGAATGTTTGGATTAAAACCTATGACGACGAAGCTATAGCAGGAGGAAATCCTGATTTTCTTAAAAAATATATGCCTAAGCAGTTGGTCCTTGTTGGATCTCCTCAGTTTAATGGTGATGGTACTATGACACTTGGTTTGGCTGAAGGAGGTAAAAAAGTGACTATTTTCAATATCAATGAATTTGCAAATGTGATTATAAACGATTGGAATACTGCTGAAGAAATTCTGGAGAAGAAAAGAGATGCTATCTTTATGGCTTTTCATACTATGCATCACGAGTTTGCACACATTATGCATCAAACTAAGTTTTATCCGGATGAATTTAAAGAAATCTGTAAAGTTGATTATACCGGAAACTGGATGGATGTATTTCCAGATGTCGCCCAATTAAAAGGCTTCATTACGCCTTACTCAATGCTGAATGAGAATGAGGATTTTGTAGAAATTGTGGCTGCTATGCTTGATCAAGTTAAAAATAGTAATGAACCTAAACTTTATACAACCCAGTTGAAAGACGATCAGGGGAATTTAACTCTTGATGAAGGCGACGTTTATTTATCTCAATGGGAATGGACTATATATTCCTGGGGTTTTAAATCAGTATTAGACACCACAACCTGGCGATATCACTTGAAACAATCTGCAGAAGCTAGGGAAGGCTACGATAAGTTTGTTGCCAAGGTGGATATTGTGACTAGCTATTATAAAGAGAAATGGGGGATTGATTTGTATAGCCTGCAAAAAAGAATTGAGACGGCTGTAAATACCTTAATTCAATAAACTGAAATACTATGAAAAGATTATTATACGTTTTTGCGATACTTGCCATCTTCTCATCTTGTAGTGATGATTTTGAGTATGTATTTGACAAAACACCTACAGAAAGAAAAGCTGAAGCAAATGCTAAATTAAACAGCTTATTAACCGATTCGGAATTTGGTTGGAAAACAACGATGATTCTTAATACTGACGGGTCAGATGATGAGCTGCCTGTTGTTGGTGACTTTTTCGTTTTTAAATTTAACAAAAACGAAGGAGCAAATGATGGTATTGTGACTGTCTCTTCACGAAATGGCAGTGCTGATTCAGAATACGCTATTGGTCAGGAAACCGGTACAACATTGAGGTTTACCACTCCTAATGAAATTCTTTTTTGGTTGATTAATCCAACCTATGACAAACCTAGTGGTTACGGTGCAGATATGGAGTATATCTTTATGAAAGAAGAAGATGGGAAGCTTTATTTTAAAGGGAAAGCTTTGGATAGCGAGTTGGTATTGGAGAAAGCAAGTGAGCAGGATAACGATTTGTCTGTTGTTGTTGAAAGCAAGGCTAATTTTTTGGAGTCGAATAATAAGAATTTTTTCTTTCTTGAAATTACAGGTGGTGTTGCAGATGCCTCAGAAGAGACACCGCTTTATATTCAAATTGGAAACCCTCCCTATGCAAAGTATTTCGAAGAGGATTTAAAGCAATTGTTTTACGAATTTATATATGTTGTTGATGGGAAAAGAACAAGAACCGATGCAGCGACTTATGTTTTTACCAATGAAGGTATAATCTTCTCAGATCCTTTAGTTATTGGGCAGGATACTGTTAGCAAGCTTGTGTATAATGAGACTTCAGATGAGTGGCTGATTGCTGATGAGGGGGTAACGGGTAAGATTTTACCTGCTGATTTACCTCACGTTGTGATACCTGGACTTGTTGATTTGTATATTGATAACTTTTTTGCCACTGAACTTGGGGTTATGCTTGATCCATGGGGGAGTTGCCATGGTCCATGGAAAGATCTTTTATCCGATAATATGTTCAATTATGATGTGCCTCGTTTGACAAGAATTCGTCTTGTTAGCAAATATGTATCACCTGATACCGGTGAGATGCTTGGCACAGGTATTCTAATCGTAGGATACGAGGATACTGACTTTGTTTTTATTCCACTGGATATGGAAAAGCTTGCTGAGAATCATATCAAGTTTACAAGAAACGGTGATATTGTGGGTAATATTGAAGGTGCGATTGAAAAGCTTGCAACTGATGAGAGCCTAAATGCTATTTTTGATATTGTTTGTGACGAGGCAGGTTGGTTGATTAGTTGTGATATCATTCCTTATGATGGATCGCTTTATTACGACTGTATGTTTTATAGTGTTACAAATCCTGCAAATCAGATTGAACATATGGGAAAAGTAGACTAGTTTATTATTCAATATAAATTCAAAAAAAAGAGCTCTCCAATCCATATCGGAGAGGTCTTAAAATCAGAATTTACATTTTTTATAATTGAGTGTTGTGTTAATAATCATTGTTCTACCCTAGAATAATGATTTTAACAGCAATTTGTTAGTTGGTCGGTTGGAGAGCTTTTCTGGTGGGATTTATTCCAATCATGAAGGGCTCTCTTTTCCGGCTTTCTACAATTTCAATATTGAGATGAATAAAAACACGTATTCTAAATACATTATAATAGATGAATGACAAAGCGAAATTAATAGGGTGAATTCCACTATATGGCGTTCTTTTATTTCATGATTTTTCCGGATTTGAGTACCTAAAAACACCGACACTCATTATTCTGAGCCTCCTGTTTGTATACAGAGCCAAGCGAGTTTTTGGCAGGAAAAATTGAGTGATTTATCGATGTGTGAGGTTAACGCCCACAAGTATTAAGCAAATGGCTAAAATCTGACTGATTGAGATTTGATCACCTCCAATTGTAATGCCCCAGAATAAAGCGACTACAGGAATAAGATAGGCGATTGATGCTGCAAAAACGTGAGACGATCGTTTTATCAATTGGTTATAGAAGATGACACCAAAGAAGGTTAATACAGCTAATAAGGCAAGCATGGCTGCACTTTGTGTAAAATTCTCTGAATGAATTACGCTTTGTAAATCGGTTGTCAAAAGGAAGATACCAGCCATTGGGCCTACAAATAAAAAGGCCAGAGATGCAATTTCAACGCCGTTTAGTTTCAGCAAAGCAAAACTGATTAAATTGATACTGACTGCAACCGAAAGGATCGCCATAAATACGTAAAACACCCCCATTACCTGTGTGCTGCCCAATGAATCTCCCGTAAGGGCAATGATGCAAGATCCTATTAAGCCCAAACTGATTCCTAAAAGCATGTTCCGGTTGGATTTGCTTTTGAAAAGTAAAATTGCAAGAATAAGAGTGATGCTTGGCAACATGGCATTGAGCATGCCAGCTGTTGATGAATTGATGAGGGTTTGAGCTTTGGCAAAAAAGAATGAAGGACCTATGTTTCCGGCTAAGCCGGAAAGCAATAGGGGACCTATATTATCTTTACTGAGTTTCTTAAAGTTTTTAAAAATCAGTGGCAGGAATAAGACGAAGGACAAGAAAACCTGAAATGCAGCAACCTGACTATGTGAGAAACTTTTAAGAGCAATTTCTCTCAGAATATAAGGGCTACCCCAAATGAAAGAAACCAATAGAAGTAAAAGCCAGTTCTTATATTTGTCTTGTAACATGTTTTGTCGTCTGTTTTCTGTTATTAGTTTTCTGTTGCCGGATTGCATATAAACCGACAACGGATTACTGACAACATATTTATAGGTCTTATCTAGTCTTTATCCTCTTCGAAAGCCTTGTATTTGGCAGTTAGTGTCGCTATCATTTCGCTAAATGAGCTAACGGCTGCAAGAGTGTCTTTTGAGACTTCTTTTTTCTGAAGGCGAAGCAATAAAATACCATAAAGGGCTGTCAGGCATAGTTCGATATCATTATTCTCATCAGTAGCTTGTGATTTGGTTCTGAACTCGGCAATATGACCAGCCGATTTTTGAAACAAAGCAATATAAGCTGTATCCTTTTTGTTGTTCAACAAGTGTAAGTGGAAATCAAACAACTCGTTTATATTATTTTTGATGATTTGAAGATGACCTTTTTCTTCGATCTTTTCAATTTTCATCATTTCAATCAGGTTTTCATACCAATCCTTAATCTCAGTTTGTTTTTCTTCAGGCTGATTGAAATGTTTAAGAACGGCATCTGAAATCAGGTTGATATCGAATTTATAGGCTCTAATCAGGTCTTCAATTTGCCACATGTAAAGAATATATTCTGCTAAATTGGTCTTTCTTTTTTCTTGTGCTATGATCATTTCTTTTGGTCTCTATTAGTTTGTTTTGAATATAGGTTTATTCATTTCCCTTAAGCTTATCAATCATTCGTCTGTCATGCTTGGTTGGTCTGCCAATACTTCGGTCCCTTTTTTCGAAGCCAAAGTTTTTTGTTGCATCCAGCAGGTTGAGTTGATCCTGAGCTGTTACATCCTTTACAAAATCGACGGCTAGTTTTGCTGACATTCGTTTGCCCGAAATTGCAAGAACTTTATATGATCGGGTAATAGGGGGTACTCTTAAATTAATCACTTCACCTTGTTTGACTTCACGGGATGGTTTTATGGAAACACCATCAATCGTGACTTTCCCTTTTTTACAAGCTTCGGACGCCATGCTTCGCGTTTTGAAAATACGAACAGCCCAAAGCCATTTGTCAATTCTTACCTTATCGTTCATAGTGTACTTTCAATTCTGAGATAATTAGAACTAATTTTAAGCCTTATTGGGCCGATTCGTCGTTCGCTTTTTTAGGCTCTTTTTTTGTGTTGTAAGCTGTCATGGTGCGTTGTACACCTATTGTGCTTATCCCTTTAATCATGTTGATACAGATTTTATAAAGCTCAGGTAGTTTTTCAAGCTCTTCTTCTGACCATTTGCCAAGGACATAATCAATTTGTTTGCCTTTGCTGAAATCAGATCCAATACCAAAACGCAATCGGGTATAGTTTTGATGACCTAAGGTTTCGTTGATATGCTTCAAACCATTGTGTCCTGCATCGCTTCCTTTGGGACGTAAGCGAAGTGTTCCGAATGGAAGCGCCAAATCATCAACCAAAATCATCATGTTTTCAACAGGAATATTTTCTTTTTGCAGCCAATAGTTTACAGCCTTCCCACTTAAATTCATGTAGGTGCTTGGTTTTACCAGAATATACTGACGCCCCTTGAATTTATATTCAGCAATGGATCCATATCGGCCATCTTTAAATTCGATATTGGCCATTTCGGCCAAAGCATCTAAAATTCTAAAACCAACATTGTGGCGGGTGTGATAATATTCAGGTCCAATATTTCCGAGTCCGACAATTAAGTACTTCATATCAGCGTTTTTTTCAGAGTCATTGGCTTTATTTCCCAGGAATAAATTTTTAATACATTTAAACATGTTACTCGTAATTTGTAAAGAGAATAAAGGCCAATTTAATCAATAGTTTTTATCTATTATGCTAGAGTTATAAGTTCGTTCCATTTTATTATGAACGTAAATATAAGTTGGTTCCAAAAATAAAACTCCCAAGCGCAATGGCTTGGGAGCTTGTATTTTCACCGATATTTCTATCAGTAAGCTTTTGACAATGCTTATTTGCCTTGTGCAGCCATTGCAGCAGCACGAGCAGCTCTAGTAAGTTTTACCTGAACAACAACAGCATTTTTAGCGTTCAATAATTCTAAATTTTCATAGTTTAAAGCACCAACCTGGATACTTTTTCCTAATCCCAATTCAGTAACATTAATTGGAAGAGCTTCTGGAAGATCTTTCATTAATGCTTTTACTTTAAGTTTTCTAAGGTTTACTGCAAGTTTACCACCTGCCTGTACACCTACTGCAAAACCTTCAACCTTAACAGGTACTTCAACTTCGAATGCTTTATCTTCAGTTACCTGGAAGAAATCAACGTGAAGTGGCTTATCATTTACTGAGTGGAACTGAACTTCTCTCATTACTGAAGTAAATACTTTACCTTCAACATCGAATTTTACGATATACACCTCAGGAGTGAAAAGCAATTTTTTAAGATCTTTTTCGCTTACAGAGAAGTGAATGTTTTCTTCACCACCGTAAAGTTCACAAGGAACTAATTCTGCTCTACGTAAAGCTTTTGTTGCTTTTTTTCCTAAATCTGTTCTTAATGAACCTTTTAATTCTAAAGTTTTCATTGTACTTTTTTTGTTGTGTTACTCAATACAATTATCATCGCCTTTGGTAAGTAGGCTCAAGTCATATCCCATCACACGATTATAAATAGTTTTACCAAAATTCGCCGCAAATATATCAATTAAATAATAAAGTTCGAGCTAATTGACTCGTTATTATAAACATTAAGGATTGTTTTTGCGAAAATATCTGCAATTGTTAGTGTTTTAATCTTAGGAGAAACACCATCCAACTGGATAGAATCGGTGAAAATAACCTCTTCAAGTGAAGAAGCTTCGATTCTTTCGTTTGCCGGGCCTGAAAGAACAGCGTGTGAAGCGATGGCTCTAACACTTAGTGCTCCTTTTTCTTTTAGCATGTCGGCAGCCTTTGCAATGGTACCTGCGGTGTCAATCATGTCGTCAACAATAACAACATTTTTGCCTTCCACATCGCCAATAGCAGTCATTTCACCAACCACATTTGCTTTTTCTCTTCTTTTGTGGCAAATGGCAAGGCCTGCATTTAAATACTTGGCATATGCATTTGCTCTTTTACTACCACCCATATCAGGAGAAGCAATAACAAGATTCTCAAGATTAAGCTCCTTAATATGTGGCAACAATACAGATGAACCATAAAGGTGATCAACCGGAATATCAAAGAATCCCTGAATTTGATCAGCGTGTAAGTCCATTGTCATAACGCGGTCTACGCCTGCAGCCATTAATAAGTTGGCTACTAGTTTTGCCCCGATAGCTACTCTAGGACGGTCTTTTCTGTCCTGACGCGCAAATCCAAAATATGGAATTACGGCACAAACTTTATAAGCAGATGCTCTTTTTGCAGCATCAATCATCATTAAAAGTTCCATTAAGTTGTCAGCAGGAGGAACAGTAGACTGAACGATAAACACATGTGCTCCACGAACGGTTTCTTCGAAAGCAACTTCAAATTCACCATCACTAAAGTTGATGATACTTGAATTACCGACCTTAAGTCCGGCTGCTTTGGCAATTTCAGCTGCTAATTTTTCACTCTTTGAACCTGCAAAAATTTTAATTGGGGCATTCATAAGTTGGCTGTTTTACTGATGTTGTAAGTGACTCTAGTACACTATTTATTGAATTGATTAAATTCTTTAAAACTGCACTAAAATAATGATGGTGCAAATTTAAGAATATAAACTTGTTTTTAATACAAATTAGAAAGCAAATATTTCATTTGTTCTCTTGTAATTGAACGACTTAATAGATCGGGGCTTATAATGAAAAAAGAAGATTCCGGAGGGAAATCTTCTTTGCTCGTATTTTTTAGAAGCTGACAATCTTATTGGTTTCTTCTATAAAGTTCAAAATTTCTTCTTGTCCCATTCCGGACGAGGAGGACGTGATAAAATAAGGAGGCATTTCTTCCCATCTTACCAGCATTTGTTTTTTGTATGTTTCAATATTATCTGCCAGTTTCTTTTTGGTAAGCTTATCGGCTTTGGTAAAAACAATAGAAAAAGCAATGCCATTCATGTTCAACCATTCCATAAAGTTAAGGTCGATTTGTTGGGCATCGTGACGTGAATCAACCAAAACAAAAAGGTTGACTAAATTTTCACGGCTTTCGATATAGCTATAAATAATTTTACTGAAACCACTGCGTAAGTTTTTCGAAACTTTGGCATAACCATATCCGGGAAGGTCGACCAAATACCATTCTTTATTAATCAGGAAATGGTTGATCAGTTGGGTTTTCCCTGGTTTTCCTGAAATTTTAGCTAAACTCTTGTGATTTGTTAGCATATTAATCAGGGATGATTTCCCAACATTCGAACGTCCGATAAAAGCATACTCCGGCATATTCGCTTGGGGGCATTTTTTTACTTCGCTGTTCGAGATTATAAATTCGGCTGTATTGACCTTCATGTTTTATATTTTTTTTGCTGGGCAAAGTTAATCAGAAACTCGCTTAATCGAAATATTGAATGTCATTATATTGATTGACTCTTATATTTTGATGAAGAGATCCTGTTTTTTACTGTGTAAAAGGTATTTCTATTACTGAATAAAGACTTCAATAAGTTTTGTGTTTTGCTTAGGAGCTAATGTCAGATTTTTTAAACTGGCTGGAATTAAAACGGTTTCTCCTTTTGTTAATGAAACCGATTCGTCTTCTTCAACTTGAATATCACAATGCCCATCTATACAGATATAAATAACAAATGAATCAAGCTGGAAGTAATCCTTTTCTATCGGCTTATTGAATTCCAGAATGTTTGTTGAGAAAAAAGGGCATTTTACAAGTTCGGATGTAGCATTCATCTTTGGCTCAAAATCAGTCTTGTGCTTTTTCTCATAGTTATAATCCAACACATCTTTTGCCAAATCGAGATGAAGTTCTCGGGCATTTCCTTGCTCATCAGATCTGTTCCAATCGTGAATTCGATAGTTAATATCGGATGTTTGTTGAATTTCTGCTAAAAGCACCCCTTTACCAACGGCATGAATTCGGCCTGCAGGTATCAAGTAGCAAGAATCAGATTCTGCTTTCTCAGTGTTGATCAATTCAGTTAGATTTCCATTCTGAATGGCATCAAGGAACAAGTTTTTATCCATTGGCTGATTAAAACCGACGAAAAGTTTAGCATCTTTTTCTGCTTCGATAATGTACCACATTTCGGTTTTTCCATAAGCCTTGTGCTTTTCAATTGCGAAGTCATTATCAGGGTGAACTTGTACCGATAAGTTTTCTTTGGCATCGATAAACTTAATCAGGAGTGGAAACTCTATACCAAATTGGTCATAAACTTTATCTCCTACCAATTCTCCCATATAAACTTCGATCAGTTCTTCCAAATCGTTTCCCTCAAGGAAACCATTTTTCACAACAGAAATATCACCTTCTAAACCTGAAATCTCCCAACTCTCACCTGTTTTTTCAGCAGGGTCGAATTCTTTATTTAGAATTGAATTTAAGCGATTTCCACCCCATATTTTTTCTTTTGGAATAGGGCTGAATTTTAAAGGATATAAGTTCATAAAGACTATTTTGGAATATTTGGCTAAGACTAAATGTGTCTGATCTAATACTATGATATATCTAACTTGCTGAGAATTTTTTGTCACTTCAATCTGTCAAATGAATCTGATCTTTGATCATTTGTGATATTTGTTGAATTTAAAACTCAGCATAAAATTTGTATCTTTGCACTGCAAAAATAGTGCAAATTTATAATATTTGATTTAAATACCATTTCGCATGTTAATAATTGGAATAGCTGGAGGCACAGGTTCGGGTAAAACAACCGTTGTGAGAAAGATAATTGATCGTTTACCTAAGGGCGAGGTTGCCGTGTTACCTCAAGATTCCTATTACCGTGATAGTAGCCATTTGCCATTGGAAGAGCGTCAGAAAATTAATTTCGACCATCCTAATTCAATTGAATTTGAATTGTTACAAGCACACTTAAAACAATTGAAACAAGGCGATGCAATCGATCAACCTATTTATTCGTATTTAACTTGCACTCGTTCTGAAGAGACCATTCGTGTTGAGCCAACTGAAGTGGTTATTATTGAGGGAATTTTGGCTTTAACTCAACCAGAATTGCGCGATCTGATGGATATTAAGGTTTTTGTCGATTGTGATGCTGATGACAGATTAAATCGAGTAATTAAGCGTGATATTGTTGAGCGTGGTCGTTCAGTCGATGTGGTTTTAAACAGATATGAGGATACCCTTAAGCCTATGCATCTGCAATTTATTGAGCCAACCAAACGTTATGCGGATATCATTGTACCACAGGGAGGGAATAATCATGTGGCGATTGATATTTTGACTCAGTTTATCCAAAAGAATCTGAAAGTGAGTGTTTAAAAAAATCTCAAAAAAATATCGTTTAAGAAGGAGATTTTGTAATGATCTCCTTTTTTTATAGATTTAGTTTTTATTTATGATAAATTATTGCTTATGCTTGATGGTGTTAAATTAGAAGATTTACTTTTTATTGATATCGAAACGGTGTCAGGAGAGGCTAATTTTGATCAGATCAGTCCTAAATTGCAAGACTTTTGGGAGAAAAAATCCAATTACTTTCGAAACGAAGATGAAACTGCATCTGATGTTTATGCGAGAGCCGGAATTTATTCTGAGTTTGGGAAAATCGTTTGTATTTCTACCGGCGTGATTGTAAAAAGAGGAAATGAGAAATTTTTTAAGGTTAAATCCTACTACGGTCATGATGAGAAAGTGTTGTTAGCTGAATTTGGACAAATGCTCGATCGTTTTTGTACCAAACCGTCTAGAAATTTGTGTGCACACAATGGCAAAGAGTTTGATTTTCCTTATATCGCACGTCGCATGTTGATTAATGGTTTGAAATTGCCCAAGGCCTTGAATATAGCAGGGAAGAAACCTTGGGAGATCAAATTTCTGGATACTATGGAGTTGTGGAAATTTGGTGATTACAAGCATTATACCTCATTGGCATTATTGTGTGAAATTTTTAATATCCCCACACCCAAAGATGATATTGATGGATCGATGGTTGGCAAGGTGTATTGGGAAGAGAATGATCTGGAACGAATAGCAATATATTGTGAGAAAGATATTTTGGCAACGGCTCAGTTGATTCTTCGGTACAAAGGTGAAGATTTAATACCTGAAATAAATTTCGAAAGGGTTTTAATTTAGAATCATAATCTGTACAATATTTTGCTTAGTTTCGTGTTTAAAATAATGGAATTGAAATCAGCTTTTTAGTTTAAAAGCTAACATTTAGAATAGAACGATGAAAAAAATGGGATTTAAAAGTATTGGCATTTTGGCCGTTTCTGCACTTTCAATAGTTATGACTTCCTGTGGGGGAAGTAGTGGAGGTGGAGATGTTGAGATTAATTTTGAGAATAGTGACTTAGTCGATAAGTATTGGTTTGCCAATGATTTCGTTTCTGATAATTACAGTCAGGATGACGACCTGATTGTTTATTGGTTTGAACGCAATGGTGATCTGATTAAGCAAGAGTATGGCGGACGTGAGGAAAAGCAAGTAGGGACCTGGAGTCTTGATGAGAAAAAACTTGTTATAAAAGATAATACGTTTGGCAACGGAGAAGCTATAGACTGGTTTTTACAAAAAGGGACCAATGCTCAGAATCTGGTTTTGAGTGCTGATAACAGACGTAAATTAATTTGTACGACTAATATTCCGGTTGTCAATGATATTACTGCTGATGCATTTGTTGTAAACTCACTCAACACGAGTGGTGATGTCAGCAGATACCTGCAATGCAGAGTTACTGGGAAAAGTATTGAGAAGGCTAAGTTGTTGTTGACATCAGGCCAGAAGCTTGACTTGACAAAAGTAGTAGAAGGAACAGAGTCTGTATTTATGTTGGACGAAGACGGTATTAATAGTTTGAAATCGGAAACTTTTCCCGAAAATGATGATGCAAAGTTTTATCTAAAGCTGGATAATGGTTTAGAGATTAAATTAACTGATGTTAATGATGATAAAACAATAGGATCTTTAAAAAATGAGCAGAATTATAATCAAGGTACTCATCTTGTAAAATGGACAGCTCTTGACGAAAGTGATATTTATTATACTGTCGAAATTTTAGATTTGAATGGTAAAATTCTATTTAGAAGCCGTTCTCTTTCTGCTCAGGCTAATGCGGATATGGAAATCCAAATTGATAAAAATGTTGATTCAGAATTTGAATCTCTTGATGAGTTGAAAATTGATAGTCAATATAAGGTTAGGATTAACGGCGTAAAATATGAAGAGGGAATTAATCCGTCGACATCGAAACACGAAGATTATAATATTCAAGCAAAGACCGTTTATTCTTATTCTATAATCTGGTCTTAGTTAGGATTCTTAAAAGTAAAACTCAAAGAGCCGGATAGAATTTAATTCTATCCGGCTCTTTTTTATGTGGTTGTACCAATTATTCTAAAATAAAATAGTTGATTGTTTTGATAAGCAAATCGGGCTGCTCGGCATGTACCCAATGGCCAGCTTTAGGAATGCTGGTGATTTCTGCGTAGGGAAATATTGTGCGAATTTTTTTGTGATCATCATCGCAAATATAATTTGATTCCTCTCCACGAATGAATAAAACAGGAAAGCCGGTAATTCCTTTTCCTTTCATAAACGAACTTTCATCAATTCCATCCATTATTTGCGGCAGGTATTGGCTGATAGTTTCGATATTCAATTTCCATCCAAAACTTTTGTCCTCTTTTCGTTTGAGGTTTTTCAAAAGAAATTGTCTAACCTTTTCACTGTTGATATGATTGGCAAGTTCGTGGTTGATTTCAGTTCTCGATTTAAATAAACTTAAATCAATATTGAGAATGACAGAAACGATATGTTCGTGATTGATGGTTTGAGGCGTGTAATCCGATATTTTGCTGTAGTTTTTTGGCGCAATATCAACCACAACCAGATTGCTAACTCTTTCGGGATGGTCGATGGCAAAAAACATTACCGTTTTCCCTCCCATTGAGTGACCTATAAGAACAGCCTTTTCAATTTTTTGATCATCCATGAATTCCAGAAGATCGTTTTTAAGATCTGTGTAGCTGTGCGAATCAGAATGAGGTGAATTGCCATGATTCCGTTGGTCAATCAAAAACACTTCGAAATGTTGTGACAGTTCTTTGGCAATACTCAGCCAATTATCCAGGCTGCCATACAAACCATGGACGATTATTAGGGCTGGGCCTTCTCCAAGTTTTTTGTAATTGAGTTTCATGGGAATTTTAGATATAATAAAATGTTTGATGCGGCATTGTGATAATTCCGCATCAAACAAGTGTATCTTATTTTAATTGACGTTTGTACATTTGAATGGTGTTTTCCATTCCAAAATACAAAGCATCGGCAACCAATGCATGTCCGATTGAAACTTCAGCTAAATTTGGTACGTTTTCGTTGAAAAATTTTAGATTTTCAAGACTTAAATCGTGTCCGGCATTTATACCCAGTCCTAATTCGTGTGCTTTTTCAGCAGCAATTGCAAATGGACGAACCGCTTCTTCTGGATTTTTAGGATAATCAGTAGCAAAAGGTTCGGTGTACAGTTCAATTCTATCGGTTCCTGTAGCCTTGGCGCCTTCAATATTTTTAAGATTTGTATCAACAAAAATAGAGGTTCTGATACCAGCTGTTTTGAATTTCGAAATCACCTCAATCAGAAAATCTTTATGGGTAACCGTATCCCAGCCAGCGTTTGAAGTCAATGCCTCCGGTGGATCAGGAACCAGAGTGACTTGCTCGGGAGTGACACGTAATACTAAGTCAATAAATTCTTTGTTTGGGTAGCCTTCAATATTAAATTCAGTCGTAACAATTTTTTTAAGATCCAACACATCCTGATAGCGAATGTGACGCTCATCTGGACGAGGGTGTACTGTGATGCCTTCCGCACCAAATCTTTCACAGTCTGTTGCCATTTTGCAAACATTAGGCGTATTGCCACCTCGGGCGTTTCTTAATGTTGCAATTTTGTTTATATTTACACTAAGTCTAGTCATTTTATGTAAGAATAATTGAGTTCTCAGAAATGAAACTCAAAATTTATACTATTGTTTGTTTTGTTGAAAAGCAAAATTAGAAGTATTTCCTTGAAAAAAAACCTAATATGATTGCAAAAGATTTAATTTCTGATGTTGTTCCGGTTTTGCGAGAATCTGATACGGGTCTTCAGGCTCTTAATTGGATGGAAATATTTAAGGTTTCCCACTTGCCCATAGTGAGAGGCGATGAATTTATTGGCCTTTTATCTGATAATGATATTTATGATTTGAATCAGGTAGAAGCCCCCATAGGGAAACAAAAATTATCATTGTTTAGTCCTTTTGTTACTCAAAATCAGCATATTTATGATGTTATTGATAAGGTCTCGCATCTGAAATTAACAGTGATTCCGGTACTTTTGGATGATGGCACCTATTTGGGTTTGATTACTTTAAGTGATTTGATGCAGTATGTTGATAAAATATTTGCTGTAAGCGAACCTGGAGGTATTATTGTTTTGGAATTAAATTCGATTGATTATTCTTTGAGTGAGATTGCTCAAATTGTTGAGGGGAATGATGCCAAGATATTGAGTCTCTATGTGATGTCGTCTGATACTTCCCGGAAAATAGAATTGACTTTGAAAATTAATCAAACAAACCTGACTTCAATTATACAAACCTTCCTTCGTTACGATTATATTATCAAATCATCCTATTTAAGAAATGATGATATGCAAGACTTACTTTTCGATCGTTATAATGCGTTTATGAGATTTCTGAATACGTAATTTTGTGTGATTCATTGGGCTCAGAGTCTTGTTTGACTTCTCTATTCCCTTATATTTGTGAACAAATTGCAATACACGTTATTGTTTATTTAAAATTGGATGTTGAGTTCTTAATTATATCCACTTAAACCGAACACTCACTTATTTAAAAACAACATGAAGGTAGCCCTGTTTGGGAAGCAGTTTAGTGAAGATTTTCTAGATAGCTTTAAATTAATTTTAGACGAGTTTAATTCTCATAAAATAGAACTTTGTATCTACCGTCCTTTTTATGATTCGATTATTGAGGATCTGAATTTTACTCCGGATGTGGATGAGTTTTTTACTCAGCATGCCGATTTGGATAAAAGAGTCGATTATTTTTTTAGTATTGGTGGAGACGGAACCTTTTTGAATGCCGTCAGTTTAGTACAAGATTCGGGTATTCCAATTGTTGGTGTAAATAGTGGACGTTTAGGTTTTATGGCCGATATTGCTCGTGATGAAATTCCGGCTGCAATTGCTGATATTTTTGAGGGAAAATATACTATAGAGGAAAGAACCCTGCTTAAGGTTCAGGTTGGAAACAATGGTTTGTTTAAAGATTTTAATTATGCTTTAAATGAATTTACAATTCATAAGAAAGATTCTGCCTCAATGATTACCATCCACACATACATTGATAATGAATATTTGAATTCGTATTGGGCAGATGGTTTAATCATATCCACGCCAACAGGATCTACAGCTTATTCTTTAAGTGTAGGAGGACCAATATTGATACCCAATACACAAAATTTTGTCATTTCTCCTATTTCACCGCATAACCTGACGGTACGTCCCATTGTAGTTCCAAACCATCAGGAAATAACACTGAAAGTGGAGGGGAGAAGTGATAGTTATTTGGCTTCTTTAGATTCAAGATCGGTTAGTTTTGAAGCCTTAAATGAATTAAAAATAAGTAAAGCTGATTTTAAAATTAAAGTCCTAAAATTAAAAACACATTCTTTTTATAGTACACTTCGAAACAAGCTAATGTGGGGTGTTGATAAGCGCAATTAGTTAGTAATTAGGGTTTAGTGAGAATATTTGTAATCCGCGGTTAATTTTTGTTAAGACCCGAGGTTTTTTCAGATTATATGCTACTTTTGTAGCTTATGATTGAATAATATTCAATACTTAGCGCATCTTATGTTCGAATAAGAAGAATTAAGTTATATAAACGAGTTTTCATGCACAGATTTATTTTAGGGATATTATTCTTTCTGGTTGGCCATTCTATTTACGCTCAGAATTCATCTGATGCAGGAATTATTGCAGGAGTCAACTATTATCTGGGAGATATTAACCCTAATAAGCAGCTTTATTCAAGTACACCTTCTATTGGCTTCATGTATCGATACAATATGGGACCAAGGTATGCTTTGAGAACGAGTTTGAGTTTTGGAAATTTAAAAGGCAATGACCTGGATTTTGATAATAAATATCAGCAATCACGGGCAGCCTCATTTGAAACAGAATTGGTTGATTTTTCCCTTCAAGTGGAGTTTAATTTTCAACCTTTCTTAGTGCCATTGTCAAGTCGGGCAAAACGTTTTTCGCCCTATATTACAAGCGGCTTGTCGTATATATCATCTAGCAGTACGACTTCATCATTTGCTATTCCCATGGGAGTAGGTTGTAAATATCTAATCGGTAAACGTTGGACTGCTGCTGTTGAATGGTCGTTCAAGAAAAGCTTTACCGATGATTTGGATGGACTGAGTGATCCGAATAAATTAAATATTGGCAATAAGTTTCACAATGATGATTGGATATCATTTTTAGGTGTAAGCTTAACATTGCAACTTTTTAATGATTTGCAGTGCCATGCATACGATAGAATAGTAAAATAATATATGTTGAGTACAGATAAGATTATAAAAGATAGATTACCCAAGCATATCGCCATTATTATGGATGGTAATGGAAGATGGGCAAAGGCGAGAGGCGAGCATCGAATTGTTGGTCATCAGAATGGTGTTGAAGCCGTTCGACAAACAGTTGAAGGGGCTGCTGAACTTGGTATATCTTATCTCACACTTTATGCTTTTTCCACCGAGAATTGGAATCGACCTCAGGATGAGGTTTTAAGTTTGATGTCGTTGCTTGTTGATGCCATCGATCATGAGACTCCAACTCTTATGAAGAATAATGTAAGGTTAAAAGCAATTGGAGATCTAGGCACTTTACCAGATGAGGTGAGGTTGAAATTAGATGGAACAATTCAAAAGACAGAAGTTAATACAGGCTTAACTTTGGTATTGGCATTAAGCTATAGCGCACGATGGGAAATTGTTGATGCAGTAAAGCAAATAGCTCTTAAAACAAAAAATGGTGAACTTTCAGTTGAAGAGATCGACTCATCTTTATTTGAAAATTATCTGACAACAAAAGGAATCCCTGATCCTGAATTGGTAATTCGTACCAGTGGTGAGTATCGAATTAGTAATTTTTTGTTGTGGCAAATTGCCTACTCTGAATTCTATTTTGCAGAATTGTTTTGGCCCGACTTCAATAAGGAGGAGTTGTGTAAAGCCATTTTGGACTATCAAAATAGAGAAAGACGTTTTGGTAAAATTAGTGAGCAAGTAAATAATAAGTAAGAATTAACTATTCAATTAGATAATGATTAAGCGATTAACTTTCCTCTTTTCTCTTCTTATAAGTTTGAGTACTTTAGCACAAGAAGCCGATACTATTTATAACCCAACGGTGGACTATGCTTCCCCAAAACAATATGAAATTGGTGGTGTCACTATTTCTGGTGTTAAGCATCTCGAAAGTGATGTTTTGATCCGAATAGCAGGATTGAAAGCCGGTGAACAAATTGATGTTCCGGGCGAACAAATCACAAAAGGTATTCAAAAGCTATACAAGCAAGGCTTATTTTCTGATATCAATATTACAGCAACCAAACTTATTGGGAAAAAGATATTTCTGAATATTCATCTTCAGGAGCGCCCTCGTTTGTCTAGTGTAAACTATGGGGGGCTATCAAAAAGTGAGACCACAAAGCTTAAGGAAAAATTGAAATTGATGAAGGGAATTCAGGTGACTGATTTCTTGATTAATAATACAGAGATTGTTGTTAAGGATTATTTTAAGGAGAAAGGTTATTACAATACTAGTGTAAATATTGTTCAGCGTGATGCTACTGATGAGGAAAATAGTGTGATTCTGGATATTATTGTTGATAGAAGTAATAAAATTAAAGTACGAAATATTTTTGTGGAGGGAAATAATGCCTTTACATCGAACAAAATCAAAAAGTTCATTAAAAACACAAAGGAAAAGAGATTTAAAAATTTCTTGAAATCATCCAAATATATTGAGGAGAAGTGGGACGAAGATAAAATTACATTAATTGAGAAATTTAATGAAAAAGGGTTTCGTGATGCTTTAATTATTTCGGATAGTGTTGTAAAGGTTGCTGATGATCGTGTAGATATTTACTTAAAATATAAAGAAGGGAATCGTTATTATTTTAATGATGTAACCTGGGTGGGGAATACTGTTTATAATTCATTTATTCTCGATCAGGTTTTGAAATTGAAAAAGGGTGATACTTACAATAAGACACTGCTTGATAAGCGTCTAACAACCGAGGATGATGCCGTAAGTAATCTTTATCTGGATAATGGGTATTTGTTTTTCAATGTTAACCCTGTTGAAACAGTTGTTGGAACTGACTCAATCAATATCGAAATGCGAATTGTTGAGGGAAAACAAGCCTATATCGATAGAGTAAATATCAAGGGAAATACTAAAACTCACGAGCACGTTGCACGCCGTGAATTGTATACTTATCCAGGAGAGTTGTTTAGTAAGAAAGATATTATTCGTTCAGTTCGGGAATTGGCTCAGTTAGGACACTTCGATCCTGAAGCAATTAATCCTGATATTAAACCTAAACCTGAAAGTGGTAAGGTTGATATTACTTATGAGTTGGAAGAAAAAGCGAACGACCAAATTGAACTTTCCGGAGGTTGGGGTGCTGGTATGATTATCGGTACTGTTGGTTTGAAGTTTTCAAACTTCTCGATGCGTAATATGTTTAATAAAGAGGCTTGGAGCCCACTTCCAACGGGTGATGGTCAAACGTTGAGTATTCGTGCTCAAACCAATGGTTCGTATTACAGCTCTTATAGTGTTTCGTTTGTTGAGCCTTGGTTGGGTGGAAAGAAACCTACATCTTTAAGTACGTCATTCTACTATTCAAAGCAATCTGGTTATAGCCGCTCATATGGACAATACTATAATCAACCGAATACTGATCAGCAGCAAGAGGTTTTGGGTATGAGTGTTGGTTTGGCAAGACGACTAAAATGGCCAGATGACTATTTTTCTTTATATAATGAGGTGAGTTACCAAAATTATAGATTGAAAAACTGGCAGTATTATCTAATTGCCAATGGTACTTCGAACAACTTTAGTTTCACAACAACATTGTCAAGAAGTTCTATTGATAACCCATTGTACACACGTAGTGGTTCATCATTTTCGTTGAGTATGAAAATTACGCCTCCATATTCATTATTTGATGGTGTGAATTATAAACGTGCCACGGATGATGAGAAGTATAAATGGATTGAGTACCATAAATGGGTCTTTAAGGGGAAAATGTTTTCGCCTATCTTGAATAAAACCGACAAGCTTGTTCTGTACACAGGTGCCGAGTTTGGTTATCTGGGGTACTTTAATAAAGATAAACGTTCACCATTCGAAGGTTTTGAAGTTGGTGGTGATGGAATGTCAGGTTACTCAATGTATGGTAGCGATAATATCGGTCTACGTGGTTATGGCAATGGTACATTAACTCCAATTGCAGCAAACGGACAGCGATTGGGAGGTAATATTTATTCTAAATTTACAGCAGAGGTTCGTTATCCTTTATCTTTAAGTCAATCGGCTACGATTTATGCTTTGGCTTTTGCTGAGGCCGGTAATGCCTGGTATGAATTCGAAGACTTTCAACCTTTCAATGTTAAGCGTTCAGCTGGTATAGGTATGAGAATTTTCTTACCAATGTTTGGACTTTTGGGAATTGATTGGGCTTATGGATTTGATGAAGCTGCAAGACCAGGCGAAAATGGAAGCCAGTTTCACTTCGTAATTGGACAACAGTTTTAACACTTTTTAAATAATAAGAATATTTTAATTTTCTTATTTCTTTTAAATTTATATTTAGTAAATTCGGTACTTTCAAAAAAACAGAAGATTAATCGCTATACATAAGATTATTCAATTCAATTAGTATTATGATGAAGTATTTGATATGTGTTTTGAGTTTTTTTTTACTTGGAGCTTCAAGTCTTAAGGCGCAACAACAGCGATATGGATTTGTAGATACAGCCTATATCTTAGATCATATGCCTGATTACAAATCAGCACAGGATCAGTTGAATGAAAGTTCTGCCAAGTGGCAATCTGAAATAGAAGCTGTTTATCTTGAAATAAAGAATTTACATGCTAAATTGCGTAAAGATCAGGTGTTTTTATCCCCTGAATTAAAAGCAAAAAAAGAAAAAGAGATTCTTGAACAAGAAGCTTTGGCTCAAAAATTGCAGAACAAGTATTTTGGACAAGAAGGTTTACTTTATAAAAAAAGACAAGATTTGGTTCGCCCTATTCAGGATGATATATACGATACAATAAAAGAGATAGCAAAGGCTGGAAATTATGGAATGATTATTGACAAAGCTAATGGGCCTACAATCATTTATAGTGATAATAAATTTGACCTTAGTGATAAGGTTCTTTATAAATTAGGAATAAGAGTAAATAAACAATAAAATTATGAATTTGAATTAAGGATCTATAAAGCTGATTCATCTTCATATCTAAAAAAGAAACCAAATGAAAAGAATATTAAAAGTTACTTTGTTAGCTGTTGTACTTTTGACTAGCGCTAATACTTTTGCTCAGACTCTTAAGTTAGGTCATATCGATTCTTCTAAGCTTTTAGCTATTATGCCAGAGAAAGACGCAGCACAAAAGCAAATCGAAACTAAAGCTAAAGAGTTCGATACTCAGATTAAAGCGATGCAGGCTGAATATCAAAAATTAGTTGAGGCTTATGTTGCCGAAAGAGAAACCTTATCCGAAGCGATTCGTGCTGATAGAGAAAAAGCCATTCAGGATTTGCAGAATCGTATGCAAACTTTTGATCAATTTGCACAAAACAAAATTCAAACGACAAGACAAGAATTGTTAAAACCAATTTTTGACAAGGCTTCTCAAGCGATTAAAGAAGTTGGTGAAGAAAACGGATTTACTTATGTATTGGATCTAAGTACAGGTGTTGTGTTGTTTAACTCATCTACTAGTATTGATATTATGCCATTGGTTAAAGCAAAGCTTGGTATTCAGTAATTAAATTTGCTTACGCAAATGAATAAAATATAAAAGGCAGGCTTAGTAATAAGTTCTGCCTTTTTTGTATCATTAAGTGTGTTTTATATTTAAGTATTTGTATTCTGATGATTAATAAGTTGAACAATACGATTTCGTCCAAACAGCCTATTGGGGTTTTTGATTCTGGGTATGGGGGATTAACAATTCTGGATGAATTAATAAAAAGTATGCCTGAATATGATTTTATTTATTTGGGAGATAATGCCAGAGCCCCTTACGGAACACGTTCTTTTGATGTAATCTACGAATATACGCTTCAAGCGGTTGAGAAATTATTTTCGATGGGTTGTCAGTTGGTTGTTTTGGCTTGTAATACAGCTTCAGCTAAAGCTCTACGAACCATTCAGCAGAGAGACTTACCTCGCTTAGCGCCTAATAGAAGAGTTTTAGGCGTTATTCGGCCTAGTGTTGAAGTCTTAGGATCTTTGAGTAAATCAAAGCACGTAGGCGTACTGGGAACGGTTGGAACTGTGCGCTCAGAATCTTACTTAATGGAGATGGCTAAATTGTATCCCGATTTTATTGTCACTCAGGAAGCGTGCCCGACTTGGGTCCCTTTAGTTGAAAATAGGGAATTTGAGAATGAGGGAGGACGGTATTTTATTAAAAAACATATTGAATCTCTTATGGCTAAAGATGAGTTGATTGATACGCTTATTTTGGCTTGCACCCATTACCCTATTCTTCAAAATGAAATTCGAAAGGTTTTACCGGATCATATAAAGTTAATTTCTCAGGGAAATATTGTTGCCAGTAGTCTGATTGACTATTTGGAGCGCCACCCCGAAATAGATGAAGTCTGCTCAAAGCAGGGGATGTTGAAATTCTATACGACTGAGTCTATTTCAGATTTTGAAGAGAAAGCCAGTGTGTTTCTCAAGCGCGAATTAAAAGCACAACATATTGCTTTGAATTAGTGTGGAGGATTATTCGATTGAATCCCCCACTTCTAATAGTTATTGTATTTATTCGTACCAGCTTGCATACATTGCGTAGGAGTTGGCAATTCGATTAATTTCTCCCTCGAGTAATTCTGGGCTCATTTCTTTTATTTTCTTGGCAGGAGAACCAGCGTATACACTTCCGGATTCCACATGTGTTCCTTTGGTAACAACAGAGCCGGCAGCAATGATTGAATTCGATTCAATGACTGCATCATCAAGCACTACAGCGCCCATTCCAATTAGGACATTATCCTTGATTGTGCAGCCATGCACAACCGCATTGTGTGCAATTGATACGTTATTGCCAATATTCGTTGGTGACTTTTTGTATGTAGCATGAATTGTTGCATTATCTTGAATATTTACATTGTTCCCAATTTTAATGTAATGCACATCACCACGGAGTACTGCTCCGAACCAAATGCTGCATCCATCTCCCATTTCAACTTCACCAATGACGCTCGCATTCGGAGCCAGGAAACAATTTTTTCCAATTTTTGGAGACTTCCCTTTCAGATCTATAATATAAGCCATGAATAATCTTCTTATTTAGTTTGATTTTAAATACAAATTTAAATAAAAAAAAGATATTACAATTATATGCTACCTAAATGTAGGTATTAGTATCTAAGTATAGCAGCTATCCTTGTTTAGTGTACGTTTTAAGCTCGTAGGAATATTTATGATATCTGTTAGTTTTTCATTAAATGATTATGATCTGTCATGCTTTAGTTGAAATGCTTATATAATTTATAATATTGTTCGTTAAATCACTTTGAATATTTAAGAATTTTTTACACTTTTGGTGACGCTAAATCGAATTTTTAAGCTCTTTTTAAAGATCTAAAACCCGTCTTTAAAGGCTTTTGTTGCGATTGCTAGCGAATTAGCATATTGTTTTAATTGTTTTCTTAATAATTTTAAAGATTAGTAATAAATGCAATATGTCAATAAATGTTAATTAACCACTAACTTAAATTTTATGAAAAAAAGATTATTTTCGATGCTTATCCTGTGTTTAATAGGATTGCAGAGCGTATTCGCTCAAAATCGAGAAATTACAGGAGTGGTGACATCAGCCGATGACGGCTTGTCTATTCCTGGAGTTTCTGTAATTGTAAAAGGTACGACCATCGGTACGTCTACTGATTTTGATGGTAAATACACACTTTCGGTTCCAACAGATGGTAAGATCCTAGTTTTTTCTTTTGTTGGAATGAAACAAAAGGAAGTGGGCATCAATTCTAATACTATTAATGTAGTAATGGAGTCTGAGTCGATTGGGATGGACGAAGTTATTGTTACAGGTTATGGTATTACCAAGAAGGCTGCCTTTACGGGTGCTGCTTCTACAGTAGGCAGTGAATTGATTGCTGATAAGGTATCGTCCAATCCGATTAAGGCATTGGAAGGAAGTGTTGCAGGTCTACAGCTTAATTCTGAATCTGGTCAGCCAGGAGCACCTTCAACCATTTACATTCGTGGTCGTAATTCCTTGAATTCGGGAACTCAGCCTTTATATGTAATTGATGGTGTTTCAATGGAAGCAGGTTCTTGGGGAGCTCGTGAGAGTGAGGGATCTGAGTTTTCTCCGTTAAGCAGTATTAATCCTAACGACATTGAGAATATTACAGTTTTGAAAGATGCTACTGCGACTTCTATTTATGGAGCGCGTGCTGCCAATGGTGTTATTGTAATTACGACTAAAAAAGGTGTTGCTGGTGCTAAAACCAAAGTTTCATTTAGTGCTAAATATGGTATTGAAGAGATTGCACCTTTTACTGACGACTATAAGACAGTAAATGCAGATGAGTATAACGAATTGCAAATAGAGGGATGGCAGAATTATCTTGGAGTGTCTAATGAAGAAGCTGCCAAGGAATATTATGATGGATCTATTTATGGTTATTCGTTGCCTGACCAGGGGCTTTCCAAAGATAATTTGGCAGATGTTAATTGGTTGGATGAAATTACTCGCACAGGTATGGTTCAGGAGTATAACTTGAGCGTACAAGCTTCAGGTTCGGAAAAATATGCACCAAGAGTCTATCTATCTTTAGGGTATTTAAAAAATGAGGCTTTTATCAAAGGCAAGGACTTCGAGCGTTACAGTTTTCGTTTTAATCTTGATCAAAAACCTACAGATTGGCTTTCTTATGGTGTAAATTCATCATTATCTTACACCAAGACCAATATGGGAGCTGGAGGAGGTTATTTTTCTGACCCTATAACGCAGGCTTATATGCAGTCACCTTTAACTCCTGTAAAGGATGAGAATGGAGATTGGAATTTCAATACAGTAAATGGTTACAATCCAGTTGCTCAGAGAAGTTCATTGGGTGACAAGAGTGAAAACAAGACCTATCGTGCCATGATTTCGCCATTTCTTACTATTAATCTTTTACCTGAATTGACATATACAACTCGTATTGGACTTGATTATATGTCTATGGGTGAGTTTGGATATTGGTCTTTCCTACAACCACAGGGTAAGGATATGCGAGGTATGGGTGAAAATACGAATTCTGATCAGACTCTCATTACATTTACCAACACAGTAAATTATTTGAAAACGATTAATGAATCTCATAATTTGAATTTATTATTCGGTCAGGAAATATCTTCAACAAATTTGAATAAAGCTTATTTATCTGGTTCAAATTATCCTGTTCCAGATAAAAATGTAGTTTCATTGGCTGCAACTCCTGGTAGTGCTTCAACTGATAAATATGAGTTAAGATTAGCTTCATTTTTCTTCAATGGACAGTATGACTATAAGAGTAAGTATTATTTGTCAGCCAGTTATCGTTATGATGGTTCTTCTCGTTTTGGTGAAAACAATAGATGGGCTGGATTTTGGTCTGTTGGAGGAAAATATCGTTTAAGTGCAGAGGATTTCATGGCATCTACTACAGACTGGTTGGATAACTTAACTATTAGATCCAGTTATGGTACCTCAGGTAATCAGGCTGTAGGTATAACTTCTGGTGCAATTCAGAGTGGCTGGTATGCTTCAAGACCTTTATACGGATATGGTTATAATTATAACTCTAATGGTGGTAGCGCTGCTGAACAATATGGGAATGCAGACTTGCAATGGGAGCAAACGGCTAAATTCAATGTTGGAGTTGATGCAACTCTTTTTTCCATCTTTGATGTGACTGTTGATTATTACAAGCATCTTACCAAAGATATGGTTTTTAGAGTGCCAATGTCATTTACCAGTGGTTTTACTGATCTTCCAATGAATGTTGGTGAGTTACAGAATGAAGGTCTTGAATTTTCTCTTAATGCAAGCATTATAAGAAAAGCAGATTTTAACTGGAATGCTTCGTTCGTACTTTCTAAAAATACCAACGAACTTACCAAGTTAAGTACTGACATGCCAATTGAAAATACTTACACTATTAGAGAGGTAGGTCACGATATCTTCCAGTTTAAGATGAAAGAATTTGCAGGCGTTGATGTTCAAACTGGTGAAGCTTTGTATTATTTGAATGAGAAAGGTGATGAAACAACAACTAATTACAATAAGGCCTCAAAGCGTTACTTAGGTGTTGCAACCCCTGACTTCCAAGGAAGTTTTTCTACAAATTTGAAATATAAGAATTTTGACTTGTCAGTTCAAATGAACTATTCTGTAGGAGGAAAGATATATGGTAGTAACCTTAGATATGATGAACAGCATGGTGGAAGTTTAAATCAATCAACCACCAAATATGTTTATAAAAACAGATGGCAAAATCCTGGAGATGTTACTAATGTTCCTAGGTTTGCGATGACTGAATCGAATAAGCATTCTTCTCAGTTTTTAATGGATGGTGATTATCTTAAAATTCAGAATGTTGTATTGGGATATACCTTGCCTTCTCAGTTGACAAACAGCATGAAGATCGAGAATGTGAGATTTTATGCAAGTGCAAGTAATCTATATACATTTACAAAGTCAAATTACAGAGGATTCGATCCAGCTGGAGTTGGAGCTGAAGGAATTCAATGGTGGAATTACCCTGCTCCACGTACATTTATTTTTGGTGTGAATGTTAATTTCTAATGATAATTTAATAAAGAATACTATGTTTAAAAATATATTATGTGCTTTGGGTATGTCATTGCTGTTGCTTAGCAGTTGTGATTCGTATTTGGAGTCTGAAACCTACAATTCGATAGACTCTCAGGATGCATTTAAAACGGTTGACGATATAAAAGCTGCAAGAAATGGTCTTTATCGTAATCTTGGACAAGATGAATTTTGTGGGACTAATATTCTTGCCATGGGTGATTTTGCCTCTGATATGGCTGTTGCTGATGGTAGTTCAGGTCATTATGTGAGCATCAATACTTATTCTGTTGGAGATTACGATTCTGAGTTCCAAGATACCTGGGAATATGGTTATGTTGTTATTAACACTTCTACTCAAGCTCTATTGGCAATAGACAATTTATTGACGGATGTAAGCCTAACTGCTGCTGTGAAAAATGAACTTAATTTGTATAAAGCAGAAATTCATGGTTTGAGAGCCTTGGCTTATTTTCATCTTGTAAATGTATTTGGATTACCTTATGGAACTGATTCGAATCCTCATGGCGGTTTAGTGTTGATGAGCGATAAGGCGATTTTGCCTATGGAAAATGTTTCTAGAAGTTCTGTTGAGGAGACTTATGAGCAAATATTGACTGATATTAGTTCGTCACTTAAAGCTTATGAATTAACCAGTACTAAAACTAATGGATTCTACTTTAATGAAGCTGCTGTAAATGCTTTAAAAGCCCGTGTGCTTTTATTTATGGGAAATGATCAGTTGGCTATCGATGCTGCAACCCAGTCCTTGACTTTAAGAGGTGTTAAAGAAATGAATGAGGAAGGGTATCTTGGTATGTGGAAGAGTCTTACTCTTTCAGATGAAGAGATTTTCAGTATTGCGAAGAGTGAGGATGATAATCTATCAGCCAATTCATTGAATACGCTTTATGGTTCATATGGTGGAAAACTAACATCTAGTTTGGTTGCTGATTTTAATGAAAATGATTACCGTTTAAAATTAATTAATACGGATAATTTCCATCCTAAGAAATTTGATGGTATCGAAAGTTCGGCTTCTACCAGTAATATTCCTCAATTCAGGGTTTCTGAAATGAAGTTAATTATTGCTGAGGCTAGTGCCAAATTAGATCTTTTAGATGATGCTAGAGAAGCCTTGTTGTTTACAGCTAAAAGAAATTCTGAAATAGTTTCTGTAACTGATTTACCTACTACTAAAGATGCTTTGTTGGCTTTTATTGCCAAAGAGCGTAAAAGAGAATTTTTCCAAGAGGGGCACCGTTTTTATGATGCTCGTAGAACTGGTGAGTTAATTACCGTTTCAAATGGTAAGTATGTGAATTTTGATGTGCAAAAATTTGTATATCCTATTCCTGCTGATGAAGTTAATTCTGGTTACAAATGTGAGCAGAACGAAAACTGGTTTGACAATTTGCCACAATAGCAAGCAATTTTAATTTAGTTAATAGCTAAATAGAGTCTGTAATATTTAAGGGCTATCGATATTTTTCGATAGCCTTTTTTTATGTTCGATATCTAATAGTCTTCGATCTGATATATTCAGATATAACAGGCTGCCTCCTGGTAGCTTTTTTTTCTTTGATATCTTATATGTACTTCATGGTTTAACGTAGCAATACTTTGTGTTTACAAGTTGTTTGCTTTAAAAAAGCTTGTTCTTACTGGGATGAAACCAGAAGGAACTTGTGTTTTTTAGTTAGAGAAACATAAATGGGTTCATATACCTTTAATGGGTTGAGTTTATTAAACAAGTAAATTCAGAAGTCTATACAAGGTTAAAATTTAATTGATGTGTGTTTTATGAAATGGAAATTCTTTTCACGCTGTGGGTGATCCGATAAACGTAACGAAATTCACTTCTATACATAGTTCTGATGATTTTAGAGTTTATTTTAATTATGTTCGATTGGTGCATGGTTTTAAAATAGAGAGTTGTAGTTTTTGATGGGAGTAGAGTGCTGTTGAAACTATCGTCAGATACCTGTATGGAGTGTGTTTGTAGAAATATGTCTCTTTGTTGAGTTAGATTGAATTAAAGTTTTTTAACTAATTTGTCCTTTAAAAATGGTTACTTTCATGTTAAGTGTTAAAAATTCCGAATTTATTCTAAAAATATAAGCCTATTTAGATTGGCTAAATATTTGGCTTATCATCTTAACACTTGCTGTTGAATTTTGTTATCAGCTCTTATTTACTAACTCCTTTTTTTTATACTTAATATAGATTGTTTAAAATTTTATTTTATAGTCGAATAGTGTTTTTTGTTTGTTTCCTTATTAGTGTGGAAGGTTGTATCTTATATTATTCTATAATCTTTTTGTTTTGTTTATAGGTTATTATTTTTTTAAGTAAAGTTTATTCCGTTTTTATGTTAGTGGTGTTTTTGAAATTGCAAATCTGACTTGCTGTTTTAAGTTTTTTTCACACTTTTGGTTCCTCGTAATTTGATGAGAGAATAGCTCTGTTGCTCGTATTTGTTGATAGTATAGGGCATTGGGGTTTTGCTTGTCATTTATGAATAAAAACTTGAAGGATTTATTTTAACATTTGTTAGGTAAGTCTTAAGGCAATTAATTAACCACTAACTAAAAATTTATGAAGAAAAATTTATTTTCGATGCTAATCCTATGCCTAATAGGATTGCAGGGCGTGTTCGCTCAAAATCGAGAAGTTTCAGGGGTAGTGACATCAGCGGATGATGGGCTATCAATTCCTGGAGTTTCAGTTGTAATTAAGGGAACCACAATCGGGACAACGACCGATTTTGATGGTAACTACGCTATTAGCGTTCCAGAAGAAGGGGAAATTCTGGTTTTTTCTTTCGTTGGTATGAAAACTGTAGAATTACCTATTAATTCTAATAAGATTGATTTAGTAATGGAGTCCGAATCAATCGGTATGGATGAGGTAGTTGTAACAGCTATGGGTGTTACTCGTGAGAAAAAAGCACTTGGATACGCTGCTACTTCTCTAGGGGGAGAGGAAATTGGGAAATCTCAAGCTGTAAACCCTATGAGTGCACTTCAAGGTAAGGTTGCAGGTGTTGACATTTCAACAGCTCCTGGACCAGGGGCAACACAGAATGTAATGATTCGTGGAGCGTCCTCTTTCGGTAATAACCAGCCTCTTTATATTGTTGATGGTGTACCTATCACGAATGAGCAGAATAGCTCAGGAAGTGCATTGAATTCACAAGTTGACTTTGGATCAGGTATCAATGCAATTAACCCCGATGATATTGAAGATATGACCGTTTTGAAGGGTGCTGCTGCAACTGCACTTTACGGTTCACGAGCTGCCAATGGTGTGATCATGATTACTACTAAATCAGGAAAAAATACTGAAGGTAAGATGAGAGTATCTTATAGTGGTTCTGTTACGCTTTCTAAAGTAGGTCGTCTTCCTGATGTTCAAAAACAATTTGGTCAGGGATGGTCTGGTGATAGAGCTCTCGATGAGAATGGTAACTGGGGGCCAGAATATGATGGAAAAGATCGTGTTTGGGGTAATGTTGTTGACAATAGTCAACAAATTAAGCCTTATGTATTTTTGGAAGATAGAGTACGTGATTTTTATGAGACAGGTAAGAATATTAAGAATTCCGTTTCATTGAGTGGGGGTAATGCTAATACTAATTACTTTATGTCATTGTCGCAGAATTCTGTTGATGGTGTTATTCCAACGGATAATGATTCATACAAGCGATATACAATTTCAACTAAGGGGTCACATAAAGCTGGTAAAGTAACAATTAGTTCATCAGTAAATTTCAGTACAGAGAAAACTAAAGCGGTTGCTTCAGGTCAGGGAACATCTGTATTTAGATCTTTATACGAATCAGCAAATGATATTTCAATTGTAGACCTGAAAGATTATAACAACAAATTCAATAATTTGGATAACTATTTTACTCCTTATGGTGTAAATCCTTACTATGTATTGAATGAAAATGGTGCTGAGCAGGATAAGAAAAAGATCTTTGGTAAATTCCAGTTTGATTACGATTTTACTGATGATATTAAGTTGAGCTACCGTTTTGGTGGTGACTATGAAACAACTAGATCTGAAACGCATACTGCTATTATTGCATTTGCTCCAGGTTCACCAAATGATGGATCTAGTTCTGCAAACCCTGGTAACTACTCTGAAGTTAGAAGATCAAGAACTCAGGTGAATCATGATTTAATGGCAAGTATTAAGCAAAATCTGAATGAAGATTTTACTTTAAATGCTATTGTGGGTTTAAATGTAAATGAAAGACAGTATAATTGGTTATCAGGAAGTATTAATTCTATTGATATTCCTAATTTTTATAACCTAAGTAATAGTTTAGCACCATCTGTATCAAATCAGTATAATGAGAAACGTAGATTAATTGGACTTTATGCCAATGTAGATTTCAGTTTCAGAAATTACGCTTACTTAACTCTTACAGCTCGTAATGACTGGTCGTCGACTTTACCTACAGGGGCAAACGATTATTTCTACCCAGGTGTAACAGGGAGTTTCCTAATTACCGATTTCTTAAAGTATAACGATATTGATACTGGAATCTTAAGTTTTGCAAAAGTTAGAGCTGCTTATGGTATGACTGGTAATGATGCTGATCCTTACTCAGTTTATGATCGCTATGTATCTGCTTTCTCTGGTAATCCCGGTTATCCAAAAATTGATGATCTTCAGTTTCCTTTAGGTGGGGTGAATTCATATATGGCTTCTAACCGTTTAGGTAACCCAGATTTAACTAATGAGTTAACTAAAGAATTTGAATTGGGTATTGAAGCTCAGTTTTTTAATAATCGTTTAGGAATCGATTTCTCATATTATAATCGTTTAACTGAAGGTTTGATTTCTAGTTTACCAAAAGATCCATCATCAGGTTATACAACTCAGATGGCTAACTTAGGCGATGTACGTAATCAGGGTATTGAATTTGTATTAAATTTCACACCTGTTAAGACTGAAAACTTTACTTGGGATGTTTCTTACAATGTTGCTTTGAACAGAAATAAGATGGAAAATCTTGATGTTGATGAAGTATACTTAGGTGGTTTCGGTGGTGCTGGAATCTATGCTGTAGAAGGTAAAGCTATGGGACAATTTAAGATTGCTGCCGTTAAGAAAGTTGAAATTGATGGTGTAATGAAAACAGTTGTTGATGGTAGTGGTAATCCTCAACCAACAACAGAGACTGAATTTATTGGTAAAGATATTAACGAAAAATACAGAATGGGTTTAACCAATACCTTTTCATATAAAGGATTTACATTGGGTGCAACTTTAGATTTCCGTTACGGCGGTTATATGTATTCTTATACTAAGGATTATTTACACTGGACAGGTGCTTCTACTGAATCTGTATTGAATGATAGAAAAACCTTCTTGGTTCCAAATTCTGTAGTATCAGATGGTAGAGGTGGTTATGTTGAAAATACAACACCAGTTGATCCTACTGCTTTACATAAATTCTATGGTGATGGTGGTGGATTCGATGGTGATGCTGATAACATTATCGATCGTTCATACTTGAAACTAAGAAATGTAAACCTTTCTTATTCATTATCGAAAAACTTTTGCGAAAGATTACACGTTAGTGCTGTTAGCTTATCATTAAGTGCTAGTAATATTTTATTGTGGACGCCAGCTGAAAATGTTTACATCGATCCGGAAACTACAACTTTTGGTAATGATGTTAGAGCAAAATTCGGTGAGTACGGTGCCGGACCTAGCAATGAGTTTTACACTTTTGGATTAACTTTTACTTTGTAAATTAAAAAGAACTATGAAACATAAATTAATAACAGTATCACTTGCTTGCCTAACTCTTTTCGGTTGGGGCTGTGATAACTATCTAGATATTAATGAGGATCCTAACATGTTACGTGAGATTCCTGACGCTAAAGTTGTATTACCAGCTGCTGAAATTGGATTAGCCAATCAGCTTATGGGTTGGGATTTTGGATTTGGTGGTGGATTTTGGGGACAATATTGGACTCAGGCTTATTCAGCTTCTCAATTCAAATTCTTATGTGAGTATCAGGAAACTAGTTTTTCAAATGCTTATACTGAATTAACAGCTGGTGTTTTGAATGATTTAGAAAGAATGAAAACTGTTTCTGCAGAGTCTACAAATAAGGGAAATTATTTTGTAGCTGAAGCTCTTTCAATTTTCACTTGGCAAATTATGACTGATGTTTGGGGTGATATCCCATATTTTGAAGCTTTAAAAGGAAACGAGGGAATTGTATCTCCAAAGTTTGATAAGGGAAGTGAAATATATGCTGATCTATTGACTAGAGTTGATGCATTGATCGCCACGGATCTATCTGAGTCAACTCTTGACGCGAATTATGATTTTGTGTATGGTGGTTATCTATCAGATTGGAAAGCTTTTGCAAATTCACTTAAGTTGAAATTGATGATGCGTCTTTCTGAAACATCTTCATATGATAACGCAGCTGTTGTAAGTTTTATCGAAGCTTCAAACTTCATTACTTCAAGTGCAAAAATTAGTGGTGCTGTATGGGCTGACAAAGAAGAAGGAAAACGTCATCCAATGAGAGAATTCCAACAAGGTGGCGCAAATAACCTGTCTACTAACGTTATTGCAACTAAGAACTTCCTTGATTATATAAACAATGATCCTCGTCTTGAAACGCTATTTGAAAAAACAGGTAGTGCTCATAAAGGTGCTTTTGTAGGGGATTTTGATTCAAATGAAGATTCGGATGGTGATGGTGTTAAGGATGATTCTGAAAAATACAGTCAGCCTGTTTTTTCAAAAACAACGTCTCTTATAATCATGTCAACTTGGGAAATCAATTTCTTCATTGCCGAAGCTTATGTTCGCGCTGGCGATAATGCTAAAGCGAAGCAGTATTATGATCAGGGGGTTAAGGATTCCAAACTTCAGCATGCTTCTGATGTAGACCCAGATATGAAAGCTGAAGATAGATCTGCCCTAATTGCTACTTTATACAATGATGATATTATTACAACAGGTTATGCAACTTGGGTTAATGGTTCTGTTGAAGAAGGCATTAAGCAAATCGCGATGCAGAAATGGGTGGCAAATGCCAACTACCAACATATTGAATCATTCTTGGAGCATAACAGAACAAAATATCCAGCTACAAACCTTGTAGATATTCGTAAGGATCGTGCTGAAGCTTTTACGAATTTCCCTGTTGGGTCTTTAACAATTTCTGTTGCAGGTAGAGCAAAAACAAACGCTAAATTACCATCTGCACCAATTTATCCTGCAAGTGTTTTGACTCGTAATGTCAATGCACCAGCACAGAGAGCAGACCTTTTATCAAAGGTTTGGTGGAATCTTAAGGCAGAATAATAATTGTAATAAATTGAGATAGGGCATTATAGTTTTAGTGTTCTTCTCTTACAATAAAATTTGAAAAATGAAAAAAATATTATATTTATCAATGTTGTGTATCATCGCTTTGTTTTCTTCTTGTGATGATAAAGGAACAGAAGATATTTCGCGAATAACTTATTATCCATTATTGGAAATGGCTGGTGAGGAAATTGTAGTCTTAAATGTAGGAGATACATTTACAGATGCTGGTGTTACTGCTTTAGTTGGCGGTGAATCTGCTGAAGTAACTATTGATGGATCTGTTGATGCTTCCGTAGCTGGGATTTATGCTCTTGTATACACTGCTTACAATGAAGATGGATTTAGCGCAAGTGTTTTAAGACAAGTTATTGTACAAGATCTTGCTTCAATAGCAGGAACAGATCTTACTGGTTCTTACAAAAGAACTATGTATGGTCCTAATGCAGGTGGTGGTTATTCTGAGTGGGTTGCAACTGGAGCTGCTGGTGTATATAAAGTAAATGACGTTGGTGGTGTGGATTCGGGTTCTTACGAATACGATCTAGTTGTTTATCAGGTCGCAAATGACAAAATTGTAATGCCAGTGCAAGTTAATAAACGAGGAGGAACTATTTTTGCAAGTTCTACCAAGTCAGGTTCAGCACCTGATGTAATTGCGTATAACGCAGGTTATATCTGGAGTGTTAAAGGTTCAGGATACGGAACAAATCTGCGTACTTTTGAGAAACAATAATTTTAACTATTAAAGTAAAAGAAATGAAAAATATAATTAATAAATTATTTCTTGTTGCAAGTGTGATAATAGTAGGATTATCGTTCACTTCTTGCGATGAAAAAATTGAAATATGGGATAGTGCAACTTTAGAATATTCAGGTACTTATGTGTATGAGTTGAAAAATGAGGATGCAACAGCTACTTATGTTGGTTATTCAGATCAAAATAAGATCGAGATCTTTAATACTTCAGCTAATGTTGAAAATGAAGTTATAATATATGATCATGGTAAAATGTTTCCTTTAAAATCTAAATTCATTTTTAGTGGAAATGCAACTAGTTTCGCTTCTAAATCATTACTATTTGATGATTTAACTAATAATGAAGAAGCTGTTGTTTTACCAGAGGATGCACCTACTGCTATTACTGATACTTTATCAGAAGATAGAGATTATCTTAGAGCTGCTGTTGTAGAGGGTAGCATTATCAAAGATGGCATGACTACTATTGGAGGGAATGTTGCTGATAGTTTATATTTCAAAATTGTTTTGTATAGCGGTACTGCTAATTTCAAGAGTGTGGCTGTACCTGTTGAATATAGAGCAAATCCTGATAAGGAAGAATTTGAATGGGAATTAGTTTCTGTTGTTCGTGATGCAGCGAAGGACAAAACTTATGTAATCTCAGGTCACCGTTATACTGGATTTTCAGAAGATTCACACTAGAATATTAAAAATCTTTTATTATTAAGGCTGCCCACTGGGCAGCCTTTTTTGTTTTTAGTATTAAGTGTAACTATTGTAGTGAATTCAATCAAGATATTTTTCGGGTCGATTTTATTTGAGTATTCTCATTTAGATGAAAAAAAACATTTTTTGTTATTTAATGACATGTCATAAAACACTTGATCAATATTTTATAGGAATTTTAGCTTTTGTCATATTACATAATACATTTAGGTGTTGTGTGATGAGTTTATTGTTAATAAATGTGAAAATGGTTATTTACTCTAGTTTAGTTTAACTAGATAGGTTTTTATTATGTTTAGTATTGTTTGATCTATTGAGTTTCATAATTCAGAATTATAAGAGACTTGTTTATTTTTCTATTAAGTAATGGATTCCTTTTGAGAAATATATTACTGTTTTTAATAGAGTGATTTTAGTTTGTTAGGTTAAGTTTTTTTCACACTTTTGGGGCCGCTAAAAATAAAAACTTTCGTTAAAGAAGTTATGAATTGACCAAAATTAGGGGTTTTGGGAAGTTTAGATTTTTATTTTAAGCGAATTGAATAAATTAACCACTAACTAAAAATTCATGAAAAAAAAATTATTTTCGATGTTAGTCCTATGCCTAATAGGATTGCAGAGCGTTTTGGCTCAAAGTCGAGAAGTTTCAGGGATCGTTACATCAGCTGATGATGGACTATCAATTCCTGGAGTTTCTGTAATTATTAAAGGTACAACTATCGGAACGACTACCGATTTTGATGGGAAGTACACCATTTCTGTTCCTGAAGAGGGACAAACTCTTGTTTTTTCATTTGTAGGAATGAAAAAAGTCGAATTACCGGCTAATTCAGAGGTTATTAATTTAGTAATGGAATCTGAATCAATTGGTATGAACGAAGTTGTAGTTACAGCTATGGGGATTGAAAAGTCTGCTAAAGCTGTTACCTATGCAGTATCAAATGTAGGTGGAGACCAGGCAGCTCAAAAGTCTGAGCCTGATGTGTTAAGAGCTTTGCAAGGGAAGATTCCTGGGGTTTCTATTGATGGTGCCTCATCTGTTGCAGGTAGTCCTACTCGTATTGTTATTAGAGGTGCATCTTCATTTAAAGGAAACAATCAGCCTTTATTTGTTGTTGATGGTATTCCTTATAGTAACGATCAAGTTTCAGGATCTCTACAATCAGGATCTGTATCTCAAAGTCCTTTATCAACTCTAGATCCAAATAATATTGAATCTGTAAATGTCCTTAAGGGAGCCGCAGCATCAGCACTTTATGGTTCTCGTGCAGCAAATGGTGTTGTTATTATTCAAACTAAAACAGGTAACTCTAAAGGCACCAAAAAAGGTTTAAATATTAACATTAATTCTTCTTATAGTATTGAGAAAGTTGCCTCTTTGCCTAATTACCAAAATACATATGGTAGTGGTGGCGAGTTTGAAGCAGCAAACTATTATGGTACTTGGGGGGCTCGTTTTGATTCTGTAGACAAACTTGTTTATACTGATGCTTGGGAAAAGGCATATCCAGGAGAGTATACAGCTGAAATGGATTATAAAGCATACCCTAACAATGTTAAAGATTTGTTTAGAATTGGTTCGGTATTAGATAATTCAATTTCAATTAACGGAGGTGATCAAGATGCTAATATCGCAATATCTCTTTCTGATATGCGTCAAAAATCATACATCCCTCATTCAGATTATAACAGACAAAGTATCAGTTTAGGTGGAAATACGCGTTTGGAGAATGGTTTAAAATTAGGAGGTACATTCTCTTATACAACTTCTGAGAGAAATAGTCCTTTGTTGGGTGATGCAGGTTCGTTCCAACGAATCTTATATTCTGGTCGTGGTTGGAATACATCTCTACCTTTTGAAGGGCCTAATGGAGAAAATTTAGCTTTTAAACCTGAAGATAATCCTGAATGGTCGTGGAAGTACAATACAAACAATGAAGTTCTAGATCGAATGGTTGCTGGTTTCAATGCAGCTTATGATATTAACTCTTGGCTTTCTGTATCCTACAATTTAGGAGTTAACACTTTGTTTAAGTCAACAAAGAATGTAATGGAAATTGGTTCTACTAGAGAACCACAAGGGAGTTTGTATAATAAAAATTACAAGAATCAAGAGATTGAATCATTGTTAATGTTTAGAGTTAAGAAGAAAATTAATAGTGATCTCAATTTTAGAGCAAATATTGGGCATAATGCTAATATTCAAAAGTATACGAGTCTTACGGGGTCTGGAGAACCTATCATTATTAAAGGTATTTATCAATTAGATAATGTAACAGATAAGTCAGCAGATAGCTATGAATCTCACAAAAGAATGTCAGCGCTTTTAGGTGAATTTACCTTTGAGTATAAAAATTATTTATTCTTGACTTTAACAGGTCGAAATGACTGGTCTTCTTCTTTACCTGTTAAAAACAACAGTTTCTTTTACCCTTCAGTATCTTCGTCTTTTGTATTTAGTGATGCTCTGAATCTAGATAGTAATATTCTTACCTCAGGTTTGATAAGAGCGTCTTGGGCAAAAGTTGGTAATGATGTAGATGCTCATGAGTTAGATACACCTTATTTAACAAATTTTGCGAATAATGGTTATGTGGGGTCTGTACGTTATACGGGTTTCCCATTTAATGGACAGAATATGCATACCTTATCTAATACGACAGTAGATCCAAATTTAAGTCCTGAATTTACAGAAGAGTATGAGCTTGGAACAAATCTAGAGTTCTTTGGAGGAAAAGCAATTCTTGATGCAACCGTATATTATCGAAGTACTACTGATCAAATTGCAGAAGTTAATTTACCTGCTGAGGCTGGTTTTACTTCTTATTTAACCAACTTTGGTGAAATGGTTAATAAAGGTGTCGAACTTGGTCTTAATGTGACTCCAATTCAGAATGAGAACTTTTCATGGAATGTGTTTGCGTCTTTTTCTAAAAATATAAGTGAAGTTAAGGAATTGACTGAAGGTCTAACTGAAATGAATATCCGCAACCTTTATTCAGGAGGAATTCACTCATATATGATGGTCGGACAAGCTTATGGTGTCTTTAGAGGTTATGGTCCAGCCAGAGATAATGAAGGTAATATCTTAATTGATCCTAAATCTGGTTTGATGATTAAATCAAATGAACAAACCATCTTAGGAGATCCAAATCCTGATTTTAAGCTAGGTATTACAAATACATTCAAATATAAAGATTTGAGTTTATCATTTGTTATTGATTATAAAAAAGGCGGTGATCTTTATTCTACAACAATTCCTACTTTGTTAGGTCGTGGTGTAACTAAAGATACTGAAGATCGAGAGAGAACTCATGTAATACCAGGAGTATTGGGGAATCCAGACACAGCTACAGCAATTTTAGATGTTGATGGTAATACCGTGCCTAATAACATTCAGATAACAACTAACGAAGCATATTTTGGTACTGGTGGTATTGGCTCTAATGCTTATGATGAGCTAAAAGTGTATGATGCAACAGTATTTCGTTTGAGAGAGGTTGCTTTATCTTATTCAATGCCTGAGAAATATTACTCGAAATTAGGTTTGTCAGGATTAAGATTTGGCTTAACAGCAAGAAACTTATTCTTCTTTGCTCCAGGTGTACCTAAGCATTCTAATTTTGATCCTGAAGTTAACACATTCGGGTCAAGTAATAATCAAGGAATGGAATTTGGTGCAGCACCTTCAGTAAGAAGATTTGGTGTTAATGTTAATTTAACATTCTAAACAAAAATTATGATGAAAAATATATTGAAAATAAATGCATTTTTATTAGTTCTGCTAATATTTAGTGGTTGTGAAAATTGGTTGGATGTAAATGAAGATCTTAATCAGCCAACTGTTGGACGTGTCGATTTGTTATTGCCTTCTGCTCAAATACATATGTTTACTTATTTAAGTGGATACCAAGGAGCTTCGATAGGTGCAACAATTGGAACTGTAATGCATCAAGTTAAAGCATCAGGAGATTCATATGATATTAAACCAACTGATCATAGTATTAATGAGGCTTGGGATGATGTTTATAGTGGTTTACAGGATCTTGAGGAGATTATAAGAATAGGTAAAGCTGATGATCAATTAAAATATGTTGGTGTTGCTAAATTGTTGAAAGCCTATAATTATTCTCTTTTAGTTGATTTATGGGGAGATGTTCCTTTTTCAGAGGCTACGTCAATGCCAGCTATAATGTATCCAAATTTTGACAAAGGGGAAGATATTTATCCTGCACTCTTTGTTTTGATTGAAGATGCTATTCTCGATCTTAAAAATGCAGATTCAAAGAATACTGTTGCAATGGATGCCTGTGATTTAATATATGGTGGTAATGTTGATAGTTGGATCAAACTCGCAAATTCATTGACATTAAAGATGTATAATCAAATTAGATTACATTCTTCCTATGATGCATCAAAAGTTGATGCTTTGATTCTTGAGAATAACTTTATTGATTCAGATTCAGAGTTTGAAATTGCTTATGGATCAAGCAAGCTTCCAGAAAACAGAAACCCTATGTATGCTGCTGAATATAAATCTGCAGAATCTCATTCATATTTATTAAGCCACTGGATGTTTGGAACTATGAATGGTGATGATAATTACATTCCCCTTTTTAAAGATGTTAAGGATCCACGTATTCCTTATTATTATTATAAACAAGAGGATGGTACTTCTTCAGATAAAGCAGATTTTAATAATGGCGGATTTTATACAACACGATTTGGTAGTCATACTACAGAAGTTTCAACAAACTTTAAGAAGTTTACAGCACTAGGTGTATATCCATGTGGAGGAAAATTTGATGATGGTTCTTTAATCCCTGGAGATTTTAATGCTTCAGGAGCACAAGGTTCTGGTTTAGCACCAATGCGTTTACTATCAGCACATGATATACTATTTATTCGTGCTGAGCTAGCTCAGGTTGGAAAGACAACTGAAAATGCTCGTGATTTATTCGAAAAGGGACTTAAAGCTGCATTTGATAAAGTTAATCTTGTGGCTAAAACTGTTGAAAAAACACCAGAAATTGCTATTGCTGATAGAGAAGCCTATATGACTTCTATCTTAAATAAATATGATGCAGGAAATGAGCTAGAACTTATTATGACTGAAAAATGGATTGCATCTTTTGGTAATCCTGTAGATTCATATACAGATTATAGAAGAACTGGTTTTCCTAGGTTATTTGATCCAAATACAGACGACACAGATGACGAAACATACACATCTTATTCGTTTCCCGTATCTATGCCTTATGCCAATAGTAGTATGAATGCGAATATTAATAAGCCTGAAGTACGTAATATTTCTGAAGACAAAGTGTTTTGGGATGTTAACTAAATAAACAATAAAAATGAAAAATATAATATATTTATTCGTAGCTCTTTTCTTGTTTGCATCATGTGAGCATGAGCTAGAGAATACTCCAAATACTAATAAGGGAACTGCAGTTGCAAGTTTTAAATTAGGTGAAAAAGCTATTATTGAGAAAGCTACTTTTAAGGATTCAAGTATTGACTTTAGCTTAGATATTGTCACAAGAGATCATTTTACTTCTGCTCCTGTTTATATTTCTTATAATGATGGTAAAGCAGTTGAATTTGATCAGATAACTTCAACTTCGTCATCAATTTCTTTTGATCAAGGGAGTATTGAGAATGTGTTGGGAAAATTGAATATTGTAGATGGCGATAAATTCACATTTACAGTACCCTATTTTGTGTTAAATACAACAGATACAATTCGATCCACAACAGTATACACCACAATCGAAAAAGATGAAAATGGTGTTGAAAAAGAGGTTGAGATTACTGTTGACAATACCACTTCTAAAGTTGATGGTTTACCAATTTTTGATCAGGACCTAACATACTATGTTGCTTGTCTATCGGAAATTGAAGGAACTTATACATTGAAATTCACTGGTATTGGTGGAGGTGGTCTAGATGCGCCAGAACCTTATACTGCTACTATTGAAGATGTTGTTATTGAGCGTATTTCTCCAATTGAATATAGTGTTAGTAATTGCATGGGTAATTTGATGAAAGAATACTATAGTAAGTATGGTGGAAAGACTCTTACTGGTAACTTTTTTGATATTTGTGGCACTTTTATGCCTGCAACTCCTGTTAACAATGGTTGGCATTCAAATACGTATACAAATGGAGTTATTTCGCCTGATGGTGTTATAACTGTTGATGTTAAAAATAATTGGGGTGATAGTGGAACTTTGGTTTATACTCCAAAAAAATAATAAGTTAATTTTAACTTATTAAAGGCCGCCTTGTGCGGCCTTTTTTTGCTTGACATGCAATCATGTAAATCATAGTTACATTTGCTTGAATATAGTATTTTACTGAATTTAGGGGAGTTGTAGTTTGTTGTGTAGTATATTTTTGTATTTTAATATATAATCTTATTTGTGTATGAAAGCTATATAATTTTTGATTTTACTTATTTATTTTTTTTTCCAAAGAGTCTATATCCAATTTTGAGAGATAAAATGCTGTATTCAGCTTTAATAGCAGGGTAATCGTTTAATAAATCTTTAGGTAAGCCATAAGTCAGTTCTAATCTGTATTTTTCTTTGTAATTATAGCCAATTCCCAATACAAAATTTTCTTTAGTATTAATATCATAGTTTAGTATGTCAGTCCTGTCTGAGTAGATTTTAGATTTTATTTCAAAATTAAACGCAAAGGATGCATCTATAAATAACATTGATTTTTTATTTAAAAGAAAGTAACGGCGTAAACCGAATGGGATAACAATTGAGTTGTAATCGATAGCCAATAAACTTGTAGTTGTTTGGGTTAATGATTCTGCAATTATAACTTCCCCTTTACTTTTATAAGATTGAAAAGAGGGGGTAACAATTATTGCCCAACTATTATTATTATAAGGAAGATAAATTTCAGCTTCGATTTCAGGGCTTAGCCTCTGTTTACTTTCAAAGTTAAATTTATTAAAAGCTAAAGTTGGATGTTGAAATGAAGCCGACATACTATTGTAGTTAGCCTTTATCCAAATATTTATTCCTTTGCGATACTTTTTAACGACTTCTTCTTTATATTCTGGATCTGTACCATTATTAAATTTGTTGAATATTTTGGTAAGATCTTTTTTTAGATATTTGGTTTTTTTAATATCTCCAATTTTGATATTATCACACTTTAAATTATCCCATAATTGTTTTTTATAAGTTTTATTGGTTTTGATGATATTACGATCAACCATATATTTTTTTGAAATTAGTTGTTGTACAGAATCTTCTTTAATATTAAAGAAATAACGTTCAACACTATTTTCGTTATACATGTATAAGTTGGCATCACCTGCAACAATTTGTTTAAGGAATATTGTCTCGGTCTTAAATTTTGGTTCTATATTCTTGCTTATTGGTGATAGGGCAGTGACAGATCTGTCAATATCGACAGTAAACCGTTTATATTTCCAAGAGTTATGAGTTTTAAATTCTTGAATGTCTTTAATGCTCGCTATTTTAATTGTTGATCCTTCGAATATTTGATATTTGAATGTTTTGGGATTATCTCTCCAATCTAAATCTTTAATTAGGCAGTTTATTGTATCCTTATTGTTATTGATGAAATAGCCTTTCACGAATTCTGATTGAGCATAAGAATTCAGAAGTGTACACATAAGGATAAACGAGAGTAAAATTTTTCTCATAATTATGTTTTAAGTTAGAATGTCCGAATATACAAAGACTATTTATTATAAATTCTTTAATGAGATCTGTTGCAAAAAATATTATCCTTTAAATTACTTTCGAGAGCATTTATTCCTAAAATAGTCATATTATGATGTTTTATGTTTTAGAAAAACTGCAATGTTATAGAGATCAAAAGTTCATCATTTTTATTTCTTCGCAAACCTTTGCATTTTTCCTGAATTTTTTTTTCCATTTTCTTGCCTAAGTTCCCGTAATCATTACCTTTACCCCCTGTTATAGAACATGTTTATTAAGAACTGTTCTAAAACAGAAAACCAAACAAGTAGAGTTAATAGCTTGGTTGAAAGTTCATAAAGGTTTGTATTTGTAGTTAAGGTCTATTCTTTTTTGAGATATTTTCATCCAATTCCTCCTAAATCTTGTGTGGAATTTGATATGGCAAGCTAAATGTTGTATTATCTTGAAAATTCAAAAAACGACTGATTTTATTACTTTTCAATTCTACTTTCTCCCTTCTCTGGCTTTACGACTATAAAAACCAATCAACTAAACAAACTACGAATTTAACTCATCGTTAAATTAAACAGTCATGAGTCAAAAGACAAAAATCATTGAAAAAGAAGAGGTTGTTATTCGATTTTCGGGTGATTCCGGAGATGGGATGCAATTAACGGGAACTCAGTTCTCCGATACTTCAGCGCTATTTGGTAATGATGTGGCAACTTTCCCCGACTATCCGGCAGAAATACGTGCCCCTCAAGGTACAGTAGGTGGTGTCTCTGGATTTCAGTTACATTTTGGTCACCAGGAAATTAATACACCAGGCGATTTTGCAGATGTATTAGTTGCAATGAACCCTGCGGCTTTAAAAGCGAATCTAAAATGGGTGAAACCTAGTGGAACGATCATTGTAAATGAGGATAGTTTTACTGATAAGAATCTGGAAAAAGCGGGTTACGATTCGGATCCATTACTAGACGATAAACTTGCCGATTATAATTTGATTAAGGCTAAAGTGACCTCTTTAACACGAGAGTGTTTAAAGGATTCTACACTTGACCAGAAATCGATTCTTCGTTGTAAAAACATGTTTACATTGGGGATGGTGTATTGGATGTTTGATCGTCCATTTGAGCATACTGAAGCTTTTATTGATAAGAAGTTTAAGAAATATCCTGAGGTTGTTGATGCCAATAAAAAGGTATTACGTGCGGGTTATAATTTTGCCAGAACAATTGAGGCTTTGGCCTACAACTTTAGTGTAGCTCCAGCTAAAATTCGTAAGGGAACTTACCGAAATATTACAGGTAATAAGGCAACAGCCTGGGGGTTGATGGCAGCAGCCGAGAGAGCTAATCTGGAGCTGTTTTGTGGTTCATACCCTATTACACCGGCAACTGAAATTCTTCAGGAATTGGCTGCTCGTAAGGATTTGGGTGTAAAAACCTTCCAGGCAGAAGATGAAATTGCAGGTATTTGTACGGCAATTGGAGCCAGTTTTGCCGGCGATTTTGCTGTGACAACGACTTCCGGTCCGGGATTGGCATTGAAAACTGAAGCGGCAGGTTTGGCTGTTATGACTGAATTACCTCTTGTAATCGTAAATGTTCAGCGTGGGGGCCCATCTACAGGTCTTCCGACTAAAACAGAGCAATCCGATTTACTGCAAGCTATACACGGAAGAAGTGGAGAGTGTCCTATGCCTGTGATTGCAGCCAGTACTCCATCAGATTGCTTCCATTATGCATTTGAAGCGGGTCGAATAGCACTTGAGCATATGACTCCGGTTATTCTTTTAACGGATGGATTCATTGCCAATGGTGCTGAACCCTGGAGAATTCCTAAAATGTCTGATCTTCCGGAGATTGTTGCTCCTATTGCACAAGAAGGAGATGAGTATCTTCCATATGCTCGTGAAGAGAAGCGATTGAGCCGTAAATGGGCTATCCCTGGAACTAAAGGTTTAGAGCACCGAATTGGTGGCCTTGAAAAGATGGATCGTGACGGGACTGTTTCATACGTGCCTGAAAACCATCAGGTGATGAGTGATATTCGTAAAAAAAGAGTTGAACTCGTTGCCAATAATATTCCTGAACTTGAGGTGAAAGGAAACGAAGAAGCGGATGTTCTTGTAGTTGGTTGGGGTGGTACTTATGGCCATTTAATTACTGCAGTTCGCGAGTTACAAAAGGAGAATAAATCCATTAGTTTGGCTCATTTCAATTATATTTTCCCACTTCCTAAAAATACCGCTGATGTATTCAGTCGTTATAAGAAAATTATTGTGTGCGAATTGAATGATGGTCAGTTTGCTGAATATCTGAGAAGTTCATTTCAGAATATTAAGTTTGAGCAGCACAATAAGTTGATGGGATTACCATTCACTGTTCTGGAATTAAAAGAGAGATTTAATCAATTACTGGAGGAGAAATAAGTCATGGCTGATACATTATTAAATACATCTAATATTAAGAAGCTAAGTGCTAAAGACTTTAGAAGCGATCAAGAGAATCGTTGGTGTCCTGGTTGTGGTGACCATGGAATATTAAATTCTGTTCAGAAAGCAATGGCTGAGATGGATTACAAGAAGGAAGACTATGCCGTTATTTCTGGTATTGGTTGTTCTTCGCGTTTCCCATATTACATGAATACCTATGGGTTTCATACTATTCACGGACGTGCAGCTGCAATTGCATCAGGAGTCAAATGTGCCAACCCAAATTTAGAAGTTATTCAGGTTTCAGGAGATGGTGATGCGCTTGCAATTGGAGGGAATCATTTTATTCATGCTGTTCGCAGAAACATAGATATGACCATTCTTCTTTTTAATAACGAGATTTATGGTTTGACTAAGGGGCAATACTCACCAACATCTAAACAAGGTATGGTGACAAAAACATCGCCATTTGGTACGATTGAAGAACCTTTTAAGCCGGCTCAGTTAGCACTTGGAGCTCAATCGAAGTTCTATGCCCGTTCTATTGATACAAGCATTAAATTGACCTCAGAGCTTGTGAAAGCAGCTTCAGCCCATAAGGGAACATCCATTGTTGAAATCCTGCAAAATTGCGTCATTTATAATGATGGAACGCATTCAATGGTGACTGATAAAGCGACTAAGGGTGATTATCAATTGATATTGGAACATGGCAAACCAATGATTTTTGGTATTGAGAAGAATAAAGGTCTCGTTTTGGGAGCTAATGGTAAACTTATTGTGGTTACTATTGGAGAAAATGGCATAACAGAGGCTGATATTCTGGTTCACGATGCACATACTGAGAATCCACATATGCACTGGTTACTTTCCAGCATGATGGCTCCGGAATATCCGGTAGCTTTGGGTGTCATTCGTGATGTTGATTCAACCTCTTATGATGAAAAGATGGTACAGCAAATTAAAGCTGTTCGGGCTGAGTCTTCATTTAAATGTATGGATGATTTGCTTAACAGTGGAGACACTTGGGTAGTTGACTAGTTCAATTTATTAAATAGTTAATCCTGTTTGGTTTCATATCAAACAGGATTTTTTTGTTTTAATTGGTTCCAATTTTTAAATTGGAATTCTAGAATTAGAATCATTTTGCTTGTAAAGCCTTATTTATAGCACAATCCTTGTTATCAATTGTCAATTGTTTATTACTTTCATCCGTTAAACACAAACAAAGAAGTAAGATGGAAGAAATTGCGATTTCGAAAATTTATAAACGTAAGAAGAACGACAGAGATATATTTCAGGAATTAATGCCTTTTAAGGTGAAAGAGATTCTTCTTGTTGCAACGTATTACGATGCCTATACCATTGTTAGAGAAGGTCAGTTTTCAGATAAAATTGTTGGAGAATATCTGCAGTTGAATTTATATACAGCACCGCGATTTACAAGTGTGGCTACCAATGAAGAAGCGCTTCAGGCAATGGATGAGCGAAACTTTGATATTGTTATTCTTATGGCTGGACTCGACAAAGAATCCCCCTTGGAGTTGAGTCAGGAAATTAAGAAGAAACAACCTGATCTGCCTGTTTTGGTTCTTGTGAATAATAACAGCGATTTGGCTTATTTTGATAAGGCCGCAGATAAAATTAAAAACAATATCGAGAGGGTATTTGTCTGGAATGGATCGACTAAGATTTTCATGGCCATGACAAAATACATTGAGGATAAAATGAATTTGGCTCCTGACTGTAAGATTGGTGATGTGCGTGTCATGCTTTTGGTTGAAGATTCAGTCAAGTATTATTCACGATATCTACCTTTGCTTTACACCTCTGTTATGACTCAGACTCAGAAGGTTATTTCTGATGAAGATGATATTGATGAGATGCATAAAATTTTAAAAATGCGAGCTCGTCCAAAGGTTATTTTAGTAAGTAGTTATGAGGATGCTGTTGAGATTGTCGATAAATATCTGGAGAATTTGCTTTGTGTTATTTCTGATGTTCGTTTCGCCCGCGAAGGTAAATTAAATGATGATGCAGGGGTTGATTTGATTTCTTATGTGCAGGATAAACACCTGAGAATCCCTTGTGTGATGCAGTCGCATGATACTGATAATGCTATGAGAGCCTTCCAGGTAAATGCTGATTTTATTAATAAAAACAGCGATACTTTGGCATTGGATATTTTTAATTTTATTCATCTAAAATTGGGCTTTGGCGATTTTGTTTTTAGAAATCAGAGTGGCACACAAGTCGCTATGGCCAAATCGCTTGAAGATTTTGAGGAAAAGCTGAAATATATTCCTGACGAGTCGTTGCTTTACCATTCAAAAAGAAATGGAATTTCAACATGGTTGATGGCTCGTGGAGAAATTAATATTGCAAAAAAACTGAGGCGTTATCAAATTTCCGATTTTAAAACAGTTCGTGAGTTACGTCAGTTTTGTTTGGATGTGTTTGAAGCATCCCGTTTGAAACAACTCAGGGGGCGAATTATCAAATTCAGACCAAGTTTGGCAAATTCAAATCACTACGTTATCCGACTTGGTAGAGGCTCAGTTGGTGGTAAAGGTCGTGGATTGGCTTTCTTGAGTAATTTTACTGAAAATATTAGTTTTCAGAAGCTGATTAAAGACATTAATATTACAATTCCGAGAACTGCGATTATTGGTGTTGATGAATACGATAATTTTCTGGAAGCCAATAATCTTTTAGATAAAATCTATAACGAGAAAAATTACGGTGAAATAAAAAAACAGTTTCTTAATGCGCAATTGCCGGAGAAACTTCGAAAAAAATTGCGTCTTTATCTCGAAAAAATGGATATGCCTCTTGCAGTTCGTTCCTCAGGTTTATTCGAAGATTCACTGATGCAGCCATTTGCTGGTGTATACGCTACGTATTTATTGCCTAATAATCACGAGGATTTTGAGGTGAGATTTGAACATTTAGTAACGGCCATTAAGCTGGTTTACTCTTCAATTTTCACACCCGAAGCCAAGGCATATTTTTCTGCAGTTGATTATAAAATAGAAGAAGAAAAGATGGCTGTTATCTTACAAGAGGTGGTTGGTCAGGAATACAATGGTAAGTTTTATCCTAATATTAGTGGGGTGGCCCAATCTTACAACTATTACCCATTCTCGTATATGAAACCTGAGGATGGATTTGCAGTGCTTGGATTAGGTTTGGGTAAGTATGTGGTTGGTGGAGAAAAAACGCATCGTTTTTGTCCTGAGCATCCAAAATTGCAGTTGGCGTCTATCGAAGATCAGGTGAAAGATTCTCAGAATTATTTTTATGCCATAAATATGGAGTCTGATCAGTTGAATTTGCTTGAAGATGGTGAGGATGCAGCCACTTTAAAATATGATTTGGCTGTTGCTGAAAAGGATGGTAATTTATTGCATTGTGCTTCAGTTTACGATGCGCGTAATGATAGAATTGAGCCGGATTTGAAGTTGCGAGGTCCTCGAGTTGTCGATTTTGCAAATATCCTGAAATACAATCAGGTTCCTTTGGCCCAAACTTTAAGTATTCTTCTGAATATATTTAAACAAGCCATGGGAGCCCCCGTTGAAATTGAATTTGCTGTTGATCTTTCAAAGGGTAAGAATGGCTTACCAACGTTTAATCTCTTACAGATTAAACCTCTTATTCGTCAGGAAATGAGTGTAGAAATTGACATGTCGAAAGTTGATAAAGAGAAATTGATTTTGTTAGCTGACAAGGGGATGGGAAATGGTAAAATTGACCATGTTCGGGATGTTATTTTTATGGATGTGAGTAAGTTTGATAGAACCAAAACTGAGGAAATGGCTCAGGAAATGGCTTTATTGAATCAAAAAATGAAGGAGCAGGCTAGAGAGTATGTTCTCATTGGTCCCGGCAGATGGGGAACAAAAGATAGATTTACAGGAATTCCTGTGCTATGGTCACAAATTTCGAATGCTAAGGTGATTGTTGAGCAGGGACTTGAAGATTTTCCTCTGGATGCTTCATTGGGATCGCATTTTTTCCATAACGTAACATCGATGAATGTTGGCTATTTCTCGGTAAAATCAAATTTAGCAACAAGTTTTGTAAAGGAAGATATTCTGAATCAACAAGAGCTTGTTGAACATGTTCACTACTTTAAACATGTTCGTTTTGCTGAACCATTAGAGATTTTGATGGATGGTAAGAAACAGATTTCTGTCATTAGTTTTAAATAGTTTTTACATCTACGTTCAATAAAAAAGAGATCTCGATTAATCGAGATCTCTTTTTGTTTTATTGATCGTTAAGATCAGTATTTATAGGCTATGCCTGATATGAATCGACACCGGCAGTTTCCATTTTACGGTCAACTTTTTTAACTAAACCCTGGATAACCTTACCAGGACCAACTTCAGTGAATGAGCTAGCGCCATCAGCAATCATGTTAACCATCGTTTGAGTAAAGCGAACTGGAGCTGTTAATTGCGCAACAAGATTTTTCTTAATCTCTTCAGGATCACTAACAGGTTTCGCGTTTACGTTTTGGTAAACCGGACAAGTAGGAGTGGAGAAAGTTGTGTTTTTGATTGCTTCCTCAAGCTCAACACGAGCCGGCTCCATAAGTGGAGAATGGAATGCACCACCAACATTTAAAGGCAAAGCACGTTTCGCACCCGCTTCTTTTAATTTTTCACAAGCAATTTCGATACCTTTCATGCTACCGGAAATAACCAATTGACCAGGGCAGTTGAAGTTTGCCGGAACAACAATTTCTTCAATTTCAGCACAAACTCGTTCTACAGTCTCATCGTCAAGACCAATGATAGCAGCCATTGTTGAAGGCTCAACTTCGCAAGCTTTCTGCATAGCCATCGCACGTTGAGATACCAATTTTAGTCCATCTTCGAAAGAAAGAGCACCATTAGCAACCAATGCTGAGAATTCACCTAAAGAGTGACCCGCAACCATTTCAGGTTTGAAATCATCACCCAAAGTTTTAGCTAAAATAACCGAGTGAAGAAAGATAGCAGGTTGTGTTACCTTAGTTTGTCTTAAATCTTCATCAGTTCCGTTAAACATCAGCTCAGTAATATTGAAACCAAGAATTTCGTTGGCTTTATCGAATAATTCTTTACCTAGCTCAGAGTTTTCGTACAGGTCTTTACCCATACCAACAAATTGGGCTCCTTGCCCAGGGAATACATATGCTTTCATAGCTTTCAATTAGTGATTGATAGTCATCAACCGTTAATTAGTAATTTATATAGTTTTTGCAGAGATCAGTCGAATGAATTCTTCGCGTGTAGCGACTTTTTCGAAAGCTCCGGTAAAATCAGAAGTCGTTGTAATTGCATTTTGTTTTTGAACCCCTCGCATCGACATACACATGTGCTGTGCTTCAATAACAACAGCTACACCAAGTGGTTTAAGTGTATCCTGAATACAATCTTTAATTTGAGTTGTTAGTCTTTCCTGCACTTGCAAACGGCGTGCAAAGGCATCTACCACACGGGCAATTTTACTGAGTCCGGTGATGGTTCCATCCGGGATGTAAGCAACATGTGCCCGACCTACAAAAGGAAGCATATGATGTTCACACATTGAATAAACTTCAATATCTTTAACGATTACCATTTGGCGATAATCTTCTTTAAACATTGCTGATTGCAAAATTTCTTCAGGTTTAACATGGTAACCTTGAGTCAGAAATTGCATCGCTTTAGCGACTCTTAACGGGGTTTTTTCAAGTCCCTCTCGCTCCACATCTTCGCCCAGTAGTTCCAATACTTTTTTGTAGTGAAACATGAGTTCCTCAGTCGTTTCCTGGTTGAATTTTTCTATTTTTGTGAAACCTTTATTTTCTGTTCCGTTAATTGAAAACTCCATCTTATAATTTGTGTTTAAATACAGTCGTTAGATAAAATCAATTGAGTACCTTTTTAATTTGAGGTATCAATTTATAGCTTAAGCCTGCAAATTTAAGTATATTTTTTGTCGATTGAGCAAATTTAGGTCAGCTTTGTTTTTGCTAAGTACTTGCATCTATGGATATTTTAATTGTTAGTCCCACTTTTATCGCCTTACAAAAATTCATTAGTCAACTTCAATTGATTGATAATTATGGGAAAAACTATGCTCGTTTTCAATTGGCTGAAAATGAATTTGATATTTTAATTTCAGGCTATGGCGGAAGCATCGTTAGCCATTGGTTGAATAAAGCCATTCAGCGTAAAAACTACGATTTGGTTATTCATATAGGGCGGTCATTTTCTTTAAACCATAAATCGGAGATTGGGAGTTTAGTGAACGTTATCGATGATTATTTTGGTGATATAGGTTTCTCTATTGATTCTGGCTTTCAATCATTTTTTGATTTTGATTTGATTTCGAAAAGTGAGCATCCGTTTCACAATGGAATTCTTGAAAATTCTTCGGACTATTCTGAAATCCTGACCTCGTTCCGCAAAGTTAGCGGTATGACTTGCAATACGATTCCAGCCAATTTGTTTCAGATTGGAGAAATTTACATCAAAAATTACCCTGAGGTGATCAGCTCGGAAGGTGCTGCCGTTTTATATGCTTGCCTGGAATCGAATACCGATTTGATTCAACTTTCGTATGTAGCCGGGAAACTCGAAAATGCGACTGAAAACTTAGGTATAGATGATCAGGAAATTGATACAATAACCGAAGTTCTGGAAAATTTGTTGGTGAAACTGTACCAGTTCCAATTATTAAAAAGCTAAGAGAAACGATCGAATTTATTTAAATTTTATCAGGATTGCCTTCTTAAAATAAAAAGCCTGAAACAATCCTCTCGATAACATGAATGCTAGCATGGCAATCCACAGACCATGATTTAAAAGAATATCTTTTAAGCCAAAATAAACGGGTATAAAAACAAGAAGTGTAGCAGCCATCATGGTTTTTCGCATATAGACCGATGCGGTGGCACCAATATAAATTCCGTCGTAGAGGAATGATGCAAAACTTAAAATAGGAAGCAGAATTAGCCACTTAAGGTAAGGGCTTGCCGCATGAATAGTTTCTGAATTATTGGTAAGCATGCTGAGAATCGAGTTCCCAGCCAAAGCATAAATTAGGGTAAAGCCAAGACTAATTCCGATTCCCCAAATAAACAAATACCGAATAGTTGTTAGTAGATTTTTGCGGTTTTGTGCCCCAACAAATCGGCCTACAAGTGCTTCAGCTGCATAAGCAAAACCATCCATCAGATAAGAAAAAATAAAGAGAAACTGTAATAAAAGGGAATTTACAGCCAGTATGGTTTTATTGCTGCTTGCCGATTCTGTTGTGAAAAAAGTAAATACAAAAATAATACAGAGTGTTCGGATAAAGATGTCTTTATTTATTAAAACAAAGTGTTTCAGCTCAGCTATTTTCAATAAACCTCTGTTTGTCCAGTATTTAAATAATCTTCGGTAGTATCGCCAGATAAAGAAGGATGCCAAAATAAGCCCGCAATATTGGGCAATTACAGTCCCCAGAGCAACCCCTCTTGCATCAAGATTTAGACCATATACAAAAAAAGCAGATAGACTGATGTTTATAATATTACAGATGATGGCTATTGTCATCGGAATCTTGGAATTTTGCATACCAATAAACCAACCTGTCAAGGCATATAACGAAATGGTTGCCGGAGCTGCCCAAATTCGAATATTGTAATAGGAGCGGGCAATTGTTTCAACAGAAGCTTCGGAGTCGATATAATTGAAACTCAATAAGGCGATCGGTTTTTGAAGTAACAATATCAGAATACTTCCCGCAGCAGCAACAAGTAATGCTCTTCCCAGTGAAAGGATACTTTCGTTTAGCTTACGTGCACCATAAGCCTGAGCAGTAATGCCGCTGGTTCCCATTCGAAGAAAGGCAAACCCCCAATAAAGGAAATTGAAGATCGTACCACCTAAGGCTATTCCTCCTATAAAATCGACTTCACCCAGGTGTCCCATCAGGGCCAAATCGACGATTCCTAAAAGAGGAATGGTGATATTACTAATGATATTAGGAAGGGCGATATCTAATATTTTCTTATTCACGTGTCTGGTCTTCGATGTTTGATTGGGCACGAAATTACAGAATTGTCATGAGGATATTCGTGTTTAGATGTTGAAATTTGCCTTAAGGTTCTTTTAATAAAACGGATAAAATGAGTCGGATACTTTTGAGTTAAAGAAATTTTCAAATAAAAGACAAATAAGTCTTAAAATATTTGGAAGAGTTTTAATTATAGTATAGATTTGTTTTATTATTGAAAACAAGATTAAATAAAGATAGTGTTTTTGATAGTTTAATTTAACAGATTAAAACGGTTATATATGAGTTTTGAATTACCTAAATTACCATATGCATATGATGCTTTAGAGCCACATATTGATGCAAGAACTATGGAGATTCACCATTCAAAGCATCACGCGGGTTATACAAATAATTTGAATGCAGCACTTACTGGTACTGATCTTGAGGGAAAATGTATTGGAGAAGTTCTTGCTAGTGTTTCAAAACACTCAGCAGCTGTTAGAAATAATGGAGGTGGTTATTATAATCACGATTTGTTTTGGAAATTGATGTCACCTAATGGAGGTGGAAAACCTACAGGGATATTTTTAAAGGCTTTAGAAGATAATTTTGGCAGTTTTGAACAGTTTAAAGATGAATTTTCTAAAGCAGCTGCAACACGTTTTGGTTCAGGTTGGGCATGGTTGGTAAAGCTATCGGATGGTAGTTTGAAAATTTGTTCTACACCAAATCAAGATAATCCTTTGATGGATGACGCAGAAGTAAAAGGAACACCAATTTTAGGATTGGATGTATGGGAACATGCTTACTATTTAAAGTTTCAAAATAGAAGGCCCGATTACATTTCAGAATTTTTTGAAGTTGTTAATTGGGAGGAAGCGTTCAAGCGCTTTCAGGATTAGTTTTGTTTATTGTTTTTTTGATTTTGGGATCGACTTTCGGATTTATTCGGAGGTCGATCTTTTTTTTTGCTGATTCGATCTTTTTGGCGAAATTAGAGTGAATCAAATAAACAAAATTATGAAACATGAACTTCCTAAATTACCCTATGCTTTAGATGCATTAGAGCCTTTTATTTCAGAGAGGACTCTCGAATTTCATTACGGAAAACATCATCAGGCCTATGCGAATAATTTAAACAACTTGATTGAGGGCACATCATTTGAAAATGCTGATTTGATTGATATAATCATGAAATCCGATGGAGGTATTTTTAATAATGCAGCTCAAGTTTATAACCACACGTTTTATTTTATGGCTTTAAAGCCACGTGGTGGAGGTCAGCCACGTGGCAAGTTGTACGATGCTTTAGTTTACAGCTTTGGTTCGTTTGATAATTTTAAAACCGAATTTTCGAAGGCTGGTGCAACTCTTTTTGGTTCTGGTTGGGTGTGGCTGGTTGCCGATAAAAAGAATAAACTGAGAATAATACAAACATCTAATGCCGGCAATCCTTTATGCGATGATTTGGTACCAATTATGACCCTTGATGTCTGGGAACATGCTTATTATCTGGATACTCAAAATGCAAGGCCAAAGTATATTGAGAACTTTTGGGAATTAATTAATTGGGAATTAATAGAAACGCGTTTCGAGAATTTGTGATGCGATTTTATATGTTTAAATAAGCTGTTACGGTAGTAGCAGCTTATTTTATTTTAGATTTGTACTTCCTATTGTATTTTTTAGTTAATTAGATCTGGAGTAATTTTTTTGAAATTGGCTTTGTTTTTTCAAATGAGTTTTCATTTTAAATAGCATCATTCTCTTGATGAAAAGTAAGATTATCCTTACCTTAAAAAGAACTTAAATAAATACATTGGACGATTTCATTTTTAGAATGTAATTGTATCAAATCTTCATAGCCAACCGTATAATAAGATAGAATTCGAATGTTAAAGGAATTAGTATTAAGAAATAGAAGTTATCGCCGCTTTTATCAAAATGAAGCAATTAGTAAAGCGCAATTGAGAGAATGGATCGACTTGGCCAGACTTGGGGCATCCGGACGAAATGCCCAAAGTTTAAAATACCTCACCATAACTGATCAAAACTTATGTAAGCAGGTGTTTGAAAATCTGGCATGGGCAGGGTATTTAAGTGATTGGCCTGGTCCCATTGAAGGTGAGCAACCTGTGGCTTATGTTATCATGTTGAATGATGAACGCTTGAGCAAAAATTATTTCTGTGATGATGGCATAGCGGTACAAAATTTGCTCTTAGGTGCTGTTGAAGCCGGTTTTGGCGGCTGTATTTTGAGAGCTTTTAAAGAAAACAATTTGAGAGAATTATTAAATATATCTGAGGATTATTCAATGATTCAGGTCGTTGCTCTTGGAAAACCAAAAGAACAGGTGGTTTTGGATGAAATGAAAAATGATGATATTAAATATTGGAGAGACGAAAATGGGGTGCATCATGTGCCTAAGCGATGCCTTGACGATATTGTTATTGGTGAATTATAGACTGAAATACGATACATTATGAGAAAATTAATTTTTTGCTGTGTTTTAATTCTGGTTTTCTTTTTCCCTAAGGATTCCAAATCCCAGAAATATAATCTTGATTCGATATTTTTTACCGGAGCTGTAATGGATCAAGCTGACTTGAAAGGTTTGCCTTATGCTCATTTTAGAGTGAATAAGAAACGAGGTGGAACGACTAATGAATATGGCCGATTTTCTTTCTGGGTAAATTCCGGGGATACCATTCAATATTCATTTGTTGGTTACCATGGTGTTCAGGTGGTTGTTAGTGATACATTACAACAGGAAGATTATTTGTTTGGTGTATTTCTGACTAAAGATACAATTGCGCTTCAGGAAGTTCTAATCTTACCACGATTTGGTGATTTTAAAGAAGCTTTTATGAATGCAAAGGTGAATACGCCCGAGTATGTACGAGCAAAAAATAACATCAATTCGGCAACTTACGAGGCTTTAACTCAAAAGCCAACAAAGATGGATGCCAAAGCGAATACCGATCTGCTTATTCGAAATCATGTTAATGCAATTGAAAATAAAACAATGATTCCTACCGAGATGACAGCAGGTGTGAGTACAACCAGAACCTTGCCTGAGTTGAAAAGGCTGGAGCGTAAGCGGAAAATGAAAATACCGGATGCAATGGTAACGGATTCCGAAGTTAAAATTCTGCAGCAGATGTATGAATATGGAGTCAAAAAGAAATAACAAATAAAAAAGCGGTGAATTTTTCACCGCTTTTTTTATCCTCTACTAAAAAGTGCTTTTATAATCAACATGGCCATTTTTGGATTCTCTTTAAGTCTTCGTGTCGAATAGCCAAACCAATCTTTTCCAAATGGGACATAAACTCTCATATTATGGCCTTTTTCAACAATAGATTGTCTTAGCTCAGGAGTAACACCATAAAGCATTTGGAATTCATATTTGTCTTTAGACACATTATACTTTTCAATTAAATCGAATGCGGGCTGAATTAGATTCTTGTCATGGGTAGCGATACCAGGATAAATATCATTCTTAAGCATGAAATCAAGATCTTTAATATAGTTCTCATTGATTTCTTCATACTTCTTGTATGCAATCTCAGCGGGCTCAACGTAAATTCCTTTACACAAACGGTAGTTAAGTCCTGTCCCGTTTTGCATATCCATCATGTTTTCCAAATCGGAAAGGGTACGCTTTAGATAGGCTTGTACAACGAGACCTACATTTTTAGGGAATTCTTTTTTCAATCGTCTGAACATGTCTATTTCTTTATCCACACATGGTGAGTCTTCCATATCGATACGGACGAAATTATTGTATTCAGCCGCTTTTGCAACTACGGTTCTAATATTCTGATAACAAATTTCAGGATCGATAAGTAAACCAAAGAAAGTTGGTTTTACAGAGTAATTTCCATCAATATTATTTTTTTCGAAAGCTTCGATGATATTTAGATAGGCATCCTTGTTTTCTGTTGCCTGACTTAGATCTTTAATAAATTCACCTAATAGATCCACAGTAACCTTGATGCCCTGAGCATTTAGCTCCTGAGACGCTTTTATGGCATCTTCGATGGTTTCTCCAGCAATATAGCGTTTGGAAAATAACCAAACTAATTTTTTTGGCATATAAGGCAGGGTCGCTGCTATCATTTTATTAATCATCTTTAATGTTTTTAAGGGTTAATTTTGGGTTTATTGTAGGCTAAATGTAGACATCATGTAAATTAAAAAGAATGACGTTTATCAGTAAATTTGATCAGATTTGAATTTCATGATATTTCGTCTATCACCAGAAAATTTTATCTCAGAAATTTTTCCATTATCATTTAAAACTTATATTTGCTAGGCTTTAGTTAAAAGTAAGGCAGGTTTGCGTTTTTTTAAATTCGTGAATGGAAAAATAAGTACCTAAAATCAATTATTATACGCTATGATTCGTTTGGGAAGTTATTCCCGGACATTTTCCCAATTGGAATTTATTCCATGCAGGATGGCTATTTAAAATCAAACTAGAAAAACATGAAAAATCTATCCATTGTTCTTAATGCAATTTTAATTGTTGCTGTTGGAATTTTATTCTTTTTACATTTCTCAGGTGAGAATAAAGCTGAGGTGAAAACCATTGCCGGAGAAGGAGCTGTAGTCTATGTGAATACAGATTCTTTATTATCAAGCTATAATTTTTCAGTGGATTTGAATGAGAAATTCCTAAAGAAACAAGAAGATTCTAGAACTGATTTTAATTTTAAAGCTCAAAAATTGGAGAAAGAAGCGGTAGATTTTCAGCGTAAACTTCAAAATAATGGATTCTTAAACCGTGAGCGTGCTGAAAAGGCACAAAGAGAATTAATGGAAAAAAAGCAAAACTTAGATCAACTTGACAGAAAATTAAGTTCTGAGTTGATGGCTGAGCAGAATGAAAATTCAAAGCGTCTATTCGATAGTGTAACCAACTATTTGAAATTATATAATGCAAAGCATAAGTATAGCTTAATTATTAGCACAACAAAAGGTGGAACCGTACTACATTCTGCTAATGGTTTAGATGTAACGAAAGATATTATTGATGGTTTGAATGCCAGATATAAGAAATAGACTTAAAAAATATTGAATAAAGGGGCAGAGGCTAATAGCTTTCTGCCCTTTTTTTATCTTTGTGCCTGATAATGATTTTTAATTCTTGTTATCCCTGAAGCAATCGCAGTTTAAAACCTACAACGTTTATTAATGAGTTTCGCAAATAAATACCTGAAAAAGCAACAAGTTTACCCTGACTATATTACTAGTGATGTGCCGGAGAATTTAGGACTCATTGTTACAATTCCTTGTTTTAATGAGCCTGATTTGGTTTCAAGTTTGAGGGCTCTGTGGCTTTGCGATCGACCAGGCTTTAATGTTGAAGTTATTGTTATTGTCAATTCAAGCGAGCAGGCTTCTGATGAGGTTTTAAGCCAGAATGCTAAAACGATTACTGATGCTCAGGAGTGGATTTCTCAACATGAAGATGAAAAAATGCGCTTCTTTTTAATTCATCAGCCTAATTTGCCTAAAAAATCAGCTGGAGTTGGATTAGCTCGTAAAATTGCGATGGATGAGGCCGTAAGTCGTTTTAATAAAATAAACTGTCCTCAAGGTATTATTACAGGCTACGATGCGGATTCTTCTTGTGATAGCAATTACTTTACAGAGATAGAGAAACTATTTAAAAAGTATCCTAAGGCCAATGGAGCGAATATATTTTATGAGCACCCGCTTGAAGGGGATGAATTTGATGAACTCATTTATAATTCGATTGCTCAGTATGAGTTGTATTTGCGCTATTATATGCTAGCCATGCGATTCGCCGGGCATCCACACGCCTATCATACAGTAGGGTCGAGTTTTGCAGTCACGGCTGAAGCCTATATCAAACAAGGTGGTATGAATCGGCGCCAGGCTGGAGAAGATTTTTATTTTCTTCAAAAGATTATTGCTTTGGGTAAGTTTTATGAAATTAAGCATACTCGGGTTATTCCATCGCCACGTACATCTGATCGTGTCCCTTTTGGAACCGGAAAAGCGATGTCGACATTTGTAAATGAAGGAATCAGTAATTATAAAAACTACAATTATGCAGCCTTTAAGGATTTAAAAGTTTTCTTTGATCGGGTTGATGATTTTTTCGGAGTTGATTATGATACTTTTATCAACAAATTGATTGTTGAATTACCTGGCCCGGTAAGGAGCTATCTGAAGGAGGATAACTTTTTTGAAGCGCTTGAAGAGATTAATCGAAACTGTGCTTCAATTGATTCTTTCCGAAAGAAATTTTTTGGTGCCTTTAATGCTTTCAAAGTTTTAAAATATCTGAATAATGTTCATGAACAGTTTATGGAAGAAGAAAGTGTTATTGTGAGTGCCAAATTATTACTCAAGGATTTGGGTATTGCTACTAAAGGAATTTATTTGGCAAAAGAATTACTTGAGATATACAGGGAGTACGAAAAGACACATTAAAATATATGAAAAGCATGGATTTTAATCCATGCTTTTTAATTTCTGCTATTGTGTCAAATTTAAATTATTGGAGAACAAAATTAATCGATGTTGAATAAGTTACTTGAACAGGGACACCTCTTTGTTTTCCTGGAGCGAAAGGAGGTAAGCTTTCGATAACTCTTACGGCTTCCTTATCCAGATAAGGATCAACACCTCGAAGTACTTCAACATTTTTCACCCGACCATCGCGTCCAACCACAAATCTGACGAAAACACGGCCAGTAATTCCATTTTCACTAGCAATGACAGGATATTTAATACTTTTCTGAATGTATTTGCTCAGTTCGATATTGCCTTCTGCCATCGTTTTGCAAATATCCGGACGGAAAATTGGCATCTCTTCCACAACAACAAAAATCGCTGTTTCGTCAACTTCTTCCGTTTCAAAAGTGACTTCTTCAGGCTTGGCATCAATTTCAGTTTCCTGATTGATATTTTCTTCTTCAATAACTAAATTAGGATCTTCTTTAGAATCATTTTCGACGATAGTAATCACATCCTGAACTCTGATTTTTACAGGTGGTTTTACTTTAGGTTTTTCTGGTTCTTGTCTGGTGATTGGAATGATTTCTTCCAAATCTGTGAGTTCCTGTGCGGCATCAATTTCTTCGGTTTCGTGAAATGGAACTCGCCAATTAAAAGCAATAAATACCATCAAAAGGGCTATAGCTAGCCCAATTTCAAAGAATAAACTCTTCTTATTTTCAAGATCGGCACTTTTTCTTTTTTTAGGTAACATGGCTAGGATTTTCTAAGTTTATTATATAATCTCAAATAAATCGCTTCATTTCAAAAATTGCTCAGTACATAAAGAACGCTTATCTTATTATACGATAAGTTATAAATATAGTTGCGGATCGGATTTTGCATTTATAGTTGATACTGTAAAGTACAAAAAAAAGGAATAGCTTTCACTACTCCTCTTCAATTATTATAAAAATGTCTTCATCTTTCTTTTTCATGAGATACTGTTCCCGGGCAAATTTTTCGAGATTCTCACGATTTGTTTTTAGCTCATGAATTCTGTTTTTATCTTTTTTTATCTTGTTTAGGAAGTATTCTTTTTCTTTAGTTAAAGCTTCTATTCTACTTTTATATTCCTTACGTTCCCAAATTGAATGCTGATCGAAAAAGAATACCCAAAAGAAGAAGATCAGAAAACTAATAATAAATTTGTTACTGATAGCCTTAATTAAAAGTGATTTAAGTCTCGATTTATCCATCATGAGGTTTCGTTCTGTGTTTATACAGGCTAAAATTAGTGAAAATATCTTTTTGTTAAGAATTTGTTCAAATTTTTGTCGGATGATAAAAAATCAGGAAGAATATGAAAAAGAAAGGACGTTGAATAGTATAAACAACGTCCTTTATTTTGAATTAGTTGAGCGGATTAAATTTTATAAATTGGAGAGAATTTGTCTGGTTCGCTTTCTCTCATGATATCATAAATAATCTCAAAGACATCTTCTGCATTTGGATTTGAGAAATAATCTCCATCAGTACCATAGGCTGGACGGTGATCTTTTGCACTAATTGTACGTGGTTCTGCATCTAAATGGAAGTAAGCTTTTTGCTCTTCAAGAACTTTTTGCATCATAAATGCTGTTGCTCCTCCTGAAACATCTTCATCAAAGAAAACGACCCGGTTGGTTTTCTTTACGGATTCAGAAATCATATGATTGATATCGAAAGGCAATAGGGTCTGAACATCGATCAGTTCAACAGAAATATCAAATTCTTTGAGTTGTTTGACAGCATCCTCGGCAATTTTCACACAGGATCCGTATGTAACAAGTGTAATGTCAGTACCTTCTACCATAACCTCCGGAATTCCAAGAGGTGTTTTGAATTCACCAAGGTTATCCGGCATTTTCTCCTTAAGTCTGTATCCATTCAACGGTTCAATCACCAAGGCAGGTTCATCTGCTTCCATTAATGTGTTATACATGCCGGCAGCTTTAGTCATGTTTCGGGGAACACAAACATGTATGCCACGAATTGAGTTTATGACCATGCTAAGAGGCGAACCTGAATGCCAAATTCCCTCAAGACGATGTCCTCGAGTTCGGATAATTACCGGAGCTTTTTGTCCTCCTTTGGTTCTGTATTGAAGGGTTGCCAAATCGTCGCTCATTGTTTGCAAGGCATACAACAAATAATCGAAATATTGAATTTCAGCAATAGGACGAAGTCCACGCATTGCAAGGCCAATACCTTGCCCTATAATAGTTGCTTCGCGGATTCCTGTATCGCTAACTCTTAGCTTACCATATTTTTCCTGCATCCCCTCTAAACTTTGGTTTACGCCACCAATAAAACCAGTGTCTTCACCAAAAGTTAAAAACAAGGGGTATTTACTGAAAAGCTGATCAAAATTGTCGCGAAGGATTTCACGTCCGTTTACAATTTTTGAAGAGTCAGAGTAGATTGGTTTAACTGCAGGGATTTTTGCTATTTGTTGATCCGTTTCGCTATATAAATGTGAACTGTAGCGTTCGTGATTTTCATCAATGGTACTTTTTAACCAAGATTGAAGCTGTGATTTTAAAGGTTTGAAAGTGGAACATGAACTACAAATGTGACGTAAGATTTTCTTTGCTGAACTGACATTATCTTTCCTGATAGGATGAATAATTTTCTTCAAGTCATTAACGATTGCATCAATACGTTCTGTTTTTTTGCAATTACATGCTGAAGCTTTTACCAATTCAATCAATTCATCTCTTTCTTTTTTAATTGGATCGATGAATGTTTTCCATGCTTGAGTTTTGGCTTGTTTGACTTCTTCGATACATTCTGCCTCAATAGAAGCGAGTTGCTCCTCAGTAGCAAGTTCCATATCAAGCATCCACTCACGCATCTTTTTAATTGGGTCGTATTCTTTTTCCCAGTTCAGTCGTTCTTCAGTTTTATATCTTTCGTGTGAACCTGATGTAGAATGGCCTTGTGGTTGTGTCATTTCTACCACGTGAAATAGGGTAGGGACATGATCTTTACGACATAGAGCAACACCTTCTTCGTACATTTTGCAAAGTTCGGGATAATCCCATCCCTTTGCCTTGTAAATATGGTACCCATCACCATTTTCATCTATTTTAAATCCCTTTAAAACTTCTGAAATATTCGATTTTGTTGTTTGATATTTGTTGGGAACAGAAATGCCCCAACCGTCATCCCAGACACTCATAGCCATAGGGACTTTTAGTACGCCAGCTGCATTTATGGTTTCCCAAAAATGCCCTTCCGAAGTACTGGAATCCCCAATAGTCCCAAAGGCAACTTCGTTACCTTGATCTGAGAATTCGGTAAATTGGTGTAATTCTGTGTTCTCTCTGAAAATTTTGGATGCGTATGCCAAGCCTAAAAGTCGTGGCATTTGTCCTGCAGTAGGTGAAATATCAGCAGAGGAATTCTTTTGCGACATTAAGTTTTTCCAACTTCCATCAGCATTTAAACTTCTCGAAGCATAGTGATTATTCATCAATCGACCACCATTCCCCGGATTTTTATCGAGTTGAGTTTCACCATAAAGCTGAGCAAAGAACTCTTCAGGCGTCAGCATTTCGGTAGCCAACATAAAGGTTTGATCCCGGTAATAACCTGAACGCCAATCACCATTTTTAAAGCTTTTTGCCATGGCAATTTGGGCGACTTCTTTACCATCACCAAAGATTCCAAATTTGGCTTTTCCGGTGAGGACTTCTTTTCGTCCTAATAAACTGAGTTGACGACTTATGTTTGCAATTCGAAAATCTTTAAGAACTTCTTTTTTAAAATCCTCAAATGAAATTTCTGGTTTAATGTTATCCTTATATATTTCTGACATACTTACAACTAATAATGATTAATAGTGATAGAAACTGTAAACGTTTGCATTCAAGCTTAGAGTTTTATCACTCATTTTGTTAAGCCATACAAATTTAGGGAGATTTATTCTAAATAAGAAGTAAATTCAATACTATTTAGGACCTCATGGTCTTTAATAATTTGAAATATCTTTAGGAAATGGTACTTTTGTCATAAATATAAATATCTAGAGTCATGATTTTGAAACTCATATTAGTTAGCGTTGTTATTTTAGGAATTGGATTCATTGGTTTTGCAATTTCTATACTTGTTAAGAAAAACGGGCAATTCCCGGAAACGCATATTGGCAAAACTGAATTTTTGAAGAAAGAAGGCGTTAGCTGTGCAACTTCACAAGATAAACTTGAACAAGCTAAAGCCTATAAAAAGGGTCAATATAGTAAAGAGACAATATTAGAAAAAGAGCTTAGTAAATTATAGTTAATTTACCCGATAAATTGTATTTTCTTATGACAATGTAATTTTATCTTTTTTTAAGCTTTAAAGAGTATTTTGCAGATTATAATAATCCCCTGTCAATGGAAGTTGACAGGGGATTTTCTATTTTATTACCTAAATTGTTTGATTGCTCGTTATTTGACAATTAGGTCTTTTATTTTTGTGCTTAAATACGTCTGATATTTTCCCTCATGGTCTGCATAAATAAAATAGGCTTCCAGGTTTGGATCATTTTCTACTATTTTAATACTTTTTTCTAACCCCAAAACCATAAATGCTGTAGCATACGCATCTGCGGTCATGCAATTAGGAGCAATAACTGAAGCTGACAATAAGCTGTGTTGAACCGGATAACCTAATTTAGGGTCGATGGAGTGGGCATATTTTTTCCCATTTTTAATGTAGAATTGACGGTAGTTTCCAGAGGTAGCCATTGCCCCATCTTCCATGTTGAGTACATCTTGAATTTCTCTTTTTTGTAGGGTCGGATCGTCAATAGGTCTATCAATTCCAACCCGCCAGTTTCTATTTTTATTACTGACCCCCTTGACTCTGATTTCGCCTCCAATCTCAATCATATAATTGGAGATACCTTTGCTCTCTAAGAAATCAGCAACCACATCAACACCGTAGCCTTTAGCAATGGCACTAGCATCAAGCATGATTCTGGAATCTTCTTTCACAATTTTATGATTTTGCAGACTAACTTTGTTAAATCCAACAATCTGTAGAAGACTGTCAACAGGAATATCTTCCGGTTCTAATTTGTTTTTAAAACCAAATCCCCAGGCATTAACCAAAGGGGCTACTGTCATATCAAAAGCTCCGTCGGTAATTTTAGAAATTTCCAAACTGCGTTTGAATACGGTTTCAAAATAGTGATCAAGCACTACAGTTGAGTCGTTATTATTAACTCTTGAGATGATAGAATTGGGTTTATAGGTTGATAGTGAATGGTCAAATTCATTCATTTTCACCTTAATTTCTTCATGCAAATCTTTGCCACTAGGGTTGTCATAAATGATATGATAGATTGTACCCCAAATATAACCTTCGTTGAATTGATATTCTTTTTTTGAGGGTTGACAAGCAAACATTAAGATCGCTGTCAGAACAAGTAATTGAATTTTTTTAATCATGATGATTTGAGCTCAAAGTAGGATTGATAGGTGAATTTGCTGTAAAGGTAAAAAATATAGCCTGTTCCAAGATATAAAAAAAGCCTCGGGAGAACCGAGGCTTAAAATATTTATGAACCGAAATCGTCAAATTCAACCATTTCGTCTGGTACTCCTAATTCGTACAGCATGTTTGTTACTGCCGAGTTCATCATTGGAGGTCCACATAGGTAGTATTCAATATCTTCCGGCTCATCGTGATTTGCCAAATAGTTATCGTAGATTACCTGATGGATAAATCCAGTAGGACCTTCCCAGTTATCTTCCGGCTGAGGCTCAGAAAGAGCTAAATGCCATTCGAAGTTAGGGAAATCAGCTGCAATTGCATCAAATTGCTCTGCATAGAAAACCTCTTTTAATGAACGTGCACCATACCAGAAAGTAGCCTTACGACCAGTTTTCACAGTGTGGAACAGGTGGAAGATGTGTGAACGCATTGGAGCCATACCAGCACCACCACCAATAAACATCATTTCATTATTCGTCTCTTTGATGAAGAATTCACCGTAAGGACCTGAAACAGTCACTTTATCACCTGGCTTACGAGAGAAGATAAATGATGAACAGATACCTGGATTAATATTCATCCAGCCACCGCTAACTCTGTCGAATGGAGGTGTTGCAATACGAATATTAAGCATTACAATATTTCCTTCGGCAGGGTGGTTAGCCATAGAGTAGGCACGATAAGTTGGCTCCGGGTTTTTCATCTTAAGATCAAACATCTTAAATTGTTCCCATTCGCCACGGTATTGTTCTTCAATATCCATGTCCTTGAAATCAACATCGATTTTAGGTACATCAATCTGAATATAGCCACCTGATTTGAAGTCAAGAATTTCACCCTCTGGTAATTTCACAACGAACTCTTTAATAAAAGTTGCTACGTTGTTGTTTGAAACCACTTCACATTCCCATTTTTTAATTCCCAGAATTTCCTGAGGAATTGACATGGACAAATCTTCTTTAACTTTTACCTGACAAGCCAAACGCCAATTGTTCTGTGCTTCCTTACGAGTAAAATAATCAACTTCAGTTGGAAGAATGCTACCTGCACCGTCATGTACCTGACATTTACACATTGCACATGTTCCACCACCACCACAAGCCGATGGTAAGAAGATTTTAGCAGCACCTAAAGTGCCTAAAAGGGTATTGCCAGGCTCAACCACTAATTTTTGATCACCGCCGTTAATATCAATCGTTACTTCCCCTGATGGAGTTAGCTTCTTCTTTGCAAATAAAAGGATAGAAACTAGAACCAGGATTACAAGTAAGAAAATTGCTATACTAATTCCGATAACAACTGAATCACTTGTGCCTGTAACAGCTCCCTGTGTTGTTAATAATATCATCTCTAGTTCGATTAATTTTTTGAAAACTTAATTTACTATTTTATTATCAGCTTAGAGTTTGATACCCATGAAGCTCATAAAAGCGATTCCCATTAATCCGGTTACAATAAATGTAATTCCAAGACCTCTAAGAGGAGCAGGAATGTTTGAGTAACGGATTTTTTCACGAATAGCTGCAATACCAACAATTGCAAGTAACCAACCAATACCTGATCCAAGACCAAATGAAGTGGCTTCTGCTAAAGTTGAATAACCTCTTTCTTGCATGAAAAGAGAACCACCCAAAATAGCACAGTTTACAGCAATAAGTGGTAAGAAGATACCTAGAGATGAGTAAAGTGCCGGAGCAAATTTCTCAACAATCATTTCGACCAATTGTACCATAGATGCAATAACTGCGATAAACATGATGAAACTTAAGAAACTTAAGTCGACATCTGCCATCGAAGCAGAAATCCATGTTAAAGCACCTTCAGATAAAATATATTTGTTTAGCATGTAGTTCATAGGAACTGTAATTCCCAATACAAAAACTACGGCTATACCTAGTCCCATAGAAGTTTTTACAGTTTTAGAAACTGCAAGGTACGAACACATTCCAAAGAAGAATGCGAACACCATGTTGTCGATAAAAATCGACTTGATAAATATATTAATCAGATTTTCCATGTTTCGATTTTTCTTTAAAATTAGGACTCAATTAGAGCTTTGTTACGAGATCTTTGTACCCAGATGATGATACCTACAGTGACCAATGCCATTGGAGGAAGGATCATCAAACCGTTGTTTTGGTATCCCATATCGTAAAATGCCTGAGGAATCACGTTGAAACCGTAAAGGGTTCCTGATCCTAACAATTCACGGAAGAAAGCTACAATCACAAGAATAATACCGTATCCGGCAGCATTCCCAATACCATCAAGAAAAGCAGGCCAAGGACGGTTACCTAAAGCAAATGCTTCAAGACGTCCCATAATGATACAGTTGGTGATAATCAGACCCACAAATACTGAAAGTTGTTTACTTACATCGTAAGCATAAGCCTTTAGGATTTGGTCTACAAGGATTACCAATGCTGCAACAATAACAAGTTGAACAATGATACGGATACGTGAAGGAATCGTATTTCTAAGTAATGAAACTATAACATTAGCAAGTGCCAATACAGCCATAACTGAAATGGTCATTACTACTGCGGGTTCTAATTTTGCAGTTACCGCCAAGGCCGAACAGATACCCAATACCTGAATGGTAATTGGGTTATCGCTTCCCAACGGGTTGGTCAGCAATTTTCGATTCTTAGCTGAGAATAATGGTTCTTTATCGCTCATCTTTATCTTATTTTGAAGATTTTAAAAACTTTTCATAACTGCTAAGGTTATCCTGAAGCATAGCTTCCAAACCTTTTGAAGTAACAGTACCACCTGACACAGCATCGAATGCATGTGGGTTATTAGAGGCAGTTCCTTTTACCAATTTTAGAGAAGTGAAAACACCAGACTCATCAAAGATTTGCTTCCCGGTGAATGGCTTTTGGAACTCTGCTTTAGAGATCTCAGCACCCAAACCTGGCGTTTCTCCTTGGTGGTCGAAAGTAGCACCGAAAATGGTTTTACGATCTGGCTCCATTGAGATAAATCCCCAAACTGGTCCCCACATTCCTTTTCCACGAACAGGAATAATTAGTTTTTTGCCAACTTTAGTATCATTGAAAATAAAAACAGGAAGGTTTCTTTCAGAAAGATCTTTCTTGTTTTCATTTTTAAGATCAACTTTAAAAGTCTCAGCTTTATCATTTGATTTCACTTCACCTTCTGAGTTTACGATAATGGCTTCAACAATGTATTTGTCGTAAAGCTCAACCGCATTGTCAGGAGTAGAAGCAACATTCACAGCTTTTAGAATGTCTTGCTTTTTCTCAATTTCTTTATTCATGTTTTGGCGACCTTTCAGTGTCAATGACGTGAAAGAAAGTACTGCCGCAACAATTACTACCATAATGGCAGCATAAAGAAATGTATATGTATTGCTTTGAGTATTCATTTTCTAAACGTTTTTTTAATTAAGCATTTACCTTAACACGTTTCAATCTTCTTTTGATGTTACCCTGAACCACATAATGATCGATAAGTGGAGCAAAAGTATTCATCAATAGAATTGCTAACATCATAGCTTCCGGGAAACCTGCGTTCATAACACGAATTAATACCGCTAGGAAACCAATAAGGAAACCATAGATGATTTTACCTCGAGCAGTTTGCGCAGCAGATACTGGATCGGTAGCCATAAAGACAGCACCAAAAGCAAAACCACCCATAATTAAGTGTTGCCATGCAGGTATTAACTCCATATAAGCATTTGCACCTACAAGGTTGAAGATTGCTCCCATAGTGTAACCACCAACGAAAACAGATGCCATGATTTTCCAGCTTCCAATTCCTGAAGCGATTAGAATAACGGCTCCAATTAGAATTGCGATAGTTGAAGTTTCACCAATTGATCCAGGGATAAAACCTACAAACATATCCCATGCATTTGAAAGATGTTGTGTATAGATAGAAGTGGCAGCCTCACCTGTAGCATCAACAAGAGTTGCAGCATGGGCCAAAGGAGTTGCTCCAGAGAAACTGTCTGCCTTTTCAGCAATCCAAACCACATCACCCGACATTTTTGAAGGGTAGGCAAAGAAGAAAAAGGCACGAGCTACAAGAGCCGGATTCCAAATGTTCATACCGGTACCACCAAAAACCTCTTTACCAATTACTACAGCAAAAGCAGTAGAAACAGCAACCATCCAAAGTGGAGCGCCAACTGGCATAATTAGAGGAATAAGCATACCTGAAACAAGGAAGCCTTCGTTTACCTGATGACCACGCATTTGTGCAAAGGCAAACTCAATACCCAAACCAACGACATAAGATACGACGATAATAGGAAGGATTTTGATTAGACCATAAATGCAAATATCCATAAACTCAGCAGACTGGCCAAGAGAAAGGAAATGCTGATAACCTGTATTGTAAATTCCGAACAATAAAGCTGGAATTAAAGCCAATACAACAACAGACATCGTACGCTTCAAATCGATAGCATCTTTGATGTGTGTTCCTGTATGTGAAGTTGTATTTGGGACGTATAGGAAAGTTTCAAAAGCCTCGAAAGAGGATTGCAACTTTGCAAACTTCCCACCCTTTTGGAATAAGGGTTTCTTTTTATCAAGAAATTTTCTTAATGCTTTCATTATAAAATAATTTACCGTTTATTCTTAGCTCATTTCTTTAATCATCAGATCAATTCCCTGACGAACTAAATCCTGTACATTAATTTTTGATGTACAAACAAATTCGCACAAAGCAAGATCTTCCGGAGCTACTTCGTAAATACCCAATTGTTCCATTTGGTCGATATCCTCAACCATAATAGATTTGATCAATTGTTGCGGAAGTACATCCATAGGTAATACCTTGTCGTACTCACCTGTCATTACAAAAGCACGGTGCTCACCATGAAGGTTTGCATCTAATCGGTATTCTTTGTTTGGAGTTAACCATGAGAAGAATGTCTTCGACATAGAAAATTTCTGTAAGCCTGGAAGCGCCCAACCTAAGAATTCGTAATTATCACCTTCAGGAATAACAGTGATTTGTGAATCATAGAAACCTAAGAATCCATCTTCAGGAATTTGTGTTCCGGTTAGAACATTACCCGAGATAACTCTGATTTTATCATCATCTTTAAGCTGAGCTTTAAGAATATTACGAACTGAAGCACCAAGAATGGTATTGTAATATGAAGGGTTTTTCACTTCAGATCCAGTAAGTGCGATTTTACGGCTCACGTCATAAATCCCTTTTTGGAATAGTCTACCAATGAAAAGAATTTCTTGAGGACGAATCACCCAAACAATATCACCTTTATTAATAGGATCGAGTTTGTGGATTTGAACACCAACATTACCAGCCGGGTGAACACCTGCAAATTTGTTGATAACAACATTTTTTGCTTCAGTGAAAACTTTCGACTGTGTTTTCTGTGCATTGATGTTTAAGTGAACTTTTCCATCGGTAAGTTTCGTTAAAGCATCAAGACCCATTTGGAAAGCTTCAGCTTCACCTTCAACTAAATAATCGAAATCGGCAGCAAGCGGTGCAGAATCAAAAGCCGAAATGTGGATAGCCTTTGGTGCATCAGCTGGATTTGCAATAACGTCGTAAGGACGCTGACGAAGGAAAGCCCATAAACCTGATTGTAACAACTGCTCTTTAACTTCATCGCGAGATAAGTCAGCAGGATTAGCTTGTTTAAATTCCTCGTATTGCAATTCGTTGTCAGCCTGAATGATGACTTCAAGAATTTTTCTTCTTTCGCCACGATTCACGGCAACAACCTTACCGCTAACTGGAGAGGTAAAATTAATTTCAGGGCGATACTTATCGAAGAATAAAGCAGAACCTGCTTTAACTTCAGCATCAACCTTTACTTTTAATTTTGGAGTAAGTCCAGGGAAATCGGTAGGTTTAATTGCAAATGTCTCAGAACGATCAGCTTTTTCAAGTACTTTGTCAGCCTTTCCTATCAGCTTAATATCTAAGCCTTTTTTGATCTTTTTAACTTCAGACATGTTAAACTATTTGATATGATTAATTTGTTTAAAATTAACTAAGTCCAAGCCTTTTTTCTATTCAGAGAATGGTATTCAAATGCTGTTTTAAAACTTTTGGAAACCAGATAGATTGTCTTGGAAAATCGAAAACAAAGATATAAAGCAATTTTATATATTTGTAGAAATTCTTGCAATTTATAAACTTCATATATAGATATCCAAATGTTTAGGTTCCTCTTTAAGATCTTTTTTATTTCATACTTCTGTATCTCTTATTGTCTGAGCGCTTTTGGTTCTGAAGAGGTTAATATTTATAAAAACGAAATAAAGAAAGTTAGTATTCATACTGTTCAATGTTTTCCTTTGGGGTGGGAAATTTCACCCCCAATTATTGAATTAAACGGTCAAAACCAACTGCAGTTTTCTTTTGATGAATTGGGGAAAAATATACAAGATTATTCTTATCGAATTATTCATTGCAATGCCGATTGGAAATTATCGGGTTTAAGTGAATTTGATTATTTAGATGGCTTTTCGGAAAATCAGATTCAAGATTATGAATTCTCATTTAACACCAATGTCAACTATGTGCATTATTCGCTTAAGTTGCCTAATGAAGATGTGAAATTGAAGCTTTCGGGGAATTATATTCTTGAGATTTTTCAGGATTTCGATACTGAGAATGTTGTGCTTCGCCAGCGGTTTATGCTTTTGGATTCCAAAGTTGAGCTCAAAGGTAAAATAAAGCATCCTATAAGTATGGATTTAAGAAAAACCCATCAGGAAGTCATGTTTAGTATATTCCATCCGGGGTTTTTGATTGATAATCCGCATTCGGATCTGACCGTTATTTTAAGGCAGAATGATCGATCGGGAGGAAGTCAGATGAAGGTGAAGCCCGTATTTATTCGTAAGGATGAATTGGTGTTTGATAATAATATGGTATATGTATTTCCAGGTAATAATGAGTTTCACTATTTTGATTTAAAGAGTTTTCGATACCAATCAATTTACATTCGATCTGTTGAAAATATTGACGGTGAGACTGTGGTGAACTTAAGTCCTGATAAAATTCGCCAGTTTGATCCCTATATATACAGAAGAGACAATAATGGTATTTCGGTAATTTCAGTTGACGAAAGAAAAGAGCCCACAACTGAAGCTGACTATGCCCATGTTATTTTCACATTGCCTTTTAAAAATGAGTTAAAACATGGTGATATATATGTTTATGGTGCATTTAATAATTGGGAATGTGACGAAAGGAATAGGATGGTTTACGATTATGCTTTAGGGGCGTATCAGAAAAGCATTTATTTAAAACAAGGCTATTACAACTATGCCTACGCTTTACTTGAAAAGGGATCGAACCAACCGGATTTAAACTATATAGAGGGCAGTCACTGGCAGACTGAAAATGACTATATGATCTATGTTTATTATCATGATATCGAAAAAAATTACGACCGTTTAATTGGCTTTGAAGTTTTAAATTCGACTAAGAATTTCTAATAGACCGTCATTTTATATACAAGCCCCTTTAGTATTGATATACAGATGGTATAGGCTTGACTGTATTCGTTCTAAATTTCACAAATTCAAAATCAGACTGAGTTTCGCTTATGAATTATTACTATTTTTGCTTTTAAAGTAATAAATTGTAATTAACTGCTGACGCCCGTAGCTGTCAGTTTTTGCTATAAAAACAAACGAGAATGAAGGTTCAAATTGATGATGTTGATCAGAAAATATTATCTTATCTGATAAAGAATGCACGCATTCCATTTTTAGAGATTGCACGTGAGTGTGGTATCTCCGGTGCCGCTATACATCAGAGAGTAAAAAAACTTGAAGATGCAGGAATTATAGATGGATCGAGATTTATCGTGAAACCAAGAGCCTTGGGGTATGAAGTTTGTGCTTATGTTGGTATTTTTTTGGACCATGCACATCAGTACAAACAAGTGGTTGGGCGTATCGAAGCGATACCCGAAATTATTGAGTGCCATTTTACGACGGGGAATTTTACATTTCTTGTAAAGATGCTTTGTCGCGATAATCAGCACCTTATGGATGTGTTGATTAATACACTGCAGAATGTTCCGGGCATCTCAAAGACTGAAACATTTATTTCTTTAGACCAAATTATTGACAGGGAGATTCGTTTATAGTTAGCTGTAAAATTGAATAATATTTAAAAGACTTTTCGAAAGGAAAGTCTTTTTTTATTGACCATGATTAAGCTTTTTTAATAGGGGAAATTCCAAGTAAATTTTTATCTTTCGTCTGTTTTGACAGAGATGTACACTTTTTCGTTGAAGTTAGAGTGGTAAATTCTTTGATGAATTTGAATAATTACACCCTTAAACAACATATCATGTTTTCAAAAGAAATTTATATTAACAGACGTGAGAAATTACGTCAATCCATGAAAGATGGAATTGCATTATTCCTTGGCAACCCCGATGCACCAATGAATTGTGCTCACAATATTTATAAGTATCGTCAGGATAGTAACTTCTTGTATTTTTTCGGTTTAGATCATCCTGGTTTTGCTGGTGTTTGCGATATCGATAATAATAAGGACTATATTTTTGGTAATGATGTTGATATTGATGATATCATTTGGATGGGGCCACAGCCTTCAGTAAAAGATCAGGCAGCACAAGTAGGTATTGATGCAACGGCTCCTTTTTCCGATTTAAATAAGTTTATTTCTGAGGCAATGGAAGCAGGACGTAAAATTCATTTTTTACCTGTTTACCGTGCAGAGAATAAAATTTTATTGGAAGAATTGGTTGGTGTTAAACCAGCAGACATAAAAGATAATATTTCAGAGGAATTTATTAAAGCGATTGTAGCTTTGCGTGAAATTAAAGAACCATGTGAAATTGCAGAGCTTGAGAGAGCTGCTGAAACAGGCTATCAGATGCATGTAACCGCTATGAAAATGGCTCAGGATGGTGTTTACGAGAGAGAAGTTGCAGGTGAGGTTGAAGCTATAAGTCTCCGTGCCGGAGGGATGCTTTCTTTTCCTGCCATAGTTTCTAAACGAGGTGAGACGCTGCATAATCATGAGCATGGTAATTTATTAAAGAAAGGTGATTTATTACTTGTTGATTGTGGTGCTGAAACCGATACACATTATGCTTCTGATAATACTCGAACTATTCCAGTGGGAGGTAAGTTTACTCAAAAGCAGAAGGAAATTTATGAGATTGTTTTAGCTGCCATTAATAAAGGGACTGAATTGGTTCGTCCAGGAGTAACTTATCGTTCTGTTCATCTTGAAGTTTGTAAGGTGATCGCATCAGGTCTTATAAAACTTGGTTTAATGAAGGGTGATGCTGATTCAGCTGTTGCAGCCGGAGCTCACACTTTATTTATGCCGCATGGTTTAGGTCATATGATGGGCTTGGATGTTCACGATATGGAAGATCTTGGTGAGGATTATGTGGGGTATGATGATAAGGTTCAGCGTGCCAGTCAGTTTGGAACGGCTTATTTGCGTTTGGGTAAGGAGTTGAAACCAGGTTTTGTAATTACAAATGAACCAGGTATTTATTTTATTCCTGCATTAATTGACAAGTTTCAGAGTGAAAAGCAACACTTGGATTACATCAATTACGATAAGGTAAATGAGTACCGTGATTTTGGTGGAATTCGTCTTGAAGATGACCTATTAGTTACGGAAAATGGTTGTCAGCTAATTGGAAAAAGAATTCCTATTACGGTTGAAGACGTAGAAAATACTGTGCAGTCATAGTTTTTTTTATCGATATTTAGATTCAAGAGGCATCCATTTTTGGATGTCTCTTTTTTTTATAGTTTATATAAGCTATTAATTGCGTATCTTTGTTTATGTCAGTTAATCTAAAGAAATTGACTGTTGATCATCATGAATATGTTTCTTGTGTAAGAAATTAGATTAGGGCTATTTTTTTTGAATATATTGTATTAACATAAGTTATATCTTCTCTGGATCTGTTGTTTCGATCTTTTATTTTAAAATAATAGTAGTTTTAACCTCATCTCTACCTGGATATGGATACTAATACTGTGAATGACAAGCGAGCTTTATTAACTTCTTCGCTTCTATTAAGACTATTTGTAATTCTGGTCTTTAGTTTGTTGGCTCCCCAAGGATTTGCTCAATTGGATTACATCCATTATATACCGCCATTATATGATGGCTCTAACTCGGATAATGATATTGGTCGTAATGTGGTTGTGATTACAACTGATAGTAGAGATTTAATTGATGTGTGGATTTATAAGGGAGATAATAATTTATTAGCTCAGATACAAGTCTCTCGTTATCAACCATATCGTTATACGTTCGAAACCTCGCGTGCAGATAATTATGGTTTTATTACTTCTTACCCAACTGATTATGAATTTCCGTTTGGTGTTGTAGGGGCCAATGACTTGAATAAAGTCTTGGTTGATGCGGGATTAAAATTTGTTTCATATGATGCGCCTATATATGTCAATATGAGGCATGTGACGGAAGATCAGGGAGGATCCTTGACGACTAAAGGGCGTTTTGCAATGGGAAAAGAATTTCGGACGGGTCATGTTTATACTGCGAATGTTGGTGCAACTTTTAGACGGGCTCATTTCTTTTCTGTTATGGCAACTGAAGATAATACCACGGTAAAATTTACAGATATTAAAACAGAAGTTTTATCTCAGTTAGTAGCAGGAAGTATAGAGCCTCTTCCCATTTCGGCCCTTGATACCATTACAGTTTTATTGCAAAAAGGGCAAAGTTATGTTATCGGTATTGATCATGATGTCAAAGGATTTGATACCGGTAATATGAATGCCTTAAACGGGTCGCATATTTTATCAGATAAAGATATTGTTGTAAATACAGGCTCCTGGACATCGGGTTCAAGTGCTGGTCAGGATATGGGAATTGATCAAATTGTCCCATATGATCAAGTCAGAGATAAATATATTGTTCTCAAGGGAGAGGGTAATAGTTCCACAGAGGTCCCTATTGTTGTGGCAACTGAGGATGGAACCGATATTTATCTGAATGGAAGTTCTACGCCTATTAATTCCTTTCCTTTAAATGCGGGAGAATTTTATCTTATTACAACGGGAAATTACTATGATAATAAGGTGTATATAGATACAAAAGGGAAGAATGTTTATGTCTATCAAACTTTGTCAGGGAGTTCATCTAAAATAGGACCTACAGTAGGAATGAATTTTATAGCTCCCCTTTCTGCGACAGGGATGCACCAGGTTGATATTCCTTTTGCAGATAAGTTGGCAGAAGAAAGTGTGAATTCTGTGATAACAATATTAGCTCAAAATGGTGCTACAGTTAAGTATGAAAATATTATAAATGGAGTAACGACAGAAAGAGAATTTTTACCATCAGAATCTTCTGCGATTCTTGGAACTGATGAATGGGTGAGTTATAGAATGGATGCAGTTGTAGGCAACATTCGTTTTCAAAGTTCTCGTGCATTAAATGTGTGTTGGACGGTTCAAACTGGAGTTGTTGGTTCTGCTGGTTATTATTCTGGTTTTTCAAAAGCGATTCCTAAAATTATTCCGGATCTGCATGTTGATATGCAAACGGATCTTTCGGTCATATGCGAGAGTTTTAATGATAATATTGTCGTTGATTTTGTGTCAACCCCGGATCCTGATTTTTATGAATGGTATAGGAATTTAGTAACTGCGGATAGTCTGATATTTGAAAATGAAAAATTAAATGTGTTAGCGCCAGATATTCCTACAACATATATCCTGAAAGCATATTATAGAGATCCCTCATTGGATATTTTATATAATGGAGATTTTAGTAGTGGGCGCGGCAATTTTGAGACGGATTATGTCGAGGTTAGCGGAAATTTAAGAGAACCGGGTCAGTTTGCATTGACCTTTAGTCCTCAGAGTGAAAACTCGGCTTTCGAAGATTTTGATGATATGGAGGGGGGAGGCCTTATGTTTGTGGCTCAGTCTAATGAACCTGGAGATACAATCTATCAAAAATTGGACATTCCAATTGAAAGAGATTACAATTACATCTTAAAACTTCATGGAAGGATGGCTCAGCTTGCAAAGCCGCAGTTGATAGATGTGTATGTTAATGATGAGATCGTTAAATCAAATTTTTTAATTGATGATGTCACTGCATGGCAATCAGTTTCGTGTTTATGGAAATCAAAAGATAATCAAACAGCGACCATTTCTTTAATTGATGCAAATGCGAGTGGAGATATAGGTGTGTTTGCAATTGATAGTATCACGTTTATTCCTGCAGTTCAAGATTCTGCAGTATTTAATGCTTTGGTTGTTCCTAATTACAGTTTTACACCATATAATAAACCTCAACATTTTTGCATGGGGCAATTATCCGGGAATATTGATATCTCTAATGGGGATACGAGTTGGTATACTTATGTGTGGGAAAGAAAAAATGGTGAGAACGATTATATTCCGATTGCTGAACCGAATGTATCCGGTACTGATAGCTACAACTTAAGTTTTACTAATATAACTGCTGATAATGCGGGTATATATCGATGCTCGATTAATTTTAAGGAAGAATATCAGCAATGTGGAATGACTTTAGAACCTGCACAGGTAGAGGTAGAGGTTGTCGTTGACGAACTTGCTCGAATTGTTTCGCTTACAGAGCAGGCTGATTTATGTGAAGGAGAGTCTGCTGCTTTGGATGTTAATGTGGAGGGAAAGTACAGCCGAATAGCATGGTCGGTAAATGGTGTGGAAAAGGCTGAAGGAAAAGTATTTGATTTTAATTTGGATAAAGCATATGGAGCCGGGGTTTATACAATTCGTTGTGATATTGAAAATGCCTGTGAGCCTTTATCAAGAGAGATCGAGATTGAGATTTTTGGGAAACCAAATTTAACAGACTTATTAATTCCTTCAGGTTTGTGTGATCAGACTTCTGCAGATTTAACAGCTATTGTTGGTTTTGTCCCTGTTGGTGCAAGTCTGGAGTATTCATGGTATCGTGACAATAATTTAATTGCGACTAATAACTTATCGGTATTTTCAATTATACCGGATATGAGTGATTCCTATTATAAAGTGGCTGTAGCAGCCCGTTATAATATTGGTAATGTAGATGAGCATACCTGTATGGGAAATGTACTCGTGAAAAACTTGGCGTTGGATGCAGTTTTTCCTCAGGTTGTACTAATACCTTTGGACTCTAAAACCTTGTGTGAGGGGGTATCGTATTTGTATAATACCAAATTGGAAACATCGGGCGATTATTATACTTATAATTGGGAAGTTCCGGTTGGAGTTGCAGGAGATAAAACGAATGCGGATTTTAATCTTATCAATATAACACCTGATATGGCAGGTGATTATAAAGTAACGGTGAACAATCGTTGTGGTAGTGATTCGTCGACCAGTGTACTAACTGTTATACCTAAATTAAGAGTTACCGATATTACCATAGATAAGAATAGTCCTTATTGCGATGGCGAAATGGTGACAATTGATGTTGCTGATAATGGTCAGGCAAAGCTTTATACAGCTGAAAACACGACTATTGGACAAGAACAGGTTGTTAGTCCGATGACTAATCCATTTAGTTTTGCTGCGGATAATACAAATAAAGGACAGTGGGAGATTACAGCAGAAGGTAATTGCGGGACTATTTATCAAGAACTTTTTACCATTAATTTATTAGACAGTTTTTCTGATCCGAATTTGAATGATGTCACAACCTGTTTGGGAGAGGACGTAAGTCTTGAGGTACAGATTGAAACCATTCCATCCGGTTCGGGTTTGACTTATGCGTGGACAGATCCCAATGGTGATCCCATCGTTATTGCTGACCCCAATCCTAAAAATATTGTTAATATTGTTGATGTACAGGCTGATGAATTGGGCATTTATACTTGTGTTGTAAGTAATAAGTGTGGTTATTCAAAGACTGTTACAGCCAATTTGGATATAGAAAGTGTAACAAGTGCTCTTACAGCACCATTGGTTGAAGTCTGCCAGGGAACAGCAAATTACCGTTTTGAAATTACTACGGTTGGCACGCCAGAGTTTGCATGGCGATTTAATGATCCCGATGGAACTGTGATTAGTGCAGAAAGTTTTTACGAAATACCAGTGGTCGAAAAAGCAAATGAGGGAATTTATTATTGTGATATAACTCTTGCTTGTAGAACAGTCTTGAAATATCAAAGACAGTTGGTTGTGAATGAGCATATAACAGTTGTGGAAGAATCTCCGGCAACTGTAGATATTTGTCAGGGTGAGCAAGCAGAGCTTCGTATTAGTACCACAGGAGCAGTTGGTACAATTCAGTGGTTTGATAATGACGATAATGAATTGTTAGCCTACGCAGGCAAAACAAGATTGTCCACAGGTATCCTCAATACGCCTGGTACTTATACTTATAAATATCAACTGACAGGTGATTGTGAAAATCTAAATGGAGATTTCGATGTTGTTGTTCATGCCAAACCCAGCATTGAACCAATTGCACAAATTAATGCTTGTTCAGGTGATGTGAATCTAAATATGCTTGTTACAAGTATTGACCCTGCGACATCTTCCTGGTGGAATGCTGATGAAAGTTTAAAATTAGCCGATGGATTGAGTCATACTCTGACTGGAGTACCATACTCGGGAGATTTGTTGAGTTATGTAGCTTTAACCAATACAGCGTATTGTGGTGATGTAAAGACGACTGCTCAAGTTTATATTTATAAGCCAATAGCAGTTGTTTCAAATTCCGATCTTACACCCAAACCTTGTGTTGGTGAGCCGTTGAGTTTAATTGTGAAGGGAACTGGAGATAATTTGTCTTATAATTGGTTTAAGACAGATGCTCCTGCTGTTACATTATCCACTAGTACAATTCTTGATTTGGGACCTGCTGAATTAGCAGACCAAGGTGATTATCGTTGTGAACTTATATCCGGAAACGGATGTGGGAATCTTAATGTGGATTTTACTGTTGATGTGCGCGAGCATGCTAAAATTACTCTACAACCTCTTGCTCAGACGCCATGTGAAGATGATGCATCTGTGATTTTTAAAGTTGCAGGAATAGCGGAAGATTCTCCATCATATCAATGGTATAACGACAATATACTAATTAGTGATGGTGGTGATTTTGCAGGGACAACGACAACAGATTTATCTGTTTCGAATTTATTGGCACATGATACAGAATTATTTCATTGTAGGGTTAGTGGAGATTATTGTGATCCTGTTGAATCTGATAAAGTTAGTTTAATAGTAAATCGAAATATTACTATTACAAATCAGCCAGTTGCTATTACAATTGATGAGAATGGATCAGCAACTTTTACCATTATAGCTATAGGAGGAGATCCTATTTCATATCAATGGTACGAGAATGGGGTGAGTATGGGATCTACTCCAGCTTCTGCACAAACAGCTAGTTTAACTTTAACTTCAGTGCCATTGTCAAAAGATGGATCAATTTATTACTGTAAGGTTACCAACTTATGTGATGTAGAAGATAGCGATCCGGCAAGCTTGAATGTAAACATTGATAATAGAATAATAACTCAAGGTTTAAATACTGAGGCTTGTGATGGAAGTTCATTTAGTTTTACTGTGGATTATAAAAATACCACAACTAATTGTGTTTGGGAATATAACGATGGGACTGGGTTTACACCAATTGGTGGATTAGGGACTATTATTAATGGAGTTACATCGTCAACGTTGACAGTTACTACAGCAACAATGGCTATGGATACTTGGAAGTTCAGAGCTTTAGTACAGAGAACAGGTTATGTAGATAATGTCTCAAATGAACTTGAAGTAAAGGTATATAAACAAGTTGATTTTGATAATATTGCAGATGCAACGCTTTGTTTAAATGCGGGTAAAAGTTTTGCTGTGACAAATTTAACAGGTACTGGTCCTTTTAATTATGAATGGAAAAGAGGAGCCACTGTTCTGGCTTCAGGTTCAAGTTTAAATTTGAATTCAGCTGCCGCTATTGATGGTGGATATTCGATTGAAGTGGGTAATAATATATGTAGTCCTACAGTAAAAACCTTTAATATTGCTCATTATGCAGACCTGGTAATTACAGGGATTTCTTCAATTGACCCTGTTTGTGAGAATGTTGCAGAAAACTTAGTCGTAAGCATTACAAAAGATCCAGCTTTAGCCGAGACTTATACTTGGACCAAAGATGGGAACTCTCTTGTTGGAACTACAGATACGTATACGATCGATGGAACTAGTACATCGCAAACAGGGCTTTATAAAGTAGTCGTTAATGATGGGTGTGTAACGAAAAGTATAAGTTCGTATGTAAATGTTTTTGAAGACATTGCATTATTAACAAGTTCTCCTATTGCAACAGATCTTTGTGAGGGTGAAGATTTAAGTTTACATGTAACTGGTTCGGGAGATAATTTGTCGTACAATTGGTATAAAACAACTGCTCCTGCTACAAGTTTATCTACAAATGAAACACTTAATAAGTTAAATATGCTTGCAGCTGATGCTGGTGTGTATCGATGTGATTTAACTTCTGCTAGTGGTTGTAATACGGACTTTATAGAGTTTACAGTTAATGTAGGTAAACATGCAACAATAGATAATCCTCTTGATGTTAGTATGTGTCAAAATACAGGAAATGCATCATTTGATGTTGTAGCAACAGGAGAAGGGGATTTGACATATAAGTGGTATGATAATGATATTCTGATGGGGGGGGAAATTACAGCAAGTTTGTCTGTTAACAGTTTATTAACCAATAATGGTCATTCATACCATTGTGTGGTAAATGGAACATCGTGTGATGAAGCCGTATCTGAAAAAGCTGTCTTGACAGTAAAAGAAAATGTTGCTGTGACCAAACATCCGGTAAATGTTAGTGTTGCGGATGGTGGAACAGCTGTTTTTACAGTTGAAGCAAGTGGAACAGGACCTTATTTCTACTTATGGTATGAAGATACAGGCTCTGGGTTTGCAGCTATGCCAACAGAAACTTCAAGTACTCTAACTTTATCAGCTTTGTTAGCTGATAATGGTAATCAATATTATTGTAAAGTAACTGGTAACTGTACTTCAGTCAATAGTAATAATGCTTTATTAACTGTTGATGTAAACAAGAGAATAACTTCTCAAGCAGTAAATGCTGAAGCTTGTATAGGTGACTACTTTACTTTTATAGTTACTTATAAAAATACAACAGAAGCTTGTGATTGGGAATATGACTCAGGTTCCGGTTATGTTGCAATTGGTGGTTTGGGATCTTCAAATTTCACATCTACATCTTCGGTGTTGACCGTAAATTCAGCAACATTAGCTATGAATTCTTGGAAGTTTAGGGCTTTAGTTAAGGAAGGAATTTTAGCCCCAGATATTTCGGATGAAGTAGAAGTTAAAGTTTACGAACCTATTGATTTTAACGCTATAGCTGATGAAACTCTTTGTAAGAATAAAGGTGTCAGTTTTACTGCTAGCGGTCTGAGTGGAACAGGACCATTCTCATATGAGTGGAAACGTGATGTTACTTCAATAGGAACAAATTCGAGTTTGAGTTTAAGTGGAGTAGATGCAACAGATAATACCTATTCATTAGGAGTGAGTAATGGGGTTTGTCCTGCAACCACAAAGACATTTAATATCTCTCATTATGCGGATTTAGTTATTGATGGTATTACTGATATTGATCCGGTCTGTGAGAATGTTGCCGAAAATCTTAGTGTTAGTATTACTAAAGATCCGGCTTTATCTGATACTTATATTTGGACAAAAGATGGGGGCGCATTAGTTGGAACAACAAACACTTATACAATTGATGGATCGAGTACTTCTCAAACAGGACTTTATAAAGTTGTGGTTAATGATGGCTGTATGACAAAAAGTATAAGTTCATTTGTTAATGTTTTAAAAGATGTTGCTTTGTCAACAAGCTCGCCACTTACAAGCAACTTGTGTGAGGGTGAAAATTTAAGTTTACATGTTACCGGTTCAGGGGATAACTTATCATATAATTGGTATAAAACAACAGATCCAGCAACAAGTTTATCTACAAGTGAAACATTGGATATTTCAAATGTATTTGAAGTAAATAGTGGAATATATCGATGTGATTTAACTTCTGCTAGTGGCTGTAATACTGATTTTATAGAGTTTACTGTAAATGTGAGGAAACATGCTACCGTAAATAATCCTATTGATGATTTTATTTGTGAAGGAACAGGAAATGCATCATTTAATATTATTGCAACGGGTAATGGAACAATAGTTTATCAATGGTATGAGAATGATGTCTTAATTCCAGCAGCAACAACATCAACTTTGTCTGTTGCTAGTTTATTAGCTAATGATGGTAACTCTTACCACTGTGTTGTTAATGGAGATTTCTGTGATGAAGCAGTATCAGAGAAGGCGATTTTAACAGTTGGAGAAAATGTAACAATTACAAATCAGCCTGATGATATAAGTATAGATGAAAATGGATCAGCAACATTTACGGTAAATGCAACTGGTACAGGTTTATCTTATCAATGGTTTGAAAATGGTGTGAGTATGGGGAGTACGCCAGCGTCTGCTCAAACTAAAATCTTGAGTTTGACTTCTGTCCCATTAGCTCATAGTGGTTATGAGTATAAATGTGTTGTAAGTGGAACATGTACAAGCGAAGAAAGTGATCCGGCAATTGTTACTGTTATAGGTGAGAATAGAATCATCGCACATGCTGAAAATACGATTGCCTGTCAGGGAGAACCTTTTGCATTTGAAGTTCAGTACAAAAATACAACTACTGCCTGTGTTTGGGAGTATGATTCAGGTTCTGGCTATAACCCAATTGGAGGATTAGGAACCATAGTTTCTAATTCAACCTTATCAACACTAACAATTGCAGATGCCTCTGTAGCTATGAATAATTGGAAATTTAGGGCAGTTGTAAAGAGAACAGGATATGAGGATAATATTTCCAATGTAGTTAGTGTAAGAGTAGATGCTCCTGCTAGTTTTGATGAAATTGCAAGTGTGGAACTATGTAATGGTGTAGGAGCTAGTTTTTCTGTAAATAACTTGACAGGATCTACACCTAATAATTATCAGTGGAGTGAGGGAGTACGAAATTTAGGTACTAACTCAAGCTTAAATTTAATTACTGCTGATGCTACAGACGGAATTTATTCTGTTGGTGTTACTGCAGGAGTTTGTCCAGCTGTGGTAAAGACATTTACTATTTCTCATTATGACGATTTAGTATTAGATGATCTGATTCATGCTAATACGCTTTGTCCGGCAGATGATATAAATTTAAGTGTTGTTATAGTTGGTGAACCTGCACAATCTGCAATCTATTCATGGACGAAAGATGATGTTAATTTGGGGGTAACAACAGCAACCTACGATAAATTAAATGTTACTGGTGCAGAAAGTGGTTTGTATAAGGTTACAGTCAAAGACCACTGCATGTCTCAATCAAAATCAATTAATATTGATGTCTTAGATATTATAACAAAAGCATCTGCAGATTGGATAGATCAAACGCTTTGTGTTGGAGATGCTTTATTGCTTGAAGCTAAGGTAACAGGTGATAACCCAACTTATACATGGACAGTTCCTGCAGGAAGTGCAGATCCAGGAAATGTTGCGACTCTTAAGGTTGACGGAGTAGTTTTGGAAAATGCAGGCACATACACTTGTGTTGTGAGTGGAACTTGTGGTACAGATGTAACATATACCGTTGATATTATTATTAACGATGTGCCCAACATTACCGCAGGACTTGAAGCTCTAACAGGTGTTTGTGAGAATGAGCCATTGGTATTAGGTCCAATAGAGTATGATACAACCACCGGCGAAAGTATTCTTTGGAAGTTCAATGATGGCGTTATTGGAGGTGAAACATCAGAAAGCCTGAATTTAGCTAATGCAGATTTAGCTGAAGAAGGTAATTATCGGGTAGAAGTAACAAATGCCTGTGGAACTGATTTTAGTTTGGGATTTCAGGATGTTCATCCAATACCAACACTTGCATCTATTGGTAATCAAACAGCCTGTCAAGGTGAGAATGTTATATTTAGAGCTGTAACAACGGGTGAGGATTTAACTTATCGTTGGCTTATTGATGATGTTGTTCAGTCAGCATATGATGATAAATCTGAAATTGAGATTTCAAATATTCAACCAGAAGATGCTTATACGCCTAAAAACTACAAGGTTGAATGTCGGGTGAGTTCATGTAATACAGATCTGAATGAAACGGCTTATGTGCTTGTGAATCCTACTACCATTCTAAACACGTCTATCAAAGGGGAGGTCGTATATGTCGGTAGTCCTTATGTGTTTGATTTGGATATTACGGGTAGTAATTTAACCTATGAATGGCATCACATTCATACTGATAATACAGATGAAATACTTTTGGAAACATCTAAAACGCTGACAATTGATAATCTGAGTTTGGCCGATGCAGGAGAATATTCATGTAAGATAACTGGTGATTGTGGCGTTCGATTTACATCGGGATATTTGACTGTTAAAGATCCTTTAAAGATTGTTTCAGGCCTTGATAATCTCGCAGATATTGAAAAATGTTTTGGAGAGCCATTAAACTTGAATATTAGTGTTCAGGGGGAAGTATTCTCAATCAATTGGTTTAAAGGATATGATGATCTTAATCATCATGAGTTGAATTATTCAATACCAGAGCTTGATGTTTCTGATTCAGGAGAGTATCGTTGCGAAATTGTTGGAGAAGGAACTAGTGTATCGGAAACTGTAAATGTTGTTGTATATCAAACAACTGTATTGAATTCTGATTTAAAGGATAAGGTTTTGTGTGAGAATGAAAGTTTACTGTGGTCTCCTGATGTGTCAGGTTCTTTACTAACCTATGATTGGAAGCATAATGGAAAAACAGTATCTATCGACCCTGCTCTTAGTATTTCGAATACTCCAATGGATTCTGCAGGTATCTATTCTGTTGATGTTATCGGTAAGTGTGGGCTTGTTTCTACTGAGGCTAATCTGACATTAAAAAAATTACCATATTTTATAAGTAAGAGTGATGATCTTGAGAGGTGTGAGAATGACGCTGAGGCAATATTCACGGTAAATTATGGTGGTGATAATCTGCTTTATCAATGGCAAAAAGATAATGTTGATATAGAGGGTGCAAATAGCTCAGAACTTACAATTCAGAATCTAAGGACAAGTGATGCCGGAGCTTATAAATGTGTTGTGAGTTCAGCTTGTGGATTTGCTCCGGAAAACCCGGTAATGAATCTTGTTGTTATTCCTCAACTTAAGATTTTGAGTGAAAGTCCTGGTCTGGAAATCTGTGACGGCGAAGAAGCTCAGTTTATTGTAGAGGTTGATGGGACTGATGAGGTATATCAGTGGCAAAAGGATGGAGTTGCCCTTCAGGGAGAAAATGCTCCTCAACTGACAATACAACCTGCGAGTATTAATGAGGAAGGTTATTATACTTGTGAAATTTCCGACCGATGTACGGTTAAGAGATATTCTAATTCGAAGAGTTTAATCGTTAATGAATTACCAAATTCACAAATATTTGGACGTATGACTCTTTGTGTATTGGAAGACAGAGTGGCGTACAACACGTCAATTCAGCCTGATATTAATTATGGCTGGTTGGTTGAGGGTGGAGAATTTACTAGCCCGTCTGAAGGAGTTAAAACAAAGATTACCTGGGGAGATGTAATTGAAGATGGTAAAGTGAAATTGAAGATATTGAATGAAGCCACAGGTTGTTATTCTGAGGTAGACTCTTTGGTTACACTTCATTCTTTACCAAATGTTACATTAGCATCTTTGGAATCTAAGGGTATTTGTGAATCCGAATTTGATTTAGGCGGTGGTTTGCCAACAGGTGGTATTTATTGGGTGAATGGCGTTGCTCAGAATACATTTGATCCTTCAAAAGGAAATGGTGACTATCAGGTTCGATATTCGTTTACAGATAATTTTGGTTGTTCAAATACAACAGATGAAACAATCATGAGAATTGATTCTTTACCAGTTGTGAAGCTGGTTGAAGATGTGGTTGTTGGGGCTTGTAGTAGTAAAGAATTGAGTGCAGCGACTGAGGAGAATAATATTAAATGGTCACCAAGTCGTTATTTGGATGATCCTAATTCTTTAACGCCAACCTTTACATCAGGTGAAACGACACTTTATGTCGCAACAGTTGTTGATAAGCACGGTTGTGTTGGGAATGATATTGTAAATGTAACAGTAGCTCCATTGCCTCTTATTACAACCATAAATGATACGATAATAGGGGAATGTAAGGAAATTGAATTGACAACACATATTTCGGGTGATATTGCCGAAATTAACTGGTCTAATTCAGGAGATTTGGATAACTCTAAGAATTCTAATCCTAAGTTAATAAAACCTCATGTTGGGGTAACCGATTATCAAGTTAGTGTGACTGATAAATATGGCTGTGTTGGATCAGCTTCGATAAAAGTAGTTGTATTACCTAATCCGGAAATTGGTGAAGATCAATTCTTGTGTGAAGGAGAAAACCTTGTTGTTGATATAAAAGATTTATCTAATCCAATATGGAAGGATGGTTATACAGCTTGGGAAAGAATTATTGATAAACCTGGAGAATATGAATTAAGTGTTGAGGAAAATGATTGCGAACTTAAACAGAAGATTGTGATGAATCCTCTACCAAAATTTGAATTGGATAATAAGGATGAGTATCCGGGGATAGTCATTTTTGAGGGAGAAACATATACTCTTGATCCGGATCTTGATCCAGACTATGGACCATATGTATATGATTGGAGTGATGGTAGTGTATTGCCGCAATTGGTGGTGACAGAGTCAGGTATTTATAAGCTTAAAATTGAAGATAATTTTGGCTGTGTTGCAACAGATTCAGTTGCAATTGAGGTTAAGCCAATCGGAATTGAAGCGCCAAATGCATTTACACCACTATCGAAGAATGAAAATGATCATTTCTATTTGAAAGATATCAATGTTACAGATAAGTTTGAGATGTATATCTATAATCGTTGGGGAGAGCTTTTGTACAAAACCAATGAGGCTGGTTATGCTAATGGATGGGACGGGACTTATAAAGGTGCGGATTGTCCTGTTGGAGCTTATGTCTGGGTATTGATGTTGGATGGAAAAGTGAAAGAGAAAGGGAATGTAATTTTAGTGCGTTAAGAGTCGTAGAATATTGATTGAAAAAAGGAGTTGACCACTAAGGTCAACTCCTTTTTTGCATTAAAGATCAGTGCCAACTTAATCTTAAGGTGATTGAAATGAGATATTTGTTAAAAATGGGGTTGAATTTTAGATATAAATGGGATGAATTTGTCTTTGGTATATATATTGTTTAGCATATAAAAATAGCGTTTTGTCAATATTATACTTCTTTTGGTCATTGTTTATTGTAATGATTTAGCTTGAGTCTTATGACATTATAATTAATAATTGTTTTTAATACTATGAGCTTGTTTTCTTAATGTTTTGATTCATAGAGACTCGGTAATTCATCTGTATGATGTTTTGTTAAGAATTGGGTTTTGATGTAGTCTGAATATGATAATTGTTTGGGCGATGATTAGTTTGTTGTGTAAATTTGTTTTTGTATTCTTGTGTAAGAAAATAAGCTTTTAATCATTGAAATGTCGCCATTAAAATTTATTTTTACATCTGTTAAGAAAAATTAACGACGTTAATAAATTCGTTATGTTAATAGAACTTACTTTTGTTGGCTAACTAAAATCTTTGTGATGAATTACTCATTTCGTTCTGTAAAAATAGAGACTTGTTTTAAAATAGCTATCCTATTTCTATTATATGCTTTACCACTAACGAGTAAGGCCCAATTAGATTTGATACACTATGTTCCACCTTTATATGCAGGAACAAATAGTGAATCAGATATAGAGGATCATTGGGTTGTGTTAACGACGCCATCCGAAACACCTATTACAGTTACTATTAAAAAAGGGGATGGTACGATTTTTCAAGTCGTAGAAGGGGTTTCAATGGATACGCCAAAGTCAATACCTCTGGGTAGTGGTACTCTCATTAACCCACCATTAGGCGTTGTGAATTACTCAAGTCTGAATAAAGTAATAAGCGATCAAGGATTAATCTTTACTTCCTCTGAGGCTTTCTATGTTAATATTCGTCACAAATCGGAAATTCATGGCTTGTTTTTAACGGCCAAAGGTCGGGCTGGTTTAGGAACGTCATTCCGTTCAGGACATTTATATAGTATACGAGGAGAGAACGTGCAAGGTTGGGGAGGTGGCTATTATGATCGCTGGGGTCGTTGGGTGAATTTTAATACAAAAACTGTAGGTCATCGCAGTCATTTTATATCCGTTATGGCGACTGAAGATAATACGCAGGTTACTTTTTCAGATATTAAAGTTGGGAACCTGACATCTGATACAGAAAGTGCTCTTCCTATAACAGATGATATAACTGTTACGCTTAATGCCGGACAATCATATGTGATTGGTGCTGATCTTCTATTTTTAAGTAAGAATGAAGCGAATGGATTAAATGGTACGCATATAACTTCTGATAAGCCAATTGCAGTAAACTCAGGATCATGGACTGGTGGAGCTTCACTTAACTCCTGGCAGGATATTGGGGTGGATCAGATTGTTCCAGAAGATTTGGTTGGGAGTGAATATATTCTTTTAAAAGGTAAAGGTAATGATGAGACTGAGCGTCCCATAGTTGTTGCAACTCAGGATAATACCAATATTTATGTCAATGGTGGTTCAACGAAAATTAATCCGACGCCTCTAAATGCCGGAGATTCTTATGCTATTGGAGCGAATTATTATACTACAGATGGAACTATGTTAATCAAGTGTGATAAGAACGTTTATCTATACCAGACGACTTCGGCTTCAGATAGATATGAGTCTGGGATTGATTACGCATATGCAACAGTAGGGATGAATTTTATTCCGGCAATTAGTTCTCTGGGGTTTCGTCAGGTTGATATTCCCTTTGTGAATCAGGTTGGTACAGGTATTGTCGCCATTTATTCTCAAAAAGGGGCCAATGTTTTTGTTAACAAATCAACTACTCCTTTAAGTCAAGCTTCTGCAAAACCTGTTTCGGGTAACGATGAGTGGGTTGTGTATAAATATTTAACCACGGATGAGAATGTATCTGTGATGTCGAATAAAGCGATTTATGTAGCCTTGTCAGTTGAGGATGATGCAGTAGGGGCTGCAGGTTATTTTTCTGGTTTCACCAAAGCTATTTCTCCTATTCATCCGGAAACGGGAGTCGGATTGGAACATGATTTGGGATATATCTGTGAGAGTTACAATGACAAGATCGAATTATCGATAAACAGTACCCCAGAAGCAGACTTTTATGAGTGGTATAAGAATGAAATTAAGCCCGAAAATTTATTGTTTAAAAATTCAAATTTACTTGTTGATGCTCCCGATGTCGAAACAAAATATATCATAAAGGCCTATTTCAGAGATCCAAATTTAGATATTATTTACAATGGGAACTTTTCAATTGGACGCGGAAGTTTTGATTCGTCTTATGATTTTACGTCGGTAGGAAATTTGGAAAATCCGGGCAAGTCTGTTTTGTGTTATAATCCGAAAGATATTAATGCTCAGTTTCAAAGTTTTAATGATAAAGATGGGGGAGGACTTATGTTGCTGACTCATTCAACAAATTTTGGAACCGGAGATGTTATTTGGAGTAAAACGATTAATGAAAATATTAAGAATCAGGGGTTTATTCTGAAACTGTATGGTCGTATGGCTCAAGAGGGGCATTCTCAACTTCTGGATATTTACGTGAATGATGAAAAGATATATGATAATTTTCCGTTGAATGATGTAAATACTTGGCAATCAGTAAAAGCATTCTGGGCTTCAGGTGATTCTGAAAGTGCCCGTATTTCTGTGGTTAACTCCAATCCGGCAGGGCAAGATGGGGTATTTGCTTTGGACAGCATTTCATTTGTTGTAGCTGTCGAAGATCAGGCAGAGTTTAATGCTTTAGTTATTCCGAATTACAGTTATAAAAATTTTAACGAACCTCAGCATTTTTGTGTTGGACAGGCAGGAGAATTGGATATTTCTAATGGTGATGTAAGTTGGTATGATTATAAATGGGAGAAAAAAGAGGGCGAAATCTTTGTCCCAATAACAGATCCCTCAATTACAGGGTTGGGTACGCATAAGATTCAATTTGCTGAAGTTAAAGAAAGTGATGCCGGAATCTATCGTTGTACTATTAATTTTAAAGAAAACTATCAGCAGTGTGGTGAAAGTTTAGGAACAGCCTCGGTTGAGGTTGAATTAATTGCTGATAAATCAGCGACAGTTACAATTAATGCAGATAAAACAAGATTGTGTGAGGGGGAACAGGCAACTTTAGAGGCCGTAGTTACGGGTACTTATTCTGGTATAAAGTGGTTTGTGGATGATGTGCAAAAGTATGTTGGAAAGGAATTTCTATTTGATAATCCGGCAGGTGAATATAAGGTGCGTTGTGAGGTTGGGAATGCTTGTAGTACACCATCTGATAGTCAGGATATGTTTGTTTATGGTCGTCCGGTATTGAATGATTTACAAATTCCTACAGGTTTATGTGAAAATATTTCTGCAGAGTTAACAGCTGTTGTGAATACTGTGCCTGCAGGGGCTAGTTTATCATATAAGTGGTACCAAGGAGAAAATTTGTTAGCGACGACTAGTGAGTCGACCTATTCTCTGGAACCGACGATGGATGATTCTTATTATAAGGTTGCAGTTAGTGCAGTTTATAATGTCGGCTTGGCTGATGAACAGACCTGTGTTGGTAATCAAATTGTAAAAAATATTGTTCCAGATGCCATTTATCCAAAGGTTGATCTAAAAGATTTGGCTGATGTAAACCTTTGTGAGGGTGATTCATATACCTACCAAGCTGAGCTAGGGAATACGGGTGATTATTACACATATGAGTGGGAAGTTCCATTTGTAAGCGGAGCTGATAAAACAAGTTCAGACTTTGTGATTGGTTCCGTTACCAGTGCCATGGCAGGTGCTTATAAAGTAACTGTTTCCAATCGTTGTGATAGTCAGACTACAACCAGTAATCTGTCTGTGAACCCGAAGTTGCTTGTTGATGAAATGTCAATTGATAAAACGGGGCCTTATTGTTTAAATGATGTGGTTACATTCTCGATGAAAGATAATGGGGAAGCAAAATATTATTTTGCTGAGAACCTTATGACAGGGGAGATTATTAATCCAATAACAGATCCTTTTAGTTTAACGGTTACTGACTTAAAACAAGGACGTTGGAAAATTACTGCAGAAGCCGAATGTGGCACACGCGTAGAACAAGAATTTGATATCTATTTATTGGATGATTTTTCAAATCCTCAAATGGCTGATATCACAACCTGTATGGATGAAACTGTTCAACTTAAAGTTCAAATTTTTGATATTCCTGTGGGATCTGATTTAACTTACGAATGGACAGGTCCTGATGGGAGTGCGATAGTAAATGATAAATCAACCCTAGATATTGCAAATGTTCAATTAAGTGACCTGGGTGATTATACCTGTAAGGTTACGAATCAGTGTGGTTATTCGCAATCGGTGAGTGCGAATCTGTCTGCTGATCAAGTGAATACTTCGTCAACAGGTTCAGCTTTAGAAGTTTGTGAAGGAACGCTTAATTATCGTCTGGAAATAGCTTATGATGGAAATCCTAAATTCTCATGGCATTTTAATAATTTAAGTTCGCCTGAAATTGGAACAGCTAATTATTTTGAGATTTCAGAAGTAAAACCTGAAAATGAAGGCGTTTACTATTGTTTGGTTACTCTTGCTTGCGGTGATTTTGTTACATATCAGCGTCAGTTAGTTGTAAATGAGATGATAACTGTAGTTGAAGAAAGCCCTTCAGTTTCCCATATTTGTGAAGGAGAACAGACTGAGTTGAAAATATCGGCTTCTGGTGATATCAAACAAATAGAATGGTATGATCCTTCAGGGAATATAATTGCCGCTGCGAATAATAAAACAAGTATACAGACAGCTGTGTATAACACAGCGGGAAGCTTTATTTATAAATATAAAGTAGTTGGTGATTGTGATACAAAAGAGGGTGATTTTGAGGTTATTGTGCATGATAAGCCTGTGTTGAATCCGATTGCTGATATCAATTCTTGTGAAGGTGATATCACTTTAAATATGAGTATTTCCGGAAGCGATTATTCTGGTTCTGCCTGGTGGAATGCGGATGAGAGTCTGAAATTGGCAGATGGTCTGTCATATATAATAGCCGATGCAAAATATCTAACAGAATCAGGAAATTATATTGCCAAGCTTAGCACTCTTTATTGTGGTGATTTAAGAGCGACCGCACAGGTAAATATTTATCAGCCAATTACTGTTGTTACTCATTCAAATCTTAATCCAACTCCTTGTGTAGGGGAGCCTTTAAGTCTAATTGTTAACGGTTCCGGATCGGATTTGAGTTATAATTGGTATAAAACGGATGCTCCAACAGTTAGCCTGTCGAAATTGTCCACTTTGGATCTTGGTACAGCAGATTTATCTGATGAGGGAATTTATCGATGCGAGTTAATATCAGATAATGGCTGTGGAAATGAGATTGTTGAATTTAATGTTGATGTGCGTGAGCATGCAAAAATAACTTTGGATCCAGTTGATGTTTCAATTTGTGAAGGCACAGGATCTGCAAATTATGTTGTAAATGCAGATGCAGAGGGAACATTAAGGTATCAATGGTATGATAAAGATAATAATGCTTTGGCAGGTGAGACTTCAGCAAATCTTGAAATTACAAATCCGTTATTAAATGATGGTCAAAGCTATTATTGTGAAGTGAGTGGTGAATTTTGTGATCCTGCAGTTTCATTAAAAGCTCAGTTGGAAGTTAAGAAGAATGTGACAATTACCAGTAATCCGGTAGATGTCAGAATCGCTGAGGGTGGTGTAGCTACTTTTACCGTTGAAGCCGAAGGGAATGATCCTTTGACTTATCAGTGGTATTGCAATCCTACTGGAATAATTGCAGGAGCAACAACATCTGTTTTAACAATTGATCCAGCCACAATAGATTTGAATTCCTATAAGTATTATTGTGTTGTAAGTAATGCTTGTGTCGGTGCAACAAGTGCTGAAGCAGTACTATTGATCGATCCTAATGTGAAAATTACAGCTCAACCAGAGAATACAAAAGTTTGTGAAGGAGAGACTTTTGAGTTTGTTGTTGAACACAAATCGTTGGTAGCAGGTAAAACATGTTATTGGGAATATAATGATGGAAGTGGATTTCAAGCAATAAGTGGATTGGCAGATCAAACCGTTATCGAAAGTGCAAACCAAAGTATTCTTAGAATAACGAATGCAAAAATAGATTTCAACAGGTATTTGTTTAGAGCTGTCGTGGAAGGATTAACAGATGACATATCTAAAGAGGTTAGTGTTGTTGTGTATCAGCCTGTGAGTTTTGATACCATTAGCAATGTTGAAATCTGTAAAGATGCAGGTGTTCATTTTGAGTTGACAAGTTTAAAGGGAACAGGTCCTTATACTTATGAATGGAAAGAGAATACTCGTACATGGAAGACGTCGGATCTGAACTTGGATGGAGCAGCTGCACTTGATGGGGATTATTCTATTGAAGTAACTAATGGTGTTTGTCCTTCTCATAAAGAAGATTTTAAAATATCACATTACGACGAATTGATCTTAAATGATATAGATGGTTCAAGTCCGGTTTGTCAAAATGTTGCAGAAAATTTAGTGGTCACAGTTAGTAAGGATGATGCATTGGGAGTTAATTACCAATGGTTTAAAGATGAAGATGCTACTGTTTTGAGTAGCTCAAATACCTATACCGTTGCTGGCCTCGGCAAGTCTGAAGAAGGTTTATATAAAGTTGAGGTTAGCGATGGTTGTATGACTAAAGTTAAAACTAAGCTTATCAATATTTTGGACAAAATTGTTGCAGGTACAACTTGGGAAGCTAATAAAAAACTGTGTGCAGGTGATGAATTTTTATTGGATGCTCAGGTTAGCGGTGATAATCCGACTTATACCTGGACAGTTCCTAATGGAAGAATTGTTGGCAATGTTTCAAAATTGAAAATCGATAATTTGACTGTAGCAGATGCAGGAACTTATAAATGTGTTGTTAGCAGTTCTTGTTCTGATGGGGATATTGTTTTTGTGACTGAACTTGTCGTAAATGAAGCACCTAAAATTACAAATGGTATTGATAACCTGAGTGCAGTATGTGATGGCGAAGATTTAGAGCTTGGCCCTATTGTTGTCGACGGTGAAGTTGTTTCTACTAACTGGACTTTAAATGATAGAAGTTTAAGTACGGTTCATAGCAGTATTTTGAATTTGGGTAAAGCTGATGTCAGCAAAGAGGGAAACTATAAAGTTGAAGTGAGTAATGCTTGTGGAAATGATTTCAGTCTAGGTTTTCAAGAGGTCGTTCTTCTTCCAACATTGGCCGATATTCCAAATCAAACTGTTTGTGAGGGTGAAGATGTTGTGTTTAGAGCTCAAACGACAGGTGAAAATCTGGATTATAAATGGTTTATTGATGGTGTCGAAGATTTAACATATTCTGGTAAATCGGAATTGATTCTTGAAAATGTAAAACCTCTTGATGAAAATACTTTACGTGTTTATGATATTGAATGTCGTGTAAGTAGTTTAAATGCTTGCGGAACAGAGCAAATTAGACATGCTCAGCTTGTTGTAAATCCAAATACTATTCTTCAGTCTTCGATTAAAAGTGAGGTGGTTTACGTGGATAGTGATTATGAATTTAATTTGGATGTAAAGGGAAGTAATTTGACTTACGAGTGGCATCATATTAATAAGGATGGTGTCGATAAGCTATTGACGGAAACCAGTTCAATACTTGTATTGAATAATTTAACCATGGCAGATGGTGGTGAATATGCATGTTATATAGGAGGAACCTGTGGTAATCGATACACCTCCGGATTCCTGACAGTAAAAGATCCGTTAAAAATTGTTGAAGGTTTGAGCAAATTAGTTCAAATTGAAAAATGTTTTGGAGAGCCTTTATCTTTAAATATTGTGGTGACGGGAGAGGTTTATGATATCAATTGGTTTAAAGACGATATCAGTTTGGATCAGCATAACTTAAGTCTTTTTATACCTGAACTTGATTACAGTGATGCTGGTAAGTACCGTTGTGAAATTAACGGGGATGGTGGCAAATTAATTGAATCGTTAGATCTTATTGTGAATAAACTAACAGTATTGAATTCCAATTTGAAAGATAAGAACCTATGTGAAAATGAGCAGCTTCTATGGAGTGCTGGTGTCGATGGATCAAATCTGACATACAATTGGCAGTATAATGGAGCAACTATTTCGACTGAGGCAATTTTGAATGTTGAAAATTTAAAATTGGAACAAGCCGGAGAGTATAGACTGGATGTGACAGGTAAATGTGGGGACGTTGATACCGAAGCAGAGCTTAAAGTTTATCAATTACCATACTATAGCAGTCATAGCGAAGGTGTTGAAGTTTGTGAAAATACCGATGAGGTAAATTTCAGAGTGAATTATGGAGGAGACAATATAAGATATCAATGGAGAAAAGATGGTATTGATATTTTTGGTGAGACAAGTTCTTTATTAACAATACAGAATATAACCCAAGCCAAAGGGGGAGTTTATACCTGTGCGGTTAATTCATCATGTGGTCAGGAAATGATTAGTCCGGATATGGTTTTGTCGGTTATTCCGAATCTGAAAGTTTTAAATCAAAGTGGTAATCTTGAAATTTGTGATGGCGAATCAGCAGAATTTTTTGTTGAAGCAGAAGGACGTAATGTTCAATATCAGTGGCAATTTAATGGCAATAATATTGATGGAGCAACAAATTCAATCTATCAGATTGATAAAAGTTCGTTGTCTGATCGTGGTTATTATACCTGTGAATTGTCAGACGAATGTACTTCAAAACGTTATTCTGATTCAAAACAGCTGGAAGTCAATGCACTGCCTAATTCGCAAATATATGGCAGAATGGAAGTTTGTGTATTGGAAGACAGAGTTACTTACACAACTTCAGTGCAGCCGCAAATTAATTATTTATGGCAGGTTAATGGAGGAGAATTTACGACTCCTATCGATGGTGAAAAAACCAAAATTACATGGGGAACGCTGGAGAACGGTAATATCAGTATCAGAATTGTTGATGAAGAAACCGGGTGTTATTCTCAGGTTGATTCATTGGTGCAACTTCATCCACTGCCTGATGTGAGTTTGTCAAACCTTGATTCTCATGGGGTGTGTGAATCTGAGTTTCAGTTGACAGGTGGTTTACCTGAGGGAGGTATTTATTGGGTAAACGGCGTTCGTGAGAGATCTTTTAACCCGGGTACAGGAAAAGGAGAATACCCAATTCGATACTCATACACTGATGAGAATGGTTGTTCAAATACCACTGAAGAGAAAATAATGACAATCGATTCGTTGCCGGTTGTTAAGCTGATTGAGGATGTTACTGTTGGTGCTTGTAAGAGTAAACAACTTTGGGCAGAAACACAACTTGATAATATCAAATGGTCGCCAAGTCGTTATTTGGATGATCCAACATCGAAAACACCTGTATTTACTTCAGGTGAATCTGAAAGATATGTTGCTTTCGTTGTTGATAAGCATGGATGTGTTGGGAACGATATTGTTAATGTGAATGTGGCTCCTCTTCCAGTAATTACAACAATAAATGATACTATTATTGGACAATGTAAACCATTGGTGCTAACAACGGATATTGTTGGTGAGGTTTCTGAAATTAATTGGACTTCAGATAAAGAACAATTGAGTAAATCAACTATTCGCGATCCCCAATTGGAGAATTTATCGGTCGGGATCCATAATTTCACAATCAATGTCAGCGACATGTATGGTTGTATAGCAGATGCTTCTGTTATGGTTGATGTGAGAGCGAATCCGGAAATAGGCGAATCCCAATTTTTATGCGAGGGTGAATCGATTGAAATCAATACTCGGAATTTGGAGAATGCTGTGTGGAGTGATGGGTATACAGCTTGGGAGCGAACAATTGATAAGCCGGGTGAATACGAATTAAGTGTTAGTAATGAATTTGGTTGTACCGAAGTACAAAAGATAAAAATGAATCCTCTGCCAAAATTTAAATTGGATAATACAATACTTCCGGGGATTTTGATATTCGAAGGTCAGACGGTTACTCTTGATCCTGATCTTAACTCTGATTTTGGCCCGTATGTATACGAATGGAGTGATGGCAGTGTGTTGCCACAACTAGTGGTAAGTGAGTCTGATACTTATAGTTTGAAAGTGGTTGATAAAATTGGATGTGTTGCGACCGATACCGTTGTGGTTGAAGTTAAACCTGTGGGAATTGAATCACCTAATGCATTTACCCCAGGCTCGGGTAACGAAAATGATCGTTTCTATTTGAAGGAAATTAATATCGATAAGGACTTTGAATTCTATGTTTATAACCGCTGGGGTGAGTTAATGCATCGATCAACTGAAGCTGGATATGGTGGCGGTTGGGATGGTACTTATCGAGGAAAAAAATGTCCAACAGGTGTTTATGTATGGATTTTAATTATGGATGGTAAAGCCATGGAAAAGGGTTATATGACCCTGGTCAGATAAGTTTTTGATTTCTGAGAAATAAGAAATACCTTTCAGATAGAAAGAATTTATATCGTTTATAAGAATATAAAGAAAATAATTGTTCTTTTTGTAGTCAGTAAACACTGATCATTCAAAGAGAATAACACATAATAATTTAATAAATACATGAATAAGCTTATATTTTCTATTATCTTTTTTGTTTTTGGAATAAGCTTAGTAGGTCGTGCTCAGGATATTCGTTTTTCTCAATTCTATGCAAACAAATTATATCTAAATCCAGCTTTGGCAGGTTCTTCTGATCATGCTAATATGAGTTTAAATTATCGTAACCAGTGGCCGAATCTGGATTACCCATATGTTTCTTATAGTGTTTCATATGATAATTTTTTCTCCGGTTTAAATGGTGGTTTAGGTTTTTTAGTGATGCAGGATGACCAGGGTGATGGAGCTATTAAAACAACTACATTTTCAGGTGCTTATTCATTTTTTTTGCGTATAAATGATGACTTGGTATTTCGTCCTGCAATTCAAGCTTCTGTAATTCAAAAGAAATTAGATTTTAAAAATTTGGTTTTTCCTGATCAAGTTGATCCTATTTATGGGAATCTGGGGGATATTTTTCATAATGTTTCTGGAGATCCTAGTAACAGAAGCTGGAATGGGATGGATTTTTCAGTGGGTATAATGGCCTATTATAATAACTATTATTTTGGTGCAGCTGCCAGTCATGTCAATCAGCCTAACCTTAGTTTTGATGATTTTGAGGATGATCAGCTGAATGCGAAATACACCTTTCATGCAGGAGCCGAATTTGCATTATCTGGGCAAACACGAGGTAATGGTTTGGTTTTATCACCAGCTCTGTTGTTTCAAAAACAAGGGGAGTTTACCCAAATGAACTATGGGATGTATATAAGTAAGAGCTCTTTGGTTTTTGGATTTTGGTTCAATCAAAATTTTCAGTTGAATTACGATGCTGTTATTCTGATGGCAGGTATTGTTACTGATCGGTTTAAACTGGCTTATAGTTTTGATTATACAATAACCAAATTGGTGCAAACAAATACGGGAGCACATGAGTTATCGTTTTCATTTCCTCTTGCTTTTGAAAAGAGAAAAAAAAGGCGTCGACCTAATCGGGTTAGGTACCCTCAATTCTAAAATAATAAAGGAGCAAATTCAATTGAGTTTGCTCCTTTATTATTTCCTGTGAAAATTGATTTATTTGATTCGTTCAATATATTTTTTTCTGATTTGTTTAAGCATATCCAGGCTTAAATTTTCAGCATAAATACGAATGATGTCAATAGCTTTGAAATAGTCGTAAATAAAGCCAATTGAAGCATCAAAATGCAGCAGGTCCATATTATACTTTACTTGCTTTGTAAGTTGCTCAAATTCGCTCCAGGAAAGGTATTTTGGTATTTTAAAATAGCCGTGATTTGCTTCTACACTATCGAAATAATAATCATCCTCAACTTTTTCTAAAGAGAAAAATTTATTTAGGCGAGTAATTCCGGTTTCATGATCAAATTTCGAAGGTTTATCTTTAAAGTTAATACCTAAAGATACGTAATAGGCTTGTAGTTCTTTAATATCTGCATATTGTTCTATGTGTCGAACTCTAATAACGTAATAAACGGTATTGAAAATTGTAATTGTTCCCAATGCAGCATGATACTTTTTGTGTGTATCTGCCATAATCTTCTGAGTGACCCGGGTAAATTGCTCCAGATCATATTTTTTATCTGTTACCAGATAGATGTAATGAGGTGTAATATCCTTCTGTAAATTGTCGTAATACTCATAAAATCCAGGGAAAGGATTTTTAGATTCCAGCACGAAGGTATTAGGAAGTACAGCACCTTCTATAAGCTCAAAAGCTTCTTCTTTTATAAGGCTTCCGTATTTAATTTCAGTCGATTCAGTCATATATAAGAGGGATTTAGTGGTACTTTATTCGTTGAAAACAATTGTTACAGTTTGTTACTAGTACTCCTCTAAACTTATGAAAAAATCGAAGAAAAAACAAGAACTCAAAGTCTTTTTTTATTGTTCTCTTGTGAAGACCAACTCATTATTTTTTGAAAGATTCGGATTGAAAATATAACCTTCGGAATTGAATGCTTTCAGGTGTTCGGGATCGGTAAGTTGATTTTGAATTATAAAACGTGTCATTAGTCCACGAGCCTTTTTGGCGAAGAAGCTAATGACTTTGTATTGCCCATTTTTAAAGTCTTTAAAAATGGGGGTAATAATTTCGGCTTTAATCTTTTTTTTGTTTACGGATTTAAAATATTCGTTGGAAGCTAAATTTATTAAGTATCGATCTTCTTTTTCTTGGAGTGTTTTATTGATTTCATTGGTGATTTTATCTCCCCAAAATTCGTATAAATTATTTCCTTTATTTGTTTGAAGTTTTTTACCCATTTCAAGACGATAGGCTTGAATCAGATCAAGTGGTTTTAGAACGCCATAAAGCCCGGATAAAATCCTTAGATTTTCCTGAGCCGTTTGTAGTTCTTCTTCACTCAAGCTTTCAGCATCAATACCTGTGTATACATCACCTTTAAAAGCAAGAATAGCCTGTTTGGCATTATTCATATCGAATGGCAATTGCCAGCTCAAAAAACGTTCGAAGTTTAATTGAGCCAATTTTGGACTGATATCCATAAAATCGGCAATTTCATCAGGAGAGAGTTTGCGGAGCTGTTTAATTAAAGCCTGAGATTCCTTTAGGAACACAGATTCGGTAAAGTTTTGACTCGTGCTTTTGGTTTCAAAATCCAGAGACTTTGCCGGTGATATAAGGATTAACATATGTTGCTTTTTTTTGATATGATGAATCTAAGATATGTGATTTGATAGATATAAACTAATTGAGTTTTTTGATATGAATATTGTTCGTGTTTATAAGCGATTTGATCGACTTGTATAAAAAAAGCAGATGACGGGCATCTGCTTAAAAATTAACGATTAAATGTGTCTCGGATTAGAGATTCTGATCAGGATATAAGGCATTCCACCATTCCTCTTGATCTTTTAGGTGTTTGGCAAAGTATGCAAAAATGGTATTGTTCCATAAAATGCGTTGTGTGTAGTTTAAAATCTGATGATTTTGATTCTTAACCTGAACAAAATCGACCTCTTTACCCAACAGTTTTAAGGCTTGATACATTTGAATACTTTCGCCAAGAGGCACATTTGTGTCGACACTGCCGTGAATAAGCAACATAGGAGTTGTTACTTTATCGGCACCGAATAAAGGACTTTGATCAACAAATAATTTACGGTGACTCCACGGGAATGATTTTCCTGCGGCATTAACACTGTAGGTGTATCCCCAGTAGCCTTCTCCCCAATATGAGGTAATATCGCTAATGCCAGCATGCGAAATAGCTGCAGCAAAAATATCTGTTCTGGTTTGTAATAACATGGTCATAAATCCACCATATGAGGCACCAATACAGCCAATTTTATCCGCATTTATAAATGGGTGAGATGTAACGAATTTTTTTGTTCCCTCAATAATCTCATCGGCAGTGGTAATGCCCCAATTGTTTTGGTGTTCAGCAGAGAATTCTTGTCCGAAACCTGTTGCTCCGCTGGGTTGCAGTAAGTAAACAACATAGCCCATGGCTGCATATAAATTCAGAGGGTATCGTCCACCAAAACTGCGTTCAACAGGAACGGTTCCTGCGTAATAGTTGACAATCATTGGGTACTTTTTATTCGCGTCGAAATTTGGAGGATAATAAACGCGTCCAATAATTGTTTTTCCATTTTCCTTCGTGAAATTCCAATCCTCAGTTTTCCCGAATTTAACTTTTTCGAATTTTGTCTTTTCCGGATCAGATAGTTTTGTTGATTCTTCTTTTGCTAAATCATAAGTGTATGCTTTGTATGGATTTGATATCCCGCAGCCAATATAGGATAGTGTTGAGCCGTCGTTTGAAATGTCAAAACTTTTAACCACATCGCTACTGATGTTTAGTTTGGTAAATGACTGAGCGTTTATGGTATATTTAAATAAGCGAACGTAATCTTTATCGTTTGCCGTAAAGTAAATATTACCATCCTTCTTGTTCCAAACAGTGGTCCCGACAGCGGGATTGAAATGATATGTGATGGGAGTAACATGATTTGTTTTTAAATCCATAATATACAACTGCCCATCGTAATTGTTTGCTAGCTTCTGTTTCCCAATATTCTCACCCAATTTCCCAAAACAGGATGGGCCGCCTTGTACCAAAATCTGGCTGTCATCGGGAGAATAGAGTGCCGAACCGCCAAACAATTTATCTTTCCAGATGGTATCGACCTTAAAAGTTTCCAGATTCATTTGATAAAGGTTTTGTTTGCTGTATGGGTATTCATTATAGTCTGGTCTCGATTGTGAAAAAAGAATATGCTTGCTGTTTGAGCTGATATCGTTTAATTGAGTCGAAAGATTTCCAAAAGTTAATCTTTGTTTTACGCCACTATTTACGTCTAGCTTAAACAGGAAACTGCGATATCTAAATCCGGGAAGACGATCTTCCATACCTTGTATTTTTCTGATTTTCCATTCTTTAGAGTGGTCTTTTGCTTCAGAGTAGATGATGGTTTTAGCATCAGGTGTCCAAGTGTAATCTTCAAAATCATCTATATTATTTGCGATCTCTTTTTCGGTTCCCCTATCCAAATCGAACAAGAAAATAGATGTTTTGTTATTATAGTTCTTGGTGTAAGAAATTTGATTTCCCTTAGGTAGCCACTTGATACCATCCAGATTTGTTCCTCTAAATGAGTGAATAATATGATGACTATTGATGTCTGTAATCTCTTTCCAATGTTCAGTCTCGTCTGATGGAGGGAGTGTTCTTGAATAAGAAATTAAGGCAAGCTGTCCATTGGCAGACAACTGGGTTGAAGTCACTTTTGTCCCGTCAAGCACATTGTTGATTGTGATGAAATGTTCCGGGTTTGTTGAGAAAGTAAAGTCTTTAGTTGACCATGCTTTTTCTGCTTGTAGTTTTACATTGAAGCTGTTTTTTTTGCTTTGAGACAGGACTTTGATCAGAATGCAATGCTTGCCTGGTTCCAAAGTAATATCTGAAGTGATTTCCTTCGCTTTTTCACTTTCTGCTTCGTAGTGTGAAGCTATTTTTTTCCCATCCAAATACATTTCAAGCATTGGAAAAGTGTTGATAATCAGTTTAGCTTTTGCCCATTGTTCAACACTAATATAGGATACAAAATAGGATAGGCTATTGGCTTTCCCACGAGCATTAAGATCCTCTTTTTTAGAGAGAGCCGCTTTATTCCATTTCAGATTGGAATTGTTCCAGACTAAAACTTCATTTACCGATGGTTTTAATTCTTGTTTATTGAGATAATTCTCTTGTATTAATGCCTTCAAATGGAAGGTTTGGCCATCGATATCCGGACTGTTATTAAAGGCCGGAAGATTAATTGCAACCGCTTCAGTTTGCAACCAATCTTTCAGGATAATCGTTTTTTTGTCTGTTCTTTTCTCAGCTCTAAGACTTAAGTTAAAGAAGACAATGAGTGTCAGAATTGAAAGGAATTTGTTCATATGTTTATTTTTAGCATAGTTGAGACTTCAATATTACAAATTTAACGAGCTATATAAAAGGACTTATTCTAGACTTTATTAGTTTTTATTTACACTTGTTAGATTGGAAATGTAAAACTGAAATGCAAATTGATTTTTATTATGATTGTTTATTTTATTATCTTAGACAATATTGACAAATTCTGATACTTAACTTTCATATTGACAAGCAATGGGTGGTGATCTTCTTTTTCCTGAATTTATCTTTACAAAATGGCAAGAATTATTAGACTTATTAAGTTTAACCTTTAATTTGCCAGCAACACTTATTATGCATGCCAATGAGGATTCAATGGAGGTTTTTGCGAGGAGCATAAATCCTGAAAATCCTTATCGAGTTGGAGATTCTGAAAAGATGGCTGGACTTTATTGTGAAACAGTAGTCAAAAGTGAGTCTAGCTTATTGGTCGCTAACGCTCTTACTGATCTCGATTGGGTTGATAATCCTGATGTAAAACTGGGGATGATTGCTTATCTGGGGTTTCCTCTAATGTATCCTAATGGAGACGTTTTTGGAACAATTTGTACTCTGGATAAAAAGGAGAACCATTTTACAAAACAGATTCAAGAATTTCTCATCAAACTTAAAGAAATTGTAGAGTTGGATATTGCTGCCTATTACTCATATGAAGGAGCAAAAAATAAGGTAGATCATATTAGTTCTGATCAGCTTGATCATCTGTCTCAAGTTGAGAGAACAATGGTAAATATTGAACCTAATAGACAAAAAGAATATTATAAAAATTCAAATACCTATACGACTGCAATGAGTATTGACCTGATGGAGGAAGATAATAAGTACAAAGCTCTTTTTTCATCTATGAATTCTGGCTTGGTTGTTTATGAACCTATTTTTGACCAGAATGGTAATTTGTGTGATGCCAGGTATTTGGATATGAATACCAGAAATGAGGAACTGATTGGACATAAAAAAGAAGAAATAATTGGTAAGACTCTATTAGAAGTTTTTCCCAAAACAGATGCGATTTGGATTTCCAATTTTGATCAGGTTTTTAAAAAGAAAATACCAATCAATTTTGAATCATATTATTCACCTTTGGGTAAGTATTTTTCTGTGAGTGCTTTTTTAATCGAAGAGAATGTTTTTGCTTTTTCATTCCATGATATTTCGGAACATGTTATCGTAAAGCAAAGGTTAATTGATAGCGAGAAGAAATATAAGACATTATTCAATCACAGTAATACAGTAATGATGCTTGTCGATCCTAAGGATAGCAGTATTGTTGATGCCAACGCTTCAGCAATAAAATTTTATGGGTTTCCCAAGAAGGATTTATTGAGTATGAAGATGATTGATATTAATAATATGACCAAAGAAGCACTTCAACATGAAATAGATTTGGCAGTAAAGAAAAAAAAGAATCATTTTCAATTGAAGCATCGCTTGGCATCGGGTGATGTTCGGGATGTTGAGGTTTATACAGGGACACTTATCTCGGATGGTAAAACCTTATTGCATTCGGTTATTCATGATGTGACGGACAGATGTTTGGCATTAGAAAAGGTTAATCGCTTATCGATGGTTGTAGAGCAAAGCCCGGTTGCTATTATGATGACCGATATTAGCGGGAATATTTCATATTGCAATGCTAAGCTTTGTGAGTATACCGGTTACTCAGTTGATGAGATGATTGGGCAAAACCCAAGTATACTTAAATCCGGAAAATTTTCAAAAAAAACATACTCAAAAATATGGCGTACGATTTTATCAGGTCGTAAGTGGAAAGGGGAGTTTTATAATAAGAAAAAGGATGGCAGTTTTTATTGGGAATCAGCAACAATAGCTCCCATCAAAAATGCAAAAAATGAAATCGTCAATTTTATTAAGATGGGCGAGGATATTACTGAGAGAAAACGTCTGGAGAATCAGTTATTGCAATCCAAACTTAAGGCCGAAGAAAGCGATATGCTAAAGAGTTTATTCCTTGCAAATTTAAGTCATGAATTGCGAACCCCTCTAAATGGCATAATGGGCTTTACAAATCTTATGTTATCTGATGATATTTCGGATAAAGAGCGAAAAGAGTATGGTGCTTTTGTAGAATCTTCAGGTAATCAATTGTTGACTATGATGGATGGGATTCTAAAACTGTCAGTGATTGAAGCAGGAGAGATGAGTGTCAAATATTCCAGCTTTAGAGTTAATGATTTATTAAATGAAATCGTTAATTATTACGCAAAGGATATAGCAAACAAGAAGCTTAATCTGCATTGGGATTGCGATTGTCAATCTTTAGTGAGGAGTGATAAAAAACGCATTCGTCAGGTGTTTGATATCCTGATTCAGAATGCGATAAAATTTACCGAAAAAGGCGGCATTGTGTTGGCGGCGGAATGTAATAATAATATGTTGGTATTATCTGTTAAGGATACAGGAATTGGAATTGCAGCTGAGAACCACACAAAAGTGTTTGAGCGCTTTCGTCAGGTGGATGATTATTCGACACGGGAATTTGGTGGAACGGGTCTGGGTTTAGCTCTTTCTAAGGAAATTGTGACTTTGTTGGGAGGCGAAATTTGGATTGAATCGGAAGTTGGTAAAGGGGCTAAATTTATATTTACGATTCCCAATGTTGATAAAAATGAGCATGAACACTTAAGCTAAAATTTAAAAAGCCGAAACGTCAAAGTTTCGGCTTTTCAATATTTATCGTTTTTCCATTAGCACGATATTCTCCACATGATGTGTGTGGGGGAACATATCTACGGCTTGAACTTTTGTAACTTTATAAGCGTGATCCATCATTTGTAAATCGCGAGCCTGAGTGGCAGAGTTGCAACTGACATAAACAATTCGATTTGGTGCAGCTTGTAATATGGTTTCTACAACATCAGCATGCATTCCGGCTCTTGGAGGATCTACAATCATCATATCCGGATGACCGTGTTCAGCAATAAAATCAGCATTTAGCACATCTTTCATATCTCCTGCGAAGAAAACCGTGTTATCAATACCGTTAATTTCTGAATTCAGTTTTGCATCTTCAATTGCCTCTGGTACGTATTCTATACCAATTACTTTTTTTGCCTGACGAGCAACAAAGTTGGCAATGGTTCCTGTCCCTGTGTACAGGTCATAAACAACTTCGTCTTTTTGGATGTTTGCAAACTCACGAGTTTTGCTGTATAGTTCGTATGCTTGTTCTGAATTGGTTTGGTAGAATGATTTGGGACCAATTTTGAATCTCAAATCCTCCATCTTTTCAAAAATATGATCCTCACCTTTGTATAAAATAACCTCCTGATCGGTAAACGAATCGTTCGCTTTTTCGTTAATGATATACATCAGTGAGCTAATTTCAGGGAATTTCTCAGCTAAGTGAGCCATAAGACCTTCACGTTTCTCAACATCTTCATGATAGAAAACAACGATAACCATAATGTCACCAGTTGTTGATGTTCGAACAACAAGTGTACGAAGAAATCCCTCCTGAGCACGAATATCGAAGAAACTCAAATCATTCGCGAAAGCATACTCTTTTACGGCTAAACGAATCGCATTTGAAGGATCAGCTTGCAGATGACACTTGTTGATATCAACAACCTTATCAAAAAGACGAGGCACGTGAAATCCGAGTGCCGGAGTTCGTGCAATATCAGCATCGCTGTTGATTTCATCAAAAGTTAGGTAACGCTTATTTGAGAATGTGAACTCCAGTTTGTTGCGGTAGAATTCGGTTTTGGCAGAAGGCAAAATAGGGTTCGCTTTAGGTAACTCGATTTTACCAATTCGGCTTAAGTTGTCAAGAACTTCCTGTTGTTTAAAATTCAGTTGTTCTTCATAAGGTAAATTTTGCCATTTACATCCGCCGCAAACACCAAAATGTTCGCAAAAAGCATCCACTCTCAAGTCAGAATACTTGTGAAATACAACAGGGTGCCCTTCCATATAACTTTTACGTTTTTTTGTCACCTGTACATCCACAACATCGCCAGGTATCACGTTGGTTACAAACACAACTTTTTCATCAACCTTAGCAATGGCCTTTCCTTCGGCTGCTAACTTTACAATTTCAATGTTTTCCAGTAAGGGTTTTTTGTTTCTATTACGTCCCACTTTGTATTTCTTTTAAGATTTGGCTGCAAAGATAGTAAAATAGTCATGAGTTGTTGACGTGATGGTCTGTTGATGTGATGGTTTGATAATTTTCAGCAATCTAAGTTTGTCTAAGATTAAATGGCATTAGAATTCTAATATCTACGTACTTCGTATTATCTTTGTCGCCCAAACATATAAACATTTCATTGTCCATGATATCAATAAATAATCTCATTGTAGAATTTGGTGGTTTTACACTTTTTAAGGATGTTACTTTTATCGTTAATTCCCGTGACCGAATTGGATTGGTTGGGAAAAATGGTGCAGGTAAATCAACTCTTTTGAAAATTTTTGCTGGTAAGCAAGAGGCCACCAAAGGGACGGTTAGTATTCCTAATGAGGTTAAGATTGGTTATTTGCCTCAGCAAATGAAGCATGAAGATGGACGAACTGTGATAGAAGAAGCCTTAACCGCTTTTGAAGAAGTGATTGAGCTTGAAAAGGAAATTGCAAATATCAATAATGAAATTGGCGAGCGTACCGATTACGAATCAGATGATTATATGAAACTGATTAATCGGTTGGCTGAAAAGAATGATCGATTTCATATGATGGGAGGAGAGAATATTCAAGCTGAAGCGGAACGAACGCTTCTTGGTCTTGGCTTTCTTCGCAGCGATTTCAGTCGTCAAACCAACGAGTTTAGTGGTGGTTGGCGTATGCGTATTGAGCTTGTTAAAATTCTCTTACGTCGTCCTGATGTTTTCCTTTTAGATGAGCCAACAAATCACTTGGATATTGAATCGATTCAGTGGTTGGAAGATTTTCTGAAGACTTATCCCGGAGCTGTAGTTTTGGTATCTCACGATAGAGCCTTTCTTGATAATATCACCAACCGTACGGTTGAGATTTCAGTTGGAAAAATATACGATTATAAAGTCTCTTATTCTCAATATGTCGCCTTACATGCTGAGCGTCGCGAACAGCAGATGAAAGCCTATCTCAATCAGCAGAAGATGATAAAAGACACTGAGGATTTTATTGAGCGTTTTCGATATAAAGCAACCAAGTCGGTTCAGGTTCAGTCTCGTATCAAACAGCTTGAAAAGGTTGATCGTATTGAGATTGATGAGGTTGATAATTCAAAGTTGAATTTAAAATTTCCTCCGGCACCACGTTCAGGTGATTTGGTTTGTGAGGTTAAAGATTTAAGTAAATCCTATGGCGATCATTTGGTTTTAAAGGATCTGGAATTTGTAATAGAGCGTGGCGAAAAATTAGCTTTTGTTGGTAAGAATGGTGAAGGGAAATCAACCTTGGTAAAAGTGTTGATGGGAGAGCTGGATCATACGGGTGTTTGTAAAATTGGACACAATGTGAAGATCGGCTACTTTGCGCAAAATCAGGCAATGTTACTCGATGGTGAAAAAACGGTTTTCGATACCATTGATGATGTTGCAGTTGGAGATGTGAGAACAAAAATTCGCGATATTCTCGGAGCTTTCATGTTTGGAGGAGAAGATATTGATAAAAAAGTAAAGGTCTTATCAGGAGGTGAGCGTTCTCGTTTGGCAATGATTCGTCTACTGCTTGAACCGGTTAACTTACTTGTGCTCGATGAGCCAACGAATCACCTCGATATGAAATCGAAAGATGTTTTAAAAGAGGCTCTGTTGAAATTTGATGGAACTGTTATTGTTGTTTCTCACGATAGAGAATTCCTTGATGGCTTATCTTCGAAGGTATACGAGTTTGCTAACCAAACTATAAAAGAGCATTTGGGTGGTATTTATTCTTTCCTTCAGAATAAGAAAATGGACAGCATGAGAGAGCTTGATCGGAAACAACAAATTGCCCGTGAAGAGAAAGTGGAAGTTGCTCCCTCAGAAAACAAGTTGAACTACCTTGAGCGTAAAGAAATGAGTAAGCAAATTTCAAAGCTCGAAAGAACTGTGGCCAAGAGCGAGGAAATGATTGCTGAATACGAAGAAAAAATCGAAGAAATAGAAGCTCTTTTAGCCGATCCCAAGAATCAGGATCAGGAAACTTTTAAAGCTTACGATGAGGCTAAAAAGAAGCTTGAAGATGAGATGTCCAATTGGGAAAATATAAACGAAGAATTGGAAGCTCTAATTCTTGAAAAAGGAGAATAAATTCCAGGATCAGTATAGAGTCAGTTTTGGCGATTAGATATAAAAAAAGCTCGATGTGAATCGAGCTTTTCTTATATAGTAAACTAGATTTCTAGTTTTTCTCTTCTTTAGGTAGTAAAACTTTTCTTGAAAGTTTCAATTTACCTGTTTTAGGATCGATACCGATTAGTTTCACTTCGATAACATCACCTTCTTTCAATACCTCGTCAACAGTATTAAGACGACGGTGTTCGATTTCAGAAATGTGAAGTAAACCATCTTTACCAGGAAGAACTTCTACGAAAGCACCAAAGGCAACTATCGATTTTACTTTTCCTTGGTAAACTGTTCCCACTTCAGGAACAGCAGTAATGCCTTTGATACGACCCAATGCAATATCAATTGCTTCTTTGTTGTCAGCTGAGATATCAACGATACCTTTTCCGTCAATTTCCTCGATAACGATTACAGCACCAGAGGTTTCCTGAATTTCTTGAATAATCTTTCCACCTGGTCCGATTACAGCACCAATCATATCCTTAGGAATAGATAGTGATACAATTCTTGGAGCGTGAGGTTTAAGATCTTCTCTAGGAACTTCAATGGTTTCGCTAATTTTATCTAAAATGTGAAGACGACCAGCGCGAGCTTGCTCTAACGCCTGAGCCAATACTTCGTATGGAAGGCCATCAACTTTAATATCCATTTGAGTCGCAGTAATACCATCTCTGGTACCTGTTACTTTAAAGTCCATATCACCCAAGTGATCTTCATCACCTAAGATATCCGAAAGAACAGCATATTTTTGAGCTCCTTCAGTTGAAATCAATCCCATTGCGATACCCGTTACCGGCTTCTTAATCTGAATACCCGCATCCATCAATGCTAAAGTTCCTGCACAAACTGTTGCCATTGAAGACGAACCGTTTGATTCAAGGATATCAGAAACAACACGAATTGCATATGGAGAATCAGAAGGAATCATTCCTTTAAGAGCACGGAAAGCCAGGTTACCGTGTCCCACTTCACGACGGCTAATACCACGAGACGCACGAGCATCACCCGTTGAGAATGGAGGGAAGTTGTAGTGAAGAACAAACTTCTCTTTTCCTCTGTACAATACATCATCAACCATTTTCTCATCAAGCTTAGTACCTAGAGTTACTGAAGTTAATGATTGTGTTTCACCACGTGTAAATACGGCAGAGCCATGAGCACCTGGAAGGTAGTCAATTTCCGACCAGATTGGACGGATTTGATCTGTTTTACGACCATCAAGACGTACACGATCTTCCAATACCATTTCTCTTACAGCATCTTTTTCAACATCATGGTAGTAACGACTAATTAATGTCATGTTGATTTCAGAATCTTCTTTTCCTTCTGAGTATTCTGCAATAAACTCGTCCTTAATAGCAGCAAAAGCATCTGATCTTTCGTGCTTGTTAGGGTTTTGTAATCTTGCTGTAGCTAATACCTTAGCATATGTTTTATCAACGATTAATTGACGAAGTTCTTCGTCGTTATCTTCGTGACAGTATTCTCTTTTCACAGTTTTACCAACCGCTTCAGTCAACTCAATTTGAGCCTGACACTGAATCTTAATGGCTTCGTGAGCGAATTTGATAGCTTCCAGCATTTCAGCTTCAGAAACTTCATCCATCTCACCTTCTACCATCATAATATTTTCCATAGTAGCAGCAACGATCATATCAAGATCTGCAGCTTCTAATTCGGTACGAGTTGGGTTGATAATCATCTGACCGTCAACACGACCTACACGTACTTCTGAAATAGGTTCCAAAAATGGAATATCTGATACTGCAAGAGCTGCAGAAGCAGCTAAACCAGCAAGAGCATCTGGTAAAATATCAGAATCCGCAGAGATTAGGTTGATTGATACGAAAGTATCAGCATGGTAATCTTCCGGGAATAGTGGACGTAGAGCACGGTCCACAAGACGTGATACTAAAATTTCATAGTCTGAAGGACGACCTTCTCTTTTCATAAATCCACCAGGGAAACGGCCTAGTGCACTAAATTTTTCTTTGTAGTCAACAGACAAAGGCATAAAGTCAACATCTTGCTTTGCGCTTTTGGCAGATACTACGGTAGCTAACAACATGGTCTTACCCATTTTTACTACAACAGCTCCATCAGCTTGTTTGGCTAACTTACCTGTTTCAATTGTGATGGACCTTCCATCACCTAATTCAATTGTTTTTTCGATTACGTTCATCTTTCTGTAGTTTTATTCAAACTTATAATTTGGATAAGGCGAAATGTTGCCGTGCCTAAATAAAAAAGCAATCCTGATTTCTCAGGATTGCCAATATTATAAATATTATCGACGAATATTTAAAGCTTTAATGATAGCACGGTATCTTTCGATATCTTTTGCTTTTAAGTAATCCAATAGGTTTCTTCGTTTACCTACTAGTAATTGCAGCGCACGTTGGGTACTGTAATCTTTTCTATTTTTCTTAAGGTGCTCAGTTAAATGAGAGATACGGTAGGAAAATAAAGCGATCTGAGATTCTGCAGCCCCAGTGTCTTTATTAGACTTTCCGTATGTTCCGAAAAGCTCTTGCTTTTTTTCTGCTGATAAATACATAGTACTTAAAATTAAATTGTTTTTGTTTGAACTATTAATTCGGCAAAAGTAAGGATTTATTTTTACAAATCAATAAGCTTGCTTTGTTGTTTTCTTTTAGAAACTTAAACATTCTCCAAAAGTAAACCGTTTAGCCTTTTTATAATAAAAAAAGAAGCCTCGAAATATTGATTCGAGGCTTCCTGGTATTTGATTGTATAGGAGTAGAAATTATTCTACTTCAACATGCTCGTCAATATAGTTTTCAAGAGGTGCACAAGTACACATCAGGTTTCTGTCACCAAATGCATCGTCAACACGCGATACGGATGGCCAGAATTTATTTTCAGCAACCCACTCCAATGGATAAGCTGCTTTCTTGCGAGAGTATGAATGATTCCACTCGTCAGCAGTTAACACCATATGCGTATGTGGTGCATGCTTAAGAACGTTGTCCTGAGCATCAGCAACCCCATCTTCAATCTCTTTCATTTCTTCATTGATCTTAGCCAATGCTTCTACAAAGCGATTTAGTTCCTCCAATGGCTCACTTTCGGTAGGTTCTACCATTAGTGTTCCGTGAACCGGGAAAGAAAGAGTCGGTGCATGGAAACCGTAGTCCATCAAACGTTTGGCAATATCACCATCAGTAATACCAACTGTTTTATTAAATTCTCTACAGTCGAAAATCATTTCGTGTCCAACACGTCCTTTATCGCCTTTGTAAAGAATTTTGAAACCAAGTTTCTCGAATGATGAAGCAAGGTAGTTCGCATTTAGGATAGCCATTTTGGTTACTTCTTCTAATCCTGCAGCACCCAACATCGCGATATAACCATAGGTAATTGGCAATACACTAGCCGATCCAAATGGAGCAGCAGATACAGCTGTAATGGCATTTTCACCACCAGTTTTCACAAGTTTGTGTGAAGGTAAAAATTGAACCAGGTGTTTAGCTACACCGATAGGGCCAATACCAGGTCCACCACCACCGTGAGGAATAGCAAAGGTCTTATGCAGGTTCAAGTGGCAAACATCTGCGCCAATAGTACCTGGGTTTGTTAATCCAACCTGAGCGTTCATATTGGCACCATCCATATAAACCTGTCCACCATTTTCGTGGATCAAATTCATCATTTCTTTGATACCTGTTTCAAACACACCGTGTGTAGAAGGGTAAGTAATCATGTAGGCACATAAATTATCTTTATGCTTCTCAGCTTTTGTTTTTAGGTCTTCGAACTGAACATTACCTTTTTCGTCACAAGCAACAACCACGACTTTCATACCTGCCATTGTTACTGATGCAGGGTTTGTTCCGTGAGCAGATGCTGGAATTAATACAACATTTCTGTGACCTTCACCACGTGAAATATGGTATTCACGAATAACCATTAAACCTGTATATTCACCTGCAGCACCAGAGTTTGGTTGTAATGTACAACCTGCAAATCCAGTAATTGTAGATAACCACTGCTCAAGTTCTGTGATGATTTGTGTATAACCTTCAGCTTGATTTGTTGGAATGAATGGGTGAAGTCCACCAAATTCAGGCCAGCTGATTGGTAACATTTCAGCAGCAGCATTCAATTTCATGGTACAAGAACCTAAAGAGATCATCGAAGTATTAAGTCCGATATCTTTTTTCTCAAGGTTTTTGATGTAACGCATCATTGCTGTTTCTGAATGGTAGCGGTTGAATACATCTAAGGTTAGGTATTCGCTGGTACGAGCAAATTTCGAATCGAAATATAACTTGTCTTCCATTGCTGTTTCTGCAACTTCAGCTTTGTTTGCAGCTTTAGCAAAAATATTTAGAATAGCGTTTAATTCAGCATCGCTAATTTTCTCATCGGTAGAAATACCAACAGTTGTTTCGTTGATATAGCGGAAGTTGAATTCTTTCTCAAGAGCCGCAGTACGGATAGTTTCCATTGAAACGCCTGCAGGTAATACAACCTCAAGTGTATCGAAGAAATTTTCAACTTTTTGAGTGTAACCCAAAGCTTTTAAGCCTTCAGATAGGAAACCGGCAGCAGCGTGAATATGTGTTGCAATGCGCTTAATTCCTTTTTGTCCGTGATAAACAGCATAGAAACTAGCCATAGTAGCCAATAGGGCTTGGGCAGTACAAATGTTTGAAGTTGCTTTTTCGCGCTTAATATGTTGCTCACGAGTTTGAAGCGCCATACGAAGAGCTAGGTTGCCTTGAGCATCTTTGGTGACACCAATGATACGGCCAGGAACATTACGCTTGTAGGCTTCACGACATGCTAAGAAAGCTGCGTGAGGTCCGCCATATCCCATAGGGATACCAAAACGCTGAGATGAACCGACAACGATATCAGCTCCCCACTCTCCAGGAGCAGTTAGCAATGCTAAACTCATTAAATCAGCAGCTACTGCAACCAATGCTTCAGTACCATGTGCTCTTTCAACGAATTCAGTGTAATCTTCAACACTACCATTTGCAGCAGGGTACTGAATAATTGCTCCAAATACAGCATCAGTAAATTCAAATGTTTTGTAATCGCCTACTACAAGTTCAATTCCAAGAGGTTCTGAACGGGTAACAAGTACGTCTAATGTTTGAGCAAAGATGTTTTCGTCTACAAAAAGCGTATTTGCTTCTGCTTTTTTCTTCGCTCTTGAACGTAGGCTATGCATCATATACATGGTTTCACCAACAGCAGTGGCTTCATCAAGAAGTGAACTGTTTGCTAATTCCATTTTAGTAAGATCCAAAACCACTGTTTGGAAGTTTAGAAGTGCTTCCAATCTACCTTGTGAAACCTCAGCTTGATAGGGAGTGTAAGGGGTATACCATCCTGGATTTTCCAATACGTTACGAAGAACAACAGGAGGTGTTATTGTGTCATAATATCCTTGACCAATGAAGGTTCTGAATAATTTATTTTTAGCAGCAATATTTTTAATTTTCGCTAAGTATTCATTTTCAGTTAGGGCTTCTGGAAGATCTAGTGCTTCAGTCAAACGAATATCAGAAGGAATTGTTTCTTCAATTAGGGCATCTAATGAAGATGCGCCAACAGTTTCCAACATTGTTTTAATATCGCCGTTGCGAGGCCCAATGTGACGGGAAACAAATTTTTCGGTTGCCATATTCTTGTAAAAATTTAGTGTTTGTGTAAAAGATTCACCTTAATTTGCGAGCGTAAATGTAGCAAAAGATTTAGGATTACATTGTTTGCAAATTAGAAATAACTTTTCTGTTTTTCAACATTTCTCTGAGCTGATACTAAGAAGATTAGTATAATGTTTGTTAATATTTATTTGATGATTCCTAATGATTTTCTTTATCTTCATGCAGCTTTTGTTCTTCTAATGTCAAAAGTATAGCTTCTTGACTAGTTTTTGTGACTTGATTTTTTATATTCTTGTCTATAAATACTCAAGACTTATCTATTTAAAATGGTATATTTGTAACTCAAATTTTCAATATGATAGAACTAAAAGAAGGGGATAAAGCTCCGAGTTTTTCTGGTGTTAATCAGGATGGAAAGACACTCAAATTATCTGATTTTAAGGGAAAACGATTAATCCTTTATTTTTATCCTAAAGATAATACACCTGGTTGTACTGCCGAATCGTGTAACTTGAATGAGAATTACGATGAGTTGACCAAGCATGGCTTTGAAGTGTTGGGTGTGAGTCCGGATGAGGCGGGTAAACATCAGAAATTTATTGCCAAATATAACTTGTCATTTAATTTGATTGCCGATACTGAGAAAGAAATTCTTCAGGCTTATGGCGCTTGGGGGGAGAAAAAGTTGTACGGTAAAGTTTACGATGGTGTTTTGCGAACAACTTTTATTATTTCACCTGATGGTGTGATTGAGAAGATTTTTAAGAAAGTTAAAACAAAAGATCATACCAATCAGATTTTAACGGAGCTTGGGATAGACTTCTAATCGAATTTATATTGATTTAATCCAGTTTATAAAAATTTAATACATAAAAATATGGCAACTAAAGATATTGCAGAGATTAATAAGGAGAAACTGAAAGCGCTTCAGTTAACCATGGATAAAATTGATAAAACCTATGGTAAAGGTGCTATCATGCGAATGGGAGATGAGGCTGTCGTTGATTTACCGGTTATTTCATCAGGGTCTCTATCATTAAATATGGCATTGGGTATAGGTGGTTATCCTCAGGGACGTATTGTGGAAATATACGGACCGGAATCATCAGGTAAAACAACGCTGGCAATTCATGCTATTGCCGAGGTTCAGAAAGCTGGTGGAATTGCTGCTTTTATCGATGCTGAGCATGCTTTTGACCGTTTTTATGCTGAGAAATTAGGTGTTGATACTGAGAATTTATTGATTTCGCAACCGGACAATGGCGAGCAGGCTCTTGAAATTGCTGATCAGTTAATTCGTTCTTCAGCAATTGATTTAGTCGTGATTGACTCGGTAGCGGCATTGACGCCTAAGGCCGAGATCGAAGGTGAGATGGGTGAGTCAAAGATGGGACTACAGGCTCGTTTGATGTCGCAGGCTTTACGTAAGCTGACTGCCAATATCAATAAAACGAACACCACTTGTATGTTCATCAACCAGTTGCGTGAGAAAATTGGTGTGATGTTTGGTAATCCTGAGACAACAACGGGGGGGAATGCCCTTAAGTTTTATGCTTCAGTACGTTTGGATATTCGTCGTATCGGACAAATTAAAGATGGCGAAGAAATTTTAGGTAATCATACTCGAGTGAAGGTTGTGAAGAATAAAGTTGCCCCTCCATTTCGTAAGGCAGAATTCGATATCATGTATGGTGAAGGTGTTTCTAAAACCGGAGAGATTATCGATCTTGGTGTTGACTACAATATTATTAAGAAGAGTGGTTCTTGGTTCTCGTATGGTGAAACTAAATTAGGACAAGGTCGTGAGGCTGTGAAGCGCCTGATTATTGATAATCCGGAGTTGGCCGAGGAGTTGGAAGCTAAAATTGTTGAAGCAATTAATGCGCCTAAGGAAAACTAATTTGGTATTATTTTCCATAATGCTTAGGCTTAAAACGATATATTTAAAGGTTCTCATCTGATGAGGGCCTTTTTTTAGTTGATACTATGGAGAAGGTGGAAAATTGGTTGACTTACTTATTAATCTTTTTTTTATTCTAATTTTACGTGGCAATTAAAAACTCACTAACAAATAATGCTGATAATGAAAAATAAACATTTATTAATTGGTTTAGCATTGATCGCAGGGATGTCGTCTTGTCAAGATGCGGCAACTGGTGATAAAAAAAACGAAACCGATAAGCCATCTTACCGTACACCAGATACTAAGTTGGCTTCTAATATCATGACTCCTGAAGTTTTATGGTCTTTTGGGCGCATTGGAGGAGTAACTGTTTCTCCGGATGAAAAAAACGTTTTGTATGGCGTAACTTACTTTAATAAGGAAGAAAATCGTTCTTACAGAGATTTGTATACGCTGTCTGTTGATGGAGGTACATCTGTTCGATTGACCAATACAAACAAAAATGAATATGGCGAAACCTGGCGTCCTGATGGTAAAAAAATAGCGTTCATGACTTCGAAGAGCGGAAGCATGCAAATGTGGGAAATGAATCCTGATGGTAGTAACCCGATTCAGGTTTCCGATATTGAAGGTGGTATTGGCGGTTTTCAGTATGCTCCTGATATGAGCAAGATTTATTATATGAAAGAAGTTCGTATTGAGAAGTCAGTTGAAGATTTGTATCCTGATCTTCCTTTGGCTAATGCTCGTGTGATTAATGATATGAATTATCGCCATTGGGACAATTGGGTAGATACTTACACTCATATTTTTTTAGCTGACTACAAAGAGGGGGTAAAGATTACTGAGGGAAAAGATATCATGCCAGGTGAAAGATGGTCGGCTCCGGTGAAACCTTTTGGTGGAAACGAGCAGGTTGTTTGGACTCCGGATTCTAAAACATTGGCCTATGTTTCTCGTAAAAAATCAGGTGTTGAATATGCAAAATCAACCAATTCAGATATCTATTTTTATGATATTGCCAAGCAAACAACAACCAATATGACCGAAGGAATGATGGGGTATGATATGAATCCTGTTTTTTCTCCTGATGGATCAAAAATGGCTTGGGAAAGTATGGAACGTGATGGTTATGAGGCAGACAAAAATCGTCTGTTTGTAATGGATATCGCTACAGGTGAAAAGAAATATTATACCGAAAATTTCGATCAGAATGTGGGTCATTTAGCTTGGGCTAAGAATGGAGAATCACTATTCTTTATTTCAGACTGGCATGCAACTGATGAAATTTACAACATCAATCTAACTGATGGTAAAATTGCAAAATTGACTGATGGTGTTCACAATTATCAATCGGTATTCGTTGTTGGAGATGAGCTGCTTGCAACCCGAGTTTCGATGTCGAAACCTGCTGAAATTTATAAAGTAAATCCTAAGAATGGTGAAGCTACTGAGATTTCATTTGAAAACAAGAAGATTCTTGATCAGTTAAAGATGGGTAAGGTTGAAAAACGTTGGGTTAAAACCACTGACAATAAACAAATGTTGGTTTGGATGATTTTCCCTCCTAATTTCGACTCGAGTAAAAAATACCCAACTTTGTTGTATTGTCAGGGTGGACCACAGGGAACTGTATCACAGTTTTGGAGTTACCGTTGGAATTTTCAGATGATGGCTGCTAATGATTATATTATTGTAGCACCTAATCGTAGAGGATTGCCAGGTTTCGGACAAGAGTGGTGCGAGCAGATATCAGGTGATTATGGTGGACAAAATATGAAAGATTACTTGAGCGCAATTGATGATGCCAAGAAAGAAAGTTTTGTTGATGAAGATCATTTGGGTTGCGTTGGTGCATCTTATGGTGGGTTTTCTACTTTCTGGTTAGCGGGTCATCACAATAAGCGATTCAAAGCTTTTATTGCTCATGATGGGATGTTCAATCTTGAAGCTCAATATTTAGAAACTGAAGAAATGTGGTTTGTAAATTGGGATCTTGGGGGTGCTTTCTGGGAAAAGAACAATAAAATTGCTCAGCGTTCATATGCCAATTCACCACATAAATTTGTTCAAAATTGGGATACTCCAATTTTAGTTGTGCATGGTGGAAAAGATTTTCGTATAGTTGAGTCTCAAGGTATGCAAGCGTTTAATGCGGCTCGTTTAAGAGGTATTCCTGCTCAATTCCTGCATTTGCCTGAAGAGAACCATTGGGTTTTAGGGGTGCAGAATGGAATCTTGTGGCAACGCACTTATTTCAATTGGTTGGATAAGTGGTTGAAAGACGGTAAGAAGTAAGAGTTACGACTACTAAGATATTAAACTCGCTGCAGGTTTTGTGAATGAAACACAATTCCGGCAGCGGGTTTTTTGTTTACAATGCTGAGTGTGGTGGGGTGAAATTTTAATTTTACATGGATTTGTTGTTTCGTTTTTTTGATCATTAAAAATGTTATCGTTTGCAGTATATGGATTTTCTAAGTCGCTAATCCTTATGAGCATATTTATTTTTCTTTTAAAAATTATTGTTACCTTACAAAATAGTAATTTGTGCCTTTTGAGTTTGTATTTAGGAGGTATTTTGTTGATTATAATGTAATTAAATAAATGCTATGAATCGAGCTTGTATTCATTTATTGATTCTATCGATGTTTTTTTCCTTTTCTGTTTATGCCTGCCCCGTTGGTGATAAATTTGAAAATATAAAAACCAAGCATAATGCCGATTTGTTTTTTGTGAATTTTGAACGGGCAGATAAACAAATTGATGATACTCTTAAAGAGAACGCGGAGCGTTCGACTTCATTAATTCGTCGTCATTCTATTGCAAAAGATTCTACAGGAATACGCTACACAAGAAAATATACTCCCAATAATTTTCCGTTTTTTAATTTCAGGATAAGCAAGGATAAGGTTTATCACAAATTATCTGAATTTAATTCTGATCAGGCAAAAGAATTGTTTATTATAGCTAAAAATGATCAGTTTAATAGCGACAGTTTATCGCGCGAGGTTAATCTGTTATATACAAAGCAAGCTGTTTATTCCGGGGTTGATAAAGATTTGTTTAAGCGTAGAGTTCATGACTTGGAACAAAGAGCTGAAGAGCTAAAAAGAAATGCTGCACAAAAAGCCAAACATGCCTTGGCTTTGGAACAAAACTTAGGAGATGCCCCAAATCTTATATTGGCTGCAACTCACGAAACAGCCGTGCCTGAGTATGAAGATGTAAAAAAAGTAGTTGAGATAAAAGAACCTGTTAAAGTTGTAAAGTCTGATAATTCGGAAAGCAAAGCATTGGAAATTAGTTCGCAGGAAGAAGATGAGGGAAGTTATCTGGATTATGAGTACGAATATTGTTATCAGGTTGCTGTTTTTGACAAGAGACCTGGCAATGATTTTTATAAGGGCATGGGATTCATTAAGGAAGAAATTGTGGATGGGGGAAAATCTTTTAGATATTTAACAGGATCCTATCGGACCTATGCTAAGGCTAGTCAATATAAATCTCAAATTAAATCTGTTTTCCCAGCTGCTTTTATCGTGGTTTATAAGAATGGGATTCGAACAAGTTTGAAGGAAGCGATGGCTGTTACTGATCCGGTTTCGATTACTCCACCAGTAAGTTCTGAGCCACAATATGCGAGCGAGGCATCTGGTGAGGTTAGTTATCGTGTTCAGATTGGTGTTTTTGCAGGGGAAATTCCTGAAGAATTGAATACAACGATGGAAAAATATAAGGCTTTCGGATCATTTTATGAAAAACGATCTGATGGTAAAATAGTCTGTACAATTGGTCGGTTTAAATCAATTGCTGATGTTAGTAGTTTGAAAAAGAAATTACATGAGGCTGGCTATAAGGATGCTTTTACTGTTGCATACAGTGGGCTGAAAAGAATTTCTCTTCAGACAGGTATCAATCAAACCGAAAAGTCTAATGCAACCGTAAGTGAAGAAAAACCCGAAGTGAAAATTGAAAAGAAACCCCTTGCTAAGGAAGATTTAGTGGGAGGGATTAATTTTCGAGTTCAAATTGGAGTATTTGCAAATGGTGTACCTGAAAAGGTGAGTTTATTAATGGAAAAATACCGAGCCTTTGGGACTTCGGCAGATCAACAGGCGAATGGTAAAACGGTTTGTACAATTGGTCATTTCGATTCAATCGCCGATGCAGCTGCACTTAAGAAAAAACTGCATGAAGCTGGATTTAATGATGTTTTTACTGTAGCTTACACTGGAAATAAAAGAATCTCAATACAAGATGCTATACGTTTAGTCGAATAGGTAAGATGAAAGATCCTGAACATGTACTTTGTTTGCACAATGATAATATACATAGTTTCGATTATGTGGTTGAAACTTTGATGGAAGTTTGCGGTCATACTTCTGATCAGGCTGAGCAATGTGCATATCTGACCCATTATAAGGGAAAGAGCGAAGTGAAAGTTGGACGTTTAAGTGATTTGTCTGTATTGCAAAAGCAATTGGAAAACAGGGGACTAACGATTAGTGTTGAAACGAATAAAACAGCATATTAAATGACAATATTTATTATTATTCTCCTAATTGTTTTTGGAGTTGTCCTTTTACTTTTAGAATTTTTTGTATTGCCTGGGATTACGATTGCAGGTATTGGTGCTATTGTAATGATGTTGGGAGGCATTTATTTGTCTTATCATCATTATGGCAGTACAATCGGGCATCTGACCGTTTTGGGTGCTGTTGTTTTTAGTTTGCTGACCTTATGGTTGGCTTTAAAATCGGGAACATGGAATAAAATCATGTTGAAAACAGAGATTGATTCAACGGTTGAAAAATTAGATGATAATTTGGTTCAGGTAGGAGATAAGGGAATCTGTTTATCACGACTAGCTCCAATGGGACAAGTCCGAATTAATAATCATATTGTTGAAGCTAAATCTACCGGTTCTTATGTTGATGAAAAAACACCTGTTGAAGTGATCAAAATAGTAGATAAAATTATTGTTGTAAAACCTATAAAATAAATTAAATGGAAATTGGAGCATTAATATTATTAATCGTTGCGATAGGAGTAGGTATCTACATCCTGTTCTTTTTTATTCCGGTTGCTCTTTGGTTTTCAGCCCTTTTATCCGGGGTTCGAATATCATTGATTCAACTTGTATTTATGCGTTGGCGTCGTGTGCCACCTAACGTTATTGTCCGTGCAATGATTGAGGCTCACAAGGCTGGTTTGCATCTTGGAAGAAATGATCTGGAGGCTCACTTTTTAGCCGGAGGCCATGTTGAGCAAGTGACTCATGCATTGGTTTCTGCCTCAAAAGCAAATATCGATCTGACTTTTAAAATGGCCACTGCAATTGATCTTGCAGGTCGCGATGTATACGAAGCCGTTCAGATGAGTGTTATTCCTAAAGTTATTAACACACCACCTGTGACAGCTGTATCGAAAGATGGTATTCAGTTGATCGCAAAGGCAAGGGTTACCTTGCGTGCGAATATTCGTCAGTTGGTTGGAGGAGCCGGAGAAGAAACGGTTTTAGCCCGTGTGGGTGAAGGGATTGTCTCTTCAATTGGTTCATCCGAATCACATAAAACGGTGCTTGAGAATCCGGATTTTATTTCCCGGGTTGTATTAGAAAAAGGGTTGGATGCTGGAACTGCTTTTGAAATCCTATCAATTGATATCGCTGATATTGACATAGGAAAAAATATTGGAGCTGTTCTACAAACGGATCAAGCTGAAGCAGATTTAAAAATTGCTCAGGCAAAAGCCGAGGAGCGTAGGGCTATGGCCGTTGCTACTGAACAGGAAAATAAAGCCCTTGCGCAGGAAATGCGTGCCAGAGTAATCGAAGCCGAAGCTGAAGTCCCCAAAGCGATGGCTGATGCTTTTAGAAGTGGACATTTAGGTGTTATGGATTATTATCGCATGAAAAATATTGAAGCGGATACTTCGATGCGCGAAAATATTGCAAAACCTTCACCTAAGGATAAGAAAAAATAAACTTATTTTAAGATCAAAAATCAAGCTGGATCTGTTATTTGAACATGTCCAGCTTTTTTTTTGAAAAAAATGTAATTTTTTTTATTCTCGAATCTCATTGATTTATAATTTACTATAATTTGTCTTGTGAGAATATTTCAATTTGAGGGAAAATAAAATTTGCACAGATCAAAATTTTGCCTACTTTTGCTTCCGCAATCAGGAGAGATGGGTGAGTGGCTGAAACCACCAGTTTGCTAAACTGACGTACTGAGTAATCGGTACCGGGGGTTCGAATCCCCCTCTCTCCGCTCTTTTTCGGGGTGTAGCGTAGCCCGGTTATCGCGCCTGCTTTGGGAGCAGGAGGTCGCAGGTTCGAATCCTGCCACCCCGACACCGAAAATTCCAGAGAAGTTGAAGAACTTCTCTTTTTTTATCGCAAGTATTGAAACTAATTTCTCGGGGTGTAGCGTAGCCCGGTTATCGCGCCTGCTTTGGGAGCAGGAGGTCGCAGGTTCGAATCCTGCCACCCCGACACCGAGAAAATTAGAGAAGTTGAAAAACTTCTTTTTTATTGAAAGAACCGGAATGAAAATTTCGGGGTGTAGCGTAGCCCGGTTATCGCGCCTGCTTTGGGAGCAGGAGGTCGCAGGTTCGAATCCTGCCACCCCGACAAAAAGAGAAGTTCTAACTTTTTTTTTAAATTATTCTTTTTTGAGAATAAATTTGTAATAAAATACCGGAATGAAAATTTCGGGGTGTAGCGTAGCCCGGTTATCGCGCCTGCTTTGGGAGCAGGAGGTCGCAGGTTCGAATCCTGCCACCCCGACAAAAAAGAGAGAAGTGATTGCTTCTCTTTTTTTATATCCCTAAATGAAATCATCTACTTTTCTTTTTATTTAAATTTCTGGAACCGAAACCAGATATTTCTTAAGAACTTGTTAAAATCGCCAATAGTATATTGACGAATCAATAATCTTATTAATTTGCATCCCTAATAAAATCGATCGATTTAAAGAATAAGAAAACATGAGAAAATTAATATCAGCGATTATCTTACTTATGGGAATAGTAATTAGCGGAATGGCTCAAGAGCCTGAAGATAGAGGTTATATTGTAAATGTAGGGGAGATGGCTCCTGATTTCGAGATGAACCTAATGGATGGCACTCAAGTCAAATTATCCGATTTAAAAGGGAAAGTTGTGATGCTTCAGTTTACAGCTAGCTGGTGTGGTGTGTGTCGTAAGGAAATGCCTTTTATTGAGAAGGAAATTTGGCAGATAAACAAAAACAAGGATTTTGCTCTTTATGGCTTAGACCGTGATGAACCCATTGAGAAGGCTCAGAAGTTGATTGACGCAACAGGTATTACCTATCCAATTGCTTTGGATGAAGGGGGCCGAATTTTTGAGCAATATGCTATGAAGAATAGTGGTATCACACGAAATGTGATTCTGAATCGTGAAGGGAAGATTATTTTCCTGACTCGATTGTTTAATCAGGAGGAGTTTTCTGCTATGAAAAAAGTAATAGAAAAAGAATTGAAGAAATAAATTTTAAGATTTAGAGTCTTAAATTGAAAAATGCGATTGAATTACAATCGCATTTTTTATTTCTGAAATAGGGAAACTTATTATCAGTTTCTTCTAAACGAACGCCAAACCTCTTCATCAACATTGTTTTTATTCATTTCTGCACGTGAAAGAATAAAAAATAAATCTGATAGTCGATTCATATAAGCCGAAATATAGTCTTCAATGGGTTCTTCTCTGATTACTGTTGCTAAACGTCTTTCTGATCGACGAACTTGTGTGCGGACAACATGACAAAGTGCCGAAATTTCATTTCCTCCCGGGAGTAAGAAATTAACCGAAGGATTTTTCATTTGCAATTCCAATTGATTCATCCATTCTTCTTGAAATTGTGAGCCATTTATAAGTTCTTCTGAAGCATCATAAGGCACTGAATAATCAGCCCGGGCAATGTGACCCATTACTTGCATTAAATCTTTCTGAATTTGATATAAATTCATTTGCCAAGGGTGATTTTCTCCTAATTTGACTCTTAAGAGTCCAATCGTTGAATTGGCTTCATCAATATTTCCGTTACATTCAATTTTAGGAGAATCTTTTGCAACCCGAATTCCTCCCGATAAGCTTGTTTCTCCGCTATCACCTCTGCGGGTATATATTTTTTCCATAAGTTTTAATTTTATAATTTGAAACTAAATATAAGCTTGTTTTAATATTTACTTGAAGAAAAAAGAATTAATTTTATGCCTACAAGAGGTATAGATTTCATTTGTGTTTGAAAAGTGGGGTATTGTAGGTAATTTGTGATCTTGAGCTTCAAATTTTTAATATCATAGTTTTATGGAAAAGGCTTTTATTCAGATTATAGAAAAGGTTAGAAAATTTCTTATGCAGGAAGGCATGGGGAATATTTCGTTGGAAAAGTTGGAATCAGCTGGTATTGATAAAGATGAGCTAATAAAATTTGTCCAAACCAAGGAAGAGTTGGTTGAGAAAGTATTGGAATTTGAGAGAGATAGCTTTAGTCAGATTTTCTTAGAATATGATTTTGAAGGTCAGAATGCTATTGATATTCTGTTTATTGTGAGTCAGGAGATAAATGAGCGCTTTGTGAATGTATCGCCTTCAGTTACAATGGAATTTGAGAAGTATTTCCCTGAGATCTATAAAAAACACATGGAGCTGAGAATGAACTTTATTTTTGAGAAAATTCAGATCAATGTTCAAAAAGGGATTGCACAAGGTATGTATCGTGAGGATTTGAGTCCGGAGATTGTAGGACGTATGTATTTGTCTCGTTTGGAAGATATGCATAATCCCGAACTTTATCCGCCGGATCGTTTCAAATTTGGAACCATTTACAACACCATGATTGATAGCTTTGTAAAAAGTATTGCTACAGAAGATGGGCTTTCATATTATCGCCATCGCAAGCAATTGTTAAGCGTTCTAAGTTTTGGGCGTTAAATTCGATTTTAGTATTTCATTATGAAACGTAGCATATTAATGTGTTGAGCATTTACGGAAATGCCTATTAGTATGACTGATATGTGACAAATGAAAATCAAATTATAACTACATGAAAATAGCATTAGCACCTCTACAGGGATTTACTGATCTGGTATTTCGTAGAGCATTTGCAAAATATATAGGGGGAATAGATCAGTTCTATACCCCTTTTCTTGTTTTACAAAAAGGGGACGAATTAAGAACTTCACACCGCAGAGAAGTTGAGCCCAATGTGGAAGAGAATCTTGTTCCCCAATTTATAGGAAATAGCCTTAAGGAGTTCATCTTCTTTCGCGATTATTTGATTGATTTGGGCTATAAAAAGATGAATTGGAACTTAGGTTGCCCTTTTCCGATGCTTGTCAAAAAGAAGAAGGGTTCGGGATTATTGCCTTTTCCCGATTTAATTGAAGAGATTTTGTCAGGAGGGCTCGACGATCGGATTGAATTATCCGTGAAGATGCGTATTGGATATGATTCAAGTGACGAATTGGGTGCTGTTTTATCGGTTTTAAACCAGTTTAAAATCGCTGAAATTATCGTTCATCCCCGACTGGGTAAACAATTGTATAAAGGGGAAGTTGATTTGAAAGCTTTTGAACAGGCTATGGTTTTGTCTAAACACCCAATAACTTACAATGGCGATATAAACAGCTTGGAAGATTTTCAGAGGTGTTTGGAACAATTTCCAAGTCTGGAGTCAATCATGATTGGAAGAGGCCTTTTGAAAGATGTTTTTTTAGCTAAAAAAATAAAAGGGGAGGATATTTCTTCAAGCCAGGAACGTCTCGATTTGTTGGAGAAAATACACGGTGAGATTTATGATTCTTACGATTCGTATTTAAGCGGAGACACACAAATCTTATCGAAACTAAAACCGATTTGGGAATATTTTGCTTCTAATTTCAATAATGAAAGAAAGGTTTATAAAGCCATAAAGAAAGCAGGAAGCATTAAGAAGTATAACGCAGCCGTGGCATTTGCTTTTCAGCAGGGCGCAAAGGATTAATTGAATTCATGAATTACACGTTTGATATAAACAATCAATTTTTTCATTTGGAATTTGCCGAGCCGGTAAATATGCTGAGTTCGGCTGTTTTAAATGGTGGATTTTGCAGGGCAGATCATTTTTTCAATTCAAAGGTTGATGCCAATTTTCTGGGTGAAAAAACGGAGTTTGAGAAACCCAATATCACGCTTTTAAAAATCGCTGATAAAAATGATTGGCAGGGGCTCACGGTTGGTATGATGACAGCCGCATTAATGACTTCGTTCAGAAGAGTTAAGCTGGAAGAACAGGGGATTTGGATTGAGGTTTTTTTGACATCAGGTGTTTCAAATGCCCGACGTGCGGGTGATAAAGCCGATTACCAGTTTATGAATGAAGCTTGTGAAAAAGTGGGGACGATTAATATGATTCTTTTGACCAATGCGAGTCTTTCGGAGAACAGCATGGTCGAATGCATTATGATGGCAACTGAAGCGAAGTCAGCTTGTTTGCAGGATTTGGGTGTTAAAAGTCCGGTGAGTGGTGAAATAGCCACTGGCACAGGGACTGATTCTTGCGCGATTGCATGCGGAACAGGTCCCAAAGTTGAATATTGTGGCAAACATGTCCTTTTTGGTGAATTGCTGGCTAAAGCTGTTTACAAAGCCCTGAAAGAATCATTGGAAGAATAATTAAGGAGGTATTTTTCTTCTTATGCTTTCAGGATATTTTCAATAAAATGAACTCTTTCTTCGATGGAAACTTTTGGAAGTTCAACAATGGAAAACCCTAATTCTTCATATGTTGACTTTAAGAATTTGTAAATTTCCATGGAATCTTCGAAAGATTCCGGGCGTTCGCTGTCGTTAACGAAAATTTCCTGCCAGGGTGGAGCCAGAAACACGGTTCTATTGTACGATTGGGCTTTTTCGAAGTATTTATCAGGAACGCTTAAGCCGCCACGTCTGACATAGGCAATAATATCCGGAAGTCCACGATCGTAAAAGCAAGTGCAATTTGATTTGCATTCATCCAACTGAGCACTCATACGTTCATAGCACAATTCGGCAAAAGCAGCCAAGTTTTGCCAAGGTACCATATCCCCACCTGTCTCATGCTGCTCGCGGATAATGATTCTTGATATTTCTTCAAAACCTTGATAGGATTTATCAATAAGAGCAGCCAGAAGACTTGATTTACCGGAACCAGGTCCCCCTGTAATGATGTAGCGGTTTGAATGAGTAAGCATGTTCGTGACGATAATGGTATAAATGTCTTTCGGTAAAGAAAGATGTGCACAACTGAATTGGATTTATTCGCTAAGATGTTGATAGACCAGATCCATGTTAACATTTTCACGGATGGCATCGGCTAACTTATTGTATTGTTCCTCTTTAAATTGATTGTAATCGAAGTTGATATCTTCGGTATTGAAACCTTCCAAAAGATCTTGAATCACAACTGAATTATCGAGTATTCCATGGATATATGAGCCCCAACATTTTTCGTTTAAATAATAGCCATCTTCTTTACCCTGGCTTAATTTATTCAGATAATTTTCAGGATGTTTTAAGCTTGTTTGTCCCATATGAATTTCATATCCGGAACAAACATCAGCGTAGTCTTTGAATTTAAAATGACATTGTTCGGTTACTTTTTCATTTTCAATAACGGTATTGATTGGCAATAAGCCCAAGCCGGAAATCAGAGGTAAATCTCCCTCAATGCCCTGAGGATCGCTAATGGTTTCTCCCATCATTTGGTAGCCGCCACAAATACCAATGACTTTTTTACCGTCTTTTTGTGCTTTAACAATCGAGCTGGCAATTCCAATTTTACGAAGATGTGCTAAATCTGAAATCGTATTTTTACTACCAGGAATGATAACTATATCTGCTTTTTCAATCTCAGTAGGGCGATCTGTATAATAAAGATGAACACGAGGGTCGTATTCCAATACCGAGAAATCGGTGAAGTTTGCCATGCGTGGCAGACGAATGACAGCGATATTAATTAAGCTTGAGTGCGATTCTTTAAATTTATCCTCCAAGCTAACAGAATCCTCTTCTTCAATATGAATATCTCTAAAATAAGGCAAAACCCCAATGACAGGAACACCGGTTAATTCTTCCAGAATGGTACGTCCTTCTTCAAAGAGTTTGATGTCGCCTCTGAACTTATTGATGAGAATGCCTTTTATCTGTTTTCTTTCGACTTCATCCAAAAGGTGAATGCTTCCAAATACGCTTGCAAATACACCGCCTCTGTCAATATCGGCAACCAGATAGGTTACAGCATCGGTTTCAACGGCCATGCGCATGTTGGTGATATCTCTTGATTTCAAATTCAGTTCTGAAATGCTTCCGGCTCCTTCTAAAACAATCGGATTGTATTTCTGTTCAAGGCGACGGAATGCACCAATGGCTTCATTAAACAAGGCGGCTTTGTTATTACCCATGAAATATTCGGTAGCCGTTTGTGTGCCCACAGGTTTTCCATTTAAAACGACCTGAGAGCTCTTATCATTAGTAGGCTTAAGCAAAATTGGATTCATGTCGGTGTGACAAGCCAGTTGGCATGCCTCGGCTTGTACAGCTTGTGCTCGACCTATTTCGAAACCTTCAGGGGTGGCAAAGCTATTTAAGGACATATTTTGGGCCTTAAAGGGAGCTGGCGTGTAACCATCTTGTTTGAAAATACGACAAAAACCAGTGTTGACGATGCTTTTACCCACATCGGAACCGGTACCCACAAACATGATCGACTTTAACTTTTTCATTGCTTTGAGATATAATGATGTGAGCTGAGACTAAATGTTCTTACTGAGCTCACAAGTTCAGTTCGCAAAAATAGCAATATATGTGTTTAAAAGATAACAAATAGAAGCCGAGTCTTTCATGATTTGTGTTTTTGTCGCTATCTGGTTTTGGGTGTTGGGAAAAGAATTGAAAAAATAATACCTTTGGCTGCTTATTATGGCTTATAAATGAGTTTATTCAGAAGTTTAAGCTTATAATTTTTATATCTAAATAAATTTTAATCCATGTTTACTGACAACCTACAAAGAGGTCGAAATCAGGAACTACAGGTTTTTAAACACTGGAGCAGAAAATCGTATGCGGCATTTGCAAGTATGAATCAGGAGATTAAAATCGCCTGTTTGTCTGCAAGCTACAATTTAATGACTCCAAGTCAAGAAGCTGGTGTTTTGGGTTTTATGTACGAACCTCAGAAAGGTGGAGATAAATGTGATGAAGATGATCCTGATGGTGACGCTTTGGTATTAGTACAGAATATGATCTGTAATACGGAAAGCAAATCAATTGGTGAACGAAAGAAGTATCAGAGACAGTCTGTTCCGTTCTTTTCTTCGTCTGTAAATCCCACCACAAATTTAATTACTAACCGAAAAAAGAATTGAATCATGACTGATATTAGAAACAATTGGACCCACGAAGAGGTCAAAGAAATTTACAACCTTCCTTTGTTAGACTTGGTCAACCGTGCCTCTAACATCCACCGTAAATACCACGATTCATCAAAGATGAATATGAATACCCTGATTTCGGTTCGTACCGGAGCTTGTTCTCAGGATTGTAAGTATTGTGCACAATCAGCTCGATACAATACCCATGTGAAGCCGGAGAAATTGAGTTTGGAACAAGTAATTGAAGATGCTAAAGTGGCTAAGGCCAATGGTGTGAAACGAGTATGCTTAAGTTCAGCTGGCCGCGATGGAAATCGTGATGACCGTTTTAACGAAATGGCTGAAATGATTACAGAAGTTAAGAAACTTGGTTTGGAAGTGTGTTGTACCATGGGGATGATTAATAAAGAAAAGGCTAAGAAACTGGCTGATTTAGGTATCACTGCCGTGAACCACAATTTGGATACATCGGAGCGCCATTACCCTAGTATTACAACAACCCGAACCTATGCTGAACGATTGGAGACTCTAGCCAACTTGCAAGAAGCAGGTATTTCGTATTGTTCAGGCGGTATTCTTGGAATGGGTGAGGATGATGAGGATCGAATTGAAATGCTCAGAACACTTGCCAATCAGGATCAACACCCTTATAATGTGCCTTTAAACTCGCTTGTGCCTGTTGAAGGAACCCCTTTTTATGGTAAAGACGTGATTGATATTTTCGAAATGGTGCGTGCTGTTGCGACTGCCCGAATTTTAATGCCTAAAACGGTTGTGGCCTTTGCTGCCGGACGAACTCATTATAGTAGAGAAGGACAAGCGCTTTGCTTTTTGGCAGGAGCCAATTCCATTTTCTTTGGCGATAAGCTTTTAACGGTAGGAAACGTTGAGGTGAATGAAGATCAGGCTTTGCTAGAAACTTTAGGAATGCAATCAACAAAATATCACGAGCTGACAACTTTAGAGAATTAGATGCTTTTAATAAGTCAGACTTAATAGAACTACAAAGGCTACTCGATCATGAGTAGCCTTTGCTTTTTGTAAAAAGGATTTCGTTTCCATTTATTTATCTGAAAAACCCACCTGATTGTGTATCGGGTGCATTTCGTCTTTTGCTTGCTTTATCTAAAACTTCTTTTTTTTGCTCATTGGTATATAATGACCAGTCTCCAATTTCTTCATTGGTTCTTCTGCAACCAAAACAAACGCCATTAGAGTCGGCACGACATATTTGTATACAAGGTGATTTAACGTCTTCCATATTGTTTTTTAACTAGATTGATTTTAAATAATAATCAAATTAAACAAAAAGGATTTGCTTCTCAAAATCGAAAGCGCTTAAAGGTGTTCATTCTTTTCTATAAGCTGATAGAATTTTTATTGATGGAGGGACAAGCCTGGTTTCAATTTTCTATTTCAAATTTAGATTTTAGGATGTCGGAAAAATAAATTAACTTCTGGTTCAAAACTAAAATCGGGTATTGTCCTTTTAATTCGAAGCAAAGAGGTGCTTGCTGTTTTAATCTGATATTAGCCTATCTTTTGTTCATTATTCGAGATCTCAATCATGACATAACTCATATTAATAGCGTCTCAAATTTTTTACATTTGTTCAGAGTGAAAAAGATTAGACAATAACCCTAAAATTAAATTATCATGCCAAAAGGTATATACAACGTTCCGACCGCAGTAAACGAACCTATTTTATCATATGCTCCAGGTTCACCTGAGAGAGCAGAATTACAAGCAACCATCAAAGAGATGCGTTCAAAACAAATTGATGTGCCAATGTACATCGGTGGCGAAGAGGTTCGCACAGGAAACTTATTTGCGATGACGCCTCCACACGATCATCAGCATGTATTAGGACACTATCATCAGGGTGGTAAAGAACATATCCAAATGGCTATTGATGCTGCATTGGCTGCAAAACCAGCTTGGGAAGCTATGGCTTGGGAGCATCGTGCTTCAATTTTCCTGAAAGCTGCTGAATTGATTTCAGGACCTTACCGTCAGAAATTGAATGCAGCTACTATGTTGGGCCAATCGAAAAATGCATTCCAGGCTGAAATTGATTCTGCTTGTGAGATTGCTGATTTCTTGCGTTTCAACGTTCAGTATATGACTGATATTTACAAGCAACAGCCTGTATCTTCAAAAGGAATTTGGAATCGTGTTGAGCAACGTCCATTGGAAGGATTTGTATTTGCATTGACGCCTTTTAACTTTACTGCAATTGCAGGTAATTTACCATCAGCACCTGCTATGATGGGTAACTGTATTGTTTGGAAGCCATCAAAAACAGCTGTTTATTCAGCTCAGGTTCTTATGGAAGTGTTCCAAAAAGCGGGTGTTCCTGCTGGTGTAATCAACTTGGTTTATGTATCAGGTCCTGCAGCTTCTGAAGTATTATTTTCATCACCAGACTTCGCAGGTATCCATTTTACTGGTTCTACAGGTGTATTCCAGGATATTTGGAAGAACATTGGAAATAATATTCACAAATTCAAGTCGTACCCACGTATTGTAGGTGAAACAGGTGGTAAGGATTATATCTTTATGCATCCAAGTGCTCCAGCTAAGGAAGTTGCTACAGCAATCACTCGTGGTGCTTTCGAATATCAAGGACAAAAATGTTCTGCAGCTTCACGTGCTTTTATTCCTGCAAGCAAATATGACGAGGTAATGGCATATGTACACGAAGATCTTAAGAAAATTAAGATGGGTGGAACTGAAGATTTCACAAACTTTGTAAATGCAGTGATTGACGAAGCTTCTTTTGATAAATTGGCCTCTGCTATTGATGCAGCTAAAGCTTCTCCAGACGCTGAAATTGTTGCAGGTGGTACTTACGACAAGTCTGTTGGTTATTTCATCGCTCCAACTATTATTCGTGCCAAGAAGCATGACTATATTACAATGGAAGAAGAGCTATTCGGTCCTGTTCTTACTATTTATGTATACGAAGATGATAAAGTAGACGAGACTCTTGATATCCTGGATAAAGGTTCAATGTATGCGCTTACCGGTGCTATCTTTGCTGACTGTCGTTATGCTATTGAGAAATTGGTGAAGCGTTTAACACATACAGCTGGTAACTTCTATATCAACGACAAGCCAACTGGTGCCGTTGTAGGACAGCAGCCATTTGGTGGTGGTAGAGGTTCTGGAACCAACGATAAGGCAGGTTCAATGATTAACCTATTGCGTTGGGTTTCTCCACGTACAATTAAAGAAACTTTTGTACCAGCTACAGATTATATGTACCCGAACTTCTTAGAAGACTAAGATCATAGAATAATTGTTAGATATAAAAACGCTCGAAGCATATGCTTCGAGCATTTTTTATTGTGAATGAATTTTTAGTAGTATATAACTAATTATCTCGATTTGTTTTATCCATGATTGGGTTAAACTCCCACATGTCATCAAGATAATAATCACCAACATTCCCAGTTGCTATAAAACCTCTATTATTTATACTGAAGCCTACAGCATTTTCTCTTGAGTGTATTTCCATTTCCAAGCCTGTTTTTTCTATCCATTTGTCAGTCTCTGAATCATATTCCCAAACGGTTCTTTGGTATGGTACAATTCTTCCTGTTGCTAAATAACCCTTCTTATCAATAACAAACGATACAGCATTACTTCTAAGCATATCGTCAAATTGCTTATAAGTATCTAAATCTTTTTTGTGGGACCAACACTCATACTTAACAGATGATACGGAAGGATCAAATTCCCATACATCGTCGAGGCTACCATGCCCACTAACAAGATAAGCTTTGTTGTCGATGACGAAACTTGTTGAGTAAGCTGTTTTTTCACCGGGGTACAAACCTAAATCTGTCCATTCTCCACTCTCAAATTTGAAAAAATTTTTTAAATAATTTTCATCTTCACCATCTAAAACACCGTATCCTGTTCCCACATAGCCAATATTATTTATTGAAAAGGCAATAGCTCCCTGTCTCGCTCCACCAATAAACTCTGGAGCTTCTTTCCATGTATTTGTTTCAGGATCATATTCATAGAAATCTTTTAATCGGTTCCCATCAATATCAACACCTGTTCCTACGTATCCCTTTCCATTAATTGAAAAAGCAACAGCTTCATGCCTGGCTTTTCCCGGGAAATCAGCAATTTTCATCCATCCATTTTTCAGATTATATTTGTAAAAACTTTTTAAACAGTGTTCATCTTCAGTTTCATCATAATTTCTAATTTTTCGGTAACCAGTTCCTATATAGGCATCATCACCAATCGTGAAGCTAACTGCTCCGCTCCTGGGTTCTCCTTCAAATGATCCAGCTTGTATCCAATTGCCTTGAAGAGTATTGTTTTTATTATCGCAAGAGACACATTCAAGTACTATAAATATTAATAATAGAAGTTTAATTTTAGTCATATTAGATATCAATTTTATACTTTACAGTTGTGTTAATTTTATGATCTGCAAAGATAAGTTTGATGTTCGTATTGACTATTTATTTTCAACTTTTTTTCCAAAGAAATGGACAATAAGGTATAGGCTGAGTATGCCAACTGGGAAAATAATCCAATAAGGAACACCATAAGCAGCCGGAATTAGCCCGACAAATATGGAAACAGCACCAACGGTTAAGGCATAGGGCAATTGGGTTCTGACGTGCTCGATATGATTACAGGAACTGGCCAAAGAACTGAGAATAGTCGTATCAGATATTGGCGAGCAGTGATCACCTAGAACTGATCCTGCAAGTATCGCAGAAACGGTGATATAGAAGATGTTCATCGACTCCATATCGATCATACCAAAACTATGGCTTAGATGCCAGGACGCGGGTAAGATTAGAGGGTAGAGTATGGCCATGGTTCCCCAGGATGAACCTGTTGAGAAAGCAATGACTGCCGCAAGAACAAAGGTGAGTGCGGGTAAAAGTTGTGGTGCAATGTTGACAGAAATAAGTATGTTTGAGATAAAATCAGCTGTATGCAAGTCTTTGGTAATGTCGGCTAAAGCCCAGGCCAAAATCAGGATAAGTATGGCGGTGAGCATGGTTTTAAATCCTTTAAGTAAGCTATCACTGGTTTCCTGCAAGCTCATGATTTTTTGTCCAAGAGTTAAGGCTACAGCTGCTAATACAGCAGATAATGACGACCAAAGAAGAGCCGAGTAGGAGTCAGAAGCTCCGATTACATGTGATAGTTTTTTGCCAAATCCCAAACTGGTATCTGCCCATACACTGGCATCCCATCCTGTATATAATAAGCCAGCTAAAGTTCCTAATATGACTATAAGAATTGGAATTCCTGCATTATACCATTTAGGGGTGATATCTGCGGCCATTTCCAATTCATTATCACCATTAGAGCTTTGAATATTCGAATCCTGACTACTTATATGATTTTGTCGAGCTAATTTTTCTGCCTTATACATTGGTCCATAATCTTTACCTTTATATATAAGGAAGAGCATAAAGATCAAGGTGAAAAAAGGATAAAATCGACTGGGAAGAGAATTCAAGAAAATACTGTAAGGACTTTCGCTCACGTTAATTTGTACGGTTGCTGACTGGATATAGCTCAATTCAATACCTATCCAGGTTGTAATCATAGCCACAGAAGCCACAGGAGCAGCCGTTGAGTCTACGATATATGCAAGTTTTTCTCTGGAGACCTTTAGCCTATCAGTAACAGGGCGCATTGTATTTCCCACAACAAGAGTATTGGCATAATCATCGAAAAAAATCAGAACACCTAGAAACCACGTAACCAGTTGCCCTGATTTGGCTGTGTTTGCAAAGCGTGATAAAATATTTACGATACCCTGCATGCCACCATTTCTCGAAATGAGAGTGACCATAGAACCAATCAGCATGGAAAACACGATAATTGAAATGTGGCCTGAATCATGTACTGAATTGATGACATAAGTATCTGAAATGGCAAATATTGCCTTGAAGAATGCGATGAATATGGAAGTACCTTTATAGGAATAAATGATAAGTGTTCCGGTGAATAGGCCAATAAACAGGGCTAATAAGACTTCTTTAAAAAAGAGTGCCATTAAAATAGCGATGAGAGGTGGCAGTATGGAGAGCCATAGTGGGATAGGATTTATCTCAATAGTATCAGCAAATTCACCAATTTGAATCTGGACGACTTCTTTTTGAGTGAACTTGTATTTTAGTTTTAGGTTCGAATCCTCTATTTCGTATGTCGTGTTATTCCCATTAATGAGAATTTGAAGTTGATCTGATTTTATTTGATCAATGAAACTGGCATTGGTTTTAATCGTGATGGTTTGTTTAACCTTTGCGACAATGATAGAAGGATATTCAACCGAAAAGGGATTCGTTTGATCGGCAAAACTTTTAAAATTATAAAATGAGACCAGAAGGAGTAGGGGGAGAACCGTCTTTCTTAATAACTGAATCATATAGGGTGATATTTAGGTTAGTAACCCTAAATATATAAATTATAATCAGTTTGATTTTATGATTTTTGCAGTTTTATCCGAAAGGCTTTTATCTTTTATGGGTTAAGATGTGAAATCAATCTTTAGAATTATTCTCAGGATTTAAGAAAATATAAATTGGACGTTTTTAACTGGCGATATTTTCCCCCATTTTAACTGTTGTTTCTAATCCACTATGGGTATTATCCAACAAATCCTGATCTATTTTTACTTTACCTTTTTCGAAAAATAAGACGATGGTTGATCCTCCAAATGCAAAATAACCTTTTTCACTCCCCTTTTTCACTGTTGTATTGGCCTGATAGGTTTGAAGAATACTTCCAACCATGCTGGCACCCACTTCAGAGATGATTACATCGCCATAATCATCCGTTTGTAATGTGCTATAAACCCTTGTGTTCTGACAAAAAATCTGCAAACTCTGTCTTAAAGCTAAAGGGGAAACTGAAAAGTATTTTCCTTTAATCAGTTTTGATTTTGAGATGAGACCATCTGCAGGAAAATGGAAACGGTGATAATCGGCAGGAGCCAAGCGAACAATTATCATAGCGCCATCGGCATATTTTTTTGCCAGATGATTGTTTTTTAAAAAACTTGAGATGGTAAATTGAGAGCCTTTTATAAAGAACGAAGCCACATCGGTCATCGACTGAAATGCAAGTATTTTCCCATCAGAAGGGGAGACGAAAGCATCACCTATAGGTCTTTTTGAAACTTCAATTTTACGGTAAAAGAAATCATTGAAATTTTGATATGCACTACTGTCTTTGATCTGATAGATTGAAAGATCAATATTATTTCGCTGAATGAATTTTGTAATTAGTCCTTTTGATAAGCGACTATTCATATACCAACCCCCTAATGAAGAAACAAGTTTTCTTTTCATCAGTAAGTGAAGAGATACTTTCCCAAGAGGCTTATTGTAGAACCAACTTAGTATTTTACCACTTGGTACATATTCCTCTTGTATTTCGTTATTTCTTCTATTCTTAAAAAAAATTGGCTCCATATATTCGAATCTACTTGTCATCAACTCCGTTTCCGAAAGCTGATGGACCAATGCATCACATTTAGTACAATAATCAACAAAGATGCAACTTTTACATTTATTAAGAGAAAAAAAAACATCATTCTAAGCATGATCTTATCTTTATAGCATTAAAAATTCTAATTTGAGCTTCATTTTTCATCTATCGCAATTTGCAATTCTGTTTGAGAATTGTTTTTTGCATCAAAGAGCAGGTCTCTTTTTTTTGATTCCTAAGCGATTTTGTTTACTTTGACTCTATAAAATTTATGAGGGGTGGACGAATTATTTAATATATTTCGATTTGGATCGAATGATGTAAAACCAGCGAAAGGAAAGGTGTTAATTGCTGAACCATTTTTAGAAGGTCGATATTTTAAACGATCAGTGGTTTTGTTAACTGAATTTTCTGAGGATGGGGCTGTTGGTTTTGTTTTGAATAAACCTACTCATTTGAATATAAACGAACTTTTAACGGATTTGGATGTTTTTGAGAGCGAAGTGTTTGTGGGAGGTCCAGTTCAAAATAATCAGATTTATTATTTGCATACAGTACCTGAGTTGATTCCAAATTCGTTTCAGATTTTCGATAATCTTTATTGGGGTGGTGATTTTGCCATTTTGAAGGAATTGGTGTACAATAAAAAAATTGAACGCGATCAGATTCGTTTTTTTGCAGGCTATTCAGGCTGGAGTGCAGGTCAGCTTGAAGATGAAATTAAGGAAAATTCATGGTTGGTGAGTTCTCTTGGAATGAAAGAAATTATGGCTGTAAACAATGACGATATTTGGCAAAAAGCTTTGACTCAATTGGGTGGTAATTATAAGGTCTGGGCCAATTTCCCAAAGGATCAAAGCATGAATTAGAGTTTGGAATTTAATTCTTAGGAAAGGCCTTTTTATTTAGTTCTTCAATTAAAACTTTTGCACTTCTATTGAAGTAGCGTCTTTCTTCATAGGCGACGACCCATCGAATTCCGACAATTGCATTGGTTAAGAAAATTTCATCAGCGTCCATTAACTGTTCCGGTTTCATAATACAGTCATCATAAACTGTGATGCCAAGGTTTAATGCAATCTGAATAATTTGTTCGCGCATAATGCCATTTATGGCACCGCTTTCAAGCGATGGAGTATACAGAATCCCATCCTTAACGATAAAAAGATTTGAGCTTACACTCTCTACCAGATTTTGTCTTTCGTTCAGTAATAAACAATCATCCCATTTCATCTCAGTTTTGTGTAAGCCTGCTAAAATAAAAGGTAGCGAGTTGCCTGTTTTAAATCCAGATAGCGAGTTGGATGCTTTTTTATAAGAATCAAACAGGCCAATTTTCAATCCTTTTTTATTCAAATAATAGTTTGGCGAATCTAATTTCGAACTCTCTATTAAAAATGAAATGCGATTGGTTTGGGGTGTGTAGAGCCCCCCTGAGTTTCTGAAAACACTTAAACGTATACGCGTGCCTAAAAAGGATTTGTTCTTTGTAATTAGGTTTTTAATATTGGTTTCAATTGTATGAGAGAAATTATCCGGAATTTCCATTCGTAAATGCGACATCCCCAGTTGAAGGCGCTCCATATGTTCCTCGAAGAATTGGATTTGTGTGCCATTGCAATGGATGGTTTCAAATAATGAATCCCCGTAACGAAATGCTCTGTTGTCTGCCGTGAACAGAGCTGTCGTATCCGGATAGAATATACCGTTATAGCAAAGTTGCTGTGAGTTCATACTATATCTCTCCCTTTAGTATTTTGTCGCAATAGATCGAAATATCTTGGTTTGCCTCTATTTTTATTCCTTTGATTCCTGCGGCTTCAGCTGCCTCAATATCTCGTTTGCTGTCACCAATAAGATAGGATGTTTTAAGATCAATGTTATATTTTCTGACTGCTTGATTAATCATATAAGGGCTAGGTTTTCTGCATTTACAGGCAGCTACACTGTCGTGATGAGGACAGTAGTAGATTTCCTGAAAACGAATATTATCCTCCAGCAATTTAGCTTCAAGATGAGCATGGATATTATCGACATCCTCACAGGAATAAATTCCTTTGGCAACACCCCCTTGATTGCTAATTATAAAAAGCATATAACCAGCTTCCTGAAAGCGCTTAAGAGAATTTACAATTCCCTTATTGATGATAAAATCCTCAATTTTATAAATATAATAGTGGCCAATATCTGAATTGATGACCCCATCGCGATCAAGAAAAATTGCTTTTTGCATTTTGAATCCTTAAAATAATTTCTGCAAAAATAAAGAGAATAATTCTGGTTTTACAAGAATAGGAAATAGAAAACCGAATAGAGCACCGTAAAAATGGCTGCTATGTCCAATGTTATCTATTTGTTTTTTACTCATATAATAGGAGTAAGCAAGATACAGAACCCCAAATACAATACCTGGAATGGGTATTACAAAAAAGAAATATAAGAGTTGCCAGGGGTCGAAAAATATTGTTGCAAACACAATGGCTGAGGTCGCACCCGATGCGCCTAACGCATTATAATTATAATCGTTTGCATATCTTTTTAAATCGTAAAGACTTGAGAAAATAATGCTGCATATATAGAGCGCAATAAAATAAAAAGTACTTGCCCCTAAGTAGTACTGAAAGTAATTTTCCAGCGCTTTACCAAAGAAAAATAAAACGATCATATTCACCAACAAATGGTTCCAATTGGCATGTAGAAAGGCATGTGTGAGTATGCGGTACCACTGACCACGTTTTAAAATCTGATAGGCATTGAATTGGTAGCGATAAAGTAGCTCGGTTTTGTTAAAGGCCGTAATTGAAATGAATACTGTAATGGCTATGATGAGAGTGGTCATGATCTAATAACTTGATGTAAATTAATAATAGAATACGGCTTGTTTAAAATACTTAGAATGAATCTACCAATTTAACAACAAGAGAGGCACTTCTGGTATTGAAGCCAATAACTTTCTTTTCGATTCGGTTAGCTGGAATACCTTGTGAAATCAGATAATTCATAGCTTCAGTAGCTCTTTTTAAGCATAATTCTTTGTTTTTCCGATTACCTCGATCAACCTTCGTACTTGCTCTAATTTCAATAAGAATATCCGGGTTATGGTTTAGTATTTCGATAACATTATTTAATTCTCCTTTTGTAATCTCCTTTAATAACCAACCCTCATTAGGAAATGTGGAGGTGCGTAATTCAATTGTTTGGTTCCCCTTGGTTTGAATAAGGTCAACAGATTGGATTTCGTCATAGGTATAATTGGTTAGAACTGTGGTAAAATACCCTGGCTTCGAAACAATTAAATTGTAATAATTTCCTGTATCGACATCCATTGAGAAATTACCGTTTTCATCAGTCATACAAGATGTTGAAAGTTTATATGTTTTATTAACAACTTCAACCTTGGCATCTTGGATTGGGGTTGAGGAAAATTGGTTTTTAACAAATGCCTTAATATTGGCCCAAGGTGATTCTTCCAATCGAATTTGGATATTTTTATTTTTTGATAAATTTTGTGGGAAATACAGGACACGTTTGGTTTTAAAACCTTTTTTCTGAATAATCAGACTGTATTTTCGATCTTTAAAAATATTAAATTTAAAACTTCCGTCTGGATTGTTATAGGTCTTGTCCAGTACAATATTCCTATCAACAAGAAAGATGGCCACACTGTCGATTGGTTTATTGGAGCCAATTTTGGATACAACACCTCTGAGTGTATTTAGTTTTGCAATGTTTTTCTTGAATTCAAAAACATCATCATTCCCATTTCTGTTGGATGAGAAATAGCCAACTTTGTTTTTGAAATCATACATGTAAGCAAAGTCATCCTTGGGTGAGTTGAACGGGAAGCCAATATTTACAGGATATTTCCAATGGTTTTTTTCAAAGGTTGTTTTGAAAATATCTAAACCACCAAGACCTATATGTCCGTTTGATGCAAAATACAGAAAGCCATCTTCACAGATGTAGGGAAACATCTCGTCCCCCGATGTATTAACACTTGGGCCTAAATTGATTGGTGGGCCCCATGTAAAACCTTGTTTGCGACAATAATAAATATCACTACCTCCGTATCCACCGGGCATATTCGAAATAAAGAATAATAGTTTACCGTTTTTCGAAATAGAAGGATGTCCTGTTGAATAGTCATCTCCGGCATATTGAAATAATTCGGGTTTGTCCCACTCTCCTTTAGAATGCCGGGACATATAGATATTTAGTTGATCTTGACCATTTACATCTACTGTCCCTTTATTTCGTGTAAAATAAATGAATTCTTCGTTAGACGAAAATGAAGCAGAGCCTTCGTGATACTTTGTACATAAATCCTCGGATAGTAGTTTAGGAATTGAATATTTCGATCCTAATTTTTTTGTGTAATAAAGGTTGAAATAGCAATCTCTGCTCTCTTTATTGATTTGTTTGGAATATTTATTGGGACGACCAGAAACTATAACTAAACCATCCTTATACAGTGAGGTTGCATAATCCGTTTGAGCTGTATTTATATTTATTGGTTTGGCAATATACAGGCTGTCGTCTGTAATTTCAGTAATCAAATTACATGCCTGAATATGTTGAAGTACAATTTCATTATATGGGTTAAGTTTGCTGTATTTGATATACCATTCTTTCGCTTCGCTATATTTATGCGTTTTTTTTAGCAAGCTGGCATAGTTTAGATAGTCAATAGCTTCTGCATTTGAAGCATTAACCATTCTTTTGACAAGCATTAAAGCTTTATCTTCCTGATTGGTTTCACTGTAACAATAAATGAGATTTCTTTTGACCGATTTATCATTATGGTTCTGAATATATTCTTTCAGAAAGGGTATAGCCAGACTGTACTCTTTCTTTTCAAAGTGATGTTGACCTTTCTCCAGGTCTCTGTCCTGTGCAAAAACAAAGATCGGTGATATGGAAAATACAAAGGCAATTAAAATTGTTGTTAGCAATTTCTTATTCATAACTTAAATATCTAGTCAATAAAATTTGAAGCTTAAGTGTTAACCATCTGAACGAGACAAGTTTTAAACGGAACAGAATGCAAAATACACAACTTTAGAAAAATCTAGGTGATGTATAGTTACTTTTCTTCAAAGATATCTTATAATTTATAAAAATTTCATGGCTCGTGTGGTCCCCGCGTTTTATTTTATCGAGACTATTCTCATAGGAATAGCTAATTCCTAATTTAGAATTGAACTCATAACCCATATTGATAGACCAATATTTTTCTGCGCGATAACTACATCCTGCAAAAATACCATTTATATGATAAAAAATAAGATTAAAGTTATAATCTAATGTAGAGTTTAGTGAAGAAAAAAGCAGTATTGATGGTTCGACTTGAATTTTGGTGTTAACTTTTAAGTTGATGTCAGTATTTAAATAAAAATAGATGTCCTTAAATTCAAAGTTGATATTTTTATTTAAACTATTTTCGTAAGGGTAAGTGTCTTGTAGTAAGCGCGGTGCAGAAAATCCAATATGGAATTTTGGCGAGTAATAAGAAAAACCTAGACCAAAATTTGGAGTAATGCTACTGACGTTCATATTTGGAATGGAGGGATCATCTCCATTAAAACTCGGATCGTAAGTTCTAAGTTCAGTCCATCGGATTTCCTTATTTATGATTCCTGCCTGAAATCCGAGAGCAAAAATACGTTCTTTCTCCAGGTTAATTTTATAGGCATAGTTAGCAAAAAAGCCCGTTTCATTCAGAATTCCAATTTCATTATTGTATATCATGCCAGCGATTCCAATTTTAATATTGTTTAATGGGGCATGTGCTGACAATATTGCAGATACAGGAGCGCCTTTTACTCCAGTCCATTGCTTGTGATATCCCATGGCAATTTCCATATAGGATTTATTGCCGGAGAAGGATGGATTCGTAAATATTTCGTTCAGATTATAATTGGTGAAAAGAATATTTTCCTGAGAAAAAAGCTTTGGGGTTGTTGAAAAAAGACATATCAATATCATCAGAATATACCAACTGATGATATGAAGTCGATTTTTCATTCAGTAATAAGCTAGTTTATATTATAGTTTAAAACTCACGGTAATTACCTACAATCTGTTAGCCGATATAGTAATGGTTATATCTATTTTTTGATAATGATATAGCCGCTTTTAAGGTATTTTTTATCCTTAATTATGAGTTTGAAAAAATATGTTCCAGGAGGTAATTTGTCTCCAGGGCCTAGCTTCACACCAGTTTTACCGTAACTTCCATCCCAAGCGTCATCGTTCGAATAGTTACTTTTGTCGAAAACTTTTGTACCCCAACGGGAGAAAACGATAAATTCATTAATCGGGTAATTTTCTATGCCTTTAATGTAGAATTTATCATTAATATTATCTCCGTTAGGAGAGAATGCAGAAGGAATTAATATATCGACCTTATTAGGATCTTTAACATCAACAAGAATATAGGCCCGACTGCACTGGCTTTTGTTATCGCAAATTTCATAGAAGACGGTATCAACCCCAAAACTATCTTCATATGGATAAAATACCATCAAAGAATTGTTTTCAATTAAATAGGCTTTTCCGGCTTGATCGTTTTGACGAAGAATTTTGGTTTGCGTAAAATCCAGGGTTGATGAAGAGTAAATATCGTTTTCGAGGAAGACTATTTCAATATAGTTTACTTCGTCTATAATTGTTTTATTGTTAATTGAAACTGAATCGTTTTTTGCTATCGGGGGGGTACCATCTTGGCCAAAACTAGTTGCTGGACCAAACAAAAGAACTAATATGAATGAAAGAGTAAAAATTGATTTCATAGTTAAATATAAATTCTTTATTGATGGATGTATGAAATTCATACACGAAAAAAAGAAATTAACAATATATTATATCTATTATTCATTTACTCGAACTGGGTAAACGAAATGTATTATTAAAGATAATAGATTTGTTGAAATATTGCTAATGTAGTGTTTTGAATATTAACTCTTTTAATAAATCTCCATTTTTAGAACTGACATTTCCGATCCCTTTTGATTTTAAATCGTATTCTCTGAGAAGATTTATAATTGAAACCAATTTCTTTGGATGGTATAGTTTTGCTGCTGATTTATAGTCTTTTACGAAAAATGGATTAATGCCAAGTGCAGAAGCGACACTATTATCATTTGTTTTATTTTTTAAAAAATGAAATTTTAAAATTTTTGAAAAATAGGAGTGTAGCAAGGCAATTGTGACATAAATTGGGTGCTTTTTTTCATTTGTAGAGAAGTAATTTATGATTTGATTTGCTTTTAGAACGTCTTTTTTGCCCAATGCATTTTGTAATTCAAAATTGTTAAAGTCTTTTGAAATACCAATGTTTTTTTCAATATCGTCAGCTGTAATTGTATTTCCCTGGGGAATATTAATGCTTAGCTTGTCGAGTTCATTCGAAATTTTATTTAAGTCGTTTCCCAGAAATTCAGAGAGTAAAATACTGGCTTTGGTATCAATTTTTAGTTTGAGACCATTTGTATATTTTGTTATCCAATCAGGCAACTGATTTTCGTATATCTTTTTCGATTCGAAAAGGATACCCAACTGAGCTATATTTTTAGTAAATGCTTTTCTTTTGTCTAATGATTTATATTTGTAATTAATCACAAGAATGGTTGATTGAAGTGGATTTTTAATGTACGAATCCAATAGTTCAATATTTTTTAGATGTTGAGCTTCTTTAACCACGACAAGTTGTCGGCTTGCCATCATAGGAAAACGGCGAGCTGTATCAATAATGTTTGCGATATCGGCATCCTTACCGTAAAAAATACTTTGATTAAAATCACGCTCGGCTTCAGGCAAAGCATTTTCCAATATGTAATCGGTAATTTTATCGATGTAAAAACTTTCTTCGCCCATTAAAAAATAGATAGGCGCATATTCTTGTTTTTTAATACTGCTGTATATTTCTTCAAATGTCATGTAGAGCTGTTGAATAGTTTGGTTTTGAATGAAGTTTTTTTTAGAACCTTAAATGTTTCACCGATTCCTTATTATGCATTACTTCTTTTAAGGCATCAATTCCCGTTTGGATGTGTTGATTCACAAAAAGATTGGTGACTTCGGCATCGCTACGATCTGTTTTTACGCCTGTTGAAATCATGGGTTGATCAGAAACCAGTAAGACAGCACCTGAAGGTATTTCATTAAAAAAACCAACCGTAAATATGGTTGCAGTCTCCATATCGATAGCCATTGCACGGGTTTTAGCCAGATATTTTTTAAACCGTTCGTCAAATTCCCAAACCCTTTTGTTTGTGGTGAAAACGGTTCCTGTCCAATATTTTATGTTTTTATCTGCAATAACCTGTGAAACTGCTCGTTGTAGTCCAAATGCGGGTAGGGCGGGTATCTCAGGAGGCAGGTAGTCATTTGAAGTTCCTTCACTACGAATGGCTGCAATAGGGAGAATCAAATCACCCAGTTTATTCTTTTTCTTAAGTCCCCCACATTTTCCCAAAAATAAGACACCTTTGGGTTTTATGGCACTCAATAAATCCATTATTGTAGCAGCATTGGGGCTCCCCATTCCGAAATTAATCATGGTGATTCCCTCTGCAGAAACATTTGGCATGGCTTTATCTTCTCCCAGAATGGTAGCATTATATTTATTGGCAAATATTTCGAGATAACCACTGAAATTAGTCAAAAGAATATAGGGGTCAAAATCCTTAAGTGCCCGACCTGTATAACGGGGCAGCCAGTTCTGTACAATTTCTTCTTTTGTCTTCATATGCTGGATGATTTGCTTTCTTAACTTTAATCAAGAGCTGATAAAATCTGTATATTTGTTTTCAATATAATTAAAATATGGACAAACTAAATCTACCCACTTATAATTTTAATATCAAATTAGAAGGACAAAGAAAGCTAATTTTTGATAGTATAAGAAGGAAGTTTGTGGTATTAACACCTGAAGAGTGGGTGAGACAGAATTTCATTTCTTATTTAGTGGATGAAAAGAATTATCCCAAGGGATTGATTGCTGTAGAAAAAAAAGTTGATGTAAATAGGATGCCACAACGGAGTGATATAGTCTTATATAACAATAAGGGGATTCCTCTTATAATTGTTGAGTGTAAGGCTGTTAGTGTGAAAATATCACAGGCTGCATTTAATCAAATTGCACGTTATAATATGAAATTGAAAGTTCCTTACCTTGTTGTAACCAATGGATTAAATCATTATTGTTGTCATATTGATTACGAACAGAACAGCTTTGAGTTTATCCCTGAAATCCCTGATTATAAGTCTTTACAATAATACTGATAAAAGATTGAAATCCAGTTTTCAGAAAGAGTTCTGAAGACTGGATTTTACTTTTATATGTTGATGTATCAATAATTTTCCGATTGCTAATTTCTACTTATGTTAGGAATTAATAAACTGCCTGGATATTGAAATCATATTAATGCTTACACCTTTACTTTAACGACAACTTTGCGAACCTTTGAGCTTTGGTTAAGCCCAATACAAGGCTGATGAAGATCATTGGGAAAAAAGATTCCAAAAGTTCCGGTTTCAAATTTAAATAGAGTTGAGTTTCCCTCATAAAAAGCGTAATCACCTTCATTGTTTTGAGTCAGAAGTTTTTGATTACTTTTTGACACTAAACCAATGTGTTCTTCTCCTGAAATTATATACTGAATATCGATATATTTTGTATGACCTTCAAGTTTGCAAGCTTCTCGTGATTTTGTTGTGTATTCTTGTACCATAGCAAAAACGTCACCCCCTTCAATTTGGTAGGTTCCTAATTCAATTTTAGAAAAATCAGAATTGTTTAGATACTCAAGTCCTAAAGCTATCCGTTCACTGATATTTGCATAAAGCTTTGAGTTTTCAATCTTATCTATTATCATCTTATATCTTTTATATAGTAGTGTGTTTATTATCTTAAATTAAGATCTCAAACTTATCAAATTTATTGAGACGAAAGAAGGCTGTCCAATTGGGCAGCCTTTATTTTTATTGTGATCTTAAATTATGTGTTTTTTTAAAGAAATGGATTAAGCTTTTTTAGCTTTCTTCTCTCTTTTTTCCGCTTTTTTCTCTTTAGCCGTCTTTTGAGGCTCTTTTTTCACGCTCTTTTTTGAATCTTGAGATTTTGCCATGTTATTCTATTATTAAATGAGAGTTCTGGTATTGTACACAGAAGAATGATTGAATCATTTAAGTATAAATTTAGAACTTTATCTCTAATTTTTCTTGTTTGGAGAGATATTAATTCGACTTATGTTACTTGTTACCATACCCAATGAGTTACAGTACTCAACAGATGATGGTTTGCCGCAGACTACTAATTTGATATCCTGATCGAAATGAATTCAGCATTCTTTAATTAGTGATTAATGCAAAATACAAAAGGCCGCCCCTAAGGACAGCCTTTCTATATATTGAGAATGTGAGTTCTCTTAGTTTTGCTTCAAATTTGCTTGAGCAGCTGCTTATCTCTTGTAAAGATGAACTGATAATGCCGATCGATGTTTTAAAATGAATAGCAACCGAAGTGAAGCGATTAATTATTAAAACACATATTGGTATAAACGTGCTATAGGCACATGGAAAGCGTTAATCGTAATTTAACCTACTTAAAACCCAAGTTTTAGTGTGAAAGTATAACTTTTAGGTACAGGTAATGACACGCCTCCAACAAGTTCATATTCGGGATCAATACCATTCAATTTACTGTCAGAATACAATAAGCAAATATTATTTGCCTGTACCGATAATGAGGCCGATTTCAGATCAAACCTTTCAATTATATTTTTAGGAATTTGGTAGGACAATTGAATATTGTTTAATCTAATAAAATCACCTTTTGCTGTTGCTTCAGTACTTAGATTATATAAGTCATACAAATTATCTAACTCATATGGGGCTTGACTTCCATTTTCAAACATCCATCTACTTACAATAGCAGGTATATAAGTATGTTCTTCGTCTCCCGTTAAAACCCATCTATTGTTGAATGAATTCTGAAACGATTGGGTATCGTTATAGTTTGCCTTGTAATTATTATTTACTCGAACAACATTACCAAAAGCATAAGTTAACCCAATCTTTAATGTGAGGTTTCTATATTTGAAGCCGTTTGAAAAACCACCATATACCTTGGGATTTACAGGCCCTTCATATTTTAACACTGACTCGATATCATTCGTGTCGTATAAACTCAAATAATTAATAACTTCATTATTACGTCCATAAAAGGTAGGTATTCCATTCTTATCCAAACCTGCAAATTTTACAGAGTATAATGCCCTATGTGGTTTTCCTTTAAAAGATGCGCCATAAGAAGTTGCTTCAGCAATCGTTATTGAATTATTTGCCCTTTTCACTTCGCTTTTGTATGTACTGATATTCAAGTTAGACCTCCATGAGAAATTTTTTGTTTTCACATTAATTGAATTCAAATTAACCTCAAATCCCCTAGATTTAATCTCTCCTTCATTGGCGTATTTCAATGCCATTCCTCCTACTCCAGAAGTACGATACAAACTAATCAAATCATCCGATTTTCTCTTGTAATAAGCCAGTTCGCCATTCAAGCAATTGGCAAATAGTCCAAACTCCAAAGCCATATTAAGCTCATTCATTTTTCCAGTAGTAAATTCTTGGTTAAGGTTCATTTGAGCAAACTCCTGAGGGATTATATAATCAGAATTCAATTGATCAGGCAAAAGATGAGTCTTTCCATACGACAGCTTCGGACTTAAATAATTAATAATTGATGATTTTTTTAAGAATGCTTCTTCTTTCATGTTCCACCTGGCTGAAAACTGCCAGCTTGGTAAAGCTTTATCCTCTATATAGTTGTAGTCTGATTTATCGGAACGCATCGATCCATGAAAGAAATACTTATCTCTTAGAGAATAGTTAATGTCAACGAAATAAGATAATTGCCTAAAATCATTATCACGACTTGCATTTACAGGAAAAGGTCCACTGTAATTCTCTATTTCGGATTTAGTTTCGTCATCAATTTTTCTATTAATATCAGAAATTTCATGCCCCAATGTGATGTCGAGTCTCTGCAATCCATTCAAGATCGGATTCCATTTGATAAAATTTCGGATATTAAAATTCGTCATCTCCCTGTCAATACCATAACAAACTTCTCCTTCCGGTATGTTTTCCACATTCAGGTATGATGCCACTAAATTAGAATTTGTTGTCACAGTGTGATTGCTTTCGGTATTTGCGTTGCGATATAATACATTGGAATGAAAACTTAACTTTTTGAAAATTTGATAATCCAGATTTATTTGTGCAGAAATATCTTTCACCGAAATATCTGCATAGTTGTTTCTGATTTCATTAATGATATTAAAAGAGGCATAATTTTTTCTAAAAAATTCCAACTCTCCATTTTCATCCCTTGCACGCATACTTCTGCTTGTGGTTAAGGCGTACAAAAACGGATTGATTTCCAATCTTCTCAGATAGGTTCCATTTTCTAAATATTCAGCATCATTCACACCAGGAGTTTGTTGATCTCTCCAATTTGACATCAACTTTGCTCCGACTTTTAATTTATCATTAAAATTATGCTGAATATTTGCATTTATGGTGTTTCTTTTGGTCTCATAACCTATAGCGTAACCATTATCCCTATAATGAGAAAATGAAGTATAAAAAGATGTTTTATCATTACCTCCGGAAATATCAAATGAATGTTGCTGAGTAATATTATTATTGAAAAGTTCGTCGAACCAGTCAGTATTAGCATTTATATAAGGTTCTAAAAATTTCGCTCGTCCTTCCGCAGAATAATCAGCCAGCCATGAAGTTCCATCGAAAGTATTTACAGCTTCAATATATTTTCCAATAACACCGTAGTCTTTAGCTATGTTTAAATCTTGAAGAGATAACCATCCTCTATCAATTAAATCATTATATATATCCATTTCTGATTTAGAATCCAATATATTAAAATCAGAGATATTGGGTTTTCGATTGATTGTAAAGCTTCCTCTATAATTGACTGAGAGTTTCCCCGATTTTCCTTTTCTTGTTGTTACTAGGATAACGCCATTGGCACCGTCGACACCAAAAATTGCTGTAGCCGAAATATCCTTCAATATTTCAATGCTCTCTATATCTTCAGGATTAATGCCAGCAACTGATGAACTGAATACATCTATTAGATTTCCAATATTCAATTCATTCTGGTTAATATTTATCAAGTCAGCCTGTTTTACTCCGTCAATAATCCACAAGGGACGTCCATCACCAATAAAAGATACATTTCCTCTAATAGTAATTCTTGGGGCTGTGCCAAAAGTTGAGGATGTCTTTTTCACATAAACACCTGGAGTGTTTCCATCCAACGAGTAGCTTATGTCTGGATTTTCATTTATAACACTATGTTTATTTGAAAGATGTATCGAATCTCTATCAGCTTTCATTTCAATAAATTTACTTTTGTTTAATTGGAACTGATCTAAATTTGATGCTATTGAAGAATTAACAATAGTGGTGGAAAATACTAACAATACAATTCTACATTTTAGAATTGAAAATTTAATGTGAAAGAGACCTTTGTTTTCCATTCAAGAGGTAATTTTATGTGAAATATTTTAATTTTTGTACAATAATACTTAATTGTTAAAAAGGGGTGAAAAAAATTATATATTTTGTTTCAAAATAGGTTTAATCTAAATAAGTAATTACATCGTAAAACAGCAATTTTAGTATAGTAAAGAATAAGCTTACAGCTACAACAGATATCAATGAATATAATCCTTTTGTGAAATAGCTCTATCTAATTCTAAATTTAACTTCCTTGATTTTATTTTGAAGTCAAGAGTGCATAAGGGGAAAAAGACGATTTGATCCATTATACTGACAGTTACAAAATCCAAGTTTTACTGTTAAAAAGTATTAAGATACGAAAGGCTGCCCTAGGGATAACTTTTCTGTTTAGAATTCACTAGAAGACTAGGTGCATCTATGAAAATAATACATCTTGAGAAAATCATCGGATGAATTAACAAAATTCTCATTATTCATCCGATGATTGAAACCGATTTAGTTTTGCTTCAAGTTTGCTTGAGCAGTAGCTAAACCTACGATAGGCACACAGAAAGGAGAACATGAAACTTGAGCATTTCATATTCCATATCGACTGAGTTCCAGAGACCAACAAATGATGGCTTACGACAGATATTTAATCATCTTATCGCAAATTAATTACCTGATTGGGGGATTGATACAAAATACAAAAGGCCGCCCCTAAGGACAGCCTTTCTATATATTGAGAATGTTAGTTCTCTTAGTTTTGCTTCAAGTTTGCTTGAGCAGCAGCTAAACGTGCGATAGGCACACGGAAAGGAGAACATGAAACGTAATCCATACCCACTGAGTTACAGAACTCAACTGATGATGGCTCACCACCGTGCTCACCACAGATACCTAATTTGATATCAGGACGAGTAGATTTTCCTTTTTCACAACCCATACGTACCAATTGACCGATACCTTCCTGATCTAATACTTGGAAAGGATCGTGCTTAAGGATACCTTTCTCAATGTAGATAGGTAAGAATTTACCAGCATCATCACGAGAATAACCGAATCCCATTTGAGTCAAGTCATTTGTTCCGAATGAGAAGAATTGAGCATGCTCAGCGATTTGATCAGCAGTCAATGCAGCACGAGGAATCTCGATCATTGTACCTACTAAGAAATCAACTTCGATACCTTTTTCAGCGAATACATCAGCAGCAATTCTTCTGATAATCTCTTCCTGCATCTTGAATTCCTTGATTGTACCGATCAATGGAACCATGATCTCTGGCTTAGGATCTTTACCTTTAGCTTTAAGATCACAAGCAGCTTCGATAATAGCACGAGCTTGCATCTCTGTAATCTCTGGGTAAGTGTTACCTAGACGACAACCACGGTGTCCCAACATTGGGTTAAACTCGTGAAGAGACTCAACTTTAGCTTTAACGATAGATACATCGATACCTAATTTTTCAGCCATCTCTTTTTGAGAAGCATCATCGTTAGGAGTAAACTCGTGCAATGGTGGATCCAGTAGACGGATAGTTACACCAAAACCGTCCATAGCTTCAAGAATTCCAGAGAAGTCTTCGCGCTGAACAGGAAGTAATTTAGCCAAAGCAGCCTTACGTCCTTCAACATCTTCTGCAAGAATCATTTCACGCATCTTCCAGATCTTATCGCCTTCGAAGAACATGTGCTCTGTACGACATAGACCAATACCCTTAGCACCGAATTCACGAGCAGTTTGAGCATCAGCAGGCGTATCAGCGTTTGTACGAACGTACATGCGAGTGTTTCTCTCAGCCATGTCCATTACTTTACCGAAATCACCGTCTAATGTTGGAGTGATAGTAGCAACTTTACCTTCGTAAACAATACCAGTAGTACCGTTCAATGAGATGAAATCACCTTCTTTGTACTCAACACCGTTGATAGTCATTGAAGAACCAGTAACTAAAGTGCCAGCAGCAGAAGAGATACAACATTTACCCATACCACGAGCAACTACAGCAGCGTGAGAAGTCATACCACCACGCTCAGTAAGAATACCTTCAGCAGCATACATACCTTTCAAGTCTTCTGGAGAAGTCTCGCGACGTACAAGAATAACTTTTTTACCAGCAGCAGCCCACTCTTCAGCAGCTTCTGCAGAGAATACGATTTGACCTGTAGCCGCACCTGGAGAAGCTGGAAGACCTTTAGAAAGTTCTTTAGCAGCAGCAAGAGCAGACTCTTCGAATACTGGGTGAAGAAGCTCATCTAATTTGTTTGGCTCTTGACGTAAAATAGCAGTGTTCTCGTCAATAAGACCTTGCTCTAGCATATCTACAGCCATCTTAACCATAGCAGCACCAGTACGCTTACCAGAACGAGTTTGCAACATCCAAAGCTTACCTTGTTGGATAGTGAACTCCATATCCTGCATATCAGTGTAGTGATCTTCAAGCTTCTGCTGGATAGTATCTAGCTCCTTATAAAGCTCAGGCATTGCTTCTTCCAATGAAAGGAAGTTAGCTTTACGATCTTCTTCAGAAGTACCGTTACGCTCAGCCCAACGCTTAGAACCAACAACAGTAATTTCAAGAGGAGTACGAACACCAGCAACAACGTCTTCACCCTGTGCGTTGATCAAGTACTCACCATTGAATTGGTCTTCACCAGTAGCAGCATCACGAGAGAAACAAACTCCTGTTGCAGAAGTCTCACCCATGTTACCATATACCATAGCCTGTACATTTACAGCAGTACCCCACTCGTCAGGAATATTCTCCATACGACGGTAAAGAATAGCACGCTCAGTATTCCATGAATCAAATACAGCGCAAACAGAACCCCAAAGCTGCTCCCAAGGACAAGTAGGGAAATCAACACCAGCGTGTTTACGTACAACGGCTTTATAAGCTTCTACAAGTTCCTTAAGATCTTCAGCAGTAAGTTCAGTATCTAATTTGTAACCTTTAGCTTCTTTCATCTCATCAAGTACAACTTCAAATGGATTGTGTTGTCCTTCTTCAGCCTCAACACCCATTACTACGTCACCGTACATGTGGATGAAACGACGATATGAATCGTAAGCAAATTTTTCGTTTCCTGATTGTTCAGCTACAATTTTTACTGTATCATCATTCATACCAAGGTTAAGAACAGTGTTCATCATACCTGGCATAGAAGCACGAGCACCAGAACGAACAGATAGCAACAATGGAAAACCATCTTTAGCATCAAATTTCGCGTTCATAGCTTTTTCAGTGTCAGCTACAGCAGCCTCAACTTGCTCTTTAATCATTGCAACAACAGCATCTTTTCCAAGCTTGTTGTAGTCAGTACAAACGTCAGTAGTGATTGTGAAACCAGCAGGAACTGGTACACCAATTAGGTTCATTTCAGCAAGGTTAGCTCCCTTACCTCCAAGCAAATTTTTCATGTCTGCTCTACCTTCGGCTTTACCGTCACCAAAAGTATAAACGTACTTAGTACTCATAATTATCGCTTTTTAGTTTTAATGTTATTTCATGAATAAATTAAAGCATTCAATAACAATTATATATTAACTTATAATCTTCAAAATCTTAAATTTACAAGACTTTGTTGCCAAATATGCCTTGAAAATTGTACACAAAAGTAGTGTTCTTTTTTTAAAAAAGGAAGTAAAGAACAGACAATCTAACTGTCTTTTTTCAAATGATTTAGACTTTTATTTTTCAAACGTTTGCAGGTGTTTAAGTTTTAGTTTTTTATAAAACAACTGCATAAAAAGACCGATCTTTTGATCGGCCTTTTCAAACAAATTCAGATCCAGTTATCGCATTGGATACTTGTTGATTATTTCTTCCGGGTTCAATAAGAAATCCAGATACTGAGCCCGATAATACACGTCGGACGATTTCAGTTTATTGTCGGAGAGTTTACCTTGAAATTCTTTGATTGTTTTGTATCCTTTCTGATCCATCCACATTTCTAAATCAGAGAGAATCTCTGTAATATATGAAGGGGTATTTTTATAAATAGCACTGACCATTTGGACTACATCTGCTCCGCTTAAAAGCATTTGAACCACATCCTCAAATGTATAGATACCGTTAGTCCCGCATAATTGAGCTTTAATTTTATTGTGAAGTAAACCTACATAACGAAGTCCCAATTTGAAATCTCCCCTATGGCTTAAATTGAAACGGGTGATGTGGCTTTGCGTTTCGATATTCACTTCAGGTTGGAATAGGCGGTTAAACAGAGCGAATGATGATGCTCCGGCTTTATCAAGTCGATTTACAAAGTTTAAGGTATTGGTATAATAGGGACTCAGTTTAATGCAGAAAGGAATTTTTAATCTCTTTTTAAGGGTTTTGACGATTTTTATTTTTTCGTCTTCAATTTCTGCTGCCGTTTTATCCATATCGGTTGGCATGGAATAGAAGTTTAGTTCCAGGGCATCAACGCCTGCATCTTCCAATTGCTTGGCATAATCGAACCAGGTAACGTCGTAAATACAGTTTAAACTGGCTATAACCGGAATGGATATATTTTTTTTGACATCGATTAATTTCAGAATATGAGCCGTGGGACCCGCGTGTTCTAATGTTGGGAACAGAGATATCATTTCAGCGTTTCGTTCGGTGTACAAATCGAGTTCATCATCGAGCTGAGCTCGCTCCATTTGAATCTGTTCCTCAAAAAGAGATTTGTATACAATAGCACCAGCGCCGGCTCGTTCAAGTTCTCTTGCACCTTCTACAGTTGCCGATAGGGTACAGGCTCCGACAATAATGGGGTTTCTTAATTTAAGCCCCATGAATTCTACATTTAAATTTGCCATATGATTTAGGATTTAATTTTTCGGGTCCATCTAAATTAATCAATCCAAGTGAATAATTCAATAGATGAAAAATATCATTAATTGCATGGTAATCAATATGTAGTGTTTTTGTTGTTGTTAATATAGGATTGTGAGGTCTTATTTGTGTTTTTTATTTCATATAAAATTAATACTTAACAGGTTTAAAGGATTATATACAAAAAAATGCCCGATTTGAAAGTATCGGGCATTTTCCTATTTCTTATAATCTCTTGTAAGTACTCATTTTGTGAGCATGGCCCATTTTTAAAACTGTTTGGCTTTCGAAAACGTAATCCATTGAATTATCTTCAGGTTGTTTGTGTTCGTGATTACAATTCTCATGTCCATGTTCTTCTTGGGGATGTTTTAAAATGATATGACCTTCCTTAAGCTCGAAAAGGCCTTTTTCAAGTAAGTTCTCATTCTTGTAAAATAGCCATTGCATGTCATTAGTAAATTCGACAACAATTTTGACATCGCTACTTCCACTGTTTTGCCATTTACCTATTATCAGTTCCGAATCGGTTTTGCTAGCACAAGAACTAGTTACTATTACAGTTACGAATAGAACTGCTAAAATTTTAAATAATGATTTCATAATTTAATATTTGGGTTAGTTACCAAAGCTAAACAAATCCTGGATATTTAAGTTCATTTAGAAAATCATAAGCCTAAATATTTATCACTATTAGTTTAAGGATCCACAATGTTGATCTTCCAGCCCATATTATTATGAATATCGCATTGATAATACAGCAAATCTGGATGTGTACCGTTAGGGGTAAAGGAAAGTGTTCCACTTGTTGTCATACTGTTAGTCACCCCATTGGTTACCTCGCCAGATCCACCACCAACAGTACTGGTAGATATGTAAAATGGATGACCAGGTGTACTGACACTAAAAGTATAAGTTGTTCCACGTGTTAGGGTTAACTCCTTACCTTGCTCACCATTAATGGTGAATCCCTCTGAATGACCTGTCTGGAAATAGGGATGAGCACTGGTTTTTACTGAAACCCTTACAGTAAAATCAGGTGTTACTGGTCCGGGGCCGGGTCCAGGTCCAGGATCTGGGTCAGGATCACTACCACCTCCACCGCTACAGGCTGTGAAAAATGCCAGAGCAATTAGCATTAAAAGCGTTTGAATTTTTTTCATTTGTCCTCTGTTTTTAAATTATTATTTAAGACAGGATTTCGTCGTACTACTAAGTTACAAATAAATACAGACACAAATGTCTTTTATTTATTGAAAATGAGGTGTTTTTATCCTCTTAAAATGTTTAAAACAGAGATAATAAAAAGGTCGATTCCCGAGAGAATCGACCTTTTATATTTAAGCGCGATGGATTTACTCTTCAGTAAAATCCAGAGCAGCTTGACGCTTGTAAGATTTGTATCTCCACAATGCATTTTCCTCAGCAGCTTTAAATAATTCTTTAGCTCTTTCTGGGAAAGATTTCTGTAATGAAGTATAACGAACTTCACCTAACAAGAAATCCTGGAACTTAGACCAATCCGGCTCTTTTGAGTCAAGAGTGAATGGGTTCTTTCCTTCAGCTTCCAATAGTGGATTGTGACGGAATAAGTGCCAGTATCCAGCTTCAACAGCTTTCTTCTCTTCCAGTTGAGATTTACCCATAGAAGCTTTCAAACCGTGAGATATACATGGTGAATAAGCAATGATCAATGATGGTCCAGGGAAGGCCTCAGCCTCTTTAACCGCTTTCATATATTGAGCGTGGTTTGCACCCATGGCAACCTGAGCTACATATACGTAACCGTAAGAAGCAGCCATCATACCAAGATCTTTCTTTCTGATTACTTTACCGGCAGCAGCGAATTTCGCTACAGCACCTACCGGAGTTGCTTTAGAAGCCTGTCCACCAGTGTTAGAGTAAATCTCAGTATCCATTACCAATACATTCACATCTTCACCAGAAGCAAGAACGTGATCTAATCCACCGTATCCGATATCGTAAGCCCATCCGTCACCACCGAAAATCCATTGAGACTTCTTAACCAAGTAGTTCTTAAGATTTTTGATTTCTTTAGCAACTTCATGAGTTTCGTTTTCAAGTGCAGCAAGAACTTTATCAGATGCAGCTACAGAAGCTTCACCATTGTTCTTATTTTCCAACCACTCTGTAAATGCAGCTTTAGTTTCAGCATTTACTGCGTCGATAGCAGCTTCCATTCGCAAAGCGATACGGTTACGCATCTTGCGAACACCTTCGTTCATACCGAAACCGAATTCAGCATTATCTTCGAATAAAGAGTTAGCCCAAGCTGGACCTTTACCACTTTTATCGTTTTTACAGTAAGGTGTAGATGGAGCAGAACCGCCATAGATTGAAGAACAACCTGTTGCATTAGATACCATCATTCTCTCACCAAACAATTGAGTGATCAATTTGATATATGGTGTTTCACCACAACCCGCACAAGCTCCTGAGAATTCGAATAATGGCTGAGCAAATTGTGAATTCTTCACATTATTTTTAGGAAGTAATTCCTTGTAACCAACTGTTTGGTCCATATATTGCCATCTTTCTTTCTCATCCAATTGAGTTTCAAGATGCTTCATTTCAAGAGCTTTCGCTTTTGGAGCAGGACAAACATCAGCACAGTTTCCACAACCGGTACAGTCTTCAACAGCAACCTGAATACGGAAGTGAAGACCTTTAAGATCTTTACCTGTAGCAGGCTTAACAGCTGTTCCGGCAGGAGCGGCAGCTAATTCTTCGTCAGTCAATAGGAAAGGACGAATAGCAGCGTGAGGACAAACGTAAGCACACTGGTTACACTGAATACAAGTTTCGTCTTGCCACTCAGGAACGTTAATTGCGATACCACGCTTTTCAAATTTAGTAGTTCCGTTAGGGAAAGTACCATCTTCACGACCAGAGAAAGCAGAAACAGGAAGATCATCACCTTTCTGAGCATTCATTGGATCACAAACTTCAGCAACGAACTTCGGACGGTTGTTTGTAGAAGCAGCCTCAATTGTGTCTGAAAGATTTTTCCAATCAGCTGAAACAGGAACTTCAATAACATTTTGCCCACCAGCATCAACAGCAGCGAAGTTCATGTTAACTACTTTTTCACCTTTGTTACCATATGATTTAACAATGGCTTTCTTCATTTCTTCAGCAGCTTGCTCGAAAGGAATTACACCGGTGATTTTAAAGAAAGCAGCTTGCATAATCGCATTGGTACGGTTACCAAGACCTAGTTCTTCACCTAATTTAGTACCGTTGATAATGTAGAATTTAATCTCATTTTCAGCCATGTACTTTTTCATATGATCAGGAAGGTGCTTAATAGTCTCTTCAACATCATAGATCGAGTTCAATAGGAAAGAACCACCTTTTTTCAAACCTTTCAATACGTCGTATAAATATACGTAAGCAGGAACGTGACATGCAACGAAGTCAGGAGTTGTTACCAGGTAAGTCGAACGGATTGGCTCATCACCGAAACGAAGGTGAGAAGCAGTAAAACCACCTGATTTTTTAGAGTCATAAGCAAAATAAGCTTGACAATACTTATCAGTTGAACCACCAATAATTTTGATCGAGTTCTTGTTTGCACCTACAGTACCATCTGAACCTAAACCATAGAATTTTGCTTCGTAAAGAGACTCAGAATTTACTTTAACTTCTTCCAATAATGGAAGCGAAGTGAAGGTTACATCATCAACAATACCTAAAGTAAATTGATTCTTTGGCTCGTTCATTGCAAGGTTGTTGTAAACCGAAATGATTTGAGATGGAGTTACATCTTTAGAACCTAAACCGTAACGACCACCAACAATAAGAGGAGCATTTTCCTCACCATAGAATATATCTCTTACATCAAGGTATAATGGATCTCCGTTAGCACCAGTTTCCTTAGTACGATCAAGAACACAAATACGTTTAACAGATGCAGGAATAACTGCTTTGAAGTGCTTAGCAGAGAATGGACGGTATAAGTGAACGCATACCAAACCAACTTTCTCACCATTTGCATTTTTGAAATCAACAACTTCCTTAATCGTTTCGTTAACAGATCCCATAGCGATGATGATGTTTTCAGCATTCTCAGCACCATAATACATGAATGGCTTGTACTCACGACCTGTGATTTTAGTCATTTCTTTCATGTAGTCTGCTACGATGTCCGGAACCGCATTGTAGAATGGGTTTGCAGCTTCACGAGCCTGGAAGTATACGTCAGGATTCTGAGCAGTACCTCTGGTAACAGGAGTTTCTGGATTTAATGCACGATCACGGAATGCTTGTAAAGCTTCATGGTCAACAAGATCTCTCATGTCTTCCATATCAATAGCTTCAATCTTTTGGATTTCGTGTGATGTACGGAAACCATCGAAGAAGTTCATGAATGGAACTCTTGATTTGATTGCTGTCAGATGAGATACAGCAGATAGGTCCATTACCTCTTGTACAGAACCTGAAGCTAACATAGCGAATCCGGTCTGACGAGCAGAATAAACATCAGAGTGATCACCAAAGATAGATAATGCCTGAGCAGCAAGAGCACGAGCACTAACGTGGAATACACATGGTAATAACTCACCAGCAATTTTATACATATTAGGAATCATCAACAATAATCCCTGAGATGCAGTATAAGTTGTTGTTAAAGCACCGGCTTGCAATGCACCGTGAACCGCACCTGCAGCACCGGCTTCTGATTGCATTTCTACTAATTGTACGGTTTCGCCAAATAGATTTTTACGTCCTTGTGCAGCCCACTCGTCAACATTTTCAGCCATAGGCGAAGATGGTGTGATAGGGTAGATACACGACACCTCGCTAAACATATACGCAATATGTGCAGCAGCGGCATTACCATCGCAGGTAATGAATTTTTTCTCTTTTGCCATTTTACTCCTCCAATTAAAATTTTATTTATGGTAGATGTTATATATTTATTTGAATAAATATCAGTTTGATAAACTTGTATTCAAGTTGATTGTTCTAGTATAAGAATCCAAACAGCCATAGGGGGATTGTGTTTCCTTCGCCACGCTCAATCATATCGGCGGCGACGAAATAATCTCCGGTCTTATATCTGGGTTCGCTTGTTTCCGAATTGTCTTTTATTTCAAAATTGAATTTTTCATCCACTAAAAAATGCCCTCTGTCCGTACTTGTTAAAATGCTCCCGACACCGACTTGGTTGTAGAAAAAAGTTTCTCGCAAGCTATTTTCTGAAACACTATCGGGTGAGATTGCAAAAAGTAAATTGGTATTATGCAGATAGACTTTATTGGGTTTTTTTAGTTTTTCCTTATCTTCTTCTGAAGAGTTTAATAAGTTGATTAATCGGGCATTTTTCAAATACCCAAGGTAATTCATTATCGTTGCTCTCGATGTTTCAACATCGTTGGCAAGTTTGCTGACATTGGGTTGAAAAGGTGCGTTGCAAGCTATAATGTAAAGAAGTTTTTTCAGCTTTGTCAAATATTTTAATTCGATTTGATTCAAATATGTAATATCGAATTCCAACATTAGGTTGATAATTTTAAGCAAATTATCAATAAAACTCTTCTCTTCAAGATAACAAGGGTAATAACCAAATTTCAGATAGTCGTTGAAAAATGCAAGAGGGCGAACTTTTGTTAAGATAGTCTCAACAATTGATTCGTGATTCTTCACGATTTCATCCAGACTATAGCGTTTAAATTCACATCCCGCTTCATGGTTTAAAAATTCACGAAAGGATAAACCTTGTAAATAGTAAATGCTAACACAAGATTCTAAATGTTCGTTGGTTTTGACACGAAGTATTGATGAGGCTGTAAAGATGATTTGTAAATCCTGATAATTATCGTAACAAATTCTCAGGTCTTTAGCCCAATCAGGGTATTTATGAATTTGGTCGAGTAGTAAAGTTTTGCCCCCTTTTTTGTAGAATTCATCTACAAAGGAAACCAAGCCTCGTTCGGTGAAAAATAAGTTGTTAAGGTTGATATATAAGCAAGACTTATCATTCTCGCGATTATTTTCTCGTATATAGTCCAACAGGAAGGTGGTTTTTCCCACTCCTCTTGAACCTTTAATAGCTATTAAACGCTGGTTCCAGTCAATCTCTTTGCCTAGTTCACGTTTAATAGTACTTCTTTTATTCTTGAGTAAACTACAATGAGTTTGTAATAGCGTATTCATTTTCTTAAAATTTACTCTACAAATCTAAAAAATAAAACCCCATAGTTGCAATCTTGAGATTACAATTATCGGTTTGAATTGGAATTTATACTTGATAAAAATAAAAAAGGAACTATGCTGGTTAGCACAGTTCCTTTTTTATGTAATAAGCTTAAAGCTTTATAATTCAATAATGAAATTCAAAAACCCTTTATTTTAGGACAAAATTTCTGATGAAATTCTATTTTTTACTGGGCAATTTTTATTCATTCATAATTATTTATCATTCATCGAAATCAGAAATTCTTCATTCGAACTGGTCTTGCGCATTCTGTCGCTAATAAACTGCATGGCCTCAATTGAGTTCATATCAGTTAAGAAGTTTCGAAGTACCCAAATACGGTTTAGCTGGCCTTCATCAAGTAATAAATCTTCACGACGCGTACTTGAAGCTGTAAGATCCACAGCAGGGTAGATACGCTTGTTTGATAATTTACGATCTAACTGAAGTTCCATATTACCCGTTCCTTTAAATTCTTCGAAGATAACTTCGTCCATTTTTGAACCGGTTTCAGTTAATGCCGTTGCTAAAATGGTAAGAGAACCCCCATTTTCGATATTACGAGCAGCACCAAAGAAACGTTTAGGCTTGTGAAGTGCGTTTGCATCAACACCACCTGAAAGAACTTTACCTGATGCAGGTGATACGGTATTATAAGCACGTGCCAAACGTGTAATCGAGTCAAGAAGAATCACAACATCATGTCCACACTCTACCATACGTTTTGCTTTTTCAAGTACGATATTGGCAACACGTACGTGACGTTCTGCTGGCTCATCGAAAGTAGAGGAGATAACCTCAGCATTTACTGAACGTGCCATGTCAGTAACCTCTTCAGGACGCTCATCGATCAAAAGAATAATCATATAAGCTTCCGGATTATTAGCCGCAATTGCATTGGCAATTTCTTTTAATAAAACGGTTTTACCTGTTTTGGGTTGTGCAACGATCAAACCACGCTGACCTTTCCCAATTGGAGCAAACATGTCAACAACACGAGTTGAAAGACTGCTTTTACCATTTCCGGTTAGGTTGAATTTTTCATCAGGAAAAAGTGGCGTCAAATGGTCGAATGGTACACGGTCACGAATGACTTCTGGCAAACGTCCGTTGATTTTCTCAACTTTAATCAGTGGGAAATATTTTTCACCTTCTTTAGGAGGACGAATTGTACCCTGTACAGTATCACCGGTTTTTAAACCAAAAAGTTTAATTTGCGATTGTGATACATAGATATCGTCAGGAGAGTTTAGATAGTTGAAATCTGATGAACGAAGGAATCCGTATCCGTCTTGCATAATTTCAAGCACACCAGAGTTGCTGATGATGCCATCAAACTCAAACGGTCTTTCTTTCTCACGACGTTCAAAACGTTTTTTACCTTGAGGGGCTCTGTCCTGTTGCGATTTTTCTTGTGGAGCTCTTTCTTGAGCTGGTTTTTCCTCATGAGCTGTTTCTTTCGCCACCTCTGCTTTTGGAGCGTAATCTTCTTCAGTGTTTTTATTCTGAATGTCAGACTCAGTTTTTACCTGCTCTTTTACAACTGCTTCGCTTTTCTGAAGGTTTTCACGTTGCATTTTGTCAGCTGGACGAGAATCTTCACGTCTTCTACGAGGATTAGGTTTACGAACTTCTCTAATTTCTTTCTTTTCAGCTGCAACAGGTGCAGACTCTTCAAAAGTTTCAGTTGGTTCAGTTACTTGTTCAGTAACAATATCCTCTGCTGGCTTTCTTTTTTTACGCAATATTGATTTTCTAGGCTCTTCTTTTGTAAGAAGTTCATCGTCTTTTTTAGGATTGCGTTTGCGTATAGCTTTTTTATCAGAACTTTTCATTTCTGAAGCTACAATGGCTTGTTGATCAAGAATCTTATAGATTAAATCTTGCTTTTTGAAGGACTCAATTTTTTTTATATTAAGCTCTTTTGCAATATCTTTCAATTCAGGCACAAGCTTCTTGTTTAATTCAAGAATGTCGTACATAAATAATATTATTAAATATTTTGGATTTTATTATTTGATAGAAATATTATCTTCTTGGGAATTTGATTTTTCGATCTCAGAATGAGGAGACCTACTGGAATTCATTTGCAATATTACACAATAACTTGTTAAAACACAAAAAAAGTGTGCTATAATTCGATTATTGACTGTTGTGCATTGTATTAATTTATAAAGCATTACTTAAATTCGCGTCCTTTGATCTTTTTCTTTCTTTTTGAGATCTGTTATTACTGAGTTGATTTGCAAATATTTAAGTAATTGTTTGAAAATAGTTGGTATTTATTGTCAGGATTGTTTTTTTTTAATTCTAAATTAGTTAAGAAGGTGAAAATTATAGGTTTGTGATTTTGATTTTCACAATAAAATCTATTTCTTTAAGATAGCTAGTTGAAATTATGAGATCATTTTTAACCGATGCCCTAAATCCCCTAATCGAATATGAGACAGTTAAAAATTACGAAGCAAGTTACAAACAGAGAAACCCCATCTTTAGACAGATATTTGCAAGAAATTGGCAAGGTTGATCTTGTTACGGCCGAAGAGGAAGTTGCTCTAGCCAGACAAATAAAAAAAGGAAATAAAACGGCTCTCAATCGATTAATTAAAGCGAACCTGAGGTTTGTAGTTTCCGTTTCAAAGCAATATCAGAATCAAGGTTTAAGCTTGTCTGATTTAATCAATGAAGGGAATTTGGGTTTGATTAAGGCAGCTCAGCGATTTGATGAAACTCGTGGTTTTAAGTTTATTTCTTATGCCGTATGGTGGATTCGTCAATCTTTATTACAGGCCTTGGCAGAACAATCCCGTATTGTAAGATTACCGCTTAACAAGATTGGTTCGATTAATAAAATTAGCAAAACTCTGGCTCAACTGGAGCAGGAGTATCAACGTGAGCCGTCACCGGATGAGATTGCCAATGTTTTAGATATGAGTCCAAAGGATGTGAAGGAAGCGATTAAAGCGTCTGGCCGTCAGATTTCAATGGATGCGCCTATAAATTCGGAGGAAGATAATACCTTGTATGATATTCTTTTGAGTACTGATGAAGTGGGGCCTGATAAGACTTTATTAAGAGATTCCCTGATTATTGAGATTGAACGTTCTTTGTCAACTTTATCAAATAGGGAAGCTACCATTATACGCATGTATTTTGGTTTAAAAGGGAATCCTCCTTGCTCGCTTGAAGAGATTGGGAAGGAGTTTGATTTAACTCGTGAACGTGTACGCCAAATAAAAGAAAAGGCTATAAAAAAAATGAAATCTACTTTTAGGTCTAAGATCTTGAAAACTTATTTAGGATAGACTGTTTGTAAAAAGTTGAGATCAATATTTGAATAAGCACGCTGCATTAAGACAATGTAAGTGTGCTTTTTTATTGTTCAAATTCGCAGGCAAAAGTAATTTAGAAAGACAAGTTGAGCTATTTCTTATATCTTTGCATCAAAACAATTAAAAGCCCCTTAAACAGATGCAAACATTAATATCTCCCTCATTGTTAGCGGCCGATTTCATGAATTTGAAAGCCGATGTTGAAATGGTAAACAAGAGTGAAGCCGATTGGTTTCATCTTGATATTATGGACGGTGTTTTCGTACCTAATATCTCTTACGGACTTCCTGTGGTAGAGCAAATCAGCAAGATTGCAACCAAACCTCTTGATGTTCATTTGATGATTGTTGATCCTGATCGTTATATTGAGGCTTTCAAAAAAGCAGGTTCGGATATTTTAACCGTTCATTATGAAGCTTGTACTCACTTGCACCGTACGGTTCAGAATATTCATTCTCATGGCATGAAAGCAGGTGTTTCTTTAAATCCGCATACGCCTGTTTCTGTTCTTGAAGATATCATTCAGGATATTGATTTGGTTCTTTTGATGAGTGTGAATCCTGGTTTTGGAGGACAAAGTTTTATTGAGAATACCTATTCAAAAATTGAGAAGCTTAAAGCTTTAGTTGCTGAAAAGAACACAGAGCTTATTATTGAAATTGATGGTGGTGTGAATTTGGAGACGGGTAAAAAATTAGTTGAAGCCGGAGCTGATGCTTTGGTTGCGGGTAGTTTTGTTTTCAATTCTGAGAATCCAACACAAACTATTGCTGATTTAAAGCAGTTGTAAGCTGTATTTGAAACAAGGATATAAGAACGCCCGGTCTGTATAAGATCGGGCGTTCTCTTTTTATTCTGATTTGTAAACGTAATCTTGTAAGTAGCTAAAGGCAGGGGTGAGTTGTCCATCCTTTGTAATGCAGGCTTTTTCGATGATTTCATCGTCAGTATCTCCTAAAAGAGCAGGGAAGACGTGTTGGCTAAGCGCCCGACAAAAATCATCAGATGATTCCCGAGGCAATTCTCCCGGTAGATTATCCACAGCCATTACGGTTACATTTCTTTCGTCGACAAAGGGGATTGCTTCTTCCCCCGTGAAACGATCGTAGCCATAAAATGAATTGGCAATGGTTGAAGTTCTTATTGTAGATGGAATAGGCCCGTTCAAATCGCAACTGACATCGGCGATTACAGAAATTCGGAAATCCTCCTCTTTGTAATCTTCAGGAGTCATAAACTTAGGCGATTCAGGATCCCAATAATGGCAGGTAATAAGCAGATCGGTAACCTTGGTAAATGGTTTAAAGCTGGATTTATACAGTTTGGGGTGCGCATAAAAGTGCTTTAAATCAAATGCTTCTCCATCTATTCTTTCAACATAGTGTTCAGGATCCAAACGGCAAACCACAGGTTCGTTAAAATTCTGAGTTAGAAATTCATGTGGGGTAACTTCCCGAATATTCAAGACGTTTATCGTCTGCATAGCTCCTGTGGCTACACGTCCTCCACCCGTAACCAGTATTTTAATGGGGCGCAATTGTACTTTTTTCAAGTGAGCATACATTTCCGCCATATTTTCACAAGTTCGGGCGGGAGGTAAGTCAAAGGAATCGGTGCGCATACCTCGTGCACGCAATGCTTTGTAAGCACCGACTACACCAGCCCAATAGCCAAAGGCGACAACTCGTTTGCCATTTTTGTCGCAAAGGTATTCGTAATCGATAAGAGTAATATTGCGTTTTAAAATCTCCTGAAGGAGTTTTCTGTTATGAGCCTGCTCTTTGGCAGTATGCGAGAAAAAGAGGTATTTTTTATTGGGGATGAGGGTCGGAATGCTTACTTCTTTTACCCCAATAAGGATATCACATTCGCGTAGGTCCTCTGTTAAAAAGAAACCTGCTTTTCGATATTCAGCATCGGTATAGCAGCGGATATCACTGGGTTGAATAAAGATGCTTATGTTGGGATGTGATTTTAAAATATTCAGGCCTTGTTGAGGCGTAATCGCGACTCTTCTGTCTGGGGGGGTCTTGGTTTCCCGAAGTACCCCAATGCGTGTGGGTCTAATCATTTGTTGTATATCTGGCTTAATAGTTAGGTTAGAAAATCAAATTCTGTGGCTGATTTTCGTTAAGAATCACCAATTTAGTGATAATTGATAAGTTTTCGAAGAAAAAATAAGCTTAATCCAGCTGAATTTTCTAGCTTTGTACAAATTCTGGGGCTGACGTGGCTTTTGACAGCATGAAGAATTGGTATGTAAGCATGTCGAGCATTGTGTATCTGGCTCGTTAATATCAGGTCTCACACTTTTTAATTGGCGAAAATAACTACGCTCTTGCTGCCTAACCGAATTATAGTAGGTTAAGCTTCATCATCGCTCTAGGAGCGAAGACGAGACATCCCGCTTATGGTTCCACCTTGTTCCGGTAAGTATATGGGATGCTATCAATTCAGGGTTAGTCAGCTTCAAGCTTTGGGGAGTTGGCGAAATTTAAAAGATAAGGTTTAGTCTCGGGTGTCCTTTCCCAAACTAGATTCGAAAATCAAGAATGGAATAAGCATGTAGAAAGCTTATTGATCGCATGTTTGGACCAGGGTTCGATCCCCTGCAGCTCCACCAGAACATGGCTCAAGCGAGCAAACAAAAATGCCCAAATCATTATGATTTGGGCATTTTTTTTAAGTTAAAAATATCTTTTCGTCTATCTCTTAGATTATTGACACTACCAAATTGATTGAGTTCCCTTAGCAAGTCGATATCAACATCAGCAATCAAAATCATTTCGGTATTGGTAACGGCTTCAGCTTTAATACCATTGGCAGGAAATGAAAAATCACAAGGTGTAAAAACCATTGATTGTGCAAATTGAATATCCATATTATGAACGTTAGGCAAATTCCCTACGCTACCTGCTATGGCGACGTAGCATTCATTTTCAATGGCTCTTGATTGTGCACAATGTCGAACTCTGGAATAGCCATTTTGTGTGTCTGACAGAAATGGAACAAATAAAATATCCATACCATCATCTGCTAAAAGCCGGCATAATTCCGGAAATTGAACATCATAACATATCAGAATTCCTATTTTTCCGCAATCCGTGTCGAATGTTTTTAACTGACTACCGCCTTGCATGCCCCATATTTTTGCTTCGTCAGGAGTGACGTGTAGCTTTTCATAACTTTCAGTTGTCCCATCTCTTTTGCATAAATAGCCACGGTTGTAGAGAAAACCATCTTTCATTTCCGGCATACTTCCGGTAATGATATTGATATTGTAGGAAATAGCAAACTCTGAGAATTTCTGAACAATATTTGCGGTATGTTTTGAGAGTTCTCTGATTGCCTCCGATTCGGGAAGGTGATTGTTTTCTGCCATTAAAGGGGCATTGAAAAATTCAGGGAAAAGAGCAAAGTCTGCGCGGTAGCCCGAAACAGCATCAATAAAATACTCTGCCTGCTGCATCAGTTCTTCCAAATTATTGTACGGACGCATTTGCCATTGGATTAATCCCAGACGAATGTTTTTTTTCAAGCTAAGCGCTTTGGTTGGATGCTTTTGATAATAAATGTTATCCCATTCTAATAAGACAGCAAACTCATTTGATGCTTCATCACCTTCGAGATAGTTTTTTAAAACTTTTGAAGGGTGAAAATCGTTTGAAATCTGAAAGTTCAGAACGGGGTCGTTTATTTCCTTTCGTTTCACCTGTTCAATGTATTCTTTGGGTGAAATTTTATCCGAATACTTGTGATAGTTTGGTATTCTGCCTCCAAAAGCAATGCCTCTCAGATTGAGACGTTCGCACAATTCCTTTCTGTAATCGTAGAGTCTTCTGCCAAGTCTGAGACCCCGATATTCTGATTTTATAAAAATTTCAATTCCATACAGCACATCTCCTTCTGCAGTATGCGTGTTAAAGGTGTAATTCCCTGTTATTTTACTGTAAGTGTGGTGTTCATCATATTTGGCGTAATCCACAATTATCGACAAAGCACATCCAGCTAATTGATTATTAACTTTGATAACCACTTGACCTTCCGGAAATTTCCTGATTAAGGCCTTGATGTGTTTTTCAGACCAGTATGAATTTGGCATATTTTCGTATGCCTCAATCATAGCATGTTTCAATTCCTGATAATCATTCAAGGTTAAAAATTGCAGTTCGATATTTTCGATATCTTTTATCATCTTTTTTCAATTAAAAATAAATTTCAAAGTTTGCGTTGATGAATTCCTACTCAATTAAAATTAATCAATTTACTCTAGAAATGGGACTTTGATCTGTATTAATTGACTATTTCGATACAGAGAAAGGGGATGTTTTATTGGTTTTTGAACTCTAATTTTGGTGAATTGTTAGCCCATGACAATTCAGTAAAATTCATGAAGTTTAAAAGATAATAATTTGTTCTTCTATCTTTGTTAATTAATTAAGACTTATAAGAAGAAAATGCGCACAGACAAAATAGGGAAGTTGAAAGTCAAAAGATGGCAGGAGTTTTGGGTGACAACTTTTTGGCGTTACCCTAATCGATTGTTTGCTTTAAAGACGGCTATTGCAATGGCCGTTTTGGTCATTCCCTTTGTCGCTTTAGACCTTTCGTTTATTGGAGTAACTCTTGGCTTGGGAGCCTTGGCAGGTGCGCTTTCTGAAACTGATGATCACCCCAAGGGGCGAATAAAAGCCTTAATATTAAATCTGTTCAGTTTTGCCATTTCAAGTGCTTCTGTTGAGTTATTGCGTCCTTTCCCTATTTTGTTTGGGGTGGGGTTGGTGGGCTCAACACTTACCTTTATCATTCTTGGAGGTTTGGGTGAACGTTACCGAGGCGTAACTTTTGGGGCTTTACTGGTTGCTATTTATACCATGCTGGGATCTGATATTAGTCCTGAATGGTATTGGCAACCCCTTTTGTTACCCGCAGGAGCTCTTTGCTATGGGATTCTTTCTTTATTATTACTTATTTCGAGACCGTGGCGTTTATTGGAAGAACAATTGGCATTGGGATTTGAAAATCTATCGCTTTACATGAAAGAAAAGTCAAAACTTTTCCCCAGTGAAGCCAAAGTTCAGGAGAAGTTGATCAATAGCTTGTCTATGCAAAACATACAGGTGATTAATTCCCTGGAGAGCTGTAAGAATGTGTTGAATTCTTATGCTGACGCTTTGGATGATCAGAATATGCTTCGTCCTTATTTGCATCAATTTTTGTTACTGCAAAGCCTTCACGAAAGAGCCGCTTCGAGTCATGAGCGCTACGATTTATTGAGTAAAGATTCGGATAACCATGAGATGCTTGAAGGATTGGGGCAACTTCTGTTACAATTGTCACAGGCCTGCCATCAGTTGTCAAAAAGCTTACTTACCGGAACGGCATATCAGCATCCTATTTCCTTAAAATGGACGATAGCTGCCTTAGATGATCAAATTAAAAAGCAATTATCGAATCATGAGACTAACAATTTGTCTCTTTTACTGAAAAATTTAACGCAGTCGCACATCTCTTTACAGAATCTGAACTACAACGTAGAAACCGGTTTGCTTCCCCGTGTTGACCGTGATTCCCGTTCGTTATGGGAGCGTTTTACAGAGCAGCTAAACTGGGAGCATCCTCGTTTGCGTTATGCCATTCGATTAAGTACTTGTTTTTTGATCGGTTATATTCTTTTGAAATGCTTTAATATTGAGAAAGGGGATTGGATATTGCTGACCAGTTTATTTGTGTGCCAACCCAGTTACAGTGAAACCCGAAGGCGTCTGTTTCAGAGAATACTTGGCACGCTTAGTGGTGTAGTTGCTGGCGTATTAATTGTTCAGATTTTGCCAACAAAGGCGGGACAAACCCTGCTGATGCTAATGGCTGCTTATGCTTTTTTTGTTTGGCTTCGTAAGAATTATGCAGTTTCGGTTGTCTTTGTTACCATATTCGTAATCGCAGCTTTTAACCTGATAGCGGGTAAGGGGCTTATTGTTATGGGCCCTCGAATTATGGATACCATTATTGGTTCTGTTCTGGCAATAGCTGTGGTTCGTTTTTTATGGCCCGATTGGCAACACAAACATCTGCCAAATTTGTTGACAAAAGCTTTGGAAAAAAACAAGGTTTATTTCAGCTCCATTTTGAAGGAACATCGGGAACATCAGGTAGACGATTTGAATTATCGAATTGCCAGACATCGGGCGCATCAGGCTGATAATGCTTTGGTTTTGGCCTGGAAGAGTATGAAGTTGGAACCCCGAAAACAACAGAAATTCCAGAAACATGCTTTCTCATTAACTTATCTCAATCATGCTCTCTTGTCCTATCTTTCGGCCTTGGGTGCTCATAAGAATACGGCAGACTATATTAACAAGGAGCAAGGGGAAATGTATTTGAGAATTGAAAATGTATTGGATAGGGCTGTAAGAGCATTAAAGGAAAATGAACCTTGCGATTCCTCAATTGGCTTGCATGACTTCCTGAATGAATTGTCGATTCTGCTTACAACCTGTGAAAAAGGGGTTGAGCGACAAAAACTTGTTTTGCTTTATAATATTGCTGAGGTAAGCGAACAAATGCTGCAAGAAGCAAGTCTGATAACTAAAGAAAAATAAGCTAATATTGATGTTTAAGGATTTGAAACTAAAATGCCCAAATCGTTTTGATTTGGGCATTTGTTTTTTATTAGGTATACAATATTTTGGTGGTGATAATAAATTAACCTTCGGAATCTTTTTGTGACTTTTTATTTATATATGGTTAGATTATAAATAAGTAGAGAATAATTCATTAGAGTGTGAGAAATATTTGTGACTAAGGTTTTGTTTAGACTGTTCTTTCATAACGATATATATAATAAAAAAGACCCAGTCTGATTACAGAACTGGATCTTGATAACAAACTTGTCATGTTTACTGAACTTTGTTTATTAAAGCATTAATTATTTATCTTTTTTGTTTATAGTAATCCCTCCGCTGGTTAAATTACCTGCTATTTTTTCAACACTTCTGCCAATAACAAATCCTCCCAGACCAATTTCGAGTAAATCCCAAAATTTTGTTGGTAAATCTGCTGGGGGGAATCCAAATACTTTAGAGATAAAATATTCATAAATAACAATAAAACCAAAAGCTAACATGATAATTGGTCGCCAACTTCTTTGTAATTTATTACCGTTAACTTCTGCTAAAACAATATCTCTTTGGACATCCATCATTTTTGAGGCGAAATTAGTTATCACGCCCATAATCTCATTTTGTAGTTCCAAACGTTCTTTATCTGTAGTAACTAGTTTATCGATTATGCCTGATATTGCAGATCCGGTCTCTTTAATTAATCCCCCTTTTATATTATTAAATAGTCCCATGTGTATTAAAATTTCGGCATGATGCCTGTTTACTTTCTAAATTTCTAATTCTTATTGAATGATCGTTTAATCTACTTGTATTAACTTCTTCTCTAGTGTATAAATTTTTAATTTGTTCTGCTTGCTGAGTTGTAACCATGGTAAGCCTTTCAACAGAACTGATAAGGATATCCATTTTTGCACCAAAACGAGTTGCAATAATTCGAGCTGCTAATAATATCACAGAAAATCCTGTCGCTAATACTCCTGTAAGTATCCATATTTTAATAGTCTCCATTAAGTAATCCATTTTCTGTTAATATTGCTTTAATCACTTCTGGAGGATATAATTTTAGAGGGTTACTACCTGGACAAAGTTGTGCATGTGGCAAATCCTTAAATTTCTGCTGAAAATTACCTCCCCATGTTAAATCACACTCTTTTAATGCTTTAGCATAAGTATCCCAACCAGATTTGTAGTCACTATATTTCCACATGGGTTTACCTGATAATAAAGGGACAGCGTCAAAAGCTTCTCCATAAGCGTGAAAACTTTCTCCAGGAGCAGCATTAGTAACTGATTTTATTTGTTTTTGAGGACCAACATCTTTTATAATATCTGCTAAAAATCCAAAACCTCTACTTTCGAGTTTATTTATTTTATTCTCGATAAATTTCCAATCATGTGATTTCCGAAATAACACCGCCTGTTCTTCAAGTGGTCGCACTGTGCAATAGATTAGTAAACTAACACCATTTGTTTTACAGTATTCTTGAACAAGCCTTGCCTTTTTTTCCATTTCAGGTATAAGACTTTTTATACTTCTACTTGCCATAATTCTTTTTTAAATTGATTCATAATAATTGCTTTGTTATACCAAAACTGAAGCAAATTTGTAAAAGCTATTATTATTAAACAAGTTGATTTATAAGCAAGTACTAGGAGGAGTAAAACGTTTGTATATAGAATTTGTTCTTTACAGTTAAATTAGATGCTATCTGTTAATATTCAGTAAGTTTAATTAGTGGGAGTAAATTTTGTCTTTCATTCTAAAGAGAAATAGTTACAAGGTTTCTTTTTCTGATTTGTTTTTCATCAAAGACCAAATAATTACTGATATGATAATGTTAGACAAAAGATTCTTTTATGAAATACATGCATTTAATTCTTATTGGGAAATTGAGACTTAAGCTTTCTCATATTTTTTTGAATGGGGCTGTATAAAAATATAAGGCCTTTCCTAACAGATGCTTTGAGAGATGTGTTTATTGTGTTAATAGATAGCTTGTTGAGTATTGAAGCTTATATGTTATAAAAGTAAAGAATGTTAAAATAAACCAAAGATTAAACACCTTTTTGTTGCTCTCTAATATCTGATTTGTAATAAGTTAAATTGAAACCTATGTTTGTTTTTTATTTTCAAACAAAAACTGTGGGGAAACAGAATTTTGGAAATAGTCATGTAATTTTTTTTCGGAGTTTATATGATGATTCGCATATATGGGGAAAAGGCGAACAATAGTGAAGGTAGGTAAATAACAAAAGTCACTAAGTTTTCATATAAAAATGGAACTCACCTTTATTCGGTGAGATTAATTCATCATAACCAACACTTACATGCAAGAATTAAAAAAAAAGCAATCAATAAAAAAAAAACGATGCCACTTTCGACTAAAAAACATATTCATGCTATTCGCAGGTAGTGATAGAAAGTCGTATCGTTTTTTAAGCAAAAGTCAGATTTGGATATTCAAAAGTCTGCAGATAGGGGATTCATAAAAAGATGCAGAACGCATAAAAAATATTAATTATGGATAGTATAAAATACACAACAAAC
>NZ_SAXA01000020.1 GCF_004122035.1 Ancylomarina salipaludis
ACTTAACTCAACAGCATTCAATTTAAACTCTCTACTAAATTTTCGTCTTTCTTTTTCCATAATCTAAGATATAAATTATTAATATTCTATATCTTAACTCACTGTCCGTATAAATGTAGCAACTTCACCGTCTTGCTTCGCAAGCCACCCCTCCTCAAAATAAGGAGGGGAAACTATTCAAAGCTTTATAAAAGACAAGTTGACTATTTCTCCTCCCAAAAAAGGAGGAGAATATTTAGGCTTTGCTTCATAAAGCCAGGATACAAAAAAAGCTGTGGCTCTCTAACCACAGCTTAGTCAAGCTCTTTCTAATTATAGTTCAACCACTGAACTGTCGAATTAGAAAGCAACTTGTTGTTTTTTAAATGGAGTTGGGTTCCAACAGAGGCACAGCCTGCATACTAATGTACAGCTTACATGGCCTTGATTCGAAGCGTCGGATTGGCACATATAGGGTCTTGTAGCCAATCGATTCAATTCGAAGTCTGTGATCGCCCTTAGGGAATGATTTAAATCTGAAGCTTCCTGTTGGGCTAATGGCTGTGCTTAAGCCTAACTCCTCAGCAAAGACTTTCCCCTCTCCAATAATTTGTCCATTGGCCTCATCGGTCAGATATCCCATCAGTTCGTAAGGGTGTTGAATTCCCTTGGCTGTTTGTCGGGCCGCAAAATAATGGTTCACAAAGTCGGGATGCGACTGACGGTATCTTTCAATACTTCGATCGAGCACTGTTTTTAAAAACTGATTGGTTTTTTTCTTAAGATCGTTAAAAGCCTTATTAGATGTCTTTTTATCTTCCATCAGAATTAAACGATCGGTTCGGTTCTTAAGAAAGTCTCCTAAATCGGTTTGCAAGCTGATAATACTTTCCTGAGTAATGGCATAATCATTCAATTGAGCCAGGTTATCCTGAGCAATCTTGATGCACGACTCGGTGTATTGAATTAAGTTTACCTCGCTCAAACCAGCCAATACCGATTTCGAAATATCAACTTGTTCGAGGATTGAGGTATCCCCATTACTATTGGCAAAACAAACCAGGTTATTGGAGAAAGGAAATAAACTGGCAATCAATTTGTTTTTAATCTCCTTTTTATTCACAATGAGCCAGTCAGCCGGAGCATTCATTTTTTCGGCAAGCTTAAAAAGGCCGATTTTGTATCCTGTAAACCTCGTCACCTCTTCTTTGGTGGGTGCATCCGATTCGTAAACACTACTGTTTAAATTAAGAACTTGTTCAACCTCCTGATAAGAATCTAATTTTAATTGATCATTTGTATTCATCATTTTGAATTTATGCAGTACGACTAAATCAAAGGATGTATCACGATTTGGTTCACACTGCTTGATTAATAATAAACTCATCTGACACAGCCAGATTTAATCATCTTAAGCTAAGCTGTCTGAGATCAGCTTAGGCTTGTGTAAACAACTGTCTTGCTTTAAATTTTACTTTTGCTTTCTTATTCAAAGCTTTTTTGCACTTCTATTCAAAATTGAATTAGCCCCTCTAAAATTTAGATTTGTTGCTTTAAAATTTGAATCACTTGCTTTCAGAAACACAAAACCTGCTTTAAAATTTGAATTACTTGCTTCCAGAAATACAAAACCTGCTTTAAAATTTAAATTACTTGCTTCCAGAAACACAAAACCTGCTTTAAAAATTGAATTACTTGCTTTCAGAAACACAAAACCTGCTTTAAAATTTAAATTACTTGCTTTCAAAATTGCGTCAGCTCCTCTCAGAGCCTAATCATTTGATTTAAAATCTTAATCAGCTGGCTTCAAAAAATGAATAGAAAGCATCCTGAATAAATCGTTTTAATTCATATGAATGGAATTTTAAAGAAAATTGCTGGCAACGAACAAAATCGTGCAGAGAGATTCAGCAAATATGAAATACTTCGACTTAGGCGTCTCAAAAGTATTCAGAGGGTAAATACAGACTCACTTTCAGTCTTGTGATCTGTAATCCAAGATGTTCTTGTGGTTGAACTGTAAAGCTAAGTTAAAGAATAATTTCGTTATTCTCCAAATAAAAAATTCATTCATCCCAAAATAAATGCGATTCATCAAACAAAGCAAGTCGTTCACAAGTAAGCAAAACGCCAGATAATCCAAGCCATTCAGAATATGAGCTGCAAAGGCTATTTTTTATCAGTTGTTTTGTTGTATTTCGACTGGCCTAAATAATGGAGATAAAAAGCACTAATAAACAGGTCTTTGAAGATTTATTCAAAAACGAACAATCGGGATTGAATTCAAAATGGTATGAGAGATAAAAGATAAATCCATGATGCCTGGTGCTTCCCAAGCAGGAATACTTGAGGAAAGAAAGAGAGGTGGTTTGAATAAAGCATCTCCCCGTCAAGCAGAGCTTGCCAGACTTTCTCCTTATTTGGCTACATCTCGGCTCCACTCGATATTCAGCATTTAAACTCCACTCGATGCGGCGGTTCAGAAACAGGAAGGGGGAAACTTTAGTAGAACAACAAGCTTGGATTTGCACCATTTAGTCAGAGCATGACATTTACAGCTTACTTATAGTCAGAGCATGACGGTACATTTTGGACTTGCAACAAAAATTTGGCAGTAGAACTAAATCATTTTCAACACCCACAACTCCACCTGCTCTTCAGCACGCCAGTTCTGGTTTCGTTGGGTTTTATTCGAGGCGGCTTTCACACCCTTGTGCAAGAGCAGTTCTTTCTGAAATCGTCCGCCTTCGGCTAGTTCTTTTTTGATTGGGTGTTCGGCATCCTTATGCGTGATTTCGATCATATTGGAAAACAACAATGTCACTCTGCCTCCGGGCTTTAAGTGCTTAATGGCTTCAGCAAAAAAACGGGGAAACAATTGCTCATCGTAATAAATCGCCATATCAATCCCTTCCAAATTATGGGAAGCAGGCAGCCAGGGCGGATTAAAAACAATCAGTTCGGTTTTTTCGGAGCAATCAGCAAACAGATCCCCGTGCATCAGCTCCACTTTGGCATCCAATCCGTAGCGTTTCAACTCTTCGTTGACACCTGCAATGGCATTGGGGTTGGTATCGGTGCCATAAAGTTTTCCGAAACCCTGTTTTAACATTTGCAGAGAAAGAACACCACTACCAATTCCAACATCAATAGCTGATTTCTTTTCACCCACATACTGTTTCAACCACTTGTCGAAAAGGATGAGATGCTCGAATCGCGTAGGAAAATAAGTTCCGAAGAAAGGACGAATCTTGCGACCTAAAACCGGAATAAAAATGCCTTTCTCATGCCATTGCCAGGAACTGTTTAAACCTTGCACCTGTGGAAAGGGCAATAAAAACTCATCCATATCGGGATACAGACTTTTTAACCAGCCAATTTCCGGTGCTTTTCTGACCGTGAGCTTGTTGTTACTAACCAAGAGCAACAGGCGGTGAGAGAGTTCACGAAACCTGGCCCGGTAATCGCGTTGTCCCTGAAAAGACTGATCGGGATATGCCTTTTTCAGATAAGCCTTAAGCGCATTCAGTACGATCAGTCCACTGCTAAAGTAATCAACAATCAGAACATAATCCCCTTCTATCAAAGCATCTACAGCATCCAAGGGATCCATTCGACGTTTGTATGCCAACACATCAACATCCACTATGGGATTGGGACGATCTATCTGAATGCTTTTTCCTGAAACGATCATTTCGATCGCTGATGCTTGCTTTGACATGATTGTGATTATTAGAAACAGATAAGATCCAACAAGAACACTTACAAAATGAAATGCTCTGCTTTTTGTTTAATTCTAACACAAAGCTAGTCTAAATCTTATTACTCATGATAATAATCGTCAAAACAATAAAAAAAAGCTGCCACCCTAAGGATGACAGCTCAAATACATCATTCATTAAGCCATAGCTTCAGCAAGCTTTTTCTTTTTAAGCTTTAAACTTACCGGAGTTATATTTCTCAGGTTATCCGAAACAGGACATCTGTCTTCGATAGCCTCCAGCCATTTAGCCAAAACCTCAGGCGAAGCGTCACAATCGGGTTCGATTGACACTTCAATTCCCTTATAACCTGCTCTGTCGTCAAAGGATGTTCCAAACAGACGATTGGGATTAAGCTCTCCGGCCATTTTAATCTTAAGGGAACGCAATTCAATGTTCATCTCCTTGGCAATAACGTGAGCCATCACATTGATACATCCGCAAAATGCTGCCAAAATGTATTCAACAGGATTTGCCCCCTGATCTGTTCCTCCCAAATCAGCAGGTTCATCAATAATGATCTCAAAACCTCTTGCTTTTACGACTGTTTTGGTTGCATTCTCGCTATGTGCTTTTACTCTGAATTTTAAATCTGACATCTTATATAGGTTTAGTTGTTTAAATATTTAATAACACAAAAATGCAGGATCTTCATTAACTATAAAACAATCGAAAGAAGCATAGATTCACTATATTTGATGCAATTTCACATCAAATTTTAATGTGATTTTAATTGAGATAAATACACGTCATGAATTTTGAATATCAAACTAGCGGATATTGTGCCGACCATCAATCGATTAGTGCTAAAGATTGTTTTGAATCCTTAACAATGAATCAAAAAAGTTTGGTGGAAAAATCCACCAGCATACTCCGGTTTGCCAAAGGAGAAACCATCATTAAACAAGGTTTCGTGGCATCGCACATCCTCTATATTGAAAAAGGTTTGGCTAAACTCGATGTCACCAATGATTCAAAACTCTCCACTTTAAAACTATTAAGCAGTGATTCCTTTGTAGGCATCATGTGCAGTTTTGCATGCCGTAATCTCGATTTTTCAGCAGTCGCTTTGGAAGACACCACCATACGAATGATTGATATGGATCTCTTTTTAAACCTGATTAAAGAAAACGGGGAATTTGCTCTAAGACTCATGCGCCATATGTCGTCGCTCACCAATGACATTATGCACCGAACAAGTCGTATAGCCAGCAAAAATGTTGAAGGCTCACTGGCTATGATTCTAAAGGAATTTAAAGAGATTTATAAGAGCAACACCTATACCTTACCTGTTACGCGTGTAGGATTAGCCTCATTGGCTGGTTGTTCGAAGGAAAGTGCCATAAACACACTGGCTAAATTTCATAACGATGGCATTATTCATCTTAAGGATAAATCCGTTAGCCTTCTCAAACCCGAAAGTCTTGAGTTGATCATTAAGAATGGCTAATTCATAATTCAAAATTAAGAGTTATGAATTATGAGTTTTCACACGGTGGCTTAAAACCTGCAATCACAAATGACTTAATTTACTTCAATTGCCCCGCCAAAAAGCCAGTTGACCAGGCAGCTTGTAAATTATAACCTCCTGTAATGGCATCGATATCCAGGACTTCGCCAGCAAAATAAAGGTTCTTACATTTTTTGGATTGCATGCTTGCCATATCCACACTTTTAAGACTCACCCCACCGCAGGTGACAAATTCGTCTCTAAAAGTCGTTTTACCTTTTACGGCATACTCGTCATTTGTCAACAGGTTTAGTAATTTATTGATGCCTTTCTTACCCAGTTCTCCCCACCTTTTGTCGGATGGTAAATTTCCTTTTTCCAGTAAAAATTGCCAAAGTCTGTCGGGTAGAGCATAGGGTCTGTAATTGGCTAGAATCTTATTGGTATTTTCTTTAATAATCGTATTTAAATCAGCGATAACGGCATCATTCGAGGCTTGGTTTACCCAATTCACAAGAATATTAAAATCGTAGTTCTTTTCACTTAAAATTCTAGCTCCAAAAGCCGATAGCTTTAAAATCGCCGGTCCGCTCATCCCCCAGTGGGTAATCAGCAAAGGTCCTTCTGATTTCAATTTGGTTCCCGGAAGCGATACCAAAGCCTTCTCCACCACTATCCCCATAAGTTTGGTCACCGATTCATTCGGCATATTAAACGTAAAAAGTGATGGAACCGGATCTTCAATCTTATGCCCCAAAACTTCCAACCACTCCAAGCCATTTCGTTTTGGCGAGCCCCCGGTTGTTACAATAAGTTTATCAAAGATTCCCGAAAGCACATTGTCTGTATCAAAAACCAATTCGAATTTCTCACCAAGGGGCTTAATCGATTTTACAGCCAAACCCTTTTGAATCTCAACGCCCAAGCGTTTACATTCCTTCAGGAAGCAATCGATAATACTCTGGGAATCCTGAGAAACGGGAAAAATACAATTGTCGTCCTGAGTAACCAAAGGCACTCCTCGTGATTCGAACCATTCAACACAATCCTCGTTATTAAACAGATGAAAGGCTTTTTTCAGACTTCGCCCGCCTCGGGGATAAGCCTGATACAAGTCTTGCGGATCGCAGGCATTAGTCAGATTGCATCTGCCACCTCCCGATATTTTAACTTTGGATAAAAGCTGTCTTGATTTTTCGATAATCACCACCTTTGCCTCCGGATAATTTTCCTTGGCGGCTATGGCTGAAAAGAAACCTGCTGCTCCCCCTCCTATTATTCCGATTCGCATATCTTTCTATTTTTATTGAGGCTTACTAAATTCCTTTTTTATACTGAACACAAGTTGTCGTTTCAATTGACTGATGAAGCATCTGCTCTGAAATGGCATCCCCATTAATCATCCTTTCAAAGAGTTGAATCAATTTTGATTTATCAATTGTTATGTGGCTTTCTGTTTCAACATCTCTTAAATCAATCAAATAACTTGAAAACCGATGAGGTAAATCTTTCACAATATCTGTATTCAAAAAATTTGAAGCATTATAAATCTTGTGATAATTCCCCTTACTCTTCTCTATAAAAAAGGAATCCTTTTTCATGTTAGTAATCGTAGATGTCTTTTCACAATTCTGAATACAGCTTGCATCTACCCGGTTTTTCTCACAACCCGTCACCTGATGAAAAAGACATTGCCTGCTGGTCATTAAGACAATGGGATGGTAGATGCTATAATGCAATTCGAAATTTTCGGGACAGTTGATTTGCTTAATCTGATTTCTATTGAGTTCATTGGATATAAAAGCGCCGGAACCATTCAAATTCTCTTTCAAACTCAAAAGACTGTACGAATTCGTCAAATTCATTTGAGGGCCAGCTAGCCAGGCAATTCCTCTCTTAAAAGCCTCATAAGCAATACCCGTATTATCAGTAACAAGCCTCTGAGGTTTTAGCCGATCGAGAAACTGCAAGGCCATCTCATAATCATCACCAATTATCACCGAAGGAAACCAGGGAATCAAGCTGCTATTCTTTCTGAAAAGGTCCAGATAATCATCAAAACGATGCTTAAATCGATTGGGCAATTGAAAATAGAAATCTGCAGAACTCGTTTCAAGCAAGTGCAAATCATCGGCTGATGAGATTAAAATTGATAGTTTGGCTTTCTCTATATTTCGACTTACTGTTTTTAGTTTGGTTAGCTTAACAGGTTCGATAATCGCTTTCGATCCATTCAACAAAAATAAAGCCCGGTTTTTCAAAGAGGTCAATTCCTTAAACGGAATAAACAAGCCTTCGTCCAAAGCTTCCAAATCCAGCTTCTCAATAAAATATTCCGTTTCATTTAGTGCTTTAAAGCGTTTCAGAGCCATAGCCTCATTCAGCCTCTCGCCTTCTTTTCTCTCAAGAGGCAGTCCCGACAATAGTTCAAAAGAGCTGTCGGGCGTTTGAATTTCAACTTTCAAAGGCTCATTATAATTGCCGAAAAAATAAATACGAAGCGCTGCCTTCTCTGCACATACAGCTTTAATTTTATTCTCCACTGATCGCTTCATCGCTTCCTTTTCCTCGTACAAAGCCAGGTGTGCCTCTTCCAGCTTATCTGGGCTGGCAAACATATTCGCTACCGATAAATGCTGAATGGAATGATCGCGAGGGTTATCAATAAACATATCCTTACTGATGTCTCCCTTGAGGTAAGTATTTGAAAAATCGCGATTAAAAACCTTATACAAAGCGCTATTATCAGCAGCTTTGTTTTCATGCCTATACAAAGCTTGAATATTTTTATTCCAGGCATCCACAACCGTATAAACGTAGTCGGCTTTCTTAATTCGTCCCTCAATTTTTAAAGAATAAACGCCAGCCTCATAAAGTTCTTTCAAATCGAAATAGGCTGAATTATCTTTCAGGTTAAGCGGGTAATCTTTTCCTGCTGCTGTTCTCATATAAGAATCGCGACAAGGCTGACTGCAACGCCCCCTGTTTCCCGAATTCCCACCATGAACCGAACTGATATAACAGATTCCTGAAAAGGCAATACAATTGGAACCATGAACAAAAACCTCAGTCAAAACCTGATTATCCTGAGCATAGCGGGTCAAATCTTTGATTTCAGCAAGACTTAATTCTCTTGACAGATTTACTCTCGATACATGCTGTTCACTTAAAAATTTAATCTGCCCCCTATTGTGTGTCGTCATCTGCGTGGATGCATGCACATCAATAGTTGTGAAATACTTATTCAAAAGATAAAGCATACCCAAATCCTGAACAATCACCCCATCGATGCGGGTATTCGCTAACTTATTTAAAAGCTTAATCAATGCTGGGATCTCATTCTCAACAATCAGAATATTAAGGGTAATAAATATCTCACAATCGTGCTGATGGGCCAGCCGCAGAATCCCTTGCAAATCGTCCAAACTAATATTGGCAGCACGGTTTCGGGCATTAAACTTATCCAAACCACAGTATATTGCATTTGCCCCGGCAAGTATGGCTGCTTTTATGGCATCAACATCGCCACCCGGCGCAAGTAATTCTATTTTCCTCTCCACTATCAAAATATATAAACTCAAACAGAGCTATACAAATGAAAGATTGCCCTATCCTGACTATTAGCTGTCAAAAGTAAGGCAATTAATCTGTTTTAAGAAAAATGAAAATCTTAAAATGCAGGAGATAAAACGGACACCGAATTCAATTCAGATTAAAGCGATAGCGTCTTGAGCGTAAAAATAAAACTGGAACCAACATCTTTTAAACTTTCTACCCAGATTTGTCCACCATGCTTCTCAACAAAGTCTTTGCAAAGAATTAAACCCAAACCTGTCCCCTGCTCATCTTGAGTGCCCGAGGTCGAATGTTTTTCATCAATTCTAAAAAGTTTTGGGATAACGTCTTCAGACATACCAACACCCGTATCTTTAACAATAACTTTAAGATGATGGGCAAGTTGCTCGGCCTTTACACTCACAGAACCACCACTACGAGTAAATTTAATGGCATTTGAAATCAGATTTCTTAAAACCGTTGAAATCATGGAATAATCGGCACAAACCGGCAGTTTTGAATCAAAATCCATATTTATTCTGATATTCTTTCCCTTGGCTATACATGCAAAAACCGAAACCGTTTCTTTAGTCAAATCCAGAAAATCAAACGCTACTGGTTTATAAACCATTCGCCCGGTTTGAGATCGAGCCCAATCCATCAAATTGGTTAATAAATCAAAAGCTAAATTGGACGAATCCAAAACAATCTCAGCATATTTTTCAATGCCCTCGATATTTTTAAGCTTTATCTCTTCAATTAAGATCTTAGTAAAACCCACAATCGCATTAAAGGGACTTTTTAAATCATGAGCTATTATTGAAAAAAATTTGTCCTTTTGAGCATTTAAAATATGTAATTGTTTATTTTTCTCTTGAATGTCTTGCTGTTTCTTTTTGCGTTTGGTAATATCAAAAAGGACTCCTGTCCAGACCACGTCACCATTGGCTAACAACCTGGGAGTTGATTCAAAATGTACCCAAATAATCTCGTTACTTACAAGTAAGCGGCCTTCCCAAATAAATGGATTAAGATTTCGGTTTGCCTCAATGTTCTTCTGAATAAACCTTTCCCTATCTGACTCAAATACAAGATTGTTTATAATACCCGGATCTCTCTGAAATTGTTCAAAACAAACATTCAAAATTTCGCAGAATCGCGTATTGGCAAACTCAATAATATAGGGCGCATCAGTTGTACTATGAAATCTAGTTTCATCAATTTTTTTATAATTCGAGATACGTAATCGATAAACTCCTGTGGGTTGAGAGTTAGCTAAATCAAGATATAATTGGCGCTCATGCTCCAGAACTTCTTCAATTCGCCGATGTTTCTCTTCAATCAAATTTATCACAGATGGATCTATATTGGCCTTAGCCAATAAATCAACTGCACCTTTATTTGATTTTGCTTGGGGTTTCATATATAGTGCTGAGAAAATATATAGATTGAGATTAACGCTTTTTCACAAGTATCAATAGTTATTTTTGTTTCAAGATTATTAAATATACGACATAAAAAAAGACCAAGCAAAGACTATCGGCTCTATTGGTATTGCTTAAGCAATCCCCAATAAACTAAAAACAACCTATTTAAAATATTATTATTCACAATACTATTTTTTTATTAGTACGCGAAATTTAAAACAATATTATTATCAATAAAATAGTACCCAATGACCTATTCATAGGAATAATCATGAATAAAACTATAGTTTATGAAACAGTTAAAGCTTCTTCTACTAATCAAAAAAAAAGTTAGCAACTTTAACTTAAGCTTCAAAGTCAACAAATTTTCCGAAACAATACCAATACTATTATTTAGATTAATTTAAATGAAAGCTGGCATTAACTACAGATAAGCAGCCCCCTTATATAGAATAAATTAAAATAACATCACAAATTCTAATTAAAAAACTAAGACTTCCTTTTTACCCCTCTTATTGCCTCAGCTTCATAAGGATTTTCAGGCCAATAGTGCTTTGCATAGCGTATACGCAATTCCTTACGCACTTCGAAATAGGTATTTTCCCAAAAGTTTGGTAAATCTGAAGTAATCTGAATGGGACGTGATGCTGGCGATAACAAATGCATCAATACCGACACTTGTCCCTGATTCACCTTCGGGTTTTCGGACAGACCAAACACCTCCTGAATACGAACAGCCAATATGGGAGCCTCCCCATTGGCTTGATACTGCAATCGGATTTTTGAACCACTGGGAACACCTATATGTTTGGGAGCAAGTTGATCCAATTCAGTCTGTTTTTCCCAAGGCAAATGGTTTTGCAAGACTTCTTCCAAATCGATCTTAGCCAAATCTTCGGACCTTCGAATATTAGATAAATAAGGGCTTAACCAATCCATATTGTTTTTCAACAAATTAGCAGTACTCACATCGGGCCATTCAGCATCGGGCTGCCATGTTCGCAAACTCAACACCCGATTTTGCCATTGGGTAAACTCAGGACTAAAGTTCAATAATGTACTTCCCTCCTTTTCAATCGCTTTTGATATAACTGACACAAGCTGCTCCTCATCCGGATTCCGAAGCGGCTTCGATTGCAAAACAATACGCCCGATTCTCAGCTCCTTGTTGGCAATGAGTCCGCCTTTGCGCGTATCCCAAACAATATTTTCCCGATCCTTAACCAATGGAGCCAAGTCTTGCGGATTAAGAGCCGATGCCATAAAAATCTTTCCCCCATGCTCGCGATCATCCACATGGGCAATGGCCAACCAAGGCTCATAAGCCAAATCGTCTTTATGACTGGCCATGGCTTGCTTGCCATTTGCCATCATAAAACGGGCATTGGTTCCCGGACTGGCATGAGCAATTCGCTCGGGATAAGCCTGCACCAAAATCACACCCGTTTCATAAGGATCAACAGGTCCGTTTCCAGCTTTTATATCAAAAAGCTGTCGATAAGAGGCCGCAACTTTTTCAATCTTATTCAATGACTTTAAGGTTCTGTCTCCCTTGCGATGACGACGCAGAGCCTCTATTCTCAAATTGATATCGATACCTGTTTCACGAGGCAAAGGATCCCGCTCTTCCAAAAGGGCCGCTAAATCTGTAGCAAGTGGCAACAAATCTTCTTCCTTAGCCTTAAGGAGCATATGCGCAATTCGTGGATGACAGGGCAATTTCTGAATCTGACGTCCGTGTTCAGTAATTTTATTATTATCCAGAGCCTCAAGTTCGTGCAAACTATCGCTTGCCAATGCTAACGCTCCTAAAGGTGGTTGACTCAACCATGTAAGTTCTTGTATGTCCTCAACACCCCAGGCTGCCATCTCCAAAACCAGGCTACTCAGATCGGCTTCCAAAATCTCTGGCACACGATGTTTTTTCAATCGATTATGCGTGGCTAATGGCCACATGCGATAACACACACCAGGGCCTAATCGTCCGGCTCGTCCGGCTCGCTGATCGGCAGAATCTTTTGATATCTCAATTGTCTCCAAACGAGATAATCCTGTCTTGGGATCGAATCGGGACACCCGGCTAAACCCGCAATCAACCACGGTTTTAATTCCCTCAATAGTCAAACTGGTTTCGGCAATAGCTGTTGCCAACACAATTTTTCTTCGTCCCTGTCTATCGGGCATAATAGCGGCCTGCTGTTGATTCCCCGATAACATCCCATATAAGGGATAGATCATGAAATCGGGAAACTGCGCCTTAAGCAAGGCTTCACATTTTCGAATTTCACCCTCACCAGGTAAAAAAACAAGCGTATCCCCCGATTGTTCCTTTACTGCCCTTACAAGCGTATGCGCTGTGATTTCCGGTAATAATCTCAGATCGCAAGCTTCGGTGTAAATCAATTCAACGGGATACTGTCGCCCTTTACTTTCGATCACTTCAGCTTGCAGGCGATCACTAAGTTCACTACTGTTAATCGTAGCGGACATCAGCATGATGCGCAAATCGGGTCGCAAAACGTCCTGCGCTTCCCGACACAAAGCCAAAGCCAAATCAGCATGCAGACTTCGTTCGTGAATCTCATCGAAAATGACCAATCCCACCCCCTCTAGGGCATTATCGGACTGCAACATTCTTGTGAGTATTCCTTCGGTGAGCACCTCGATGCGAGTCGCCTTTGAAATCCTCTTTTCAAAACGAATACGATAACCAATGCTTTGACCTACTTCCTCACCTAAAAGAGAAGCCATACGCATGGCAATACTTTTAGCAGCCAACCTTCTGGGCTCCAACATCAGGATCTTCTGTCCTTTCAACCAGACTTCTTCCATCAAAGCCAATGGCAATAAGGTACTTTTCCCGGCACCAGGAGGTGCTGAAATGATAAGGGTATTCTTTTGTTTCAGATGTTCTCTGGTTTCTGAAATAATTTCTTTAACAGGTAAATCTATATTGAAGGGATCGAAAGTCAAGTTGAAAGGCTTTTATTAAATCATAAGTGCTTTTTGCGCTGCAAATTTAATAAAAATGCGTCATTCGTGAAGTTTGAAGTCAAATAGCTCAGTTTTACAATGGACTTCCAAATATGCAATCGATATTATAAAATATAATAAACCACCTCCAGTTTGTACTGAACCCCAGGAAGTTAGACACCATTTGGGGGCAGTGCAGTTTAGAAGTGGTTTATCTACACAGTATAAGTCCGTTTGTTATAATTTCACCATACCCCTATAAGGACTGAGAGTTGATCAATAAATCATTTATATCAATCCCCCTCAGCCCTAATTCAACTAACTAAAAAAATGTCCTATGTATTTATTATTTTAATATCAATACTTCTTTCACCAGCGTGAGAAATTCCTCTTTATTCTGATAGCCACTATAATCTTTAAGGACCTTTCCTTCGGAATTTAAAAATATAAATGTTGGAAATCCAGTAACACCATATTCTTCCCTAGCTCTCTTTTCTTCCGCCTTATTTTTTATTGGATCTATCTTTACCGAAACAAAATTTTCGTTTACTACTTCAGCTACTTCGGGTAAAACAAAAATCTCTATCTCCATTTGTTTACAAGGTTTACAGCCTACTGTAGAATAATCGACAAACACCAGTTTATTTTCCTTTTTCGCTGCATCAAAAGCCTTGTCTATACTAATATTCTGAAATTGTATCCCTTCATTATCTTGTGCAAATCCAATGGTCGCTGCACACATAATGAAAATCAGGCTTATAATATATTTCATAGTTCTATATTTAAATGTTTGGTTAAAGTAATGAGTCAATCATTTCTTTCAGAATACTGTCAGAAGGACGTGGGGCTTCAACAGACACAACTTTCCCTTCCTTATCGAACACCATAAATCTTGGTATGGCATTTATTTTATATTCCTTTGCTATATCGGAAGAAAAGGCCTTTGGGGCGTGAAGCTGAATACCTTCAGGCTTCTTTCTTTTAATATATTCTTCCCATGCTTCTTTATTCTCATCGAGAGATATTGATATAAATGCCACATCTTTCCCATGATATTTTTTTTCCAACTCATGAAAATACGGTGCTTCCTTTTTACAAGGGGCACACCAGGTAGCCCAAATATCAACAACGACAACTTTCCCTTTTAAGTCGCTTAATGATGTTTTTACACCATCAATATTCGGATAAGAAAAGTTGAGCCCCGGATTTCCAACCAGATGCATTCCTTCAACTCTTAACATTTTCTCAAGGATTTCTTTGTGTTCTTTCATAACAAGGTGTTTCCCATATTTGTCTGCTGCAAGTTTTAAACTCATGCCTTTTAATCGACCCAAATATCCCATTGTCAGGAAACTACAAAGCGTATCATCTGCAACATATCTCATTTGTTGTACAAGAACATCCTCCTTTTTGTTATACTTCCCTTTTAAGAACAAATAAGTTAAATAAGCGTGTAAATAATCATCACCCTTGTCATACAAGTATACAGATGCATCAATAAATTTATCCTCTTTAATTATTTCATCGTAATAAGAAGGCAGTTTTTTCATATCAGGATGAACAGAGCGCCCTGTTAGTAAAAATCGCATCAAAGTATGCTCAAAATCATTTTTTTGCATTTTTTGGAAAATACTCACAAAGTCGGCATCCAATCCATAGTTATCAATACTTTTGTACTCTTTTGAGTTTAGCCATGATTCAACAAAAGGAAAAAACTCTTTATAAGTCGTTCTTGCATGACTAGCTGTATCTTTAAGCTGCTTAAGTGTTTCATACCATACACTTAAGAGCTGATTCTCTTTATAATTATCTTCTTTAACCTGAAAATGATTATCTCTCAGCTCTACTTTCAAATGGTCGCCAGGCTTTACAAAGACACGGGCATATCCCTCTTTTCCCAGGTTGATTATGGCTGGTTTATCACAAGCCAGCTTAAAGAAAAACACGCCATCATTTCTTTTTTGCATCCCAATCGTTTCTAACTTACCATTCGCAACATTAAAAATTTCAGTGGTATTGCCTGAGAGATTTATTCCCTCAATAATCACTTCTCTTTTGTTTGGCTTCGTGCCACATGAGCTAGCCCAAAGACTAGCGAGGATTAAAAAAATGCTAATTTTATTCATTGGTTAATATTTTTTGTGGTCACAATAATCCATGGCAACTTCACTACTGATTTACAAATCAATAACAACTACACAATACCATGAAAATTGACATAAGAGATTAGAGTCTGGCTCCGACATAATCGGAACCGGACTATTAATCTTTTTATAAAATGTGCTTGAAATAAACCCTTAGAAAAAGGATTTTATAATATTGATAAGCTATCGTGGTGTATTCTGTTGCAATGCATCGTTCTTTTCTAAAGCAGAAAACGCAAACGGGAAAACCCATAGGTGGGAATCCGGTGCCAAAGAAAGAGATTTATCATGTACATGATCAGTTAAAATACGGGCATATTCAGGCTCTGTATTCAGTCGCTTTAAATCAGCATATCGAATACCCGTAGCAAAGAATTCTTTTTCTTTTTCACTTAAAATAATATCCATAGCTTCCTGAGTTGTTGCAGCCGTCAAAGGAACAAAGTCAGCAGTAAGAATGCGCTTTGCTCTTAAAGCATTCACATCTTCCATGGCCTTGGCCAGATTTCCTTTCCTGGCATTCAGTTCAGCTCTGATCATACGAACCTCTGTCGATTTCATCCCCCCTACGTTGGTATTATCCGACCGTGAAAAGTAGTACATGGGTTCTCCGAAATAAGGAAAAGGTTCAAAGTTAACAAGAGCACGAGTATCTGCAGCTTCATATTTTTCCATATGAGTCTCATAAAGCCATGTGTACCTTAAGCCAAACTCAGAAAGCCCTTCTGCCCAAAATAAATTTTCCTGACTCTCAAACTCAACTTCAGGCCATTTATATCTGGGGATATTCTTATTAGTCTCATAAAAGTTGACCCAATCGTAAATGTAATCGTTAAGAGCTAATGATTTCTCGGCGGCTTCCAATGCCAGATCATATTTGTGCATATGCAAATAAACACGAGCCAAAAAACCATAGCCAAAGGCCTTATTGGGATGTATATAGTTAAGCGTTTCCTCTTTTAAATCATCAACTGCAAGAAGACAGTCCTCAAGAATCTGATCGTAAGTTTCCTTTACGGTAAACTGCCTTGGTTTGACTTCCATGTCGGCTGTTAATTTCACTAAAATACCGCCATCGGTACCTGCAGTTTCAGGATGGTAAGCTTTGGCATACTTATTTATCAAATCGAAATAATTATAAGCTCTTAAAATCCTTGCCTTAGCCAATAATGCCTTCTTCTGCTCCTCTTCGGCAAGTGTTTCTGTTATAATATCTGCTTCCAGTATGGTATTGCAATAGAAAATACGTCTATAATAATAGCCATAACCTGTATCTTCCAAAAAGGTTTCTGAACGATCACCTGTTTCGTCCCAGTAATAATTTATGGTTCTATAATTCCCTTCTACCAACAAATCCTTACGACTGTAATTTTCATGTACAAAACTCACCTGCTGAGACTTATCATATAGAGTCATATATATTTCATCTTCCAACAAGGGCTCAAAGTCGGCAACTGTTTTAGGAATTAATACGCCCGTGGGTTGAATCGTAACATAGTCTTCACAAGATGTTACTGAAAAAAGCAGCACTATAGAAAACAATGACAATAATATTTTATTTTTCATTTCAATTTCTTTAAAATTTAACATTAAGACCAAACATATACGAAGCTGTTGTTAAGCCTTCAGGGTCTTTGCCCTGGTTGTTAGCAGCCCAATACCACGCGTTATCCACCTGGAAACTGAATGCCACTGATTTGGCTCCAATTTTTGACAAGTATTTCTCAGGAAGATTGTACGACAAGCTCAGGTTTCTGAGCTTAATAAAAGAGGCATCAACAAAGTTTCTATCGGCATAATTCCATAATCTACCCCGGAATCCATCTCCCCTGTCTGCTTCGAAAGTACTTCTTGGCACATCGGTAATGAGTTCATCGCCTGGCTTTCTCCAACGTTTAGTAATTTCTTTATAATACTGCCCCGATGCACCTTCACCAAAATTGCCATAAGCTCTTGATGGCGATTTCCATGCTGACATCAAATGACCTCCATGAAAAATCATCAGTGCCGAAAGGCTGAATCCTTTGTAGCTAAATGAATTTCTTAATGATCCACTATAGACAGGTTGTTTAACCCCCAGCTCTTTAATGGCGTCCAAATCCTGTAAGTCTTCATAAACAGCTTCACCCTCGGCATTATAGACCATCGGTTGTCCTTCTGCATTTAGGCCAGCATATTTATAACCGTAAATAGAATAGTAAGAATTACCAACCTCAAACATCGGATTGGAAGTTAAATAATCCTTATATGAATTGGGTGTGATATCAACATCGACCACTTCATTTTTATTATGAGAGAAACTTAAAGCTGCTTGCCATGAAAAATATTTTTGTTTAATAATCAGGCCGCTTAAAGCGATCTCGACCCCCCTATTTTCCATTTCACCATTATTCAAATACATATATTCGAAACCATAGGTAGGATCGAGTTTAGTATTTGAAATCAAATCGTCGCTAAAGCGCTTGTAATAATCAAATGATCCTGATAAACGATTGTTCAAAACTGAAAAGTCGACACCAATATTTTTAGTGGAGGTACGCTCCCAGCGTAAGTTAGGGTTTGCAGGGTTGTATATTCGTCCTGTAGTCTGGTTAGTCAGTCTGGAATTGCCATAGAAAGCAACCAAATGTGCCGTTTCGGTGGTTGGTATATTACCATTGATACCATAAGTGGCACGTAATTTCAACCTGTTCAACCATTCCAAGTTAATAAAAGACTCTTCTGTTAAATTCCAACTGGCTCCCACCGACCACAATGGACGATACAAATATTCTGCAGATTGTCCAAAAAGATTAGAAAGGTCATAACGAATACTGGCTGTAAAATTGTATTTATTTTGGAAAGAGTAACCCAGATTGCTATAAAAAGAAGCAAATCTTCTTTTAGCATGTTTCAAATAAGTGACCTGATCTGAGTAATTCCCAAATTGAGAACTCGAATAACCATTAACCAAAGCTTTGGCATCAACAGGAATATGAGAATCTAACTCAGCATCATAACCAAAAAGTTTATACTTGTCTGCCTTAGACTTAATTTGCTGAATCTCATTTCCTGCCAAAAAGGTCACATGATGATCTTCGGCAAAAACATTGTTAAAATTAATCTGGTTACGGAACAGGTATTCATTGGAATGGCTCTTATTATTCTCGTATGTGTCTCCAACAGGAATGGCAAAGGACACTGATCCATCATCTTCAATTTGAGCGGTTTTATTAAAGGTTCTTCGCATACTTTCTGACTCCTGGTAGTCGAAATACTCAGTCTCATCATATGTTTTTTCATATGAGAATTTCATATCATAGTTCAACCACTTTGCCAGCTTAACATTAAGACCTAAGTTGGTACGAAGATTAAGAGAAGTACTCTCGTTCTTATTCAATTTTAACTCATCGAGCAGATTAAAATCAAGGGAAAACAGACCTTCATGATCATCAATAAATTGTTGATCGTCGGCACCAACATCTGCTCTTAAAAAAGTAGATGCATTACCAAAATCATCGACAAAGGATTCGTAAGGAAGTTTATTGGAATACCCCCACGCATTAACCGACGTGTTTTTACTTTCCTTGTATATGGCATTAATACCATAAGTCAACTTCACTTTATTGTCAAGAAAATTCAATTGATTGTTAATGTTCATTCTCAACTGATCACTTGAATTATTATCCACATCGCCTTTCCATTTCACGTAATTAAAAGATAAAAACATATTGGAATAATCGGTTCCCTGCGAAACATTGAAATTGACCTGAGTCTGCTTCTTAGGTTGCAGAATGAATTTCTTAAAATCGTTGTGATAGTTATTCTTTCTCAGCTTATCAATACCTGCATTGGCCTCTGCCTGTGTTATTTCACCCATCTCGGCAGCATACATCAATGCTAGTGCAGGAGAAGGTGTAAACCCACCATTACGCAATTCGGTAATTCGACCAATCTTATCATTTTGATACTCTTCATAGTTGGCTAAATATTCCATCTCCATATCAATCACTTCACTGGAACTAGCATAATCGTAGTAACCAAAATCGGGTTTCCCTTCGTATCTGTAATCAACCGAGGCACTAAACTGAGCCTTTCCTTTTTTCCCCTTTTTGGTGGTAACAATAATAACACCATTTGCCGAACGAGATCCGTAAATCGAAGCTGCCGCTGCATCCTTCAATACATTAATACTCTCCACATCAGCAGGATTGATATCATCAAGAGATAGTGAAGAAGTTGCAAAACCATCTATCACAATTAGTGGACGATAATCTGACTCAACACCCGAATCATTTCCAGTGCTTGGACGGGATAATTTATTCACCCCTCTCACTCTCAACTCATTGCCATAGGTAACCAGTCCGGGGGCTAAGCCCTCAATACTTTTACTTAGGTTCTCACTAATTCTGAGCTGAAGCTCTTCAGCATCAATAGTTACAAAAGACCCGGAAGCCCGCTCACGAGATATGGTTTGGTAACCCGTTACCACAACCTCACTCAATTGACTTTTATCGGCTACTAAACTCACATTTTGTAAGACCTGATCTGTAATCTCAATTTCCTGAGCAATCATACCCACAAATGAGAAAATCAGAACACAGCCACCTTCAGGGATCTTAATGCTGTAATGACCATCGATATTAGTGGCTACACCTAAAGTGGTTCCTTTTACAACAACTGATACGCCCGGTAAGGTATGCCCACCTGCATCAGTTACAAGACCTTTAAGCTCTCTCTTCTTTTCTTGCTGTTTCTGAATGACTTCCGGGGCTTTTTCACGAATTACCACCACCTGGTTATCGATGTAGTAATCTAATCCTGTATCCTTCAGACAGGCCTCCAATATTTGTTCAAGGGAAGCATCTTCAACTTGTATTTGATCCACTTCAATCTCCTTAATTGCATTTTCGCTATACACAAAAGTATAAGTTGAATTAGCTTTCAGTTCCTGAAAGACTTCTTTCAAACTGGAATTTTCCATTCTGATAGATATGGAATTCCCTTGACAAAATCCTTCTGCCGCTACGCTAAATACTCCCCAAAAGAGTATAATGGTCGTTAATTTCATAACCCTTAAGGTTTTTTTCCAGACATAACTTCTGTAATGCCCGAAGACTTGATTTTTTTTCATAAATTTGGATTATCGGTTATTATTTGGCGCAACTAGTCCTTGCGCTTTATTTAACTTGAGGGGATGTTGGTAGCATCCCCTTTTTTAGTTCACTGTAATCACATTACCTTTTATAACAAAAGAAGCATCACCAGTGCCTTCAATAAGGCTTAATATGGATTCAATTTCGCCATAACGTAAGACATCAACCGAAAAATGGGCTTCCTTAACTGATGAATTCCCGAAGAATATTTTCACATCATACCAACGAGCCAAATCGTACATGATATCTTCCAAACGGCGGTTATCAAAAATGAACCGTCCATTTTTCCATGCAATTACAGACTCAATATTGGCTTGAGACACCTGCATAGAATTATCTGATTTCTGAATATGAACCTGCTTGCCCGGAACCAAAATTCTGCCATCCCCCAGGGCATTTTTCACTTCCACACTACCTTCTACAAGAGTGGAAATCACCTGGTTTTCATCGGCATATGAGCGAAGATTAAATTCGGTACCCAGAACTTTTAAATTCATTCCCTGACTTTCAACGATAAAAGGTTTAGCCTCATCTTTAGCCACATCAAAATAAAGTTCTCCTTTGGCTATCACTTTACGCTGGTTATCGGCAAAAACTGAAGGAAACTCCAAATATGAATCAGCATTTAACCAAACCTTTGTCCCATCAGGCAATTCAACCTGATATTCTCCTCCAATAGGGGTAACAATTTTGTTTAAACGGGTCAGCTTATTAGAAAGTAAACTGTCAGAATTAATGGATAGTTTTTCATCATCCTTTCTCACCAGCAAATGATCTTTGGTGCGAATTAACATAGAGGTATCTACCTTTAAATCGACAACATCACCATTGGCAAAATACAAAATAGCATGACTGCTTCCGGGAACAATAGTTGTTGTTTCGGTCATCACCTCATCATATTGTGGGTTTTGTGTCAATATAAGAAAACCTATAGCTATGGGTAAAATAAGGATGGCAGCATAGGCGAGCCAATGCTGAAGCAAATGCTTATTTAAGAGCTGCTTTTCAATTTTAGTCCAAGCTTTGTCAAGATCGCAACCATCATATTCAAAACTCATCTTCAGAATATTCTCCTTAGTTACAATCTTTTCAAAAAGATTACGATGCAGAGGCGTTTCTAACCATTGGTTTAATTCCTGTTCCTGTTCATCATTTAGTTGTCCATTTAAATAACGAACTATCAATTTTGATATCTTATAATTTGGTGTCTGCATTTTCTCTGAATTTTAACTCTAAGAAACGCTTGCGTTAAAACAGGGTGACAGAATATTTGTATTTTTTTAACAATTGTTGACTTTTTTAAAAGAAATTGTACCAAACACCTAGCTTTATAACGCATTCAGTTCACACAGAAACCTGAATAACAACAATTTTTATATAAAATGAAAAAAAACTGAATATGGATTATACTCAAAAATATCAGCAGCATTACCATGAATATGCAAATCTATGGGAAGCTTCGGGATTGCTGTCCCATCCCTATATTTACCGGGATCTTAAGAGGAAAGTTAAAGGAAAATATTTTTAGTTGTTAAGTACTTAGTACTCCATACTTTTTTTTAGTTAGCGACTTAGTTCAATAATAAGAATAGAACCCAATGTGCCCCTTTCAAGCGTTCGCGTAGAAATTGGTAGGCTCTTTTTTTAAGAGTCTTAACGGTATTTACAGATACCTCAAGTTCCGCGGCAATTTCAGGATTCGATAAACCATTCATGCTCATCACTACTATACGACGTGATTGTGGGGACAATTCCTTTATTGCTTCATAAACTTCAGCATACACCTCTTCTTCAATCACGGCATCATCAAAATACTCATCAGTGGACAAGGACAGAATTTCTGATTGATTTTTGCTTTTCACTTTCTCATGACGAAGGTGGTTGAGGCAATTGTTGCGTACTGCTGTATAGAGATAACTTTTTATGGCACTAAAATCTGATATTTGTTCACGACTTCGCCATAGACCCAAAAAAGCTTCCTGCACAAGGTCATCGCTGGTCGCATCTTCGTCGATATATTTTTTAGCAAACCCCCTAAGTGGTCGATAATACTGATCAAACATTTTTTTGAACACCAATCGGTTACCCTCGCGAAGTTGCATTATCATCAAACGATCATTCTCCATAAAAGCTCAAAATTAGAAATAGAAATGGAATTTCCAAATCTGAACAACTAGAATAATATCTTGTTATTAATCAAATACACTTTAATCATTAAACTCTTAAAAAAAAATGAAAATATGACTTTTAATAAGATGCTTCACCCAAAAAATGAGAATCCAAAAAGCTGTTTTAAGGGTAAAACACAATACTCAATTCTGCTGATTCCAATTAATCCTAGTTTACAATCATACATTCAGCTTACAAATAACTATAATATAAAATTTAATAATCATGCATTAATACAAATAAGACACAATGATCTTTTAAACTTGCTATTTCTTTGCAGGACAAAAGCTTTAAGTTACTTTTGCACGATTAAAAAAAATGGGATCAAGTCCCAATTAAATAAAGATTAGAAAATGATGATAAGGATGAGATGGATGTTATTTCTTGCTGTAGTTGTGCTTAGCAGTTGCAGTAAAGTACCGGAAAGAAATTTTGAATTTAATTATAAAGTGAGCCTGCAAGCCAATTCAGGTAAAAATATGAAGGTTTGGATTCCAATCCCCAAATCAAACGAAATTCAAAACATTAGCGAACTAAGTATTGATACCGAAATCCCCTATTCAATTAAAACTGAAGAGAAGCATGGTAATACTTACTTTTATGCCGATTTAAAAGAAGGTTTAACCAAAGCAACGGACATTAACATTCATTTTAATGTGAACAGAAAGCAACGAAGTGCTGCTAAATTTAATGGCGTTAATACAAACCAATATCTAAATGCAAACCGCTTGGTTCCTGTGGGCGGACGATTCGATTCAATTGTAAAAGCAAACCATTTTTCACCTGAAAACATGAAGGCTGTCTACGATTTTGTTTTGAATGAAATGTATTATGGCAAACCTAAAGCTCAAAATCCATCAGATCATTATTATGCCAGCTTACCAGCTACCATCAAAAAAGGCATTAGCAAGGACAGTGTCGTATCCCTTTATCTGAATACCACAAAAATTGCGGGAGAATTTACTTTTGGAAACGGGAACTCAAATTACGCCTGCGACATATCTGTGGGTAATTGCACAGACTTCCATTCCTACTTTATGTCTTTGGCTCGTAGCATACAAGTTCCTGCACGTTTTCATATTGGCTTTTCAATTCCTGAAGGGAAAAAAGGAAATATTGGGGGCTACCACTGTTGGGCTGACTATCACCAAAACAAGACATGGCTTCCTGTAGATATTTCAGAAGCTGACAAAGCACCTGAAAAAGCCAATTTCTATTTTGGAAATCTGGATGCCAATCGTGTGGAAATGACTCAAGGTCGTGATTTAATTCTTAAAGGCTACACAAAAGGAGCTGTCAACTTTTTTGTCTACCCCATTGTGGAGTGTGACGGACAAGCTGCTGCATACACAAAATCATTCTCTTTTAAAGAGATCTAAACGGAATAACTAAGACGAATTTGAAAAGGCTGGGGAAACTCAGCTTTTTTTTATTCTTCCCCTAATAGCTTGTCAAAAACAAACTTATTGGTTTAACCATTTTTTAAACTCCGAACATCTATCCTGACTAACAATAGCATCCATTGCTTCCTCACAAGTCGGATTAAGATTCAATTTTATTCTCGTCTTTGAATAGTAAGTCATATCTATTATGGAAGGATAACTAACGATGAATTTTCTATTGATCCTAAAAAAGATATTGGGATCTAGTTTTTTTTCAAGGTTTGCCAAAGTCCCATCAAACAAATAACGAGTTCCATCCTTACTAAAAAGATAACAGGCTTTTCCATCAGCCATAAAATATGAAACTTGTTCTAAATCCAGAGATAGAATACGATCGCCACGACTTACCATAAAACGCTCCTGATACTTTTGACCACCAATAATAGATTGCAGAGAATTTTGCAAAGATTCAATATCAACCGACTTTGGCTTAACAAACATATCATCATATTTATTAAGAGCCTGCTCCAAATCATCTTCATCAATAGGTTTCAATAGGTAATCGATACTACACTGTTTAAAAGCCTGAATAGCATACTGATCGTAGGCCGTTGTGAATATCACAGGCGTTTTCAGTTCCAATTGTTCGAATATAGAAAAGCTGTTGCCATCACCTAAATGAACATCCATAAAGATAAGATCAACCTCATTCTCAGAAAACCAAGCCACAGCCTGACTCACATTCTCAAGCTTAACCTTGATGTCTATTCCATCTGGCCGCAAGCTCAATAGGCTATTTCCCAACTCACGAGCTGCAAGATGCTCATCCTCTACTATCGCAACACTAATCATACCTCGAATATTTAGTCTACAAATGTAAAAAGAAATGGGGCAGTCTTTATCAGAAAGCCCCATTTTTGATTCAGATAATTTTATTAACCTCTTACAATTAATTTGCCAAGTTAGGATTATTATTAATCGCTTCCTGAGGATAAGGCAATGTATAACGAGGATCACCTTGTTGCAACACAACTGTTTCATCACCAAAAACATGAATAATCTCAGGCTGCGTTGTTCTTCTTAAGTCAAACCAACGATGACCTTCAAAAGCAAACTCACGGAAACGCTCAGTTAGAATTTCCTTAATCAATTCTGCTCTATTCATACCAGCAATACGTGCAACTTCTGTAGAGTAGAAATCAGGTTTTAGTCTTTTTACTTTCAGCTGATTCAAATAATCACGAGCATCGTCAAGTTTATCCAGTTGAGCAGAAGCTTCAGCTGCAATCAAATACAATTCAGCTGTACGGAAAGTACAACGAAATTTATCATCACCACCTTTAGAAACAACATAAGATCCTGATCCATTATCAGAATAATATTTTGCAAAACGCAAATCATTATCTATATCGTAAACGCCCATCAATTCGTCAGAAACAAATACTGAATTTACAACTGCAGCATGAATACCTTCCTCTAAAGCCATGATACTTTCCTTAGAATTGTATTCACTAGGAATCAAACTCTCTGAATTGTTTAAATCTTCCAAGTCTGATTTTATGGCTAAAGTTGTTTTAGCAGAAGCTAAAGCGTTCTCCCATTCGTTTTTATACAAAGCAACTCTTGCTTGTAGAGCATTTGCAGAAGTCTTAGTAAAACGGTAGTTTTTACCCAATTCATATTCTTCAACATTCAATAGAGCCAAACCTTTAGTTAAATCTGATTCTACAAGTCCATATACTTCTGCAACTGTTGAAGGTACATAATTGGCTTCCAAATCAATTACTGTTGATACTGGTACTCCTTTATCAGTAGCAGATGAATTTAAATCGTAATGAGAAGCATATTGATTTACTAAATTAAAGTGCATCAGAGCGCGCATTAAATAAGCTTCACCTTGTAATTGCTCAACTTCCTCTTTCGTCCCGTCTGTAATTTCAGAACCTTCAGCAATAATATGGTTGGCATAAAAGATCGCTTTATAAAAACTTTGCCATCCAAAAGATAAAGTTGATGGAGCTGGTGTTTCATCTTCCCATAAATAAATATCCTTATAAGAAGCGATATCATTTTCCCATGCCCATCTGTAGAATTTCACTTCATCGGTACGCATGGTTAGTTTTGAATTCTCAGCAGGAACTAAATAATAAGCTCTGGTCATTAAAGCTCTAAATTCCTCCATCGTTTCTGGTATTACTGTATCTGCAGGCTTTACATCCAGATATTCGTCACATGATGGTAACACCAATAGGGCTAGCATTATGCTGATATATACTTTTATATTTTTCATATTTCCAGTTTTAGAAAGTCACATTTACACCTATAGTGAATGATTTAGCTTGTGGTTGTGAATAAATATTTCCATATGATTCAGGATCAAAATAACCGTCGTATCCATTCGAAATTACAAAAGGATTACGTGCCTCAAAACTAAATCGAACACTATTCAATTTTAATTGATCAGCTAATTGCTGAGATAAAGTATAACCCAAACGGATACTACTTATTCTCATATAATTCACTTCTTTTAACCAAATATCCAAAGCCTGATATGTATTTACAGGATCTGAAACTGCATGCCAGTTCTTCTCCATCCAATAACTTCCATCACCGGATGTACTACCCATCAAATTAGGGTATTTCGTATTTCTTCCTTCAATTACGTCTAAAATATCAACGGGTGCATTTCGACCTCTATCGTAATCTGTAATATCATATGGAGGACGCGCCATACGCATCATCTTCAAATTAAAATTAGCAGATACAGTTAAATCAAAGTTTTTGTATTTGAAATTATTAATGATACCTCCCGAATATTTAGGGTCAGCATCACCTGCATATGAGAATAGGTTTCTGGTTTCTTCGGAAGTTAAAGATGAAGCGGACACATTTCCTGGCCACCACTCGGCATAAGCATCATACAACTTGAAGAATTCCTGTCCGTTAAGCTTATTACCATCTTTCAAATAAATTGGGTAACCATTCTCATCTAATCCTGCTGTTTTAATAACAAAAACAGAATTTACAGGATGCCCTTCTAAAGAAGGTGTACCTTGATTATCACGCACCTGAACTTTATTTACTTTACTTTTATTATGAGAGATATTGAAATTGGTATTCCACTCAAAATTATCCGTTTGAATATTTCTTGTTGCAATACTAAACTCCCAACCTTTGTTCGAAACCTCTGCCCAATTCACATTAGTAAATTCGAATCCATTCTCCATTGGAATAGATTTCATACCAATCAAATCTGAGCTATTCCTGTCATACACATCAAGACTAATACGAACAGCATGACGAAAAAGAGCTAAGTCTAAACCTGCATTGTAGGTTCTTGTTTTTTCCCAACGTAATTTATCATTAGGAGGAGATAAAACCTCAATACCTTGCTCGCTAAAACCTGGAAGGATTGAATTCTGCTTGTATTTCCCAACAACAACAGGATAAGTCTCCTTATCAATGTTTCCTTGCAAACCATATGATGCACGTAATTTCAAATTACTCAACCAATTGACATTTCTAAGAAAATCTTCTTCAGAAGCGGTCCATGAACCACTCAATGCCCAAAGAGGTGTGTACTTATATTTTGAAGCTGTACCAAATAAATTAGAACCATCGTAACGAACACTACCAAATACCGTATACTTTCTGTTGTAGGTATAAGATGCTGTTCCAAAAAATGATGCATATCTATTTTTAATATAGGATTTTGAATCCTTATTAAATTCTTTTGCATCAGATTCATTAGGATAGATCACAGCAGTTCCATTCAAACCATTAGGATTCCAACCATAGATACTTGAATGAACAAGAGTGCTTTCAGTTTCTCTCAATTCATTACCAACCATAGCGTCGAACTCATGAACATCATTAAAAACTTTATTCCATTCAAGCATATTCTTCCAGTTGTAAGAACGATTCTCTCCATTCCAACTTCTTAACACCCCGCCTTCAGGCATAAAAGGTAAACGCTCTTTAGCTACTGGATCCCAACGACGAGACCTCTCTCTTATCTGTCTTGAATAATAGGTATTTTCTTTGGCTTCTTTTGTTGTCTGAGTGTTATCTGACTGGATACCTAGTTGTGATCTCAAAGTTAAATCAGCAGTAATTTCCCAATCCAGGTCAAAATTCACATTCAGCTTACGGCTCTTCATTTTATGAGAAGTTCCTTCACGCTCTTCGATAATATTAAAAGGTACATAAGCGTCATCAGATTCCTGAATTTCACCATCATACACATATCGACCTTTCTCATCATATACCTTTTGATAAGGATTGACAGTACGAGTATAATAAGATGGGTTTGTAAAGAAATCAGTTCCTGTTAAATACGAATTCTTTTCGACTTCTGATCCAAATACACCAACGCCAAATTTTAAATTACGTCTTAATTGGAAATCTGTTTTTAAAGTCACATTATATCGATCCATAGAAGTTCCGATAGTCGTTCCTTTTTCGTTATAGTATCCACCTGAAAAATAGTAAGTCGCAAAATCGTCTCCACCAGAAATACTCAAAGAGTGATCTTGATTAACAGAGGTTTGGTACAATAAATCTTCCCAATTTGTATTGGTATTTCTCAAACTATTAATTTCAGTCTGAGCATCATTACTAATTCCGGAAAAGCCATTTGTTCTGTAAGCATCCAATTGGTCATATTTATTTAAAATACGAGCAACACCACCTTTACCTGATCTGTAAGTCAAATCTTCACGTCCAGCCAAGGCTAACTCTAAATCAACTTTCTGATCTGAGTTCATCAAATTTAGTTTGCTTAAATCAGGACGAGAAGTAAATGAAGTATTACTATTAAAGCTTACTCTCATTTTACCTTGTTTACCGTTTTTTGTGGTAATTACAATTACTCCATTAGCAGCACGCGCACCATAAATAGCTGTTGCAGCCGCATCCTTAAGAATAGTTATATCCTTAATATCCTGAGGATTCAAGCCAGCAATTGAAGAATTGTATAACTGGTCAATATTATCAGAATCATTAAAATCAGGGAGATCATTACCTTCCAAAGGCACACCGTCAACAACCCATAGAGGATCTTGGGTTCCATTTAATGACGCGGTACCACGAATACGAATTTTAGCAGGTGCGCCAGGCGCTCCACTTGTTGGCATAGAAGTCACACCAGCCAACTGACCAGCAAGCATATTATCAACACTTGCAATACCTGCCTGCATAATCTTATCAGCACCGACTTTAGCTACTGCTGAGGTTAATTTGCGTTTTTCAATTTTCTGATATCCTGTCACAACAATCTCACCTAACTGACTATTAGAATTGTTAAGCTTAATTGTCACAAAATCTTTTCCAGCAATATCAACCACTTGAGTTTCGAAACCCAGAAAGCTACACGAAATAGTTTTCAATGCTTTAGGTACTTCAAGTATAAAATTACCGTCCAAATCGGTAATCGTTCCCATTGTGATATTCTCTATCACTCCTTTTACTCCCGTTTCAGCTCCAATTGTCGATTTGTCTATAAACACAGAAGCACCGATCAGCACATCGCCGTCGGTTGCTGAGAGTACTCTCCCCTTAATTTGCTTCGTCTCTTGTGCCAATACGATGGCTGGTAAACAGATCAAAAGCCAGGTTAGCAGTCTTTTCATAGTTCAATTTTTAAAGGTTATTAAAATAGTGGTTTTTGTAAGTAAAAAAACAGATAGGGTAGATTTCTTTACCCCATCTGTCAAACAGATTTTTATTATTTCATATTGAGTGCTTCTTCAATTCTCAAAACTAAATCAGTATAGTGATAACGAGTCGCTTGATCATTTATCGTCAAACGTTTCTTCAATAAGGATCGAATCTTCATCAACTCACCTCTTTTCATTGAAACCGCATCCGAAACACGATTCATCGTGGCATATACCAGATTACGATTAAAATTTCTGGAATCACCGCCATCGGCCTTTTCATCTTCAAACATGCCAACTGATCTCACCGAATAGTCACACAAAACAGGCATGTGATGGTGCAAAGAACAGGAACAATCAGAGTGCAATGCTTTTTTAGTTGTTTTCTCCATAGCCTTATTCTGGGTAATGATTAAGGCATCGATGTAATTTTTTTGACTTTGACGATCGTAAACATTCAGCTTATAGCCCTTGATTGTTTTCTTAAAAATCCCCTGATGCAAATCGTCCAGCATATTTGCAACCGTGTAAGCTTTATTACCATTTACAGCTTCGTTTTCAAGCATTCTAAGCAACCTTTCTTTCTGTAAAAGCGAATAAAATATTCGAGCATGCAAGTCGCGAAATAGAGTCGTTGGTGCATATTCAATATCTCCAATTGGCGATTCTTTAATAGGGTATGTTTTATTGTAAACATCAGCTTTTGTCAACCAAGCAGGAATATCAATTACTTCATCAATTAAATACTTAATGGCATCCTTTTGTTTAGCTTTCTCTACATGAGCATAAGCTGCTTTTTGCTCACCATATACCGGATGATCAAGATAAACTCCTCCAATATTGGTAACCACATGATTGGCATAGGTAAACCACTGTCCAATGATTCCCATCATCATCTTACCGGCTTTCTCATAATCCTGACCTTCTTCGTAAGTCCAGTTTTCAACCTGTGGCACAATACGTTTCAAATTCTTCAATCCATAACGGCTTGCTTGCATCGAATTATCCCCCAAATCTTCACTTTGTGCCGACGGATCAATCGTATTCTTACCATCCTGCTGCGGACCATAATGGTATAATGGATCCGTTTCATGTTTACGAATCATAGCCGATTGATCATTCAACTCATCCCATGGCGTGTTTTTATTATTCCATTTGTAAGCCCATCCTATTGCGAAAATATCGTACACTCCAATTTGCGGGGTAATATTTTCAACACCATCTTCTGGTTGTGCCACATAATTGAATCGCGCATAATCCATGATGGAAGGAGCGGTTCCTCCCATTCTATCGGTATAGGTTTTCGATCGCAAAGAATCAACAGGATAAGCGTACGAAGCTCCCATATTGTGCATCAAACCCAAGGTATGGCCCACTTCATGAGAAGACACAAAACGAATGGCATGTGCCATGTGCTCATTCTCGAATTTATTGGCTCTTGCCTTTGGATCAATCGCACCGGTTTGAATTCTTATCCACGATTGCAAAGCCGTCATCACATTGTGCCACCAAATAATATCAGCTTCAATAATTTCTCCTGAACGTGGATCAACAACTGAAGGTCCCATTGCATTTGCCTGACTCGAAGCGGCATAAGTCACCATAGAATAACGCACATCGTCGCCATCAAAATCAGGATCGTTAATTGGTGCATCTTTAGCAATAATAGCATTTTTAAAACCTGCTTGTTCAAAAGCAATCTGCCAATCGTTTATCCCATCTTTGATAGTCTGTCTCCATTGTTTAGGCGTTGATGGATCGATATAATAAACGATTTGCTTTTGTGGCTCAACCAATTCACCTGCTAAATATCTCTCAACATCTTCCTTTTTAGGCTCTAAACGCCAACGATTTACCAATTCGCGATTCTCCAGGGCTTGCTGATCATCGTTAAAATAAAAATGCTTTGTAGAGAAGAACCCCACTCTTCTGTCTGCAAAACGGGGTTTCATTGGTTTTTCGTTCAATAAAACGATGTTTGATGTGACTTCGATTGAAACCGTAATTCCTTCGGCCTTTGTTGTCAATAACGATTTAACAATGGCATTTTCAGGAAAAGACTTTACTTCATCAATCTTCGAAAGCGTACTAACTGCCGAACCTGGCATCCCCAGAATTCCAAAAAGATCATTCAAACTTTTTTCGGAACCATCAAAAACCTTATTCACCTTAAAGACATAAGAGGTTGAATCTTTTCCCAAACAAGATAAATCAAAGCTCTCTCTGATAGATGAAATATAATTATCTTCGAATGACTTCGTAATTGCATCACCTTTTTTACTTGAGTAGGCAGCCTTATATGTTTTTACCCATACTTTTTTAAGAATCGTATCCAATTCAAACTTGATTAATAAGTTTTGATAGTTGATTCCTTTATTAAATCCCAACTCATTAATTTCAGTGGGTACTTTAGATATTTTATTCACCAATAAAAAATCACGCCCCAATAGACTTTTATCCAATTCAAAAAAATAATCTTTCTTTACCCGATGGATATCGATAACACCCTTCTGACTTACTGCATCAGAAGTAATAACGTCGTCGTATTTCTTGAGAGTTGATTTTTTCTCATCAGTCACCTTTGCATCCTCTTTGTCGGCTTTTTTATTTTTTTTCTTGAAAAATTTAAAAACCCCGGTTTCAGATTGTTCCTGGTTTAAAATAGCAGCCTGCGTTTGCTCCTGTATCCCACCAAGAATACAAGTTGTCATTATAGCTACGGCTAATGTCTTTTTAAGTGTGTGTGTGTTTAAGCTCATTCAGTGTGTTTGTTCTTTTTGCAAAGGCTGACACAAAAGATAATTGTATAAACAAATATCTTTTGCGTATAACATGCCCGTGCAGGATCTAACCGTTTACTAACCAAAATTTATTTTAGATCCATTTGAAGAGGATCTGAAACAAAAATCTATTTTTTGTAATTAGCAATAAAAAGGAAGGGTGTGAATCAGGAAAATTGAAGAGTGAATCGTAAAAAAAAGAGAATGAACAAAAATGCAAGCCTCAAACAGACTCGCATAACGATCCCAATTCAAACATTTTTAGAATGATGAAATGCTCAATTCATATGAACTTTTAAACAGACAATTTGCACTAAAATACGGGGCAAGATTTATGAGATAAGAGGTAGTCGAACAACAAACAGATTTCCCTCTACACCATATTTAGGCTGCTCTTTACCTAAAAAGGTATATAAAGCATTAAGTGTTTTGAGGCCTGTGCCCGAACTCGACCCAACATCTGAACGCAATTGGTAGGTATTGGCAACAACCAATTCGTCATTCTCAATTCGTATTGTAATCAGAAGCGGTTTTTCTGAAGTTACAATATTGTGCTTTATGGCATTCTCCACAAGTGACTGCAAACTGACCGATGGCAACTTGGAACTCATATAACAATCAGAAATGTCACAGTCTAAACTCAAATTTTCACCAAACCGAATTTTCTGAAGGAAAATATAATGCTTCATAAAATCCAGCTCCTGTTTTAAATCGATCAGACTTGAATTGTTTTGATCCAAAAGATAACGGTAAACTTTTGACAATTTCAAAACAAACTTGCGAGCTAATCCTGGCTCAGCTTCTACCAAAGCATATAACGAATTAAGTGAGTTAAACAGAAAATGAGGATTAATCTGATTTTTGATATTCTTCAACTGAGCCTTTACCTTCTCCTCTTCTTCTTGATTTGCACGCTTTCTCAACTCAACTGTTTCGCTAATATCAAATCGAAAACTTGAGAACCCAATTACAATATTATCTTCATCAAAAATAGCATTGAATATTTGCTGATAATGCTGCTGATTTCTCTCATATTCAATCAAAAAATGTTCGCCTTGAATCGCTCTCTCAAAAGATTTCCGCATTAACTCACGCACATCTGTCTTATAAACTCCTAAAGCATTATCCCCAAGCTCGATACAAACCCCTTCCTTTTCAAGAATATCTTTTTGATATACCGAATTAAAACTCGTATAATGAAAATCCCGATCAACTGAAAAAATCATAATTTGATCCGTACTCTCCATAATTGAAGACAACTTATTCTCAACAGCCCGATGTTTTGTTTCCGCCTTTTGTCTTCTATCATATTCAGAAAGCCATTTACGCTGTGAAAAGTACAAGAACACCATCAATAAAAATGCCAGGGCAATACCAATTAAGGCCGTGGAATTTCGAACTTCCTGCACAGCCTCTTCAACATTAAATAAAGGCACACTTACTGAAATCAACCAATTGGCATTGATTTCACCCAATTGTATCGATTGATACACACGAACAACAGGAACTTGAAGAAAATCAGAAACAACCTCAGCCTGATACTTTTCACCCGAGATAAGCACCTTCTTCACATTGTTACTATCACTCATACTATTTATTCCAGCTCCAATTCTTTTTTCATCGGGATGAATAATACAATAGCCTTCAGAAGATATGATTGATACATAAGCCCGCCCTAAAGATTGCTCATCGTAAAAGTGTTGTTGAAAATTAAATAAGTCGATATCAAGCCCCAAGGCTCCCACAAGATTCCCTTTTATTTTAACAGGCATAACAATAGAAACCAAGAAACGACTATCCTGAGATAAGTAAGGAGGAGAAACAAACTCCTCTCCCTTTAACTGCAAATTCTTAAATAATGCTTTTCGACTTGCATCAATTTCTTTTTTTCCAACGCCTTCTTCAATATGAGTAAAAAACAATCCCTCTTCCGATTTTTCAAGATCAATAAACCAACACGAATAAAAATCATTTTTTCCAATCAATACACCTTCCAATTGTTCACTTATCGTAGGTAATTGAATGCCATTCACCTTAATAATTTCCTCAAGAGTCTTTCCAAGCTCAATTGAAAACTGGTAATTATCCTTCAATTTATTTTTAACGATCAAAAAACTGTTCTGAGCTTTTGACACAGCCAAATCAACACTCATATTACGAGCAGTTTGTGACATTTTTTCGCCTATTAAATAAGCAACGATCACAAAAGTTACAATAATAACAATACCGACCTGTACGATGGATTTATTACGCCGTTTCATTGGGAACTTTTCTTTAAATATTTTGCAAAGCTATGAAATATACGCTTGGTAAGCTTTAAAATAAAACGATTATTGCAGTATGCTTTTCTTTATAAAACTTTGTGATTTACTTTGCACAAATTAAAAACGACTTATTAATCAGGAATGATAGATTTTATAATTGACGAGAATAAATGCATTACTTGCGGACTGTGTGCTCAGGATTGTCCCGTTGGAATTATTAATATGAACCCCAAACCCGGCATCCGCAAATCGAGAGAGAAGCTATGCCTTAAATGTCAACACTGTTTGGCTATTTGTCCTACTGCTGCAATATCAATTCTTGGGAAAAAGCCTGAAAATAGTTTACCTGCAGATGGTGAACGCCCCACATATGAAGGAATGACTCGTTTGATTAAAACCCGTCGGTCAATCAGAAAATACCTGCACGAGGATTTGGATCAAAATCTTATTCAAGAACTTCTGGAAACAACGGCATACGCTCCAACAGGTCACAACTACAACTCGGTACACTTTACCCTTATCGATAATAAAGAAGACTTAGACTTGTTTCGGGATAAAATTTATGCAGCCATAAAAAAAGCGGGTGAAGCAAAAACTCTCCTGCCACAATTCGAATTTCTGTACGCCATTCAAAAAGTCTGGGAAAACAATCAGGTTGATGTTATCTTCAGAGATGCACCCCATCTTCTGATCGCTTCAGCACCAAAGAAAAATTCATCACCTCTACCCGATTGTCTGATTGCTCTCTCCTATTTTGAACTTCTGGCAAACAGCCATGATATCGGAACCTTATGGAATGGGATGTTGACATGGGTATTAAACGATATCGATCCGGACATAGCCGAACAAATCGGCATTCCTAAGGATTACACGGTTGGGTACGGAATGGTTTTTGGGAAATCTGCAGTTAAATACCCTCGGGCCATTCAATCGGAAGGCTTGAGTCTAAATCGAGTCAATCTGACAAAAAAGTAAATCCTCTTTATCATTAAGATGATTCTCTATTTCTCAAAGCTTTTCCTATTTTTGCAAGAAATAAAACTCAATATATCATGATTAAAAATATTCCCAATATAAAACACACCGAATCGGGCAACTTTTTTCTCTTGGCAGGTCCATGTGCTATCGAAGGTGAAGAAATTGCAATGCAAATTGCTGAGCGTATAGTCGAAATCACAAACAAACTTGAAATTCCTTTCATATTTAAAGGCTCGTACCGAAAAGCCAACCGTTCGCGTTTGGATTCATTTGCGGGTATTGGGGATGAAAAAGCATTAAAAATTCTAAAAAAGGTCAGCGATACTTTTGGCGTTCCAACTGTCACAGATATTCACTCAGCAGAAGAAGCTGCCATGGCTGCCCAATATGTTGATGTTCTGCAAATTCCGGCTTTTCTTTGTCGCCAGACTGATTTATTGGTGGCTGCTGCTAACACAGGAAAAGTTGTGAATATTAAAAAAGGGCAATTTCTTTCTGCAGAATCGATGAAATTTGCTGTTAATAAGGTTAGAGAAACAGGGAACGATCAAGTTATTTTGACTGACCGTGGTAATATGTTTGGCTATCAGGATATGATTGTTGACTACCGTGGTATTCCAACCATGCAAGAAAACAATTGTCCGGTTGTTTTGGATATCACCCACTCTCTACAACAACCCAATCAAACTTCCGGCGTTACCGGAGGACGTCCTGATTTAATTGAAACTATTGCTAAAGCAGGTATTGCTGTTGGTGTTGATGGTATTTTTATTGAAACACACCCCGATCCGGCCAATGCCAAATCTGATGGTGCAAACATGTTGCATTTGGATTACCTTGAAGATTTATTAACAAAATTGGTTGCAATCCGTAAAGTGATCAATCAATTTTAAGGAAAATCATCATTTATAAAATTTCAAATCCCTTGTAAGCATAAAGCCTACAAGGGATTTTTCGTCTTTATCATCCCCAAAAGCAATGATACAACGAAATTGTTTTTACCAAACATACCAATCACCATTCAAGAATGGTTTGATATCTAAACCCTACCAGCTCTAATAAGGCTGACGTTTCACATAAGAGGTATGCAAAAGCTCATGCGATTTGTGACTCAGGGGTTTCCCTAAAAATTCCTCATAGATCTGAGTAATTTCAGGATTTTCATGAGATTTTCTAAGTGTCAGCGATAAATCTTCTGAATATATTGCATCCATACGCTTCTGGCGGATTTCATTATCTACCGGGAAGGGTTGACCACCTCCTCCAAGACATCCACCGGGGCATGCCATAATTTCAATAAAATGATAATAACGATCTCCCCTTTCGATAGCTTCCATCAGCTGATGTGCATTTTCCAAACCATTCGTAATAGCACACTTCAGTTCTACCCCTTCAAGGAAATTCCATTCAGGACGAACATTTTCAATCAATACAACGGCTTCTTTCACACCAGCTAAACCCCGAACCGGTTTAATTTCTAAATTATTGAAAGGCACTTCACGACCAGTAACAATTTCATAAGCTGTCCGTAAAGCGGCTTCCATCACACCACCTGTCGCTCCAAAAATAACCCCCGCACCAGAACCAATTCCCATAATGGAATCATAATTCTCCTCATTCAACTGATCGAATTCAATACCCGCCTGTTTAATCATAACGGCCAACTCCCGGGTGGTCAGTACAAAATCAACATCTTTAAAACCGCTATCCTTCATTTCAGGTCGGTTTGCCTCATATTTTTTAGCTGTACAAGGCATAATCGAAACCGACACAATATTTGCAGGATTCACATCAATATTCTTCGCGTAATAGGTTTTAGCCAATGCTCCAAACATTTGCTGTGGTGATTTACATGTGGATAAATTTGGTAGATACTGCGGGTATTTGTGCTCAATATATTTCACCCAACCTGGCGAACAGGAAGTTGCCATTGGCAATGCAACATCAGGATTATCATCAAACAAAGCTGCTTTTAAACGCATTAAAAGTTCAGTGCCCTCTTCCATAATGGTCAGATCTGCCGTAAAATCGGTATCCAATACCGAATCAAATCCTAAACGACGTAGGGCGGCAACCATTCTTGAAGTCACTCGTGTTCCGGCTTCAAAACCAAGTTCTTCACCCAAACCAACCCGCACGGCTGGAGCTGTTTGTACCACAACATGCTTCTCAGGATCTGCAATAGCATCCCAAACTTGCTCCACATACGACTTTTCTACTAAAGCTCCGGTAGGGCAATGCACAATACACTGTCCGCAATTGGTGCAAACCACTTCGTTAAGAGGCTGATTAAAAAAAGTGGAAATCTTCATCTCAGCACCCTTATGCGCCACAGCAATGGCACCAACACTCTGAATTTCAGCACAGGTTCGCACGCATCGCTGACAACGAATGCATTTACTGTCATCCTTTTCAATAGATGGTGAGTATGAATCAATACTGTAATTCTTATCAGGAACCAAATCAATAAAATCCGGATTGGTTATCTGAAGATCAGCCGCAATAGATTGCAATTCACAATGCCCGTTTCGGTAACACTTGGTACATTCCTCGTTGTGTTCGGCTAATAAAAGCTCAATAATATGCTTACGGCAATTTCTCACCTTCAAGCTATTGGTATTAATCTCCATCCCCTCGCTAACGGGTGTAGCACATGAAGCCACCAGTCGGTCAACGCCTGCCTGTTCTACCACACAGACTCTGCAATTTCCGGCTATACACAAGTCTTTGTGATAACAGAGAGTGGGTATATTTATATGTAATTTTTGAGCTGCTTCGAGTATGGTTTTTCCCTCTTCTACACTAACAGCTATTCCATTAATTGATAAATTGATCGTGTTTGACATTTTTATTCTCTTTAGACATGAGGTTATCTGTATGACTAGACTTCCTCAAAAAATTGAACATCAGATTCTAAAATCAAAATCCACTAGTAAATCATTTCTTCACGGAAATTTTCTACAATGGAAGAAAAGGAATTCGCGACCGATTGCCCCAAACCGCATTTAGCCGTTAAACGCATCGTATCGGTTAGTTTTAAAAGCTTATCTAAATAAGCAGCTGGCTTTTCACCACGTTTCACAGCCTTTATCCCTTTCAATAGCTGTTGACAACCAACCCGACAAGGTGTGCATTGCCCGCAAGACTCCTCCTGAAAGAAATCAAGGTAATTATCCAATACATTATACATGGATCGAGAACTATTAAAAATCATCATAGAACCACCAGTTGGCAGAGATACACCAGTCAGTTTCCCCTGATATCCAATATGAGATTTGGCAAAACGCTTACGCGGAACAAGAAAACCCGAGGCTCCTCCAACCTGAACAGCCTTGGTATCACCATCGCCAAAATCATCAACAAAATCCTGAACACTCATACCCAATTCCAACTCGTAAATACCTGGGATTGGCGTGTCACCAGAAACAGAAAACACCTTGGACCCCCACGAATCTTTAACCCCAAGTTCGCGGAACTTTTTAGCCCCATATTTCATAATAGTATAGGAATGAGCCAGGGTTTCAACATTATTGATTACGGTAGGTTTGTTTAAATAACCACACTCGGTTGGGAATGGAGGCTTATTTCTTGGTTCGCCTCGTTTCCCTTCCATCGACTCAAATAAGGCTGATTCTTCACCACAAATGTATGCTCCACTACCAAGAAAAATATCCACTTCAAAATCAAGGTTCAACTCATCCATGATTTGATGAAATTTTCGTAGCTCTTCTCTCAATTGGGGAACCAAAAATTTATATTCACCTCTTAAGTAAATATAACCTTGTCTCGATCCTATTATTTTTGCACACATCGCCATTCCAGCCAACACTTTATGCGGCACACGTGTTAATATTTCTCTATCCTTAAAGGTTCCCGGCTCTCCTTCGTCGGCATTACAAATAACATATTTAGGACTATCTTTCACTTCAGCTGTTAATTTCCACTTTAACCCTGTTGGAAAACCTGCACCTCCACGTCCCTTTAGACCCGAATTTACCATTTCGTTAATCACTTCTTCATTGGTGCGATCGAAGGACTTCTTTAATATTTCTTTACAATCGTCTTCATGATTGAAAATAAGATCTATTCTCTTGAGTTGTTTTATTTTTGTTGTCATAAAACTCAGATTTTAAGCGTTAAAAAATTATTGATACTATTCAGCATCAGCTTCTTGCTTGTATGAACTCAGAATATCAACCACCTTATTAGGTGTTAACTCTGTGTAAACATCATCGTTTACCAACATTGCCGGGGCCTTATGACACCATCCCAAACAATTGGTTTCTAATATGGTGAATAGCTTATCCGGCGTTGTTTCGCCAAGTTTTATTTTTAGGAAATCTTCAAGCGCTAAAAGAATCTGGTTTTTCCCCTTCATAGAGCAGGTAATGGTTTTACAAACACGAATGACGTATTTACCACGGGGGATAATATCCAAAAATGAATAGAAACTAGCCGTACCATAGACATCAGCGGCAGGTATTTTAGTTTCTTCTGCTATTTTAAGAATAGCATCTGCAGATAAATAACGATCTTTTTCAACAACAGCCTGCAGGATAGGAAGTAATTCCTCCCTTTTAACACCATGTTCAATTGCAAGATCTTTTACTAATTCAGCCTGATTGTTCATAGTTTGATTTTTTGTTAAAACAAATAAACTAAACACGATACACATTTTAAGTCTGGCTCCATATATCAAGCTCAGATTAAACAAACAGTATCGAGTTAAGGTTCGTTCATTTTCTTATTATTGTGAGATAGATTAGTTTTTATGCTAATTATTCTGGTACAATTTCAAATTCAAACTTTAATGAGTGCGGCTAAATCAACTCATATTCAACAAGCTTCTTATCCAATTATGGCCTTTAATATACTAATTTAATAGAGAAATATTTCTTCATTTTACAAATTCAACTCCAACTTACAGAAACCATAACATCTGAATATCAACACTAAGGCTTAAAATACTGATATTCCATCATGATTTTAATTGAAGTATTTATTCAATTATATACATTAATTTATATTTAATCTTCTTAAGCACAACAGAATTTTGAGAATAAAAAAAACCTTCGACTCAAGTCGAAGGTTTTCTTTGAAATATGATAAAGAATTGTTTTAAACGTATCTCTTAGGCTCAATTTCACCTTTCAAGACCATATAACCATTCATTGCAAGAGCTTTCATTTCATCTTCACCCGGATAAACAATAATTGGTGCAATAAATGAAACCATTTCTTTCACATAATTTACCAAGTCAGTGTTATGAGCGATACCACCGGTTAGGATAATACCATCAACCTTACCTTTTAAAGAAGCTGCACAAGCACCAATTGATTTACCCACCTGGTAAGCCATAGCATCTTGAATTAGTTTCGCTTTTTCATCACCCGCTTTGGCTTTCAATTCAATCTCGTAAGCATCATTCGTTCCCATATGAGCAACCAATCCACCTTCACCTTTGATCATTTTTTTCAAATCATCCAAAGTTACTTTTCCGCTAAAACAAAGTTTAGCCAAAGCTCCGGCTGGAAGTGTTCCCGAACGCTCAGGTGAGAAAGGACCTTCACCATCCAATGCGTTATTTACATCAATAACACGCCCTTTTGAGTGAGCACCAACAGAGATACCACCTCCTAAATGTGCTACAATAATATTTAAATCCTCGTAGTGTTTATCAAGGGTTGACGCAAAAGCACGACCTACTGCTTTTTGATTCAAGGCGTGAAAAATTGAAATACGCTCAAATTCAGGATGACCTGAAACACGTGCCACATCAATCATCTCATCAACCACAACCGGATCAGCAATATAAGCTTTAGCATTAGGTAAAGACTGTGCAATATTATCAGCAATCAGCCCACCAAGATTACTTGCATGCTCTCCAAGAACACCTACACGTAAATCAGCTTTAAGGTTCTCATCAACCAAATATACACCTGATTCAATAGGCTTTACAAGTCCTCCACGACCTACTACAGCTTCAATAAAATCAATAAGAATCTCAGCATCTATCAATTCCTTTAGGATGATATCTTTACGAAACTCGAATTGTTCTGAAATGCTGTTGAATTGAGCTAACTCTTCGTTAGAGTGCTTAATATTTTTTAGAAAGACTGATTTGTCGCCTTGATATACGGCAATCTTTGTAGATGTAGATCCCGGATTAATAGCTAAAATTCTGCGATTTTCCATTAGAAAAAGTAGTTTATTGTTTGTTTAGTATTCGAGTGCAAAAATACCAATCTCTATAGGATAACCATGCAAAAATTAAAATCTTTTTCCTGCTTTACATCATGAATTCCAAACCCAAAGTAGAAACAGATAATCAGCAACTTACAAAAGCTTTACCATTTCAGAAACTGCATCTCTCAAATTTTCTTTTGTCTGTTTCATCGCATCAGTCAGGCTTTGGCTCTCTTTTTTTATAGGGAAAACCTTGTCAAATGGTGAGTTTTGAAGAAATTCTGAAGTCCCGCAAAATGCATAAACACGTTTCCCCATTTCTTTTGCTTTTTGGGCTAAAACATAGGGGGCTTTTCCAAAAGCTGACTGCGAATCAATTCGCCCCTCTCCGGTAATCAAAAGGTCACATCCTGCTATCGCTTTATCCATATTCAAACAATCGAAAACCAATTCGCTACCAGATCGCAATTTAGCCCCGCACATGGCGTAAAGACCTGCCGCAATACCGCCAGCAGCACCTCCATACTTCATTTTCGATATGTCTATCTGAAATTCCTTCTTTATTATTTCAGCAAAATATTGATGATTCTGATGCAACAGATCAATTTCATCACAAGAGGCTCCCTTTTGTGCTCCAAAAACCTTTGCCGCACCACATTCTCCAAGCAAGGGATTTTCAACATCACAGGCGATCTGAAAATCGACATTCAAAATTCGCCTGTCAAAATCCTGAGAATCTATCTTAGCAATTGCAGATAAATTACCTCCTCCACCCTTAAGTTCTAGACCATCTTTATCAAAAAAACGATACCCCAAAGCTCTTAAAACTCCAAACCCCATATCAAGTGTTCCACTGCCACCAATGGCAAGAATTATCTTGGAACAACTCAGATTAAGAGCCGAACGAATTAAATCGCCCACGCCATAAGTATGCGTATTCAGAGGCTTATATTCAGAGGGGGCCAGTAAAGACAAACCAGCAACATGAGTTAGTTCAATAATTGCAACATCTTGTTCTGTAAGAAATAAAGAGGCCTGGATTTCTCTACCAAGCAGATCAGTGGTTGTAACAATGTGATTTTCACCTTTTAAATGATGGGTCAACACATCAAAAGTCCCGTCACCACCATCAGCAATGGGTAAACATTGACACTTAAGTTCAGGATGAAACTTTAGAAGATTAAATTGAATGATTTCAGCAACTTCAAGAGCAGACATACTGCCTTTAAAAGCATTGGGTGCAATCAAAATATTCATCCTTAAATTAGAGCTTCGTTATTAAATATATCGATTTCAAACTCCTAGCTGCGATCAATAAAATCGGAAATATCATCGAATACAAGCATTGTTGGCTGTGCTTCGAAATAATTAAACAGATCCATCTCCGGCCATTTCTTTACAGAACGCATCACACGAGCCATTAGCTTATTCAATTCACTTGGAAAATCAGATCCTCTCCACGAAGATGTATTGGTAATAATCACCCAGGTTGTGCCATCAGGGTTCTGTTTCATCAAGGCAGAAGTCCCTGCAAGCGTTCCGGTACGCCACCATGTACCATTCGATCGGGTTCCTTTCCATCCAATTGGGCTAAATCCCCTTCTGCTGGGTTTTGTCATATAGGCTATACTCTCCTTAGAAAGAATATCGGCCTGCTTATCTTTACCATCAATAGCCACATAGAATTTCATCAACTCGGCTGCAGAAGCAACCCAAGCACCTGCACCACCGAGAGCTTCAATATTATTTCCCCCATTGCTACGGTAAACTTTTTCTCCTGAACCATCAAAAGCCGGAATCAACATAGCATTCGATTGCTCATAATAATTCACTTCATTAGGAAGCTTATCTTCACGCAAATTTTTTCCCAAATGCATATCAAAAATACCTGCTGGATGCAAAATATGTTCCTGAACGTAGCTTTCATAATCTTTTCCTGAAACGGCCTCAACAACTTTTTCAAGAACTACATAACCTAAATTCGAATAACTGCCACGACTACCCGGGGTGAAATGCAAACGTCGTGATAAAGCAAATTCAATAATCGTTTCTGCACTTGCCGGAGCAGGAACATTCATCTTTTCAGCAATGGTTATTGGTAAAAACATCTGATCCCCATATCGGCTTGTAAATCCAGCCGTATGTCTTAACAGGTGTTCAACATTTATTTCTCTGGCTCGCTTATCGCGGATATTTAAATAGTTTTCCGAATTAAGAATTCCATTCTCACCAAAAACCTTATCACTTAAATGCAACTTCCCTTCTTCCTGAAGTTTCATAATTGCAGTAGCCGTAATCAGCTTTGAAACACTGGCAATACGAAATAAATGATCGGGTTCTACCTTCACCTTCTTTTCCACATCAGCATAACCGTAACCTTTGGCAAAGACTAATTTCTGATCTTTAACCAAAGCAATAGAAGCACCATTAATATGCCAATACTCAAGAAATTTATTGATTTTATAATCAGCATTCTTAGTCGCCTCTGATGATGAAAGTTCATTGGATATACGATGCGAAACAGGATCTAGTTTGCTATCGTAGGGAATATGTAATTCTTCGCGTTTGGACGAGCTGGTATGTGTATCCAACAGGACCACAACCAAGGTTAATATGAGTATTATGATTTGTTTTACAGTCATTCTCCACAGTTTATCTTTTAAAGATCTCATTACAAGATGCCTTAAGGATATTTATCTCTCAAATTTCGATTCGCCACAAAAGTGACTATTTTTTCTCAATAAACAGCTTGAAGATAAAACATTTCCTTCAGATACATGACATAAAAACGCAAGTTTTTGGCTAATAACAACAGATACAAGATTTTTATATAAATTTCAATAATACAGACATATACTTGTATTTCTGATCATTTGTCGTGAGATTCAACTAATATAGATCTAAGACCTAATCCGATCACCCAACGCTAAAGCATCAAAAAAGTGTACAAAAATACAGACCTAAAGATTAACAACTTAAGGAGATTCCTTCTTGTTCAAAGATAAAGCCATAATCTTTTTTAACACTTTCAGTCTCTAATTCCCCAAAACGATTCACAAGTTTTACCTATATTTGCAGGGACCTTACCTTAAAACTCAATATCTAAACTTTTAGCAATAAAAGTTATTCACCTGTTATAACTGTTTTGAACAGCTGGGTGAGTATTTACACACAAAAAAATTGAGTCAAAAATCACAACTACAGGAATAAATGACAAAAGGCAAGAACACCCCAATCAAGGCTATTAAAAAAAATCCTCCCAAAAGAAAATCAACTCCGGCAAAAAATAGAAAGTCTAAGCAAACATTCAAAAAACGTCTCTTTCGCTTCTTCTTTTTCTGTCTGCTCATAGCTGGTTCAATGTTTGGATTATTTTTGGCTAGTATCTATTATGGTGCCTGGGGAAAGTTACCGGATTACCATACTTTAAAAACGATCCAAAATGCTGATGCTTCAGAAGTATATTCAGATGATGGAAAGATTCTGGGACGTATTTATGCAGAAAATCGCACAAATATCGATTTTAGTGCAATTCCGATTAATGTGATCAATGCACTTGTTGCTACGGAAGATTCTCGTTTCTACAGCCACGAGGGAATTGATGAAATTAGCTTGGTTCGCGTGCTGGTAAAAACATTAATTTTAGGCAACAAAAGCTCAGGTGGTGGAAGTACATTGAGTCAGCAATTAGCCAAAAATCTCTACCCAAGAAGAGATTTTGGTTCATTCTCTATGCCTGTTAATAAGATCAAGGAAGCTATTACCGCATCACGATTAGAAAAGATTTACTCCAAAAAGAAAATCCTTCAACTCTATTTGAATACCGTTCCCTTTGGTGAACAAGTATATGGTATAGAAAGCGCTTCACGTCAATACTTTAGCAAACCGGCTTATCAACTTAAACTTGACGAAAGTGCTGTTCTGATTGGAATGCTCAAAGCACCATCCTATTATAACCCTCGCCGTTTCCCCGAACGTTCAAAACAACGCAGAAATGTAGTTATTGGACAAATGGCTAAAAACAATTTTATTTCAGCAAACCAAGCTGAGCAGCTTAAACAAAAGCCTCTTGTAATCAAGTACCAAAAGCAAAGCACTCATTCAGGTCTTGCCCCCTATTTACGTGAACGCATTCGTGTTGAAGCAGATAATATTCTTAAAAAATACACGAAGGCTGACGGATCATATTATGACATCTACAGAGATGGTTTAAAAATTGTGAGTACTGTAGATTATAACATGCAAAAATATGCAGAAGATGCTGTTAAGTCTCACATGAAAAACTTACAGGATTTATTCTATAAACATTGGGGCAAACAAAACCCTTGGGATAATAATCAAGTAATTCTGACTTCAGCAATTGAACGTTCGCCTTATTATAAATCCTTAATAAAGGAAGGAAAAAAGAAGAAGGAAATAGATGCAATATTGAAGAAAAAAAGAGACATGAAGATTTTCACCTGGAATGGCGAAAAAGAAGTCAAGATGAGTGCTCTCGATTCTATCAAACATTACATCAAACTCCTAAATACAGGCTTTGTGGCCATGGAAAGCAATACAGGTAAAATCAAAGCCTGGGTTGGTGGAATCGATTATAAACATTTTCAATACGATCGTGTTACGGGCAGACGACAAGTGGGTTCCATATTCAAACCTATTGTTTATGCAGCTGCTCTTGAAGCAAATATGTCACCTTTTGAATATTATCCTAATGAGCGCAAAACATACTCTGAATACCAAGACTGGTCGCCCCGAAATGCTGATAACAATTACGAGGGCAGTTATAGTATGGAAGGTGCATTAGCTGAATCAATAAATACCATTGCTGTCGATTTTATCATGGAAACCGGTATTCAGGAAACCATTGAATTGGCTGAAGAACTAGGAATCACCTCTCCTTTACCCAAAGTGCCATCACTTGCTTTGGGAACCGCTAATATTTCACTATTGGAGATGATTCAGGTTTATGCAAGTTTTGCCAATAGAGGTAAAAAAGTTGAACCCTATTATATCTCCCGAATTGAGAACAATAAGGGAGAAGTTATCGTTGATCTAAACCCACTGGACACTGATACTGAACCCAACTTGTCACCTGAAAATGCTGATATCATCAATCATATGCTGACGGCTGTTGTTGACAGTGGAACAGCAAAAAGCCTGCGATCAGTATATGGTCTGAAAGGTGAATTTGCAGGAAAAACGGGTACAACTCAGTCTCAGGCTGACGGTTGGTATATTGGATACAATCAAAATCTGGTTGCAGGAGCCTGGGTTGGAGCAGAAGATATGCGTGTGCATTTCCGTTCTTTAAGCCTTGGACAGGGTGCTTCAATGGCACTCCCTATTTATGGTAAATTTATGTATCAACTCAACAATAATAGTAAATATAACAACTATTGTACGGCACCTTTTTTCAAACCTGATAATGAAATTCTAGCCAAACTTGACATACCTCATTATATGCCTCCTCGGGCAGGTTTTTTTGAAAGATTATTGGGTCTTGATAATAATAAAGACGACAAGATTAAAATTAAGGAACAACGAAATAGAAAAAAGAAAGATAAAAAATCCATCTACGATAAAATCAGATCCATTTTTAGAAAAAAAGATTAAAACTTAATTATCAGCGACTTTCTAAAAAAAATATCCTGATAATTATTAGTCTTTAAAATTCATTTTGCGTAAAAATACGTGTTCAGATAAAACACGTATTTCTACGCTATTTTTTTTATATCATCCAGCTTAACTTGCCAACCTCTTTAAGAGAAAAATGAATTTAATCAAACCCCCTGAAAACGATGTGTGCAACGGCAAATCAAACGAGAGTCTGGACCAAGTTTCAATCAGAAATAACAAGTGAAGAATTAGCGGTATTTAAATGTGCATTTAAAAACTATGAAGGAGGGGATTATGCCCCAATTGCTGTATCAACATTAGTAAGAAATCGGGTATGCTATAGTTTTTTTTGTAATGTTAAGAGAGAGTATCCTCAAGAAATCTACGTCCCTGCCATTGTAGAAATCTGTTTGGGAGATAATAATATTCCAAAAATTTCAAATATTATCGTTTACGAACGTTAGCTCATTTAAAATAAAACCAATACAAAAATTTAAGTATGTAATGCAGTAAATAACTGTCTGTTGAATAAGCTTGGTTGTTAGTTGGCCAAGCTTATTTTTTTATAGACAAACATCTTTAAAAAGTTAGAAGCGTTTCTTCCACCAAAACTTCAATCGTTCCAGTATCTTAATCTCTGATGCATTATTCTGAGGAATGTAAAGTCGCTGATTGGCAATCTCCTCCGGAAGGTAGTCCTGATCAACAAAATTGCCAGGATAATCGTGAGAATATTTGTACTCCTTACCATAGCCCAGATCTTTCATCAACCTGGTTGGGGCATTGCGCAAATGCAAAGGAACTGACAAATTTCCGGTTTCTCTGACCAAAGCCTGAGCCTTACCAATCGCCAAATAAGACGCATTACTTTTGGCTGAAGTCGCTAAATAGATGGCTACTTCAGAAAGGATAATCCTGGACTCTGGCATACCTACTAAATTGACCGACTGAAAGCCTGCATTGGCCAAAAGCAGTGCATTGGGATTGGCTAGTCCAATATCTTCACTGGCAGATATCACCAATCGTCTGGCAATAAACTTAGGATCTTCTCCCCCTTCAATCATTCTTGCCAGCCAATAAACTGCAGCATCAGGATCGCTACCCCGAATCGATTTTATTAAGGCAGATGCGATATCGTAATGCTGTTCACCATCCTTATCATACATGGATGGATTTTCCTGTAGCTCCTTCAAAACGAGCTTATTGGTCAAAACAATCTTATCAGTTACCTGAGAATTAACAACCAACTCCAATATATTTAACAACTTGCGGGCATCACCTCCCGAAAATTTAATCAGGGCATCCTTTTCTTTTACTGTAACATCTTTCTCTTTTAGGTAAATATCTTTCGAAATAGCATGATCAATCAAATACTCCAAATCTGATTTATCCTGAGCCTTCAAAACATAAACCTGACAACGGGAAAGCAAAGGAGATATCACCTCAAATGAAGGGTTTTCAGTTGTTGCCCCTATCAGAGTCACCGTTCCGTTTTCAACAGCTCCCAAAAGAGAATCCTGCTGAGATTTACTAAAACGATGTATTTCATCGATAAATAAAATAGGATTAGGTGTCGAAAAAAACTTCTGCTTTTCAGCCTTGGCAATCACCTCCCGCACATCCTTCACACCCGAATTTACAGCTGACAGAATATAAAAAGGTCGATTTAATTGATTGGCTATAATCTTTGCCAAAGTCGTTTTTCCAACCCCAGGAGGTCCCCATAAAATGAAAGACGAAATATTCCCCGACTCAATCATCTTTCGAAGAACTGCTTTCTCACCCACCAAATGTTTTTGTCCCAAATAATTGTCAAGACTGGTAGGGCGCAGTCGTTCTGCTAAAGGTTGGTTTGCTGACATATAAAAAGTAAGATATTAAAATTGAAAGTCTGTATTGAAGATTTTTATTCTCAGAAACAAGGATTGAAGCTTTATTTATCTTTATTGCAATAGCGTTTTATCACATTATAAGCATCAAGTAAGCCTAATTCACCGGCCTTACTTAAATCACCATAAGCTGATGTCTTATCATTATTGTACAAATACACCAATCCGCGGTTATAATAGGCTTCCTTAAATCGACTATCCAACTCAATCGCTTTATTATAGTCCGAAATTGCCTTATCAAACTGTTTGGATTTGGCGTAAGTGTTTCCTCTGTTAAAATAAGCGAAGTTAAAATCCGGATTCAATTTTATGGCTTTATTATAATCTGAGATAGCTGAGCTGTAATCAACGATAATCTCATAATCTTTTCCCTTTTTATCCTCATTCATTCGCAAATTAGTATGGTTATTCACACCAATTGATTGAATATAATCCGTCATATCAACAATTGCATTTGCCCGATTAAAATAAGCAAAGGCAAAATTCTTATTCTTCTCGATGCAGGTATTAAACGAAGCAATTGCATTATTGAATTTCTTATTACTTAACTCATAAGTCCCTTTAAAGAAATACGCCTCACTATCCCCTGCCTTAATCTGAAGATCAGCATCATTAATCTGTTTCTCAACCAACTCCTTAGAAAATAAGCTGTGTTTATTGCTAAAAGTAAAGGCTGGTGAATAATTATGCTTTTGATTGAAGTTCATCAACTCCTGATCGTAATACTGCATCTTTCCGGCACGAAGACTATCCATTGACAAATGGGTGATATGAAAATCGGCCTCGAGTTTGATAGTCACAAACTTATCCTGAACACGTCCCTTTATAATCTCTTCAACCACCTTATCTCTGGAGTTCAAATCAATCAAACGTTGAAAATTTTCAGTGGTATCAACAAAGGCTGCCATAGCACCTTCATTCTTCATTTTTTTATACTTTTCGATAATAATCAGACCTTGATTCCTATCCTGAATAGCCCCATCGATATCTTTTATCTCCTGCTTGGATGAAGATCGTGCCAAATACGCTTTTGCAAAATCAGGATAAATCTCAATTGCAGTTGTATAATCAGCAATAGCCCCCAGATTATCCCCAATATCAGCCTTAACCAATCCCCGATTGAAATAGATGAGCATATTGTCCGGATTCATATCCAAAACCATATTGAAATCTTCGATAGCAGAATTAAAATCGCCCACTTCCGACTTTAATAAGGCTCTATTATAATAACCGTAAGCGTTATTCGGATTCAACTCAATCACTCTATCGTAATCAGCCAAAGCCCCTCTTAAATTCTTAGTTGCATAATTTGAAATCCCTCTTCCCATTATCAGGCGCTCATCATTCGGATTGATTTTTAAGGCTCGCTCATAATCCGCCACAGATTCCTTATATTCTTTGTTCTTATATTTTAAATAGGCTCTGTGACCAAAGGCATCTGCTGAAAAATTATTGAGTTGAACAGCTTTATTACAATCGGCAATAGCGCCTTTAATATCATCCATTTGTTCTCTGACAATTGCCCGATTCAGATAAGCACCAATCATATCTTTTTTAATCTGTATCGCTTTGGTGTAATTAGCCTCAGCATCTTTAAAACGCTTTAAAGCTGCTAATGTAATTCCTCTGTTGGCAAATATTTCTGCATTATTAGGATTTAATTCCTCTGCCATATCAAAATCCTTAAGAGCCTGATTGTAACGACTCAACTGATTGTTGGCAACGCCTCTGTAAAGATAAGCCAGGGTATAATTCGGATTGATTGAAATCGCTTTGGTATAATCAGCTTCAGCCCCCTCAAAATCTTCCAGGTAATACTTGGCTAATGCTCTGAATAAATAAGGTTCCGGCAGATAAGGTTTAACCCGAATGATTTCGTTGAATTTTGTAATCGCCTCAGTATAGTCATCAAAATAGATCGCATTACGCCCCTTTGACAAAAGATTCTCTGTATTAAGCTGAGCACTTGCAAATTTGACACTAAACAGAAGACAAAAAAATATCAGAATACGAAATAAACGCATAGAAAATTAAAATTTCAGATGTTGAATTACAAACTTAAAAAATCTAGCTGGCAATCGAGGCAAATTAACAGAATTTAAATCTTAAAATACACAGCCTCACCAAGAGACTTAATCATCTATTTCTGATAAGATAAAACATATTCTTTTAATTTTTTCATAAATGTCTTAACTTGAAGATAAAAGCACAGCCATAAACAATATAATATATGAGGAATTATGGGTGTTTAGCTAAGACCTACTAAAAACTGCCGCTATGAAAGATGTTCTATATCAATACATGAAAAAGCGATATCAGCTTAAAGAACCTGACCCTTCAGAATTTATATTTCCAGGCCCTGTCATAACGATTTCAAGAGAATGTGGATGTTATGCAATTAATGTAGCCAATCTACTTGTTGAAAGACTCAATATCATTACTGGTAAGAAATGGACGGTTCTGACCAAAGAAATTCTTCTGGAAGCCGCAGAGAAACTAGGTTTACATCCTAAAAAAATAGAATACGTATTTGAGTCGAAAGAAAAATCAACCTGGGATGAAGTTTTTTCAGCCATGTCAAGCAAATACTACAAAAGTGATAAACAAATTAAAAAAACCATAGCCGATGTCGTGAAAGCGATGGCCAGAAGAGGAAATTGCATCATTATTGGGCGTGGCGGCGTTATTCTGACACAGGATATTGAAAGATCCTTACATTTAAAATTACATGCTCCCCTTAAATGGCGTGCCGAACAATTACAAAAAAAACATACAGGCTCTCTCACCGAAATGATGTCTTACGCACAATCGATAGATAATAAACGTGAAATCTTTCGTAATTTTTTCAATAAAAAACCTCTTGAATTAAGTCATTTCGACCTTATATACAATTCGATGAAACTTTCAGATGAGATCATTGTCAATACAACAATTGAAATTTTAAAAGCAAAAAAAATGATCTAAACTGCCTTTATTTACATGAATTAAATTCTCGTTTGAGTCAGATTTCAGCTTTTCATCGAGATAATCCTTAATAATATCTAAAAACTTAAGCAAAGCCCGCATAACAATTGGCTAGGTTTAAGTTTTTCTTATTTTTGCGCTGGAGAAATTGAGGCATACCAGGACAACAACTCATTTTTCAACATTAAAAAAATTATTACTTAAAATATCAACACTATGAATTTTAAAATTCTTGTAGCTGCTCTTCTTATTGGAGGAACCGCATTTTCTTCGACAGCCGGAGTAAAAAAAGACAAAAAAAAGGACAAAAAAGAAGGCTATATTTTTACGGATGTGAAGCGTATGCCAGCAACATCAGTAAAAGATCAGCACCGTTCCGGGACTTGTTGGGCTTTTTCGGGACTTTCATTTATTGAATCTGAAATGTTGCGTATGGGCAAACCAGAAGTTGATTTATCTGAAATGTTTGTGGTTTACAACTGCTACTCTGACAAAGCAATTAAAGACGTTCGTTTGAGTGGTAAATTCAACTTTGGTGGCGGTGGTGCATTCCACGATGTGACCTACGTGATGAAAAATTATGGTATCGTTCCTGAATCAGTATACGGCGGATTAAACTACGGTGAAAAAGGACATACTCATGGTGAAATGGATATCATCCTAAGCAACTATGTTGATGCTGTTATTGCAAATAAAAACAAAAAATTAACACCCAACTGGCACATCGGTTTCGATGGTGTTTTGGATGCTTATTTAGGAAAATTGCCTGAGACATTTAAATACGAAGGTAAAGAATACACACCCAAGACATTTGCTAAGGATTTTGTAGGCTTAAATCCGGACGACTATATTGAGATTAGCTCTTACACTCACCACCCATTCTATGAAAAATTCATTATCGAAGTTGGTGACAACTGGTTATGGGACGAAGTATACAACCTGCCTATTGATGAGATGATGGAAGTTATGGAAAGCGCCATTATGAATGGTTACACCATTGGATGGGCTTCTGACGTAAGCGAAAAAGGTTTTGCATATCGTAAAGGTGTTGCAATTGTGCCTGAAGCTGATACTAAAAACATGAGCGATTCTGAAATTTCTAAATGGCAGGATATGTCAGACCAGAAAAAAGAAGCACAACTTTACACATTCGAAGGTCCTGGAAAAGAAAAAGTAATTACTCAGGAAATGCGTCAAGTCGCTTTCGATAACTACTCAACGACTGATGATCATGGTATGCACATTGTAGGTATTGCTAAGGATCAAAAAGACAACAAGTACTTTATCGTAAAGAACTCATGGAATACTGATAACAATCCTTATGAAGGTTATTTTTATGCATCTTTCCCATTTGTGAAATACAAAACCATGTCTTTCATGATTCACAAAGATGCTGTTCCTGCTAATATCAAAAAGAAATTAGGTTTGTAATAAGCAAATCCAATTCAATAATACACAAAGCCTGACTGTACTAGTCGGGCTTTTTTTATTGCATAAACCAGACTTATTCCGTGATTGCCTTTCTGAAGAATATATTCTTACCAATCGAATACGTGTTCCCCAAATACAATTGTCTTCTTAAGAAAGGATGTCAAATACAGATTCAAACATTTATTGTCCGATTATTGTAGCATACGATATCCCTTATTAAAGTTGAAGCTATTTTTTTGCATCGACCATTTACAAAATATAAAAATTTAATATAAATTCGTATCTCTGTAAAGTTTACTACCTTAGAGATAGAATTTTAAGTAAAGGACTCATTAGATTATTAATACATAATTTTTACACTATGAAAAAGTTATTACTAGTAGCAGCTATCTGCTTATTTTCATCGGCCTTGTTTGCCCAATTATCGTCACCTATCAGTCTTGGTGTACATGGAGGTCTTGTTAGTACTAAACTAGATGCTAATATGAACGGTGCAAGTATCAAAGAAAATGCGAAAAATGGTATGATGCTGGGGGTTTTTGCAAGAATCAATATCAACAAATGGTACATTCAGCCTGAATTAAATTATGTGGTTCGTAAAAGTGAAACGGTTATTGCTGGCGAGAGCTATGATTTTAAAACTAAAACAATGGATATTCCAATGTTGTTGGGTTACAAAATCGTAAAGCTTCCTCTTTTCAAATTAAGAGCTTTTGCTGGGCCTGTAGCATCTTTCAATATTGACAATTCATTCTCTCAATCAGTTAAAGATCAATTTGGTGATCCAGATTTCAAAAGTGCTGTTTGGAATGGTAAAGTTGGTGCTGGTGTTGATGTTTGGAAACTGACTCTTGATGTTGATTACGAATTTGGTTTAACTGATGTATCATCTGAATTCCTTAAGAAAAATAAGATGGTAAATATCACCTTAGGCTTCCGTTTCTTTTAAACGATTTGCACTATAAAACACAAAAAACCGTCATTTTGTACTGACCCCAAAAAGTTGGACGGTTAAAAAATTAATTTTGAAAATGAGCTCGATACTTTATCGGGCTCATTCCATTTAGAGCCAAAGATATTCTTTCTTTATTATAATATTGTATGTATTCTTCAATATCGATTTTC
>NZ_SAXA01000021.1 GCF_004122035.1 Ancylomarina salipaludis
GTATCTATAGCAATGGGGTTCCACCTCTTCCCATCCCGAACAGAGAAGTTAAGCCCATTAGCGCCGATGGTACTGCCAAGTGGTGGGAGAGTAGGTCGATGCCAACTTTTAAGCGTCTTATTCCAAAAGGAGTAAGACGCTTTTTTTAGCTAACACAAATCTCGAATTGAGTTCGGTTCTTTTTGAGAATATAAAATATAAATCAACCCTGGTGTTGATGACAATTTCAGGTATCTATAGCAATAGGGTTCCACCTCTTCCCATCCCGAACAGAGAAGTTAAGCCTATTAGCGCCGATGGTACTGCCGGAAGGTGGGAGAGTAGGTCGATGCCAATTTTTAAGCGTCTTATTCCATAATGGAGTAAGACGCTTTTTTTATGCACTTATTTCTGAGGATTGACCTTTTATCAAAAGAAAGGCACTAAATCGAATGAATGAAGTAGTGCCTGATATGATTGTGCTAAGTTTATTGGGCTTATAAACTGAAGAAATAGCTGAATACCTTCTGAATATAAACATTGTCTTTTACTCCAGCGGTTTCGCGTACCGAATGCATCGCAAACATTGGGTTTCCTATATCTACTGTGCGGATATCGATTTGTCCCGTTGAAACATTACCTAGAGTACTGCCTCCAACAAGATCCGAACGGTTTACAAACTTTTGATATGGCACCTCGGCATTCTTACAAAGTGTTTCGAAAACTGTTCCCGAATCGCCATCAGTGGTGTATTTCTGATTTGCATGAATTTTGATCACAGGTCCTTTGTTGATGAATGGACGGTTGCTTGGATCGTGTTTCTCCGAAATATTTGGATGCACAGCATGGGCCATATCCGCAGAGATCATGAAAGAATTATAAATCGCTCTTTGAAAATCTTCCATATTTTTTCCCAGCTTGTAAACGATGCGCTGTAAGAGGTGACGCAATACAGGAGATCCGGCGCCTTGTTTGGTTTCGCTACCCACTTCTTCGTTGTCGAAGATAGCCAGCAGTTTTGTTTTTTTACTGTTTGTTGATGCCAGTAAGGCTTTCAGACCTGCATAAGCCATGGCTAGATCATCTAACTTTGGAGATGAGATAAATTCCTCGTTTAATCCAAAGATACTTCCTTTTTCAACTTCGTATAAGGTCACATCAAAATCAATAATCGATTGTGCATCTATTTTTAATTCATCAGCAATTAAATTGATCAGGCAATTATCTTTTTCCATCTCATCGGTAATCATCGCAAGCAGAGGCAGCATATCTTTTTGCTTGTTTAGAGCAACCCCTTCGTTCACTTCACGATTTAGATGAATCGCCAGATTTGGGATGACCATTAGTGGACGGTCGATTTTTACAAACAGCTGTTCCGGATTTAGCGGATCGTTTGATTCTACGCAAACACGACCTGCAATTGATAAGGGACGATCCATCCAGGTACTCAGGATTGGCGCTCCATAAACTTCGGTATTCAATTTAATGTAATTGTCTTCAACGGTGATTTCCGGATTGGGTTTGATCTTAAATCCCGGTGCATCGCTGTGTGCGCAGATCAACTGAAAACCTTCCTCTTCAATTTCGCCTTCTCCAATGGTGAAGGCGAAAATAGCTGAGCCATTTTTCCCGGTAAAGTATTTGCCGCCTTTATTGATTGACCATTCTTCGCGAAGATCCAATTCCTCGAAACCTGCTTCGGTTAATTCTTCTCTAATATTATTAACGGCATGGTATGTACTCGGGCTGCGATGTATGAAATCGATCAGTTCCTGAGCTTGTTGTTTTTCCTGATTCATAATATTGGTTTATTGGTATAAGTGTTAAGGATTTCTGTTTGTTCTATTTGAAATTCAAAACTAAATCAATTATTACAAATAATAAACTGTTTTGCTTTTAATCTGACTGGGTTTATTCAGAGCTTTATTTTCGACTGTCGTTAGGCTCATTAAATGCGAATAGCGCCTTATTCTCTAGAATAAGACGCTATTAAGCTTATTGATCATATCAGTTTACCTTCGGTTTAGTCTTCCTTAAGGTCTTTATGACGCAGATCAGTACCATCCTGGTAATAAATTGAAGCTTCAGCAATATTTGTCGCATTATCAGCAATACGTTCGATGCTGTTTAAAATGCTGCCAAAATTGAGAATATTGGTCACATCCTGGAGGGCTACGTTAGGCGGCGTGCTTTTTCGAAGCATACGACTGATCAGTTTTCGTTGCATATCATCAACGACTTCATCATTTTTAATCGTCCAGATTGCTGTTTCATGGTCTTCATTTTCGAAAGAATCCAAAGCTTTTCTCACCATAATCAAACTCATGTCATACATACTATGTATCGATTCTTTTTGATTTTCGGGCAACTGCTTTGGGTTTAATTCCTTGAAGAAATGCAGAATATTATTCAGTTGATCTCCAATTCGCTCCATATCACCTAACATTCTTAAGTAGGAGATAAGCTGACGGAGTTCACTGGCCATGGGTTGTTGCAGACCGATTGTTTGAATGATATTATGGCTCATTTTTAATTCAAGCTGATCCAAACTCTTTTCATTTTTTGAAAATTGCTCAAGGGCTTTTTCCGATATTGTTTCCAACCCTTCCAGAATGACATCCTCCAATGTATCGAATTGTTGATAGAGGATCGATTTCATCTTATGGAAATCTTTATTGATGCCTTCGAATTTTTTATCTTTTTTTATCGACATGATTGATTGTTTTAATGTTGATGTTTTTTTTAAGGACTGATAAATCAACCGAATTTACCTGTCAGGTAAGCTTCGGTACGCTCATCCTTTGGTGTTGTAAACATATTTTTGGTTTTACCATATTCTACCAATTCTCCAATATACATAAACATTGAGTAATCTGAAATACGGGCAGCCTGTGCCATATTGTGTGTGACTAAAACAATGGTATATTTCTTTTTAAGTTCGACAAGCAAGTCTTCTATTTTGGCAGTGGCGATTGGGTCCAATGCTGAAGTGGGTTCATCCAATAGAATCACCTCAGGGGCATAGGCCAATGCTCTTGCAATACACAAGCGTTGTTGCTGACCACCGGATAGAAAAGTTCCTCTTTTGTGCAGGGCATCTTTGGTTTCGTCCCAAAGCCCTACTTCGCGTAATGATTTTTCAACAATCTGATCTTTTTCCGATCGCTTTAGTTTAATTCCGTTTAAGATATAGGCGGCAATTACATTGTCGTAAATACTCATGGTTGGAAACGGGTTGGGGCGTTGAAAAACCATCCCAATTTTTCGTCTTAACTCAATCGGATTAATTTTATAAATATCTTCACCATCAAGGGTGATTGAACCTTTGTGATGCGTATCAGGATAAAGTTCGTGCATTCGGTTGATAGCCCTTAATAAGGTACTTTTACCACACCCCGAAGGGCCCATGATAGCTGTGATTTTATTTTTTTGAATGCCTGCAGAAACCTTATCAATCGAATACTTATCGCCTCCGTATGAAACTGAAAGCTGATCGATGTTTAGAAGTGGCGAATCAATTTTGATGATTCGGTCGTTCTTTGTATTTAGTATTGTACTTTCCATTTTTTGACAATTGCTTTAGCTCCAAGATTTAAAAGAAAAATTATAAGTAGTAAAATTAAAGAGGCCCCCCATATCAAATCGATCAGGTTGGGATCGTTATAAAACTCCCAAACAAGTAAAGGGATGGCACTACTGGGTTGTGTGATATCCAAATTAATTGCCGAGCTACCCAAAGCGGTCAGCATAAGTGGCGCTGTTTCCCCTGCAATACGTGATATTCCGAGTATAATTCCGGTACTAATACCACTCATTCCGGTAGGTAGTAATACTTTAAATATGGTTCGGTGATAGGGTACACCCAATGACAAGGCCGCTTCCTTTAAGGTGGACGGGATCATCTTAAGAGTTTCTTCAGTCGATCGGATAATTGAAGGGAGCATCATGATTGACAGAGCAACGCTACCGGCCAGAGCTGAGAAACCTGAGGTTACGGGTTTCACAATCCAGATGTAGGCTATAACCCCCAATACAATAGATGGGATTCCTTGTAGCATATCCACAACCAATCGAACAGCATTCGCCATTTTTCCTTTGCTTGTTTCCGATAAATAAATACCACAAATTAAACCCAGAGGAATGGCGATAAGCGATGCGAGTCCCACTATAATGAGTGTTCCCACAATACCGTTTGCAATACCACCCGGAATAATTTCGTGATTGGCCTTGGCCATCATGGCTTGCATGGTGTCCGGGGCAACTTCAATGAAAAAATTTAAGCGGATTTGTTTGTATCCTTTTTTCACGAGTTGAAAAAGAATGGATAACAAAGGCAGAGCCGAAACAAAAGCCAGGGTCATCATGACAATACTAAATAGTTTATCGTTGAAGATTCGCCATTTGAGTTTTTGTTTCGATATTGAATTTGAACTATTCATGTGTTTTAAGCTGTAATTTTTTTCATAATCATCTTGCCTGCCAGGTTAAGGATACCTGTAATGATAAAGAGTAAGAGTCCCATTGCCACAAGTGAGGTATACTTTAGCCCTTCGGCTTCGCCAAACTGGTTTGCAATTAAACTGGCCATGGTGTTTCCCAGATCGAACAGATTGCTTGGAATTTGATTGGAGTTTCCAATCAGCATGGTTACGGCCATTGTTTCGCCAATAGCCCGCCCAAAGGCCAGAATGTATCCGGCAAAAATTCCTGATCCGGCATTGGGGATAATCACATTTTTCACCACTTCGAAACGGGTTGCTCCCAGGGAGTATGCCGCTTCTTTTAAATTAGCAGGCACCATATTGATTACTTCAGCACTCAGCGACGAGGCATAAGGAATAATCATGATGGCCAATACCAGCGATGATGTGAAAATACCAAAGCCTTGCGCATTTAATCCCAGTTCGACAATCCAGGGCTTGATGGTGTAAAAACCCCACAAACCATAAACAACCGATGGAATACCTGCAAGCAGGTCAATCATCGATTTTAGGATGGAAGCCATTCGACCTTCTTTAAAATATTCGCCAAGGAATAAGGCGATTGAAAAGGCAAAAGGAAACGTCATGATTAAGGCCAGTACCGATGTAAGGATTGTGCCAATAATAAAGGGAAGCGCCCCGTAACTTTCCCGTCCTTCTGTAGGATTCCAGTTCGAAGAGAAAATAAATTTGAAGCCAAATTCTTTGAAAGTAGGTATTGAACCCATAATTAAGGTGGCTACTATTCCGATAGCCATCATTAGGATTAGGATACCTCCCGATTTTAAAAAATATTGAAATAGTTTTTCACTTTTCATTTGCGATGCTGTCAATCAGTTGAAATACAGAAAGGTCTTTTGTTATCAAGACCCATAATCAACTGATGGTTGATATTCTCTAAGCCTGTTGCTTTGAGATAAGAAAAGAGTGCCTGAGCAAAGTGTTTTGTGAACCTTACAATAGAAAAACATAGATCTCTGCCCAGGCACCCCGATAAGGTTTGTGTTTTATAATCCGCGACCGTTATAGGTAATCACATCTAAAATTCTGTTGGCTTTTAATACTGCCTTTTCAGGTAGAGGTGCATAGTGCACTTTGCTTGTTTGCAATTGTGCTTCCTGTCCAATCACCCATTTCAAAAGCTGTTTGGTTTGCATTGCCTGATCTTTGCTTCGTCCGTTGTAAGCCTGTTCTTTGTATAGGATCAACCAGGTGAAACTTGAAATAGGGTAACCTTGCTCGGCTGTTGTGTTGGTTAATGTTACTCGTGTATCATCAGGAATGTCGCCAGCTGCCGAAGCACTTACTGATTCTACTGAAGGCTTAATAAAGTTACCAGCCTGATTTTGAATACTAGCCATTGGAATACCTTGAGCAAATGCATATTCTGATCCGATATACCCGATAGCTCCTTCAGTTGCACTGATTGTTCCGGCTACACCAGGATTTCCTTTTGCTGCAATACCAACAGGCCACTGAAGTGCTTTGCCTGCTCCGATTTTTTCTTTCCATTCAGAGCTTACTTTGCTCATATAATCACTAAAGATGAAAGTGGTTCCACTTCCGTCTGAACGGTATACCACTGTAATAGCCAGGTCAGGAAGATTAACGCCCGGATTAACCTGAGCAATTTTAGCATCGTTCCACTTGGTTATTTTTCCCATAAAAATACCTTCCATCAACTCAGGAGTGAATTTCAATTCGGGTTTTCCAGGGATGTTGTAAGCCGCAACTACAGCTCCCAAACATGAAGGGATATGCAAAACATCGCCAGGCATTTCAGAAAGTTTTTTATCTGATAAGAAAGCATCAGTTGCTCCAAAATCAACGATTTTATCTTTCAAGCTGCGAATACCTCCGCCTGAGCCAATTCCACCGTAAGTTACCAAAAGGCCTTTCGATTTTGTGTAGGCTTTAAAAATGGTGTTGTAAAATGGTTGTGGAAATGTGGCTCCGGCTCCTGTAATAGCCTTTGCTTTTCCTGCTTCAGCATTTTTTTTCCCTGAGTTGCCACATGATGTTATCAGGGCAAGTGAAATGATCGCTACTAGTAGTACTTGAATCTTTTTCATTCTATTATTTTTTTATATAGTTGTTCGTTTCGTATTCGATTTTGAGTTTCAGATTTTTGTTTATTAATTGTTATGACCTCAAAATCATATTGCAAGTTTACGACTGTAGCATTAAGTCAGTTTAAAACGAATATTAATAAAACATTAGAATTACACCCATCAATGTTAAGATAAGGTTTCGAAATGGGGTTTTTAGTCCCTGAAATTCATGATTATTTCACAGATTATCAGACTTATTGGTTTCTCTGTTTTATAAAGGAGAAGTGTCCGTTTTTACAAGGAGAGATGGTTTGTAAATTATTTATGAGTGCTGATAAAACCCGGACTTGCAACAAAAATTCGCCATAGGTCAGGCTTTGACTATTGGCAAGCTGCAAATGAACCGATCCTACGGGCACGAAGCCTTTGCAAGCTGCAAACGAGCCGATCCCACGGGCGCGAAGCCCTTGCAGGCTGCAAACGACACAATCCCACGGGCACGAAGTATTTGCAAGCTGCAAACGAGACGATCCCACGGGCACGAAGCTCTTGCAAGCTGCAAATGAGCCGATCCCATGGGCACGAAGCCTTTGCAAGCTACAAACGAGACGATCCCACGGGCACGAAGCCTTTGCAAGCTGCAAACGACACAATCCCACGGGCGCGAAGCTCTTGCAAGCTGCAAGTGAGCCGATCCCATGGGCACGAAGCTCTTGCAAGCTGCAAATGAAACAATCTCCTGGTGCATGTCATGCTCTGACTATAGGGAAGCTGTAAATGTCAGGGTATGACTGGGGGTGACTCATCGTATTTATTATTCCCGAGAATCAGATTCACTTCAACGCCTTTTACCCTTAAATTCCCTAAAGGGAAGTCGTTGAAACTCGGTCTTTCTTCAAGGACTGTGACAAACTGCAAATGAGACAATCCCTTTGTGCATGTCATGCTCTGACTATAGGCAAGCTGTAAATGTCAGGGTATGACTGGGGGTGACTTATTGTATTTATTATTCCCGAGAATCTGAGATACTTCAACGCCTTTTACCCTTAAATTCCCTAAAGGGAAGTCGTTGAAACTCGGTCTCTCTTTAAGGACTGTGGCAAACTGCAAATGAAACAATCTCCTGGTGCATGTCATGCTCTGACTATAGGCAAGCTGTAAATGTCAGGGTATGACTGGGGGTGAGTCATCGTATTTATTATTCCCGAGAATCAGATTCATTTCAACGCCTTTTACCCTTAAATTCCCTAAAGGGAAGCCGTTGAAATTGGGTCTCTCGTTAAGGACTGTGGTAAACTGCAAATGAGACAACACGATGACAATTTATTTCTCCTCCTTGTTTAAGGAGGAGTACCCGAGTGCGCGAGGGGGAGGCGGTTTGTGAAATCCAGCAAATCTAAATTGAAGGGAGCCAGAAAGAATTTGAGATACTTCAACGCCTTTTACCCTTAAATTCCCTAAAGGGAAGTCGTTGAAATTCAGTTTTTCTTTAGGGAGATTGGTCAAATAGCATTTTAGGCCACCGGACTTGCTTTGAGGAAATGACCATTCTGAACTTGACAAACTTGACAGGATGAATCCCGGTTTGGATTTTCTACCTTGGTGTGGTCACAATGAAAGTGATATAACATTAAGATTGATATTATATATATGTTATGGGCAATTTTAATAAGAATTATGAATCGAAATCTTGCAATAACGACGAATCGTAAGTATAATAGTTACGCTTGTTTGAAACGTTGATTTTCAGAATGCTATCTACATTAACCAAATGAATTATGAAAAACATATTATTTTTAATTTTACTATGCTTAGGACTCAATGGATTTTCTCAGGAATGTGAAGAGTTAAAGACACAATTAACAAAACTAAACAAACACAAAGAAGTATTAGAGAAAGATTTAGCTGAGACCAATTCAAAAGTTAAAGAAATTGAACTAAGAATAGAACAAATCGGTCTTCAATCCATTAATGCAAATAAGTTTGTATGCAATTCAACAACTACTACTATTTCAAGATTTAAGTCAACACCTGAATTAAATGGACAAGTTATAGAATTAATCCCTAAAAAGAAGGTTGTAAAAGTATTAGAATATGTTGGTGACAGTTATTGGAAAATCTCATATAACGATCAAATAGGATATCTTAATGATGTATTGATAAAAGAGACTAGTGAGATGGTTTTAGTAAAAAAAACATCTAAGCGACAAGTAAAACCTTTCAAAACGAAGAATACTAAATCATATTCAACAGGTGGATCAAGTTATAGAACCATCCATACGGGTCCAAGAGGAGGTAGATATTACATAAATTCCAATGGGAATAAAACATACATAAAAAGGAAGTAACAAAACAGCCCATAACATACGCTATATCCTTAGGCGGGTAGCGTGTTTTCGAAGGTTTTGTGCTTTTAATGAGCAACGGTAAGGTAACCATTTTAGAATTGTTATAGTTAAATGTACTCCTAAAATGGCTACTTTTCCTTTTTATAAAATTTAAACCATCAATCAACTAAGGTGCCTACGTTACATAGCGCCATTAGTTCAAACGAAGTGCGGTGAATTATTTGAGGATCTGGCAATAGTTCGTATCATTATTATTTTCACAAATTCCGGAGCGTTTATAGCATGGGTGATTGGGCTGTCGTTTCTTACAATACAAAAACATTATTTTAAAATGAAAAGAATACAATTATTTGGCTTTATAGCTTTAAGCCTTCTTATTTTCTCTTGTGCCCTTCCCAAGTATTCCATAGTTTATGAGTCTCCCAAGGGATTGGATTTGAGAACAGGCAAATGGTTAGTGAATTCGGTAGGTAATCGTTTGTCATTAGCAGACAAGCATTATTATGGAGATAGGATCGTGCAGGGATTTCAGAAAATGGGAGTTGACTCAATTGACCTTGTAGGTAATGTTTGGTTCGACTATATCACTCCGGATCGGTTTCAGTTTGAGATTTCGGAAGAGACTTTGCAGTTATTACAAAAGACTACAGACTACGATTTTATTCTTAATGTGAAAGCTTCAATAATTAAAGATGAAGTCAGTTCATTAATGTTGTTACCTCCGGATAAAAAGAGCTCTAGTACATCTGAGCTTATAATCGTAGTTTATGATATTAATAGCGGTCAAAAAATCTACCATCAAAGGATAGTGGGAACAATAGCTGTATCGGAAACGGATAACGATGTTAGATTTGCTAAATCGGCAGCTGGTTTATTAAATGGTGCTCTTAACCGAGGCTTGAAAGAGATTGAAGAATATGCTGCAGTAAACAAATAATTTATTGAAACCCTGTTTACCGGAGTGTGTAAAGGGGCATTGAAGCATCAAACGAAGAACGGCAAGCCACATGTTTTAGAATTAAGCTCAATTCTAAAACAGCGCACTTGCCGTCTTACACTCATGAAAGGTAAGTTTGCTGTGGCACGGGTCAGGACCGTGCCATCAGTTTTGATATTATTTTTTCACAAACTTTTGAGGTTTGATCATTCTTTCAGGTTGTAGCAATTCGTCCAACATTTCTTTGGTTAATAGGTTTTTCTCCAAAACCAAATCGTAAACGCTGCGGTTATCTGCAAGGGCTTCCTTTGCCAAAGCTGAAGAAGCTTCGTAACCCAAAGTTGGGTTCAGAGCAGTTACAATACCGATACTATTTAGTACCATCGCACGGCAAACTTCCTCGTTGGCAGTAATACCAGTGATACATTTGTCTTTTAGCACGTCCATTGCTTTTTCAAGCATTTCCATTGATTCCAAAATGGATCTTACCAATACAGGCTCCATCACATTCAGTTGTAATTGTCCGGCTTCAGCAGCAAAAGTTACGGTTAAATCGTTACCAATCACTTTGAAAGCAACCTGGTTAACCACCTCTGGAATAACAGGGTTTACTTTACCCGGCATGATTGAAGAACCTGGCTGCATTTTAGGCAGGTTGATTTCATTCAATCCACAACGTGGACCTGCAGACATCAAACGAAGGTCGTTACAAATTTTAGATAATTTGATAGCCAAACGTTTCAAAGCTGAAGAGTACATCACGTATGAACCGGTGTCAGGCGTTGCCTCAATCAGGTTACCTGCCAATACAATATCCAGGTTGGTAATTTGTTGCAAGTGTCTTACTACTTTTTCAGAGTATTCAGGCTCAGAGTTGATACCTGTTCCGATAGCAGTAGCACCCATGTTCACTTCGCGGAACAATTGTGCATTTTGATTCAAACGTGCAATTTCTTCTTCAAGGTTGACTGCATAGGCTTCGAATTCTTGTCCCAGTGTCATTGGTACCGCATCCTGTAGTTGCGTACGACCCATTTTAATAACGTGAGCAAATTCTTTACCCTTAGCACGGAAAGATTCAACCAGGTTTTTCAACACCTCAACAAGACGTGTGTTGTGATTGATTAATGCAATCTTGATAGCAGTAGGATAAGCATCGTTTGTTGATTGCGAAAGGTTGATATGGTTGTTTGGGTGACAGTGTTCGTATTCTCCTTTTTCGAATCCCATTAATTCCAACGCACGGTTGGCAATTACTTCGTTGGCATTCATATTGGTTGATGTACCCGCACCCCCCTGAATCATGTCAACAGGAAACTGGTCGTAATATTCGCCGGAAAGCACTTCTTCACCCGCTTGTACGATAACTTTAGTTAGTTCGTCAGAAAGCAATCCCAATTCGTTGTTTGCTTTTGCCGAAGCCATTTTTACCATTGCCAAAGCATCAATAAACAGGGGATAGAAGCTAAGTTTTACACCACAGATATCAAAGTTCTCAACGGCACGGAGGGTTTGAATACCATAATATGCATCAGCTGGTACCTCTTTGTAACCCAATAGATCGTGTTCTTGTCTTGTTTTCATCGAAGAAATTCCTTTAATTATTATTTAATCTATCTGATTGCTTTATCCTTTGTTATTCTGTCCCTTTTAAATTGATCCATCACAAAGTTGTGAATGGGATTGTTGAGGAGGCTTTTATTTGTAAGAATTCTTAAGCTCAGATTTGCTGTTTTATTTCGGTTCAAAAATAGATTAAGTCACAATATGCCGTACCAAAAGTGATATGCTGTTCGACTTAAAATAAAACTCATTATCGCCTGTTTAGGGGTGAAATATTTCACTACTCAATTATGAGGACTTTGTTTATGAGTCATATAAAAAAGAGGGCTGTCTGATAAAACAGAGCCCCCTCTTTGATTATTTGAAATTCCAAGCATTTAAAATGCAAGGGGCATTATCGTTAAAATGTGTTCAGATAGCAACATTTAAATAAGCCATATCGACAAATGTCTAGTACATTTTAAGTCTGTAAACCATACCAATTGAGAAACGGTTTGTGTACTGATCTTTAAGACCCATGTTTTCAGTCAGGCTACTGTCGTAATCGAAATAGCGACCTGTGTATGTGAAGAAGATTTTTAAGCCTTCAGCAATTGGGTGATATTCCAAACCAGTCATGTAACCGTATGATGTACGGAACTCGTCGTTTAGGTTGGCATCGGTGTTGCCATTGTTGGTTGCAGTTTCGTACATTCCTTTTACAAACATGTTGAATTTGTTGTTCACACGGTAATCAACTTTTGCTACCAATGAGTTGTACACAACATCCATTCCGCGAACATAGTCACCACCATTAGCGTTCATCATATCCGATACAATGCCTTTACGGTCGATATCCTCGTGAGAGTTCATCCAGTCGAACTGCAATTGTGCTTTTTTACCCAATTTTACTTGTGTACCCAAAGCGATGTAGTTGGTGAATTTATCCTTTGCATCTTCGAATAAAGAGTAAGACCAACGAGTCTGTACCTTACCGTCGAAAAGGCTACCATTCCAGTTTAAGGTATAACCCAAAGCATTTTTGCTGGCTTCTACACCGTTCAATCCTTCGTAGATATTATCCATATAGTCGTTGCGAGAATTCACAACCTGAAAACGGAATTCCTGACCTTTTACCTGATAAGCGAAATCAACACCGGTTAGGAAGTTATCCATATAGTCAATCATGTCGCTGTACTGGTAAATGTCAATTGGGTTCAAATCGAACTCGTATCCACCAAATGCAGTACACTGCTTACCACCGGTAATTGTTAAGTTTTTGGTTACGTCGATAGAGATAGATGCAATATCAGTTGCACGTGACAGGTTATCCAATCCTTCAGCAGAAGTACCACGGTTCATACGGTGACGAACACGGTAACGGATGCCTTTAACCACTTCACCACGCATCTCAAGACGCATTTGGTTTGTTTTGAAATCGATGCCTTCGTAATCGCCGCCATTGATATACAAGTTGGCTGAATTCTGAAGGTTTAAATAGAAATTGAAAGAGTCATTTTTCTGATCTAAAGAAGCAATTTTTTGCTCCAAAGCTTTTAGGTTTAATGTCTCCTGAGCCATAGCCGTTCCACCGATAGTCAAAACAGCAAGACCTGCGATTATATATTTTTTAAAACTCATTGTTGTTGTTATAAACTGGTTTCTATTGTAAGTCATTTGAGAGGTTTTCCCCTAAATTTGGGATAAGTAAGCCCTGGGGAGGTGACCTCTCGATCCTCCCCGGGATTATAAATCAATAAGTAACTTGAAGTGATTCTATTTCAGAATCGATATTCTAGTACTCGTAGAACATTCTTTGAATTTCCTTGTAATCGTTCGTTTTAGTCAAAGCCAACATCAAAAGGATTCTTGCTTTTTGTGGATTCTTGTAAAGAGAAGCAACAAAGTTGAATTTTGCGTCATCAACCTCAGCATCCAATGTAGTCGATCCTGAGAATACACGTGCGCTACGTACTACTTGTACACCATCTTTCTGTGCAGAAACCAAAGCGTCCATTACAGTTGGGTAAAGGTTACCGTTACCAACACCTGCGTGGATAAGACCTTTTGCACCATCTTTTACGAAAGCATCAACAACAACTGCATTAGCATTAGCGTATCCGTAGATGATGTCAACTTTAGGAAGTTCGTTCAAGTTGGTTACATCAAACTCAGAAGCTGTTGTGTTTTTAGCTGTAGTTGCACGACGGAAAGTAGGCTGACCATTGTGCATGTATCCCAAAGCACCGAAGTTAGGGCACTGGAAAGTTGCTACGTTAGTTGTGTTGGTTTTAGTTACATCATCAGCACCTAAAATCAGGTCGTTCATTGATACCATTACACCACGTCCTTTAGAAGCTGGGTTAACAGCTAAAGCAACCGCATTGAAAAGGTTCATTGGTCCGTCAGCACTCATAGCTGAACCCGGACGCATAGATCCTACCAATACAACTGGTTTGTCGCTTTTTACAACAAGGTTTAGGAAATAAGCAGTTTCTTCCATAGTATCTGTTCCGTGAGTAATCACGATACCATCACACTCGTCAGAAGCTAACAATTTGTTGATTTTCTTAGCTAGTTTCAACCAAACTGCATCGTTCATTTCCTGGCTACCGATTGAAGAAATCTGTACCCCTTTGATTGTTGCCAAATTCATCACTTCAGGTACAGCTGCTAATAATTTATCAACAGTTACAACACCGGCAGTGTAGTTGGTTTTGATGCTTGAATCACCTGATCCGGCAATGGTACCACCAGTTGCAATAATAGTCAGGTTTGGTAATGTTTGTGCATTAAGGGAAGTCATTGCTCCCATGGTAACAATCGCTACCAGAAGTAAAACTCGAGTAATTCTTTGTTTTAGGTTCATAATTTTAGTTTTTATTAATTTATTAGTCGTTAGTTTTATTTTGATTTTATTTAGAATAATATTGAAATCATTAAGAATCCCATTGAAACGGCTCCAATGGTAGCCACCATGCCCGGAATCATAAAACTGTGATTCAGCAGGTATTTTCCAATGCGTGTTGTTCCTGTTTGGTCAAAATTGATCGCAGCAACTACGGTTGGGTAGTTTGGAATAAAAAAGTATCCGTTTACCGATGGAAACATGGCAATAAGTGCAGGAGCTGGAAGTCCCAAAGCAATACCCAAAGGCATTAAGGCACGGATTGTAGCTGCCTGGCTATAAAGCAGAATTGACAATACAAATAAGGCAAAGGCAAACAACCATGGCATACTGGTTACCATCTCTTTAATACCACCCCCCAGGTAATCCATATTGGCGGCGAAGAAAGTATCTCCCATCCAGGCAATACCGAAGATTGCAATCACGGCTTGCATCCCTGCTGAGAAAACATTCCCTTTGGCAACATCTTCAACTTTAACCTTAGAGAAAATCAGGATGAGTGCTGCAATCGCCATCATCACCATTTCGATGGTAGCGGGCATACCCATTTTAATCATTTCGCCACCTACATTCCATACCGGACGTAAACTGGCAAATGAACCAAACATGACAATGGCGAAAGCTCCTAATACAAATAGTCCCACTGAAATTTTAGCAGAAGTTGGGACTTCTTTATTCGTGCTGTCAGATTTTACGGCCAGTTTTCCTTCTTTTAAACGTTTTTGATATTCAGGGTCGTCTTTTAAATCTTTTCCCATTTTGTTGGCTGCAAAAGCACCAAGCAATACACCAACAAAAGTGGCAGGAATACTGATCATCAAGATATCGATCAATTCAAAATTATAAGGAGTTAGCATTCCCAATAGGGCAACTGTTGCTGCTGAAATGGGGCTTGCTGTAATCGCCTGTTGAGATGCAATCACGGCTATTGACAATGGTCGCTCAGGACGCACACCGGTTTCTCGTGCCACCTCTGAAATAACAGGTAATATTGAGTAACAAACATGACCTGTACCGGCCACAAGTGTAAACAAATAAGATACGATCGGTCCGTAGAAGGTAATCCGATTTGGGTTTTTTCGAAGCAAGCCTTCAGCCAGCTTAACCAAATAGTCCAGTCCTCCGGCAGCTTGCATAGCAGCAGCGGCTGTGATTACTGATACAATCATTAGCATCACATCTATAGGAGGTGATGTGGGTTGCAAATTAAAAACAAAGGTCAAAACAGAAAGTCCAATTCCCCCCATTACACCAAGTCCAATTCCCCCTAATCGGGCTCCAACAAAAATTGCTATTAATACTGTCGCAAATTCAATCCAAAACATATGCATTTTTCTTTATCTGATTCGGTGGTAAAGATATATGGCTATCCGATATCAAATATGCGTTGTAATCTGTTGCTGGACACGCAATTGAATACAAGTAAATTACGCTTATAGAAAGGAAAAGACGTGATGGAGAGTAAGATATTTCACCCTTGTTATACTAGGCAGTTTACTTTTGGTTGATTTTATCCGGATTTTTAAATAGATTAATGATCTGTAGAACACCGATTTGACTTTATTGGCATGAGTTTGTTTTTTTATTGCAGCTGATTGCGATTTATCGGTGAGTTATTTTACTCTTTGAAATCAAAATTAAGTATCTTGTAATATGCGTATTGAGTAAAAATTAGCAGATATTTGTTGCGAAAATTTATAAATGTTGAATTGTATGGACGAAAATTTTGAGTTGGAGCAATATTTGAAGCATCCTTGCTTCTCATCCCTTTCAGGTCGGGATGTCAGTATGATTATTAATAATAGTACAATTCTTGATTTTAAGAAGAATGAAATTATTATCAAGCAGGGGAGCTTTGCCACGCATATATATTACGTCTTAAGTGGATTGGCCAAGATTAATATTGAGTCTGATGGGCGAAATAACACGATTCGGATGGCTCCGGAGTACCGATTTTTAGGTTTATCGCATGCATTTTTTGATAAGACCTATCATATTTCGGCTACTGCAATGGAAACGTCCAAAGTGCTTTTGATTGATATTGCTGTATTTAAGCAACTGATTAAAACCAATGGCAGTTTTGCAATGGGGATTATTGAAACCATGTCGAAAACCTCGCATCGTCAGGTCAAGCGAATGGTGATGTATAGTAATAAGAATGTAGAGGGAAGTTTAGCTACCTTTCTGTTGCACTATTCACACATGGAAAACTCCACTACCTTTAAATTGCCTTTCTCGAGAAAAGAAATTGCCGAAACCATTGGCTATTCCCGTGAAAGTGTTATTCATACGTTTTCAAAATTCAATAAAGAGAATATTATCAGAGTTGATGAGAAATATGTGGAATTATTGGATATTGAGCTTTTGAAGCAAATAAAGAAAAAGGGATAAGATATCCTCAGATATAAATGGTAAGAAAAGAGATCTGTGATTAGATCTCTTTTTTATTTGCTAGTTTTTACGATTAAATTTTTTTGAGAATGTATTTGTATCGCATTTGGAAAAGGGCAGAACACACAAGCAAGCCTACAGGAAAGCCAAACCAGATACCGACGGCACCAAATTCCCACACAAAGGCTGATAAATAGCTAAAGGGAATAGAAACAATGAAATAAGATATAAAGGTTATTATTACGGGAATTCGCGCATCAGCAAAACCTCTTAGAGTTCCCACAAGGATAATTTGTATGCCATCGACAAGCTGAAACACACCACAAACAATCAGCATTTGTGCAGCTAATTGTATAACTGTGCTGTCTGTTGTAAACATCAGGGGCAACAAATTACGGGCACCTACAAACAAAATGATCGAAAAAGCACAGTAGACATACATTAGGTTCATGGCCGTTTTAGTTGCTCGAATAATACCTTCCTTATTATTAGCTCCTTTATAATGACTCACACGTATGGTGGTTCCGGAACCCAATCCCTGGTATATCATGAAACCCAGGGTAGAAAGGGTTATGGCAATTTGGTGTGCAGCCATGCCAACTTCGCTAACCCATCCCATCATAATGGCACATAGTCCGAATGCGCAGGCTTCCATTACAATTTGTCCGCCCAATGGAATGCCCAGCTTCACAATTTGGATAAATTTAGTCTTGCAAAATACGCTTTGCTTGTATAGCTTAGTGAACAGTTGGTATTTCTGATTTTTATAAAAAAGGATGATAAAGGCAATTGCCATAAATATTCGGGCCAGCAGAGTACCAATGCCCGCTCCGGTAAGTCCCATCTCCGGTGCACCAAGTTTTCCATACATGAACAGGTAGTTACCTACCGTATTCACAACATTTGCCCAAAGCATAATTTTCATCGCTGTTTTGGTATCGCCAATTCCTTCGGCAAATTGTTTGTAGCCATAGAAAACCATCATGGGTAATACTGAGACCATCAGTATGGCTAAATAATCTCGTGAAGGTTGCAGAACCGATTGGGGTTGTCCCATGTAAGGCATAAATACATATAAAATTGCCAGAAGCAGGGCCAAAGCGAGCCCCATGAAGGCATTGGCCATGATACCATTTTTAATCCATGAACCAACTGATGCATGGTCCTTTTCGCCCCAGCTCCTGCCAATCAGAGGGGTTAAAGCAAATGAATAGCCCATCCCGAATATTAAAACCAGATTGAATAGGGTGTTTGTAAAGGATGCCGCAGCCAGGGGGATTGTTCCCAACTGACCAATCATGACATTATCGATTAATCCGACTGTAATTTGTCCTGCCTGTGCGATAATCACAGGAATACTTAGTGAAAGTGTTTTTTTGTATTCACCTGCGTGTTGCTCCCAAAGTCTCATCATGAGTTGAAAATTTACATCTATATCACAACAAAGTACCCCAATAACGCTGCATAAGTGCGCACGCAACTGCGGTATTTCATTATTGAAATACAGATGTTGTTAATAAAAAAATTGGTAGTAAAACGAGACCTTTTCCTCCGGCTTACATCTTTTGTTCTGTACTCTTTTCGAAACTGGCGTTTCGGATTTCAAGGTGTGAAATGTTGCAAAACAAAAACGCGACGTAAGTGAGTCGTTATATTTCTATGTTTAAGGCCGCGAAGGTAATATTTTTTGACTTTCCTCAAAATAAAAAAGAGCCTGCTTCTATAAGCAGACTCTTAAATGTATTATAACAAACCAAGTTGTTTCACTCTTTCTAAATCTTCGGGTGTGTCTATACCTATTGATTCGTGTTTGGTGATGTCTGTTTTGATGACATATTCATTTTCTAACCATCTCAATTGCTCAAGCGATTCCGCAAGCTCAAGAGAACTTTGCGGCAATTTGGTTATTTCATTAAGCGTATCTCTTCGGTAAGCATACATCCCAATATGTTTGTAGTAAGTGTGCTTATCCAGCCATTCTTTTTCGTCACAACCACGAAAGAATGGGATAGGCGAGCGGCTGAAGTAAAGAGCTCGCAGATTTTTATTCACAACCACTTTTACCTTGTTCATATCGAAGATTTCATCTGAGTTTTCGATGGGTTTGATAAGTGTTGCAATTTGTGTTGAGGCTGTTTTGAAACAATCTTTCAAAGCCAGGATTTGCTCGGGCTGAATAAATGGTTCGTCACCTTGAATATTTATAATGACCTGATAATTTTCAGAACTTTCAGCTTCAATTTTTTCAATGGCTTCTGCAATCCGATCTGTTCCGCTTTGGTGTTTTTCTGATGTCATTACAACCTCACCTCCAAAAGCCTTTACAGCTTCTTCAATGCGCTTGTCATCTGTTGCAACAACCACATCATCCAGTGCAATTTTTACTTGCTCGTAAACACGTTGTATCATGGGTTTACCATTTATATCAGCCAGTGGTTTGCCAGGGAAGCGTGTTGATGCGAATCGAGCAGGAATGATGCCTATGAATTTCATACAGGGTTTATTTTTTATTAAAAAAGTCTTGATTTTTGATTGAGTAAAGATAGTTTCCTTTTTCAGTTTTTGATGAATGGGGAATTTTAAAAATTTAAAAAAATGCCAGCTTATTATTAACATTATTTATTAAAGAATCCCGGTTTTATCCTTAGAAAAGATTTCAAAAAGTAGTAATTTTGTCAGGCAATCGGAAATAATTGCAGGTTTTAAACGTTTTTATTTGAGGATGTTTAAAACCCAGCCCGATGTTTAGGCATAATTTGATCAATATTTCGAGAATGGATGTACAAAAAATAAAATTGCGTTTTGGTATTATTGGGAATGCGTATGAGTTGACCCGAGCGATTGATATTGCTGTGCAGGTGGCACCAACTGATTTATCGGTATTAATAACCGGAGAGAGTGGAACAGGAAAGGAAGTTTTTCCTCAGATTATACATCAGTTTAGCGCTCGTAAACATGCTTCATATATAGCCGTTAACTGTGGTGCAATTCCGGAGGGAACAATTGATTCAGAACTTTTTGGTCATGAGAAGGGTGCTTTTACAGGTGCTTTGTCTGATCGTAAAGGTTACTTCGAAGTGGCTAATAATGGAACCATTTTCTTAGATGAAATTGGGGAATTGCCTTTATCAACTCAGGTGAGATTGCTACGAGTTTTGGAAACGGGAGAGTTTATGAAGGTGGGGTCTTCAAAAGTTCTAAAAACAAATGTACGGGTTGTAGCTGCAACCAATATAAATATCCCTCAGGCAGTTAAAAATGGCAAGTTTAGAGAAGATTTATTTTACAGACTAAACACAGTACCCATTGTTATGCCTGCTTTGCGTAAGCGTAGAGAGGATATTTACCTTTTATTCAGAAAATTTGCTCAGGATTTTGCAGAGAAATATCGCATGCCTGCACTAAGACTGAATGATGGGGCTCAGCAGATTCTTCAAGCTTACAGATGGCCGGGAAATATTCGCCAGCTGAAAAATATTACGGAGCAAATTTCAATCATTGAGAAGGAGCGTTTGATAACGGCTGATATTCTGCAGAATTATTTGCCGGCAAGCGACGAGCAAATGTTGCCAGCCATTTATAAGAAAGACTCCAGAGATGAGAAAAGTTTTTCTTCTGAAAGAGAGATCTTGTATCAGGTTCTGTTCGATATGAAAAAAGATATGACGGATCTTAAGAAACTGGTTTTCGATTTGATGCAGAAAGATGGTGATGCCAATGATCTAGAGCAAAAGAATGCGATGCTGATTCGTAAGCTTTATGAAGATCAGGAGGTTGATGTGGTTCAACATAAATCATACGCATCGGCTAAAGTGAATGTTTCTCATGTTGATGAGCCCGATATTCAGGATACGGAAGAGTTTGTTGAAGAGTCGCTTTCTCTTGTTGATAAGGAAATGGAATTGATTCGCAAAGCTTTGGAGAAGCATAATGGCAAGAGAAAGTATGCGGCTCAGGATTTGGGAATTTCTGAGCGAACACTTTATCGAAAAATTAAGGAATACGATATTAATTAGATGGAATGACATGCTGCTTTGAGTATCTTTACCGATGCAGATTCTTAAATAAATTAGTAACAATTTGAATTATGAATTGGATAAAATCATCATTACTTATAATAATTATAGGACTGGCTTTTACGGCGTGTAAAGTGAGTTATAGCTTTACCGGAGGGACATTATCACCAGATGTAAAAACCTTTTCAGTGCAATTTTTTCAAAACAGAGCTCCCTTGGTAAATCCAAATTTGAGCAATCAGTTTACTGAGGATCTTAAGGAGAAATTCCGAAGTCGAACCTCTCTTGATGAGATTGTTGACGGTGAAGGGCATTTGAATTTCTCGGGTGAAATTACAGGCTATCAAACCAAAGCTTTGGATGTTACAAGTAACGATATTGCATCAACCAACCGTTTAACCATTACCATTCGGGTGAAATTTACCAATGAAAAAGAGCCTGATAATGATTTTGATAAGAGTTTTTCAGCCTTCGAAGATTTTGACAGTACCAAGCAGTTAACTGATGTTGAAAATGATCTTGTAGATAAAATATTAGAGAAAATCATTGATGATATCTACAATCAATCAGTAGTAAACTGGTAATTGTTGAGTTGATTAAGATGATTTTCGTTAAGTTTAACATTGAACTTTTAGAGAGATTTAATTGTAGAAATAAGGCAGGCTTTATACTTGGCAAGTATTTGTAAAATATTGATAGAAGCATGAACAAAGCGTTGTTGCAATCCTGGTTAAAAGATCCCCAAAAAATGGATGGAGACAGTCATAAAGAGCTGAAAGCTCTTATTGATGTTTACCCTTTTTTTCAGGCGCCTTATCTCTTGCTGCTAAAAACTCTGAATCAACAAAAAAGTATCCGATTTAATCAGGAATTAAAAAAATCAGCTCTTTTTATTCCTGATCGTCGTCGCTTGTATCTTTACTTGAACGATAAGCTTGACTTACCTGGTGATGAAGTTTTGGGTGGTATGGCAACTTCAGTTGAAACAGAAGAAAAACCAGTTTCAAAGTCTGTTGAAAATGATGTTTTTATTCTGGATGATCAGGCAACTGATGATTTGATAGCAAGTACTTTGGAAAGTGATTTAGATGAGTCCAATCACAAAGATGAAGAGCTAAACGGAACTGAGGGTGATGTTATTGATTTTGTTGATTTGGAAGCTGGAAATTTGAATAATAGTGAGGATACCGAACTTGATGTTCAATCAGAAATTAGCACCAAATCACAAACGGGAAAATTACCAAAGTCTGATTATCTGCAGTTAGAATCTGAGATCTATGATATGGATTTTGGAGGTAATTTATATGTTTTAAAATCAAATGAAAAGCAGTCAGAAGAGGCATTAGCTAAGTCAGAAAACTATTCTTTCTCGGAATGGATGTTGAGATTGAGTACTTCTGAAGTAAAATCAGTACAAATAGCTGCAAAAAAACACGATAATAAGACATTAAAAAAGAAGAAGATTGCAACGGATTTTGATCTGATTTCCAACTTTATAGAAAACGAACCTCGTATACCGAAACCAGATCAAAAGATTGAAAGTCAGATTGATATTTCAAAGGATAGCTTGAAAGAGGATGTGGGTTGTATGAGTGAAACTCTGGCTCAAATTTATATTAAACAAAAGCTTTTTGATAAGGCAAGTGCTGTTTATGAGAAATTAATGTTGAAAAATCCCGAAAAAAATATTTACTTTGCGAGTCAATTGGAAAGAATAGAAAAATTAAAAAATAGATAAGTATGTTTACCTTTATTTCAGTATTGATCCTTATAGTTTGTGTACTAATGGTTTTAATTGTTTTGGTACAAAACTCAAAAGGAGGCGGTTTAGCTTCTAATTTCTCATCTTCGAACCAGATAATGGGAGTTAAGAAAACAACAGATTTTCTTGAAAAAGCAACTTGGGTGCTAGCATTAAGCCTTTTTATACTTTGTATGCTTGCAGCTGCTACTATTGATCGTGGCAACAATGGCGCTCCTAAATCAGCTATCGAGCAGCAATTGCAAGAAACTGAAACAGCTCCTGAAACTCCGGTTTTCCCAACTGAAGCACCTGCTAAAGAGGAAAAAACTGAAAAGACAGAGTAATTCAATATTACATCTACTAAAATATTTAAGTGTCAGTATGTCATTACATGCTGACACTTTTTTTATACTCCCCAATCAGCCCTTGATTTTTAAGTACAGCAAGATTATTTTTGTTATAACAAATGCGCTTATGAGTCTGTATATGAAAAGTTTATTTTTTCAGTAAATTAATCAATTGGGAATAATGCCGTATATTTATACTTCCCCGGAAGGGCGAATAAATTTGAAATTGAATTTGCGTGATAATCGATTTTAGCTGTTTGTGTCTGCATTTGATTCTTTGTGCTGCAAAAATGGCAAGACTTTTTATTTGGCATAGATTATGAAAGAAGCTGAACGTTGTTTTTGAAATCAACAAAAATGATGTTAGAATATTGAGCGAGTAATTCGGGTTGTATTTTAACACAACAGATAAAAAAATAAAAACCTAAATATTTAGAAAAATGGCAGAATTAAAAGGAAAAATTCTTGCGGGCAAAATTTTAGTAGCTCCCGTGGCAATTGAAGAAAAAACAGCTAGTGGCATTATTATTCCTGATTCAGCAAAAGAGAAACCATTACAAGGAAAAGTTGTATTGGTGGGCGCTGATAAAAAAGACGAGCCTATGGAAATTAAAGCTGGTGATATCGTTTTTTACGGTAAATATGCAGGTACGGAATTGAATATCGATAATGAAGATTATCTATTGATGTCGCAAACTGATATCTTATACATTGCTTAATCGCAATGCTTAAAACAAATTAATTTTTAATCTATTATTTATTAGAAATGTCAAAAGAAATTAAATTCAATATAGAGGCACGCGATTTACTTAAAGTAGGTGTAGATGCTTTAGCTAATGCAGTAAAAGTAACTTTAGGTCCCAAAGGTAGAAACGTGGTAATCGATCGCAAATTCGGAGCACCACAAATTACTAAAGATGGTGTTTCGGTAGCAAAAGAAATCGAATTATCAGATCCGGGTGCAAACATGGGTGCTCAAATGGTAAAAGAGGTTGCTTCTAAAACTGCGGATGATGCGGGTGATGGAACAACAACAGCTACAGTTTTGGCACAATCTATCATAAATGTTGGATTGAAAAACGTAACAGCAGGTGCCAATCCAATGGATTTGAAACGTGGTATTGATAAGGCTGTTGATGCAATTGTAGCAAACATTAAAGCTCAGTCTATCGAAGTGGGTGACAACTACGAGAAGATCAAACAAGTTGCTAAAATCTCTGCTAATAACGATGAAACCATTGGTTCTCTTATCGCAGAAGCAATGGAAAAAGTGAAGAAAGAGGGCGTTATTACTGTTGAAGAAGCTAAAGGAACTGAAACTTACGTAAAAGTTGTTGAAGGGATGCAATTCGACCGCGGTTATATTTCACCATATTTTATTACCAATGGTGATAAGATGGAAGCAGATCTTGAGAATCCTTTCGTTTTATTATGCGATAAGAAGATCTCAACCATGAAAGAATTAATGCCAGTTCTTGAGCCAGCAGCACAATCAGGTCGTCCATTGATGATTATTGCTGAAGATGTTGAGGGTGAAGCTTTGGCTACTTTGGTTGTGAACCGATTGAGAGGCTCATTGAAAGTGGCTGCTGTAAAGGCTCCGGGTTTTGGTGACAGAAGAAAAGAAATGCTTGAAGATCTTGCTATCCTTACAGGTGGTATGGTTATTTCTGAAGAGAAAGGATTGAAGCTTGAGCAGGCAACTATTGAGATGTTGGGTCAGTGTGAGAAGATCACTATTGATAAAGAAAATACAACTATTGTAAATGGTGCCGGAGCTAAAGATGCTATTGATACTCGTGTTGCTCAGATCAGAACTCTAATTGAGAACTCAACTTCTGATTACGATAGAGAGAAACTTCAGGAACGTTTAGCTAAGTTAGCTGGTGGTGTTGCTGTATTGTACGTAGGTGCTGCTTCTGAAATCGAAATGAAAGAGAAGAAAGACCGTGTGGATGATGCCTTGAGTGCAACTCGTGCAGCAGTAGAAGAAGGTATTGTTGCTGGTGGTGGTGTTGCTTACATTCGCTCTATTGCAGCTTTAGATGGTCTTAAAGGGGATAACGAAGATGAAACTGTAGGTATCGAAATCGTGAAACGTGCCATTGAGGAGCCTTTGCGTCAGATTGTAGCAAATGCTGGTGGCGAGGGTGCTGTTGTTGTTGACAAAGTAAAAGCTGGTGAGGCTGATTTTGGATACAACGCTCGAATTGGCGAATACCAACATATGATTGAAGCCGGAGTTATCGATCCTGCTAAGGTCTCTCGTGTTGCTCTTGAGAATGCTGCTTCTATTGCAGGTATGTTCTTAACAACTGAGTGTGTATTGATTGAAGAAAAAGAAGAACAAGCTCCTGCTATGCCTCCAATGGGTGGTGGTATGCCGGGTATGATGTAAATCTGAATTCATATAAATTTAAAAAAGGGCTGTTGATTTTAATATCGACAGCCCTTTTTATTTTAATTTCGAACATTTCGTGTTTGAAATGGAGGTCGTATGTAGCCGGACTTGATAAGTTTCTTAGTCAGTTTTCTTCCCATACTGTTGTACATAGTACCATGTGTGTCCCAGGATGTTCCGTTTGAGTAGATTCGACTCACCCATACAGGTTCCAAATTTTTTCGATCCACCAGGTAAGTGTTGAAAACAGCATTGGGAGATTCATTAACGCGAATTTCACCATCTTCAAGTATTCGTTCAGTTTTTTTGTAGAAGTAATTTTGCTGGTTGATTATGAGAATGGCATCAACATTTTTTTTATCGATTGTTTTCAAAAATTCCTCGTAATTAACTTCCTGATTTACCTTAAACAATTTATAAGAAGGAATGACTTTAGTTCGATTACTCGATAGCATATCCTTAATACTCTTTTGAACTAATGGATGGTTGTCAATTCTGTTAAGGTCATAGAAATAGTCCTTGATAGACGCGTAATAGGTTTCTTTATCAAACTTTTTCAAGTTCAGATCATTGAATAAACTTACCACTAAAATATGGTGATAGGCTTTCTCTGGTTTTGCCAAGTTTTGATCAGTGACATATGAACTGGCACAGCTACTCACGAGGAAAGTTAAGAGAAACAGGAAGCTTAAATTTTTCATTGAATGTGTGTTTTATTGATTTTTTCAGTTATCAATATCGTATTTATTGTATGAAAATGAAAGAGCTTTAACAAACTTTAATATAGTTAAACTATGAAAATAGTTGTACGACTAAATAATTAGTTGTATGTTTGAATTATGAAAGAATTGACAAAAGCAGAAGAACAAATTATGCAATACCTATGGAAGCTTGAAAAGGCTTTTCTAAAGGATATTGTTTCGGAATTTCCTGAACCACGTCCAGCTAATACAACGGTTGCTACCGTGATTCGGATTCTGGTTAAAAAGGGATTTATTGGGTTCGAAACCTTTGGTAAAACCAATCAATATTTTCCTTTAGTGCCTAAACGAGTTTATGCCCGGGAGTTTATGTCAGGTATGATCAAAAGTTTTTTTAATAACTCAGCAAAAGGTTTTGCTTCGTTTTTTACCAAAGAACAAGATTTGTCTTTAAGTGAATTGGAAGAAATGAAAGCTTTAATCGAAGAACAAATTCAAAACAAAAAAAGCAGATCAAATGACTGATTTCATTTTGTATTCAATTAAATCAGGTTTGTGTTTAGCCATTTTTTATGGTTTTTATCAACTTGTATTGGTAAAAGATACACATGTGAAAAGGAATCGTTTTTATTTGCTAACGGCCTTAATGTTTTCATTTATATTGCCCCTGATTAATTTTACGTTTGATCACGAGCAACTAGCTAAAGCCCATCAATTTGTTTGGGAGTTTGAAAATTCTTTTGAAGACCAGTTGCAGATTGCAGAACCTAATCTTAGAGAAGGATTTCGTTTCGATTCTCGTTTCTTGATATGTATTTTGTATGCTCTGGGCGTTGTAACAATTTTAGGTCGGGTAATTTTAAGCTTAGTTTCAATTTTTAAAATCATTCAAGCCAATGAAATAAAAAGAGAAGGTGATTTGAACTTAGTTTTTATAGAACAAACTCATTCGCCTTATTCGTTTTTTAATTATGTCTTTCTGAATCCGTCAATTCTTTCGAAGACAGAAAATAAGCAGATTCTTTTGCACGAGTCAATTCATTCAAAACAGTTGCATAGTATCGATTTGCTTGCAGTAGAATTAGTTAAAGCCTTTTTCTGGTTTAATCCTATTGTTTATTTATTAAAAAATGCCTTAGTCGAAGTGCACGAATACTGTGCCGATCAGGCTTGTGTCGTTGATGATACAAATAAAATTGATTATCAGCAGTGTTTATTTCAGTACGTTGAAAGTAAAATGAATTCAAACCTGACTAGTGCATTTAAATCATCATTAATACTAAAACGAATTAAAATGATTAAAAAATCAAATACATCTGTATGGGCTCATTTTAAGTTGATACTGATACTTCCGGTTCTCCTTATTTCAATGTTGAGTTTTGATTATTCTGAGACCAAATCTGTGAATATGGAGAACAAAACGATTCCGGCAGGTCATGATTTAAAGCTCCCTATAAAAGCTTCAGTTGGTGTCAGAATTACGTCACCTTATGGAGAAAGAATGCATCCCATTAAGAAAAAGATGTTGTTTCACAAAGGGATTGATATTTCAGCACATCAAGGCACTCCAATTTATGCCATTGCTGACGGACAGGTACACTTGCTCGAGACCAATTATGTGGAAGGTAAAGCTTATGGGCGTTATATTATTATCCAGCACGATGGCGGTTTGGCGAGTTTGTATTCTCAAATGAGTCGTTATAATGTCAAATTGGGAGAGAAAGTGAAAAAAGGCGATGTAATTGGGTATGTCGGGAGTTCGGGTATCTCGACAGGGCCTCATCTGCATTTAGAAATAAAGAAGAATGGGGAGAATGTCAATCCTGCTGACTTTATTGATTTTAGTAGCCTTAAAATGAAATAAGAGAGGGGAAAATAAGAATTTTTAACACACAATTTTATAGAAAGCAGTTGCAAAATGAAACGTTTTTGCAACTGCTTTTGTAATTTAGTATTTGATATTGAGGTGCATGAGCTTGCATACGGCTACAGTATTTAGATAATCCATTTTATTTACTTATTTTTGCAGTTCCTTAAAACCAATTCGATTAGATAATGATTTCTGAATCAGAATATGATGATATACGTCCCTATCGCGACTCTGAAGTACCAGAGGTAATAGATAGACTAATTAAAAATGATGATTTTTTAAAGTTTGCGTTGCAATTGTTTCCGGATTTATCTCGTGAAAAAATTGAAGCTAGCTTGTCACAAGTAAAAACGGTTGATGATTTTCAATCGATGTTTATTGTGCCATTGGCGGATAATATCATTAAAAACACCACAAAAGGGATTAGTATCGAAGGGCTTGATAAATTGGATAAAAATGAGAGTTATCTGTTTATTTCAGACCATAGAGATATAATTCTGGATTCTGCTCTGTTGAATATCCTACTGTATCGCAACAATTTTTCAACAACAGAAATTGCGATTGGGTCTAATCTTTTGATTCAACCCTGGATTAGTGATTTGGTAAAGCTGAACAAGAGTTTTGTTGTAAAACGTAATGCCTCAGTTCGGGATATGCTGGTGAATTCAAATCATCTATCATCCTATATTGGGCATGCACTAAATACAAAAAAATCATCTGTTTGGATAGCGCAGCGTGAGGGTAGAACAAAGGATGGTGATGATAGAACACAGCAAAGTCTGCTAAAAATGTTGCAGATGAGTGGTAATAAAACCTTCGCGGAGCATTTTAAGGCTTTAAGAATTGTGCCAGTTGCTATTTCTTATGAGTATGAGCCTTGCGATGCATTAAAATCGAGGGAACTTTTCCTAAAAGAGACTGAGGTTGGTTATAAAAAAACACCTAAGGACGATTTGTTGAGCATGCTTAAAGGAATGATCAATGAAAAGGGTAGGGTGCATTTTAGAGTTGGGAAACCCATTTCTGAAATGTTAGATGTGATAGAAGAGATGGATGATAGTCGTGATAAGTTTAAGGCTTTGGCTGAATTAATCGACTATAAAATTCATAAGAACTTTAAACTTTGGCCGGATAATTATATTGCTTTTGATATTTTAAATCACACCGATGAATATCAGGATTATTATACTGATGAGGAAAAGGATTTGTTCTTGAAACATATGGATAAAAAATTGGGGACGGTTGATGGTGATCGTGAGAGACTTAAAGAAATATTTTTTGAAATATATGCTAATCCGGTTAAAAATCAGATCGAATTAACGAAACCTGATTTTATTCAAGATAATCTATAAACAATTGTGATATTAGATATTTAACACCTGTCACAATCTAATTGTATTACCAATTTTAATAAGGATGAAACTAATTAAATTTATTTTGATCATGTCTACCTTCCTGATTATGGTAGCAAGTGTTCTTAATCTACTGCATTCATCGGGTGAATCAGGAGATAAAACAGGAATTTATATTGAACTGTTTGTTATGTTTTTATTAACGCTAACAATGGTTCTTTTAAATAATCTGGAAAAGAAAATGAAGAATCTGGAGCAAGATAAATAAGGCTCTGATATTGTTTTTATCAAGTAATCGAATTGAGATGATTAAGTTTAAGCGACATATAAAGGTTGATGGTGAGATTTTCGAAACCTGGATGGGATTGGAGATTAAGAAAAAAGGTGGAAGGCCTAATGTTAGTGTTTATTATTATACTGATGATCCTGAGCTTGAAATGAGTGCTCATCATTTAATCAAAGCCAATTTTCAAAGTAAAGATGAGGCTGTTAAGCATGGTTGTTTGTTTATGCGTGCCATGTATAAAGATATGATTAAACGTGAAAAAGGCCTTGTCAATAACGATGAGGAGGAAAATGAAGTGGACTGGTAGTCCATAAATAAAGATATTTTAGAGACCATCGAATTTATTTCGTTGGTCTTTTTTTTGCCTGATATTTTGCTGATCAGTTATAAAAAATAAAGGCTATCCCATTTTGAGATAGCCTTTGCAGATGTATTTAGAAGCTTGAGAGTTATTTTTTCTCAATTGCTTTTAGTGCTAAATTTAATTCTTCCAATTGTGATTCAGCAATTGTTGATGGTGAATCAATCATCACATCGCGACCCGAATTATTTTTAGGGAAAGCAATGACGTCACGGATAGATTCGATACCAGCAAATAGCGATGCCAAACGGTCAAATCCAAAAGCAATTCCACCATGTGGAGGCGCACCATATTTGAAAGCATTCATCAGGAATCCAAATTGCTCCTGAGCCTCTTCATCGGTGAAACCTAAATGCTTAAACATTTGAGCTTGAAGTTCGGTGTCGTGAATACGGATAGATCCACCACCAATTTCAACACCATTGATAACCAAGTCGTATGCATTTGCACGAACAGCTCCCGGTTCAGTCTCCAACAAATGAAGATCTTCTTTTTTAGGAGATGTAAATGGATGGTGCATCGCGTGGAAACGTTTATTGTCTTCATCCCACTCCAATAGAGGGAAATCAACGACCCAAAGCGGAGAGAATTTCTTATTGTCTCTTAATCCAAGTTGTGAGCCCATTTCAAGACGTAATTCAGAAAGTTGAGGCAGTGTTGTGTTACGATCGCCAACAAGAATTAGCAATAAGTCTCCAGGTTTTGCCTGACAAGCTTCAGCCCACTTTTGCAGGTGTTCGGCAGAATAAAATTTATCTACAGATGATTTGAATGAACCATCCTCGTTATATTTTACGTAAACAAGTCCTTTTGCACCGATTTGAGGTTTTTTCACAAAATCGGTCAACTGATCCAGTTGTTTACGTGTGTATGATGCACAACCTGTTGCACAGATTGCACCAATATATTCAGCTTCATCAAATACTTTGAAATCATTCCCTTTAGCAATAACGCTTAGGTCAACAAATTTCATATCGAAACGTGTGTCAGGCTTGTCGTTACCATAATAAGTCATGGCGTCAGCATAGTCTAATCTAGGAAAATCGAAGTTTAACTCAACATTTTTCAATTTTTTGAATAAATGTTTGGTTAGGCTTTCAAAAGTATTTAAGATATCGTCCTGCTCCACGAAGGCCATTTCGCAATCAATCTGTGTAAACTCAGGCTGGCGGTCAGCACGAAGGTCTTCGTCGCGGAAACATTTTACAATTTGGTAATAACGGTCGAAACCGGAAATCATCAACAGCTGTTTGAAAACCTGAGGTGATTGTGGCAGAGCGTAAAATTCACCGGGATTCATACGTGATGGCACAATAAAGTCACGAGCTCCTTCAGGAGTCGATTTAATCAATACAGGAGTTTCCGTTTCGATAAAATTCAGTTGATCAAGGAAATTGCGAATTTCGATCCCCATTTTATGGCGTAATACTAAATTCTCACGAACACAGTTTCGGCGTAAATCAAGGTAACGGTATTTCATTCTCAATTCGTCTCCGCCATCTGTATTATCTTCGATAGTAAAAGGAGGGATAATTGATTTGCTCAAGACTTCAATTTTCTCAGCAATGATTTCAATATCTCCGGTTGGGATTTTTGAGTTTTTGCTTTGACGTTCGTGAATGGTTCCGGTAATTGCAACAACAAATTCACGACCTAATTTTCTAGCCTGAGCACAAAGCTCCGGATTTGTTTCCATATCGAAAACAAACTGAGTAATACCATAACGATCACGCAGATCGACAAAGGTCATTCCTCCCAGATCACGTGCTTTTTGCACCCAACCACTAAGGGTTACTGTTTCCTTTACATTTTGAATTCTTAATTCACCACAAGTATGAGTTCTATACATCTTATTCCTATTTTATTAACTTTGCGAAAATACTAAGTTTTTGCGAATTAGAACAGATTTTTTTTGAAATAGGGCAGGCTTTTACTTTTTATCTTGTTTAGTGACACCCTAAAGAAGAGCTTGATGCTTTTATTTAAAATATCTGGCAAGACAAACGACAATAATTTTGAAATACAGACTTTATGGAAGAAATGATTAATCCGTTCTCTGATGAATATTTTATGAAACAAGCTTTGGAAGAAGCTCATAAGGCTTTTGATGAAGATGAAATACCCGTAGGAGCCATTGTTGTTTGTAATAACCGAATTATTGCAAGAGCACATAATTTAACCGAACGCTTGAATGATGTCACAGCCCATGCCGAGATGCAGGCCATTACTGCTGCAGCGAATTATTTAGGCGGAAAGTATCTGAAGGATTGTACCTTGTATGTAACGCTTGAACCTTGTAATATGTGTGCCGGCGCTTTGGCCTGGTCGCAGATTAGTCGTATCGTTTATGGTGCAGGAGATAAAAAAAGAGGTTTTTCGGCATTTTCACCTTCGCCACTTCATCCTCGAACGGAACTTATAACCGGGATTCTCGAAGAGGCCTGTGCTGATTTGGTAAAGCGCTTCTTTGTGAAGAAGAGATAAGTTGTGTTATTTTATGATCCCTAATTTTGAATCCCCAAACAAAAGCATTATTTTAGCGAGCTCAAAATCCGAAAAGAAGTAAACTGGGGTTTTATTAGGGGTAATTTAACCTTTTTACGGATTTAGGATTGCTACAATCCAACCATTTATATCATCCATCTCTCTTTGTTGAAAGTGTTTAAAATCTTTTATAGATTTGTGTATCCTCGTGCGATAGCTATTGTTCCGGGATAACACCTTTTGATTGAAACACATTTAAAATTAATATTATGAGTGCACACAACGAGGCTAAAATGGGTGATATCGCGGAAACCATCCTGTTACCCGGAGATCCATTAAGAGCAAAATATATTGCAGATAACTTCCTTGAGGATGTTGTTTGTTATAATAAGGTGAGAAATATGTTAGGTTTCACCGGAACTTATAAAGGGAAACGTATTTCTGTACAAGGAACGGGTATGGGTGTGCCTTCGATTGGAATTTATACTCATGAGTTAATCACTCAATATGGTGTTAAAAATGTGATTCGTATCGGAACTTGTGGGTCATTTAATCACGATGTGAAAGTTTTTGATGTGATTCTAGCCATGACTTCATGTACCGATTCTGCAATCAACAGAAACCTTTTCAGAGGGATGGATTATGCGCCATGTGCTGATTTTGGTTTGTTGTCTGATGCACACCAGTCTGCCAAAGAGCAAGGTGTAAATATTAAAGTTGGATCAACCCTTACGTCTGATATTTTTTATCACGACTTGGATAATAATCCGGAACCATTTAAAATTTGGGCTGACTATGGCGTATTAGCTGTAGAAATGGAAGCCACTGCTTTATATACTATTGCAGCTCGTCATAAGGCTAAAGCTTTGGCTATTTTGACAGTTAGCGATCATATTTTAACAGGAGAAGAAACAACCGCTGAAGAGCGTCAAACCTCATTGAATACAATGATTACAATTGGTTTGGAAACTGCAATCAAGCAATAATTTAGATCTAAAAAGATTGCATTTTAAGAGGAGAAGCTTTGGGGAGTTTCTCCTTTTTTTATGTGTGTGCATTTTACACTATTTTTTCAATAAGTGAATTAAAGTTTTATATTTGAGATGTTCTTAAATCTTAATCCCCATGAGAATTCTACATAGCATTTTCTTCATTTTCCTATTTGTTATTTCTTTTGCAGGAAATATCGATGAGGAAAAAATTGACAGCCTGGAAAATAAGCTGCAAAAAGTTGATGATGCGGATAAGATCGAACTCTTGTTAAAACTTTGTGAAGAGCTTGTTGAGAACGATTCTGAGAAGTGTATTGCTTATGCTCAGGAAGCTCTAAGACTATCACAAAAGCTAAACCATCCCCGATCTCAGGTTAAAGCATTGATTTTTCTAGGTAGAGAGGATTCAAATTTAGGTAACTATTTTGAAGGTTTGCAACACTTTAAAGAGGCAGTAGAAATTGCTGATAGTGAGAATTATGGAGAAGGCTTGGTTGATTCCTGGAACGAATTAGGGATTACATATTTTAGTATGGGAAATTATGATGAGGCCTTAAGTTACTACTTCCGAACATTAAAAAAAGCTGAGGAAATTCAATATCAGGAGAGGGTTATTGCAGTTCAAACCAATATTGCAATTATCTATTCTATTTATAAAGATCATACAAAAGCATTGGAGTGGTTTGATAAGCTATTAAAAATATATCAACAAGAAAATAATCCCTTGCTGGTAGCTAAGACGCTTGTTAATATGGCTATTATTCTTGATGAGTTAGGTGATCTTGATAAAGGTTTAGATTATTTGTCAAAGGCAATTCCGGTTTTTAAAGAATTTGATGAAAAGCAGATGTTGGCCTCAACTCTGAACTCTCAAGGTGATTTGTATTTAAAAAAGCAGAATTATAAGGAAGCTTATCAGGATTATAAATCCGCGCTGGAAATTTCCAAATCAATCAAATTTGAGAGAGGTGTGGTATCGGCTTCTTTTAATCTTGGAGAATATTTTTCTGCTCTTAAAAACTATAATAAGGCGCTTAATTTTTATGAAGAGGCACTGAGTGTTGCTATCAAGGCAGGATATAAAGAGAATATAAAAGATTGCTACGGAGGGATTTCGAAGGTGTATACCATGCAAAAAGATTATTCCAAAGCTTTGGAAAACATGAAGCTCTTTATGGTTTATAAGGATGAGATATACAACGATAATACACAAAAGCAGATTAATGAACTGCAGATAAAATACGAAACAGAAAAAAAAGAGGAAGAAATTGCAGGTTTGCAGTTAAGAATGAAAATTCAACGAAGAAATCAGATCATCCTTATTATTGGTTTGTTAATAATATCTTTTTTAATTCTCAGGGTTTTGCATTTGAAACAGATCAATTTGAAAAGGAAGAATCTATTGCTTGAGCAGGTTAGTTTAATGGATAAATTGGCTTTGGAAAAGATGGATTCCGAAAAAAGAGAGAAAGATCATGAGAATCTCAGACTGCAGGAAGAACTGCGCTCCAAAGAAGAAATTAACCGTTTGAAGCAGTTGAAGTATTTGGAAGAATTGAAACATAAAGAGCGGGAGTTGGCAGCAAATGCCTTGCATGTAGTAAGTAAAAACGAAACTCTTGAAAGTTTGAAGAAATCAGTTGAAACCGTTATGGCTTCTGATAAAGATGAAATGAAACGTCTGTTAAAAGGACTTATTCAGGAAATTGATAGCAACATCAATCTGGATCAGGATTGGGATGTTTTTAAAATGCATTTTGAAGAAGTTCATCAGGATTTCTTTAGACGTTTGGTCGACAGATATACTGATTTAAATACAAATGATTTAAAGTTTTGTGCCTACCTAAGGTTGAATTTAGATGCCAAGGAAATTGCCAGAATTTTAAATATCTCTGTTAATGCTATTGAAAAGAGGCGTTACAGACTAAGAAAAAAATTGGAGTTGAGCCCCTCAGATAATCTTTTCGAATTCCTAAGTAACTTATAAAAAACTGAGAATCTATAAGAAATGAATTGAATCCTATAGATCTATTTCAGACATTCTCTGTTATTTCCATCAAGCTTAAATTGCCAGTAATTTAAGTTGTTTTCAATGAGCGACCCCTTTTGTCTATATGGATTTTGAGGCTGAGACCCCTTTTGTCTAGTCTTTAAAAACGGCTTTAGTCTTTGATATTAATAGTTTTATGCACAGCATTTGGGGAGTCCCTAATTCTCCCTGAGTACGCTTAAAATTTGTTAATCCAAAACGATAGCCACAGTGAACAGAAAAGAATTTAAACTATTTTTTGAAAACTTCTATTCCAGTTTGTGTTTGTTTGCCCGAAAGTATGTGAACGATACCGATGTAGCAGCAGATATGGCTCAGGAGGCTTTTATTAAATTATGGAAGGGGAAGGAGGCATTTGATAATGAAAATGCCATGAAAGGATATCTGTATATGGTTACCCGAAACAGTTGTCTAAATCATATTAAACATTCCAAAGTTGTGTTAGATTTCGCGCTTCAAGCTATGGAAAAAGAGTTGTTTTTTAGAGACAATATTCTGGAGCAGGAAACATACTATGAAATTCATAAGGCTATTGAGATTTTACCTTCTCAAGGAAAAAGAGTCGTTCAGATGAGTATGAAGGGACTTAAAAATCCGGAGATTGCCCTTCGTTTAAATGTATCTATAAATACTGTCAAGTCCGTAAAAGCAAATGCGTACCGTTTGCTTCGTTTACAATTGAAGGACAGTGTTGTTTCTCTGATAATATTAATTGGGTTTTTTATATAAAACTCTTGTTTTAGATTTAATCACAGATTGATATCAGGGTCCATCCGGACTCTGACTTTTTTTTTCAAAAAAATAAACTGTCTCCCACCCTCTTTAATTTCTGAGTTGTTATAGTCGTATAATGTTTGGAGTGAAGGGTTCGTGTGGAGAACAAAAGTCCAACTTTAATCTTATAAATTTTCCGAGTGAATAGAATTGACCATCATATAAGAATATCTCAGTTGATTGCCAAAGAAGTAAATTTTGGTTTAGATGAATCTGAGAGACAGGAGTTGAATGCCTGGATCAATAATAGTGAAGAGAACCAAATAGCTTACGAGAGAATTCGCAATCAAGAGGAGTTTTTGAATTGGGATGAAAATTTTCATCAGGTGAATGTTGATGAAGGATGGGAAAGATTTGAGAAAGCACTGACTCCCAGTAGAGTGAAATTCGCGTTTCAGACGATTTTTCGTTATGCCGCAGTGTTATTTGTTCCTCTGTTTTTAGCCGGAGTTGCCTATTATTTATACGATGATTTAAGTAAGCAGACTTCATATCAAAATATTGCTCGAATCGACGTGAAAAAGCCAGAAGCTCAGTTGATTCTAGCAGATGGACAAAAGGTGAGCTTGTGTAATAAGGGGATTTCTGCATTGAAAGAAAAGGATGGAACTCAGATTGAAAAAGGGGAGGGACGTTTAAAATATCAGGCAGGAAATGATAAGAGAACTTTATTGTACAATACAGTTAGGATACCCAAGGGGAGCGAGTATGAGTTGGTACTTGCCGACGGGACAAAGGTGCATTTGAATGCCATGAGTTCTTTGAAATTTCCTATTCAATTTATAGGGAAAACAAGAGGTGTAGAATTGACTGGAGAGGCCTATTTTGAGGTGAGTAAGGATGCTAAACACCCTTTTGTTATAGATGTTATGGGAACTAAAGTTGAAGTTTTAGGGACTTCTTTTAACGTGAAGGCCTATAAAGAGGATGAGAATGTGGTGACCACTTTGGTAGAAGGAAGTGTAAAGGTTCGTTCTTCAGGTTTTAAGGCTAAAACGATGATGCTGGAACCTGGCCAGCAGGCAGTTGTTAGTGAAAAGTCTGGTGCTATAAAGATGCAGAATGTAGATGTGAATCTGTTTACATCCTGGAGGGAAGGCGTTTTTTTATTTAAAGATGAACGAATTGAGGATATTATGACAGAATTGTCCAGATGGTACGATTTAAAGGTGTTTTATAAGAATCAATCTATAAAAGAATATCGTTTTGGAGGTCATTTTAATCGGAATAGTGAGATCGGTTCCATTATGGAAATGTTTGAGCTGACCCGTAAAGTAGATGTTGAAATTAATGGTCAAACCATTGTAATTGGTGAAAAATAAAACAGGAAATGCTGCAACATTTCCTGTCTCTGATATTTCTGCTGTCACAGAAATTTTGAATTTAAGTGTAACCTAAATCTTTACAAAGTTATGAAAAAATGTTTGAATAATGGCTTTCGATCCCGGAAGCTGTTTAAACTATTACTAGTTATGAAAATGCTCGCAATTTTCCTGTTTGTCAGTGTGATGAGTGCTTCGGCAACTACATTGGCTCAGGATGCAAAGGTGACATTGAACATGGAAGGAGCTGAGTTGGAACAGGTGTTGTGGGAGATCCATGAACAGACTGGTTTGGTATTTCTATACAGTTCTTCTGATGTAAAAGATGTAAAAGAAATTAGTGTAAATGCAAAGGAAGAAACTGTGAAATCGGTTTTGAATCGCTGTTTAAAGGATAGTGATCTTGAATACGAGTTCAAGAGTAAGGCTGTAACCTTGCGAAAGGCATTTAAACCAGCTGATTCTAATGTTGGAACACAACAAGAGAAAAAACAAAAAGTTTCTGGTATTGTCCTTGATGATCAGGGAATTTCACTACCCGGTGTTTCTGTTTTAGAAAAAGGAACGACCAATGGTGTTTCGACTGATTTTGATGGAAAGTTTTCAATTGATATTCCAGTAAATGGGAAAGCTGTTTTGGTTTTCTCTTTTATTGGTATGAAATCTCAGGAGATTTTGGTGAAGGATCAGAAAGAATTGAAGATAACATTATTATCAGATGCAGAACAATTGTCTGAGGTTACAGTGGTTTCTGATGGTTTTCGAAAAACAGATCGTCGATTATTTACCGGTTCTGCGACTTCGATAAAATCGGAAGATGCTAAAGTGGATGGTATTGTTAATGTTGCACAAATGCTTGAAGGTAAGGCTGCTGGTGTTTCTGTTCAAACGGTATCCGGGACTTTTGGTACAGCTCCAAAGATTCGTGTTCGTGGAGCATCCTCAATTTATGGTGATTCAAAACCTTTGTGGGTAGTTGATGGCGTTGTTCTTGAGGATGTTGTTGATATTTCTCCAGATGATTTGTCTTCAGGTGATGCGACAACTTTGATTAGTTCGGCAGTTGCAGGATTAAACTCGGATGATATTGAGAAATTTGAGATTCTAAAAGATGCATCGGCTACGGCTATTTATGGTGCTCGTGCCATGAATGGGGTAATTGTTATTACAACAAAAAGAGGAAAAAAGGGTATCACAAGAGTTTCTTATTCGGGTGAATATACCATGAGAATGAAACCTTCTTATTCAAGTTATAATATTATGAATTCTCGTGAGCAGATGTCTGTTTACAGAGAACTTGAGGCTAAAGGCTGGTTAAATCACGCTGAAATATCCCGTCAGAAAGATGGTGGTATTTACAAGAAAATGTACGATTTGATTAACAGCTATGATCCTGCTACGGGTTTTGGTTTGGAGAATACGCCTGAAGCTCGTGCAAAATTTTTGCAGAAGTATGAAATGCAGAATACAGATTGGTTTGATGTGTTGTTTAAAAATACAATCACTCAAAATCATTCAGTAAGTATTTCCGGAGGTACAGATAAGTCTAACTTCTATTTTTCAACCAGTTACTATGGTGATAAAGGTTGGTCTATTGCAGATAAAGTAGATCGTTACACAATGAATGCTAACGGTAGTGTTCAAATCAACGATAAATTAAAACTGGGTTTTCTTACAGCCGGGTCTTTTAGACAGCAAAAAGCGCCAGGGTCAGTAAATAGAACTGAGGATCCTATTAATGGTGAATATAGTCGTGATTTTGATATCAATCCATTTTCCTATGCTTTGAATACCAGTAGAGCAATGCGACCATACGATGATAATGGAAATCTGGAATATTACCGCATGAATTATGCTGATTTCAATATTCTTGATGAGATGAAAAATAATTATCTTGATTTGGATGTTCTTGATCTTAAGCTTCAGTCAAATCTAGATTATTCGCCAATAAAAGGTTTGGATTTAAATGCTGTAGCTTCGGTAAGATATGTGAAGTCTACGCAGGAGCATAAGGTGCTTGAAAATTCGAATATGGCTTCTGCTTATCGTGCAGCTGATACTTACGAAATCGCTAAGAATAATAAGTTCTTATTTCAGGATTATGAGGTGCCAAATTCACTACCACAAGTTGTTTTGCCTAAGGGTGGATTTTATAACCGAAGCGATAATACGTTATTGAACTTCTATTTTAGAGGAACAGCGAATTGGAACAAAATATTTGATGAAATTCATAGTGTGAATGCTTTTGCTGGTATGGAAGTGAAATCTGCTGACAGACAAAACAGTTCTTTTGATGGTATCGGCTATCAGTATGAAAGAGGAGGCGTTCCTTTTATAAACCCTGATTTTGTAAAGCAACAACTGCAAAATGGATATTCTTATTACGGAATGGAAGAGTATCGTGATCGATATGCTGCTTTTTTTACCACAGCTAGTTATTCTTATGCAGGTAAATACACAATCAATGGAACTTTCAGATATGATGGATCTAATAAATTAGGTGCATCTACTGCAGCACGTTGGTTACCTACTTGGAATATTAGTGGACAGTGGAATGCTAAGGAAGAAGATTTTCTAAAAAATAATGAGATTATTTCTCATCTGTCTTTCAGAGGAACTTATGGTTTAACTGCGAGTATGGGGAATGCTCAAAATTCAACATTGGTATTAAAAAACAAAGTGACTGATCGCCCTTATCTTTCTGAGCAGGAGTCTCAAATGTATATCGATGCTCTGGAGAATTCGGAACTGACTTGGGAAAAGCAATACGAAACCAATGTTGGTATGGATTTGGGATTATTCAATAATCGCGTTAATATCAGTATGGATGCTTATCAACGAAAAGGTTTCGATTTGATTGGGTATGTTAAGACTTCGGGTATTGGTGGTGAATTTTGGAAATTTGCCAATTATGCAGATATGAAATCTCATGGTATTGAGTTTACCTTATCAACTAAGAATATCAAATCAGAAGATTTTAAATGGGATACAAACTTCACTTTTGCCTACAATCATAATGAGATTACAAATTTGAAATCATTCCCTAAAATGATCTCTTTGATTAGAGATACGGGAGGTCCATTGGAAGGTGGTCCTGTAAGAGGACTGTATTCTATCCAATATAAAGGTTTAAATGGTGAGGGTTTGCCAACTTTTATCAATGAAGAAGGTGAATTAACCGTTAATGATTTTGATTTCCAGTCAAATAATATTGAGCATTTAAAATACGAAGGTTCTATTGATCCAAGTATTACAGGTGGTTTGGGTAATACATTCACTTACAAGAATTGGAAACTTAATGTTTTCATGACTTATCAGTATGGTAATAAGGTGAGATTGTATCCTGAATTTAAGTCGAAATATTCTGACTTGGATGCTATGCCTAAGGAATTTTTCGATCGTTGGATGTTGGCAGGTGATGAGAATATAACTGATATTCCTACCATTTTATCTCAGCGTATGCACAATGTTAACGACAGAAAGGCTTATAATGCTTATAATATGTCAACAGCAAGGGTTGCTGATGGTTCTTTTGCCAGAATGAAAGAAATATCATTAGCCTACCAGTTACCTAAAACTTTTGCGACCAAACTTGGCGTGAGTGACCTGTCTCTGAAAGTTCAGGGATCGAATTTGTTCCTGATTTATTCAGATAAAAAATTAAATGGTCAGGATCCTGAGTTTTTAGGTTCAGGAGGTGTGGCTATGCCAGTTCCAAAGCAATACACTTGTACGTTAAAAGTTAGTTTTTAGTCATATAGACGATATCATAAAATGAAGACGTCTTAGTAGATGAGTTTGTTTACCTGATGATTAACAGTTATTAATTCAAGCTTTAAATCATTTCAAATCTCAATACTTATATCTAAACTATAATAAAATGAAAAATATAAAAAATAAAGTCTTAGTCTTAATGGGGGTAGCCTTGCTATCGTCGTGTAACGACTTTTTAGATGAAACACCGGATAACCGGACAAAATTGGATTCTCCGGAAGCTGTAAGTGAGTTGTTGGTGTCAGCATATCCTGAAGCAGGCTATATGGCATTTACAGAAGCAATGTCAGACAATGTTGCTGATAAAGGGGTCGGTGGTTATATTGCTGAATATCAACCTAACGAGGATGCTTTCTTTTGGAAAGACAGTGGTGCTGAAGATTATGATACCCCTGTTTTTTACTGGAATGCGTGTTATGGTGCAATTGCTGCTGCTAATGAAGCTTTAAATGCTATAGAAATGGCACCTGATAAAGAGAATTATTCAGCACAAAAGGGTGAAGCACTTGCAGCAAGAGCTTATTCTCATTTTATGTTGGTGAATCTTTTTGCTAAACACTATAATCCAGAAACGGCAAAAACAGATTTGGGTGTTCCTTTTGTAGAAAAATCTGAAAAAGTTGTTTTTCAAGAGTATAAGAGAGCCACGGTTCAGGAAGTTTATGACAATATCGAAAGAGATCTTAGTCTGGCTTTTGACCTGATTAAAGACGAAGCTTATTTAGTTCCTAAATATCATATGAATTTAACGGCTCTTCATGCTTTTGCTTCACGCTTCTATTTGTATAAAGGAGAATGGGACAAAGTAATCGAACATTCTGATTATGTATTAGGTGCGAATGCCGCTTCTAAATTAAGAGATTGGAATGGTAAGTATATGACCTATGAGGCTAGAGAACTATGGGCACAATACACAAAATCAGAAGAGTCCTCGAACTTAATGTTAAACAGACAATATACTAACTGGGGGCCAGGTCTTGTTGTATTCAGATATTCTCTGGCATCATCAAAGGCAACGGAATTATTTGGAGCATCTAATGCCGGAGAGGCAAACTTTGATTTAATTATTGGCGATAAAATTCTTTATGCTGCTGGTGAACTGCAGCTGGGCTTTATTCCTAAATATCAAGATCGTTTAGAATCCACAGGCGGAAATGCCGATATTGGATTCCCAAATTCAATTGTCCCTATTTTCACTGCTGAAGAAGCTTTGTTTAACAGAGCAGAAGCATATGCAATGAAGACTGATTATGCGTCTACGCTTTCTGACCTGGATGCTTATTTTTCAAAAAGAACAAAGGCTTATAACCCGGATAATAAAATCGATTTTGACAGAATAAAGCTTGCTTATGAGGCTGTTGCTGCTCCTGACTTGGCACCTTTTTATGCTGTTAATGCTGATCAAAAGTACTATATATCCTATCTTCTTGATTTGCGTCGTAGAGAATTTATCCATGAAGGTTTAAGATGGTTCGATCTTAATCGATATAATCTCGAAGTTGTTCATACTCTTGTTGATGGTTCTACGGTGATTTTACCCAAAGACGATTTGAGAAGAGCCATTCAGATTCCTGCTCAGGCAGTTGCAATCGGATTACAAGCAAACCCACGATAATTATTAAAATTATAATCATATGAAAAAGATATTATTTCTATTCTTTTCTGTTTCTATTCTTTTTAGCTCATGTGCTAAGGAAGATGATCTAGGAAAGTCATTAATAGATACTTCCACTCCTGAGTTAAACGACGTCGATCAGTGGATTAGAGAAAACTACACCTATCCTTTTAATGTTGAAGTAAAATACCGTTGGGATAATTCAGAATTGGATAATTCTAAAATATTAACCCCTCCGGCTAAAGATGATGTGATCCCTTTTCTTGATAATATGAAGAAAATCTGGATCGATCCGTATGTGAATGCTGGAGGAATTGATTTCATGAAACGTTTCATTCCTAAACAAATGATTTTGATTGGGAGTCACAACTATAACGATAATGGATCGATTGTATTAGGTCAGGCTGAAGGTGGCCGTAAAATCTCTCTTTTCGATTTAAATTATATCAATTTTGATTTTACAGGTATGAGTGATTGGGAGAAGGGTAAAGCGATGGAACCTATTTTGCGTGTTTTCAAAACCATGCATCATGAGTTTGGCCATATTTTACATCAAACAGTTGCGTATCCTATTGAGTATAAGAAAATCTGTACGGAATATACATCAAACTGGATGAATTATAGTGATTCGGATGCAAGAAAGCTCGGTTTTATTACGGGGTATTCCATGTTGAATCCTGACGAGGATTTTGTTGAGATGTTATCCGTTTTCTTAATGTCAGGCAATGCGGGATGGAATGAGATTATTGATGGAATCCATATTTACGATGAGAACTGGGATTACGATAAAGCAGCCCAAGATGTAGCTAAAGGCAAGATTCGTGAGAAAGAGAAAATTATGGCTGACTATATGCTACAGGTTTGGAATGTAAATATTTACGATCTGCAGAATGAGATCGAAGGTATTCTTACCGGAATTCAGAGTGAGGAATAGATAAAATTAAACAATTATGAAAGCTGCCACGATAATCTTAATGAATTAGACTATCGTTTGGCAACTTTTATATGACCTTAATACGAAAATTAGAATCAAATGAAAAAAATAAATTTATATATCACTTCTCTCTTATTGCTTGCACTTGGAGCTTGTAATAATGATTTTGAAAGTGAGTTTGATCTTTCACCAGATGAGAGAGCCAACGAAGCCGTTCAGGAATTTAAGAAGGCCTTAACCTCATCGGAGTACGGTTGGTTAACGCATTATTACCCTAATCCTGATAAGTTAGGTTCAGTTACCTATATGCTTAAATTTGAGGAGACAGGTACCGTAAGTATGAATTGGGATCTGTATGATTATCCGGATGAAGCGGAATATTCAGTGAAAATGATTGACCAACCCTTGTTGGTTTTCGATACCTACAGTAAATTTTCAAAGATGACAGATCCTGAAATTGGAGAGCCTGGTAAAGGATATGGCGGTGAGTTGGAGTTTGGTTTTGTTAGAAAATCGGTTGATGGAGATACCTTGTATCTTGCTGAAAGAGTTGATGAAGATCCTATGGTTCTTGTTAAAGCAACTGCTGAAACAGCTTCTCTGCTTCGAGAATATGCAAAGCATTCTGAGCATCTGGAAAGGCTAAATGAGAAAGTTGTTGTTCCTTTTTATTTCAACTTATCTGTTGAAGGTTGGGATGCTAAAGTGAATATGGTTTACAGTGGTGATAAGATGATTGCATTTCTTAGCTATGTTGATGTAGGGGTAACTATGCACGAACTAATGCCAGTCAATTTTACACACGAAGGCTTTGAATTTCATCACCCGCTGGTATTAAATGGTATCGCTGTACGTTCTTTTAAATACGATGCTTCAAAAAATCAATTTGATGTAACAGATGCTGGTGTGTCGGGAGCTTTCAAGTATGAGGATGTATGTCCTGCTCATTTGGAAGGCATGACTGATAAGTTATATGGACCTAAAACATTTGATGCTCAAGCAGAAGTGTTTAGCCCTAAATTATTTAATTTGTTTGAGGGATTATATCCTGAAGCAGGATTTAATTATGTTACAACTGACCCTTATGTCGTTTCTTGGAAACCTTGTACTTTTCAGTTAGTTTTTAAAGATTATAATGCTCTCAAAATTACTGTTGATTATGTGAAGTTAACAGAGGATGTTGTTAAGATAGATTTTACGGGCTATGAAACAGAATATTCAGGACCGTTTGTCGATTTGTCTTATATAGAAAGCTTAATGGCTACTGAGAAAGGTATGGCTATAAAAGCTTTAATTACAAGTGATAAAGGTTGGACTATTGTGCCAATTGAGCTTAAAAAATATAGTTCTTCTTATTGTTTGGTGAGTAATGAAGATCCGGAAATGTATATGACCTTTGGATTGACATACGATGAGGATTAGTTTGTGTAGACATTCTAATCAATTAGAATGTTAAGCATAAATGGTTAGTTTGTAAATGAAAGCCTTCCGTCCTTTGTATTTCTTAATACCTGGTTGGAGGGCTTTTTTTCTATAAAATAGTTTAAACCTTAAAAATAAGAATAATGTTCGATACGAGTTTTGGATTAAAAACATGGATTATACCAGGTCTGATTTGGGGAATATGCATGTATATTATGATGACCATTATTTTACCCTTGATGGATGGAGAGCTGATCACCTGGAGACAGTTGTACTCACTCCCCATTTGGTTAATAGGTGGTCTTGTGATGCAATATTTCCAGTTTAAGCATATTTATAAAAAGGGAAGAAGAGAAATTGGGGAGAAAACTGATTGAGAACCTTCTTATTGAATAGGGTTGAAGTAAGATTAAAAATGGAATTATAAAAAAGAATAATATGTTTTACACTCTTAATAGTAAGTCAGGAATGAAACTTGCAACTTTTTCAAGTTTAAGCAAACAAGCCGTATTGGCAATTCTTTTTTTTGTTGGCGTCGTTGGCTGTCAAAAGGAAGAAGATACAAGTGCTCCACTCAGTATCGTCTCTACTAATATTGCAGATGGTGCCACTGAGGTGGATGTCTTTTCAGAGATTACCGTTCTCTTTAGTGAGGAGATGGATGTGTCAACCGTAAATGAAAATAGTTTTGTAGTAAAAAAAGGTCAATATCCAATTTATGGTAAAGTAAGTTGTACAGGTAAAACGGCAGTCTTTAAGCCTTCGCAAAAATTAGATGATAATACAGTGTACAATTGTACTTTAAGTATTGAGGCCAAAGCTAAAAACGGGGCATCGATGGGACAGGATTACCATTGGAGTTTTACTTCAGGTCTTGAGCCGGATGCTGTAGCCCCAAAAATTAGTAAGAGTATTCCTGCTGATATGGAGATTTCAGTTTTTAGAAATACTGCCATTGAGGTGTATTTTGATGAGGAGATTGATCCGGAAACGCTTAACAGCAATTCGTTTATTGTGAAAACAGGAGAGACTGTTGTTGGTGGAAGCATAACTTATGAAGCTAAACTTGTAAAGTTTGTTCCCAATGCGGAATGGTTGCCTGAGGCTGTGCATACTTGCACATTGACCAGTGAGGTTAAAGACCTTGCCGGAAATCAATTGGGAAGTGATTTTAAATGGCAGTTTACAACAATCCCCGAAGTGTTAAGTTTTAGTGGTCTTATTCAACCCATTTTTAAGGATCAGGATTGTTGGACCTGTCATAATGAGACTCGTAATCCCGATTTGCGTGAGTCAATGGCATACAATTCGTTGCTTAATGGGGGGTATGTGAATCCAGATTCACCTGAGGATAGTCGTATTATTAAACAATTGAATGGTAATCATGCTGGCTTTATCACACAAAAAGAAGAGGATTTGATTCTAGAGTGGATTAAGCGCGGTGCTCAAAATAATTAATAAAGAGGCGATGAAAATATACAGTAAGGTAAATTTTAAAAATAGAGCGGAACGAAAAGCGTTTATTTATGGGTTACTGATTTTTATCATCATAAGCCAAGTTGTCGCTTTGATCATTTGGTTTTTATTTGATAGAAATAATTTTGTTGAATTACTATTCGCTCTTATCGTAGCTTTTTTAGTTGGGTATAGAGGATTAAAGAAAAAATCATAATGACATATTCTTAGAAAGTAGAATGATGCCATATCAAAAAGAGAATTAAGTGAGAAATGCTAACAGTCAGTAGTTGATTGGACGGTTTTTAGTTAGTCGGAGAGGGCGTCCTGTTAAGTCGTTATCCCATTACAGCAGGGCGCTCTTAAATCTGATTTTCGGATTTTTATATTATTTCTCAACTCATAAAGTTGTAGATCCTTCAAAATCATTAATAGTCATTTTCGGTTGTTTCACCTTAATTTGCAAAAGGAAAATAGCTGCGAAGTGGCTATTTTTTTATTTGATGATGGTTGGAGGATATCCTTAAATTCTAAAATTTCAACCTGAATCAGAAACCAGTGAACTCTGCATTCTGGCTTATGTGAGTGTACAATTCCTTCTGAATCCTCGATTCTAAATAAGCTTCCTGATAAATAAAAAAAGTTATTTCGTTAAGTGTCAATAGAATAATTTCATATTTTTAGTAGAAGCCATTATGTGCTTGCATAGGATCTTTATTAAAAATGATGGAGGTTGTTTATGAAATTGAAATCTGTTCTTTATTTTTTATTAAGCTTGACTATTCTGCCTGTTTATAGTAGAGACTCCCGGAAAATAAATACAGATTTTAAGGTTGGTGTTATTGAACAATTAGGCAAGCAAATTCCGGATGATATTTATCTGACTGACAGAAACGGCGATTGGTTGAGTTTAACAAGCCAAATTGATAAACCCACTGCTATTGTTTTGGTTTACTTTAAATGCCCTGGCATATGCAGTCCGTTGTTGAATGGCTTGGCCGGATTGATTGAAAGCAGTGACTTGGAACTGTCAAAGGACTATCAGGTTCTGACCATCGGTTTCGATCCAAGAGAGACAAGGGAACTGGCACAAAATAAGAAAGTCAACTATCAGAAGTTAATTCATAATAAAAATACGGAAGAAGGCTGGCGGTTTTACACCTCGGATAGTTTGAATATAGATAAACTGACTCAAGCCTTAGGTTTTTTGTATCGTAAAACGGGGAAGGAGTTTACACACGCTGCGACAGTTATTATCGTAAGTCCGGAGGCAAAAATTACGCGCTATTTAAATGGGACATATTTTCTTCCCTACGAGTTTGAGTTGGCCATAAAAGAGTCTTCAAATGGGCAAACGGGGCCAACTATAAAGAAGGTGTTGGATTATTGTTATTCTTACGATCCCATTGGGAGAACCTACGTTTTCAATATCACTGTTGTGACGGCAAGTGTTACCCTTTTTATGGCTTTATTAATTTTTCTTTTACTGGTGTTTTATAAGCCTACAAAAAAGTTTCTATAGCGTAAAACTGATTTTAATTCTTAGCTTAATATGATGAATTTAAACTTGAAAATAAACAGCTTATTTGAACTAGGTAAAATAAAAATTGCCATTCCTATTGCCATTTCCTGTTTTACGGGGTATTTGTTGTATTCTCCAAAAATTTCATTTGATATGGCTGCTGTTGTTTTGGGTATTTTATTGATCGTAGCCGGGGCTTCTGCCATAAATCATATACAGGAATATAAAAAAGATGCCTTGATGAACCGAACCAGGTTTCGTCCTATACCATCAGGAAAAATTTCGCCCGCAGAAGCTTTTATATGGAGTGCGCTGTTTTTTTTGTTTGGTTTTGTTCTTCTGATTTGGGGTGGGAATATAATGAGTTCTGTTATTGCAATTTTCTCAATACTGTGGTACAATCTGGTTTATACACCCTTAAAGCAAGTTTCTGCTTTTGCCGTTGTTCCCGGAGCCTTGAGTGGAGCGTTCCCTCCACTGATAGGTTATGTGGCTGCCGGAGGTGATCTGTTTGCTCCTCCTGTTTTAGCCTTAGCGTTCTTCTTTTTTATTGGTCAAATTCCTCACTTTTGGCTTTTGTTATTGCTTTATGGCGACGATTACAAAAGAGGAGGGTTTAAGGTGCTGACTGATGTTTTTAGTATCAGGCAAATTCATTCCATAACTCTGGTTTGGATGCTTTCTACCGTTATGGTTGCCTTGTTGCTTCCCTTATTCGATGTTTTAAGATCGCAATTGTCTGTTTGGATTTTATTGATACTGTCTGTTTGGATAATTTTTTACAGCTTTCCTATTCTGAAAAAGTACGATAGATTAACAGTCAGAAAATTGTTTCTGCAACTGAATCTGTATTTTTTATTCATCATGATCATGATCAGTATCGATAAGCTATATTTATAATTGTTTATATCCAGAAAGAGATACGAGTGAAATTTTAGACAGCTTATGATGACCTCCAGACTGGGGATGTGAGGCAACTTCTTGATGAAATAGCGGAGGGGAATGCAGAAATAGACAAAGGGAATGTGGAAAACCTTTGGGGGAATACTGAAACCGGTCAGGGAAATCTGGCAATAGACCAAGGGAATGCTAAAAATTACCAGGGGAATACTGAAATAGATCAAGGGAATGTGAAAAACCTTCGGGGGAATCTTTAAATGACTTAAAATTGTCTTCTCCTGAAATAGCTTGACAGATTATTAGTATTTTTTGGATAGTAGTGTCATCTTTTTATCCATCTACGGTTATCCAAAGTTATAAAAATCTTATTCCTATTCTTTATCTAAGAAAAGATTC
>NZ_SAXA01000022.1 GCF_004122035.1 Ancylomarina salipaludis
TCAGCCTACTTTTTTTATATTCGGATACAGACTCTCCAGTCATCTTATGAAACTGTGCAGAAAGATACTGCACACTACTATAATCCATCAGATAAGCAATTTCGCTAAGGGTCAACTCATCCTGATCAACCAATTCTTTTATACGTTCAATCTTATTGAGAATAATATATCGCTCAAGCGTAATGGCTTCGTGTTTGGAAAACATTTTAGATAATTGCTGATAACTAAGCCCTAATTTACCGACTAAATATTCTGACTTCTGCACAATTGAATCCACATTATTCATCTGATGAATCAATTCAATTACAGCGGTTTTGATCTGCTCTACTATTTGCTGTTCATAACCAACTATTATCTCCATTCCATTGTCCTGAAGAATCTTATTGATTTTTTCTAAACCTACTTGCTCCGGATTGTAACTAATAGTTGCCATTCCAATTTTGACTTGATCAATACGGATACCATTCTCCTCAAAAACCCTGCTTAAAACTCGCACACAACAATTACAAACCATATTTTTAATATAAATGGTCTCCGTATGCAGATTATCACTATTGAGTAGTAAGTTACGCATGAGAAAAGACTTAATTATAGTATTAAATTTAAGGCATTTAAATCAGATAAGGAATTAATCTTATTTCTACTAGTTTTTTTTAAACAGATTTATTTAAGGTCGTAATATATACAGAATCAAAAAAAGATTTAAAAAACCGACTTATCTAAGCGATTTTTCACTTAAAAGAAAGAGTGTCTTATTTCAGACACCCTCTTTCTTCTAACAAGTGAGATTTAGTATATGAGATCCATTATTTAACACTAAAAGACAGTCAATTAGGATCTAGTTATACAAGAAATATAGAATTTCATTCTTATATTCTTCCATTTCCACCTCGACCTTTTCCTCCACCTGTTGAACCTCCATCATCGTCATCAGAAACTGTGTCATCACCTTTCCCATCTGGTTTGTTACCGTGAGTTGCTTCCTCAGGCACAAAATGAAAAGGAGAGAAACTTCCCCAGGTAATAGGCATATTATATACCCAGGTAGGCGTTAATTTTTCCCAAACCAAAAACTCTTCGTTATTGTGTACAACTTCAAGAGCCTGCACATAATCATCAGCCTGACATGCAAATCCAAGCGCTCCGGTTGTAAGCTGGTCTTCCTTATCAGTATACCTGTATATATCAATTGCATCCTGAGTTAATGGTTCAAGTCCCATTAAGATATTGTGCAAAATCATATTATCCTTAAGAACTTCTATGTGTGAACCGATTAAATCTCCAGTATCCGGATCGTAATCTCCAACAATGCTGACATAATCCAAAAGAGTTTCCTGAAATTTTCTTCTATCATACTCAAAACTGGAATAATCTACGTAATATCTATATCTTGAATATTGATGCTTATCTGTTTTGTCCATCATTCGAATCTCCTGTTCTACCGTAGGCAAAAAGCAATTAACCTGTGAGGCAGGCATATCAATTCCCGTTCCGATAACTTCCGGAATTCCCATAAATAAATTAACAAAAACGATCTCATCAATATTCAGTGTATTTGATTTATCAGATCCAGCAGAAATACAAGCTGCTGCCAAATTCATGAGCAGTTGACATTCATCTCCATAAACCGACAGGTAGGAATAGGGCTGTGCTCCTGCATCCCAATCGTGATCAAATCTAAATTGAAAATTGAAACCACCCAAACCCAATTCCTCCTCGATTAGGAATTTCAAACCATTATCCTCTGCTGATTTCGTAAAACCATGCAGCAAAAGTTCCTTATAAATAGCCAAGTTCTCAAGAGGTGAATCAATCGGTTTATCTTCTTCCCCCAGAGCTATAGCAGCATCAGTTCGGAACATCATAATACGACCGCAAAAATCGCGAGTCACATTAGCAACTGTACCATCTCCAAAATTCTTGATAACCTCAGCCAGCCGTTTTTCGATAACAGCAGTTGGTGATCGAATAATATCCAAACGACCAAATTCAATAGGTACAATATAAGCTGCAACTTCAGGTAATATTTCCCCTTCAGCATCATAAAGTGCGATAACATTCTCATCTCCTACAACAAAACCATCTACAGGTTCAACAGTTATCAATTCAGTCACTGGAACCGGGTCATCATCAGGAATTGGAGATGATTGATAAACAACATATCCTTCATCGTCACGAACTAGAACCTCCAGGGGGAAAGAAGAATTAAGTCGGGGATTCACAACATCAATTACCCCTTCAATCAAATTATCCTGATAATCGGTACGATATTTCAATTCATACAGAATTGGGACACCCCGATTATCGCGTTCCATTTGCCATAAATCACCATACAGATCAGCTTGATCGACATCGGCCTGCTTACCACCTCTTTTCAGTTCATGACTTATAGTCTCAACATTCTCTTCAATATCGATAGAATCATCCTGGCAAGCAGGTGTGAAAACTATCCCGATGATGAATAGTAAAACATAGAATGAAATTAAACGTTTTTTCATAGCATATCAGTTTTAATTGTTTATTATGAACTACAGAATAACGTGTAACTAGGTACATTAAAGTTAGATATAGTTCATTTTTCAAACAATCCTCATTTTGTGCATTTCCTTCGAGTATTCTGATCACTACAAATCAACAGATTCACAACTGAATCTAAACAGATGGTAAAAAAAAACAATAATATTAGAAATTTAACGTGTACCTTGAAAAGGTAACATCATAAGGATGATAAAACCAACCAACATATCAATCTGCTATGATCAGCTTTTAGTCGCTGAAGGTTATAAAGCTATATTATCTGATCAACAACAATTTCATATTTCTAATTTAATAGAAAATAACACTGATATTCTTACTAAAATAAAATCGACCGAAATAGATTTGTTAATCATCGAATTTTCAGACATAACCAAAGAGAATATTACATACATAAGCCACTTACATAAATCGCTACCGAGTGTGAATTTGCTTATTATATCAGGTATGATCACCAGTGAACTCTTATGCCCCTTAATTAAAGCCGTTGATGGGTATCTGTTAAGAACTTGCTCTTCAAAAAAATTAGTTTTAGCAATTCATGAAATCTTTGAAGGTCGAAAATATTTATGCTCTCAATTAATTCCAATCCTTTTAGAAGATAATCACGAGAATGACTTCAAAATAGATCTCTCTTCACGGGAAAAAGAAGTTCTGTCATTGCTATATACCACAAAACACAATTCGGAAATTGCAGAAAAATTGAACATTAGTCAGACAACTGTTAGAACACACCTCAAAAACATTCGTCAGAAATGTGGTGATAAAAATGAGATACAGTTAATGAGATATGCCTGTAATAAAAACATATTAAAAGAAAACAATATTCCTTTATGCCCCAACTGCAGGTTTTTTTGTAATGGCAAACACAAATAGTACAAATGATGCCTAATTCAGGTTTAAAACTTTATCTTAACTCTGCACCTCTTTGGGTAAAAAAGCTTTAACTCTATAATTGGATTTTTTTATACGTTAACATCTCTGTTTGAAATTAGAACTACAAGGAAATTGTGTTATTCCGAAAAAATCTAATTCAAAAACAAGTCAAGAGAAATCAAAAGAAACTAAAGCCCCTTAAATTTTGAAGAATAACAAAAACATTATTTTTTCACTTATCCTTAAAATTAATCGTGGTTTCAAAACCGCAATTTTTACAACGGATGGTCATCTCCTTAATCGAACAAATTCTTAAAAGGTAGTAAGACAGGCCCGCAAAAATAAAGGCCGAGACAGACATGCCCCAGAAAAATAATTCATCGTCAATATAGATAATCGTTGAAAGAGCTTCGTAAAGACTAGTCATGGCTAAAATCAATAGAATAATGCCAAAACTTTTCCTTATAACAGGTCGGATGCCGATACATGTTTCGTTTAAGTGTTCCCAGTCTGATTCTAGCCCCTCTTTACATCTACACTTCGGATATACAATTGGTCGGTTAGAGTTATTCATTATATCCAGCTATCCAGCCAATTTACAAAAAAACCGGGTCCATTGCCTGAATTATTTGATGAATGAATTACCCGAAAGCCTTAACTAGTCTCTGCTGCAATTTACCCTTATCAATTCTCTGATCAGATAAAATAGCCTGAACGATATACAAACTTTCAGGCATCTCCCCTTTCTTCCACTGCAATGAATCGTTGAATTTATCTTTTATAATTTCCGATATTTTTATCCCAAAAGATTCCAAAGAATGTCTTTTTTTATCCGGAAAATTACACGGGTTTCCTTTATCTCTGGAGCATGATTTACAATGCCAGCAATGCCCCGAAATTAAAATTTCACAATCCGGAAAATCAGACTCAATTAACAACAAACTCTGATTGAAGCGTTTCTTCTGTGCATGATAAGCCTCAAGAGATTTATCAAAACCCAGATTCTTATCTAAAGAAAGCTTGATTCCGATAACATTCACAAATTTGTACCGATTCAAATATTCAGCCATATCAAAATCGTGAGGCGGACACGACCAAAAAGCACCAAAGTTTGGACACTTACTGCAATAACCTAATATCTCATCAGGAAAATAATATTGGAATACTTCCTGAATGGAATTTTCGGAAATATGCAAACTGTAATTTGAAATCGTCTTAACCATCCTGTTTTATTAATTTGCTGAATAGCAAAAGTAGCGATTCACAAATAAACCCAGACAGCCTGCATTTGAAATCTTAAAACTAAAATTTTTATTTAACTCCTTTGTTTCCCATCTTTAAACATTATATTTATGATCAATTAACCACACATAAAATACACGTTAAAAACAAACCAATATAAACTAAATGAAAAAAACACTCTCAATTTTAGCATTCTTTGTACTATTCACTTTTACTTCGTTTGCACAAAATGATAAGGTTTATGAAAACACCCTGTCCGAAATGTTTCAGGTATCAGGCTCAGAAGAAACATTTAAAGTAGCCATCAACCAAATGCTGGCAGCCTACAAAGGTCAATACCCTCAAGTATCTGCAGAAATTTGGAACGGTTTGGAGTCTGAGTTTTTAAAATCGTCAATGGATGAACTTGTGGTGATGCTAGCCCCTGCTTATCAGAAACATCTCACTCAAAAAGATTTGCAAGAGCTTATCAAATTTTACAAAACACCAATCGGGAAAAAATTTGCCGAGAAAACACCACTACTCACCCGCGAAGCCATGCAAGTGGGGCAACAATGGGGCATGAAAATTGGTCAAAACTTTGCTGCCAAAATGAAAGAAAAGGGCTATTAATTTATACCTAGCCTCTGTATAGATTGCTGCATCGTTTCATTACTTTGCAGCATTTTTCCGTTACAAATCACGCCTTACTATCTAAACTTAAAACCATGAGTATCGTTCGATTAATGACATGCGACTCTGCTGTTGAAGCTAACCTCATCAAAGGTCGCCTAAAAAATGAAGGCATCGAAGCTTTTATTACCAATGAAAATTTCGCGAATTTGATGCCACATTATAATCGCATCATGAATTCCGGCATCCAAATCATGATTAGCGATTTGGATTATAATAAAGCAAGTGAAATTTTAGAACTGAATACTAAACAAGAATGCATTTGCCCCAATTGCCAATCGACAAAAATAAAATTCAGTCTGGGCAAAAATAAAATCAAAAAGATCTTTATCATTCTCTTCTCACTCTTTATTGTAACACCATTCAACAATCTAAAAAGTGTGTACAAGTGTCAAGATTGTAAAACTGAATTTTAATATCAGCAATCACAGGCTCTTTGAAACATCACGAAAAGCTCAACTGTCTTTGCATGGAATAATTTCAATTTCCTAACTTCGCCTCATCGATTGAAACAAACGATTATGGCCAAAACAATTAAAACAAACGCACTGCGTATTCTGGATAAAAACAAAATCAAGTACGAGGCTAAAGATTCTTCAGGTTTGGGAAATTCGGATACTCCCGATGCAGATACCACACTCATTCACAAAACACTGGTTGCCCGTGGTGTGAGCAACGAATTATATGTCTTTATTATTCCCCTTTCAAACGAGTTGGATCTTAAAAAGGCTGCAAGTGCTGCCCGGGAGAAAAAAATTATGATGCTTCCTGAAAAAGAACTATTGCCCAATACGGGCTACATTAAAGGAGGCTGCTCGCCTATCGGTATGAAAAAATCGTACAAAACCTTCCTCGAACTTGGTTCAAGCTTTATGGAACAAGTCATTGTAAGTGGTGGGAAGGTAAAGTTTAGAGTTAAACTTAAACCCACAGATTTAATACAGCTTATTGGAGCTGAAACGGCTGATCTTGTAAAATAATTTGCAAAAAAAATCACTTCATATGATATGACGTGATTCTCTTCATTCATCTTTTCTTTACCTCCTAATGGTTTTCATTCCACTTTTTACCCAGCATAGAAAGATTCGCCTTCATCAAATCATCAGGCGACATGGCAATTCTAAATTCACAGAAAGCTTCAAAGTTTAAAAACCAAGGTTCTGCAATAGATGGGATTGCAGATGCATCAGAAACCTCTGCAATCATAACAGCTCCACGGTTGCCGTCTTGTTCTGTAAAATAAATACTTTCCGGCTTGATCTCTTCAAGAATACGCCCGATTAAATCACCAGCTTTACCATTTCGAACCATTGAATTGAAGGGTTCAACCGGAAACATGACATTAACTAACATCTTCATGACTATCAATTTTAATTTATAAGACATTAAGGTACAAAATAAAGCAGTCAAGATCAATCATAAATCTCTCAAAATTAAGGCCCAATAAAATCGAGCACATCAAATCTCCGAATTCTTTTTTAGATTTGCAGCTTAAAACTTGCAAACCGAATCTCATGAAAGATTTCAACAACAGATTACTAATGTGTGTAAAACAGGCTTTGCCATCAGGTTTAAAAACCTCATTATGGCTCATCAAACTCACACTGCCCGTCTCACTCGCTGTGCTCTTGTTGGACTATTTTGGATTATTGGTTATAATGGCTGAGTACACCAGTCCCATTTTCCAGTTGATTGGTCTGCCAGGCGTTGCTGCCATTGTTTTAATCACCAGCATTTTCACCAATATCTATTCGGTTGTCGCAGTACTCACCACTCTGGCTCTACCCGTTCGAGATGGTAGCATTCTGGCTGTCATGTGTCTCATATCCCACGGTTTCCTTATCGAAACAGCTATCCTGAAGAAAACAGGTTCATCGGCTTGGCGCATGTTAATTCTTCGTCTCACTTCGAGCTTTATAGTCGGGGCCATACTCAACATGATACTACCAGGCCAGGCTTCGGAGGGGGCCTATGTTTATCAAACACAATATACCGAACTAAGCAAAGCTCTATTAGCATGGCTGCCCCAAATCGGAACAACACTCTTAAAAATTATCATCCTGGTTAATGCTCTGTTAATTGTACAGCGCTGTCTGGAAGAATTCGGTATTCTTAAATACTTAATCAAACCTTTGACTCCTCTAATGCAACTAATGGGGCTTCCTCCCAATGCGTCATTTTTATGGGCGGTAGGCAATACCATTGGTTTAGCTTACGGGTCAGCTGTCATGCTTCAAAAAGTTGAAGAAGGCCAGCTTAGTCGAAAAGAATGTGATCTCTTGAATCATCACCTGTCCATCTCTCATTCTCAATTGGAGGATCCTTTACTCTTTGTCACATTAGGTTACTCTATTCCCGTTTTAATTATTCCTCGCGTTTTATTTGCTATTATCGTAGTTTGGCTGAGAAGAATTGAGAATGCTTTAAAGGAAAAAAAACATAAAGTAGTAAAAGTAGCCTACCAAAACACCCATATTTAACAGTATTAAATCTCACTAATTGAATAAAACTTAAAAATAATGGGGTCTGTTTTTATTTAGACATGTTTTTGAATAAAATCGTGCACTTTCATCTCATTAACTCACAAAAAATGACGTTTTGCATGGGGGTTGATCAAAACAAGGGTGTTTTTAGTGAAAAATACACAAAGACGGAAGATCACCTTATATCCAATAGGGATATAAGCTGCCAATAGTCCTACTTTCACACTTCACTGCCATTAAGAAGGGGGGCAATCCGAAAAATTCTTTTTTTTAGGAAGAAATCACCTTATAACATGATGCTGTACAACAGTAAATCAGCCTATCATCAAGTAGTCATAAAACCAATACAAGCTCAATAAAATAGGGGCTTACAGGATGATTATCCTTTATTACCGAAATCCGTAATTCTGCTTGGAAAGCAGGGAGGATCTCTTCTATTTTAGCAATTGAAAACAAGACTGAGATGCAAACATGCAATCGTTATAAATCACACCTATTATTTAATGGGTCATTATTGAAAATTGCCTGCATCAGACAAATCTTAAAACACAAACATTAAATAAATAATCACGTCATGACAAATGCTTCAGTTGCTTTGAACCCAAACAAATTGGTTCAGTACTTACAGAAAATGCCTAATGAATTCACCAAAGAAGATTTAATTCGATATATCGAAGAGAATGGCATTCAGATGATCAACTTCCGTTACGTTGCCAACGATGGTAAATTAAAAACATTAAACTTTATTATAACTGACCGTAACCACCTTGACAATATCTTAAGTACTGGTGAACGTGTTGACGGATCAAGCTTGTTCCCATTTATCGAAGCAGGATCGAGTGACCTTTACGTGATTCCTCGTTTTAAAACAGCTTTCGTTAACCCATTCTCTGAAGTTCCAACATTAGACATTCTTTGTTCGTTCTATACCGCTCAAGGCGAGCCTTTGGAGAGTGCTCCTGAATATATTCTAAAAAAAGCTCACAACTGTTTTAAAGAAAAAACAGGCATGACTTTCAAAGCTATGGGAGAGTTGGAATACTATATTAAAAGTGCTAAAGCTGAAATGTATCTTGGTCAAGATCAAAAAGGTTACCACGATTCACAACCTTTCACGCAGTGGGAAAACTTACGTCGCGAGGCAATGGTACTCATTGCACAGTGTGGTGGTAAAATCAAATATGGTCATTCAGAGGTTGGTAACTTTATTCTTCGCGAGGATGGTTACGAACAACACGAAATTGAATTTACCCCAGTTGAAGCTGAAGATGCGGTTGATCAATTATTAATTGGTAAGTGGATCGTGCGTATGTTGGCAGCCCGAGAAGGTGCATTGGTCAGCTGGGCTCCAAAAATTACAGTAGGTAAAGCCGGATCAGGTCTTCATATACACATGATGCTTGAAAAAGATGGCAAAAACCTTTGTGTTGAAAATGGTAAACTTAGTGATATTGCTAAGAAAGGGATTGCTGGTATTATGGATCTTGCTGGTCCTTTAACAGCATTTGGTAATACAATCCCAACTTCATACCTGCGTTTGGTTCCTCATCAGGAAGCACCAACCTACGTATGTTGGGGTGATCGTAACCGTTCTGTATTGGTACGTGTACCTCTTGGATGGCTAGGATCTAAAGATATGGTTAAAGAAGTAAACCCTCAGCAACAAGCCGATACGCGCGACTTCTCAAGCAAACAGACTTTCGAATTCCGAGTACCTGATGGGTCAGCAGATATCTACATGCTGGTTGCAGGTTTAATTGTAGCAGTACAACACGGTTTAGAGAATGAAGACTCTTTGGAAAAAGCTGAAGCTTTATATGCTGATATGGATATTTTCAGTTCTAACTTCGCAGAAAAACTTGAGAAACTAGAGCAATTACCAACTTGTTGTTATGAAAGTGCCGACATTCTATTGGCAAAACGTGAAATTTTTGAAAACAACAATATCTTCCCTGCAGGAAGTATCGATGCCGTTGCTTCTAGTCTTAAGGCATATAATGACAATGGTCTTAACGATCGTATTTTAGGTCATCACCAGGAAATCATGGCCATAGTGGATAAATACATTCACTGTATGTAATCCATTATAATATTCTTGAAAAAGAAAACCGTTCAAAATATGAACACCTACTAACAATCAAAAAGGGGTTTTAGCCATTGGCTGAAATCCCTTTCTTTATTGGAATAAATTCAAAATATATCAAATTGCAGCTGATACAAAAGATGGTGCAAATAATTTATTGAAGACCAATCCTCATATCTCCACACCATCAAATCATCTCATCAATTAATCGTATCTTCGCATAAAACCAAAGAAACAATGGATAAAAATATTAGCGAAGGCTGGAAAGCACAACTGGAAAGCGAATTTGAAAAACCCTATTTCAAGAAGTTGGAACGTTTTGTTGATGATGAATATCAAAACAATGAGATCTATCCACCACAAAATCTCATATTCAGAGCCTTCAACTCCTGCCCTTTCAATCATATCAAAGTCGTTATTTTAGGTCAGGATCCTTATCACGGACCTAATCAGGCTAACGGCTTAGCATTTTCAGTAAATGATGAAATGAGGTTCCCGCCCAGCTTGCGAAACATCTACAAGGAAATGAATCAGGACCTGAACATTCCGATATCGAGCAAAGGAAACCTAGACGATTGGGCCAAACAAGGTGTTCTTCTGATTAATGCAACGCTAACTGTCAGAGCCAATGAGGCAGGATCACATCAGAAAAAAGGTTGGGAAGAATTCACTGATGCTGCCATCAAAGTCTTGTCTGAAAAAAGAGAAAAACTGGTTTTTATTTTATGGGGATCCTACGCACAAAAAAAAGGAGAACAAATTGACTCTAAAAAGCATCACATCATCAAGTCTGCTCATCCCTCTCCCCTATCAGCACATCGTGGCTTTTTTGGCAGTAAACCATTTAGTCAGGCCAATAAATACTTAATAAAGCAAGGTCTGGAACCTATTGATTGGGACCTGAAACACGAAAATGCACAAAGAAGCTTAAACTTTTAAATGAATCAGGGGCTATTGAATAATCAATAGCCCCTGATTTTTATCTTTGTTGATACTATTCAGTCTCGATACTAAGCCTGTGAATTAAAGCTTTGTTCCCACTCCCTTTTAATAAAAAGGTGGTTCTAAAATTTCCATTATCCGTCATCAAAGTTCCAATGAAATAGGGTGAATCAGGCTTTCCACCAATATGCTTCTTTTTCAAACTCTTAGGCTTGTACTTCTCAAAGAACTTCGCCATAATCTGTTTGGCTTGCGATCTACTGTAAATAGCTTCCTTATCTTGAATTTTCAATTCAATTCTATCGCTAAAGAAATTTGCCAGACTAATGCTATTTCCTTGCTGAAATGACGTCACCAATCCCTTGGGTAAATCTTGTTCTTGCTGTGCAAAAACATTAGTACTCAATACCTGAATGGCAATGACAAGCAGTATGTATTTAAAAAATCTCATAAAATGAATGTTTATCGTAAGTTCAAACTCATCAGAACAAATACCATGCTGATTTTAAATCGCAAGGTAATAAGAAAGTGCCAAAAATTTACCTTTTCGCCATATTATCATGATTAACACCACCTTTATATTTTATTTCAAACAGACTGAAGCTATCTTTGTCACAGAATTACAGATCAATTTAAAAAAAGACAACGTTTAAATTTAAGCGTTAAAAAATGATTCAATAAACAACACCATATATATGAAAACCACATTACTTGTCATTGGAAAAACTGATAAAGACTTTGTAATAAAAGGAATAGAAGAATATCAGAAAAGACTGATACACTATATGCCTTATGAGATGAAAATTATTCCTGATATCAAAAACACCAAGAATCTTTCAGAACAGCAACAAAAACAAAAAGAAGGCGAACTGATTTTAGCTCAGGTAAAAAGTGGTGATTTGCTCATTCTTTTAGATGAAGGAGGTAAAGAATTTTCATCCACTGACTTTTCACAATATATTGAGCAAAAAATGCTAAGTGGTGTTAAGAATCTCATTTTTGTTATTGGTGGTCCCTATGGCTTTTCTCCTGAAGTTTACAAGCAGGCACAAGGAAAAATTTCACTTTCAAAAATGACTTTCTCTCATCAAATGATTCGAATGATTTTTACTGAGCAGCTTTACAGAGCCATGACAATTCTGCGCAACGAGCCCTACCACCACGTTTGATATCTCAGTAAATTATGCTAATTTAAGAGCTGTATTTTTTATCTGTCCCCACTAAGATATTGATGTTTCAATACAACTGGCATCATACTTGTGAAACAATTTTTATTGAACGACTGTGTTGTAACTTATATCCTTAATCTTGAAAAAAAATAAATTCATCATTTTTTTGCTTGTTGCTCTATCCCTTTCATTAATTACCGGGATACTAATCGACTCACAAGCAAATGCTGAGAAAAATGCGAAAAAAAAGCTCAAGCATTTTCAAAAAGTTTTTCTTGAAAAGGAAAATTTGCTTGATGAATACACAAGCTACTTAGCAGAAACCTTGTCCAAACAAGATGAATTTATTCCTGAGAATGATAATATCAATACAGAAGAGAATCTGCTCAAAGAAAAAGAACTTTCATTATTTGCTCTCGAAAATGACAGCCTTATCTATTGGAGTAACAATTCAATCAACCTTCCTCTATCAATTATTCACGAAAAGTTTGAATCAAAGGTTGAGTTTATTGATAACGCTTGGTTCTACATTAAGAAGACCCAATATAAAAACAAACAATTTCTGGGTCTTATTCTGATACAACAAAAATATGCCTACGAAAATATATACTTAAAAAAACATTTCGCTAAGGCATTCGATTTATCAGACTCTTACATCATCCATTTTCACGATAATGATCCCAATGCAATTCTGAACAAAAAGGGGAAAGCTCTTTTCAGCCTTGAAAAAGAGAAAGATAATTTCCTATTCCAAGCAGATTACAATAATGCCGTTTATTTCTACTTTCTAAGTTTATTATTAGGAATTTTATTGGCCATACAAATCATCCGAATTAAAAAGAAGATCTGGTTTAGAAGCATTGGTATTTTTGTCTTTGGCTTATTAATGATTGGGCTAAGGTATATCATGCTGAGCAGAGGTATTCCCAGTGTTTTTTCGAGTATGGAGCTGTTCTCACCAGTGCTTTTTGCATCTTCATTCTACTTCCCTTCTCTTGGCGATTTTGCCATAAACAGCTTCTTTATCTTTAGTTTCATTTATACCTACACCAAGTATTTTCCTCATCAGGTTTTACTTAGAAACAAAGCTCAGGTCTTTAGTTATATTTTCTTATTTATCAACCTGTTATTCTTTTCACTCTTATATGCAACGATCAGTATTTTATTCAAAAATCTGGTTTTAGATTCGAGTTTATCCTTCCAGATGTTTGAGATTAAGAACAACTGGATCTACTCCATATTTGGTTTGATTGTGCTAATACAACTTTTTTACGGGCTCATCCTTCTGGGTAAGTTAACCAACAAAAGTATTAAAGATAAAATATCCCTTCCTCTCAGACTTGCAGCCATCATCATTTTCTTTGGCGTTTTTACGCTTTCGAAAAAAATATTAGGCATGCCCATCGACCAATTGGGTATTGTATTCGAATTTACACTACTACTGGCTATAATTCTAATCGAAAGGTATACAAAGCTCAGTTATTCACACACTTTTTTTATAGGTCTGCTACTAGCCGTTTCAATATTCATCAGCAACAGAATAAATACCTTTTCAGAACAAAAAGATAAACAGATTCGTGTCATCGAAAGCTTAAACTTATCTTCTGAATACAGTCCTACCTCTGAAACCTTACTCATCGAGCTTGAAAAGAAAATTAAATCAGACACCCTTTTAAAACGACTTTGTAAAAGTCCAATTATCAATGAGAATAAAATCATTAACCTTCTTGAAAATCGTTTCTTTATTGGTTATTGGGAGCAATTCCATATACAAATTACTGTTTGTGGAGAAAAAGATGAGTTAAATGTTGAACCAGACAATCAGGTTCGGAACTGCTATGATTTTTTCGAAGAAATGACTCTGAAAAACGGAGAAATCATAGCTGGGAGTAACTTTTACAACCTAAACGAATACGATGGTATGATCTCGTACCTTGGAATATTTGAATTTCAATCAGAAAAGGCTCAACTCCACCGGCTGTATATTCGCCTCGATTCCAAATCCAGATCGCAAGGCTTGGGATACCCCGACCTTCTTCTTGATGAAAAAGTTCAGGTTCTGGCAACTGGTAAAGATTATTCCTATGGCAAATATCGAAACGGAAAACTCATTGCCTCTTCGGGTACATTCAACTATTACTTAAACGATGCGGGTTTTGGTAAATCAAAAGAAAACCATGCCTGGGTAAAACTCGATCATTACTCTCATCTTATCTATCGTTTTGGAGAGAGTTCCATTGTATTAAGCTCTCCTGAGATAACCTGGTTAAAGAAATTTATTACCATACCTTACGTCTTTATTCTTTTTTACATTTTCACCATCATCATTAGTTTTATTGAACGTTTCCCCTGGCAATTGAGGTTAAAATATAGTTTTAAATACCGTATCCAATATTCCATTATCGCAGTTTTAATGCTCTTCTTCATTCTGCTGGGAGGGGGTAGTATTTATTACAACATCGAACAATTCAACCAGAAACACAATAAAGAACTGAGTGAGAAACTTCAGATTATCAAACAAGAAATCATTCAGGATTTGGAATTCAAAGCCGATAAAAATGTGATAACCGGGAAGTTACAGCAGATATCAAATCTAATTTTTGCTGACATACATCTTTACAACACTAATGGGAAACTAATTGCCTCATCACGTCACGAAATATTCGAGAAAAAGCTGCAAGGCCAACAAATGAACTTCTCAGCATTTTATCAGTTATTCTATAAAGAAAGAACCCATTTTATTCATAAAGAAAAGATTGGGCATATGGAATACCTATCAGCTTATGAAAGTTTGGTTGATGCCAACAATCAGCGACTGGCTTTTATCAATTTACCCTACTTCATCAAAAGTCAGGATCTGAAATCAGAGTTGTTTAACTTGATTCTCACAGGTATTAACCTGCACTTGTTTATGATTTTGATAGCCATTTTTGTTTCTGTGATTATCTCAAATAAAATCACTCAACCCTTAAGACTCATCGAAAATAAACTGCAAAGCACACGTTTCGGAACACACAGTGCCGCAATTGAATACAATAAAAATGATGAGATAGGTAGTTTGATTAAGGTGTACAACAAGATGCTGCTCGATTTGGAACAATCAGCTGAACTTCTGGCACAATCTGAACGGGAATCTGCATGGAGAGAGATGGCCCGTCAGGTCGCTCATGAAATTAAGAATCCTTTAACTCCAATGAAACTAAGCATTCAGTTTCTATTGCGTCGCTACGACGATCAATCTCCGGATTGGGGCAAGCATCTCAAACAAGTCAGCGAAACACTCATTCATCAGATAGATACCCTTTCGTCTATTGCCACCGCTTTTTCAAACTTTGCTAAAATGCCCGAAGCAAAAGCCGAAGATTTAAATCTGGTAGATATCCTAATCCATGTGCTTTCTCTATATAAAAATGATGCACATGAAATTGAACTCAAACTAAACGGAATTGAAAAAGCGATGGCAAGTCTGGATCGGGAACAATTTGTTCGCATCTATGTTAACCTTTTAAATAATGCCATCGAATCAATTCCTGTTGATCAGGAAGGAAAAATAAGCCTGGAATTGAAAGAAGAACCAGATCATTGGCTTAGCTCGGTTTCGGATACAGGAAAAGGTGTTGATCCTAAAATTAAAGGGCGACTTTTCTATCCGAACTTCACAACAAAATCAAGTGGAATGGGACTAGGTCTTGCCATTGTTAAAAACAGTGTGGTTCAGGCAGGTGGCGAAATTTGGGTTGAATCAGAATTAGGCAAAGGAAGTTGTTTTTACATCAAAATACCCAAACTGATTCAGTCCTAATATTTTATTTGACCTCATCCATCGCAATCAAATTATTTAAAATGGCATAAACGGTTAAGCCTGATACGGATTTGATGCCCAATTTTTGGGTGATATTTTTCCGATGTGTCACCACAGTATGAATACTGATAAAAAGTTTATCGGCGATTTCTTTATTGGTAAGCCCCAAAGCAATATGCTTTAAGATATTCTTTTCACGTGCACTGATAGGCTCATCCGATCTCTCAACTTTCTGTTTTCTGTCCAGTTCATCTTTCACCCCCTCTAAACAAGCCAATATTTTGCTTTGTCCATCATTATAGTGCAGCAAAGCATCCTCATCATATTTCCCTTCATCTCCTTTTTTATTGGAAATAATCACCAGCTTACATGCCTTTAATTTGGCACAACATTTCTTAATCAACTCCGTATTTCCTTCAAAAAGATCTGGGTTAAGAATCAGTATATTGGGTTTGAGGGTGCTTAAGCTTTCAAACAAACCTTCAGCCTTATCCATCTTCTGAACAACTTGATTATCTCCAAGATTCTTAAGGACAGCCTCCAGGCCTTTTTGAATCAGATATGAAGCTTCTGCAACGACAATTGTAATATTATTCATAGCTTCAGGTTAAATCATTTCAGTAATCGTCTTTTCCATCGAAATCATCTTGGGAACAAGAACTTTATCCTCAATTCGGGAATGGTAATTCAAATCTTGTTCCAACATAAAAAGTAACTGAATGATTTTATGATACAAACTTGTATTCAAAGGAGGCGTCAGGTATTTTATCATGATGGTTTTCAAATCCATTAGCTTTTCCTCCACATCATCATGTGCATCCTGATATTTGGAAATAGAAAAAGAATCATAAATTTTCCTGTTCTGATCAGAAATATACCCCTTTGCACAAATATCTTCAACAGCCAAAACATAAGGGAATACGACTTCCTCCTCGTGTAAAATATGCTCGGTTAATTCATTTTTATAGCCCTCAAAGAAATTTCGAATTAGTAAAATATATTTCTCATCTTCGGCTTCGGCATGCTGCAAAGACTCTATCAAATCCTCAATTTCAGAAAGCTTTTCGTTCAAATAGCTCGAGTGAGTCATTTTTAAATAAGCAACAATGTCTTTTGAAGGTATCGATTGTAATTCCTCTTTGGGAAAATAATCTTTATCGTGATAGGTATTAACCAATTGCAAAAAGAAATTCAAATCAACATCTGTTTCTTCACAAATCTCTTTTACAGTTTTATCTCCAAAACCCAAGTTGATTCCAAAACGATAAATCACAGGAATCAACATGTAATTCATTTGAATGACATCCGCCATTTTCATATCCTTAGTAATGCGCATATGATGTTTTTTAATTGTTTGATAATTTAAATTACACATTATTCTGTAGATAGCAAGACGAGAGCTCAAAAACAGATCTAAAAGTCTGAATAGAGCTCTCGTGTATAAATAGAAAAACTGAAATCGAATGAAGTATTAACACTAAAAAAGAAATATTATGGCAAAAGATTTCTTGATCTTCATTGGATCTCAGCTTTCTTGGCTTTGTTTTGTTATGACAAAAATAGTCGCACAGAAATGATGCTGCAATACCAATATGTTGGTATTTATATAAATAATGCATAAAAAAACGTGTATTCATTCCCATTAGGAATAAACACACGTTTTGCATCGTATTGAATAACAGGATATCTTACCTGTATCAATATTATTTTTTTCTTACAAAGATCTGAATCGGTACACCCGTAAAATCCCAGTTATCACGAATCTGATTCTCGAGATAACGTCTGTATGAATCTCGAATATACTGAGGCAAGTTACAGTAAAATGCAAAACTTGGTGCAAATGTTGGTAACTGAGCAACATACTTAATCTGAATAAATTTCCCTTTTACTGCAGGTGGTCTAAAGTTCTCAATAGCCTTAAGCATCACCCTATTCAATTCTGATGTTTTAATCTTACGAACACGGTTCTCATACACAGTGATAGCAGATTCCAAAACTTTGATCAAACGAACTTTCTCAACCGCCGAAGTAAAGATAATAGGTACATCATTGAAAGGTGCCAAACGCTTACGAATCTCGGCCTCGAACTCTTTCATAGTATTGGTTTCTTTGGTCAAAAGATCCCACTTATTTACCATCACAACACAGCCCTTACGGTTCTTAATTATTAAGTCGTAAATAGACAAATCCTGAGCTTCAACCCCACGCGTTGCATCCAAAATCAGAACACAAACATCAGCACTTTCAATCGTACGAATTGAACGCATCACTGAATAGAACTCTAAATCTTCATTTACCTTTGGTTTCTTACGAACACCAGCCGTATCAACCATGATAAAATCATGTCCGAATCCCTGGAAACGTGTATGAATTGAATCACGAGTCGTACCCGCAATATCGGTTACAATGTTTCGATCAACACCCAATAAAGCATTTACAGTTGAAGATTTACCTACATTAGGTCGACCAACAAAAGCTATACGAGGCAGATCCATATCCTCTTCTTTCGGCTTCTCGATAAAATCAGCAACAACAGCATCAAGCATATCACCCGTTCCCGATCCATTAACCGATGAAATTGGATAAATCACATCACCAATTCCCAGTGAATAAAATTCATTGGCGGCATAAATCAAGTCGTTGTTATCAGCCTTGTTCGCTACAACATAAACTTTTTTCTTAGAGCGGCGAAGAATCTTAGCGACAGCCTCATCAAAATCTGTGATACCGTGCTGAACATCCAATACAAACAAAATTGCATCAGACTCGTCAATAGCCAACATCACTTGCTTACGAATCTCATCTTCAAAGATATCATCTGAATTCACTGAGAATCCACCTGTATCGATCAATGAAAACTCAGTTCCATTCCAATCAGCCTTACCATAATTTCTATCACGAGTCACACCCGATGTTTCATTCACAATCGCCTTACGTGTTCCTGTCAAACGATTAAAAAGTGTCGATTTTCCAACATTTGGACGACCTACAATTGCAACTATATTGCCCATTTCTTAGTTATTTATCATTCTTGTTTCCACAGAGAATTCAAGAATTTTCATTCAAATTTATCTGAGCGAATACGTCGTCTCTCATAGACTGTTCTATCACTCATCTCCTAAAGGATACTTATATTTAATTCTCTTATTGCTGGTAACCAAAGCCCTTAAGCTGAGAATCTTTACTTCTCCAATCTTTAGCAACCTTTACATAGAGTTGTAAGAAAACTTTCTTACCAAAAAATGCTTCAATATCTTTTCGGGCATCAGTTCCTACTTTTTTCAAAGCAGCACCTTTATGCCCAATAATAATTCCCTTCTGCGAAGTTCTCTCAACATTTATAACAGCCATAATCCTTATGATCTTTGGCTCTTCCTTATATTCCTCAACCTCAACCTCAACACTGTAAGGTACTTCCTTATCGTAATTTATCAGGACTTTCTCTCGAATAATTTCTGTTACAAAAAAACGAGAAGGTAAGTCTGTCACTTCATCCTTTGCGAAATAAGGAGGTCCTTCAGGAAGCAATTCCAGAATACGGTTGAATAAATTTTCCACATTGAAATTTTCCTTAGCGGACATGGGGAAAATCTCTGCCTGAGGAATTTTCTCTTTCCATCGATCGTATAGCTTAAGCAACTTAGCTTGATCTGTCAGATCAATTTTATTCAGAATCAACAAAACAGGAACAGTAGCACCTTGTACTTTCTTTAAAAAGTCTTCATTTTTGTCAATCGTTTCAACCACATCAGTCACATACAGAATAATATCCGCATCAACCAAAGCTGAAGTTGAATACTTCATCATCGACTCCTGAAGCTTATAATTCGGTTTTAATACACCGGGTGTATCTGAATATACAATCTGGAAATCATCTCCATTTACAATCCCTTTGATTCTGTGGCGGGTAGTTTGCGATTTCGACGTAATAATCGAAATACGTTCTCCAACCAAATTATTCATTAGGGTTGATTTACCAACATTGGGATTTCCAATGATATTTACAAAACCTGATTTATGAGGTACTTTTTCTGTCATATCGTGATTATGAGGTTTCGTTATTTTGAAATTTGGTTTATTGTTTTTCATAAACAACAATAAACCAAAATCTTACAGCCAAAATCACGAAACATTTTGAATTTGCAAATATAAGCTATTTTGTTGGAATGAAAGAACAAGTCTTTGATTTAATTGTGTTTGACATGCGACCTTTATCAAATATAAATTGATTGAAAGATTTGAATATCAAAAAGCACCCTCGAACCTAATCAAGAGTGCTTTTATATTCTTTTATAAAGGCACAGACTTACCTTATAAAAAGATATGAATAAATTCTTTTAAAAAGCCGCAGTTTCAGCAGGAGTTTCAAAAGTAAAAGTACCTGCATCAGTTATTTCTCCTACTACAACCTCAACATTCTCCTTAGCAACTTCTCCCAAGCCGCTTTCAAGAGTTGGGATAACTACAACCTTATAAGTATCTGCTTCTAAAGCACGAATTAAAAACTCTCCTGCTTCATTTGGATAAGTTGAAATACTATCGGTTCCAACAATAGCATAAACAGTACATTCTGTTTCTACAGGATCAATAACACCTTTGATAGCACCTGTCATCGCTTCCATTTTAGCTCTAATAACCGGCTTTAAGTTATATTTCCCGGAATTACCCGCTTTAACGATAGATTTAGCTGCATCAAAATCCAAAACTAAATTATAAGTAACTCCAGCTACAATTTGTGAATGGATTTTAATCTTAAGGCCACTCTGCATTGCTGAAGGCGTATCCAAATCCAGCTCTTCACCATTTACCCCAAGCTTATTGTTCGCTCCTAACACCAATCTCACTTCTTGTAATTCGCCTTCAGGCAATTCAATCTCACCAAGTAAAGCTTCTTCTCCATTGGTCAATTTCAATAAATCATAAACCTTCTTTTCAACATTTTCAAGTGACTGCCATTCGCCTGTATTCACCTTAACATCAAGCACATCAACTAAAACAGACTCGTAATCAGCAGGAGCATCCACCAGGCTCACTTTGATCTTAGCCATTTTACTATCATCATTATCGCAAGATGAAAGTATCAAACCTGCCATCAAGCAGTAGCCAACCATTCGAAATAATTTTCTCATATCCTTATATTTTTTAAGTGTATCTGAAGCAAGTATACAACATTTCACTGTTTTTAACAAACTCAATACGCCAACCAAATCAAACATAATCAGCGTGTTGCAATCTGCAGATCTTAAAATCACTCCAATTATTCGAAACACTACAATAGCTCTAAAATGGTGTTTGTTAACACAATATAAAACATGTATTCATCATATCAATTTTATATCGTATAATTTTAATCCGCGCTCCACGTAAGCAAAGCTAACATAAGCGCTTTTTAAAAAAAATAAATTTTATTTGTTTTTTCTCTCAAATCATGAATAATTATTCGTTCGTAATAGAAAATTATACTTTTATCAAAACATTATTTAGTATCTATTAAAATAAGAAGCTACCTAAAGCACAAAAAAAGCACCCCCGAACCTAATCGAGAGTGCTTTTTACTATATATTCTGAAACTTATTTTTTCATCAATTCAGCATAGTGCTTATAGAATAATGGAATGGTATTGATTCCATTAAAGAATTGTTCCAATGGGAAGTTCTCGTTTGGAGAGTGAATTGCGTCAGACTCAAGACCAAATCCCATCAATACAGATTTAATACCTAAAATCTCTTCGAAACTAGAGATAATTGGAATAGACCCTCCTGAACGAACAGGTACAGGACGCTTACCGTAAACCTCGGTATAAGCCTTATCTGCTGCCTGATAAGCAGGAATATCAATCGGACAAACATAGCCTTGACCACCATGAAGAGGCGTCACCTCAACTTTTACGCAGTCAGGAGCAATGGCCTCAAAATGATCTTTGAAAAGAACTGAAATTTTCTCCCAATTCTGATTAGGAACCAAACGCGTAGAGATTTTAGCATAAGCTTTTGAAGGCAATACCGTTTTAGCACCTTCGCCTATGTAACCACCCCAAATACCGCACACGTCAAATGATGGACGAATTCCTGTATGTTCAGAAGGCGTATAACCTTTTTCACCAGCCAATTCTTTCACATCAATGGCTTTCTTATATTCTTCTACATCAAATGGCGCTTCAGCCATCATAGCACGCTCTTCTTTGCTTACTTCAATCACATCATCGTAGAATCCAGGAATGGTAATATGTCCATTCTCGTCAACCATTTCTGTGATCATCTTAGCCAATACATTGATTGGGTTGGCCACAGCTCCACCAAACAATCCTGAGTGAAGATCGCGATTAGGACCGGTTACTTCAACTTCCCAATACATCAAACCACGAAGTCCTGTAGTAATAGATGGCTTATCAGGAGCAATCATTCCTGTATCTGAAACCAAAATAATATCAGCCTTCAACATGTCTTTATGCTCTTCGCAGAACTTAGGCAAATTAGGTGAACCTACTTCTTCTTCACCTTCAATCATAAACTTTACATTACAAGGTAGATTATTAGTCTTAACCATGTATTCGAAAGCTTTAGCATGCATGAAAGCTTGTCCTTTATCATCATCAGCACCACGTGCCCAGATCTTTCCGTTTTTCACAACTGGCTCGAAAGGATTTGTATCCCATAATTCAATAGGATCTACCGGCATCACATCCATATGTCCGTAAACCAAAACGGTTGGTAGAGCAGGATCAATCATCTTCTCACCATAAGTCACCGGGTTGCCTTCAGTTTCAAAAACTTCAGCTTTATCAGCTCCGGCATCTAACATCAGTTGCTTCCAATATTCAGCAGCCTTATACATTTCCGGTTTGTTTGCTTCAATCGAACTGATCGATGGAATACGAATCAAACCAAATAATTCATCCAGAAATCTATCTTTATTCTCGTCAATATAGCCTTTAATGTTGTCCATGTAAATATGTGTTTAAATTGAGTTTAAATTTTAGAGTGGTAAATATACAAATCCCATTTTCAATTAACAATCAGGCTGTGAGTTTTAACAATTATCAACTATCAAATAAATTTTCAAAAAAAACTGACTCTATATCTATAAAACAAAATAGTTTAGATTCGCTAATTCACAAACCTTCATTATCAATCTTATAGCTTAACTTTAAGATATCTCTGATTGCATCATATTCTATTTTCTATACATATTCCACTCAATATTACATGAGTACATTCACAAACAAAAAACTCTTTTATCACTGATATAAAAACAAGAATCAACACTCATATTAATAAAACTTAATGAATAAATATAACACAAAAAATAAATCACTCACCCGGCTCTATATTAACACTTAACATTGGTGTACAAAAAACATAATACGGCGAATTTTTATTTTACAAAAAATATATATAAATTTATAATCTAACTAAACCATGGAATAATTATGAAAAAAACACTGTTCGTTTATTTAATACTCGTAGTAATATTGTTGTCTTGCAATAAAATGCGAAATGAAGATCATCTAAATGATGAATCCATAAAAATAAGCCATAATGAAGAAAATAACCAAATCTCATATATTGCTAATGTAGAAAACAATATACTTAACATGAATATGACTATTGAAAATAGATCAAAATCATTTTTTTTTAATGAATCTTTGAAAATAGATCCCTCAAATGAAAATCTCATTGCTGATATCATCACAGAGAATGCGATCAAACTTTCTGAAAAATATTCTTTACAAACAATTGATAAATTATCATACTTAGTAATGAGAACGATTAATTCCGAACTTAATTCAATGTCTAAAGTTGACATTAATAAGATCGAAAATCAGGGGTTAATTATGTACTACTCGCTGTTAAAAACAACTAAACGAAAAATTACATCGAGTTTTAAAAGTTCGAAAAATACACTCCCACTTATTTCAACAGTATCTCAAGGTTTTTTGCTAAACAAAACATCATTTATATTTAATGAAGATATTGATATTAATGTGCCAAATTTCATCAAATTTATAAATAACAACCCTAATTTTTCATCTGAAGTTGGAGAACGTATACTTAGTGATGTTTTAGGATGTTTTGATGAAGAAAAAATCACACTTCAAGATTTAATGAACAAAATAGAACTTACAGCTATGGAAGAGAATAGTAGAACTAAATCATGGTGGCCAAGTGGAAGTGCGCATGGTTGCTGTGGAAACTATAGTGGTCCTTGCTATTATGGACATCCCATATGTTATATTCATGATGTAATGTGTATAACATGTACCCCTAGATGGTTCTGTTTTAGTGGCTGTGTACCTGACGCACAATTACAAGAAACAATTGAAATCTCAGAACTACAAGATAATAAGGTCAGTGATGCAATATTTCAGTTCTAAAACATGACTATGAATAAAATAAATAATGATTTTATAATATTTCGATTAAGTATTCTCTGTGTGGTTTATTTCACTCTATTATTTCTAAATAGCTATGTATTTAATTATAATGCTGCAATAATTGGCGTATTTCAGGAATTATTGACCATCCCCTTTTTACTGGGAACACTAATTCTTTTAGTCATTTCAGCGAGATCCGTTTATATAAAGACGTTTACCTTTAAAAACATTTCAAGCTGGTCTTTTATTATCTTAACGATTCTCTCAATTATTATTTTTGGAAGTTTCTTCATCAGTTAATAATTCGATTATCAAATAAAAACAAAATAGCCGTAAACCGGATATTAATCCAACTTACGGCTATTCATATTTTTAATCCAACGAAAAATTTATCGTCTTATCTGATATATTTCTTCTAAATTTTCGGCTGCGTATTCCAACTCTTTATACCAGTCTTCGCCGTACTTACGAATCAGAGGATCTTTTAAGAATTTATAAACGGGTGTTCCCATCTTAAATCCAAGCTCACGCGCTGGTGCACAAATATTCCATTTGTTATAGTTTACAGCATCAAACTCAGGATATTTTTGAATTCGAATAGGGTAAAGTGAACACGAAATTGGCTTACGATAGCTGATCTTACCATCCAGAAAAGCTTTTTCGATACCACACAAAGCTAATCCATTTTCAAAAACGGTGTAGACACATTCTTTATCGTTAATAATAGGTGTAACCAAATCACCATCAGCATCAACAACGGAAGTTCCTTGCTTCTCGATTTCTTCTATTCCTTTTTCAGTCAGGTATTCTTTTATCACAGGATAAATTTCATCAAGAATCGCTTTTTCATCCTCTTCCAAAGGTGCTCCTGAATCTCCTTCAACACAGCATGCCCCTTTGCATTTTCCAAAATCGCAAATAAATTTCTTCTCAATCACATCGAGACTTACTATGGCATTTCCTATCTGTAACACGTTATTAAATATTTAAAGTTTAAGACTCAAATTCTTAGATGAGTCACTTTGTTTAAACAGGCTCACATCCTAAAGGAAGAATCCGTACTATCGGCAAAGATAATACGGATTCTTGTATTTTTATAAAGATCTGAATTTTTAGACATAAAGCCTGAGCCTGATTTTGAGATATACAGATTCTCAGGCCTCACATCTAATATCCTAAAATTATTTTACGATTAACGACTTACCTGTCATCTCAACAGGCTGCTCAAGTCCCATAATATCGATAATTGTTGGAGCCACATCAGCCAAAATACCATTCTCCAATTTCTTTGGATTTTCTGTCACCCAAATACATGGAACCGGATTTAGTGAGTGAGCTGTGTTTGGTGATCCATCAGGATTTACAGCGTAATCAGCATTCCCATGATCGGCAATAATAATCACATCGTAATCATTTGCCTTAGCAGCCTCAACCACTTGTTTAACGCAAGCATCAACCGCTTGAACCGCTTTTGAGATTGCTTCGTAAACGCCGGTATGTCCAACCATATCGCCATTGGCAAAATTCAAACACACAAAATCAGCTGACTGCGCATTCAATTCGGCAGTAATTTTATCGGCAACTTCAGGAGCAGACATTTCCGGTTGTAAATCGTAGGTCGCAACCTTTGGTGAAGCTGTTAACAAACGGGTTTCACCTTCGAATTCAGCCTCACGACCACCTGAGAAAAAGAACGTTACGTGAGCAAACTTCTCTGTTTCAGCAATACGAATCTGTTTTTTGCCAGCCTTAGATACCACTTCACCCAGTGTATTCTGTACATTCTCTTTATCGTAAATAACATGTACGCCTTTGAAATTGGCATTGTAGCAAGTCATAGTGTACCACTCAACATTCATGGTATGCATACCAAACTCAGCTTTGTTCTCTTGTGAGAAAACAGTTGTCATCTGACGTAAACGGTCGGTACGGTAATTGAAACAAATCACCACATCGCCCTCTTCTATTGTTGTCAAAGGCTTACCCTCAGCATCCACAGCTACAATTGGCTTGATAAATTCATCCGTTACACCTTCGGCATAAGAAGCTTCAACCGCAGCAATCATATCATTTGCAGGTTGACCTTCAGCCTTGGTATATAAATCGTAAGCCAATTTAATTCGCTCCCAGTTATTATCACGATCCATACCATAATAACGACCAACCAATGAAGCCAATTTAGCAGAGCCTTCAATCTCGCCAATAAAATCTTTCACAAATTCTAATCCCGATTTTGGATCTGTGTCACGACCATCTGTCAGACCGTGTACAAAAACATCTTCCAATCCAAAAGCCTTAGCCGCTTTACAAACAGCAACAGCATGTGAACTTAAAGAGTGTACACCTCCATCACCTAGCAAACCGATAAGATGAAGTTTTGTATTATTTTTCTTAGCAGTAGAAAAGGCCTTAATCAACTGCTCGTTATCTTTAAGTGTATTGTTTTTTACAGCAAGATTAATCTTCACTAAATCTTGATATACCACACGTCCGGCACCAATGTTTAGATGCCCCACTTCTGAGTTCCCCATCTGACCTTCAGGCAAACCAACAAAATTTCCTGCTGCCTGCAACTGAGAGTTTGGGTACTGTGCTAACAAACTATCAATGTATGGTGTTTCAACTGTTGAAATAACATCCGAGTTGGATTTATCCCCTATTCCCCATCCGTCAAGGATCATCAATAAAGCTTTCTTATTATCAGCCATTTGTCGTATTTTGATTATTCTGTATTTGTATATTCTTCTTGCAAAACTACCTTAATAATCTCAATAATAAAAGAACTTATTATCTTGAATACCTTTATTTTACACCGAAAACGTTTGCTTAAATAAAATAAATACAACTTGAAAATATGATTGATTCAAATTAGCTCTCTTTAGTCATTTCTTGCCAAATCTCATTTTGTCAACTCACAAACAGAATAATAAGACGAAGCCAAAATTTCTTTTTCCCATACAATCTTCTACTATAGAAATATTAACTTTATCGGGCAAAAAATATATTTTAACTCAAAATTCCCCATATGTTTAAGTTTAATAAGACCTGGCTATTTGTTTTAATACTCCTTTTTACTTTCACAGCATGTAATAAAGATGATAATAACGACGATAAAAAAAGTAATAAAACGATCGTTGAAGTTATTGATGATATCATGGGAGAATGGTATTTGTGGAACGATGAACTTCCAAACCTGGATGCCAGCAACTACACGGATTTGAATAAGTATTTCGATGATCTTTTAGTCTCACAGGACAGATGGAGTTTTATCGCAAATCTGGATGTTCTTTTAGCCTATTTTGCCAATGGAACCTATAAAGGCTATGGCTTCGACCTCAAATTCGAAGAGGGGCAGAATGTGCCTCGGATAAGTCTGGTATACGATGAATCGGATCTTTATGCTGAAGGAATTACCCGTTCCTGGAAATTGGTCGAAATTAACAGTCAAGCAACTAATGAGATGTCCGAAGATCAAATCAAAGAAATGCTCTCAAATGAGCAGGTAGATTTAGTTTTCGAAAACAACTCCGGCGAACAAAAAACGTTGAGTCTATCGAAAAAAGAGATGAATCAGAACACGGTGATTAAACGAAGCATGATTCCTAATCAGACGAAAAAAGTGGCTTATCTTGTGTTCGACAGCTTTTTAGATAGTTCAGAAGCCGAATTAAACGAAGCATTTGAGTATTTTAAAAGCGAAGGTGCTGAAGAATTGGTTCTCGATTTACGCTACAATGGAGGGGGGAGTACCGATATTGCCAATCAATTGGCTGCACTTATAACGGGTAATACACATAAAGGTGAAGTCTTTTCAAAATACATTTTCAATGAGTCTAAAAGTTCGGTAAATTCTTCTGAGCCATTTTCAGATCAAACCTCAGCATATGGCTTTAATCGAATCTTTGTAATCACCACTTCAGGAACCGCATCTGCCAGCGAATTGGTCATTAATTCACTGAAACCTTACATGGGAGAAGAAAATATCGTACTGATCGGAACCCAAACACACGGAAAACCTGTTGGCATGCGAGTTTTCGAAGTACCTGAATTCAACTTAGCGGTTCTACCTATTACCTTTCATGTTACTGATAAAGATGATCAGGGGTATTATTTTAATGGAATCAATGTTGATTATGAAATTGAAGATGATATCACACATGACTGGGGTGATGTTGATGAAACAAACCTAAAAGCAGCACTGAATTATATCAATAACAATACATTCCCCGCAGTGACTGCCAGAGCTAAAACAGGACATAAACGCGAATTTGTACGCAAAGGCTTAGACGAATTGATCAGTGCATTCTAATCAGTACGATCCAATTTATACAATAGAATTAAGAGGTAGCCTGAATGGTTACCTCTTTCATTTTGTTATATAACAAGTACCATAGGAACAAAAAAGCCCTACCTTTGCACTCCAATATTATCATTTCGAATATAATAAGATTCATTTCGATGGAAACTAAAAAGTTAACACAATTCAGTCCGGGAGCCGGTTGTGGATGTAAAATATCGCCAAAAGATTTAGAAGTTATCTTAAAGTCGAGTGCGCCTCATATAAAAGATCCAAATTTATTGGTTGGTAACGATAGCAAAGATGACGCTGCCGTTTTCGATTTGGGAAACGGGACAGCTATCATTAGCACCACCGATTTTTTTACGCCAATTGTTGATGATCCATACGATTTTGGACGAATAGCAGCAACCAACGCCATCAGCGATGTGTACGCCATGGGGGGCAAACCAATTATGGCTCTTGCTATTTTAGCCTGGCCTTTGGATAAATTGCCAACCGAACTGGCTCAACAGGTTATTGAAGGTGCTCGCGATGTTTGCGCTGATGCCGGCATTCAATTGGCAGGTGGTCATTCTATCGATATTTCAGATCCTGTTTTTGGCTTATCTGTAAATGGTATTGTCTCAACCAATAGAGTCAAGCAAAATAATACAGCAACTCCAAACTGCAGTCTTTTCCTGACTAAGCCACTTGGAATAGGTGTGTTTACAACAGCTGAGAAAAAGAAACTGATCGCTCACGAAAACAATCAAACCGTAGTTGATTTAATGTGTCGCTTAAATAAAGTTGGACAAGTTTTCGGTGAGCTGGATTATGTAAAGTCGATGACCGATGTAACCGGTTTTGGTCTTTTAGGTCACCTAAGCGAAATTTGCGAAGGCTCGAATGTTAATGCCACAATTAATTTCCAGGCTGTTCCAAAAATGGAAGGTGTAGAAGCACTGATTGAACAGGGATCAACTCCTGGAGGAACACGCCGAAACTGGGCATCATATGGCCATTTAATCGGTGAAATTACGGAATTGCAAAAATCACTATTGTGCGATCCTCAAACCAGTGGCGGATTACTTGTTGCTGTTGAAAATGAGCACATTGCTGCATTTAAAGAAGTCGCGAAAGCAGAAGGTTTCAATCTGGAATCAATAGGAGAGCTTTCTGAGCGCAAAAATGACAATGAAGCCTATATCAATATAAAATAAGCTAAAATTATATGAACAATTCCAACACTTTAGTTCAGATCAATAAAAATGGAATGGGTACCGGCAATGAGGAATTAGGCCTGATCTTAATTTCAAACTACCTGAAACTTTCTTTAACGAACGGACAATTACCTAAAATTATCACATTTTATAATGCAGGTGTTCAATTAACCTGTACAGGTTCTCCGGTGCTTGATACATTAAAAGAAATGGAAGAAGCAGGCGTAAAAATGATTATCTGCAAAACCTGCCTGAATTTTTATAAACTAATAGATAAGGTAGAAGTTGGTATACAAGGAACCATGCAGGATATTATTACTCTGCAAGCTGATGCCTCTAAAGTAATTAATCTTTAGGTCCACAAACTCATTATAAATGAATAAGCCCATCTGATTGAATCGGATGGGCTTAATTTCTATCTAAATCTTAAATCTAGTAATGAGTTAAGATATTAATCTCTTTTTGAGTTAAGAATCTGAATTTTCCTCGTGGTAAATTCTTCTTGGTCAGTCCGGCAAAATAAACACGGTCAAGTTTCTCAACCTTATAACCTAAATGTTCAAAAATACGACGAACAATTCTATTTTTACCCGAGTGAATCTCGATACCCACTTGAGACTTATCCTTAGGATCAACATAGCTAATTTCATCGGCCTGAATAAAACCATCTTCAAGCTCTAAACCATCAACAACCTTAAGCAATTCTTCTCTGGTAATATTACGATCCAGATGAACGTGATAAATTTTCTTTCTCTCGTAGCTAGGATGTGTCAGTTTTTTAGTCAGATTACCATCATTGGTAAATAACAGAACCCCCGTAGTATCTCTATCCAATCTTCCAACCGGATAAATACGCTCTTCGCAGGCATCACCAATCAAATCCATTACGGTTTTTCTACCTGTTGGATCATCCAGTGTTGTTACAAAGTCCTTAGGCTTATTCATCAAAAGGTAAACCTTAGCCTCAGCCATCAAACGCACCCCGTCTAAACGAACATCATCATCCATGCTTACCTTAGTTCCCACTTCGGTAACCGTAATACCATTCACCATGATTTGTCCGTCAGCAATCAGTTTATCAGCCTCGCGACGCGAGCAAACACCTGAATTAGCAATAAACTTATTCAAACGCATCATTCCATCAGCCGGGCCATTCAAGCGGTTATATTCCAATTGTTTCTTCTTGGAATATTTACTCTTAACCTGAAATCCTTCTTCGCCCTCAGCTCTGTCTTCGAACTTTTCGAAAGTTCTTTCCGGGCGGTTAGCTTTGTCTCTGTGTTGAAATCTCTTTCTATCCTTATAGCTTCTTTCTGTCCCCTTATGTGAAAATTCTTCTTTTTCTTCGCGAACAACAGATTTTCCAACACGCAAACCAGAAGGACGTTTTTCCTCTCTTTGAGTTGTTGGTTTATTTTTACCTCTATAAGGTTTTTTATTTTTCTTATGTGCAGACTCAAGTCTGTCCGATGTTCTTGGTGATCTGTTTTCTCTAGCCTCACCAGAAACTGAACGACCAGCTCTATCAGAATTTTTATTAGAAAATTCAGTCCCTTCACCATCTCTTCTATCAGATGAGTTTGAAGTTCTCTTGAATCTTGACTCAGAAGAACGAGGTTCATCATTTCTCTTGGAACGGAAAGACTGCTTTCCTCTTTGCTTATTTCCGTATTTCTTATCTTCCATTATTTTAACAACTTTTCGTTATTATTCAGCCTACAAAGTTATCAAATATCAGCAAATATCTACTCAATATCAATGAAAAAGGATAAACAAGGATAAAGTAGAAATAAGGATAAAGAAAAAAGATAATCAATTCATACAAATTGTATTTCAGGAAAGCCTATCACAAAGAAGTAGAAAAAAATGGAAAGTAATAAAATTGATAATCTGCTTCCATTCTTATGTTTTCAATCTAATAGTTTATTATTTTTACATGATTTTCGAAAAAAAATCAGGAGAAGGTTTTACACTTACAAACTTCTCCATCCAAAATTGTAACTCAAAAAATATAAAATATGGCATTAATTAAATCGATATCCGGAATTAGAGGGACCATTGGTGGGCAAGTTGGCGACGGATTAAGTCCTCTGGACATTGTAAAATTTACAGCAGCCTATGGCACTTGGGCAATTAGACGTCACAAAGGTCAGCGTGTAAAAATTGTTGTGGGGCGCGATGCTCGTATCTCGGGTGAAATGGTTGATCGAATTGTAGTCGGTACGCTAATGGGATTAGGTATTGATGTGGTTGAAATTGGATTAGCAACAACACCAACTACCGAAATTGCTGTAACTGGGGAACAAGCTCATGGAGGAATTATCCTGACAGCAAGTCACAACCCCAAACAATGGAATGCCCTAAAATTACTAAATGAAAAAGGGGAATTTCTTAACGATGAAGATGGTAAATTGGTTTTATCAATTGCAGACAGAGAAGATTTCCTTTTTGCAGAAGTTGACGATTTGGGACAAGTAACTCATATTAATGATTATAACGAAAGACATATTCAGGAAGTACTAAACCTGAAACTCGTTGATGTCGAAGCCATCAAAAAAGCAAATTTCTCTGTTGCTATCGATGCTGTAAATTCGGTTGGTGGCGTTGTACTCCCACAACTTTTAAAAGCTTTGGGTGTAGAAAATATCATTGAGCTTTATTGTGAGCCTAATGGTCATTTCCCACACAATCCGGAACCTCTTCCTGAGCATCTGACTGAAATTGCCAATGTAATGAAAGCTGGTAAAGCTGATGTGGGTTTTGTAGTCGATCCTGATGTCGATCGTTTGGCAATGGTTTGTGAAGATGGCAGTATGTTTGGTGAAGAATATACACTTGTAGCAGTAGCAGATTATATTTTAGCAAACACACCTGGAAACACCGTATCCAATATGTCATCGACTCGAGCTTTGGCTGATGTAACAAATGCTCATAATGGTGAATACACAGCGTCTGCCGTAGGTGAAGTAAATGTTGTAACCGAAATGAAAGCTAAGAATGCCATTATTGGTGGCGAAGGTAACGGCGGTATTATCTACCCAGAATCGCATTACGGACGTGATGCACTGGTTGGAATCGCATTATTCCTAACTCACTTGGCAAAAAAAGGGAAGAAAGTATCGGAACTTCGCGCTGAGTACCCAAGCTACTTCATCTCAAAAAACAAAATTCAATTAACTCCTGAAATTGATGTTGACGCGGTTTTAGTAGCCATGAAAGAAAAATATAAAAATGAGAAAGTAAACGATATTGATGGTGTAAAAATCGACTTTGCTGAAGAGTGGGTGCATCTTCGTAAATCGAATACGGAACCTATCATTCGTATCTACTCTGAAAGTAAAGATGAAGCAAAAGCGAATGCTTTAGCTGAGAAAATCATCTCAGAAATTAAAGAGGTTATTTCCTAATAAAGAAAGTAAACTAAATAGTAAAAACCTGCTGTAGTATTATTACAGCAGGTTTTTAATTTTAGGGCAATTAGTCGTATCGACAACTAATCGCCCACTTTTCAACCACAAAACTTAAAATCATATTGTATTTATTTCTCGTTGATTAATCAAGATTAACAAACTGAATAGTATTAGAATTAAAGTTGGGAATACATAATATCTGTTTATCCTGTCTAATAAATATATCTGCAGGTCCATTGTGTCCTTCCGAAATTAAAACAGGGGAATTTTTAAATAATGGATCGAAACGATACACAGCATTGCTCCCCCACGAAGAGACATAAAGATTTCCAGCTTTATCTTTTGCTAAACCATCCAAATTATTCAATTGGGTAGTTAACAGATCATGTAAACTGGAATCAGTAAGGTTGAAGGATTGTATTTTAGCATTTTGCCCCCAATTACAAATAAGAATGGCATTGCTTTTCGAATCAAATAGCAGACCGTTCGGATTTTTAAGATTGCTTACCAAACTTGAATATTCACCTGTTTTAAGCGATATCTGAAAAATTACACCCGTATTGGTATCCGACACATAAAGATTTCCCTTATTATCAGTTGTGACATCGTTCATAAAAACTGCACCTTCTATCAAAACATTAAAAACTCTTTTGGCATTGGATAATAAAAAACCTTGAACAGATCTATTATTAACTGAAATCAATGTATCCCCAACAATCAATAATCCTTTGGGAGCATCTAAATCGGAAATTATGAAATTAGTCAGCTTATCATCTGAGTTTAATTGTACAATGGTATTTCCCCCCTTATTCGATATAAAATACCGATCAACCGCCTGATCGTATACAATACTTTCAGGATTATTATACGATTGCGACATGGAGATCCCACTTACCAGAAGGAAAAAACTAAGAATAAGGAAGTGTTTAGTCATAACAATTTATCTAATTGGGTTTGGTTAGTTAACATTAACAAGAGTATCTAAACTGGATTTACCCTATCTGTTATATCAAATTAATAGTCAAACAAATATACAATGAACTAGAAAAACAAAGGCTATAATACCCTGATTTAAAGAGTCGTTACACTTGGAATTTGAATTTATTATCCAGGCAGATCAATTTACAGTCAAGCTAAAAAAAAACTTTCAAAACCAAAACAAACAAAACGATCCAAATAACTACAAATAAAAACAGATATACCTATTCATCACCTGATACGTCTGTCGATTGCTACAATAGTATTATGTTTCTGATTCCATGCGAAATTACAAACGATTTAGATTTGAGAATACAGAGCCTGTTTTTATTTCAATTTCAAGGCCTTAGACTCTTTTTCCAAAACAAGTCGAAAAGCATTTTTTTTACTTGGATTTTTATTTACTTTTGGCGCAAATGAAGTTCTAAACAAAACTCAATTCTAGTGCTTGGATGCAAGTCATCGTTTAAGACGTTCTTAAACATTGAGAAGCGATCTGACTGCTATAAAAAACACATAACAAATGCCACAAATTTCGGATAAAGGACGCTTGATGCCAGAATCGCCAATTCGTAAATTGGTTCCTTATGCAGAAGCTGCAAGAGCTGCAGGTCGAACTGTATACCCTTTGAACATTGGTCAGCCAGACATTAAAACCCCTGAGGTTGCAATGGAAGCCATTAGAAATTGCACTGAAAAAGTGATTGAATATTCTCATTCAGCAGGTAATATTTCTTATCGCAAAAAATTGGCTAAGTATTACCAGAACATCGGAATTAATGTTGACGAAAACGAGATGTTGATTACAACAGGTGGTTCTGAAGCAATTACATTCGCAATGATGTCGTGTATGAACCCAGGTGATGAAATTATCATTCCTGAGCCATTCTATGCGAACTACAACGGTTTTGCTATTGCAGCGGGTGTTGTCGTTAAGCCAATCACATCAAGCATCGAGAACGATTTTGCTTTGCCTTCAATCGAAGAGTTTGAAAAAATAATGACACCTAAGACTAAAGGGATCGTTATTTGTAACCCTAATAATCCAACAGGATACCTTTACTCAAAAGAAGAATTAGATCAATTACGCGAGCTTGTTCTTAAGCATGATTTGTACTTGTTCTCTGATGAAGTATATCGTGAGTTCTGTTACGATGGCGAAGAACATTTCTCTGCGATGAACCTTGAAGGTTTAGAGCAAAATGTTGTTCTTATGGACTCAGTATCGAAACGTTACAGCGAATGTGGTGTACGTATTGGTGCATTAATCACTAAAAATAAAGACATTATCAGCACTGCAATGAAATTTGCTCAAGCTCGTTTATGTCCTCCAGCTTTTGGTCAAATTGCTGCTGAAGCATCTCTTGATACTCCAGCTGAATATTTCACCGAAGTTTATAACGAATACATCGATCGTCGTAACTTTACTGTAGAAGCCCTGAATAAGATGGAAGGCGTATATTGCCCAACACCTAAAGGTGCTTTCTATACTGTAGTAAAACTTCCGATTGATGATGCAGATAAGTTTGCACAGTGGATTCTTGAAGAGTTCGAATACAACAACCAGACTGTAATGGTTGCACCTGCTACGGGATTCTACGCAACACCTGGTTTAGGTAAAAACGAAGTTCGTGTTGCTTACGTTCTTAAAAAAGAAGAACTCGCTAAAGCAATGGAAACTTTGGCTGAAGCGCTTAAAGTTTACCCAGGAAGAACGATCTAAATAAAATATCGATTAAAAACAAAAGGCTGTTCCATTTGAACAGCCTTTTGTTTTTATATCAAATCACAGGCATCTACAGGCATCCAATGCTTATCCTTTCCATCCCATTTCACATTACATCCAATCGGATTTGTCAACGGTACAGAAATCGGTTTTCCGGCCAGGTACTCATCAATGGCTCTTTCCAAATCTCTAACCTGAACTTTAGATATATCTTTGGGGTTATCGACTGCACGCCCCGTATAAATCAATTTTCTTGCTTCATCAAAAAGATAAAAATGTGGCGTTCTTAAAGCTCCGTAAGCCTTCGCAATCTCTTGCGTTTCGTCGTGCAAATACACCCACGGGAAATCGTATTCCTCCATCCTATCGACCATATGATCGTAATCATCCTCCTGGTAAGTATTAGCAGAATTGGAATTGATAGCCACGAACTCAACCCCATGCGGAATGTATTTATCAGCTATTGCACGCGTATCTTCATCAGAACCGATCACATAAGGACAGTGATTACAAGTAAAAAAAACGACCAGCAATTTCGACGATTTAAAATCGGAAAGCTTGTATAAAATCCCGTCGGTTGCAGGCAATTTAAAATCTGGTGCTTTATCAGACAATTGTAAGGTAAATGCCATTTTCTTTAATTTTAGAATAAATAAGATTCAAGTTAAATATTATTCTTAAGGATTCTAAATTATGAGACTCAAATTTAAATAGCTTCCCAATATTTCTATTCATTTTCGGGATAAAGTAAATATTTCTGTCTTATCATCTTAAATTTATCAAGATTCCCCTGCCAGCTTTTTCGAATCTGATTTTCAGATTGTCCCTGAATAATCTGCTGACGTAATCCTTTAGTTCCAGCCAATTTTTCAAAAAATGTATTAAAAAATTGAGTTGAATCTTTCAATTCTGAATAGGCTTTCAAAAGAAAAGATAAATCCAACTGCTTTTTCAATCGAAAACTATCAATATTAATCGTCCTTAAATCTTCACCCTGGCAAACTCGACCTTTAAACTTTGGATTTTTACTCGCACCGGGAATACTTCTGGGTTTAAACTCAAATTTAGTCTTATTCATTTTCGGGTGTCCATAAATTTGGAAAGGATAATCGGTTCCCCGACCTGCACTCATAACGGTCCCTTCAAAAAAGCAGAGCGAAGGATAAAGTTGAATCGCTTGATAGTTTGGCAAATTTGGTGAAGGTTTTACAGGCAATTCATATCTCGAGTTTCTTGTCCAGTTTTCACAAGGGACAACAGTCAATTGACATTGGATTCCATTTTTCAACCACTTTTCACCATTTATCATCAAAGCATATTCTCCAATGGTCATTCCATAAACAATAGGCACAGAGTGCAAACCAACAAACGATTTACAGTCCGATTCCAGAACGGGTCCATCAATATAATGTGCATTCGGATTCGGTCGATCCAAAACTAATAAAGGAACTTGATTCTCAGCACAAGCCTCCATCACATAATGCAAGGTCGATAGATAGGTATAAAATCGTACCCCAACATCCTGCAAATCGAAAACAACCATATCGACACCTTTTAAATCGTCAGGATAAGGTTTTTTGTGTTTGCCATACAACGATACAATAGGCCGCTTTGTTTTCGGATCGATACCATCCATTACTTTTTCTCCAGCATCAACATTTCCTCTAAAGCCATGTTCGGGGCTAAAGATTTTTATCAAATTTATATTTTTTGACAAAAGAAAATCCACCAGATGATCACCTCCAACCAAAGAAGCCTGATTCGCAACAAGCGCAACCTTTTTACCTTTCAATATTGACTGATAAGTCGAAAAACATTCAGCTGCAGGCCTAATTTTATCGGCTTTATTCTGTGAGCAGGCCGTTTGTAAAATCAAAAAACATAAAATAAATGTTAAGAGTTTGGCTTTGTTTCGTAGCATTCTTCTAATTTTAGATTTAGTAAGTGTGAAATTACTATTTTTGTATCTAACACAATTAGCAATTAAATTATTATTAACACTTAAGGGTAGTTGATTTTTAAAATAATCTCTGATAAAAATTATTGATTTGAATTTAGAACTACACATTGCCAGAAAAATCACCTACCAGAATAAATCTGACCGCCAGATTTCTCGTCCTATTATTAGCATTGCGACTCTGGGAATTGCCCTTGGATTATCAGTGATGATTCTTGCAATTGCTATTGTTACGGGGTTTAAAGCTGGTATTACCGAAAAACTGACCGGGTTTGGATCTCACATTCAGATCAGTAATTACGACAATAATAGCTCCTTTGAAACCTATCCCATTGATAAAAATCTGATTCCTATAGATCAATTGGAACAAGTTGAAGGCATTAAACACATACAAACCTACGCCACAAAACCCGGCATAATCAAAACCGAAAACGAGATTCAAGGTGTGGTTCTCAGTGGAGCTTCTCAAAATTACGATTGGGCATTTTTTAAAGACAAGTTGGTTGAAGGAGAAATAATCGATATGCTTCCTTCAGTTAAAAGCAACGATATCCTTATCTCGGAAAAACTGGCTAAACTACTCCACTTAAAATTAGGCGAAAAGCTCACCTTGTACTTTGTTCAGCAACCTGTTCGGACGCGTCGTTTTACAATCAAAGGCATCTATAACTCTGGAATGGACGAATTCGATAAGCTCTTTGTGATTTGTGACATGCGTCATATTCAAAAATTAAATAACTGGACAGACAATCAGGTAAGTGGTATTGAAATCACTTTGGATGATTTTAAAGATTTGGAAGAAACTAAAGAACTTATTAGCGACAATGTAGCTGGTATATTCACAGATGATGGGTCGACATTCAAAGTCAGAAGTGTCAAACAAAAATACCCTCAAATTTTTAACTGGCTCGAAATGCTCGATCTGAATGTTTGGATTATTCTGGCCTTAATGATTCTGGTTGCAGGCTTCAATATGGTTTCAGGCTTACTAATTATTATTCTTGAGAAAACTAATATGATCGGTATTCTAAAAGCTCTGGGTACTGACAATTGGTCGGTTCGGAAAATATTTTTGTATCAATCAGCAATGATTATAGGAAAAGGGATGATTCTGGGAAATCTGATTGGAATCGGAATTTGCCTGATTCAATATCACTTTCAGCTAATTAGTCTCGATCCTGTCAATTATTATCTCGATACAGTCCCTATAAACCTAAATATTATCCATCTTCTTCTATTAAATATAGGAACACTTATTGCGACCGTAAGCATGTTGATTGTTCCCTCGTATTGGATTACCAGAATTACTCCAAGTAAAGCGATAAGATTTGACTAAATTACGATTCAATTATTGAATATTTTAATCAATATCAAGTCTCACACGTATAAATTATTCCTTACAGACAGAAGTTTGAATTGAGCTTTTCAGTATATTTAATGGTTGTTTAAAATACCTTTAGATATGATACATCCCAATTCGATAAATAATATAGAGCAGTTTGTAGAAGATTTCATCAAAGAAATTCAGAATGGATTACCAGGAAGCAGAGCACAACAAAAAATGTCACCTTCCATACGTAATCATTCCAATAAAAAAAACGACCCTAATTTAGCCAGAGACAGTAGTGTGCTCATTCTTTTTTATCAAAAAGGTGATAAACTATACTTTCCACTTATAAAACGAAGCAATGGCGATCACAACCATAGTGGGCAAATTAGTCTTCCGGGAGGTAAATATGAGCTTAGTGATAAAAATTTGGTTAATACAGCTATCAGGGAAACGGAAGAAGAACTCGGTCTTTGCGGTGACAAAATACATATTATTGGGCCTATTACCGGCTTGTATATACCAATCAGTAATTTTCAAGTTCAACCCATAGTCGGGTATTACGAAGGATTACCCCAATTCAAAGCTGATAATTTTGAAGTCCATCAAATAATTGAAACCGATATTCAGGAATTATTCAGAAATGATAACAAACATGAAGAAATAATTCATAAAAATGGCTTTGAAATTAAAGCCCCTTACTACGAAGTCAAAGGTCATAAACTTTGGGGAGCAACCGCTATGATTATTTCAGAACTCGAAGAATTACTCAAGCGAGCTAATCTCATCGAGTGAGACCGTATTTTTATAATGCTCATAAATAGATAAAACATTATTCACATACTTGTACGGCTCTTCACCACGACAATACCCATATCTCACAACCGGATCTTTATAGAATTCCGGTTTTGATTTATTTAAAAGATAATACTCTACGCTACCTTTCCATAAATCCGGATCCTGACCATTTTTTTTAGCTAGTCTTCTGGCATCAAGAATGTGGCCTAATCCAACATTATAAGCTGCCAGCATAAATTTTAATTTGTCCTTTTTGTCAATTAAAATTTTATCCAGTCGACGACTTAAATATTTAAGATGCTTCACACCTGCATTTATGTTTTCCTCTGGTTTTGAATCTTCATCTACATTGTAACGGAAAGCCGTTTCAGGCATCAGCTGCATTAAACCAAAGGCTCCAACCCACGACTTGGCATCGGGATTAAAATGAGACTCCTGAGAAATCAAAGCTGATAACAATCTCCAGTCCCAATCAATCAATTTGGAGTCCTTTTTAATGAGTTCATCATATTTAGAGATCTTACCCGATTTTAGGGTAAAATATTCACTTTTATGACGCTTTTCAATTCGTGGACTTAAGAAATATTTACGATAAATCTGATTATACCTTGCACTCCCTTTAAAACCCTTTAGCCATTGATTAATCGCTTCCGTCAATTCATCACTCCCTTTTCTCAGAGCCCAGGCCATATCCTGAGGAAAACTAATCTCCGTTTCGATATCGATATTGGGATAATAGTTTGTATTAACAACAGCCACATTCTGATCGGCAATCGTATAATCAATCTCGTCATTAGCAACCTTTTCAATCAATTCTTCTACTTCAATATTTTCCTCTTTCTCAATATGAATTGAACGACCAATCTCCTTAGATAAGTTATTCAGCCTTTCCACATAAGCAGAAGCTTGTTGAACATGAATCAATTTATCACCAAGTTCGAGTTGATTTCTTACAACGGATACAGAATCGTTCACACTGGCTTTACGCTGAATTAAAACTTGTTTTGATTGACTATGAGGCAAAGTGAAATTAAAGCGTTCTTTTCTGTCTTGAGTAATGGACAGATTCATACCAATAAGATCAATATCACCATTTTCCAAGTTTGCAAATGCCGATGAAAGGTCATTTTCAACATTTAATTCCAGTTTCACATCCAAGTGTTCAGCAAGTGCTTTCAATAATTCATACTGAAATCCCATTGCCCGACCCTTATAAATGAAATAGTTGGTCGAATTGTAATCAGTGCTCACTCTTAATTTCCCACGAAGTTTAATATGCTTAAGTCCAAGCACAGTCTTATCTGGCTGACGTAGTCGTATCGTTTGTCGATTGTGATTACACGTCTGCAAGAAGATCATGAGTATCAGAGGAATGATTAACTTTATATATTTAAATTTAAACATATGAATTTTCTTACCGTTATTTAAATTAAAAAAAAACGGGTACCTAACCAAAAAACGACATGTCCGTTGGTCAAAATATTATGCTATTCCTAATCGTAGAAAGTCCATCGCAATCCATATTTAAGCATACCTGGATTGATTGGATAATGAAGAGAGCTGAAGTAGTTTTGACTACCCATCTTAGCATTTAAGTGTTCGTACATGATAAATATACGTGTACGCTTAATTCTAAAATTGAAATACAGATCAACTTTTGGATAATCACCTAATTCTCGCTCTTTTTGCAAGAAGAATTGTCCAGTTGATGGCATGTAATTCGGAACGTTAAATGAAGTATTGTAATAAACAGAGAAACCTGCTTGTATGTCTAAGGCACCATTAAAAAATGTGTTTGAATAATAATTATTACTGTAGACTGAAAGATCCGGTAAAGGCAGGATATCTTCGTTAGAGCTCTTCTGCCCTACGATTTTCTGACTTAGTGTAAACTTTCCTAATCTAAAATCTTTCTCAAGATAAGCCGTTGCAACCTGAATAGACTTGCTTTCCCGAGAAACTAATGTATCGTAACCAAAATAAGTGTAATTCTCAATATTATTGATCTGGCCACCTATCTTAAATCCGTATTTCTTTATTTGATATTCTAATCCAAGAGCTAATTCATTGCTTTTACCCAAATTTAAAGACCATTGCTGATGATTGCCATAATATTGTTCCATCAAAAAATCAGGTCTCTTAGATTTAATCTGAGACGTAATTTTTAATTGATGTCTGTTAACCGTATCGCCAAATTGATAAGTCATATCACCATCAAGTTGGTAGTCGTTTTGATTATACCCTTCGGCAACGTAGTTTCCCGAAAATTTCCAATTCCAATTTTCACCCGTCTGGCGAAAAATACTTGTCATTAATTGGGTATTATGGATATTCTTGTCTTTCTGAGAATATTGGTTCTCGCCAACAGGCAAGCGAAGGTTATAAGTAGATAATTCATTTAATAAACCTAAACGTGCCCCAAAACTCAATTTCTTATTCTGATTCTCATTAAAAATTAAATGAAAACCATTGGTCAGCATCTTAAGTGATGTTTCGTCGGCGCTTGTACTATTATTCAAATAGGTATTTGTAAAGAAATCAGGATTAACAGCTGATTCCTTAAACTTTCGATTATCTGATTCGAAATTCAATTCATGAACCACTCTAACAGGATAAATTTGAGTGGTATCAGCGCCTGTGATAAGCTCCTTAGCCACTCCCAAATTGTAATATTGATTGGCAACAAAATTAAAGTTAGCTAACTTATTCTTCGTTTCAGACAACTGCACTCTAACATTCTCAGGATCGATAACGGTGTCGCTAATTTGTTTGTCGTCGCTAACGCCACCATTTTCGTTAACATCAATCTTATTCTGATTCAATACAAAATGAGCACCATATCGGCCCTTTTCGTAACTCGAAAACAAATTGAAATCGTAAAGTTTTGTTTTTTGATTTTGATATTGACCTTCACTCGAAATCAAATTAAAACTAATACCCACATTCCAAAACGGATTAATATTTTGGGTATGTAAAACTCGAAGTTTATTCTCTGCCTTATCCTTCGATCCAGCAGTTTCATAAAAGAAACTAGTAAAAGGTGTCGTCGTATTAAAAAATAGAATTTCATTGGGCATATTCATGTAAGCTTCAAAAGTATTGAAGAACATGAATGATTCATTACGAACACGATCGATAAAAATATTACTCTGATAAGGTGAACCTAAATTTCCTAGATAGGAATTTGCAATACTTCTCTGATAAATTGGATTGAAATTATGGATATTCCCCAATAAAGTATCCACATGAAGGATGGATTTACGAGTTCCGTAATCTGATAGTCGCCAAGTATTGATGTGGGATTCAACGCTATTATAGCCTAGACTATCCATCTCACTTTTCTCTCCATCACGCTTTACTCCATCAGGTCTCAAACCACGTTCTCCTTTGTTTCCTAACTTAAGAGAATTGATTTCAGTTTGTGCTGTCAAAGACGAGCTCAAGCACAGGGTAAATATGATTAATATGAAAATTTGTTTCATAGCCTGCAAATATAAGGAAAGTGTCAGTAAGAAAATTACTTTTTAACAATTTATCGGTTAAAAAACATTAATACTTGACGAAAAGACGTAATAAACAGACGAAGTAAACAGGATAGATTGTGTTGCAAATCAAATAATTATCCGTAAAATTAATTTAACATTAAAAACAGGATACTTTAATAAAAATTCAAAATCAAATTACTAATATTAATGTAAAATACTAACTCCGGAGATTGAATTATTTGATTCTTAGATTAAGGTATCACATTGTAATCCAAAATTAAGGGCATAAAAAAAGCGTCTTACTCCGTTTGGAATAAGACGCTTAAAAGTTGGCATCGACCTACTCTCCCACCACTTGGCAGTACCATCGGCGCTAATGGGCTTAACTTCTCTGTTCGGGATGGGAAGAGGTGGAACCCCATTGCTATAGATACCTGAAAATCTTCAGTTATCAGCAGTGTTCACTAGCTGAAACAAATATCATAGACATATTGAAAAAAAAGTAGTTGTAATTTCAGCGAAGAATCCAACCATGGACCTCAGCATTCATAAGCTTATGGGTAATTAGTACCACTCGACTTTGACATCACTGCCTTTACATCTGTGGCCTATCAACGTTGTCGTCTCCAACGACCCTTTAAAGAAATCTCATCT
>NZ_SAXA01000023.1 GCF_004122035.1 Ancylomarina salipaludis
TAATTTAAAAGACCCTCTGGGAAAAAGAGTGATAATAAGGATTTTTGCATAAGAGGTTAATGGTTTTAAATTGAAGCTCCCAAAGATATGATCAATTTAAAGCAGACCCAACTTTTACCAGTGATCCAGTATTATGACGCCTTTTTAGATTTTTTCGAATCAGATCATTTCTAAAGCCTCTCTGGCTACCCATTCAGGAGTAATGTCAATCATGCATTTTTGATACACATCTTGTGAGCATCTGCCAGATCCATCTTTGGTACAGGGGCGACACTTTAGGTCAACTTCCAAAGTTTTAATTTGCTCACCACTTGTAAACCCAAAGGCAGTTGGTCCCATCAATGACAGGCCTTTGATGCCAAATTTATCTGCAGCATGAAGAAAGCCCGTGTCTCCTGAGATTACCAGTTGGGATTTTTGTACCAGATAACAGGATTCGAGCAGATTGGTTTTACCCATAAGGTTCAGTATCCGGTCGGGTGCTGTATCTTGAATTTCTTTGCAAAATAAATCATCGGGCCCGGCCAAAATTAGAAACTTGTAATTGGGTAGATTCAATATGAGTTTTTGCCAATGTCCAACGGGCCAGCGTTTCATAGGCCAAGCCGCAGAAGGGACAAGTGTAATTAGTTTTCGATCATCCTTATCCTTAAAATTCACAATACTTGAGTTAATTTTTTCTTTAAGATCCTCAGGGAAATACCAATCAGTTTTGTTGATGGTAAAATCAGTAATTCCCCATTTCTGGAGAGGTTTTCTAAAGGATAGCATGCCTCTGAATGGCATTGGAAATTTATCGATTCGAAATTTAAATAAAAGGATGCGTTTGATTCTGTCCTTGCTACGGAGAGCATAGTTGGGGCCTATGCCGAACCACCTTTTCCAACGAGGAATAAGTACAGTTTTTAGAACGATAGAGCGAATATTACTATGGGCATCGTATATGTAATCGAATTTTTCCTTTTTTAATTCCTGAGCTTGTTTCCACAGTCCTTTAAATCCTGCTTTTCTGTCGAAACCCCAAATCTTAGCAATACGATTGTCCATAGCCAGAAACGAAGACATATCTTTTCGGGCAATCCAGTGTATTTCAGCATCGGGGTAGTGGTTTTTAATACCATCAACAACAGTCATACATTGAATAATGTCGCCAATGGAAGAGAAGCGAATAATGAGGAATTTTTTAGGCATTGATTCTTTTTTTTAGCTTGAGAGACAAAATTAGAAAGTTTTTTTTCAAAAGCTTTATTATTCTCAAGCGAATGGTTTTCTGAAAACAAAATTCAACATTCATCAAAATCAGATTTTCACCTTTATTTCGATATCTGTAAAGGCTGGGAGAGGTTAGAGTTACATGTATCGAGGGGGAATATTCAATTTGTAAGTGAATTGTTATGGATTGAATCGATCGTTTGGGGTTAAATCTTTATTTCGTCGTCAAAATGTTCTTTGGAAACTGAGGGAGTCTTAGTATTTTATATATCAGAGCTTAAGGGGAGATGATGAGGGGTTGGAACAGATTGATTTATGACAAGATAGAAATTTGAAGAGAGCCCTTCTTTAGTATCTTTCAGTTAGGTTTTTTTAACATTAAATCCTACTGATATGAAAGAGAGAGGGAAAGCAATAGTGGTTGGTTGGGATTTTTCTGAGTATTCTAAACTTGCTTTAGATCATGCCTTGTTTTATGCCTATCAAACCAATTTAAAAGTTTGTTTGATCCATATTGTAAGACGTGAATCTGATATTGGAAAAATAGAAGCTAAATTGCAAAGAGAGGTCGATCATATTTATCACACAAGAGGTAAGCGTGTAGATATGATGGTGCGGGTTGGAAGCGTGTCGTCTGGTTTAAAAGCAGCTGCGATTGAAATATCAGCTGAGGTTGTATTTATAGGAACTCATGGGGTCAGGGGTATTCAGAATTATGTTGGTAGTCATGTTCTGAAAACCATTACAAATTCTGTAATTCCATTTGTGATTGTGCAGGCTCCCCGAGAAAAGCATCGTCGTTTCACCTTAGTTTGCCCAATTGATTCGCGTAAAGAATGCAAAGAGGTTTTGTATTGGGTGACTTATCTGGCAAGATTATTTGGAGCCAATATTTCTTTGGTTTATCCGGAATATAAAATGCCTGAGAAAAGATTAAAAACGAAGGCTAATGTCAACTTTTCTAAAAATTATTTGAGAGGTCTTAGGATGATTTATGATGAAGTGAAACTTGATGCTAAAGGATTTAATAATGCAATTATTAATTACGCCAAGGAAAAACAAGCAGATCTGATTTTGACCATAACCAATCGACAACCCAAAGTTCAGAATTACTTTTTTGTGGACAAAATTCAATATTTACTTGCCAATAAAGAGAAGATTCCTGTATTGTGTATCAGTCCACGAAAAGATCTGTGGTTGTATGGGAATTACAAATAAGATTGACTCTATATTAGTTAAGGATTATGATTATTGAATCGTAATCCTTTTTCTTTTGGAATAAGGTGGGGTGCTTTAATTATGAGCATATTCGTGAGCATTATTTGATGCATAAGATTAAATATTGTTTTTGATATTCCTTTTTGTTTTGTTAGATTTATGCTGCTCAACTTTTATGCAAAAGCGTGGATTGTGATCAATGGATTTGCTTAAAAGCAGGCTATTTTAGGCCAGTTTGTCATGTAAAATGCATGTATCGATTAGCGTTCGTTTTAAGAAAATTCTAAAAAAACAAAAGATGATAGAAGACGGAAAAACAATATTTGTACCATGGGATTTTAAGGGAGTATCTGAGTATGCTTTGGATCATGCTTTGTTTTATTCGTCGAAAAGTAAGCTTGATATTTGTTTGATTTATGTTGTTAAAAAGAAATCCCTTGTTAAAGAAACTAAAAGTAAGCTCGATGCTATAGCTGCCGATGTTTTAGAAAAAAAAGGAAAACAAGTTAGCACTATAGTTGAAGTGGGAAGTTTTCACTCAGGCTTAAAAAAAGCCGCTGATAAACATCAAGCCGCAATGATTTTTGTTGGGATTGATGGGTTTAAAGGCATTCAGAAATATATTGGAACAAATATTTTAAATGTTCTTTCAGGGGCGGTTATTCCATCTGTTGTGGTTCAAAAGCCCAAGCATCCCCGAAGCACGTTTTCTATAGTTTGTCCTATTGATCAAAGAAAGGAGAGTAAACTTTTATTGAGATGGATTTCATTCTTATCCAGATTTATGCACCTCAAAGTTTATCTGGCATACCCTGAATTTGAGGAGTCTGGACAGAATAAAAAGATATTTAGTAATGTTTCTTTTGCAAAGAATTTTCTAAAGAATGAGAAAATTGATTTTGAAACGGAATGCTTTAGTATTTATGATTTTAATAATTCCATCGTCAATTTTTCCCGCAAATTTGGTGTTGATTTAATTTTGAATCTAACCAAAAAAGCCGGCGGATACAGAAGTTTCTTCACAACCCCTAAAAGTCATTATTTGATCGCGAATAGTGAGAAAATACCGGTTATGTGTATCACGCCTACACCAGGTTTATGGAAGTTTACACCTTTTAAATAGAATTAAAATATTGGTTGATTAAATCCTATTCTTTTGAATCGGGATTTTTTTTTCGTAAAAACCGAACTGATTTTAGTTGAATTCAAATCTAAGTTTTTATGAAGCACAGGATTTTTGAAGAATGCCATTATCTTTGAAATAGATTAGAAACCGATTAAAATTTTAAATATGAAGCTGGTATTTGCAACCAACAACCAAAACAAACTTACTGAGATTCAAAATATGCTTGGAGATGAATTTCAGGTTCTGAGTTTATCAGATATCAATTGTCAGGACGAAATTCCTGAGGATCATGAAACACTTGAAGAAAATGCCAGTCAGAAAGCCCATTACATCTATGAAAGATTTGGATTGAATTGTTTTGCCGATGATACAGGTTTAGAAGTTAAAGCCTTGAATAATGAACCAGGCGTTTATTCTGCACGTTATGCCGGTAGTGCCCGATCTTCTAAGGACAATATGAGAAAGGTTTTGGATAAACTTGAAGGAATTGATGAACGATCAGCTCGATTCAGAACAGTGATTTCTTTGATTATTGATGGGGAAGAAATGCAATTCGAGGGTATTGTGAATGGTGAAATCTTATTTGAAGAAAAGGGAACAGATGGTTTTGGTTATGATCCTATATTTCAACCGGAATCATACGATGTTTCTTTCGCCGAAATGTCTCTTTCTGATAAAAATAAGATAAGCCACAGAGGAAATGCGGTACGTAAATTAGTTGAATATTTGCTTAAATAAGATTTTGTAATTCCTTTTATTATTGATCATTATAGTCTTAGTTCTTACGGATGTTAGGTGAGGCTGGTTGATTGATATGGTTAATTTTAAAAGTCTTTATTTAAAGTTTAAGTTCTAAGTAATATTAATGCTTTTCGATAATCTTGAATCTATTTTATAGAAATGCTTCATAAAACAAGAGCTGTCATACTAGCCTGTGTAAAATATGGTGATACAAGCCTTATAGTGCATGCCTATACCGAAAAATTCGGTAGGCAGAGCTATATGATTAAGGGGGGCAGATCGAAGAAATCGAGAACGAAACTCAATCTCTTCCAACCACTTTTTTTGTTGGATATGAATGTGTCTCACAGAGACGGAAAGAACTTGCAGATGATTAAGGAGGCACAGTTCTCTGAAATAACACCCCACTTAAACTTTGAAGCGCATAAGAATCCTTTGGTATTATTTTTAGCAGAGGTGTTATCTAAAGTTCTTAAAGAAGAGGAAGGCGATACTCAGCTGTTTGGTTTTTTAGCTGATCACATCACTTATCTTATACAAGTAGAAGATATTCCCAGAGCTTATCACCTCAATTTTTTAATGAACCTAACCCGTTTTTTGGGTTTTTATCCACATGATAACTGGTCAGATGCGAAACCGTTTTTTGATTTGGATAATGCGGTATTTGTTTCGCTTGAAAATAGACATGCGCATTGTTTGAGTCAGGCAGTCAGTTACTTGTTTCATCAGCTATTGCAAACACAACTGAGTTTGATTGATCAGATGGATATCTCTTCAGATGATTTGAAATTGCTATTGAGGGGGATTTTAAATATTTATGCCTTGCACAGTCCGGGGTTTACCAAATTAAAATCATTTGCCATATTTGAGGATTTGAATGATTACTAATTGAATTTGAGAGATAAAAAAAAAGCTTCAAAACCACACCGAATGTGATTTTGAAGCTTTTGTGTTTTTTGCTATTGATTTCTTTTAAAACAGACCGTGAATTTGGGCCTCAACCTGATCCATAATGGCATTCAAATCGTTTGGATTCTTGAGAAAATCGATATTGTCTGCATCCACAATTAAGAGCTTTCCACTGTTATATTCTTTAATCCAGTTTTCGTAGCGATTGTTCAGATTTTTAAGGTAATCCAGACGAATTGTTTCTTCGTATTCCCGACCTCTTTTTTGAATTTGATCAACCAGAGTTGGAACTGAAGAACGCAAATAGATTAATAAATCAGGAGCCTGAATCATCGAGCCCATCAGTTTGAACAGTTTTGAGTAGTTATTGAAATCACGCTCTGACATTAAACCCATATCAAATAAGTTGGGTGCAAAAATTTGAGCGTCCTCATAAATGGTTCTATCCTGAATAATGTTGCGACCGGACTTTCGAATATCCATGATTTGTGTAAACCGACTCTTTAGAAAATAAATCTGAAGATTGAAGGACCAACGTTGCATGTTGTCGTAGAAATCATTCAAATAGGGATTTTCATCAACATCTTCAAAATGGGCTTCCCAGCCATATTGTTTGGCAAGAAGTTCGGTAAGTGTGGTTTTTCCGGAGCCTATATTTCCAGCAATTGCGATATGCATAGCGATATTTTTTTCTGATTGTAAATCCGATTGGTATCGGATAAAATTTGCAGTTTGAGATGCAAAAGTATATTTAAACTAAATTATCGGCGAAAAGGCCATGAAGATTAGCATCAATTTTTGTGATCACCTCACTTAAATCTTTAGGATTCCCAAGAAAATCAATATTATCAACATCAATAATCAACAACTTGCCTTTGTCATAACTCGAGATCCACGCTTCGTAACGTTCGTTCAGACGTTTTAGATAATCTAGTCGGATGGTTTCTTCATACTCCCGTCCTCTGTCCTGGATATGCTCAACCAAAGTTGGGATAGATGCGCGAAGATAAATGAGCAAATCAGGCGCTTGAATCAAACCACTCATAACCTCAAAAAGGGCTTTGTAGTTGTGAAAGTCACGCTCAGGCATTAAATTCATTGCATGCAAGTTGGGCGCAAAAATATGAGCATCCTCATAGATGGTTCTATCCTGAATGATTTTTTTCCCTGATTGACGCAGGGCTAAAACCTGGTTGAAACGTGAGTTTAAAAAATGAATTTGCAGTGCAAAGGACCAACGCTGCATATCCTCGTAAAAATCATTTAAATAAGGGTTTTCATCAACATCCTCAAAATGAGCTTCCCATCCATAGTGTTTTGAAAGCAACCCGGCTAAAGTCGTTTTGCCAGCCCCAATATTTCCTGCAACAGCAATATGCATTGTTATGTTTAGTTTTATTTTTGAAAAATTCAACTAAAATTAAGAATAATTTTCAGGAATACAACTTCTAGTTTTTTGATTAAAATCAGAGCAGTTTTGTATCAGGGGTTTAGCTTTTTTATTGAGATTTGATTTGCCGAAAGAATGTAGATTTTATTGTCATGAATTTGGCTTTGACTGTGTTCTGAATTTTTCAACTCATAAAGATTTGAATCAGATGTGGTCAATGGATTGTATGAAAACCAGATCCCATTTTTTAAATAAACGAGTTTTTGATTATTAAAGCAAAATGCCTCTATTTTGGGTAGGGGAATTTGCTGAACAAATTGACCAAATTTATTTAAGATCAAAATTCCTTCCGAGGGTATAAGAAAATAAAGCTGCTCATTATATTCTGCCATTTTGGTAGGTGTCTTTTTCTTGAAGTAGGAAGATAGCAGACTGCTTTTGTTTAAAATTTCGGCTTGATTTGAGATTTTAAAAGCTTGATTGTCTTCATCGTTATAGATCCAAAATCCACTGGATGAGGCATTGCAGCAAAGCTGACTCTCATTGCTGGAATAGTTGTACAGATCAATCGGATCTACGATAGGTGCTAAAGTTTGATCGAGATATAAAATTTGATTGAATTCTTTGTAAAATAAGAGCAGCCGAAGTGGATTTGAGACATCAACAGACGTGATATCACCCAGTAGGGCATCAGAGAAATTGCATACAAGTTCAGCCTCCGGAGAATATTTTTTTAGTTCGTTCCCGTCAGTTGTATAGATGTTGCCCAGATGATCAACTTCAAGAAACTGATGGTTTTTCTGAGCACAAATTTCGAGTGAGCTTATAAGGCACAGAATGTTAATTAGGAACTTCATTATTTTCGTTTTAAATCTGATTCATGTCTAGAATTTCATCAATCAGGTCTCTGTTATTGGCTAAACGCGGCACTTTATTTTGTCCGCCTAATTTACCCTTTTTCTTTAACCAATCGTAGAACAAATCTTGACGGGCGATCGTAATAACAGGTTTATCCAGAGTAATATTTTTATATCGCTTTGCCTCGTAGTCCGAGTTTTGATTCATTAGAGCATTGTCAAGCATATAGTTAAATTCATCAATGTTTACCGGAGCTTTCTCGAATTCAATCAGCCATTGATGTGCCCCTTTTCTGTTGTTATCCATAAAGATAGGTGCCCCAATATAATCTTTTATGATGGCATTTGTTTTTGTACAGGCTGTTTGCATGGCTTTTTCGGCATTATCGATAATAATTTCCTCACCAAAGGCATTGATAAAAAGTTTGGTTCGACCTGATATTTTAAATTTATAGGGTTTTAAGGAAGTAAAGCGAATTGTATCCCCAATTTGATAACGCCATAAGCCCCCATTGGTTGTAATAATGATGGCATAATGGGTATGCAATTCAACATCTTCAAGGCTTAGGACTTTAGGATTTTCATCATTAATATTTTCAAAAGGAATAAATTCATAGTAGATGCCATAATCAAGCATGAGTAACATGGCTTCGTCATTCAAATCGTCCTGAATACCAAAAAAACCTTCAGATGCATTATAGGTTTCCATATAATTCATTTTTTCAGGAGCAAGTAGCGAGTTAAATTGGTTGCGGTAAGGATCGAAACAGACACCCCCATGCACAAATAGTTCCAGGTTAGGCCAGATATCGTGTATACTTTGTTTTCCGCTAACCTTCAGGACATGTTTAAGTAAAACCAAATACCAGGAGGGAACCCCTGAAAGACTGGTGACATTCTCGTTGAGAGTTGCCTCGGTCATTTTATTGAGTTTTTCTTCCCATTCATCCAAAAGAACGATGGCTGAATCCGGTGTGCGGATAAAATGAGCCCAGAAAGGTAAATTTTGAATCAAAATGGCTGATAAATCACCAAAATACGATTCATTACTGAGGTTGTTTATCTGATGCGATCCACCTAAAGTGAGACCTTTACCTTTTAGGATACCTGTTTCAGGGAAGAGGGATGTGTATAGCGCTAATATATCTTTGCCACCTCTAAAGTGACAGTCTTCCATGGCTTCTTTACTGACCGGAATGAATTTACTTTTAGAATGGGTTGTCCCTGATGATTTGGCAAACCATTTTATTTCGCTGGGCCATAAAATATTCTGTTCCCCCTGACGCAATCTGTCTACGTAGGGTTCAATGTCTTCATAAGTTTGAATGGGTAAACGTTCTTTAAACTGATTAAGGGCATTAATCGATTGAAAGTCGTATTTGTTTCCCCATTCTGTATTTCTGGCAGTATCTAGAAGCTTGGTTAAAACTTCATGTTGGGTTTCAATGGGGTATTTTTTCGCGAAATCAATTTCCGAAAGACGTTTGGTATTAAACCAGGAAACAATGGAATTAATTAGAGGCATATATAAACTTATCGTTAGCAAATAACTGGTAAATTATAAGTTTAAATATAGGGAATTTATTTTGTTAAAAGTTTGATTTATTAGACCAAAATAGGTGATATATTTGTTCAATAAGTATTGTTTTTTGTTTCACAACAGATTTTTTTTGAAATAAAAATCTTGAATACTAAAGCCATACTATCTATTCTAGATTAATCCTTATCTTTGCCAAGATAAATTAGAAACAAAGAAAATTATATATAATGGAATCAACCAGACAGAGTAAGATATCAAGATTGTTACAAAAAGATTTGAGTGAGATTTTTCAGATGGAATCCCGTAATCTTTTTCAGGGGAAGATGATTTCTGTTACACGTGTAAGAATTAGTCCTGACTTGGGGCTGGCAAAGGTTTATTTGAGTATTTTTCCTTCGGATCAGGCCGAATCAGTTTTGAAAGAGGTGAAGATACAAACGAAAAATTTGCGTCGTTTGTTGGGGAATCGTGTGGGGAAACAATTGAGAGTTGTTCCTGCACTAAGTTTTTATGTTGACGATTCATTGGATTATATCGCCAATATTGATTCCCTTTTGGATAAATAATACGGTGTTTCAATTAAATCATTCAGACGATCCTTTTTAAGTCACGTATTTGAATTTACCTTTCTACATAGCCAAGCGTTATCTTGTTTCAAAAAAGAAACAGAATGTAATCAATATCATCTCCATGATATCGGTTGTTGGTGTGAGTTTGGGTACAATGGCTTTAATCATTGTTTTGTCAGCGTTTAATGGTCTGAATGTTTTAGTTAGTGATCTTTTTGGAAGTTTCGATCCCGATCTTAAGATTTTACCCGTAACAGGCAAAACATTTATTCCTGATTCCCCCAAGTTTGCTCAAATCAAAGAGATGGATAAGGTGCTGTTTTATGCAGAAGCCCTTGAAGATAATGCTCTTTTGAAATATGCTAATCGTCAGCGTCCCGCTATTGTGAAGGGCGTTAGTGAAGATTTTGCTCTGATGACAGGGATTGATACCATGATGCCTGACGGAAAATTTATTTTGGAGCAAGGCAATCGCGAATATGCCGTGTTGGGATATGGTGTGGCTGCGAATTTGGGTGTCGGCCTGAATTTTATTGATCCCATCAAATTTTATGTCCCTCGCCGGGATGCAAAAATAGGGCATAACCCCATGGATGCTTTTACTGTTGATCATCTCTTTCCTAAAGGTGTTTTCACCATTCAGGAAGAATTCGATTCTCAATATGTATTGGTTCCCATGTCTTTTGCACGCCGATTGTTTGGTAGGAAAAAAGAGGTTTCTGCCATCGAAATAAAGCTTAAGGATATTGATCAGTCTGATGAGGTTCAGGCATCAATTCAAAATCTTTTGGGAGAGAATTTTGTGGTGAAAAATCGTTTTCAGCAGCATGATGTTCTCTTTAAAATGATGCAGTCGGAAAAGACAGCTATCTTTTTTATACTGGCATTTATTTTGGTTATTGCCTCATTCAATATTATTGGTTCGCTTAGTATGTTGATTATCGACAAACAAAACGATATTGAAACATTAAGAAGTATTGGGGCAAATAAAACACTAATTCAAAGAATTTTCTTGATTGAAGGTTGGCTTATTTCTCTCTTGGGAGCGGTGATAGGTACAGTATTAGGAATTTTGGTTTGTGTTTTACAGATTAAGTTTGGTTTCGTTAAAATTACAGGTCCTGATAGTTTTATTTTCTCAAAATATCCGGTTAGTATGGAATTTCTCGATATTCTGATTGTTTTTGTAACGGTTGTGATTATTGGTTATCTGGCTTCTCGTTTGCCCGTACGTTATCTAACTCGCAAGTTTTTAAATGTGAGATAATACACCATTGGGGATTTTAATTAGCGTAAGCCAATACTTTAGAACCGGACATTAGGATTTACTAAAATGATTGTAATTCAAGACTAAAAATTAAACGATATGATTCGAATTTTTCTTTTTATTTTCTTTTTTGCTGGTATAGCTATGACTGTGCAAGCTCAACAAATAGCCAAAACAAACTCTGGTCGGGTTGTTGTCTTATTCGATAATGGTACCTGGAAATATGTGGATGAAACCCCCAATGTAAAAGCTGATTCAGAGGTGGAAGCTATAGCTCCAAAACCAAGCGTAATCAATTCAAAAATCGAACTTAAGGACGCTGAAACAGAGAAGCTAAATTTTATAAATGGGCCGAGTGCCAAGCTTAAAAAATATTTTAAAGACAAGAATATAGTTAATGCGGATATGGCTCTTGTGTCTAAGGATGGCAAGGTTAAATTGTTAATTGACTGGAAAGTAATGACTGGTGAAGGATTTTCTTATTTCGGTTACATTAAGGAAGGATGCAAAATTAGCCTTGAATTGATGGGAGGAAAGCTTGTTGATTTGGTTTATAGCGAGGAATTTGAGCCAAAAGAATACGAAAAGTATGGTTTTTCAACCTATAAGACTAAACTGAATTTGAGTTTGGAACAAATTGCATTGTTGCAATCAAGTATTGTAACTAAGGCAACGATGACCTGGACTAAGCGTAGCGAAGAGTATAAAGTTACCAATCCTGCATACTTTGTAAACGAGTTACCCAAGTTGTTAGAGTAGTATCTGTCCGATTAATGATATAATAAAAGCTGGTTAGTCTTTCGACTTGGCCAGCTTTTTTTATGCTATTAGATTAATGTAAATTTGAAATTAATCTTCAGAAATATCTTCTCCCCATTGTTCTGAAATACGATCGAGTATCAGCATGAGTTCATCGTAATTTCCTGAGCGAAGCATTTCGATTCGAGTTTGCTTAAAGTTGTAAAGCCCTTTAAACATGCCAGCCATATGGCGGCGCATATGTAGGATACCTCGTTTTTCGTCTATCCAATCAATGGCTGCATCAATTTGTTGTTTTAACATCTCAACTTGTTGCGATACGGTTGCCGGTGGCAGAATTTCGCCGGTTTGCAGATAGTGTTTTACATCACGGAAAATCCAGGGTTTCCCAACGGCTGCTCGTCCAATCATAATGGCATCTACACCATATTTGTCGAATGCTTCTTTAGCTTTGATCGGATTGGTGATATCGCCATTCCCGATAATAGGAATGTGCATACGAGGGTTGTTTTTAACTTGACCAATTAAATCCCAATCGGCTTCACCCGTGTACATTTGACATCGGGTACGACCATGAACAGTTAGAGCTTGTATGCCAGTGTCCTGCAGTTTTTCAGCCAAATCGACAATAATTTTTGAATCTTCGTCCCAGCCCAATCGGGTTTTTACTGTAACAGGAATATTCACTGCTTTCACAACCTCTTCGGTTATTTTCAGCATCAAAGGAATATTCTGTAGCATTCCTGCACCCGCACCTTTTGTAGCTACTTTTCTGACCGGGCAACCAAAGTTGATATCGATAAATTCAGGATTGGCCTGTTCTACAATTTTAGCAGCACCCACCATGGCATCCACTTCTTTTCCATAAATTTGAATCGCAACCGGACGCTCTTCATCCAAAATGGTTAATTTCTTCATGGTGCGATTGACTGATCGAATCAATGCATCTGATGACACAAATTCGGTATACATCAAATCGGCGCCATATTGTTTACACAACAAACGAAAGGGTGGGTTGGTCACATCTTCCATGGGTGCCAGCAAAACGGGTTGATTCCCTAAATCTAAATTTCCTATCTTCACTTTATAACCTAATTAAGAACAAGCACTTTTGATTGAAAAACTCAATATTTGTTTGGAATAGTCTTCTCAAGAATCACAGACAGTAGCTCTGAATTTAAACATTCTAAAACCAATATTGATGTTTTTTATTTGACTGCAAAGATATAACAGATCCTTTAATTAAAAATAGGATTCATAAAGCATCTGGTTTTTAACTAAAAGCATGCTAAAATGTATCATGCTGTTTTAGTATAAATTGTTAATTTTGTTCTTAATCTTTAAAATTTGCTAGAGAAAAAACTGTTTGTATGTTAAAAAAAAGTTTGATTCCCCTATTGGCCATATTTTTTGTTGGAGTTCTCGCAATGGCCTATTTCTATATGCAAAAACAAAAAGAATATAAGACGAGCAATCACTTTCTGTCTATTCCTGCTTCTTCTGAAATTATGATTCATTTTGATGATGTTGAGAACCTGATTTCAAAACTTGAAAAAAATAAAGGCGTTTGGAAAGAACTGTGTCAGTTTGATGCTTTTGGCAAAATAGATAAGAATCTGAAGCAACTTTCAGCTTTGATTAACGATTCGTCTTCAGATTCTGAATTCGATTTGAACAGATCGCTGTCGATTGCGAGTCAGATTATGGGCAAGAATCAGATTGAATATCTTTATGTGCTTCCCGTGCGAAGCTATCTTGAAGAAAAAAGAATTCAGACGTTCATTTTAAATAAGTTTAACTCTGATAAAGAGCCTGTAAGCAGAGAATATAACGGTTTGAATCTGTATACAATTAAGACCAGTACAGAAAAGAAATTCCTCCATTTTTGTTTCTCGAAAGGATTGATGTTATTGAGTTCATCAATGATTTACCTTGAAAATTCTGTTCGACAACTTGGAGAGTCAGGATCGATAAGTGAATCCAAAGGATTCAATCAGGTTTTTAAAACAAAGGGTGAAAATGTAGATGCCAATATTTATTTCAATCTTAAAAAATGTCAAAAGCAGCTTGCATTTCTTTTTGAGAAGGGAATAAAATCGCATATGAGCAATTATTCTCACATGGGGAATTGGGCAGAATTGGATTTAAGTTTTAGAGACCATCTGGTTTTATTGAATGGTTTTTCATATTCAGATAGTGCGGAAAAAAACTACCTGAACGTTTTTATGAAGCAGGATGCGGTAAAAATGGAACTGGAATCTGTTTTGCCGGGAAACTCTGGTTTGGTTGCAATTTTAGGATTGAATAATCCTCAGCAGCACAAAGAAGCTTATCGTCGGTTTCTTGAAGGCAGCAATGGTCTGGAAGGATATTTGGAGAGATTGAAACGCTTAAAGGATAAGACAGGAACTGATTTTGAAGAGTTGATTTATTCAATTGTACACAAAGAGATTGCTCTGGTCTATTTGGATAATCAGAGTGATCAGCAATTTTCTATAATCAGGACAAAATCGGCTAGTGCTGCCAAAGAGAAAATTATAAAGATGCTAACTGCCTATGCAGAAATGAATCAGCGCAGTCTGTCGTATTATTCAACAAGTTTTAAACTTGATGGTGCCACTAAGTTTGATGTGTATAGAATGCCGGACGATGTGATTCTTGAAAAAATATTTGGTCGTTTATTCAAAGGAGCACCAACGACTTATGTTACGATTTTCGATAATTATCTGATTTTTGGTAAGAGTAAAGCTCAATTGTCTGAATTTGTTCATGCTTCGTTTCTAAGAAAAACTTTGGATAAAGATCCTGTTTTTGATGAAAGTAAGGAGTATTTGTCAAATAAAGCGAACTTCTTTTTCTATACAAATATGCCTCGTGCCAATAAGGTGATCGCAAGTTTCTTGAATGAAGATCTTACAGAATGCATACAGGAGCATAGCGAAGAACTGAATAAATTCCAGGCTATTGGTTTTCAGATGAGTGCTAATGAAGATTTGATCTACAATAATATTTTTGTGAAGCACAACCCGGTCTTGGAGTTGGCTCCTCAGACTGTTTGGGAATCTCGACTTGATACAGCATTTGTACACAAGCCTTTTTTGGTTAAGAATCATTACACACAGGAGAAAGAAATTTTGGTTCAGGACTTAAAGAATCAGCTTTACCTGATTAATCCGGCTTCAGGTAGAATTCTATGGAAAAAACCTTTGTCTTCGCCAATTGTGGGTGAAGTTTGCCAAATTGATGTGTTTCGAAACAACAAGCTACAGTATCTGTTTGTTACAGAGAACAAGCTGCATTTAATTGATCGTGAAGGGCATGATGTTGCGAATTATCCTGTCTTATTAAGATCTAAGGCGGTACGTGGTGCTTCAGTTTTTGATTACAGTAATAACAGGAACTATCGAATTTTTATACCGGGTGAGGACCGAAAAATTTATGCTTATTCTAAAGATGGGAAGTTACTTGATGGATGGAAATTTAAAAAAGCGGAAAACCCAATCATCAGTGAAATTCAACACTTCCGAATTAAGAGTAAAGACTATATTGTTTTTGCCGATGAGTATCGTGTTTATTTTCTAAATAGGAGAGGGCAGGTTCGATTAAAACCTCAGAAACAAATTTCAAAATCAAGACTTAATGCATTTTATCTTGAGCTGGCTACATCGAAACATTCTGACCGAATTGTGACAACTGATAGGGAAGGAAATATCCAATATTTCTATATGGATGGCAAGGTTGAAACGAAGACATTGTCAAATTTAGGTAAAGATCATTATTTTATTGCCAGCGATATCAATGCCGATGGCGAATCGGAATACATTGTGAGTCATGATCGGACATTAAATGTATTTGATGCTAATGGTTCTACTCTGCTGAATTTGGAATTTAATTCCTCAATTTCGGATTCTCCCGCTGTTTATCAGTTTTCGCCACGCGATTTTGAAATTGGAATTTGTCTTAAGGGGGATAACGAAATCCACCTGATTAAAATGAATGGGCAGAATCATAAAGGTTTTCCTTTAAAGGGGAATACCGCTTTTTCAATTGCTTTTTCAAATGGTTTACAAAAAGGTTTCCACTTGTTTACTTGTGATAACCGGAATTTTTTGTTAAATTATTCCGTTAAATAGCTCTTTTTTATGACAAAAAGCCTATTTTATGGTGTGAGTTAATTTGTGGAGATATTGTTTTTTTAGAAAAAGGATGAGTAGATTTGCTGATTCTTAGATCGTATTAAAATATGTAATTACCACATAAAACCATTAGTATAATGAAAAGAGAAATTAGAATCCCCATCTTGCTGGTCTTGTTTTGTTTCCTGACTATGCCCTTTAAATCATGCGTCGATTCTGATGACTATGATTTCGATAGATTATCTGATAAAGTTGATTGGCAGCCCAATTTTGTCGCCCCGATAGGATACGGAGAATATAGTCTTTGGTATCTTCTGAACCAACATGAGGAACTCGAAGCGGATCAGACAATTATTCTTGGTGATGATGGTTTAATTCATATTAAACATATTGAGAAAGATATCTTTAGCTATGGAACTGATGAGGTTTTGACATTTCCAACTCAGGATCCTTACTCTACAACATTTGATATGTCAGACTATCCAACTGTCTCTATTCCTTTTCCGTCTGATCAAACTCTTGCATCTACAACAAAGGGGTTTAATATTAAGGCTGATGGTACAGACATTATTCTGACAAAATTAAAGCTGGATACTAAGGTGAGTTTCACCGTATCCAATCCGGTTGATAAAGCTATTAAGCTTACTGTAACATTGGACGAAGGTAGTGTTGGTGGTGTTAATCCTCTTAGTAAGGATTTTGATATTATACCTAATGCGAATGGTCAAACCTTTGACTGGGATTTGACTGATTTAGAATTCACCTTTCCAAGTCCTTCAATCAATAACACCTTGCATATTAGTTTTGGAGTTACCATTCTTGCTGATGCATCCGGAACAATAAGGAGTAATGGAAACGATCTTGAAATTGGCTATCAATTTGGTGGACTGGCATTCAAATTAGCTAAAGGAGATTTTGGAGATCAGACCATTGATGTTGGATCCGGAACTATTGATATGGGCGTTGATTTTTGGGATGATATTGATGGAAACTTCACATTCGCAGATCCTCGAATTAGTCTCATGTTCAATAATACAGTAGGTGTGCCATTTTTGGTTTCGGCTAATATGACAGGTTCAAACACTGATGGTGAGACTCTAAGTCTTGATCCTGATGATCAGTTGCCTGCTTATCCAACAACAGAAGCGGATGTTTTAGCAGGTATCGAAGCTTCAATCACGTACAATAAAGACAATTCGCAGATTGTTCCTTTTATGGCTTTGCCACCATCCGGAGACATTACTTATTCGGGTTCGGTTCGAATTAATCGAAATTTAGATGGAACAAGATATGATCCGCTTGCAGCAGGTAATAATATCAACATCATTTCAGGAACATCATCCATTACTGCTGACCTGGAGATGGATATCCCTATGGATTTTAAAGCAGATAATTTAAGTATCTCAGATACAATTGATGAGGTTGATATTAGTGATGCTGAAAAAATTGTGAAAGCAGCCTTGATCATTACTTCAGAAAATGGCTTGCCTTTGGATGTGAAGATTGAAAATATATTTCTTACGGATGCTAGTTATACAGTGCTTTCTACAATTTCCAATGAAAGTATTATAAATGCTGCTGGTGTAACAGCTAACGGTGAAGTTGATCCTTCTACTGTAAAGGAAGTTGTGAATACAATTGAATTATCCGAAGATCAGATTAAGAGTTTGAACGATACTGAGAACATTATTATCAAGGCAGCCGTGAGCACTTATGATGAAGGAAAACAATCCGTAAAACTTAAAGGATCGGATAAGTTGAAGTTTTCGATTTCGGTAAATGCACAAGTCGATCTATCTAAATAACCCAAAGTTTTTATACAGATGTACAAAACAAGATTAAAATATAGCCTGTTGTTATTTGTCGGATTATTCATGAGCAACTTGCTTTCAGCACAAAAGATGAATAATACGCTGTATCTGATGCAGAATGTGCCGCAAAGCAATCAGTTGAATCCGGCTATCCAACCCGAGTGTAAGGTTTTTCTTGGTTTCCCGGGGATGAGTTCAATTTATCTGAACTATGCCAATAATGGTTTTACCTACAATGATCTGATAAAGGATGGAACCGGTTTGCAGAAGGATTCTTTGGTGGTTGATATCAATAGTTTTCATGATGCACTGCAGTCAACCAACACCATTACCAATCAGTTCGACTATACTTTCTTTTCATTGGGAATACGAGCTAAGAAAATGTTTTTCACTCTTGATATGAGTTCAAAAGTGGATACCCGATTGGGTTTTGATAAAGGTTTGGTCTCATTTCTTAAAAATGGAAATGCAAATTATATGGGGCGTACTGCCGACTTAGGTGCTTTAGGATTAGAAGGAACGGCTTATCATGAAGTAGCTTTGGGTGTTTCAAAGCAAGTAACAGATAAGTTGACTGTGGGTGTTAAAGCCAAAATGCTTTTTGGTGTAGCTAACATGCACATGGATGAATCAGATCTTTCTGTTTATACATCTGCATCAGGCGACTTGGTTCGTTTGCACTCCAAGCAATTGATGAAGGTGTCGATGCCTTTGGATATTACTGAAAAAACAGATCCTGACGGCACAAACTACATTGATGATATTGATGTTTTGGATGATGATATGGATGGCACCTTCTTTTCAGGAACCAACAATAAGGGGTTTGCTTTCGATTTAGGAGCAACCTATCAATTCGATGAAAAAACTACTTTTTATGCCAGTATTCTGGATATTGGTGGAATTAAGTGGAACGATACTTATGAATTGTATCAGGATGCCAGTTTTGATTGGAAAGGTGGCGATTGGTCGCAATCAGGAAATTCAAAAGATCCCAACTATCGCGAGATTGGAGATGTGATGGAAGATTTGACAGATTCTATTTCAGATGCATTCAGATTTAGAGACAATGCAGGTTCTTATTCAAAGGCTTTACCAACTAAAGTGTATTTGGGTGGAAGCTATAAGCTAAACGAACGTATGAATGTGGGCGCTGTGAGTCGTACCGAAATCTATAATGGGAAGCTTCGTCCATCTTTAACACTATCGGCAAATACAAGAGTTATTCGGAACTTTTCTGCATCTGTTAGTTATTCTATGGTGAATAACTCATACAATAATGTAGGTGCCGGTATTGCTGCAAAATTAGGCCCTTTTCAGATTTATGCAGTAAGTGATAATCTACTTGCTATGAATCCCAATACGGCTCAAACGGCTAACTTTAGATTCGGGATGAATATGATGTTTGGTTGCAGAAAAAAGTCCCAAAAGAAAGATGTTTGTAAGATTCAGGAAGATTTGATTCTGGAGCATATGCAAAAGCTCAACGATAAAAAGGCTAAAAAGAAGAAAAAAGAAATTGAGGAGTAGTATTTAGACTCTAATATTCTAATAAAGAGCTTGTCCTTCCCGACAAGCTCTTTTTATTTGCAGAAATCCTTATCTTTGCATCTGATCGAAAAAAATGCTTTATAAGCTAAAAGGATATTTGACAGATCGAAAAACAGATTGATGTTCATTTTTGTATCTGTCCTTTACCTGAATGAATCAGGAATTCAAATTATAAATTTACAAGTAAATTCATATGGCACTATTAAGATTTATATTAATTATAGGCATCATATATTACCTTTTTAAATTTTTGTTTAAAGCTTTCTTCCCTGTTATAGTGAAGAAAACATTTGATAAGATGCAGAATAATCAACAACAGCAACACTATCAACAAAAGCCGGAAGGCGAAGTGACTGTTGAAAAGAATATGACTCATAAAGAAAAGCACGATACAAAGAATGTAGGCGACTATGTTGATTTTGAGGAAATAGATGACTAATTTATTTTAGACAGAATGATTTGAGTGCTCCTTGTGAGTTTGAATTTGTTCCTTCTATTATCAACGGCTACTTTTGTATCCAAATTCAGAAAAAAATAAAATCTAAATAAAAAACTATGGCTCAGGAAGATGTTTTCAAAAAACTGGTAGCTCATTGTAAAGAATACGGATTCGTATTTCAATCATCAGAAATTTATGATGGTTTATCTGCGGTATACGATTATGCACAATTGGGTGTTGAACTTAAAAACAACATTAAAAAGTATTGGTGGGATTCAATGGTAAAACTACACGAAAATGTAGTGGGGATTGATTCTGCTATTTTTATGCACCCTACCATTTGGAAAGCATCAGGACACGTCGATGCTTTTAACGATCCTTTGATCGATAATAAGGACTCTAAGAAGCGTTACAGAGCCGATGTTTTGATTGAAGATCTCTTGGCTAAGTTCGAGGCCAAAATGGATAAGGAAGTCGCTAAGGCACAGAAAAAATTTGGTGAGACTTTCGATGAGGCTCAATTCCGTGCGACTAACCCTCGTGTATTGGCCAATAAGGAGAAAATGGATGCTATTCATGCACGTTTTGTTGAGGCATTAGACAAGAATGATTTGGTTGATTTAAAGCAAATCATCATCGATAATGAAATTGCTTGTCCTATTTCAGGTACAAAGAACTGGACTGATGTACGTCAGTTCAACCTGATGTTCTCAACCGATATGGGATCTACCGCTGATGGTAGTAGCAAGATTTACCTTCGTCCTGAAACGGCTCAGGGTATTTTTGTAAACTACCTGAATGTTCAGAAAACAGGTCGTATGAAGATTCCTTTCGGGATTGCGCAAATCGGGAAAGCTTTCCGTAACGAGATTGTAGCACGTCAGTTTATTTTCCGTATGCGTGAGTTTGAACAAATGGAGCTTCAATTCTTTGTTCGCCCCGGGGAAGAGATGAAATGGTTTAATGCCTGGAAAGAAACTCGTATGAGCTGGCACAGAGCACTTGGTTTTGGTGAAGATAAATACCGTTTCCACGATCACGATAAGTTGGCTCATTATGCCAATGCGGCGACTGATGTTGAATTTAAATTTCCATTCGGATTCAAAGAAGTAGAGGGAATTCACTCTCGTACCGATTTCGATTTGAAACAACACCAGGAGTACTCAGGTAAGAAAATTCAATATTTCGATCCGGAATTGAATAAGAGCTATGTGCCTTATGTGGTTGAAACTTCAATTGGAGTTGACCGTATGTTCCTTCAAATTATGTCGGAAGCTTATCAGGAAGAGAAGATTGAGAAAGAAGATGGTAAGGTTGACGAGCGTGTGGTATTAAAATTGCCACCAGCATTAGCTCCAGTGAAACTGTGTGTAATGCCATTGGTTAAGAAAGATGGCTTGCCAGATAAAGCTCGTGAGATTATCGACGACTTGAAATTCGATTTCAACTGTCAGTATGATGAGAAAGATTCTATTGGTAAGCGTTACCGTCGTCAGGATGCTATTGGAACGCCTTTCTGTGTGACTCTTGACCACCAGTCATTAGAAGATAACACCGTAACACTTCGTTACCGCGACACAATGGCTCAGGAGCGTGTAGAGATTTCAAAACTTTACGAGATCATTAAATCAGAAGTGAGCATGAAAGAGCTTTTTAAAAAGTTGAAATAAACTTTTACAAGTGTATATATTGAAAAGAGGTATCTCCAAAGGATGCCTCTTTTTTTGTCCTTCAAACTAAAATCAGGCTTAGGTTGGAAGAGAAATTAAGAAAATGGGTGTTTTTTAAAATTGGCAGACTATTTATAGAATAATGACAGTCAGAGAAGTACCAGTATTGCCTGTTTTTTGTGCATTTTTTTATTGAAAAAAAGCGTCTATTTGTTTTGCAGGAATGAAACATTTCCATACATTTGCATCGCAATCAAAAGCAATGCCCAGGTGGCGGAATTGGTAGACGCGCTGGTCTCAAACACCAGTGGGGCAACCCGTGCCGGTTCGATCCCGGCCCTGGGTACCGCGATAATCCTCTTGAGAAATCAAGAGGATTTTTTTATGTCATAATTCTAAATCCTGATGATAAAAAAATTCTTACTCTCTCTATCTCTTTTGATATCCTTGTCGGGATTTTCACAAGATTATAAATACCTACCGACTCATACCGGGGAAATTATCAAGCACAAAAACTATATTCTTTCTTACAGCGAGAAATTTGAACAGGCTGAATGGGTGGCTTATGAACTTCGTTCAAATGAAACGGTGGGTTTGATTAAACGAGCTGACGATTTTAGACCAGATCCTGTCGTTAAAACAGGTTCTGCAAATTTGGACGATTACAGGGGGAGCGGTTACGACAGAGGCCATTTGGCTCCGGCGGCAGATATGGGATTTTCAGCTTCAGCCATGTCCGAGAGTTTTTATATGTCGAATATGTCGCCACAGAAACCTTCTTTTAATCGTGGGATATGGAAGAACCTGGAAACACAAGTTAGAAATTGGGCAAAAACTTACGATAATATCTATGTGGTGACAGGTGGTGTGCTGAAATCAGGCTTGGCATGCATTGGAAAGAATCGAGTAGCCGTTCCTGAAAATTTCTATAAAATTGTGTTTCGTGAGAAGGCTGGCCAATCAGATATGATTGCTTTTTTAATGGCGAATAAAAACTCGGAACAGCCCCTATCTAGTTTTATTGTAAGTGTCGACGAGCTTGAAAGCTTGACAGGTCTTAATTTTTTCCCGCAATTACCAGATGATATAGAAAATAAGCTGGAAGCTCAACACAGCGCTCAAAATTGGGATTTCGGACCTTGTAAAGCCAACAGTATGGTTTTAGTAAAAGCCAAAAAGCAAGCCGAAATAAGCAAAACAAAGCCCTATACAGGGCAATGTTGTGGAAAGACACAAAACGGTTCACGCTGTAAGCGAAAGGCGACTTCCGGTACACGTTTTTGTTGGCAGCATAAAAAGAAATAGTGCTCAGGTCTTTCAGATTTGTTTTGCTGAAAGCTTCGCATGGGTCGGGAAGCTGTATGATTAGTTGTTGTTAATAATCTTCTTGTCGATGTATTTCGAATTTATAATTCTGAGAATGCCCATATAATCCAATTTAAATTCGATTAAGTCCCCAACCTTGTAATTCTTTTTGTTCTCGTGAAGGTCAATAACAATCATATCAGAGCTTGCTCCGGTTAAGTCTAAACTTTTATCAACCAATTCGAGGTGATCGGTTTCCACATCAAGAAGTCCGATATCAATAATTGCTCTGTATGAGGTTTCTCCAATATCGTTTTGGTCAAATTCGAAGGTTTCTCCTTCTACATTTGTTCCCATTTCTCCCATAGGAACAATTGGTTTTTCGGTTAATTCAATAATTTCACAAAAAAGACTAAATACATTCGAATGCATTTTTTTAAACTTGGTATTATTGTAAATATCTGTTCCAAGAAATAAGGTTTCTCCAACTCTGAAATGATTGATGCCTTTAGGCAATAGTTTTTGAAAGATTAAAGGAATTGTCACCGAAGAGCCTCCGGAAACATAAGGGATATGCTTATTGAATTTTGCTTCGATTAACTGTTCATATAAGCTTAATTGAATGAGTTTGTCGTGATTGGGCAAAACTCCGTACAGGCATGACAAGTTTGCTCCTATTCCAACGACTTTAATATTTTTTAATTTGAAAACACTTTCGTAGAAGTCAATAAAATGATCGCCCATGACACCCTCTCTGAGTTCACCCAGCTCAATCATGATAATGATTTTGTGAGTTTTATTTTGTTTTATGGCTTCATTTGATAGTAATTTGATTGTTTCAAATTCGGTATTCATGCTAATGTCAGCATATTTGACGATATTGGGAATAGCACGTTTAGCCGGGGGTTTAATGTAGATGGTTTCAATTTTGGGATTGATTGATTTAATCATCTTAAGATTTGATACACGGGAGTCGCATATCTGAGGAATATCAAATTTTAAGAGTTCTGTTAGAAATATTTTATTTCCACAAAGCATTTTTGTCACAACAGACCATTGAATATTCTTTTTAAGAAAAAGATTATTTAGATAGACGTAGTTGGCTCTTAATTTTTTTACGTTTAAAGTAATGTATGCCATGATTATTGTTTATTTGCAACTGTTCGTTTAATTGATTCTGATAAATGTGCTAATACTTCATAATTGAGTTGATCGCTTATTTCACTGAAAGCACTTACTTTGATTTCTAAACCGTTTTGTTTTCCAATAACGACGACTTCATCTCCAATTTTTGCATCAGGCAGGTTTGAAATATCAGCAATAATCATATTCATATTTACCACCCCAATCACCCCGCATATCTGATTCTGAATAAGTATGATGCCTTTATTACTTAATGATCGGCTGTATCCCGATGCATACCCTATTGGAATGAGTGCGGTTCTAATATTAGTTTGAGCCAAATATGAAAGTCCATAGCTTACAAATTCGCCACATTTAACATCTTTAATCGACATGATTTGACTTTTCCAGCTTAGGATTCGATCCAATGGATCCGTTTTATTTGCCTTGTTGTTGATATACTGGATAAAAACTTCGGTACTTGACCAAAAACCGTAAAGCATGATGCCTATTCTCACCATGTCCATTCTTGCTTTAGGATAAACAAATGAGGCAGCTGAATTTGCAACATGTCTGTATTGGGGTTTGATGTTATTTTTTTTCAGAACAGTTAGCAACTGGTTATATTTTTTTAACTGCTTTTGTATTCTTGAATGATTTGAAATGCTTTCAGCACCTGCAAGGTGTGTGCAGAAGCCGACGACATCGATATAGTCCTTATTTTCTTTGATGAGAGAAATTGCTGAATTCAATTGATTTATATTCAACCCCGAACGGTTCATTCCCGTTTCTACCTCAAGATGGATATTGATTTTTGTGTTTAGCGACTTAGCATATGATAGCGCGACTTGTAGGCGTTCTGTATTAAAGATGAAAAATTCGATCCTTTTTTTAATTATATCGATCATGTTTTCATCCGAGATCCATCCCATAATCATTATGGGGTGGGGATCGGATAGACTATTGTAAACCCGAATGGCTTCTTCATAGCTAAAAACAGAGTAATGCTTGATTCCATATTTCTCAAAAAGAGGCACAATTTCTTCAATGCCGTGGCCATAAGCATTGGCTTTAACAACCGCCGATATGATCACATTTTTGCCGATTTTCTTTTTTAGAAAAGCCACGTTATTTTGTACTGCTTCTTCATCCAAGCTTATTATGGAGCTCTCAGTCATTTTAGAAATTGATTTTTTTATAAATACGATAAAATAGATTTATCCCGGTTTCAATTATGTCGTCCGGAAAATCGTAATCCGGATTGTGAAGGGGAGCTTGTGATTTTCCTGCCCCTAAGCCAAACAAACAGGTTTTATAATCTTTTGAGTAATACCCAAAATCTTCAGACCATTTAAAAGGTTTTTCAATGGTTTCGATTTTTAAATTGTTCTGGCTGGCAGATTGTTTTACAATGTTCAGACACTCATCATCATTTATACTTGCAGGAAATACCTCAGAATAGGTGATTTTGCATTTCAAATTCTCAGCTTCTGAGATCTCTTTAATTATATTTTCGGAATGAGTGCTCAGCATATCCATATCTTCATTTTCAAATGCACGTAAGGTGATTCTTATTTCAGCATATCCGGGTGATGTGCCAAAAGAGATTTCTCCTAATTGGATATGAATAATGGTGAGTAAAGTCAAATCATTAAAAAGATTTTTATTTTCTTTTAACTGATGAAGCTGGTTAATGATTTTGGAAATAGCATTGGCCGGGCTTATACCATTTTCGGGTTCAGCAGCATGAGCCGTTTTCCCCAAAAGTTTAACCGTCATTCCTTTTGAAGCAGCGGAAAAACTGCCGGTTTTCACGACGATGCTGTGTTTCTCCATTCCGGGAATATTATGAAGTGCAAAAATAAAATCAGGATCAATCGCTTTAAATTCGGGATCTTCAACAACATCTTTGGCACCTTGTTCGACTTCTTCAGCAGCTTGAAAAAGTAAAACTACCTTTCCGTATTGAGGCGGTTCAACTGCTATCTTTTGAGCCAAACCGGCCAAAATAGCCATATGTCCATCGTGTCCACAAACATGTGCTACATTGGGATTGACAGATGAATATGCAAGCGATGATTTCTCCGTGATAGGTAATGCATCCAGTTCAGCTCTGAAAATAACGGTTTTCCCCTCTTCCTTTCCCTTAAAAACAAAAGCTTTTCCCGTTTTACTTAGATTAACAATTTCATCTGGTGAAAAGGCATTCATATAATTTACAATTCTCTCCGAAGTTTTGTATTCACTATTCGAAACTTCTGGATATTTATGAAGCTTATGCCTCAATTCAATAATATCTGTTGTCATCTGTTTGTTTTGTTTATAAATAACTTACTGAATAATATACGAATGCAGAGATCGTGATACCAACTATTTCTGCATCCGGATTAAAGGGCAGTTCGAGATTTGAGACAATTAAAGCAGTAGCATTTTTCTTTTCGGTTACCATTTTAAAAAAGAGAAAACTAACCCAAAGCATTATAGCGAGTATATGGTGAATATTAATATATCGATAAAGTGCATAGAATTGAATTAGAAATATCGACAGGATTCTTTTGTTTTAGGGGATCAGATTGGGAAACTTAAATGGAAGAGGGCTGGATGTAGCGCATCTCAATGTATTTACTTGAAAATCCGTATTTCTCATATAGAAAACGTGCCGGGTTTTCAGGTTCAACGTGTAAAGCGATATTACCTTCTGCCAGGTCTATGGTTTTTTGCATCAGTATTTTTCCTATTCCTTTACCTCTAAGATTTTTATGAGTGGCAATGTAAACGAGTATGTTCTCAGGAATATAGTCTTTCATGCCTGTTTGATTAACAACAACAGCACCGGATATTTCATTGTCCAGATAGGATACTAAAATAAATCCACCAAAGGATTCTGTTTCTTTTAATGCGTAATTAACCGCTTTTTCGATATCTCCTCTCGGATCCCCATATTCCTGGAGGTTTTTAAATAGGAAATCAATTACGTTTTCTTTTTCTGATGTATTGGGTTTTGTTTTAGGATTAAATACTCTGGTTTGAATCATAAAAAAATAATTTACGCTTGATTTATATATTTGATAATCACAGTATAAGGTTTTTTTTCGAGAAATACAATTCTATTCGAAACAGAATTCGATTTTTAAGATGAACATAACTGGTTTGTTTCGATTATCTTATTTTTAAAACAGATTTTATTTATCTATTTAGTTTGGTGCTATTTAGTGTTTTGTGAGTACTGGGTGTAGGTAAATAATCAACTGAACTAATTGATTTTTTATCATAAACAAAATATTTATACAAGGTAAAATATATGCATGATAATTGAATAGAGAATTTGTGGACATTTAAGGATGAGATATCTGTCCTTAACTATAAGTTTGTATTCGTATTCAAGTCGTACTTGTGAATAGAGACAATTTTCGAGGGGGAGATGAGATAATTCTATGATTTGGACTTGCAACAAAAATGTGGACAATAAGTTAAGTCATGCCGCTCTCTTGTCATTATTTAATAGCCTTCCATATTCTAAAGGAGATAAATAATTTAAAGAAGAATGTCTTCTACATGTATTGTACC
>NZ_SAXA01000024.1 GCF_004122035.1 Ancylomarina salipaludis
CTTCCCATCCCGAACAGAGAAGTTAAGCCCATTAGCGCCGATGGTACTGCCAAGTGGTGGGAGAGTAGGTCGATGCCAACTTTTAAGCGTCTTATTCCAAACGGAGTAAGACGCTTTTTTTATGCCCGGAACTTTGGAAGCCGGACTGATAAGTTGTCTATCACTTTAATGATAATATAAGGCCCCTATTAAATGGTCATAAGGTTATGGTTTGAATTAAAATCAGCCTTAGTGATGATGACAATTTCAGGTAACCCTAGCAATAGGCTTCCACCTCTTCCCCAGATTATTCCTAGAAGAGAGACGTTAAGCCTGTAGTCCCGATCCATCGGGAATGGTACTGGCAAGTGGTGGGAGAACCGAGCGAAGCAAGTTCGTGAACACCAGAAATGTGCTGAGTGAACAATAGGTCGATGCCAACTTTTAAGCGTCTTATTTCAAACGGAGTAAGACGCTTTTTTTTAGATTAAAATGTATTCAATAGGAAAAAGCTTTCTATTTGAATTAGAATATAAATCAACCCTGGTGTTGATGACAATTTCAGGTATCTATAGCAATGGGGTTCCACCTCCTCCCCACATTATTCCGGGAACAGAGAAGTAAAGCCTGTAGTCCCGATCCGTCGGGTATGGTTCTGCCAAGTGAACTGCACCCCAAAAGTTGAACACAACATTTGGGGTGTTTTTTATGGAAAAGAAAAAGAGAAACAAATTTAGTATTGATGATCGCGAACGTTCAGTACTGCAAATACTAAAAGAAGGACGATCATGTTGATCTGTAGCACGAGATTTACAAACTTGTCCCAAAGTAGTGGGACGATGGGTTAATGCATATAAGCTTCATGGGAAAAAAGGTCTGTCATTAAAAAATAAAATACGCTATACGGGTGATTTTAAACTTCAAATCATTGAAGAGATGTTGAAAACAGGCTTATCTTTGGATCAAGTATCCGCAAAACATCTAATTACTCAATCTCTTATTTCTAAATGGAGAAGAGATTTCGAGCAATTTGGAGCATCAGCTTTATTTACAGAAAACCCAAGAGGAAGACCTCCTAAGATGAAAAAGAAATCAGAAAATAAACAAATAGATTCTATAAGTGATTACGATAAGTTGCTTAAAGAGAATCAGCGTTTACGTGCTGAAAATGATTACCTAAAAAAGTTACGAGCCTTAATTCAAAAAAAAGAAACTCAAAAAAAAGATTAAGAGTTTTAACCATCCAGGGATTAAGGCAGAAACACTCACTTTCAATACTATTGAAGGTGGATGGAATGCCAAAAAGTACGTTCTATTATCATCAAAAACACCTCAATGCTGCGGACAAATATGAGATAGAAAAGAGAATAATCTCAGAAATATTTCATGAAAATAAAGGTCGATATGGCTATAGGCGCATAACCCTTGAGTTGCGTAACAGAGATCTGGTCTTAAATCATAAAACGGTTCTGAAGCTTATGACAGAACTTGGTTTGAAATGTAAGGTTAGAATGAAAAAATACCGCTCTTATAAGGGTGATGTTGGACGAATTGCTCCTAATATCCTTGAACGAGACTTTAAGGCTGATAGGCCGTATCAAAAATGGGTTACAGACGTTACAGAGTTTTCTCTTTTTGGAACTAAATGTTATCTCTCACCTATTATGGATTTATATAATAGGGAAATCATTAGTTATAATATAACATATAGACCGACACTTGATCTGGTTATGGATATGGTTGACAGGGCATTTACCATGCTCCCAAGTAATACAAATCTAACTCTTCATTCTGATCAGGGCTGGCATTATCAACATCGTAGCTATAGGTATAAGCTACAACAAAAAGGTATTAGACAAAGTATGTCTAGAAAGGGAAATTGTTTAGATAATGCGGTAATAGAGAATTTCTTTGGCCTATTGAAATCAGAGTTGTTATATTTGCAGAAGTTCAGTTCTTTGGAACACTTCTTAAAGGAGCTGGAAGAGTATATTGACTACTATAATAATATTAGAATTAAAAAGAGTTTAAATGGATTGAGTCCGGTAAAATACCGAACTCAATCAAATTAATTTATTTAATAACCGTCCAACTTTTTGGGGTCACTTCAAAGTGGTGGGAGAACCGAGCGAAGTGAGTTCGTGAACACCAGAAATGTGCTGAGTGAACAATAGGTCGATGCCAACTTTCAAGCGTCTTATTCCAAGCAAGGAGTAAGACGCTTTTTTTATGTCTTTAATTGCATAATATCAAGCGTTACTTTGATTCGAAAATTAGAGTTAGTCTCTTAATCTGCCCTTGAAAAAGATTATTGATTAGATTCTAAGATTGCGTTTTGTTATTTCAATTTGTGAATTAGCAAATTCAGTGCATAAAAAAAAGAGACCATCTAAATAGATAGTCTCTCTAATATTGTTTTGTATGAATTTTAGAACTGATCTTCTATAACCAGACTAAGAATATCGCCAAGTTCACGATTCATAGCTTTAACTTGTTTGGGAATAAAGCTATTTGCAGTCATACCAGGTATTGTATTCGCTTCGAGCATATATATATCATTGTTTCTGATGATATAATCGATTCTAACAATTCCCTTGCACTTTAAAGCATCATAGATTTCTGAAGTAAGATTCTGAATTCTGCTTGTAAGTTCTGATGATATTCTGGCAGGTGTTATTTCTTCTGCCATTGTTGGATCATACTTGGCTTCAAAATCGAAAAATTCATTTTTAGGAACTACTTCAGTAATTGGAAATACAATTTCTTCTTTGCTTGTTTTTACAAGACCACAGGTCACTTCCAAACCCTCGATGAATTCTTCTATAATCACTTCGTTGCCTTCGTTAAAGGCTTTTAAAATGGCATTTTCAAGTTCAGAGAATTGCTTAACCTTTGATATGCCAAAACTAGAACCATCCGCATTGGGTTTAACAAAACAGGGGAATCCAACTGTCTGCTCGATTAATTTACAATCGAATTTTTCATTTTTCTTAAGAAGTACTGATTTTGCAAACTGATAGCCTAAAGCTTTCAGATACGTGTTACAAGCGTGTTTGTTAAAAGTTAAAGAACTACTTAATACATCGCAAGTAGAATGTGGAATGTTTATCAGGTTAAAATACCCTTGTAATATACCATTCTCACCAGGTGTTCCGTGAATAGCGATATAAGCAAAATCGAATTTAATTTTGTTGGCGTCAACTGTAATACTGAAATCATTCTTGTCGATATCATATTCACGATCTTCAAGATTGACTTTCCAATTTTGCCCTCTAAAAACAGCAAGATAAACCTGATATTGTTTTTTATCAAGTGTGTTGAAAATGTGCTGCGAAGTTTGCATTGATATTTCAAACTCGGCAGAATCTCCTCCGGCAATTATTAGAATATTTCTCTTCATAAATTTTGTTCAAACAATTAGTTATTCTTCACGCATTGATGTGTATTCTCTCCACTTGGTGATAAGTGTTGCCATATCCTCAGGAATTTCAGAGTCAAACGAAATATATTCGTTGGTCGATGGATGAATAAATCCTAAAGTTTTAGCATGCAGAGCCTGACGTGGACAGATTTTGAAACAGTTTTGTACAAATTGCTTGTATTTTGTAAATGTTGTCCCTTTTAAAATCTGGTCACCACCGTAATCGGCATCATTGAAAAGCGGATGTCCGATGTGTTTAAAGTGAGCACGAATTTGGTGTGTACGTCCTGTCTCAAGAACGCATTCTACTAAATTTACATAGCCAAGTCGTTCCAAAACGCGATAATGCGTCACAGCATGTTTGCCATATTCTCCGTTAGGAAAAACATCCATTACCTTACGGTTTTTCAAATTACGACCAATATGACCTGTAATTGTGCCTTCATCTTCTTCCATATTTCCCCAGACTAATGCACGGTATTTACGATCGCTGGTTTTGTTGAAAAATTGCAAGGCAAGTTTTGTCTTTGCTTCTTCATTTTTAGCGATTACAAGAATGCCTGACGTGTCTTTATCGATACGATGAACCAAGCCTGGACGAGGATCTTTCGAATTAAATAGAGGTAGATTCTTAAGGTGAAAAGCCAATGCATTCACAAGTGTACCTGAATAGTGCCCGTATGAAGGATGTACCACCATACCTGGATTTTTGTTTACAATAATAAAAGAATCATCTTCGTAAACAATATTCAAAGGAATATCTTCGGCAATAATTTCGATTTCACGTGGTGGATAGCTCAGTACGATTGTGACAACGTCATGTGGCTTTACCTTGTAGTTGCGTTTCACAACAACATCGTTGACGAAAATATTACCATTATTGGCAGATTCCTGAATTTTATTTCGCGATGCATTTTGCATGCGGTCAACCAGGTATTTGTCAATTCTTAATGGCGTTTGACCAGGATCGACTTCAAATCGGAAATGCTCAAAGGCTTCCTGATTCGGATTTTCATCCTCAATATTATCGAATTCTAAATTTTCTTCTTCTTCTTGCATTATATCTAATTCTGTATAATCTATTTCAATAACTGACTTTTAAAATACGCTTTAGCATCCATTATTTTGATACTGTCAGTCGTCAACCAAATATTGATTCTGCTACCTGGTGCAATTTTGGAGTTCTCATCAAAAGCATGTGATTGCTGATAAACTTGTGCATTCAATGAATCTGATAAGTTTGAGACGGTGTTGTCGAAACTCACACGACCAATATTTAAACTTGATAGAATGATACGTTCTTGCGCATCAGCGTAATATTTTCCTATTAATTCCGGTGTTCTCACTTTCACATTTTTCCCTTTGCCTAAAACAAGATCAATGCTTGAACCTTTGTCAATCAAATCGCCTTGCTTAATAGAGTCCCCTTTAAATTTTGGGTATAAAACCAAATTGTAATAGTCGTAATCGACATAATCGAGCGTGCCAATTTTAAAACCATTGGTAATTAATATTTCGTAGGCTTGTCGAAAAGAATTGTCAACCAAATTCGGAAATCTGACTTGTTCAGGTTTTTGTGAATTGATGGTTAGAAATAGATTTCGATTTCGTTTTACCAAAGCATTTGCCTTTGGACTCTGCTCGAGAATACAATCGGCAGGTAAACTTGAGTTGTATACAGAATCGTAAATGGTATAGCGTAATTTTGTTTCTTTTATCAAATCAGTGCCTTCTTCCAAACTAAGGCTATAAAGATTTGGGACTTTAATTTTTTCACCATGATTGGTGTAAAAGCTTAAACTCTGTAGGGTGATCCATATCAGGGCTCCGGCTATAAGAATTGAAAGTCCTAAGTGTTTATAGAAAGTTCTGCTTTTTAAAAATTGTTTCAGTTGCATATGTATCTAATTTGCTTTTTTAGTCATTCTGAGTATCGGGAATGAAAAGTTCTCATTAAATGAATAGTTACAAAAATAAGAGAGATTTTTTGATAAATGATGGTTCTTCGGGTAATTTATGAAGAATCTATTGGGGATAGATTTCTTTTTATAAGAATGAGTTGACTGGCTCATATTGAAAGAGGTCCTGTTTCTGAAAAAGAGTTTTTCAGTCAGGAGAAAAGCAAAAAAAAAGAGCTCCCTGGGAACTCTTTAAATTTTTTATAAGAAACTTCTAAACACAAAAAAGTAAAGGATGGAGCACCCTTTACTTTCTGATATTTATAGAAAGCTTATTAAAATTAAGCTTTATGTCTGCGCTCGCTAGAAACAGATAATTTTTTTCTGCCTTTTGCTCTTCTACGAGATAATACTGCTCTTCCGTTAGCAGAAGCCATTTTGTCTCTGAAACCGTGCTTGTTTCTTCTTTTTCTATTTGATGGTTGAAATGTTCTTTTCATCGCGAAATATTTTTATCGAATAAAGTGATTATATGCGTTGATTTTGGACTGCAAAAATAAGTATTTTTTTTATCTGGCAAAAGATTAAACCGAATTAATTTGGTTTAAAGTGTCATATGAACAACCTTTTTTGTCTCAAAGAAGTCCTCAGTAAAGAAATCCGTACAATTGTAAAGGCTTATTTTTTTTCCATATGGCTTGATTTCTTCCTCAAAATCGCCCCCTTTTATATAAATAATTCCATTTGGAAGTGCATTTTTATTTTCGGTCTTGCAGTTTTTCTTTACCATATTAACAAAGGCCGGGAAAGCTGTTACGGCGCGACTAACAATAAAATCGTACTTGGTTTTAACCTGTTGCACGCGTGTATGTTCAGCTTTTACATTTTTTAAACCTAAAGCATTTGCTACTTCTGTTACAACTTTAATTTTTTTTCCAATAGAATCTACCAGATGAAAATTGGTTTCCGGATAAAGAATGGCAAGGGGAATACCCGGAAAGCCTCCGCCGGTTCCCACATCCATAACCGAAGATCCGGGTGTAAACTGAATAACTTTTGCTATTGCTAAAGAATGTAAAACATGATGCAGGTATAAAGAATCGATATCTTTTCTTGAAATGACATTGATTTTGTCATTCCATTCGGTGTAAAGATCTTTAAGCTGTGCAAGCTGACTTGTCTGCTCCTCGGTTAAATCTTTAAAGTATTTTAAAATTAATTCCATGCTGTAATTTATAATGCGGGACAAAGATATAATTATAATCTTAGAGCAGAAACTATCAGTAAACAATGCTGAGATACATTGTGATTCATTTTTTTATAAATGGGGAGTTATAAGTCTTCATCGCTGATGTTATCGAAAAGGAGTTTTCTTGCTCTGAAAAGTTGGGCTTTTATGGTGCCGATTGGCAGATTCATTTCCTTAGCAATTTCTTCGTATGAATACTCTTTAAAATAGCGTAATTCAATTAAAATTCGATACCGATCTTTTAGTTGACTAACCTTGCGTCTCATAAATATGGCATCTTGCTTGTTTATAATTTGCTGTTCCGGAGACGGGTTTTGACTTTCGAATTTAGGCATATCTATATCATTATCATCTTTTGTTTCAAATTTGATAATGCTTTTATTCTTTTTGCGGATAAAATCGATACTGGTATTCGTTGCAATCCTGAAAAGCCAGGTGCTGAAGGCATATTTTGTGGAGTATTGATTGATGTTTCGAAATGCCTTTCCAAAACACTCCAGAGTTAAATCTTCCGCATCGGTCCTGTTATTTATTGTTCTCAGCAGAAAATAGAAAATAGCATCCTTATACCTCAAGAAAAGTTTCTCGAAAGCTTTTTGATTGCCTTTCATTGCAGCTTGTACATTGAGCAAGTCTTTTTTGGCATTATCCGATAAGTTGGAATTCTCATTCATACAAGTGACTTATATGGCTGATTGCAGCTTATTTAAATAAATGTCGAACTCTATAAAAAAAATGGATATTAAGATGATAAATGTGTTTTGGTAAAGTTAATTAGACTTTTAAAGCCAGTGTATTGACTCAAGTTAGTTTAATAAGTTGAGTGTTTGGTGTTCTATTTGACAAATAGAAATACATCGTAGGTAGATGTTTAGCAAAAGCTTGCCTAAGGAATTCTGATATGGCCTCACTTCCACAATTATAAATAAGTTTCAAAGCCAATATTATTATCTATATTTGCAGACTGTTTTTAAATGGGAGTAAGTCAAGGTTTAAGATTTATTCTCCCAATTTTATTGAAGTTGATATGGATTTTAAATTACACAATACGGACGATAGATCAGGAGCCAGAACGGGTGAATTAACAACTGATCATGGAACGATTCAAACGCCAATATTCATGCCTGTAGGCACTTTGGGTTCTGTAAAAGGGGTACACCAGCATGAATTGAAAGAGGACGTTGATGCTGAAATTATTTTAGGAAATACCTATCATTTATACCTGCGTCCGGGATTGGACGTTTTAGAACAAGCTGGAGGTTTACACAAATTTAATGGTTGGGATAGACCCATTTTGACTGATAGTGGGGGGTTTCAGGTTTTTTCGCTTGCTGAAAACCGAAAATTGACCGAAGAAGGTGCTATTTTCAGATCGCATATTGATGGATCAAAACATATGTTTACGCCTGAAAATGTAATGGATACGCAGCGTACCATTGGAGCTGATATCATTATGGCTTTTGATGAGTGTCCTCCGGGAACATCAAGCTATGAATATGCTAAAACATCATTGGGACTTACTCAGCGTTGGTTAGAACGTTGTGTTGATCGTTTTGATAGTACTGAAGGCAAATATGGCTATTCACAGACTTTATTTCCTATTGTTCAGGGATGTGTTTATAAGGATTTGAGAATTAAAGCTGCTGAGCACGCTGCTTCGTTAAACAGAGAAGGATATGCCATTGGCGGATTGGCCGTAGGTGAGCCAACACAGGATATGTACGATATGATTGAAGTGGTAAATCAGGTTTTGCCGGTGGATAAACCACGCTATTTGATGGGCGTAGGAACACCAATCAATATTTTGGAAGCGATTTCCCGAGGTGTGGATATGTTTGATTGTGTGATGCCAACCCGAAACGGACGAAATGGAATGATTTTTACCAGTGAAGGGACACTGAATATGAGAAATCAGAAATGGGCAAACGACTTTTCTCTTCTCGACCCAAATGGAACGTCATATGTTGATCGCTTTTATTCAAAAGCCTATGTGAGACATTTGATTCGCTCAAATGAATTGCTGGGTGGTCAGATATGCAGTATCCATAACCTGGCTTTTTATTTGTGGCTTGTTCGTGAAGCCAGAGAACAAATTAACAACGGGACTTTTTCTGACTGGAAGGAAGTGATGGTTGAAAAACTGGGAAGACGTTTATAAAAATAATGTTAAAAAAGCTTGATTGTGAGATGTTGAGCTTGACATTTGGCTAATATGGCCTAAATTTAAACTCGATAAGCTGCTTTTTGTTTGGTAAGAATGAGTCGATTCGGATAAAAAGCTGAAAATAAAAAACCATATAGAGAATGTTTGGGAAATTAGATTTATATATCATTCGAAAGTTTTTGGGAACTTTTTTCTTTGCAATAATCTTGATAATTAGTATCACAATCATTTTTGATTTCTCTGAAAAGATTGACAATTTTATTGATAAAGAAGCACCTTTTAAAGCTGTGATTTTTGATTATTACGTCAACTTTATTCCCTATTTCGCGAACCTGTTTAGTGCTCTGTTTACCTTTATTTCGGTTATTTATTTTACCTCTAAAATGGCTTATGATACTGAAATTATAGCTATTTTGAGTTCGGGGGTGAGTTTCAGACGGATGATGTTTCCTTATTTTATATCGGCTTTGATTATTGGGATTTTTTCCTTTTTCCTCAGCAATTTCATTATTCCTCCTGCCAACGCCAAGCGGTTAGCATTTACCGAGACATATTTGAAGAAACGATTTGTGAATAAGGAGCGGAATATTCATCGACAGATTGAGCCGGGTTTGTTTATTTACATGTCGAACTTTGAAACAAGCAGTCAGACCGGATATAAGTTTTCACTCGAAAAATTTGAAGGGAAGCAATTGGTTTCAAAACTCACATCACGTTCAATAAAATGGAACAAGGATAAGGAGAAGTGGACTATAAAAGATTATTTCATTCGTAATATTGACGGCGATAAAGAAAGTTTCGAGAATGGAAGAAGTATTGATACACTCCTGAATTTTGGACCTGAAGAATTTAGCAGACGTACTGATGTTGTTGAAGCGATGAATATGTTTGAGCTCGATAATTTCATCGATGAACAGATTATGAGAGGCGATAGTAATATCAGTGCATATAAAATTGAGAAATACCGTCGTATAGCCAATCCTTTTTCAGCATTTATCCTGACTTTAATTGGTGTTTCTTTGGCCTGTAGAAAAGTAAGAGGCGGTATGGGCTTGCATCTTGGAATCGGCTTGGCTTTGAGTTTTTCCTTTATTCTTTTTCAACAAATTTCTACGGTTTTTGCTACAAATGGAAGTATGAATCCATTGTTGGCTGTTTGGTTACCCAATATTCTTTTTTCCTTTATTGCAGTTTATCTTTATCGGGTTGCTCCTAAGTAAACAGATTCTAAATAATGTCTGTCAAAGATCTTGCTTTCCTACTGAAAAAGCGGTAATTTAGCCAGTTGATACCTTGCGACTGGTTATATCAATTTTTTTGTAGAACAAAAAATGAGTATCCTTGCAGACTATATTAATAAGATATTCGATCTGAAATTTATTTATCTGTTCGAATTAATTTGTAATGGGACCACCCAAAACAGGTGTGTCTTTACCCTTAAAGAACAATCGGTCCGTGTTTATTTTCTTTTATAAATCTTAAGAAGATGAATGGGGCATGTTTTGTGCTTTAATGGTAAAATGTTAAAGTTTGGACAAACTTGAAATACAACTAAATGTATACTCGACAGTATACGGTTTTTAACTAAATGTACGTAATATGTCATTGAAACGAAACATTCTTGATCTTAGAAAGAGAAAAGAAAAAGTGCTTCAAGGTGGTGGTGAAAAAGCTATCCAGAAGCAAGTTGCAATGGGTAAATTGACTGCACGTGAGAGAATTACATCAATTGTTGATGAAGATTCTTTCCATGAATATGATTTATTCGTTGAGCACGAAGCCCGCGACTTTGGCATGGAGAAGAAACAACTTCATGGTGATGGAGTTATCATTGGAACCGGAACGATTTATGGTCAGCCTGTCTGTCTTTTTGCACAGGATTTTACTGTAGCTGGTGGTTCTCTTGGTCTGATGCATGCACGTAAAATTACAAAAATCATGGATCATGCATTGAAAATGCGTGTGCCTTTGATTGGTATTAACGATTCGGGTGGAGCTCGTATTCAGGAAGGTGTTAACTCACTTGCTGGTTATGGTGAAATCTTTTTCCGCAATACTTTGGCATCGGGAGTTATTCCTCAATTGTCAGTTATTCTAGGTCCTTGTGCTGGTGGAGCCGTTTATTCTCCTGCCCTTACCGACTTTGTGTTTGTAGTAGAAAACATTTCCAAAATGTTTATTACCGGTCCTGAGGTAATAAAAACTGTTTTAGGTGAAGAAATAAGTATGGAAGAACTTGGTGGTGCGAAAGTACACAGCGAGATCACCGGTAATGCTCATTTCTATGCGCTAAACGAGCTTGAATGCTTTGAGCAAATCAAGAAACTACTTACATTCATCCCATGGCACAACGAGAAGAAAGCACGTCCTTTCCCTCCAAAACCACCTAAGGCTGAATACAAAATTGAAGAAATTGTTCCTCACGATCCAACACAACCTTACGATATTCGTAACGTAATCAGAGCAATCAGTGATGATTCTGATTTCTTCGAAGTGATGGAAGGCTTTGCACGTAACATCGTTATCGGTTTTGGTCGTATGAACGGTGAGACTGTTGGTTTTGTTGCAAATCAACCATTGGTACTAGCTGGTGTGCTTGATTGTGACTCATCTGATAAAGCAGCACGTTTTATCCGCTACTGCGATGCCTTCAACATTCCTTTGGTAACACTTGAGGATATGCCAGGTTACCTACCAGGTGTTGATCAGGAGCATGCAGGTGTGATTCGTCATGGTGCGAAAATTCTTTATGCTTACTCTGAGGCTACTGTGCCTAAAATTACTGTAATTGTGCGTAAGGCATATGGTGGAGGTTATATCGCAATGAACTCTCGTCATATGAAAGCTGACTTCATGTTTGCTTGGCCAACTGCTGAGATTGCTGTAATGGGACCTGAAGGAGCTGCTAACATCATCTTTAGAAAAGAGATTATGTCGGCTGAAGACCCTGAAGCAATGCGTCAGGAAAAAGTTGCGGAATATAAGGAGAAGTTCGCTAACCCTTATGTAGCTGCTGCCAAAGGTTATATCGATACCGTTATTGAACCGGAAGAGACACGTAAAATGTTGTTACACTCTCTTGAGGTGTCTATGAATAAAGTTGATAGAAGACCAAGTAAAAAACACGGTATTCCTCCATTTTAAATCGAACTGAGTATGAGCAATTTTAAAGAGTTCAACGTTGATGGAACGATTTATACAACTGAGGTTCCAGATAGTGTTTTGAATAGAAAGAAGTGGGAAAGACCAAATCCGAACCACATCAAGTCTTTTATTCCAGGAACTATTTTTGAGATTTTCGTGAAGGAAGGACAAGAAGTTAAAGAAGGTGAATGCCTTATGATTCTTCAGGCAATGAAGATGAAAAATAAAATTTTGATGCCTTTTGATGGAATAATCGAAAAAATAAACGTGAGCGTTGATGAGAAAGTGCCAAACCGTTTGGTTATGGTTGAAATTAAAGCTTAATTTTCTTCGCTTAACAAGCTATATAAAAAGGCTGTTCTCTTTATTGAGGACAGCCTTTTTTTAGATATTCTTGTTTAAGTTATAATCGATTTTCCCAGCAAAAATGCTCTTCCCATTGAGGTAAAATTTGGGGGTCATTTTTGAAAATTCCAAATAGACTCGATCCGCTACCCGACATGGCAGCATAAATGGCGCCTTGTTCATATAGCTCTTTTTTAATCTCAGCCAGTAGAGGATATTTAGGAAAGATACTGTCTTCAAAATCATTTTTAATTGTTGTTTTCCAATTCTCAATTGGCTCTTGAATCAACTGTTGTAATGATTTTTCAGGTTTATTAGGTTTGATATTGGCATAGGCCTCAGCTGTGCTGATATGAATATCCGGTTTAATCAACAGAATGTGAAATCCTGACAGATCTAAATCAATTGAGCAGAGTTTATCCCCTTTTTCAAAGGCAAAAGCGGGCTTGTTTTTGATGAAAAATGCACAGTCGCTGCCCAGTTGGCTAACCCAACCCTCCATTTCAGACTCAGTCATTCCCAGATTGAATTTTTGATTCAAAAGTTTGATCATATAGGCCGCATTGGCTGATCCTCCGCCTAGTCCTGCACCAAATGGAATGCTTTTGTGCAGGTGAATATCCTGAGCAGGGAAATTGTATTTCGCTCTGATAAGTTCATAAGCTTTAACAACAATGTTTTCGCTGGCATCAATATCAATTGGAATTCCGGAAGCTGAAAATGTGTAGTCAGCGTTCCCTTTCGAGTCGGCAATTTCAATGGCATCGCGCATAGCAATAGGAAAGAAGATCGTTTCAAGATTATGAAAACCATCTTTTCTTTTTTCAACAATATTTAAACCAATATTTATTTTAGCATTCGAGTAAGTCAGCACAAGCTAGAGTGTTTTTGTTAATAAGTTGGAAAAACAAAAATACAGCTTTTATATAAATTGGGAATTCAAAGGTCGGATTTTTATTTTCTATAAGTATCTTTGCTGATTATAAAATTAAAAACACCGGATTAATTTTAGATACCGATTTTTTGTGTTCTTAAATTTTATAAGTTTATAAAAGAAAAATAGCGCTTCGATGAATTGAATCAACTGAAGCACAAGCGAAATACAAGTATGGCAGAATCAAAAAAATATACTCCAAAAGCAAAAAATAACCAGTTGTCAGAACATGGACAGGTGCCACCTCAGGCTCTTGAGCTCGAAGAGGCAGTTCTGGGTGCTATCATGCTTGAGAAGGATGCCATAATTGCTGTAGGAGATTTACTAAAGGCAGATAGTTTTTATAAACCGGCCCACCAGAAGATATATAAGGCTATCATGAGTCTGTCTTCAAAAGAAGAACCGATTGATATTTTAACGGTAACTGAGGAATTAAAGCGCCAGGACGATTTGGAGAGTTGTGGTGGTCCTTTTTATGTGTCTCAGTTGACTTCAAGAGTAGCCAATGCTGCCCATATTGAGCATCATGCTCGAATAATTGCACAGAAATTTATACAACGCGAATTGATTCGTGTATCGTCTGAAATTCAGAGTTCTGCTTTTGATGAAAGCATTGATGTTGCCGACTTGTTGGATAAAGCGCAGCAGGATGTTTTTGATATTGCAGAAGGCAACATTAAGAAGGAGTCAGCACATATTCGACCTTTGGCCGATGAAGTTATCGATCAGATTATTGCTGCCAGTAAGCGTGAAGATGGTTTGTCGGGTGTACCATCAGGTTTTACGGCTTTGGATCGTATTACATCGGGTTGGCAAAAGTCCGACCTTGTTATTATTGCAGCCCGACCTTCGATGGGTAAAACGGCATTCGTTTTGTCAATGACCCGAAATATGGCGGTTGAACACAAAGCCCCAATTGCTATTTTTTCACTTGAGATGGGTGCTGATCAATTGGTGAAACGTATGATCTCCAGTGAAACTGAATTGGGATCAGAAAAATTAAGAAATGGTCGGTTGGCTGATCATGAATGGGAGCAGTTGCACACCAAGATTAAAGGTTTGATTGATGCGCCTATTTATGTAGATGATACACCTGGTTTGTCAATTTATGAGTTACGTTCTAAGTGTAGACGTCTTAAAGCTAAGTACGATATTGGTTGTGTGATTATTGACTACCTTCAGTTGATGACAGCTGGTTCGGATATGCGTGGGAATCGTGAGCAGGAGGTCTCTTTGATTTCCCGTCAACTTAAGATTATTGCTAAGGAATTGAATATCCCGGTTATTGCACTTTCGCAGTTGAATCGTGGTGTTGAACAACGTACTGGTGATGCAAAAAAACCAATGCTATCTGACCTTCGTGAGTCGGGTGCGATTGAGCAGGATGCCGATATGGTTTTGTTTATCCACCGTCCTGAGCGTTATGGGATTACCGAGGATGCTGAAGGAAATTCTTTGATTGGGATTGCTGATATTATTATTGCCAAACACCGTAATGGTGCCGTTGGCGAGATTCAGTTACGTTTCCGTAACCAATTGGCTCGATTTATGGATTTGGAGGGGGAAAGTCCTGATGTATTTGGTAATAATCATGTTGTAGCTCAGACTTTTGGTTCGAGTATGAATGAAGAACCTGTAGGCTATGATGATCCAAATGCAGGCCTGCATGTCGGTGTTGATTTTGATGAAGCTCCACCTTTTTAGATTCAGCCAGGTAACAGGTGTTGTAAATAATCTCAAAACGATCTAAATATTATCTGATTATGAGCTTTGTAAAGAGAGTGGTTTGTTTCTTTTTTCTTCTCATCACAATACCTGCTTTTTCAGCGAATCTACTCATCCCTATGGATGAAACTCAAAAAAATCATCTTAAATCATATGGAATTGCATTTTGGGTTTTGCAGCAGAACCAGGATATTCACTGGTTGCTGAATTACCGGGGAGGTAGCTTTCTGTTGCCCTTTAGTCCTGAGATTAAATCGGAATGTCAAATCCGAGGTGTAAGTTTTGAAGTATTAAGTGATGCGCAATCGACACTAATTTTTGATGAAATTGCCAATCCTGAAGTTAATATGGATGCGGTTAAACTTCAAAAACCTCCTAAGATGGCGGTTTATTCACCTCAAGGAAAAAAGCCTTGGGATGATGCCGTAACACTAGCCTTAACTTACGCTGAAATTCCTTATGATTTGGTTTATGATGACGAGGTGATGCAAGGTAAGCTGAGTCAGTACGATTGGTTGCATTTGCATCATGAAGACTTTACGGGACAGTTTGGGAAATTTTATGCAGGATACCGAAATCTTAAATGGTATAAGGATGAAGTTCGGGATAATCAGGAGAGGGCGAATCATTATGGTTATGCGAAGGTTTCTGACCTAAAATTAGCCGTTAGTTTAAAAATTAAAGCCTTTGTCGAAGCTGGTGGTTTTTTATTTGCCATGTGTTCGGCAACGGATACATTTGACATTGCTTTATCTTCAGAGCATACTGACATTTGTTCACACCAGTTTGATGGTGATCCTATGGACGAAAATGCCCAAGAGAAACTGGAGTTTAAGAATACTTTTGCCTTTGAGAATTTCACCTTAGAGAAGAATCCTATGGTTTATGAGTTTTCTGATATTGATGTCACTCAAACCCGTAAGGTGAATCAGGATGAAGACTATTTTACCCTCTTTGATTTCTCAGCAAAATGGGATCCAATTCCGAGTATGTTGTGTCAAAATCACAATAATTTAATCAAAGGTTTTATGGGACAAACCACGGCTTTTAACACCCAATTTATTAAGCCTAATGTATTAATTATGGGCGAGAATAAGACTGCAGGAGAGGCCCGATATATTCATGGGACTTTTGGTAAGGGCACCTGGACTTTTTATGGTGGACATGATCCTGAGGATTATCAGCACTTGGTTGGAGATCCGCCAACTGATTTAAATCTTAAGAAGAATTCTTCCGGTTATCGATTAATTTTGAACAATGTCTTATTTCCCGCTGCTAAAAAGAAAAAGAGAAAGACTTGATTATTTGTTAGATGATCTGTTGATTAAGCAGAATAGGATAGAACCAAAGAGAAAAAACAAAAGGTTGAGCCCCCTAAGCCCAACCTTTTTAACACCTTTTGTAAGTACCAAATGACTCAATATATTATTAACCATTTGCAAATTTATCGACCTTAGTAACTTAACTCTCCTTTAGAATTGTTTATGAAACTATTGGTATTACAAAGTGCTTTTTGAATTTGGTTTGCAGCCAAATTCGATTCTTTACCACTACAAACATACAATATGTTTATGAAAGAGATATCTTAAAATAAGTTAATAAAGATTAATTGCCCTTATGTTGTAAAATAGGTAATTCAGAGCATAACTGTGTGATTAATATTGAGTTCATTAATTTAATGATTTCAGACTGCCGGTATTTTTAAAGGATTAGATACTCTTCTTTTTATTGATAATTCTTATTTGTCGGAGAATGTGAATTTTATGTTGAAAATTAAGCGATTATCTTGAATAAATTGTGTTCAATTTTGCTATTTTTGAATCTTCTTTGTCAATTTTAAAAATTTTGATTGAAAATAGTGTGCTTCATGAATAATCTCTATATAAAATTCTCTTTAATAATTTTCTTTTTTTGTTTGTTGAGTGGTTCTCTATTGGCGCAGACAGCGTCTCATATTGATCCTTCTTGTGCTAGTTGTACTGATGGAAGCATTACAATAAATTGGTTAGGAGGAGGGCAAAAGCGAATTGTTTTGAATGGAATAGTACAGACTACTAACCAATTGTCGTTTACTGCTTTAGGTGAGGGTTCTTATTATGTTGTATACCAAGCATCTACTGGTTACTCTGGGAAATGGAATGACATTGGTAGTGAAATTGTAACTTTAGTTTCATCAGAGACTCCAACATATTGTACAGCTAAAGCAACTTCTGAATATGAATATATCAGTAGAGTTCAGATTGGGGATATTGATAATACCTCTGATTGGTCAGGTTACTTTTATTATGCGTCACAATCAACGAATGTAACTTGTGAAGTTGGGTATACATTAACTATAACGAATGGTAATTGGTGGGATAGTGATGTATACGGCGTTTGGGTTGATTGGAATCACGACGGTGATTTCGACGATTTAAATGAGATGATTGCTTCATCTGCAGGTTCTACTATTTTTAGCGTGACAGTAACTCCTCCTTCTTTTGCTGAAATAGGAAAAACTCGAATGAGAGTTAGGATTGGTGATGGTTCAGCTGACGCTTGTGATGAGGCGATTTGGGGAGAAGTGGAGGATTATACTTTAAATGTTGTCCCAAGTGTTGTAGGTCAGGGCTTTTGGTTTAAAGCAGATGCTGGTGTCAATGGTAATCTTACCTCTTGGACAGATCAAAGTGGTAATGGACATACAGCTAATAATAGTGGGAATGTTTATAGGGTAGATAATAGTTTGAATTTTAATCCTGTACTAGATTTTAACGGAGTGGATAGACAGTTTGAAGTTTCTAATGCAGCTTCCATTCAAACTTTGGTTGTTGTTAACAAAACTCCTGCTACAAATAAAGATTTGTCTGGCTTGGTCGGAATTACTGGAGATAAAGGTGTGCGTTTGTCAAATAGTGTTTCTGAATTGACTCCTGTGGTCACTCCTTACCAATCTTGGAAAGGGAACAATAATACAGACGATTGGGTAAATACGAGCTCAGGTGGAACGGGACGGATTAACGGCCTTTCTGCCCAAGATATGGTGCATGATTCCAAGTGGCACATTGCTAATTTAACTCGCTATCAGGCTTTGTCAGGTAATTATTATTTGGGTGGTTATTATTCTGGACGCTCATATACAGGTGAAATAGCGGAAGTGCTTGCATTGTCATCTGCAATCACTAATACAGCACAAATTGAAACTTATCTGGCTATAAAATATGGAATTACACTTGGGGACACTGCTTCTCCGGTTGATTATGTGAATGCTGATGGTGCAAAAATTTGGAGTGGGTCTTCCGTATATCAAAACAATATTGCTGGTATCGCTCGAGTTGATTCTCCTTATGCATTGCATCAAAAAGTATCTTCTACCAATAACACAACATCCACAAGCATTTCTGATGTTACGATGGCAACGATCAATGATTTCACAAAGTCGAATCAGGATGCATCGAGAACAGGCCTTGCAGATGGTGATTATTTACTTTGGGGTGACAATTCAGGAGCAAGTTCTTCATGGCAAGATAATAGCGACTACCAAACTGTTGCCCGTAAATGGAAGATGGAGAAAACGGGAAATGTTGGAACGACTTATATTCAGATTAATTTGAATTCCTATCCAAGTGCTGTTGGCGATTATTTGTTAATAGTAGATGATGATGAGGATGTTTCAAATGGAATTAGCAACACTTATGTTCTTACCAACACTTCGGGTGATTTATATTCTACATCTTTCACACCTCCTAATGGAACAAGCTATTTTACCATTGGATATTATTCCGGATCAAATATTACTGTTGCAGATTGTTTGGGTGCAAAAACCATTTGTGATGCTGTTTATAAAGAACCTTCCCCAGAGACAATTGGACTTGGAGGAGTTTTGAATGAATTGCCCATAGGGGATTGTATTCCAGAAGAGAAAAATGGAATATGGTATTCCTTTTCACCACAAAATACTGTTGATGCGAACTTGAAATTTAGTATAACGCCAAATGTTGATACCAATGATTACGATTGGGTGATTTTTGATATGACGAATACGACTTGTGAAGACTTAGCAAGTGTTGATATCACTACAAGTGAAGTGTTTGTGAGTGGGAGTACGTATGGTCAGAATGGATGGAATGGTCCTACTGGTGCGGATTCTAATCAAGGAAGTGGCAATTGTAATGGCCCGGGAACAGGTAATGGTCCTCAATGGAACGGCGATGTTTTAGTGAAGCCTGGACATAATTACATGCTGTATGTTTCTAATTGGTCTGAGAAAAAGGATGGATATACAATTAGTTTTGACCAAGGTGGATCTGCAATTATTTATGATAATATTCCACCCGAATTGGATGGTGTTGTGCAAGCGTGTTATGGCTCGAACGAGTTAAAAGTAAACTTTACAGAAATACTGCCTTGCAATAGTATTGATATAAATAAGGTAAGCTTAGCAATTGGGGGTGTTTCGTATAATGTAATAGATATAACTTCATCGAATTGTGATTCCGGAGGAGAGGGAAGCGTCGCTTATGTCTTTATTTTAGATCGGCCGATTTCTAGTGTCGGTTCTTCAAATCTTAGTATAGAAGCTTCCGGTATTGCAGATATGTGTGGAAATGTGAATTCTGTTGCGAGTAATATGTCTTTTACTGTTTATAAAGCAAGTGTTGTCTTATCTGTAAATAAAAGTCCAGCTTGCGCAGGAGAGAGTGTTATTGTGACGGCCAATGCCAATGGTGGTTTTGGAGCGTATACTTATGAATTTTACTTGAATGGGAACTTGCTTGTAAATGATGCTCAATATAGTATTGTTGGTAATCAATTATCCTCAAATACATTTATTGATGGCGATGTTGTTAAAGTAATAGTGACAGATGAGAATGCTTGTTCGGTTACTAGTACGGAAATAAACCTGTCGATTAGCTCCTTGCCAGTAAAACCAACGGGGTTAGTGAGTCAGTCTTATTGTCAAGGAGCAACTATAGCTAGTTTAGTTGCCAGCAGTGGGAGTAATGCTATTGATTGGTATGCAGTATCAACAAATGGTACGGCCTTAAATAATACTGATGTTTTATCAACAGGAACATATTATGCTGAATCAAGAGATGTAAGCTCAGGCTGTGTAAGTTCTAGTCGTTTAGCTGTGACAACTTTAGGAGATTCGGAAGTGCCAGTAATAAATTGTTTATCGCCTAATGTAGTTTGGAGTGAAGACTTTGATAGTTATTCCGATTATACTTTTCAGGCTACAAATAATGGAACAACTTGGCAAGGGTATTATGTTTATGGATATCACCATAAGGCTGCGGTTATAGGTAATTTGCTTGAGATGCGTGTTGAAGAAGGGAGTGATGTCAGATGGAATACGAACTATATTGATATTTCAGCAGTAAATAGTGTGCAAGTATCCTTTAATTTAAGTTCTTGGGCAGGTAGTGCAGTTGATGGATATATAGAATTTTGGGCTCGGGTTGATGCTGATTTGGGAGGAACATATCAACTCTTTCAAAGAATTAATGGTGCTGATGGCAATCAAATTGTAAGCAGTCCCGTGTTTAATGGAAAAAAACTTGAGCTCGAGATACGGGTGACTAAAGGTAGTTCTGTTGGTATCTATTATGTGGATAATATTAGTATAACATCACTCCCAGTAAAAAGCGTTGATTCAGGTCAATGTTTTTATACTGTGCAAGGAAATGAATTTGATGCAACAGCAACAGATAATTGTTCATTAAGCAGTTTAACTTATAATTTAACTGGAGCTAACACTGGCACAGGATCTGGTCTTGGTGGCGTTAAACTAGAGCAAGGTACTACAACGATTACCTGGACTGCTACAGACGCTTCAGGTAATATCGCTGATTGTAGTTTTGATGTAGAAATTGAAGATAAAATAAATCCAGTAGCTGTTTGTAAGGATATTACAATTGAACTAGACGAAACAGGAAATGCGAGTATACTTGCTTCTGATCTTAATGATGGTTCTAGTGATAATTGTAATATTGCTAGCATGAGTGTAAGTCCAAATACATTTGATTGTAGTGATGAGGGGGTCAATGTTGTAAGTTTAAAGGTTGTTGACTCAAATGGTAATAGTACGACTTGTAATGCCAATGTTACGGTAATTGGTATGCCAGATAATAGCTTGTCGGTTTTAGGAGATATAAAATGTGTTGGAGAGGATGCAAGTGTTACAATACAAAATAGTGAGTTAGGAGTTTCTTATTCTTTATCTGAAGGAGCAAGCCAACTTGGAAGTTCAGTTAACGGAACAGGAGGTAATTTGAATATTATAGTCTTAGCATCTGATTTATTTGTTGGGGATAATTTGATTATTGTAAAAGCATCAAGAGGAGCTTGTGAACTAGATTTATTGGATAATGCAACTATTTTGATCAATTCTAAACCTAAACCCATAGGTATCTTTTTTGAATAGAATGTCTGATTCTGTTTGATTTATAGCTTGAAGGCGTATAATTTTAGAGTTCTAACCATGTGGCTGATGAGTTTAGCTTAGTTTGGCGTTCCAAAAGAAAAGGAAGAGATGTGTATACTTCAATGCATCCAGTTTAAGTTGAATGTTTCATTTTGTCGAATTGCTGTACATTTATTTAACTAATTTCCGTTTGAAATTTAGAAATTGTAATTTTTTTGTTTCCTGGGATTGATCTTTTTTCGTCAAATTAGCTTCCTATATCCCTTTTATCAAATATGGAACAACTCTTAATATACCCGAACTTATACCTGTTTTGAAAAGGAGAATTTAAGTCTAAAAGCAATAATAAAGCGGGAGATGGATCAATTAGAATAACCATATAGATAAACTTCTGTTTTGAATCCTTTGCTTGTTATGACGCTTATTATGATATGAATTAATTTGTTAATGTTCTTTTTTATGCTATTTTAGATTGTTGTATTTGTACTCTTGTTAAGTCCACCTAAAGTCGATGTAATGAAAGAAACTTTTAGACTTAGTCGTATTTTTGGTTTTTATTCAATTCTTATTGTCTTCATACTCCTGTCCTCCTCTTTAAATTTAGAAGCTCAATCAAATATCATTATTGGGAGTGCTTCTTCGGTAACTGTTCAGGATGGGGATTATTTTTATGATGATGGATTTAATAATAATTATAAGAAGAATAAAAATTACACGATAACTTTTAATGTGCCTTCAGGATCATCCATTGATGTTGTTTTTGAATCGTTTTCAGTAGAGGTGCAGTCTAATTGCAATTATGATTGGTTAAAGATTTTTGATGGATCGAGTGTTAGTTCCACTTTATTAGGGACTTATTGTGGTACGAATTCTCCTGGGACCATATCCTCGACAGGTGAGGCTTTGACTTTTCAGTGGCATTCTGATAATTCAGTTCAGTATGCTGGGTGGAAAGCTCTAATTCAAGTTATTTCAGCATCAGCTCCACCTGTAATTGTTGCAACTGGAAATCAAGCTTATTGTCAGGGTGATATGCCTTTGATCATAGCAGAATCCATTTCTATCTCTGATCCTGATCCTGGTGATACGCAACTTAATGCCATGTCAATTCAAATATCATCCGGATATCAGAATGGTGAAGACTTGTTGAGTATTACGGGAACGCATCCCAATATCACAAGCAGCTGGGATGTTACTTCGGGGAGATTAACATTAACAGGACCAGCTGCATTTACTGAATTTGAGGCAGCCATTTTAGATGTTCAATATTCAAATAGTAGTAGTTTGCTCACTGCTGGTCAAAGAACGTTTTCAATTACATTGGAAGAAGCTAATTATTTAGCTGAGAGTGGCCATTTTTATGAGTTTATACCTAATATTGGAATACGTTGGGATGCTGCTAGAGATGCTGCCGCTTTACGAACATATTATGGTTTGCAGGGGTATCTGGCTACGCTTTCATCTCAGGCAGAATCAGATTTGGCCGGAGCTCAAATTTCGGGTGCGGGATGGTTGGGCGGTAGTGATCAAAATACAGAAGGAGTTTGGATGTGGATGACAGGACCGGAAGCTGGAACTGTATTTTGGAATGGAGGAGTTGGCGGAAGTAGTCCTAATTTTGCTTTTTGGAATACAGGAGAACCAAATAATGTTGGATCAGGTGGAGAAGATTATGTCCATATAACTGATAATAGTATTGGTATTCAGGGATCTTGGAATGATTTGCCAATAGCAGGGGGCAGTGGTGCGTATCAGCCTAAAGGCTATGTTGTTGAATATGGGGGAGTGCCAGGAGATCCGGTTCTCCAAATATCTGCAACGACGATTATAAACGTTGGTTCAGTGCCTTCACCTGTTGGAATATTTCATGAGTAATAAAAAGGATCATTTTTGTTTGAGTTTTATCCATTTATAGAAATGAGGAAATTTTTTAAAATCTATATATATGTGATAGAATCAGTGTTTTGTGTGCTATTGAGTCATGATAAACCAACAACTATTACTGTTTAATTTAATAATATTTTTATATTCGATTTAGTATTCTTAAATTGAGTTGTTTACTTAGATATTATGAAGAGTTATATACTTCTTTTTTTTGTTGTATTCTGTAGTTGTGAATTTCAACTTTTTGCCGCGTTATTACCTGCTCCGGGGCAAACACCGATTACTATTTCTACTGTAGATGACCGTCGTTCTGATACCAATCCCGATCTTATTCTTAATAAAAATCTTCTTACTATTACCGGAACTGGAAAACTCTTGGTGAGAAATCTGACAGTCGATAATAATTCTGATGTTGTTATTCAATCGGGGGGTGTTTTAATTGTTGAAGGTGATTTACTGACTGAAAATAAGATGACAATTGATGCTGGAGGAACCCTTATTGTTCTAGGTAATTTTGTGCATACAGGTTCCGATACCAATCAAGGTGGTTTTACAAGTTCAGACCCATCCAATGTATATATCTTGGGATCAATTGATGGATCGGATGATGGTAATCATTTGAATCCAAATCTTTATCCTGTATTGCAATGTGATGGTGCTGCCAGTAATGATGGTTTAACTGATTATCAGAACAACTGTAATTACGGTGGTGAAATTGATTTGATGACAAACCCGATCTACCAATCGATTTGTGGTGAAAATTTCGATGGGGGAGTTGTTTCACAAGATCAGGAAATTTGTGTTGGGAACTCACCTGAGCAATTCCTAAGTGTCTCGCCTGCAACAACTTCTGGCAATCCGACAACATTTACCTACCAATGGTATTATACAACAGTTTTAAATTCTAATCCGGAAACTGATCTTTCAGATTGGATTTTAATAAACGGAGCCGATCAATTAGATTATACACCTGATATTGGAGCGATTAATCAAAGCACTTTTTTTGTACGTCAGGCAGGAAAGGGAGCTGGTTGTGTTACATATTCCAATATCTTAACCGTTGATGTAGTTGAAAGCCCTAGTCCGGTTGGAATATTTCATGAATAATGGCGAAGGTAACTTTTTATAGGCTTAAAAAATATCAATCAGCTCTTTTAAGTTTTCAATTTCGAAAGTTAGCTTCTCGTCATGTTTTGCTTTCTTAGGATTGAAATAGATGTGATCCATTCCCATATCTCGAGCCCCTTTTATATCAGTACTTAGATCGTCTCCAATCATAATGCTCTTTTCTATTTCTGCGCCAGTTTGTTTTAATGCATATTCGAAAATTTGAGCGTGAGGTTTATTGGCTCCAGCATTTTCAGATGTGATAATTTGGCTAAAATATTTCTCGAGTTTTGAGTTTTGTAATTTTCGTCCTTGTACTTCATTAAAACCATTGGTGATAATATGAAGTTGGTAGTTTTTGTTTTTTAAGTATTCCAGACACTTATGCGTGTTGGGAAATATTTCAGTCTGAAGAGGACTGAGGTCTATGAAATCCTGTGCTATTTCTTTTGCTAAATCAATATCATCAAGTCCGGCTTCCTTAAGGGTTAAATAAAATCTTCTGTACGAGAGCTCTTCTTTTTCTATACGGTTTTGATAATAGGCTAACCAGAGTTTTTTATTGTGATATTCATAGCGTGACTTAAAAAACAGAAAATTGCCAAATGTATTTTGGAGACTATAGTCTCTGAATAGTTGTTGGAGTGTTTTTTCTGAATTTTTATCAAAATCCCAAAGGGTTCTGTCTAAATCAAAAAATAGATGTTGATATTTCATCTTTGTCGATTTAATAATAGTAATGCCATCGATCAATAAGAATTGTGATGCATCCTAATCTGTTTAGAAGACAAAGATATCCTAAATTTCTTATAATCGTTAAGTTTTAACGTTGTGGAGGGAATTATTTCACATTGTCTGATCTACATAAATTGTTGCTGAATTACGGGCTTATTTTTGTGTAATTTGATTAAGTTACATCTAAGTTGAGATGTTGTGATTTTTTAATGCAGACATGTTTATTGTGAAAGTGTTAAAAAAGTTTAAATTTGAGACATTAATACGTCCTGTTATCAATTGTAATGTATTCCGGAAGTGTTTAATTTTTTATAAAAGACATGTTAAATGTTTAGGGTGATGGCTGATTGTGGACCTGTTTTATGAAAAAAAGGATAGGGTTGTTAAAATTGATAGTGTTTGTGAGTGAGTTGATTATAGATAATATATAGTTTTGTTTTGTAACGACTATTCGAATTGTAAATGATCTTTAACTTTTCAAGAGTGAAATTTGCAGGTGCAGTTTATTGTGAAGTTTGATTGTAATCGTTTACTAAAACAGGGATGGTTCTAAATTGAAGATTATATGTCTTAATTCAGACTGCCATAATTATATATTTTGATGAATGGATTGTATAAGCTTATAGCAATGGTTATCTTTGTCGGCCAATATGTTAAAAATTTATGTGAGCATAAAGATTTCGGGCTGAATTCTGAAAATAAAACTTAATTGCTGATTTGTATTTTATGTTATTTTTATTACCTTAAACACAACTAATAGTGAGGGATAGGGGTATTTCTCTTTTATTTTATAATAATAAATATTAGTGCTTGATTAAAACTATACACATTAAACTTCTACTAATAATAAGCCTGAGCATCCTGTTCGGGCATTCTGCGTTGGGGCAAAATTTCCCTACGTTCGTTGCTACTCAGAATGTATGTGTTAACGAAGAAGTAACTTATACGGGGTATGGACTTGATGGCTCTCAATTGTTTTTTGATATATACGAAAGTGATGGATCAACTGTTGTTTCATTAGGTAATGTTCTTACTCTTGCAGATCCTCCAGTCACAGTTATGTCGGGATCAGATTTGTATTATAAATATGAATATATAAATTATAAGTGGCTTACTCCTGGAACTTATGTTGTTAAAATACGTGAAATAACTTCATCCGGTTGCGAGGGAAGTAATGCAACGAATTTGACTGTTATTGTAAGTTCTTTGCCTGATATCTCTAGTTTAAGTTTTAATGTTTCAACACCAGTATGTAAAAATACATCTCCTGTATTTACCGTTTCCGGATTAAGTGCTAGTACCGCTTACTCTATTGGGTATGATGATAATGGCGTGTCAAAGAGCGTGAATGTTACGACCGATGGTGCCGGCAGTTGTTCAATTCCAGTTGATGCTATTGATGCTACTGCTACTTATAATGTTGAAAGTGTTTCTTTTAATGATGGTAGTACGAATTGTGCTGCAAGTCCTGCGCCTTCATTAACTGCAGAAATATCTTTAATTGAAAATATTCCTCCAACGATAACTGCACCAGCCGCCATCAGTGTGAATGTAGATGCCGGCACATGTGGAGCAGCTTCAGCAGGAGTTACTTTAGGTACGCCAACCACTGCTGATAATTGCGGTATTGCAAGTACAAGCAATGATGCTCCGGTGGCTTTCCCAATTGGAAACACAACGGTGACCTGGACCGTAACAGATAATTCTGGTTTAACTGCCACGGATACTCAAATAGTAACAGTATTGGATGCCGAGAATCCAACGATAGCGACTTTAGGCCCAATTGATGTAAATTCTGATGCTGGGGTTTGTACCTATGCCAGTTCCCAATTGACCGCACCGACAACATCAGATAATTGTAATGTTGCAAGTGTTGTAGCAAGTCCAGCAAGTTTAGTTTCTGGCGCTAATACGGTAACCTGGACGGTAACAGATGACTCAGGAAACACCAATACCTCTACTCAGATAGTAACAGTATTGGATGCAGAGAATCCAACGATAGCGACTTTAGACCCAATTGATGTAAATTCTGATGCTGGGGTTTGTACCTATGCCAGTTCCCAATTGACCGCACCGACAACATCAGATAATT
>NZ_SAXA01000025.1 GCF_004122035.1 Ancylomarina salipaludis
GCTAACAATGTGTATAATTCATAAGGGTTTCAGAGGTTTTCGAATGGCATCACCCGCATCAATTTTGGGTGATAACTTGATAGGTTTAAAATCCGCAGTCCCTTACGAAATCATACACTAAACGTTATAGCCAATTTTAAAAATAACCGAACATGATAGTAAAGCCGAATTATTTAAAATATTCAACTCGCCTATTCAATGGGCTGATTAAGATTGTTTTAATATCCGCAGGATGGATAGCGTTTGTGTTTCTTTATGACTTAGGGAAATATGAAACTTATATATCATTGGGAGTTTGGGGAATAATGAGTCTTCTGTTTTCTATATCTGTCCTTAGAAGAAATAAAAGATATCTTGGAGAGATTAAACTCGGAAAAGATGAATGTGAGTTTCAAGTATATGAATTTGACAAACCATCGGAAATTATTAAAACAAAGACCTCTGAAACAAGAATTAAAATATGGGAATTATTTTTCCCTATCACTAAATCTGGTCGGAATTATAAACTTGTAATTGAAACTAAGCAAGGCTTGACTTTCAAAAGGATTATTGAACAATATGAAATCGGGAATTGGGATCTTGACAAGTTTAAAGAGACCGAAAAATATTATCGTGATTTAAAAGGTATTTAATCATCCTGAATTTTTAACTGAAAAACTGGCTATAACAAAAGCTATATGTAATGCGGGTTCAGCGGGTAAATCAACCGAAGTTCTTCGTTGCAACACCGCCAAATCTTTGATTTGACGCAGATTTGAATTTAAGGGAAATAAAAGATTTGGCTAATTGCGGATTTGAAAGTAAAGTGCTTCGAAATCCCGCAAAACACATAGCAAGCCCGTTACCTGCCATTAAGCAAGACACACAGAAATACATAAATGAGTAATTTTTTCTTAAATATTGCAATTGACAACTACGAGGATAAACACTTTCCTCCACTTAATAATGCACAAAATGATGCATTAAGACTTGAAAACATTTTAACAAAAAAGTATGGTTTTGAATTAATTGAACCTTCGTTATTTGGAGTCAATGCGACAAGAAGAAATATAATTGAAGTAATCAATACTCTTGCATATTCAGTAAATGAAAAGGATAATCTTATTATATATTTTGCTGGACATGGAGACATTCATCCTAAGACAAAAAAAGGATTCTGGATTCCTCAGGATGCAAAGAATTCTGTTAGTGATTGGATACCAAGCTCAACAGTTATAGATATGATATGTGGAATTGAAGCTAAGCATATCTTACTGATAATAGACTCTTGTTTTTCAGGAGCATTTTTGACTCAAAATCGAAATAAAATAGAATATCATTATTCGAAACTCAATCAAAGTAAATCAAGATGGATAATTTCCTCTGGGCGTCATGAGAAAGTTTCAGATGGACAGCCTGGAGTTGGCAGCCCTTTTTCTGTAATACTAAATGAATTTTTAGAGAAAAATGTAACTAGGACTTTTTCAGTGGCAGAAATGGCAATCGCAGTATCAAAAGGGACTGGTAGTCAAGCAAAACAACAACCTATATTTGCTCATATTGAAGGTGTAGGACATGAAGATGGACAACTAGTATTTAATATTAATAAACCTGAAAATGAATCTTTAATGTATAAAGAAGATTCGGACCTGTCAAAAATTGTTGTATCATATGAGACTGCAATCGAAATCAATAAATTAGGTTTTTCTCAAGAAAGTATATTTGGATACTATAAAGATTCCGATAAAGTCAAATTAAAAATTTGTAATGGTGATTCTGATTTTATTTGTAGTGCTTATACATATGAAGAAATTGTTGAATTTATACCTGAGAATATTGATGTTGATGAAGATACATATATTGCTAGAAGTGATGGTTATGACAAATTGGGAGAATCAAAAGAGGGAACAGTGGATTTTGCCTCTGTAAGCTTTCAACGGACTGAAGTTTTAGATACGCCATATATGTCTATTTGCAAATGTCGTGGACGAATGGTGGCTTTTAGTAAGAATGAGGAAGGATATTATAACAACCTTATATGTTGGGGTAGAAATCAAGCTGATTCTGCTGCTCTAATGATTATTGAATTATTTAAAGAAAATAAAATTGAAAGAAAATAACGGCAGGTAACACGCGGTATAAAAAATTGCCGAGACAGTAGGTTATTCAAGGGTTGTAGCTCGCTCCAACTTTTGTGTAACTTGAAAGGAAATCGCCCGCAATCGGCAACATTTCATACCGCCACCGTTGGCGTTCATTGGGGAAAACCAAAGCAATTAATAATTTAAACTGAGAAATTATAATATGAACAAAAAAGGAAATTTGATATTGCTCTTAATTTTTGTAATTAGTTTGACTGGTTGTCACAATAGTATGGTAAGTCAACATTTGGCAAAAGTAAACAGTCATCTAAATGAATTGAAAAAGAGTTTTGGAGCAGATTTCTTGAAACCAGACTTATTAAGCCATTTTCCTGAACAAGTCAAGGACACCACCAACTTTAAAATGTTTTCGTCTCCACCAGGTTGCCCACCGAGCTATAAATGCAGTGCACAATTTGGAGAAATATATTTAATCTGTAAGAGAGATTCGGTTACAGAAATTCGTTTAAAAGACAACTCGCTATTTAAAACCAATTATTTAGTTGATAGCAATATCATTATTAACCAAACTGAATTAAGACGGGATATGTTTCCAGTCGAAAAGTGTAACAAATTATTTGATAACAAATATCCAATACCATATTTTGAAAGCTACGATTTTAATCTTGGAGAAGAGGAATTTGAGAAAATAATTGATGGAGAGAAGTATTGGGATTACGTTTATACAATTCCAAGTGATTTGGAAGTATATGTAATACAAGCAGAAGCAGGTAACTTTTGGAAAGAGAATTGCAATGAAAATCGACCTGAAACACTTAAGGAATGGAAACACGGATATTCTAAAGGGGTCGCATTGTCAGATGAAAAAGACATAATGGTTTATTGGACTATGGTTTGGTGATTTGAAAAAAGAAACAACGAAACGCCAACAAAAGCTAAATATCATGGGCGTTGATGAGTCGTTTGAAAACTTAGTTCAATTAATAAACACCAGCAAGCCAATTAAAATTGGTTTGCTCAAAATATAAACAATTTCACTCGGCTTGCTTCTTTGCGGTTTGATAAGGTAACTCTTTGAAATAGCCCACGAAACTTAGCAAGACCGTTAGCGGCAACCCAAATAAAGCATACTGAAAATTAAATATGGCAGAACTAGAATCAATTAGTCCAGATAGATTTCGATCTTTACTTGAAACAAAAAGTGATATATCCAACTACCATATTACTGAGGAGGTTATTATTGACAATGATTATATTGTTGGAAACAAGGCAGTAACGATAACCAACTGTACATTTAATTTTGAATTTCAGATAAAAGGAATCCAACTCAATCAAAAGTACTTTTTCATTAATTGTATTTTTACTCAGCGTTTTTTGGCTGTTGACTTGGAATTAAAGAATCTTCAGTTTTCGAATTGCACATTCAATCAGTACTTTACGTCTAAGAATTTAAAAGCCTTTCTAATTCATTTTGAATTTTGTCATTTTGATCTGCAAAAGACACTTATAATTGACCAGTTTAAAGCGGAGAAATTTAAATTCTTAAAAAATGAATCTAATCGTGACATCCAGTTAATCCCACAAGATGTAAGATTAATTGCTTTAGCTGGATCTGAATCTAAAAACTCAATAACCCTCTCAAGTAGAGGTAATAAAAATGTAATTGATAACCTTTTCTTAGAGTTTAATTCTAATCACAAAACCGACTTTCTTTTAAGAAATCTAAATGTACGCTATGCTCAGATTCATGGTGAATTAAAAGAATCAACTCTTAGTATTAATAATGTCAAATTACAGATTGGAATTATTAAATATTTTTTCAATTTCGGAAATATGTTAATTAATTCATTATTGCCATTATCTGAGGCTTCTATTCTCGTCATGAAGGGTGCAAATTTAGGTAACGCAATTATAAGTTCAACAGATTTCTCAAAGTTTACTACGGTTGAAGTATCAAACTGCAACTTAGTAGATATTGTGCCTGTAAACATTGTCTGGTGTAAATCAAATTCGTTGAAAGCCAAAAATTCTTTGAATGATCGAAAAGAAACATACCGTCAGTTAAAGATCGTAGCAGATAAAAATTTGGATGTTCCAACTAAATTAATGTTCCATCAATATGAAATGAGAGCGTATCTAAAGATATTGAAATGTCAAAAAGGGAATTTTTCAGATAGATTTATATTAAGAACAAATCAGATATCAAATAATCATGGATTGAGTTGGCATTTTTCATTATTCTGGCTATTAGGGTTTTCAATTCTTTGGTATACATTAGCCAAGTATACTTTAGGGGAAACTGTATATGCACCAGAATTAATTGGAAGTGAAATTGGCAAATTTATAAACTTCATCAACCCAGCCCACTATTTTGGTAGAATATTTGATGCGAAATCAGATATTTATACGACTAATGCACGGCTATTTGATGGACTGTCTAGAATAACAAGTGCTTATTTTATTTATCAGTTTGTTGGTGCGTTTAGAAAGTATTCGAAGAAATAAGGGCAGCCGCTAACAAAAGCTAAATTTCATGGGCGCTGATGTGATGTTCGAAAGTTTAGTACAATTAAGAAACACCAGCAAGCCAATTAAATTGGTTTGTTCAAAATATAAACAATTTTACTCGGCTTGCTTCTTTAACGGTTTGATAGGGCAACTGTTTTAATCGCCCACGAAACTTAGCAAGCCCGTTGGCTGCAATAGTGACAGAGTGCAAACCAAGGTCAAATTAGATTAGAAAATTGAGTAATAATTAACAACGTAAATTAGATTTAATGGAAAATAGTTTCACATCAAAAATGATTAATAAATCTGATTCGGAATTATTGGATTATGTAACGAATAGAACACAATTTCAAGAAGATGCTGTTATTGCCGCTATTTTTGAACTTGATAAAAGAGGAAAAGCAGATTCCGAGATTCTTGACCTTAAAAATCAAATTATACAGAAAATAGATAATCAAAATAAGCAGATTCAGCAGTCAAAAGACGAATTTAAGATTCCAAGTGACATTCCTAAAACAATTTCAAATGCTGCCAAATTGTTGTATTTGACAATTGGGATAGGTGTTGTGAATTCATTATTAATGGAATTTACTACGGAATATCAAAGTTATTCAGACCCTAAGACTCTTACAATTTTGATTATTTCACTTGGACTTATGGGATTCTTTGCTTTCATGATAAATATTGGTAGAAAATGGGCAAGAAACACTTTTTTAGTGCTATTTGGATTGGGATTTTTAATGTTCCCATTTACGATTACTCATTATTTCAGCCTTAATCCCGTGATTGGATTATTATCTTTAACACAGACAGGATTACAGATATTTGCCTTGATTCTGTTATTTAAGAAAGAGACAAAGGATTGGTACATTAATACTGACAAACAAGAAACTACAGCAGCCAACAATGTATAAAAATAATAGCCGAAATAGCAGTAAATTCAAGGGTTGTAGCCCGCTTCAACTTTCTTGTAACTTGACAAGAAAGTGCCACGCATTCGGCTACTATTCTTATACTAAACGTTAGGGCACATTTGGACTACAGCTCATATAGAAATCAAACAATAATAACACATAATTTATAAACCCAATATTATATGAAAATAATTTTAACCATACTAATTTGTCTTTCTAATATTTATGGTTTTAGTAAAAATGAAACTGCAGGCAAGAAAAGACTATCTGAATCAGATAAGATTTGTTTGAGTGGGAAAAACTACAAATCGAAATCACCAATATATTCTGACTTTTTACATCTACCTCATGGTCTGAAAGGTTATTTTGATTATGAGGATGGATTATCTTGTTCAAAAGAATCCCATAAACCAAACTTGGTTTGTTTTGTTGCGCATCGGTGTGTAAATTCTAGGGAGATGGAAGCTTATGTATGGTCTTCTCCAGAGATATTAAAGTTATTGAAAGAAAAGTTTATAATTACAGTATTATACACTGATGAAAAGTCTCCTCTACATAAGGGAAAACAGATTAAAACCAATGACAAATTACTAACAAAAATTGGAGAAAAAGCGCTTTATTATCAAGAGACAAAATTTCATAGTAATACCCAACCTGCTTATTATATAATTAATTCGAAAGAGAAAATGATAACAAAGCCTTTCTTTTATGATTTGTCAATCAACAATTTCAAGTCATTCTTAGAAAGAGGTTTAGAAAAATTCAAACAATAAAAAAATCACTAATGATTATAAAAGCACTTTTCTCTGGTTTAATTTCAATTTTAACTCCAGTAGCGTTAATTCCTCTAATATATATAACAATTGCTTTAGGCAGTGTTGACTTAAAAAAGAGAACTAATTCAATGTTATCCTTATTTTTTGGAGTAATATTTTTCCTTTTCTCATTACTTGGCCTCTATATAACCGGTTATTTACCAGACATTACAATTGATTTCAATATTTTTATTTTCATTTTGAGTTTCATTTTTGGTTTATGGCTTTTGGGGGTATTTGACTATTTTTTACCTAAAGTACAGAATGACATTCTATTTACCAGGTTAATGGTTATTATTAGTGGTATAATGCTCTTTGGTTTGGTATTATCTAATTTTGAACCAATTATAATAGCCTTACTAGAAAGTTCTCCAATACAAGATTTTACTACAATATTTTCTTCAATAATATTCTTTGCTATTGGTTTTGTTATTCCTACACTACTTATTTCATTGTTATTGTTAAGGCGTGTAAGAAAATTAAGAGCTAAGATTTGGTGGAAAAAAGCACAATTAGTTATTGGAATTTTATTCTTACTTCAAATAATAGTGAGTCAAATATTTTGGTAAAACGTGCCCTAACAAAAGCTAAATTTCATGGGCGCTGATAAGCAGTTCGAAAGTTTAGTACAATTAAGAAATACCAGCAAGCCAATTAAAAATGGTTTGTTTAAAATATAAGCAAATTTAATCGGCTTGCTTTTTTAGCGGTTTGATAAGACAACTGTTTTAATCGCCCACAAATTTTAGCAAGACCGTTAGGCACAATACTATGAGAATAATAATTTATTTAATCACTTTCGTTGTTTTGACTGGTTGTATTCATCAAGACGAAAAGGAACATCTGAAGTTTGAACAAATCTCGTTATCGTCAGGTTTATGTATGGGATGTGATTATAACATCGACGTAGACATTTTCAAGAATGGAAAGGTTGTTCTTTTATATACAGACTATAAAGCAGGTGAAAAAAGGAATTTATACACAGGTCAACTTCCTGAAAAATTTAAAGATTCTCTTGTGAATTTGTTTTTAGGGGTAGATCTAGAATTTGTTGAGTCATATCAAAACTCAGAACTAGATACAAGAAAATATCAAATATTCATTGAATACAGCAAAAATGAAATTATAACAAACAAAGTGTTTATCGGAAGTTCATTTGAAACTAGATTAGCTGGTGTAGTCAAATTTATTATGAGTATTCATAAACATATTGAATTGGAACCATTAAATAAGAACTACACTTTTAAAACAGATGAGATTTTCGGAAAACCTCCTTACCTCTATGTTGAAAAGGAGAATCCAAATTGAGGAGAATCCGACTAATGTTCATATCGTACAGTGCCTAACAAAAGCTAAATTTCATGGGCGGTGATGCGCAGTTCGTAAGTTTAGTACAATTAAGGAACACCAGCAAGCCACCTAGATTTGGTTTGCAAAAAATATAAACAAATATATGCGGCTTGCTTCCGCGCGGTTTGAAAGGTAAATTCTTTTAAATCGCCCACGAAAACTTAGCAAGACCGTTATGTACAATTAAGCTCTTTATGGAGAGATAAAACCCTCTTTATTTACGGCTGAAATGATACAAAAATGGAAAGTTCCTTAAGGCGTAAAAGGACAAGAAAGGCAATGGAAGGCATTGTTCAAGTCTTATGCGGTGCTACCGTGAAAGATCGCTCTTTCAAACGACGAGTATCGTTAACTAAGACTTGGATAAGTTACTGTTTTTCAGGATCAATGTCAAGAGTAGAATGAAATTCGACTTTGATAAACAGTTACTTACACTTGTTCTTTTAAGAAAGGAACTTGGTGTATTGAGTTCTTGTTTTGTATTAAGGACTCAGCCATTTCCAGTTTGATATGACGCTGCCTTAGACAAATCTAAAGCTCATAAGATCAAACAAAATAAAGGAGTTTAGAAAGGAATAAAGAGTTTAACAGTGCCTTTTATCTGTTTTAGAGGGGGAATGAAATTCCTAAAACAGACCTGTTTTTAAGAGCCTGATTCAGGAGGTGTGCAACAAATAGGCTTTAAAAATAAAAGTACATAACAAGAGCTAAATTTTATTGGGGTTAAAGTACTTAATCATGCTTTCTATCTCTTAGAAAACTATAAATGAGAGATAGAAAAATGGTTTTAATCCCCAACAAAACTTAGCAATAACCGTTGTGTGTAAGTTAGAAAAGCGATACCGCGTTGATAAGAACCGAACAGAATATATAAAATTATGGAAGAGATAATAAAGCCAGATAATCAAGAGATTGAAGAGTATACAATGGAATTGGGAAGAGTTAATTTGATTGCTCTGCTGTTGGCTATTCCTATAACCGCAGCGATTCTTTTTCCTTTTATTCTAATATGGGATTATGCGACATTTAAGGCAGGGAAAGAGATATTTAGTGATTATTTCCTATACATCTTGATTGGAGGGATAATAATACATGAGTTGCTACATGGATTAACTTGGGGATACTTTGCATCGAAGGGTTTAAAATCTATAAAATTTGGAATAAGGTGGAAATTCTTGACCCCTTATTGCCATTGTAAAGAGCCATTAAAAGTGAAACATTACAAAATGGGAGGAGCAATGCCTTTAATTATTATGGGGATCATTCCATCAATAATAGGATTAATAATTGGACATGGAGGAGTTTTGATCTTTGGAATGCTTTTTACCTATGCTGCTGGTGGAGACATGATTGCCCTTTATATGTTACAAAAACTTGACAATAATATTTATGTGTCAGACCATCCAAATAAAATGGGATTCATTCGAAACATAGTATAGAATACGAATAAAACCTACACACAACAAAAGCTAAATTTCATGGGCGGCGACACTCATCTTGAAAGCTTAGTTCAATTTTGAAAAACCAGCAAGCCACCCAGATTTGGTTTGCTTAAAAATATAAACAATTTCACTCGGCTTGCTTATTTAGCGGTTTGATAGGGCAACTGTTTTAATCGCCCACGAAAACTTAGCAAGACCGTTCTACACTATTTAACCAATATGAAACTTTTTAGTAAAAATTTAGAAGAAGAAAATAGAAAAAGACTAAGAGGGATTTTGAATAAAATTCCAAGACTAGAATGTCCTATAGGTTGGGAAATGGCAACATTCGCTGTTGGCGGTTTGACGGAAATAGGATTTTCTGACAAATCTGAATCACTTTTATTAGCAATTTCTAGTAATGGCCGTGGACTATTTGACTGTTCAAAACTTGAAAGAATTGATAGAGATTATAGTGAAGAATTTGAAATAAATTACGAGGAAATGACATGCATAGGAATTGGTCAAATCTCTGGGGAAAAAGTAAGAATTGCAGGATTGCATGGTGGTGGATTGCCAACAACAAATAAACTTGGAGATAGTCTGGAATTTATGGCGTTGGATTGGCCTAATTTAGACTTTATTTTCCAACCTAACTGGAAAAGTATGTATTCAGAAAGGGACATAGATGATTGCGTAAATTTCTTGAGAACCGACACGATTAAAAGTTATGGTTTTAATAAAATTGGAAATTGTTTTGTAATAGCAACAAGTAGTGATTTGATTATATTTAAAAGAAAAACAGTGTAGAACAAACAATATAGCCAATGGTGGTTTCTGTAGCCCGTTTGATTATCTCATCAGATTTCTCAGTCCTCGCGGACAGAAATCAGCTCGATAATCCACCACTAGCCATATTGAGATCGTTGGCAGTAATATTAAATAAAACCAGAATAATGAAGAACAAAACTTTTCTACTTACTCTTATTCTACTCATTTTTATTGGGTGTGCAGAAAAAAGTAATTTCAAAGCTTTAACAGCTCAATCCTCTGATTTAAAAGGACAAATTAAATCCTTAACTGAGAAAAGATATTCCGCTCAGTTAATTGATGGAACAATACAAGAAGTAAAAGAAAAGCATACTGGTAAAATTGAGATTAAGAAATTTTTTGATAAGGAAAATAGACTTGAAAAGTCAAAGTACTTTGGTGAAAATGGAAATCTACACTCTATCGTAAAAATTCGAGTGGATCATTCTTATTACTATCTAGGTTCCGAAGGTTTTGATGATACCAATAAATTAATCTTTGAAGATAAAGTCACTAAGTCTACCGAAAACTCATTTATAGTGGAGAGGTTTAATGTAAATAGTAACACTTTAGTTCAGTCTGAAATGGTTTATGACAAAAATAGATTATGTACGCTGCTTAAAACCCAGATCAACGATAGTACATCTATTGCGTGGGAATACAAAAGGGATGAATCAGGAAGGATTTTGTATACAAACACTATCAACAAATTTGGGCAACAAGTTGATACTTCTTTACTGTTCGCAAAATATTTAGATTTTGACCATAAGGGGAACTGGACAAAACGTATTGATTATAAGAAAGGGCAAGAGGATAAAGTCTATGTTTTCGAGAGGATAATCGAATATCCTGAAAAATGAAAAAATACTACTGCCAACAAAAGCTAAATTTCATGGGCGCTGATGAGCAGTTTGAAAGTTTGGTTCAATTAAGAAACACCAGCAAGCCAATTAAAATTGGTTTGCTCAAAATATAAACAAAATTAAGCGGCTTGCTTACTTAGCGCATTGAAAAGTCAACTCTTTGAAATCGCCCACGCAACTTAGCAAGACCGTTATGTACCATTAAGCTCTTTATGGAGAGATAAAACCCTCTTTATTTACGGCTGAGACAAAACGTTGGGGAAAGTTCCTTAAGGAGTAAAAGGACAAGAGAGGCAATGCGTAGCATTGTTCAAGTCTTATTCGGTGCTACCGTGAAAGATCGCTCTTTCAAACGACTAGTATCGTTAACTAAGACTTGGATAAGTTACTGTTTTTCAAGATGAATGTCAATAGCTTGACATGGATTAATGTTGAATAACAGCTAATTACACTTGTTCTTTTAAGAAAGGAACTTGGAGAGTTGAGGTCTTGTTTTGTATAAAGGACTCAGCCATTTATAGTTTGATATGACGCTGCCTTAGACAAATCTAAAGCTCATAAGATCAAACAAAATAAAGGAGTTTAGAAAGGAATAAAGAGTTTAACAGTGCCTTTTATCTATTTTAGATGGAGAATGAATTTCCTAAAATAGACTTGTTTTTAAGAGCCCGTTATGGGTGGGATACAAACAAAGGGGCTTTAAAAATAAAAGTACATAACAAAAGCTAAATTCAATTGGGGTTAAAGTAGCTTATAAGATGCTTTCTATCTCTTAGGAAACTAGAAATGAGAGATAGAAAAGTGGTTTTAATCCCCAACAAAATTTAGCAATACCGTTATAAGCAAGCACCAAGCATCAACAAATGAACAAAACCATATGAAAAATATAGCGTTACTATTTTTGCTAATAGGACTGACAACTAGTGTTTTCTCGCAAGAATTAATTAAGCAAAAGTTTTACAAAAAAGAGAAAGGAAAATCCATTCCAAAACTTGAGATTTTCCGAAATTCTGATGGAACTTTTTTAATTAAAGAATATAATTCTGACGGAACACCAAAAATGATTGCTAATAGTAAAAACAAAAATCTTTATAAACTTGACGGAGATGTAAAATATTATTCCGAGAAAGGAATTCTTAAATATGAAGGCACTTATAAAGACAAATTCATTTGTTGCGAATGGAAATTGTATGATGAAAATGGAAAATTAGAAAGGATTCTCGATTATAATTTTGACATGGATACAATGCAAGTTTCAGAAACAGAAAATTTGAAAAAGACCATTTGTGACGAAGAACCAAAATTTCAAGGAGGTGATCCAGGTTCGTTTGTAAAATATATAGCTGACAATTTGTTTTATCCTCCGCAAGCTGCAAAAAATATGATTTCTGGAAAACTTTGGGTTAGATTTGACATTGATGAAAAAGGAAATCTCGTTAATGTCAAATTATTAAGAGATCTTGACCCCAGTCTGGATAAAGAAGCATTAAGGGTTATTTTAAGTAGCCCAAAATGGAAACCCGCAATGAAAGATGGAAAGCCGATATTATTGACGTACTCAATGCCAATAGTTTTTAATTTGAAATAGTATAATGCCAGCTTATAACACACGCTCATATAACATAGGCGGGTAGCGGGTTTCCGAAGGTTTTGTGCTTTTAATGAGCAACGGCAAGGTAGCTTTTTTAGAATAGTTATAGTTAAATGTAATTCTAAAATAGCTACCTTGCCTTTTTATGAAATTTGAAACATAAATCAACTATGGCGCCTACGTTACATAGCGCCATCCGTTATGGGCAAGCTTAAAGAAACAAATTATGATAGAGAGTAAAATAGGATTATTAAGAACTCAAATTTCTAAGCTAGAAAACCCGAATTTTAATTTGGATGGTTGGAAAGGCTCTACAACTATTATACTTGAAAGAATATTTGGAGCAAAATATTCAGGTATAATGCTAATTGATAAAATTCAAAATAAGGTTAAGGATCTTAGACATTTAACAGGAGATTACATTAATAATATCGAACAATGCAAGCAGGAAGGTAAAGAAATTATTGAAGCAAGTATAACTGAATTAGAAACAATTGGGTTACCCGAAAAAAAAGAGAAAAGTGTAGAAGGATTAAATATAAGTCTAATTCAGAATCAAACTGTTAATATTAGTTTTATTCTTTCTGCCTTGGAAGATGAGCTAACGAAAATTCAGTTAGAAGAAGTTAAAAAGCTAATTGAAACAGATGAATCTAAATCGGTTAAACGAAAAAAAATAATTGAAAAAATCAGTGGTTTTGGTAAAGATGTAGCTTCTAATGTGTTGGCTAACATTTTACTAAACCCAAGTATGTGGGGTTAGCTAGTAAGTATGGATTGCATCCATTAGATGATAAAATTACAAGAAGAATATTTGGTGTAAATTTAAAAATTATGAAAAAAATTATTTTAGCATTCTTGTGTCTTTCTTTTCTTAACTCATGTTCTAATAAAGAAGTTGAAAATAGATTAATTATAGAAAAGAAAAGTCTCGAGTCGGAAATTGAAAAATTAGAAGTTAGAAACAAGATCTATGAAACGAAAATAGCAATTCTTAAAGATTCTATTCAAATTTTGAAATTTTCTGCACCAGATAGACTATTTCAAATAAAAAAAATGATAGTCAAAAAAGATTATTCTGGAGCACTAAAGAAGATCGAATTATTAAAACAAACTTTTCCATTATCGAAAGAAACTTTATTAGCAAAACAAGACGAAGAGTTTATAAATAAAAAAATAGCCGAAAAAAAAGCAAGAGAAGAGAGGTTAAAAGCATTAGGTTTTAAAGTGTTTAAAGATAATTATACAGGTAGTGTTGGAAATGTCTCATTTGCTTTTTCTAAATTCAGATTTCATAGGAAGTTCTATTTTGATTACTGTCCCGATGTTGAAGAAGAATACTGCACCACATCGGATAAAAACAACCTTTATTTCCTTGCGACATTGGAATTATCCTCTAAAGACAATTATGCATCTTTCCCTAATCTGGGGTTGTACACAATCGAAGATGGAAAATTAAAGAATATATCATATATAAAGCATGAATATGCATCTTGGTCAAGTTATGGAGCTAAATTAGGCAACTATAGTGATAATAGCCATAGCTTTTCTAAGGTAGATAAAATCAGATATAAAATTGCTGGTGAAATAACTAAAGATGAAACAAAGAAACCTCTATTTTTTCTTACTAAGAAAAAGGGATACCCAGGTGATGGATTGACAGTAGAAGATGTGAAAAAAGATTATATTGTTATTAAAGTAGTAAACAGAAATAAAATATAGCAGCTCGCCAGCCCATAACAAAAGCTATATGTAATGCGGGGTTCAGCGGGTAAGTTAACCGCAGTTCTCCGTTGCAACACCGCCAAATCTTTGATTTGTCAATTTATAATTTGAATTAATGTAAATCAAAGTTTTGGCTTAGTGCGGTTTTGAAAGTGAAGAGCTTCGAAAGCCCGCAAAACACATAGCAAGCCCGTTGTAGCCAATACAAAAACTGACACCTTAAATTCAAATTATGGCATACTTTATTGATTACAAATCTTCGTTTGAACTTGAACATAGTAATGGTTCAGGTTTGAGAAAGTGCCAGTTGGGAGCAATTTGGGCTTTAAAAAGTCACTTTACTACTTCCTCCAATGAAATTGCTTCTTTAGTAAGTATGCCAACAGGTTCTGGTAAAACAGCTTTAATGATGGCTGCCTGTTTTGAATTAAAGTTAAATAAAGTGCTAATAGTTGTTCCTTCAAAAATATTAAGGGGACAAATATGCGAGCAGTTTAAAACATTAAAAGTTTTAAAAGACAATGGTTGTTTGAAAAATGACGCTCCAGAATTGAAAGTATATGAAGTTACAAAAAGACAAAATTCAAGAGAACAATGGACAGATATCTTAAATGAGCATGATGTTATCGTCTCGCATCCAAATAGTATTTCTCCTTATTTTAAAGATGTTGAGCCAGTACCTGTCGACCTTATAGATGCTATTCTTATTGATGAAGCACACCATGAACCAGCGGAAACATGGCGTAAAATAAATGAGTTTTACTCAGATTTAAAAAGAGTTTTTTTTACTGCAACTCCGTTTAGACGAGACCGAAAACGCATGAAAGCTAAACTTGCTTACCATTACTCAATTGATAGAGCATTGGAAGACGGTATTATGCGTGAAGTAAATTTTTGTAAAGAAAAAGCTGGTATTCAAAATACTGATGAAGCATTAATAGGTTCTGCAATTGATACATTTCATGAAGAAAGAGAGAAAAATGCAAATGCTTCAATTCTGATTAGAACAGACAGCATTGATGATTCTGTAAATCTAGCAAGGTTGTATAATGAAAAAGGATTAGTTGTTGATTATATTCATTCGAAAAGGTCATCCAAAGTTAATTCTCAAATCGTTAATAAAGTTAGGAATAACGAGCTTGATGGATTAGTTTGTGTTGGAATTGCAAGTGAAGGGCTTGATATACCCAACTTAAAAGTTGCAGTGTTGCATGCAACTCCTCGTTCAATACCTTATACAATTCAATTTCTTGGGCGTATTTCGCGTCAACCGGATGGTCAAGTTGGTAATGCAATCTTAATTGCTAATGAAGATGAAGTAAAAGGTGAGGTTTATAAACTTTATAAATCAGATGAAACTTGGGGTAAATTAATTCCACAGTTAGTAGATGAGCAAATGTCAAGAGCAAGACATTATAAATCTAGTCAAGCAAAAGAAGAAGATTTTCAAATGCCAGAGCTTAATGTATTTTTTAGCGCACTTGTATATGAAACACCTAATGATTTTGCATTTGAGAACGCTGAAGAAATAAGCTCAAAAAGTCCTTTTGAAATTCTCAGAATAGAACAACAAAAGGAAGACTCTCCATTAATAATTGTTACTAGCCACGATAAACCACTTGAATGGGCAAATAGGGAAATCCATGTTGAAGATTTGCTAGACGTTCATTTATTGTATTATCATTCTGAATCTAATCTTTTGTTTGAGCTTACAACAAGCGAAAAAGCTCTCTTTTCTTTCAAAAAAGAGCTTATTAAATTTGAATTGCGAAGATTGCCTCACAGTAGACTTTATAAAATCTTATCTCAATTTAACCAAAGTGATTATATAATGGTTGGTATGAAAAATGCTGTTTCACAAGGAGCTTCGCAGCCATCATATAAAACAGTAATAGGAAGTGGAGTTCAAGCCTCTGTCAGAGCAAGTGAAGGGCGCATATTTAGCACTGGTCATGCTCTTTTAAAAATAGATATAGACAGAACTTGGGGATTAGCAACAAAGAAAGGTAGAGTTTGGGCAATGAAAAGGGGTACTTCTGAAGAATATAAGGTATGGTGTGATTCATTAGCTGATTTAATACTTAATGGACCACAGGCAATAACATTGCCGGGATTATCATTTCTTGCTAAATCTGAACCTATTAATAGAATAGAGGAACTTCCAATCGCAATTATTCCTAATGATTTGTTTTTTCGTTCTTTTTCAACGATTATACAGATTTCTGAAGGAGAACCAATAAGAAATATAATACCAGAAATTAAACCAATAGAATTGGATGAAGAAAATGATGAACTATTGTGCCAATTAAAAATTGGAGAATTTGAATGTGATTTAAATATGAATTTGCAAAGGGAAAGAATCTGGAATATAATTTCAGATGAAGTAATCCTTGTACGTGCAGATAAAAGTGAAAAGGAAGTTATTGAGAAATCTTTAGAAGACATATTAAATGAATTTTATTCATCCCTAATTATGCCTAATGGGGAAGTTGTAGAAGGCAGAAATAAAATTACTCCAAATAGGTCAATTGAAATATTACCCTCTCAAATTTGGAAAGTTAAAGATTGGACAGGATGTAATATTCGTGCAGAAAGATACGATGACAATCCTCCGATTGGAAATATTCCAGTTATAAATAAAACGATTGAATTTATAAGACAGAATTTTAATGGAGGTAGTGATGTTCTAATATTAGATGATGGGTCTCATGAAATTGCTGACCTTATATGGTTTCAAAATCAATCGAAACAAGTTCATTTTATTCATTGTAAGGCTTCACATGGCGATAATCCTGGAAGGAGAAAAGCAGATGCTGATATTTTATTTACTCAAGCAATGAGAAGTATTCATTGGGTATCATCTATATCACTAATTGATAGATTAAAAGAAAGAATACAAGGAAACTCTAGGCTTTTAGATACCACGCAAGCAACATGGGAGGCGTTAGCTGATAATTATAAAATTAATGAATGGAACTTTAATATAATATTGCCTCAACCGGGTTTTGATATAAGTCAAGTTTCGGACAGAAATAGAGACAACAATAATATTTATGAATTGGCAATACCAATGTATGAAAGAATTTTAGGAAGTCTGGCAAGTTTAGAAATTTGGGGTTCATAAAAGTACTGGCTACAACAATGTATAAAAATAATAGCCGGGAAAGCAGTAAATTCAAGGGCTGTAACCCGCTTCAACTTTCTTGTAACTTGACAGGAATGAAGCCCGCAGTCGGCTACTATTCTTATACCAACCGTTACCATGCATTCCCCACATCAGCGTAACCAATTAATTACTATTGCTAACGTGGAAATTTTAGGTTTTTTATAGAATTTATTGGCATTGAGATTGCCGTATTATCTATTAATAAAGGGATGCAAGATAAAAGCAACAAAATTTGACGTTAGTCAGAATTAAGATGAAGAAAACGTACTACATATTATTAAGCTTGATTATTTTGATTTCGTGTCATTCAAAAACAGAATCGACTGAATTTCAAAATGGAGATATTATTTTCCAGACTTCTACTTCTGGACAAAGTAAAGCGATTCAGATTGCGACTGGTTCAAAATATAGTCACATGGGGATTATTTATAAGCAAGGAAATGATTTTTTCGTTTATGAAGCCGTTCAACCTGTGAAACTAACTCCTTTAGCAGACTGGATTAAGAGAGGAGAAAACGGACATTATGTTGTAAAGCGGATTATAAATTCTCAAAACTTATTGACTCTTGAGACTTTGACAAAAATGAAACAGGTTGGCGAGAAATACTCTGGGAAAGACTATGATTTGTATTTTGAATGGTCTGATTCAAGAATTTATTGCTCGGAATTAGTCTGGAAGATTTACAAAGAAGCAGTTGGAATTGAAATTGGAGAACTTGAAAATTTAGGCGATTTCAACCTGACTGATAAAGCTGTGAAACAGAAATTAAAGGAAAGATATGGAGATACTATTCCGAAAGATGAATTGGTAATTTCTCCTGCATCAATGTTTGATTCAGACCAATTGATTACCGTATTTAAAAACTGATTATGAAAAAATGGATTCTAATTATATCAATTACGCTTAACATCGTTTTTCTGATTGGCTGGGGATTATGTATTTTAAATGAGCCTTCATACAAATTAGGACGACTTGAAAAAGATATTACAATTGGACACTTTATGGGTGATTCTTTATTATTCACGTTACCTAAAGGACTGACTGTAAGAAATTCTTCTCAAAGAGGTTTAAATGCAATTGGACAGTTTGAGAATGAAAGATTTCAGATTGTAATTTCATCTGATGATTGGGAATTGATAAATTATGATTTACCGACTGATAGTTTAGCTCCGAATGGAAATTATTATTCAGCTGATTTTGATAGATATAATACTGAAAAAGAGGAATAACGCATGGTAACACGCGGTGCTATGTAATGCATAAACCTTGATACAAGCCCAATTTACGGCATTTTTTTGTTTTTCCCATCTCGTAAACATCAAAAAAAATGGCAATAAGAGGTTCAGTCATACCCCTTGCGGGTTGACGGGTTC
>NZ_SAXA01000026.1 GCF_004122035.1 Ancylomarina salipaludis
CACAACAAAAGCTAAATTTCATGGGCGGTGATGCGCAGTTCGAAAGTTTAGAGCATTTAATAAACACCAGCAAGCCAATTAAAATTGGTTTGTTAAAAATATAAACAATTTTACTCGGCTTGCTTATTTGGCGGTTTGATAGGACAACTGTTTTAATCGCCCACGAAACTTAGCAAGACCGTTATAGGCAAACAAAAATAAACAGAATGAAAAAAATTTTAACCATTGTATTCGTATTTATTACTATTATCGCCAAAGGACAGGAAGAGTTCTCTGCATTTAGTTATTTGTATGAATTGAAAGTTGCTAATTCGTTTAGTATATTTTTTGATAAAACAAATGCACGGATAATAAATAAACAAAGAAAAGATATTCCAAAGGGAGAACCTTTTTATTGTGAATATCCTGAAGACTTGGATGGTGAAACTATTGTTTTAGTAGAGCTGTTCTTTAATGATAATTATAATACAAAATATACAATCCTGTATAGTGAAGGTTCTAGTTCTGATCCAGAATTCTCTATTTATCTTGAAGAATCGCATATTGGAGATATTAAAGCAGTGGATTTGGCTATAACCAAATCTGGTAATTTTTATGCATCAGGGCATGCGAACACAAACTTCAATGAAAGAAGAAAATACCAATTAAAAAATGATGAGCTGATAGAAATAAAGCAACCTTTTTTATATGTTGGTTTAAAATCTAAGACTTTAGAAGGTATAACTTTATTTGAAACAAAAGATCTTAAAAATAAAGTTGCCACCCTACCAATTGGCTATGATGTAGAAGTCATTTTGGCTGACCAATATATTGAAGATCTTTATTTAATCAAAACAAAATTTGGATTAATTGGATGGGCACAAATTGAATCAGGACAATATATTTCAAAAGTTATTGAAGGGATAAGATATATGGGAGATTAAAATGTCTGCCTATAACAAAAGCTAAATTTCATGGGCGCTGATAAGCAGTTAGAAAGTTTAGTACAATTAATAAACACCAGCAAGCCAATTAAATGGGTTTGCTAAAATATATAGGAAATTTAATAGGCTTGCTTATTTAGCGGTTTGAAAGGTCAGTTCTTTTAAATCGCCCACGCAACTTAGCAAGCCCGTTACAATTCATAGACAAAAGAGATAGATTAATGCGATTTCCCATTTTGTAAAAGTAAAATCTATCTCTTTTGTGGTTCTCGCTTATAAGCTTGTAGCCTCACTCCTTTTTTTGAAAGCTTTTGTCTTAAAGAAACATCATCATTTTTATTATACTGAGCTCTACCTTGCAGTCCCGTTCAGCGCCGCCCTGTTTAGGGTTTTTCCCTTTGTCATAAAATTTGCAATAAGCCTTTAATTTAATCCTATTGCCTAAGCTTTTGCAAATTTCTAAGCCAAAGCCATCTATGAGCCAGGCCTTTTAAATAGCTTAGCTCTCACAGGAAACGATTTTCTACGCATTGTAACAAAAGCTAAAGTGCAGCAGGACTCCAGCTCTGTTTGAAACATAATTTATTTTGATTAGTTTTATGTCAATTATATAGGTCGGCTCAACTAAATCTGCCGCACCTTAGCCAAAACCGTTATAGGGCATTTAAAAATCGGGTAGTCTACAAAGTAAGGTATTAAACATATTTCAATCAAAGTATAATGAGAAAAACACTTTTTAATGTATTTATTTTATTAGTATCGTTAATAGCACTGGGATTTTCCTTAATGAAGGTAACTCCTTTTTCAATAAATGGAGATACCTATATTGGCACTATTGCGACGTTCATTGGAATTTCTGTGACTTTATTAATTGGATATCAGTTAATAAATTTTATCGAAATAAGAAAAGAACTCACTGAGTTCAAAAAATCAAAATCAGAAATATTTGATACTCAAAAACGAATATCAAAATTAGAGAATGAAATCCAAGAGAATTTAGATGCCATTTCAGCGAGCTTCATTTCCATGAATCAAGGAGGATGTGTTGAAGCCTTTCTCCTTCAGCAAAGAGCAATGATATCCGCATTAAAATCAAAAAGAACGGACTTTGAACATTTATATATCGGTTTAAAACAATATATAACAAAAATGGAACCTAGTTATTTTGCTACAGGGGGAAATACGGAAGTTGATGAAAGGTTTGCAAAATATAAAGAAGATTCTGAAAAATATGATTTGGAAATTAAAGCGAATGATAATTACTATATTATAAAACATGAATATGAACGTATTATGAAATGCTTTTATACCAGATTAGATAATGCTCGCAAGTTAATAGCTGTATCACAAGAAGAATACAGTGATATAATGAGATGAAATCTGAATAATAAAACGCCCTATAACAAAAGCTAAATTTCATGGGCGCTGATGAGCAGTTTGAAAGTTTAACACAATTAATAAACACCAGCAAGCCAATTAAATGGGTTTGCATAAAATTATAAATTTAATCGGCTTGCTTACTCGGTGCATTGATAAGATTACTCTTTGAAATCGCCCACGAAACTTAGCAAGACCGTTAGGGGCAAGTGGAAAAACAACAACCATGGTAACAAAATGAAAAATACAATCTATTTATTTATAGTTTTATTAGTTAGTTGCTCAAGTAATAAATCCAAAGAAAGTACTAACGCAACTAGTCCTATCAAACAGAAAAGTGAAAATAAAATTAACAGTACAATTCCTGAATCTCTTCGTGATTATAGAAACTATTATTATCTAGCTGATATTTCAACGAAAGATTTTGCTGAACTTTATTTGCTTGACAGTGTAATGACAAATGATTATAAAAAATTATATGATTGCCTTGACAGTTTAAGCTCCTACAATGTAGACACAAGAGATTATTATTTTAAGGTTTTGAAAAAAGCTTTAAACAATCTTGAAGTTGTTTTTCATCAAAAAATGGGTTCATATTTAGTAAAAAACATTGACGATTTTAAGGAAGAACTTTTGGATAGGCTCATAGTCATGAATGATGAAGAAATAAGATTTTATGCACAAGGAATTGAGGTGTATTTATCAAAAACACCTGACAAAGTGTTTAAATGGCTCGATGACTTGAAATCTTTAGAAGAAAACTCTACGCCTGAAAAATGTAAGAATCTAAATTTGTTATTCAATGAAATAGAAAATTCTAGGAATAACACGATGGAATAAACACCTGCCCCTAACAAATGGTATAGTGCATGCGGGTTTCAGAGGGTTGCCAGAGTCTGTGGCACGTAAAAAAAGTCGATGTAAACCGATAGGAAATCGCTTCGTAATCCCGCACGACACCATACCATCAACCGTTGTGTACCATTTTTTCTAAGAACAAATGACCTGCAAAAAAGAATGATTATTTAGATTGTTGAGACTTGTTGGTTGTTTGGGTTTTAAAGACGTGAATAAATGTATGAAATAATATCGCTTGATTTCGCTCAAAATCAATATTGCAAGAAGGAACAATTTGAATGAGTATATCTTAACTTTAATATATATAAAATGAGTTTTGGAGGTTCAGTTCAGGCTATGATTTCTAGCTTAAAGAATAACTCAAGAGATCGAAAAACTTTATTTGATAATAAAAGCCTTTATCGGCGAAAATCAAGTGAAGGATTTAAAAAACTTTTGGCAAAAAGAGCCACACCTGAACAATTAGCAGAAATTAGATATCAGCTGAAAAAACGCAACAGAATAAATACATTTATTGTAATAGTCTTTAGTGCTGTTTTAACAATTTGTGTTGGAATATATTTCTTTAGACTATTATTTTAAATTGAAAGACAAACAGTACACAACAAAAGCTAAATTTCATGGGCGGTGATGCGCAGTTCGAAAGTTTAGAGCATTTAATAAACACCAGCAAGCCAATTAAAATTGGTTTGTTAAAAATATAAACAATTTTACTCGGCTTGCTTATTTGGCGGTTTGATAGGACAACTGTTTTAATCGCCCACGAAACTTAGCAAGACCGTTAGGCACAATACTATGAGAATAATAATTTATTTAATCACTTTCGTTGTTTTGACTGGTTATATTCATCAAGACGAAAAGGAACATCTGAAGTTTGAACAAATCTCGTTATCGTCAGGTTTATGTATGGGATGTGATTATAACATCGACGTAGACATTTTCAAGAATGGAAAGGTTGTTCTTTTATATACAGACTATAAAGCAGGTGAAAAAAGGAATTTATACACAGGTCAACTTCCTGAAAAATTTAAAGATTCTCTTGTGAATTTGTTTTTAGGGGTAGATCTAGAATTTGTTGAGTCATATCAAAACTCAGAACTAGATACAAGAAAATATCAAATATTCATTGAATACAGCAAAAATGAAATTATAACAAACAAAGTGTTTATCGGAAGTTCATTTGAAACTAGATTAGCTGGTGTAGTCAAATTTATTATGAGTATTCATAAACATATTGAATTGGAACCATTAAATAAGAACTACACTTTTAAAACAGATGAGATTTTCGGAAAACCTCCTTACCTCTATGTTGAAAAGGAGAATCCAAATTGAGGAGAATCCGACTAATGTTCATATCGTACAGTGCCTAACAAAAGCTAAATTTCATGGGCGGTGATGCGCAGTTCGTAAGTTTAGTACAATTAAGGAACACCAGCAAGCCAATTAAAATTGGTTTGTTCAAAATATAAACAATTTCATTCGGCTTGCTTATTCGGCGGTTTGATAAGATTACTCTTTTAATCGCCCACGAAACTTAGCAAGACCGTTGTGTACAATTAAAACAAACCCGAACAAATGGGAATATTTGATAAACTATTTAATAAAAGAAAGGAAGTGATTGACTTTCCACCAAAACCGAAATGGAAACCAAATCTTCCGATTGATTTAAACCTCATTTTGGAAAAAGCGAAATACTACACAGGTGAAAAATTACAAATTGCTGTATTTGAATTTGGAACAATCGTGATTTTCCCTGAAAGAGTTTCGGATATAAATTCATCTGCTCTACATACACTTGATTTGATTTATAATGCTCATCCCGATTTTAATCCGAGAGAAATGGATGACGGAAATTATCTGGTCGAATATACTCAACCAGCATTTACGATTGTATTTAAAGATGAAATTGAAAAACATTGGAATTATATTGAAGAAAATCATCTTGGCGGAATTTGTACTGCCGAAGTTCTGATTAACTCAAATGGAGAGCATAATGTATTTAATAGAATCGGAAAGATTTGTCTGTTTGCTAGAAGTAAAATGTTTATGGATGCACAAAATCCGAAAGTGATTTTGACTTTTGATAACAATAAATAATAACTGTACACAACATTTTGTATAAGTAATGGCAGGCGATGTGGTAATTATCAAGGTATATAGCCCGCTCAAACTGCGTAGCGGTTTGACAGGAAAGTGCCACGCAATCTGCCACTACTCATACAATTTACCGTTAGGCACAAGGGTAAAAACCTAAATACTGAAAGTTATGAACTATGAGAATAGAGTGACTGCTTATATTGATATTCTAGGATTTAAGGATATTTTGGCTAATACAGTTGGAAAAAAGGACGAAGACAATCCTGAAAAAATTAATGAAATATTTTCAGCTTACAAAGCTATTCGAGACGTATGGGACTTAGACGAAAAAGAAACAACCTTCAGAAAGAGTATTCCGAGAAATAGTAAACAAATTACAACATTCTCAGACTGTGTAGTAATTTCTTTTCAGGCGAATGAGAAAAGTGAAATATTTTACACTCTTTTAGAGATAAAATGGATGATAATGAGATTGATATACAGAGGCATACTGTGTAGAGGAGCTATTACATATGGAAAATTAATTCACACAGACCAAGTATTATTTGGTCCTGCTTTAGCAGAAGCTTATATTTTGGAATCAAAAGCTGCTCTATATCCAAGAGTAATATTACACAGAGATATTATAGAATTAGCAGGTCAGTTCCGTTCTTCACACCACACTTCAGAAGAAGAACAAGAATATGTGGAGGGCTTGTTAGAAAAGGATTCAGATGGAATGTACTATGTTGATTATTTTGCAAAAGCTCAATCTGAATTGGATGACCCTCAATATGGATTTCCTGATTATATCGACAAGATTGGAAATACAATAAGGAAAGGTTTAATGAGTACATCTAGAAACATTTACAAGTCTGACATAAAAGTAAAATATAGATGGATGAAAGAAAGGTATAACAACTTAATCGAAAATGTACAGAATAAAAAATTCATAAAACTATTAAAGGACAATGGGGAATTTGAATTGGCAGAAACTTATATGAGTTTTAAGAAAATAAACCCCAGTGCCTAACACAGTACATATTGCAGGGCGGGGTTCGGTGGTACGCCAACAGCGGATTCCCGTTTCGCAGTTCCGTGTCCTTCGGACAGGAACGCTCTCCGAAATCCGCCCCGACAACATGTACCAACCGTTAGCGTTCATTTTGAACGAACCAAAATTAATGATTAGAATGAAATACTCGATTCTCATATTTTTAATGTTGCTTTTTTCAATAGTGAAAAGCCAAAATCTAACGAACTATCGAGATATTATTGATTTGGAGGAAGAGTTTGAAACATTAAATCCAAACCTTGAAGAATTAAATTCTGTTGATTTAAGCAGTTTCTGGATTAATAATTCTTCCGAAAGACGATTAGGTTTCATTGGAGAAAAATATCAGAGATTAAAAATCAAATTTATCTCAATCAAGAAAGATGATTCTAATCCAAATGAATATTCAGTTTACGGGAAAAGTAATGTATCCAACAATATCTGTGAGTTTAATGGTAAACTGAAAATAAAAGAATCATATTATATAAAATCATTAGACTTTCCGACAGGAAACACTGGAATTCTTGCTGGAGAATATCTCTTTTCTGAAAATGTAAATCAAACACATTCAGGCATATTTAAAGGCAGGTTCGTTACTTATTGGTATAAAGACAAAGATGGACAGATAAAATACAACGACCTGTTAGATGCTGCTGCCATGTACAATAATAATCAATTTGCTGGCACTTGGACTCAATATGGGAAACAAGATAAAAAGCAAGCAAATTGGGGTGATAGTAGAATCCCTTTATCAGGCGATTTGGATGTTGGCACAAGTGAATTTTGTCCTTCTGACAAATATGCATCAAATGGATGGATAACCTTTTTAATTGCAAATGGAGGAAGTCCTGACCAAATGAACAAGAAAGTAGCTCAAAGGGCAGAAAACGATGAATGGTGGGAAGAAAAATTGGAATTAAATATTGAGAATTTGATAGGTGCGTATGGAGGAGATGAAGAAACTGAAAACGCATATTTTGGAATTTTTGAAGACTCAATATATTATCCAGACCCTAATTTGTGGATTAAATATGAATTAAAAAAAGACACAATAATAACTATTGAGGATGATTACGTTGAAAAATGGCAAGTGCTAAAATTAACAACCGATTCCTTAGTTTACTTCAACTTTAGCTATGATATGAAAGTTCCTTTAAATAGAAGAAAAAAATAAAAAACGACACGCTAACAAAAGCTATATGTAATGCGGGGTTCAGCGGGTAATTCAACCGCAGTTCTTCGTTGCAACAACGCCAATTCGTCTTTGACGATTTGGCTATAAAAACAAAAATATGAATAAACGAATTGGCTCAGTGGCAGCCTGACTGTGAAGTATTTCAAAGTCCCGCACTCCACATAGCCAAACCGTTAGGGCAAATTAGCATTACAAAAATGTGATCATGTATTCTACTACAACTAATAATTTCAAAATTAATTAATTAAAAAAATGAAGAGAAACTTACTAAGCTTATTAACCGTGATTATAATGCTATTATTATCTGTAGCCTCTTTTGGTCAGAAATGTAAATATGAAAAAGATGAACTAGACCCAATGAGTGGTGAGAGAACAAGAATATGTAAAATATCTTTAAATCATCCGAACAATATTATTAAAGGATATTTAAAATTCCATCGAGCAGGGAATAATTATGAATTGGAGTTAGGTATTCGTTATCAATCAAAACGTAGCTTTAAAATTCCACAAGGAACAGAAATGAAGATTAAATTGGAGGATGGAACAATCGTTAGTTTTTTATCTAATAAAGACATTTTTCCAAACTTCACAGTACTTGATCCAACAATCTTCACCCATTATCAAGTTTTCTATAAATGTACTAAAGAAGATATTGAAAGAATTTCAGGAACTGGATTCTCAGTTGTTCAATCCGAATTCGTAGATCAAAAATTAACATTTACAGTGAAAAAGAAGAAAATTGCAGAAACTGCTCATAAAGCTAAATGTATTTTGTCCGATTAATGAACATGAAACTAACTTGCCCTAACAAAAGCTAAATTTCACGGGCGGTAAAATGCAGAATGAAGGTTTAGCACAAGAATAAACACCAGCAAGCCAATTAAAATTGGTTTGTTAAAATTGTAAACAAATTTATGTGGCTTGCTTCCGTGCGGTTTGAGAGGTTGGTTCTTTAAATCGCCCACGCAACTTAGCAAGCCCGTTAGATGCAAGCTTGCTGAAACACTTAGAATGAAACAAATATCAAAGATAAATCCGAAGAGCTCATATAATTTACATATATTTATTCTGATGCTCGGTCTTGCAGGACTATTAATATGGTTAAGTATCGAAACCAAGGCTAGTATAATAATAGTTTTTGCCATAACTTTTTGCTTTTTAGTGCTGCTATTTCTTTTCTACTCGGTTAATACAAAAATCATTCTGACAGATAATGAAATAGTTTCTAAATCCCCGTTAAAGAATCGAACAATAAAATATTCTGACATAAAATCTGTGGGAGTATATGCTGTAAGTGGAAAATCATTCTATACACTTGAAAAAGATAAATATCACAAATGGCTATTTGCAACACAGAAATTTATTTTTGTTTCGGCTCAAGAGGACATGAAATTGCCTATGTTCAGAAAGCCTGTTGACTTTATAGATTTTCATTATAGGAAAGGTATTTATGAACTTATAGAAGAGAGAATAAATGCGAGCACGTAATAAAACTCATAGCCATTGGGTGTTAGGGCAGTTTGAAAAGCATGGAGACATAAAGAAATACTGCCAATTATTTTATCTTATGTTATAACGAGTTAATAATTTATAGAAAAATACTATCAAATTTATTTTTATTAATAAAGCCAGCACCTAACACACGCTATATACCATAGGCGGGTAGCGGGTTTTCGAAGGTTTTGTACTTTTAATGAGCAACGGCAAGGTAGCCATTTTAGAATAGTTATAGTTAAATGTAATCCTAAAATAGTTATCTTCCCTTATTATAAATTTTGAAACATTAAAACACGCAAACTCGGCTACTATTCTTAGTGTGCCAAGAAGCAGCACATCGGCATAAAATAGTGCTGCATGCTTTATTTAGCTGCGCTGAGCTCGCAAAGCTCGGTTGAGATGGAGGATAGCTTTGTAAGCTAGGCCCACCGGTGTCGTTTTACAGGAAAGGGCATCAAACCACCTAAAGGTGCTGTGGTAAAGAGCCATGGTATTGAGCGTTTAGGAGAATCTATGCCATGAGCATAGCAGGTGAGAATAGAAGAGATGAACCCTTCGGCAATGCTCAGGATAAACTTCTGTGAACCACTGATGAGGTGTCGAGAAGTAGCAATATTCTGTCAAAAGTCGCAAAGTATGTTATGCGATGAAGAGTGCAACGGGTGCCTGTTTATTAGTTGCACGGCAGGCGGTGTTCAGGTGGCATGACTTCTATTTAGGCTTAAATAAGGAACTTGGGAACCTGCACAACAATGTAAAGAGAAATGCACAATAGGAACAACCTAGATGCAGAATATCGAAGTGTTGTGTCGGGGCGGACTGATCCGTAGTAGTGATGAAGTTCCTGTAATGGGAATGGAGCAAAGGGGTCAGCTAATTTATTTTACAATTTGCCAACTTGAAAGAGGATGAGCATTTACTTGTAAATAAAAATTAGAGGAGCCGTATGATGGGCATTACGAAGTAATCATGAACACCATTTTATAAAATACTCGTGAATAGACTATCACGTACGGTTCTGTGAGAGGCTTAGGGTGAATTGAAAATCGACGAAGTCAAACTCACTTTGCCTACTCGACTACGAGACCGTTGTGTGCAATAAGTGCTCATTAAGTTAGACAAAGTTTAATAATAATTAACATGTAATTTATAAATGAAAATAAAGTATTTATTAGTAGGATTATTTATTATCCTCACAACAAAAGGATATTCTCAATTTGATAACTATATAGAAGGGTATATTGTTAAGGAGTCTAGAGATACAATCATTGGTAAGCTTAAGAATATGAGTGCTGAAAAAAGTTGTTTCAAAATTAAATTCATAGACTCCAATGGTAATAAAGTGAAATTTAAGGACAAGGATGTTTATGCGTATAAAAGGGGGACTGAGGTATATTTTAAAAAGAGTTACGAACGACCAATTTCTATTAATAATATGCAGGGCTACATGAAACTCATAGATGATGGAGTTATAAAGTTATATAAATTTAACTACGTCGTACGAAATGCAGGTACAATGAATGCAAATGGAGTAATGACTGGAGGAGAATCAAGTTATCAACAGGATTACTATATTGAAAAAAATAATAATTTTTTATTGGTTCGAAAAATGGGATTTAAGAGAACCATGGCAGAATATTTCTCTGATAATAAAGAATTAGCGGATAAAATTAGTAGTAAGGCATTAAGATATAAGGATTTAAAAGAAATAATTAGAGCATATAATAAAAGGCAAGAATAAAATTACTGCACACAACAGGACAATATAAAATATCTGGCGGGAAGTGCTATATTTAGCGGATGAACTTTTACAAAACGCATTTGCAAACTGACACAGTAGTGCAAGAAAGCGCCAGCCGTTTCATATTGCAGACGTTATAGCCAATTCGCTCTATAAAGGGAAAATTCATTGATTTTTGAAGCGAACGATAAAAATATAAATCACTGAAAATTAAAGACTAATTTTTACCGTTAGTCAGAATTAAAAATAATAAATTAACATTAAGAGAATGAAAATTAGAAGAATAATCCTGGTATTGCTACTTATTAATGTAATGATGTCATGTTCAAAAAGTGATTCCACTGAGATTGATATAAAAAAGGAAGTATCCACCGAATTTGATGAGTTGCTGGATAAGTACGGCTTATTTAACACAGATGTAAAATATGAATCATTTACAGTTGGGGTAGATACCAATATAATTCTCTTTAATGGCAGAGTTAAGGAAAGGCTGGTTATAAAAGGATTCAACAAATTGGATAAGAATAGTATCTGTTCATATGAGGGAATTGTTTTGGATACTATTGTAGATATTGATGAAGGTTATGGAGTAACATCTACACATCATATTTCTGATTTTTCAATTCAGAAATTTTATAAACACGGGGATGATTATGCCTTTATCCTGTGGGGATGGGCTTATGGAGATTACCAGCATAGTGAAAGGCAGACTGTGACTTCTGATTTTTATATCGTTTCAGATCAGTTGAATAAGGTTAAGATTTCAAGTTTTACCATACCAGATTCAAAATTTTACTTTAATAATATCACTCCCTGGTTTGGAAATAGTTTTATAGTTGAAACATATTGTTTTAGCGAGAAGAAATCAAAGTGGAGATGCTTTTCCATGGATGGGGTTGAGTATTATGAAGTTTATGATAGGTATATGGACAACCATCTTATTCCAATTAATTTACAGGAGTATATAAGTTTGGATTTAACGTTTGAACGAAAAAATTATAAAACAGGTCAAACTATATGGGAAAGTGAAGATCCACTTTCTGACTTGCCTGCAGATATAAGGATAGACGATGTTGTTTTTGAACAATTGGAAGGTGGCTATGTTGTTTGCAACATAAAGTATACTCAACAGGACGGAGTGGTTGGTGAACGAAAATTTAAAGTTGATATAGCCACAGGAGGTTTCACCCGACTATAAAAATAAAAGGCTATAACAAAAGTAAGCGTTGCACAACTCTCTAATATTGCTGCAAAAGAGAATCATTTAGAAAATTAGCGAGATTTAGGGGCTGTTTGAAGGCCCCTGATTCTAATTTTTTGGGTCTTATTTTTAATTTTTCAGCTTCTTAAAATCGGCTTAATTAAGCCGAATTAAACCCTAAATTCAGAAAATTGATTTCTGGCTCGATTGCTTACTGTTTCGGCCTTTTTGGTAACGAATTTCAGGAATTTTTTGAGCTTATAGGCCGCAGCGGGAGTTCCTTTCCTTTAAGACTTCTGGTTTCCTCATATAACCTCCCCGCATATTAAGATTGCCCACTTGATGAATATGGCTGTCAGATGCAAACAAATCCCTATACTGTAGCCATAATAATATAGATTTATTCTATTTTATGTATACTGTTAGTGTTGTTCTTTCCTTATTTATTGTTCATTTTTAAATTTTGATAAATTTGCGAGATTTTAAGCACAGGCTCTGGTCTGTTCTTTTAGCTACGGCTCTTAGGGGTTGACTGAATCGTAATTTATTCTTGTAACTATCGTAGGTGTATTAGCAGCTGTACAACTTATTAGTGTTTTACTTATAGGTGCTTATAGTGATATTTGTATGATGAGAATAAATGGCATAGCGATATGCATAGAACTTAGAGGGTATTTGAACAAGATAAAACATAAATATAGGGAACTTATGAAAGTTAAAAAAACGGCGAAAAAATTACTTTTGATAACAGTAACAATTTTCTCAACTTTAAATCTATTTTCACAAACGGACAAAGGACAGATTATATTATCAATTGATGGAAACTATAAAAAATCAACGACAGAAAATGGTGTAACTAAAAATCAAAATGTTACGCAAGGAAAATATTTAGATGCTGGAGTTTCTATTGGATATTTTATTACAAATAGATTTATTGCAGGTTTCGGACTTGACTATAATTGGGAGAAAGAAGACAGAGCCAATAATTTGATGATCAATAGGTACTATCAAACTGAAAGAACGAGCATAAAATCTAAGGTTCTTTTACCCAATGTTTTTGTAGGATATTATTATCCAATTGCCAACAGATTATATGTGAACACCAATATGAAATTTAGCTACGGAAAAGTTAAGTCTGAGTATGATACCTTTTGGGCTGGTAACGTCTATTATCCCTCTAATACAGTGATTGAATTAACAGATGATTATTCTTCCCCGTATGCAATGAACCAAGTCGGAAATTCAAAGCTTGATTTCTTTAGTGCAGATATTTTTCCGGAATTAACTTATTTTATCTCTACCAGATTTAGTTTTTCTCTAGGCTTGGGCGGAGTAAGTTATTCTTTACTTGACTGGAAAACAGATAATTCTAATTGGACAATAAACTTTAATCCATCTTGTTGGAAATTTGGTGTTAAAATAAGAATATAAAAAATATCAGCTAATAAGTTGAACTCTGATCCCCATTTGGAACGTGATTAACTTCGAAGAACTCTCTTTGGTCGGTTTTATCGCGTTCCTTTTTTTTTAGATCTCTGGTTTTTCCATTTCACTGTTAGCCACATCCTCCATGTAAACGCTCAGATATATTTAAATTGCCCACTTGAAGAATAAGGCTGCCTGGTGCAAACAAATCTCCCTGATGACAGCCACAGTTATGCAGACCTATTCTATTTTATGTTTGCCAATGGATTTGTTTGATTCGAATAGATTGTTTTTCATCTGCTTTTCATAAATTTATTAGCTTTGTAAACGAAGATGCCTTTTGCGAGAAAATAAAGCTTTCTCTTTATTGCTTTAACTGTATACTCGCCTTAAACAGAAGGGCGGCAGTTGGA
>NZ_SAXA01000027.1 GCF_004122035.1 Ancylomarina salipaludis
TCGCATTCGAATGAAAACTGCAATTCATTTTGTCCACGCAGATTTATGCTTATTAAGCAAACGAGAAATATTATAATCAATCTGTTTATCATCTTTGGTACGTCGTTTTTTCACTGACCGCTAACGGTCTTGCTAAATTTACGTGGGCGATTTAGAACTAATGTCCTATCGAACCGCTAAAGAAGCAAGCCGAGTAAAATTGGTTTATATTTTAGCAAACCAATTGTATTGGCTTGCTGGTGTTTCTTAATTGCACTAAACTTTCAAACTGCTTATCACCGCCTATGAAATTTAGCTTTTGTTATGCCTTCGTTTTTTTAATTTAAGAACTGACATTAGAGATTTATAGAAAATTCTTTCGAATTATCTTTATTCTGTTTGTCATTCCAGATTAAAGTCATTGTGAAATTTTGTTTAACACCATTAAGAGTCCAAAGTGTAAAGTCTGCATTCACTTTTGGCTCAAGACCATTGATTGTCTCAAAATTACAGGATGCAATCCCATTAGCATTTGTAAATGTATTTTCTCCTAATCGGATATTCATAGCTTTACCTTTTCCAATATTTGATATTCTGATAGTATGCTTTCCATCCCCGTTATATGGTAATGACTTGACTAAAAAAGTAGCTGTATCTTGAATCGTCTTTTCTTGCTCTATCTTTTTAATTTGGGAATCATAAATGATCTCCAATTTTTTATTTAATTCTCTTGCTTGCTTCTTTAGCCGTCTGTCATATCTTAAGAATACAAAAAAGCCAGATATTGCTGTTATAGTAGAGATACTCAAAGCAATATATGAAATAGTGTTAGCCTCCATATTATTTGAGTTTTTTTAGAATATCTTTTAGCTTGTCTTCTACGATCTTTTTACCTTCAGCTTTAGCTCTTTCTTCAATATTTGCCTTATTCAATTCTAATAGTTCATTATAACCACCAAAATATTCTCTACCACAAGCATGACATTTCACATAGGTTTTATCATCGTTTGTTTCAAAGTGGTTATCACTCCCACATGTGTCACATAATAATTGACCTTTAATTTTTTTAACTGACATAGTTTCAAATTATTTGTTTAGGTATTTAATTCTCTATAATTCAATTCAGAACACATATACGCATTAAGGATATTATTTTGTTTAAAATGAGGCATAACGGTCTTGCTAAGTTGCGTGGGCGATTAAAAGAGTCACCTTATCAATGCGCTAAATAAGCAAGCCGAGTGAAATTGTTTATATTTTGAACAAACCAATTTTAATTGGCTTGCTGGTGTTTAATAATTGTACTAAACTTTCGAACGGCTCATCAGCGCCCATGAAATTTAGCTTTTGTTAGCGTTTAGTTATGCTGAGTCTATCAAAGTATACCAGCAAAGATTTCCTAATACTCATCACTTCAAATCGTTGAAATGCAACCATTAGTGACATAACAACAATAAAGAAACCTGTATTATAAAATAACCATTCAAGCCCATATTCATTACTTAAAATAACAACTACAAAAACAATGGTTGTGAATATGAAGAACATGATCACTGGAAATTTTAAGTCTTCGTAATTTGATTTAATTGTCCCTTTCACCCGTGTCATGTCCGGACTATCTGATTCTATTTTTCCAGTTATAATTCCTCTCCCTTTTCTTAAATTAATTTTGCTTTCCCTCTTTACCTTAAAATTTTCAAAATATTCATCATATTTGAAATCTGTAGATTTTAAAGGAAGATTCAAACCAAAGATAGAATCATAGAAGCTTATCTTTTTATCAAGTTCAGTTGTAATCAATAAGTCTAAGGCTTTGACTTTATCTATTGAATATAGAAAGTCAAAGTCTACTATTAATCCAAGCTTCTTTAGTGTCTTCTTCATAATTAACGCTAACGGTTTTGGCTAAGGTGCGGCAGATTTAGTTGAGCCGCCCTGTATAATTGACATAAAACTAATCAAAATAAATTATGTTTCAAACAAAGCTGGAGTCCTGCTGCACTTTAGCTTTTGTTACAATGCGTAGAAAATTGTTTCCTGTGAGAGCTAAGCTATTTAAAAGGCCTGGCTCATAGATGGCTTTGGCTTAGAAATTTGCAAGAGCTTAGGTAATAGGATTAAATTAAAGGCTTATTGCAAATTTTATGACAAAGGGAAAACCCTAAACAGGGCGGCGCTGAACGGGACTGCAAGGTAGAGCTCAGTATAATAAAAATGAAGATGTTTCTTTACGACAAAAGCTTTCAAAAAAGGAGTGAGGCTACAAGCTTATAAGCGAGAACCACAAAAGAGATAGATTTTACTTTTACAAAATGGGAAATCGCATTAATCTATCTCTTTTGTCTATGAATTGTAACGGTCTTGCTAAGTTTTCGTGGGCGATTAAAACAGTTGTCTTATCAAACCGCTCGGAAGCAAGCCACATATATTTGTTTATATTTTTTGCAAACCAAATCTAGGTGGATTGCTGTTGTTTATTAATTGAGCTAAGCTTTCAAGTCGCACATCCGCGCCCATGAAATTTAGCTTTTGTTAGGTGGCGTAACTTTTTCCTTAAATGATGTTACATCTGTCTCAAGAAGATCTTGAAGTTTTTCAATGGATATGTTTGAATCTACATTCATTTCTTCATCAAACTCTTCATCTTCCATTTTCAATTCTTCGCTTATATTATTCAACCGATCACGATAAAGTTTATCATTTTTGTATAATATCTCATAATTAAAATGCTCCAATCCATTGATCTCATAATGAGAAAATAGATCATCTCTCTTCGTTTTATTTATAATTATTCGTTCAAAATAATTCGTTACGCAATCATAAAGAATCTCTTCTGAAACTCGGTTATATTCAAGAAAGCTATTGTACAAATTATATTCTCGTACATTGTCAAAACCATCTACAGCATTCATCTCCTCTGATTTTGCTGTCAAGAACATTTGTGTTATACGAAAAAAGTTTTTTGAAAACCCTTTAGGAGATATGTTTTCAGAGTCCATGTAGTTTACTGTATGTGATGCTACAACGTTTCTAATTTCATATATTTCAAGTTCTTTAAATCGGTTAATTACTTTTTTCTTTCCAGGAATTTTAAGAACGTCATATAATTCAATTATAGAGTTTAGCTGTAAGTAAATAGCATTTAAGATTCCATAAAGACGTAAATACAATTCTCCATCTCCATTGACATTATTAAATGAGAATTTTTGCAATCCATATTCAGAAAAAGAAAAAATAGCTCCCTCTGTGTCCTGTATTAAATCAATACAACTTCTAATGCGTTTGGCATCGAATTCAAATTCAACTTTAAGTCTTTTTTTTGTTTCTTTTGCGCTAGATCCAATTCTGCACCCATAACTTAAACAATACAGTAGAATATATGTTAATTTTGACTTTAATGAACTTTTTTCAAAATATGATTCCATTTTTTTTTATTGGGTTATGACACCTAACGGTCTTGCTAAGTTGCGGCGGATTTCTCCGCACTGACTTATATTATGATATAAAACTAATCAAAATAAATTATGTTGCAAATAGAAATCAGAGCCCGCTGCAATTTAGCTTTTGTTACAACCTGTTGTAAATCTTCATGTGAGAGAATACCTTCCAATTTCTTCTGGCTGATAAAGGCAGCTTTGGCATGGATATTTGCTACTAAAAGAACTGAGATTAAGTGACAATTTGCGCCCCTCTCCCCGCGCGTAATCCTTCATAAAACACTTAAGTCTCTAGAAGTCACAAAAGTCAAACCCTGTACCTGGTATCAATTACTTTCGAGCAAGCTTGGCAAAAGAGAAGCAAATTGGATAGGCTGAGTTTCCCATTCTAAATTCCGTGACAAAGCGAACGAGGCCCAAGCAGAGAACTGTGTCACGTGATTCCAAGCAAAGTCTACATATGCAAAGCAACCTAAGTTTAAAGCAAACCAATAGTTTCAATAAAGCAGAAATGGCGGCAAGTTTGCCAGCGAGTAAACTTTTAAAAAAGCAATGGGTTGTAACGTTCCGCGGGTATGGCGTCGTGCCGCCGAATCCGCAGGTTTGTTATTTATAGTTCTATCGTTAAAATCTCACTACTGCATCCAGCTGAGCCTTACCGCGGCATGCGCTATGACCCGATGTTGTAGGTAGTGCTTTCACTTTTTCTCAAATAATAATTCTCCTATTCTTTTGTCTAGATATGGTATGAACATTTTTTCATGACTATATTGAATTCTGTTTTTTCTCAATGTTTTTCCAACAGGAAAGCTCAAGCTTGTAACAAAAATCCTATTTCCATTTTTCAGAAGGAAGCAACAGTAGTTAAAATATTGAAGCTGGACAAAATTTCCATCAACGTAAGAAGGTTCAATGAAATAGCATTTTTTAATTTCATTGTATCCAATAACTTCTTTCTTTTTTCCTTTATAGACAGTAAAATTTTTATTATTAAAAACGATTTTTTGATTGTAATCATTGAAGAGATAGTTCAAGCTTAAAAAGTTAGATCTAAAAAAAGCTAATACCATTATTAAACCAACTAATAAATAGTCTTTCAGTTCAGGATCATTTGAAATGGTAAATCTTGGCATGATTAAAACTATGCTAACCATAATTAGCATATGACCCAGTGATAAAATTATTGCGCGTACGTTCATTTTTGTTTGCATTACCTACAACGGATGGCGCTATGTAACGTAGGCGCCTTAGTTGATTTATGTTTCAAATTTTATAAAAAGGAAAGGTAGCTATTTTAGGATTACATTTAACTATAACTATTCTAAAATGGCTACCTTGCCGTTGCTCATTAAAAGCATAAAACATTCGAAAACCCGTTACTCGCCTATGGTATATAGCGTGTGTTAGGGTTCGTTATTTTCTATTTTTAGATGTTCATCACCAAATTTCCAACCAATAAATAACAACATTTGCTTTCTTATTAATGGCAATCCCTTTTGAATAACCGTTTCTCCAATTTTCAGGTAAACCAACACCGTTAGAAAGATAGTTGTTGTCAATAAACATTCCAGGTTCCGCGCCTAAAATGTTTACGTCAAAATTATTCGATAAAAAACCATCTTCCGAAGAATATATTAATCTAGTACCTTTTAATAAATTCATAAAATTAGGAATCGGTATAAAATTATCTTCGCATTGTTTGCTGTAATGATCTAGGAATATTTCACTTGCCTTTTCACTTTCCCAAAGGTTTACTATTAAATTGCACCTTTCATTGGGCTTATAGGTAGCAATGACTGAGTCCTTAATATTTTCCTCTATTTTAACTAAATCCTCATTTGTTATTTGAACCACTAATAGAGCACCACAACTTCTATTTTCTTTTGTTAATTCAGGAGAATTCTTTTTGAAATAAAATTTAAAATTAGACAAAGTATCTGGAAAGTGATTGTATAATGAATAGTCAAAATGTCTTCCTAAACTTTCATAACATGAACTATATTTTAGTTTCGGATTGTTACACCCAAAGATTAAAAGGGATATTGAAAAACATAATAGTATTCGCATAATTATTTTCTGTCATTGATTTAACACACATCAGATTGAGGCATTGCTTGTTGCTTTATAATGAACCCTAACGGTCTTGCTAAGTTGCGTGGGCGATTTCAAAGAGCTGTCTCTTCAAACCGCCAAATAAGCAAGCCCAGTAAATTTGTTTATATTTTTTGCAAACCAATTTTAAAGGCTTGCTGTTGATTGTTAATTGAACTAACTAACAAGCTGCTAATCAGCGCCCATGAAATTTAGCTTTTGTTAGCAATAGTACGTTTTATTATATCATTAATCTTTCATATAAATACCAAATTCCTGATGAGATTAATAAACCGAATGAAAATGCAATACCATTCAAAAAAAAAGATCTTTTTATTAATAAAGAATAGTCTCGTTGTATCAACTGAAGAGAGTTAACCAATACAACAAGAATAATTGCTACTATTAAACGATACTCATTAACATACCAGATAAAATCCATTGGAAAAATAAAGGCTATTAAAGCATCTGAAATTACCCAAAATGGAAAAATTAACATCAAAACTAAACCCAATCTCCTATTTATAAATACTCCTATTATTCCAATAAACACAAGAAAAGAATGAATATATAAATGTTTCCTTAAAATAATTTCTAGGTTAAAAGCTAAGTCCCAACTAGGGAGAAAATTTTGAATGTAATCTATCTGTTGAAAACCGCCTGCAATTAGTTTCAAGGAGAGTAAAATCAATATAATTAATCTAATAAAGCTGTGTAATGTTTTATTAATCTGCATTCTGCGAGTATTATTGCTAACAATTGTGTAAAATGCCATGCAATATACACAGCTTATACGTCTATTTTTGTAAGTTATTATAAATCTAATCTTTACCCCCTATTATTGTATCTAAAGGGCTTTTTATTTTTGCAAGAGATTTCTTACTTACGTGGGTGTAAATCTCTGTGGTTTTACTCGATACATGGCCTAATATGTTTTGAATATATCTTAAATCAGTTCCCTGTTCTAATAAATGGGTCGCAAAAGAATGTCTTAACATATGAGGCGTAACATGTTTATCCAAATTTGCTAATACCCCGGCATTAGTAACAATTTTAACAATAGTCCCAGGATAATATTTCGCCCTATTCTTTCCTTCAAAAAGATAATAATTGGGTTTAAATAATTCGAGGTACTTTTTAAGGACAACAACAAGTGAGTCAGATAAGACAGAAGTTCTATCCTTCTTCCCTTTAGCAGCTCTAATAAAAATCATTTTCTTATCAAACCAAATGTCTTGTTTCCTTAAATTAACAAGCTCACTCCTGCGTAAACCTGCTGAATATATGGTCGCTATAATACTTTTGTGTTTTAAGTTTTTTGTGGCATGTAGCATTCTAAGAACTTCCTGTTCCGAAATCACCTTAGGTAAAGATCTGCTTCTTTTAGGTCTATCAATCTTATAGTATTCCCGATCTAAACCTAATACCTTCTCATAGTAAAACTTAATTGCGTTAATCCTCTGATTCTGTTGACTTTTTGATATGTTTTTAACTTGTATTAATTTATGGATATAATCGTTAATCTCCGCCATCTGAATAGTCTCAAGAGTCCTCTCTGGAAAAGCCTTCTGAAAATCTTTAAAATATTTACAATAGGTTCGTATCGTACTCTCACTGTATCTAACTCGTTCCAATTTCTCCAAATAACCTTTCGGCAACCGAACAACTTCCTCAGCTTCTGCCATGTCTCTTTCTATGCTAATCTCGTATACATGAGCGAAAACCTGCTTAAATTTCTTATAATCAAACTTATCGCGAGCAATCCACCACGTTTTTTTAGTCTGGCTCCACCACGCAGGAAAGTTCGCTCTCAGTAAGCCAATAACTTCCTGATTGCGCTCAAAGCAAATGCACACAACTTTTTGCTTGCGATGCACATCTGCAGATAGCTTGAGTCTTACTTTTTGCATAACGATTATAATATGACAAAACCAAATTTATGAAAATAAACTAATCAACAGTATAAATGTCGAATGTAAAAATATAAATCTAAATAAAATAGAATTTGTCCACATAACTATCATGGTTCAATGACCTGCTAATCCCATTTACTTAGCAGACCAGAAGAAAGCAAGAATACCTGAAACAGCAAATATATGAGGACTTCACCCCCATCTCTAATTGCACAGACTCATTTTTTTAAAATCCTTTCCCCTTCCAAACAAAAAGGCACGGCTCTCCCAGCCATGCCTTAATCCCAATCCACACATCTTGATATCTACCAAAGAACAAGACATACAAATCAGTATTCTTTTGATTAAAATATCCAGATATCATTTTGCAAACGCAACCAAGGGTTTGGGCATCATCTTAAGATGCAACTTCCGATGTTCCGAAGCATACCGTCGAACAGAAACATAAAGCGTATTGTACCCCATATTCTCTATTTTCAAACGAAATTCACCCTCCGGAAACGACTTAAACCTAAAAGTCCCATTCGCAGTAATCTTTACACACAAGTCCTGACCTTCAACCGAAACCTGACCAAGCGAAATGGGCTTCCCGCTTACCTCATCAGTTATGTACCCCAGCACATCGTAATGACGATGTATAGCAACTGGCACCTGCCGCGCCGTAAAATAATGATTTACAAAATCAGGCTGCGTATCCCGGTAACTCTCAATACTCCAATCCAGCTCTTGCTTAAGCAGATACTTCATTTTCGTTTTTAGCTTGTTAAATTCTACTCCTGCCACCTTTTTGTCATCTACTAACATCAAACGCTCAATACGTTTTTGTTCAAAAGAGTTTAGCTCTGTTTCACAAGCCGTTATCATCTCTTCACTTATACCAAAAGCAACCAAGTCTGCTTTACGAGCTTTTGACAAATCAATAAGTTTATCTGCATATATATGCAAATCTGTTTCGTTCAAGCTTGACAGTTTTCCTTTACTTATTTTCACTTGGTCCAGCAAAAGTTCATCACCACTACTGTTGCCCAAACGAATTAAAGCTACCGATAGAGGATACATCAAATTGAGCAACGAAACTTTAACCTCATTCTTATCTCGCGTCAGCCATCCTGTTGGCTGATTCATTTTATCAGCTAAGGTCGATAACTGTATTTTATAGCCCGTAAAAATAAGGGTGAGCGATTTTGTTGCTTCATCTGCTTCATAAATAGGGGCTTCTTCGTCTAATACTCGAGATATTTCGAATATTGAACTCATCCATTTTTTGTCATTTGTATTCATTTTTTTCACTTTTCAGCAACAGATCTAAATCAGCTGACAAGGCTATAGTTCACCTTTTCAGCTTGTTCTGCTGGTATGATAATTTCTACAATCTGATTTTTATCGATTATAAAACCACCATCCTCATTTACAAACGAATCATAACATAAGCATCTTTAAATTAGATATTAAAGCCTAATTAGAAAAGTGCGAAATCTTAAAATGAACTATCCTAATTTCACTAAAACATCTAATCTTGAGTCTAACACTTCAATTCTTGAACCCAACATTTCGATTCTTAAACCTAACATTTCGATTCTTGAACCCAACATTTCGATTCTTGAACCCAACATTTCGGTTCTTGAACCTAACATTTCAATTCTTGAACCCAGCACTTCAGTTCTTAAGGATAAAACGTCAGATCTACGAAGCAAAACCTCTAATCTTTTTTATAAAACCAGCTTTCAAAACTATAAAACCTTACTTCAGGTCTTGAAAACCTGGCCTCAGATTCAGTAAAGAGAATTTTAATAATATAAAATTTGGTGTAAAATGATTAAAATCAGATGAAATATTGCCAATAGTGAGCTTAGTCGCTGGGAGAGATTCAGCAAATATGAAATACTTTCGTCGATATCACTTAAAAGTATTTAGAGTATCACCTACAGACTTTTTACGCCGTTTATAACCAGTAGGTAGCTGTTACATCTTTGGTAGATTTGTATTTCAAATTTAAAGAATTAATTCTTTAAAACCCAAAACTTTTTATAATTCATGATAAAAAAAGAGTCCTTCATCACAAAAAACAATACTTTAGTGTAGGTTTCCTCAGCCTTTCATCTGGCACAATTGAGTAAGAAAAACCAGCTGGTTCTCATACCCGTCCATCCCATTAAATCCAAACAACTTTGTCTCACTTTCCACACCTCACAACACCTAAAATGCCGGTTTCCATCAAAAACGCATTCCCCCTCTTAAATATCCAAACACCCAACACATAAAGCCAGACATGCAACTTTGGTTCAATATTTGCGTTTCATCTCTCAGACAAAGATAAACACGAGAAAACAAGGGAAACTCATTGGCAGAATTGCCCTAATCTCAGATAAAAATTTAATTTTACACGCAAATCAAATCCTATACTTATGACGAAATTAATTTACACTTCAATCATTATACTCGCTCTTATCAGTTCAGCTTGTAGCTCGGGTGAAAAAGCCTTGCAAAAAGGCAACTACTACACGGCTGTACTCAAGTCGGTTGACCGCTTAAGATCGAACCCCAATAAGAAAAAGGCACAACAAACCCTATTGGAAAGTTATCCTTTGGCTCTTGATTGGTCGAAAAGAGAAATCACAGCTCTACTAAACTCTCCCGATCCTTTAAAAAATACCAAATCAATCGGGCAATATCAGATTCTGAACCGAATGTACAACGAAATAAACCGATGCCCTGCGGCTTTGCGTTTACTCTCCAATGTACAATCATTCAGAGCCGAGGAAGATATGGCCAAACAGCTTGCCGCTCCTGAATGTTACAATTTAGGCGTAATAGAACTGGCTAAAGGCACACGCAATACAGCCAAATTAGCTTACAATCATTTTTCCAGGGCCAATCAGTTTGTGCCTAATTTTAAAGATGCCTTGGCTAAGATGGATGAAGCTTACGAGATGGCAACCCTAAAGGTCATCATCGAACACATTCCTGTTAACTCAGTAAAATACAGTTTGAGTGCTGAATTTTTCCAGGATCAGGTGACCCAATACATCACCAATAATATCAAACGCCAGTTTGTTCGATTCTATACCCCGAAACAAGCCGAAATGGAAGGTCTGGAATATCCCGATCAGGTGATTGCCATGCGTTTCGAAGACTTTGTTGTGGGCGAAACCCACGATACCGATATCGAAAAGGAAGTTATCAGTGTCGATAGTGTTGAGGTAGGAAGCACCAAGCTTAAAAATGGTGAAACCATCAAAGTTTTTAATAAGGTAAAGGCCAAGTTGCATGTTCACAAACGCGAGGTGATTTCTAAGGGGCTGCTATCTTTACAGATTGAAGAGTTTGCAAACAGACGAATACTAAACAACAAACAGTTGGGCGGAGAATATGTATGGTTTAGCAAATGGGGCCATTTTAATGGCGACGAAAGAGCCCTGACCAAAGAAGAATTGAAGATCTGCAAAAGAGAACCCGTTCTCCCTCCTGCTAAACAAGATTTGTTTGTGGAATTTACCAAACCCATCTTTACCCAACTCACCGATGAGTTAAGACGTTTTTACAACAGATATTAATGATCTGAATTGATGATATTAAGAAAGGCTATCCCATTTAGGATAGCCTTTTTTACTAATCTTGAATTCTACTTACTCCAAGAAACCAAAGTCGAGGTCTAAATCAAGAGAGAACTTCAACCTTAAATTTTTGATTTGAGCGGACTTTGTCAGTCTGCCGTGAGGCGTGATACAGTTTTATCTAAATGAAAAAACAAGGATCAGACTAACTTGATTTTTTGCTTACTTTTTGATCTAAGCAAAAAGTAAGAGCTCAGCAGCTTGAGCGAAATAAGAAATTATTAATCAATCGCGTCCCAAACGTTTTTATTCAAGTGATTTATTTTGTTGCTAGCAACATCTTTAATACTAATAACAGTATGAAGAGGGTATTTTTGAGCGTCCTAAGAGATGGCATCTTTTTTAAATATTTTTCGTTTTACGAAAGCTTTAGAAAGACCGGGAAGTTGAGAACTTTGTTCGAAAATCACCCGGCCGCACTTAAGCTTGAGGCAAATAAGGAAGATATTTAAAAAGCAGCCTTGATTTTTTTTGCTTCGTTTTTTGGATCAAGCCAAAAAATGAAGTCGGGATTATTCGAAGAGCTCATGAGCTCACAAAAGCTCGGTTGAGGCGAAGCCCAATTAATAGGACAGGATTAATTATTAGTTTATTCTTTTTCCCAAATCACTCGTATCAATGGCATACTCGCAAATCCAATTTGATTACAGATTCCAATAGAAATATAAAACCACCAAATAGTTACATTGTAGAGTTGCTACATTTATATGGACAGTAAATTAAGGTTTAATTATTTTAATAATCTTCGCATTTTGATTCACACAAGCTCTTTCAAGAATACACTTTATCAAAGGCTTCTTCCCAAAAGACAAAACGATATTCATTCCATCGCTAATAAACACAGCGCCCTGATTAACTGCTGTACCTGCGATGGATTTACCTGATGCCAATAACCCGAAGTGGCAGTCACTCCGTGACTTGACTTCGGGCTAATGGGATTCGAGCCCTTTGGGCTCATTGCTGTGCAATCTTCAAACCGTAATGGGACAA
>NZ_SAXA01000028.1 GCF_004122035.1 Ancylomarina salipaludis
TTAAGAAAGCTATAAACCTTTCTAATGATGCAGGTGATAGCTATGGCGTTTTGAAGAATGATGCCGGTAAATTACTTTGGCAAGGAGAGGACGTCTACACAGCTTTAAATGCAAATAAATCGAATGTCGACTGGACAGCAAAAGAACTAAGAGCTTTTGGGAATTTTAGGGCAGATGAAAATGCTGTTTTTGCCAAACTCATTCAGCTGAATAACAATCAAAGCATACAAGGTCAAATCAATGGTCAGTCCACTTATGGTAATATGCTGGCTATGGGGATTGATAACTATGCTCAGGTAGGTAATAGTTTAAATACTGAGGGGGTAAAACTTTATTCAAAAGGCAATCAGTTAAAACTAACTATTGATGGAAATGGAAGTACAACCTATGGTAATCATAGTGTAACGGGTGAAGTTCGCATAGATACCACACGATTAGCTAAGGGGGTACTGTGCCTAAATTCAGATGACTGGATTAAACATACCGCAGGCGCTAATGAGGGATGGGAGATTGTAAGCGATGGAACTAAAGATCTGGAGATTCTTAGAAATATCGGTATTATCAATCACAGAGATACAACCTTTAAGGGAGTGATTGGAACGGCTCCCTTTATCTCCGGTATTGGAGGAAAAGGGACCTGGAGAATATCTCAGGATGCGAACGCTGAACTTGATAATCTGGACCTAAGGGAAGGTTTGACCTGCAATACTTTCACCAATAATAAGATTAACATCTCAAATGGCGATTTAATTGTGTCAGATACCGATACGATTGAGTATGTAGACGGTAACATTCTTTATTTCTCAAAAGAGCAACCCTTCCGAGTGGGTGATGTTTTAAGATGTCAGGGGTCGAGCTCTCCAGGAAATATTAAATCCTACTACATCACAGTTGAGAGTGAAGGAACCTCACAGAGTCGAACCGATGAAGAGGGCGAATTGATGAAATATATCACATTCACAGATAAAACCGGCTCAGGAACAATCGAAGTTGATGACATTTTACTAAGATGGAACAGTTCAGATACCGACAGAAAAGGTTTGCTTTATATGAGCTCCAGCTCTACCTACGCCCCATTTTACGATGTGATCTACGATGGTCAGACCAAAGCCAGATTTGGACGCTTGGATGGGATTACCAGCACAACAGGAAAGGTGCTTTCAGGTTATGGCTTGTGGGCACAGAACGGATTCTTTGAAGGTTGGATTAATGCTAAGGAGGGTTTGATAGCTAATTGTAAAATTAATTCAGATTCTGTTTCTACTTCAGGTTGGATTTTAAATAGTGATGGTTCCGGAAATTTAGCCAATGGTGCTATTGCCTGGGATATCAATGGGAAGACTATTCTGGGATCAGGTGTTACACTTCAATGGGAACATCTAAGTGCAGAATCACAAGTCAATCTTGTTGGTCCACAAGGAGTGAAAGGCGATTCGGGTACCGACGGAGTGACTACATACACCTGGATAAAGTATGCTGATAATTCGTCAGGATCAGGTTTGTCAAATTCACCTGTTGGTAAGGAATACATTGGTTTTGCCTATAATAAAACATCAGCTACTGAATCAGATAACGCTGCTGATTATACCTGGTCTTTAGTTAAAGGAGACAAAGGGGATACAGGTGTGAAAGGTGAGTCTGGTGCAGATGGTGTCACAACCTATACCTGGATTAAATATTCTGATTCTGCTGATGGAACAAATCTTTATGATACGCCAAATTCAAACACACTTTACATCGGAATTGCCACGAATAAAACATCTTCTACTGAAAGCACCAATAAAGCAGATTACAAATGGTCTTTGTTTAAGGGTGATAAAGGGGATACTGGATCCACCGGACCAGAAGGTCCACAAGGAGTAAAGGGTGATCCTGGTAATGATGGAGTAACTACATATACTTGGATAAAGTATGCTGATAGTTCGTCAGGTTCAGGTTTGTCAAATTCACCTGTTGGTAAGGAATACATTGGTTTTGCATATAATAAAACATCAGCCACAGAATCGAATAACGCTGCTGATTATACATGGTCTTTAGTTAAAGGAGACAAAGGGGATACAGGTGTGAAAGGTGAGTCTGGTGCAGATGGTGTCACCACCTATACCTGGATTAAATATTCTGATTCTGCAGATGGAATAAATCTTTATGATACACCAAATTCCAACACGCTTTATATCGGAATTGCTACGAATAAAACATCTTCTACTGAAAGCACCAATAAAGCAGATTACAAATGGTCTTTGTTTAAGGGTGATAAAGGGGATACCGGATCCACCGGACCAGAAGGCCCACAAGGAGTAAAGGGTGATCCTGGTAATGATGGCGTGACTACATACACCTGGATAAAGTATGCTGATAATTTGTCAGGTTCAGGTTTGTCAAATTCACCTGTTGGTAAGGAATACATTGGTTTTGCATATAATAAAACATCAGCCACAGAATCGAATAACGCTGCTGATTATACATGGTCTTTAGTTAAAGGAGACAAAGGGGATACAGGTGTGAAAGGTGAGTCTGGTGCAGATGGTGTCACCACCTATACCTGGATTAAATATTCTGATTCTGCAGATGGAATAAATCTTTATGATACACCAAATTCCAACACGCTTTATATCGGAATTGCCACGAATAAAACATCTTCGACTGAAAGCACCAATAAAGCAGATTACAAATGGTCTTTGTTTAAGGGTGATAAAGGAGATCAAGGTATTCAAGGTTTAAGGGGGATACAAGGATTACAGGGGCCTCAAGGACTTAAAGGCGAACGAGGAGTACAAGGACCTGTAGGACCTACTCCAACAGCAGATGAGATTAAAACTACAATTATTTCACATGCTGGAGTGATTACACCAGAGATTCGTTCAAACCTAATTGGCGTAAATAAATTAAACGCAGACCACATTGATGCTACCTCACTACATGTAGGAGCTGGTGGTATCACTTTGGATTCAAGAGCTGTGTTAAACTGGGATAATTTAGGTGCAGATGCTAGAAATAACTTAAAAGGTGCAGATGGTATTAGTTGGGCTGAACCGATTGGTGGAATTTCTAAAGGTGGTTCGTTCACTTCTAAAGGTATTTTGCTAAATACTTATCCAAATCCAGGTGACTCTAATGTTGGGGAACTCTATATTTATGGGGGGAACTTTCATTGGAATAATGTAGACTATACTGTTCCTTCAGGCAACTGTATGACTGCGTGTGAAGGTGGTGCCCACCTTGGGAAGAAATATATTGTATTTATTGGTTCTGACCAAGCCCGTTTCACATGGAGTGGTTCCTACCCAGCATGCCAAAAACACTTTGAGGTTTGTAAGTATGAAGGAGGTATTTGGTATGCTATGCCGGATAATTCTACTTGGCAGGCATTTACACCAAATGCAAATGATGTGATTGTTGCTGAAGTAAATGTGACCGCAAATTCATTTGAGAACCTGAATTATTATATGACACTGAAAGGGACTGATGGTCAAAACGGTCAAGATGGAGCTACTGGAGCAACAGGAGCGCAAGGTCCGATAGGTGCTACTGGTGCAACAGGAGCAATTGGGCCTAAAGGTGCAACAGGATCACAAGGTCCTCAAGGTATCCAAGGATCTCAAGGTCCTCAAGGAGAAAGAGGATTACAGGGTATTCAAGGTATTAGAGGTATACAAGGGCCTGTAGGACCAGTCCCAACATCAAATGATATTAAGACCACCATTATAAACGAAGCGGCTGTAATTACACCTGCTATTGCAGCAAACTTTGTTGGAACAAACAGACTTGATGCGAGTCATATCAACACAGGTTCTATTACATCATTAGGAGCTGTAACAGGTGGTTCATTTAATTTAGGTAATGGTAAATTTAAAGTAGATGCTAATGGTAAATTAACAGCAACTGATGCAACTATTAACGGAACAATCACATCTTCATATGGTACAATTGGAGGCTTTAATATCTCAGGCTCAGGAATTGCATCTACAGATGATAACTTCTCATATATAATAACTAGAAATCCTACTGGTACACTTGATGCTCGAATAGGCGCAAGTGTTTTCGCACCGTCATCTGGCGCATCTGGGGTAGGTTATTTTTGTAATACCAAGACGAATGCTTTTGGCACTAATTATGGGCTTGTTGTGAAAGCAAGTAATGATGGCTCATATGGAAAGGCTATAGCTTTGGATGTTATAGGTGATATTAGAGCATCTGGTGATATCTCAGCTAATTCTGATAAAAGGCTTAAAAAAAATATTAAACCAGTAAAGAGTGCTCTTGATAACTTACTGAAGTTAAATCCTGTCACATTTAAGTGGAAAACTAAAGATGATGAAAGAATTAAACACGGTTTTATAGCACAAGAAGTGGAGGAAATATACCCAGAGTTGGTTAATACTAATGAAGAAGACGGTATTAAATCAGTTAACTACATCGGTATGATATCAGAGCTTGTTGCTACGGTACAAGAACAACAGAAACAGATTATTGAATTAAAAGAAAGGGTAGATAACTATGACATTACCAAGTAGTGGACTAATAAAGCTGAGTCAGATTGCAACAGAGCTAGGGGTTCCGGCCTCTAAATCTCTGGCATATATGGTAAATATGGCTAATAGTAGATTGAATAAGACTCCGCCACACTATTTCAGTGAATGGTATGGTTATAGTCACGGCTCTGTTACACCTCCGGCAGATTTGACTAGTCTAGGTGTAATCTCATCATCATTTAGTCCTTACACCCAGACATATAATTTCAATCTACGGGTTAATAGTGCAGCGTATGGCAGGCAATACAAGATTCATTTACATATAAACCCAACAGGATATAATTCAGGGAATACTATTTATGACGGTGTGATATTTTCAGGAAACGCTCCGGAATCAGCGACATCCTGGTCTACAGGTACGTTAGACTTAGCTTTAGATTATTTATGGAATGGTACCAGTCTTGGACGTGATGAGTACAACATCATGTGTTACTTCAAAGCGTTTTTTACAGATGATTCGTCAGATGTAGTTACATGGGAGAAGCAATATATCCGTAAACCGGCACCATCAACAACTACAACATCTTAACATTATGGAAGAAAGAAAGATTATACAAACATTTAATACGCTATACAATGAGTTAGAGGAAGAGTTCAACAGCGGTTTGATTACTGTTGTTGGGTCTACACTCAATCATATAACGGGATTCAAAGAGAAGGAAGATGATACAGGTGACATTGATTTGTTAGTAGATACTGAAGCAGGTGAGTTAGCTTTAATAAAGGTCGCAAAGTACTTAGGGACAGATGTAAAGGTTATATATGAGCCTAATATGAATTATAGAGGACTTAAGATTTGGTTCGATGAAGATAAGGGCCTTGTTGAGATATTCAGGATAAATCCTAAGAAAGGAGTGTATGGCGATATCGTATATAAAGGTAAAACTTACTCGATGTACATCGAACGTATGGAAGATCAACTCGATGAGTTGTTCAATATATTATTGGTAACAGTTAATAAGCTAACTAGCGCCTTGGAACAGGCTGAGACTAATAAATCAGATAAACTTGAACACATTATTACAGGCTTAAAATGGAAAGTTGAGAAACATTTAAACACTATTCAGTATCACGTAGATAAGGCAGAATTTGATATCACAGCATTAAGCAACTATTGGTCTTATGTAGAATCAAAACAACGTTTTGAAGCCATAGAATTGACTTAAACAAAGAATCCGACCATAATTAATTGTTCGGGAATTTACAACAAAGCTAAAAACGATAAATTATGGCAATAGATATCAATGAAGGAGCTGATTAAGTATATAGTCTGGGATTACGTTCGACCTGAAAAAATGGTTTGACTTTCCGTAAATACTAAACTATTGCAGCAACTATAGAGTTTATGTTAGCTCTTTTTGATGATATGCCAAGTATTGAACATAAGGGGCTAATGCCTTTTGTTGTAAAGTGAAAAAAGATTAGGTGTGTTAACTTATAAAGTTGACACACCTATAATTATTCCTTCCTGAAGACTAGAATATCCAAATCTAATTTTGATAAAAATAAATTCTATTACCCAATAGAAAAGCTATGCAACAATCAAGAGACTTCGTTTGAAAAATCAAAAACAGATTAGCTTTAATCATCTTTTGGATAATTGACAGCCAGATCTCCTCAGATCATCGATAAAAGGATGACATAAGTCCCAAAGCCCTTTTAATCACACATATTGAAATACGTTTTCTTATTCCTTGATAAACAATAAGCTAGGTGTTGGTTGGGATCTGAAGTTAAGGATGTCGATACAAATGAAGGGGCTATTTCACTGCTTTTTGATATCTGACTTGTAAGGTGTCTAATTAGAGTTGTTTTTTATTCACCTAAGAAAGTTCGGTTGGCTATTAAAAATTCAAAAGAATCTCAGGAGTTTATTCTAATGCTAAAGCCGAAAGCCCCTTATACTATTCGTTATCACTTTCGATTAAAAATCAGGATAATGGGAATTCGCTGGTCGTGAAAAGGAGGCGTATCAATTTTCTCAGATAAAGTATGATTCGGGTATTCAAAAGTCTACAGATGGGGAATTTATAAACAATGCAAGGTGCATTAAAAATATTAACTATGAATAATATAAAATATAAAACAGATAACGCTATTTTGGCCCGACTCCTGGAGGAACAGGAGCTCGAAGAAGTTAAGCAAGAGGTTGGCCTTGTTTCGGGAGAAGATGGGTATGAAACGCATGCCGGTAAGTTCTTTACAACTGATGATGTCATCACCTTACGCGACAAAGCGACCGTTGGTTTGGGATCTACGAAGTTTACTGGGCTTGTGGCAAAAAACTATGATGGCTTAAACGATGGGCAATTGGTGTTTGATGCTGATGGGTATGCACGAGTAGGTGATAAAGATAGTTTGCAAATGATCGCTACCCGTGAAAATACCCCCATGCCCAATGGTATAGCCTTTTATGATGAGACTTCCAGGAGTTTTAAAACGAAGGCAGAATCTTCATTATCGGTAGCACAAGCCCTTAATGCCAATAAGCTGGGCGGTATTAGTGCGTCTAATTACTACCACTCAGGGAATAGTAATAAGAATGATGTCGATTGGACTGCTAATAATTTATGGCTGAATGGTGGACGACTACGAACAACAAAGTTAACAACGGGTAATAATCAAGTTATTAACCCAGAAGGAGGAAGTATATATTTTGGCAATCCTTCAACATTAATGGCTTTAGAATCTAATTCTAACCCTAGATTAAATATAGGCGGGTCGCTTGGTGTAATGTATAGTAGCCACAACGCCAATAAAAGTGATGTAGACTGGGCTGCTAAAAATATTATTGCTAGTGGTAGTGGAAGTTTTGTAGGAAACATATCAACAACTGGGATAGTTGTATCAGACACGTATTTCACATCATCTGATAGTGCAGTAGTATTAGCTCCGAATGGTGCAGGTACAGTATATCTTAGACCAAATGGTAAAGATACTGGCTTAGGAGCTTTATCTGTCAATAGTAGCGGATACTTAACTGTAGCAGGTGGTGGTAGTTTTAGTGGTGATGTATTGATATCTTCTACTTCACCAAATTTAAAACTTCAAAGAACTGATAGTGTAGCTGCATTTGACGCAATTACATTTTTAGGAACAGGCGGTAACTTAGATTACGATGCACAGATAGGGTTTCATATTAATCAACTTAGACTTACAGGTAAATCGACTATAAACAGTATTATAGGTAGTTCTGAAATATTCAAAGTAGATGCATCTGGTACTAAAACAACAGGCGATAGTGTTGCAACAGGTAAATTATTAGTAAGTGGCGATTCTTATTATGGTATAAACGGTAATAATAAATTTGGTTGGAATGGCAGCGCTGACATCTATTTTAAATATAATGGAAGGGGCACAGGTGGTAGAGCATTTGTACACGCTCCTAATAATGCTTTAGTTATCAATTATGGTGGAGACTTTAGCGGTGGTGTCCAAATAGGTTCGGGCATATCTATATTAGGCAAAAGCTATATATCTGGAAATGCAGATTTTGGTGGAAACATCAATTTATTAGCTACTACAGGAGAGCAGGGGAATTATATTTCTTTCTATCGAGGTACGCCCTCATATTCAGACGGGGCAGATTTCCGACTTAAACATGATTATGGGACTTTTAGATTCCAAATTAGCACTTCAGATTCTTCATGGAAAAATGTCATCTCATACGGAAATGAAACAGCAAGTATTGACGGTTCATTTGCTGTTCGTGATTATATAGGCTCACCTACCTATGCTAGTGGCTTCTCTGGTTCAGGTTGGAGAATAGACCATGATGGAACAGCCAATTTTGATAATGCTTACATTAGAAAAACATTAAATGTTTATGAACTTCTTATTCAAAAAATTCGCTCTGTTAATGGTTCTATAGTAGTATCATCGGCTAACGGTAAAGTAGCTGCTACCTCCTTAGAACATTCAGGTGCTACGATGCGAGTGGTATTGGAAGAAGCTGGTGGTTTTGTTGTTGGTGATAGATATCGTTGTCAAACATTCAGAGCTTCCCAAGGTGTTAAATATTATGTCTCAGGTAACATTGGTTGGATTAGTACAGACGGTAAGATACTGGATGTATATAATTATGCTGGTTCTTGGGATGGAACAGATTTCCCAGAAGTGGGTGATGAGATTGTACAATGGGGTTCAACAGTCTCAGATAGACAAGGCATGTTGTATATGACTGCTAGTGATAGTGGTGCACCTTATTTAGATGTTCTCGATGGTGTGAATGGTGCTAATATGGATAATAAGACTAAAGTAAGATTAGGCAAGTTAAACGGCATTACTGACGCTGAGTTGGGCGGCGCTTTGACTGGCTATGGTTTATACTCTGAAAATGTGTTTCTAAAAGGGAAGATTGTAGCTAAGAGTGGGTTAGTAGGTGATTGGAATATAGAAACAGGTTCTATTTATGGTATAAGTAAGTATGGTAATAATGGCTATGGGTTAACACTATTGCATTCTAATGACTACTACGGAGTAGTAGCGCATAAGAACAATGCTGAGCTTGTTGAATTATTCAATAGGTCAAATGGATGGGGATTGCGTGGTGCTGATGCTACAGGAGAAGTGTTTCTCTTGGGTTCAAAAAATCAAATTGCAGGATGGACATTTACAAACAATGCTTTATATACTTCTACAGGTGCTTATGGTGATGGTGTTACTATAGGATTGTTTAAATCTTCTAGTGGTACAGATTCGGCTTTATATCCATCGCAAGGACTGCAAGGACTTAAGCTTACTTACTATAAAAGCTTTACAGGTGGTGAAGATAGAGCAGGAGTTAGGGCTGTTGTAGGGGCTTTATCTGATTCTTACTTTTATAAGAACGAAGAAAATGGCAAGTATGGTTTTGAGCTTGTAGGCGGTAGAAAAGTATCTAATTGGGGTGATATAGTCTTTAGAGCGTCAATAGAGAAAAGTACAGGAAATTTAGATTGTAGAATTGCTGGCTGGACGTTTGATAATAGTAAATTATATAAAGGGTTAGTTTATGGATCAGGTGCAGGAATTGAATTATACACGCATTCTAATGGAGGTCGTTTAATGGCATATACTAATACAACTAATTACACTGAGTTGTTCCAAAGTGGTAGCTCTTACGGTGTTCAGTCTTATAAAGATGGCTCTCCTATATTTCAATTAGGATCTACAAATCAAATAGCAGGTTGGAAGTTTGACGATTACAGAATTACTTCGAATGTTTCAAATCCTGACAGTTGGAGTGGTGAGACTCTTATTAAGCTTTCTACTAAAAGCTCTGGTTCAAGTTATATTTATAACGGTTCTCAAACCCTACAAGGCTTTAGTATGATGTGGCATAGGTCTAGTAACGCAGGTCATATTGTTATGGGGCAAGTTGCTTCTAACGGCTCTACTATAAAGCAAGATTTTAAAGGCATTCAGATGATGGATTATCTAGGGTATGAGTATTTCTGTTTGTCAGCCAACGTTAATAAAACTGGCGGGAGAGAGGTTTATAACCGCATTGCAGGATGGAGTTTTGATGAATCTACTATTTGGGCTCAGAATATTCAATTAAATGCTTCTGGTTGTATAAGAGAACTTTACGATAAATGGAGATTAAACAGCGATGGTTCAGGTGTACTGGCTAACGGTGCAATAAATTGGAACGCGTCAGGCGTGTTAAATGTTAATAGAGTTACAGCTATTGATGGAACTATTGGTGGTTGGTCTATTGATGGGGCTTACATATGGTCAGGGACGAAGCAAACGTCAGATACATATTCTTCTGCAGGTATGACATTAGCAAGTTCTGGTGCTATCAGAACGCCTGAGTTTTATATATCCAATATAGATGGGTCAGCCCATTTTAAAGGTACATTAGATACTCCTAAAGGAACTATTGGTGGCTTTGTTATTAGTGAAGATAGTATTGTGGGTAATGGAGCAAGGAATATGTATTACTCATCTGGATCTGGAACGACACCAGGATCACAGAAATCTGTAGAAACACGAATAGACATAAATAAGAATGAAGCAAACATCAGGCTAACACATTCATTAACAACTGGTATTTTGTCTGGAGTTACAGAAATAGGATCAGATGGTATTTTATGTAATAGTGCGGGTATGAGATGCGTCAGTTCATCAACAGGGCTTGATTATCGTGGAGCTATAGTTGGATTAGGCTATGGTTCTATGAGTTCAAGATCTTATATTGGAAATGAATATAATATGATGTGTGGTGTGTTTGGTATTGGACATAATACATCATCTTCACCATGCCCAACATATGGTGGCTATTTCACTGGTGGTGGAGTTTTTGCAAGCAGATTAGTTGTTGGGACAAAGGATGTATACATCGATTATGATGGTGAAACAATTGATGTTAGCAATGTGACTTATTTGTCTATCTTCCCAGAATCATTATCTTCAGCGAATAACCAATTCTACTTGGCAAATGCTGTTCATGGGCAAGTATTATATATTTTTAATCGTTATGATTCTATGAGTATATACGTTAAATCCGGGGTGCTTGCAGATTCTGTAGATTATGAAATTCCAGGTGGCGTTGCTGTTACAATGATCTATGATACCAATACCAAGTACGGTGGTACTATATCAGGTGGACATTGGGTCGTTGTTGGCAGGTATGATCAAAACTGGTAACTAATTTTTTTAACTGATGTGTTAATCGTATCTGTTAACACATCAGTATTACTTCCTATCTCAAAATTAGGATACCCAGATCTATTTTTTGATAAAAATAAATTCTATTAGCCAATAGAAAATCTAATCAACAATCAAGGAATATAGTTCGAATAAACAATAAAGATGGCTCTTAATTTTCTTTGGATCATTGAGAGCTGTCTCTTCTCAACTCTTTTAAGAGGATGATATAAAATAAAAGTCTTTTTAATCATCCATGTTGAAACATCCTCTCATATTATCCTCATAAACAACTAATGAGACATTACAGGATTTTATTTTACAGGTAAAGAATGTCAAAATAAATCAAAGCAATAGTGTTATGTTGTTGTTGTTTGATACTTGATTTGCAGGTGATTAGCTTAATTTTTATGTTTGTTCCCGAAATCACTTGAGAGATGTTGAGCGAACTGAATTTTGAATATTTAAAATTCTGAGAATTATTTCTCATTGGCTGTAAGCAATATTTCAGTAGGATGAAAAAACAATGCCAATAGATATCATTTTCGACAAAAATAAGATTGCACTAATTCGCAGCTTGTGACTGGAAGTCGTATCGTTTTTTAAGCAAAAGTCAGATTTGGATATTCAAAAGTCTGCAGATAGGGGATTCATAAAAAGATGCAGAACGCATAAAAAATATTAATTATGGATAGTATAAAATACACAACAAAC
>NZ_SAXA01000029.1 GCF_004122035.1 Ancylomarina salipaludis
TTTTAATAACTTGTGTTCGCATAGGCCCTAGTTGTTTTTGTGTGGTACTAATACAAATTTAAAACTATGTGTCCCTTCTGTCAAAAGAAGGTGAACACAGGCCTATGCATTATCATAGTGGCTCATAAAACATTGCGCGGATAGTGCTGAATTTGAACGAAATAACATTTAATCAACGGCTTACCGGGCTGATAAGTTTGTGCTCTGAAATGCGCAACGTTTCATACCGCCAACCGTTATCGGTAATTTTTTAAGAAAACTAAATAAAATGAGCAAAGACAGTTTGGTTTATTGTATTAATCCAAGTCAATATGACATATTTGATGAAAGAATCAATAAACCAATTTGGCATCGTAAAGTTGAGAATGGTAAAGAAGTTGGCTCAATGGTATCTCAAGAGATGGACGCAATAAACTATCCTAAGAATCCTTTTGAATTTTTTGCTCCTAATAACATTGGAATGCTCCTTTCAATAAGCCAGAAATACAAAAAGATGGCAAAGGAATTATATGAGAAGAAAATCAATCCAAAGAACGTTAATCATTCCTCAGAGTCAACCGAAAAGAAAAAAAATCTACAGGAACAATCAGTAATTGCCGCTGATTATATCGAATTAATTCAAGTTTCGATTGTGTTTGCATACACAGCTATTGAATCATTTGTTAATCTAAGTATACCAGATGATTACAAATATGAAGTCAACGTAAAATCCAAGGGGATAACGGAGATATATGACAAAATTGCTATTGAAAGATGGGTTTCATTAGGCGATAAATTGTCTAAGATTCTAACAGATATATACAAGACACCTAAAATTGAATCACAAAAATTTTGGAGTAATTTAAAATCTTTAGAAAAAAATAGGCACAATATTATTCACCAAAAATCAATTAATCGAACTGAATTTTATAAGGAATATTTCAAGGAACAAATATTCAAACAAATTGAGAGTGCGCAAATAGCATTACAATTCTTCTATGATGCACACTCCAAAGAAAATAAAACCAATCCATTATGGCCTTGGGTTATTGGAAATGAAAAGGCATTCCCTTCTGCTGAATTTGAATCAAATAATTTTGAAGTAACAGGGAATTTATATGACGGAAAAAAAACCGATAACAAAAGCTAAATTTCATGGGCGCTGATGTGTCGTTTGAATATTTAGTTCAATTAAGAAACACCAGCAAGCCAAATAAATGGGTTTGCATAAAATATAAATTTATTCGGCTTGCTTATTAGCGGTTTGATAAGATTACTCTTTGAAATCGCCCACGCAACTTAGCAAGACCGTTAGCGGTAATTTTAAAATGAAGGAAATTCAATCCATAGCGAAAGTAATATTCATTGTTACAATTCTGTTCATCTCTAAGAATAGCATTGCAAGTCCCCAGCTACCAGACTATGTGATTTATAAAGGAGATACCATTCCCGTATATAATTTGATTCTTGAACAATACTTTAAAACAGTCAGTAAACCAGACCAGGGTAGTCTTTTTGGTTTGAAATTCAGAGACGGAGCTTCTTTTAATTGTTGGCGAGGATATCAGGCTATTTATTCTATTGAGAATGATAGTCTTTTTTTGAACGAAATAATCACTTGTGGAGAGCTTTATAATAACAAGCCATTAAACCAAGAAGACTCAAAAAATCGAATTCAAGACATTTTTGGAGATAGTTACAAGAATAATAAAGTATTTGTTGACTGGTATTCTGGTAAGTTTAGTTTGCCGAATGGAAATCTACTCAGATGGGACGGGGTATTTCACAAAATCTTCGAGAAAGAAATTCTTATACAAGTTGGAAATGGGACAATTAATCGCATCTCATACATTAATAACTACGAAGACAATCCAACTAGAGTAAATCGTAGATACCAAGATACCATTTCAAATGTGCTGTTTAAAGAGCTTGAAAAGTTTAAATGGAAAAAGATAGATAAGTTTGACCCTTCTGAAATATATTTGGTGACGATCGGAGAAAATGGGAAAGTTAGTAATGTTTCAATGGTTGAATATCAAGTAAGAGATAGTATAAAAAAGTATTGGGACAGAAATGAATATAAATATTGTATTCGGTCAGTTCGCAAGGCATTAAAAGACTTAAATTTTGACATAATTAAGAAGGATGGCGAACCTATTGAAGAGAAAGTTATCTTCGAAATATGGTTAGGAGAAGATGGAAAACTTAAAAATTGGACATATTGAGAAAAAACTACCGCTAACACACGCTATATACCATAGGCGGGTAGCGGGTTTTCGAAAGTTTTGTGCTTTTAATGAGCAACGGCAAGGTAGCCATTTTAGAATAGTTATAGTTAAATGTAATCCTAAAATAGCTACCTTACCTTTTTATAAAATTTGAAACATAAATCAACTAAGGCGCCTACGTTACATAGCGCCATCCGTTACCGTGCATTAGAACGAACAGAAACGCCTAAACAAATAACGAAATGAATAATTTTTTAATAGCTATATTAATCGGACTTTTAGCAGGATTAATTGATATAATACCAATGATAATTCAAAAGTTGGATAAGCGGGATACAATTTCTGCTTTTATACATTATTTTGCACTCGGACTGATTATTCCATTTGTAAATTTGGGAATAGCACCATGGATAACTGGAATTGGGATTGCCCTTTTAACATCAATCCCGATTATGATAATTGTTTACCCCAGAGATAAAAAGGCTATAATTCCAATGATTGTTTTTTCATTGATACTTGGTGCTGGAATTGGAATAGCAGGAGCAAAATTTGTAGGATAAATGAGCGAGTTGATTAAAGAAATACAAAACGGACGGATTCTTAAAAATAACGGGAGTTGGATGTATTGTAACAAGTGCGATAAGACTGTTGGTTATTTGTGCTATTCGACGTATCAAGACTTCCAATTTGATTTCATATGTAAATGTGGAAACAAAGGTTCGTTTAGATTAAAATATCAAACTGAAAACGGTTTGACCAAACCAAACGAAGAGCTTAAAACGGTAAAAAATAGATTGTGCTGCCCAAATGATGATTCGCCACTATTTACAATTGTCGATAAAAACATAGAAAAGGTTAAGTATAAGGTGACTTGTAAGAAATGTTCAACAACCTATGAAAACTAAAAACATGGATATAAAATTTCATTCAACTGTAATAATGACCAATGATTTTGATAAGATGAAAGAATTTTATCAGGAAATATTACAACAAGAAGTAGACATTGATTTTGGAAACTGTATCGGATTTAAGAATGGTATATCTTTGTGGAAACTTTCGGAAGATTATCCAATTGCAAAAAAACTTGGCAAAACATACGACCAGTTAGGAAATAGAAATCTTGAAATATGTTTTGAGACAGATAATTACGAAAAAGTAGTTGCCAAGTTGAAAGAACACGATTTGATATATTTGCACGAGACCATCGAGGAAAAGTGGGGACAGAAAACGATTAGATTTTATGACCCTGAAAGCAATTTGGTCGAGATTGGAGAGACAATTCCATGTTTTGTAAAACGGTTTTATAATCAAGGAATGGCTGTTGAGAAAGTGTCTGAAAGGACATCTGTACCGATTGAATTAGTCAAAGAAATATGTAATGATTAGAAAATGAATAATAACGCACGGTAACAATGTGTATAATTCATAAGGGTTTCAGTAGTTTTCGAGCGGCATCACCCGCACCAAATTTGGGTGGTAACTTGATAAGTTTGATGCACGCAATCCCTTACAAAATCATACACTAAACGTTGGGCGTTATTCGCTCCCTCCTTTATCAGAGATGCTTATTTCTGAAGATAACGGTAAAATAGTGCAGTGTTGAATTAATAACATTTGTTAAATTGGGATTTTGCATTTAGACAGAATTAACAAATAACAGGTAATAACTTTTTTTAAACTAAAATATAACTAACTGAATTAAATGAAAACAATAATTATTAGCTTGATAGTATTAGCTCTATCTTCAATTAGTGCTTATTCGCAAAAATGTGAAATTTCTAAAGATCCATTTACAAATGAGCAAATCGTTACTTTTAACTTCAACAAAAGGACAATATTATATGAATTAAAAAATGATACAGTCAGATTTGAAATGAAGTTTAGGTATAAAGGGGAAAAGAATGTTTTAATGGCAAAAGGTGCAAGTTTACTTTATAAATTAGAAAATGAGAAAAGTATTAAATTGAAATCGGTTAATGATTCGTATCCTAATAGTTATGTCTATGCAAATCAGGTCGGAACTGCATATTCCTTGGTATTTAACGTGCCAAGAGAGGACCTTGAAGAAATTGCAAATTCAATTATAACTGTTATGAGATTTCCTGACACGAATGGTGGATATGTGGATCTAGTATCAAAAGGATCCGGTAAAAGAACATTCAAAATTATCAAAAAAGGAGCACAATGCATGTTAGATAATCTTTAACGCTATAGTTATTGCCGACTTTTCAAAATGATCTAAAATGAACAACGCCCAACAAAAGCTATATGTAATGCGGGTTCAGCGGGTAAATTAACCGCAGTTCTTCGTTGCAACACCGCCAAATCTTTAGATTTGTCAATTTATAATTTGAATTAATGTAAATCAAAGTTTTGGCTAAGTGCAGATTTGAAAGTGAAGAGCTTCGAATGCCCGCAAAACACATAGCAAGACCGTTGTGCATCATGTTAAAAAACAGAAAATGAAACCAGTTACTACATACGGATTAAAGTGTGCCAAGAAAGATGAGAAAATACTCGTACAAAGGATAAATGAATACTTGGGTACTATTGATAGAACTATGTCGAAAGCCAAAAATAAATCAATGTTAAAAGCTCTACTTCCATTTGTACTCAAGCATTTCTATTGGAACTTAAATAAGGGAGTTGGAACATGGTTTGAGGTATTCTCTAATGAAGATCTAGAAGAAAAATATTTTTATGAAGCAAATAAAGATTGTGGATGGTTGATTACTGCTAGGATTGACTTGACTCATCCTATGTATGAGAAGAAGAGGACAGAACAATTCTTGAAAGATGTGCTTGACTCAACAGGTTTTGACTATGTCGTAATTGAAGAAAAAGACAAAGAATAAAAACACGAATGCACAACAAAAGCTAAATTTCATGGGCGGTGATGCGCAGTTCGAAAGTTTAGAGCATTTAATAAACACCAGCAAGCCAATTAAAATTGGTTTGTTAAAAATATAAACAATTTTACTCGGCTTGCTTAT
>NZ_SAXA01000003.1 GCF_004122035.1 Ancylomarina salipaludis
GCTGCGATTAGTGCGGCGGCGATTGAGGCACAGGCGAAGGCTGATGCGGCCCTTGCAGCAGCTCAAGCGGATGCTAAGCTCAAAGCGGATCAGGCCAAAGCGGATGCTATTGCATCAGCTAATGCCAAGGCAGAAGCCGAAACAGTGATAGCCAAAGCTTATGCTGATGGTATTGTCACAGAGGCAGAACAACGCGCCATTGATGATGCCACAATTAAGGCGAATAATGCAGAGGCAGCTGCCATTAGTTCAGCTCGATTAGATGCTACGGCTAAGGCCGCTGCTGCTGAAGCTGCCGCCATAGCAAGTGCAGCTACAGATGCTGCAACAAAAGCAACAACAGCTAAGAATGCTGCGATTAGTGCGGCGGCTATTGATGCACAAGCGAAAGCAGATAAGGCATTGGCTGATGCAAAACTACACACCGGAGGATTGATTGGTAGTAAGTTAACGAAGATTGGTGCAACAGGTATCTATACAGGCACATTGAGTGCAGACCAGATTTTGGCAACAGGTATTAAGGTTGGCACAGGAGGTATCCAACTTGATTCATCAGCAGTTATCTCATGGAACAATGTATCAAGTAAACCATCCATAGAAACACCTGCTGGAGCACAGTCTAAAGCAGACGCTGCTAAAAATTCTGCAATCTCTGCTGCCGCAAATGATGCAACATCAAAAGCAAACCTATCTGCTAAAATGTCTGGAGCTAAAATGCTGTACCGAGATCCTAATTTTATTAATGGTTGGAATGGCACAGGAACATACAATAATGCTGCTAATGGTAATGTTGTACGTACTCTTGTAGCACCTACTTCTGATTCTCCAAATAAAGTTGGACAAATGATGAAAATTGTAACAAGTGGAACTGCATCACCTGGGCACGGAGGTTTTTATTTTTCAGTTGGGACTCATGCAAACAGGGAGCTTATCTGTAAGTTTATTGCTAAAATTCCAGTGGGATATAATGTAGCTTGGGCTTCTAATAGTATTGGTACAGGTGCTATTAACAAATGGCTTACACCTACAGTAGGTACTGGTAGATTTGAGGAGTATGTATACTACGTAAAAGCTGGTTACTCGGGTACATTAAGCTCTACTCATTACTACTATTTAAGTGGGGGTTCTGCTCCTGTAACCTGGTATGTGGCATATGCTACAGTGTTTGACTCTTCTATAGCTGAGGGATATACTACTACAATTGATGCTAACGGTATCTATACTGGTACTATCACAGCAAATCAAATAAATACTGGATATATAGATTCTGCTAGGATAAAAGCCGGTACTATTACAGCCGATAAAATAGCAGCGGGAGCAATTACCGCAGACAAAATAGCAGCGGGTACTATATCTGCAGATCATATTAATTCTCTTACGCTAGATGTAACTAAAGGTAGAATTGGAGGCGTTAACATATACAATAACAAACTAGAATCCACATCTACATTAAATCTATGGGGAGGTTCTAGTAGCGGTGATGTAACGACAAAGGTAATAATGGATGCATCAAGCGCAGTGTTTAGAGCTGAACATAGTTCGACCGGAACTGTTTCTTCTGGAACGGCATATGTGTCTTCAAAGGGAGTCTTTGCAAATCATGCTGGAACAAGTGGATTTTCTCCATCAAGCGGATTAGATATTAGAGGTGCAATTGTAGGATTGGGATATAGTAACGTTGAGGCTTCATCAATATATACCTCAAATCGAAGAGCCACGGCAGGAATTCTAGGATCTGCTTACAATTCTAGCACCAATCCATGCTATGCCTACGCGGGTTATTTCCAGGGAAATACGAGAATTAATGGAATGCTGATAGCTCAAGCCAAAGTATCTGATACTTGTGATTTTGGTACATCTTCCTCTGGAACATTAATTGAACCATTCAAGTATAGTAAGTGGAATTATAGTACCTACTTCATAAAGGCTGCTTCTGGAAGTAAAGTGTATTGTAGATTACCAAGTTTAAGTTACACGAACCCATTAAGAGTTCCAGAGGGGACAATGATAACATTTGGAACAAGTGGCAGGGATATCGGTATCGTTGCTAGTGCTGATTCTCCATTAGTTTGGGATAGTTATTCTAGTCGAACTTCTGGAATGTATACAATTAGTGAAGAAAATAGATGGGCAACTTTTATTTATGTGAATGGAGCTTGGAGACTTAGAGAAAATCAAAATTGTTAATGATTAGTCAGAAGGCCTAATGAATCATTAATAGAACTTATATGCCTTCTATATGTTTAATGAAATAGCAATGTTAAATACAATATCATTCGGTTAATTCAGATGTTATTGGAAAATATTAACAAAGTTCAAGTATTATTATTTATAACAGATAAATTTAACGAAATGAAAAACAAGAATCTTTACGAATTAAAAGAAGTCATTAGCCGTGTAAATAACAAAGGCAACAACAAATTTAAATTGGCCTTATTGTTAAATGAAAAGATGATTGAAGAGCGCATCGCGACAATTGATAAACTACGTGAGCAATCAGATGAGTTTAAAGTCTTTGAACAGAAACGAAACGAGTTGATTACAGCCCATGCCGAATTGGATGAGAACGGACAAATTATTGTTTATACTCAAGCTGAAGGCCGTGGTGAAAAATCAAGTAATGGGTATGGTTACCCGAATATTGTTAAAGAAAAAAAGAAATACGAAAAACAATTGATCGCAATGCAGGAAGAATACAAAGAGGTGATTGAGGCTGAGATCAAGAAGGAAGCTGATTTTGTTGAAACACTTAACCAGTCAGTAGATCCTGAAATTGAGTTCAGTTCAATTCCATTTGACTCTGTACCGGAAATTGAATATGAAGAAATGAAGGTTTTAATGCCTTTTATTGAAAAGTAAAAAATGATTAGATGTGTTAAAATTTAATAACACACCAGTATTATCCCTTATCTGAAGACTAGAATATCCGGATCTAATTTTGATTGACCATTCATTCTGTTTCCCCAATAGAAAAGTTGATCATAACCTAGGAAGTTCGTTCAAATAAACAAAAGAGGTTACCCTTAATTTTCAGTTGAATAGATTGAAATTGGTGGACTAACAGACATATTGGTTGTTGGTCTACCCTGGGTAAGCTATGCAATAATTTTAAAAAATTTAATACTACAAATCAAAATAGACGTAGTGTTAATTAACAACTATTAATATGATAAGTAAATTAGAAGAATTTAGAGAATTTGATGATATCGCCCCAGGTGGGGAGTCATATAAAACAATACCTGAGAAGGGCTTACGTCTTAATTCCTTCATGATAACTGGTCGTGTTTTCGATCAGGCAACAACGGGACTTGGGCGTGGATTGTATGTCAGTGCATATCAACATGACACAGATAGTCTGGTTTTCAAGAAAAAAGTGTTCTGTAAAGCTGATGGTAGTTACAGTATTAAGTTTTGGGAAAATGAAATAATAAATTTAAATTATAATAATCCACTTGAACTTTTTGTATACCAGGGAAATACTCAATTGCCTTTGGTTAATGATGGTCAGATTATTGTATCAGCAACGCAACCGCATTATTTAAAGGATTTGTTCATTGCAACCAGATCATCGGTAAAAGGTGTTGTGAAACGTAAAAACTTTGTTAATGCAGCCGGTTGTTTGGTAGAATTATACAAAGATACTGACAACGACACCACCACAGCAACATTGATTGATGGTGCAATGGCTTTCACCAACATCAATGGTGAGTACAAGATTCCTTATGTTGGGGATGAAAAAAACAGCTTACGGTTAAAATTTTATAACAATGAGGATATTGTATCTAAAACAGTAGATGTAAATGTTTCTGAATTGGGTGATACACCCTCATTAATTGTTGAAGAAGTTGTTCCTTCTAATGGGAACTCATATTCAGAGGGGGAATGGTTCGAGGTATATACAGCTTCTGAAAGTAAGGTTTATGAGTATATATCAGATGCAGGTTCAGGAAATGTTAACGCAAAGTTAGTTTCATGGACTGATGAGAGTACCTCATTGGAAAAGTTTTTTTATAAACGTGAATTTGATAACAATAATTATTATCTGGTTCTTGATAAGAAGGTTGTATATAGCTTTGATGGGAAGTCGAGAGTAACTTATATTCGTGTTCCGGAAAGTTTTTCTACTGGAAGTCCAACTTTACACGATAAGATTACTGAAACTTACAATTCATATTGGTCGCCACAAATGGTTACGGCTAATCAGGAGGAAGAGGTAAATTATTTATTTACCAACAATACTTTGGATGAATATACAAGAATTATAAACCGTGAGGAGGAGTTTATCGCTGCAAAAGCATCTAGTGGCAGCACCATTCCTACGCGAAGCAGGCTAAAAGGCTATAATGCTGAAGAAACTTCATCCATTGCATCATTAATTGGTGCGACTGAGGAAGATGTACAGAGCTTGAGTCAGGCACGTGATTTTAACAGCCAAATGAAATTGGATCATGAAATGATTCTATTTGGATTGGCTAAGAAAAGTGTGAAGCTTGATATGGCCGTTTTCTTTAGCATGTCGGAGAGGAATTTAAAACTAAAAATTGAAGAAGCGGTTAAGGACAATTTTATTCCTGCACAAGATGATGTACAGTCGATTTTAGACGAGATCAAAGCGAGACTGATTGAAATAGTTTCAAATGAATTTACTGATCTTTTCAAAGGTGTTACGGATACAAAGGTAATGGCTGTTATTAACGACTCAACTAAAAAAGGAAAGTTTATTCGTTGTATGGCTCAGTATTCTTATGATAATAAAGTTTTGGATGCAGAGTTTTGGTCTGCACTGAGTTTAGATGCTTTAGAAGAGCAACAACTGAGACGAACAGTACAGTATAGTGAGATTTGTAACAGTAACGAGATTTTTATCAATCGCTTTGTTGTGTCAGGGGCTTTACAGCCATTTAGTGTCGTTTTGAATAAAACCAAAGCAGAGATTGAAGCTGAAATTACACCTGAAGTATTGGCATCTGAAGATGTGCCTGAGGGAGTTTCCACTAAAAGCGAATATGCAACTTTTATTTATGATAAAATTGAAGAACTTTTTGCTACAGAATCACTTTTTTATGATTTAGCTAATACTTCTTTTACCATTGAAGGCGATACTGAATTTACAACAAAATTTAATCTGTTTAGAACTAAGTTAATCACTGAGTCTGAGAATAGTAATGCTCATTTCTACGATATTCTTTTTGGATCTGGTCATACTTTTAATATTGAGAAAGGACCTGTGCGGGATTATCTTGAAATTAGTGGAGTTGATACGGCTCTAACTTCGTTTTACAGCGCATTAGCGCCATATGGTAAACAGGACTGGATCAATTTTATGACTCTGATTCAGCGTGTTTACAGTATCACCTCAGAGGGTAAGTTTGAAACAATTAAGGCTCTAATTGAGAAAGGCTACCATTCGGCTTATGATATTGTGAAAGATGGAAGAAGCAATCTTATCAACAAGATGCAAGGTCGACTGGATGATGCAAAGTGTATTAAAATTTATAAAGCTTCTGAATATAAGGTGAATAAGGCACTTGTTATTTTGAACAAGTATTCCGGTAATTCAAGCTCTGGTACGCCGATAGTTGTGAAAGATAAAAAGTTGGTGTCTGGTAATGAAACTAAAGTTCAATTACTGAGTCTACCTGAGATGTCTATGCTTTTTGGTGATCAGGATGTGACTGATACCAAACATGGAGAATCTGTATTAGGGCCGGCCGCTTATTTGGTAGATGTCTTAAATGTGCTGAAACAGTTTAAGGTGAGTGATAAGGATAATGAAAAAACGTTGTATGATAAGTTAATCTTACGTCGTCCGGATATTACCAAGATTCCTTTGAATTGCGCTAATGCTATAACACCATTGCCTTATATCGATTTGGTGATGGAGATATTGGAGGATAAAATTCATGAACTGGAAGAATTGCCTGAAGATCCTGCAATAAAATATGATACCACAAAAACAGAAGAGCAGTTAAAAACTGATCCGGAATACAAGCGATATGCAGTTTATGAGATTATTAAAAATGCAGCAATTACCAATTGGTTGCGCAAGCCTTTAAATCTTTTTAGCGAAGAGCTTAAGTTGTATGCTAAAACATTGGGGATTAATCGTACTAAATTGGCAGAACCCTATTATAAAAATGTAAGTAATGCAGTAAAGCCTTATTTCGATGTTTTGGGTCTGAGTTACGGAGAGGTAATTAATATCGATGGAAAAAGAAGAGCTACAGGCGATTTAGCATTATTTCCAGCTACAACGCTTGCCACTTATGATGTGTTGGATTTTACTGCAGATGCTATAGTCGCTGATCCGAAGTCTATTCAAGCAAGCTTTTTAGTGAAAGAATTCCTGGAGAATACATCAATGACACTCAGTGAATTCAATGATTTGCTTGGCTCTTATTATGTGAATCCGAATGTGACAGATGGTCAAGACTATCAGCGTTTTAATATTCATTTCAGAGGGAAGCAAGAGTTGAGTACTACATATATGGAGTTTGCATCACTTGATGTAATGCATGCATTTATTATGCGTATGTACCAATTCCGTCATTTATTGAATGCTACCGGATGGACTGTACCTGTGTTGGATGCGGTATTATTATCAGGAAACGAGTACGAGGCGTATTATAATGTTGCTCAGACAAATAATAATTTGATTACATCGGGTGCTGTTGAGCGCATTGGAAAAGCTAAAATGAACCAGGATTATCTGGATTTAACAGACAATCAGGTGTCAACTATCTTTAGTAAGGCAGTCATATACGATTATGAAGGTACAAGCTCTTTTATCAAGTCTACTTTTATTGAAAATGACCTTGCGGAAGAGCATAAGGAAACGTTTACAGAATGGTTAAGCTTTGGTAAAGTAGATAAGGCGCCTTTGGATGAATTGGCTTATTCGTCTGAAAATGTACCTAATGTATTCATGGAGTACCTTAAGGACGCTATGAATTTGAATGAAGGTGAGCTATTAGCTTTGTCATCTTTATTGGAACAAAATGCAGAAAATCATCCAAAATTAACAGCCAGAGGTGTCCAAAATATGATCACTGCATGGCAACTGGCCGAAGGATTTGGTCTGGAAATTGAGGAATTGGTGAGTTATTGTCAATTGATTCAGTTTAAAACTAATTTGCCTTTGGTCGACAGTATCGAAATGCTGACCAATGCTCAGAAAACAGTCATTGCTAATCAGACCAATGTATTAGAGTTATTGTTTTTACTATATCACCAGGGAACTGACAAAGAGTTGCAAGACTTTGAAGATAAAGCTCTGAAAATTGTCAATAATATTATTGAAAAGAGAGAGGAGTATGCGCCTAAATTAGAAGAGGGCAAGTCAATGACTCCGGAGGATAAAGATGCATTAATTACTGCCTTAAAGCCAGTCGTTGAGGAACAGTTGAACAATACGACAGGTTTGGATTTGGCTTTTGTTTCAAAAGTATTGGCACTAAAAACCATTGATGGTAAGGAAGTCGCTTCGTATGTTGCTGATCCAGGAAACGACGAGTCTTCAGTTGTAAAGAATAAGCTAGCTGCGGTAATCAAATATTGCCTGAAAGGCTTATCTTTTTGTGAGCTAATGGGTATTGAATTGGTAGATATTGATCATATTAGTAACAGTCCTGTTTCTATTTTTGATTTACCTATGAATGCGGCACAAGCTTTATTCATTGAGGATTTTAACAAGTTTTCTGCTATTTGCCAGGCCGGACAATATCTTATTGAAGGGAAAAACCGCTTTGAGTTTTATAACCAGGTTATTTCAACAGATAAGGCGAATATGACGCTTTCTGATTATATCGACTGGGCTCCAATTTTAACGGACTGGAAGCACAATGATGAATTGGAAGGAAACAAATATAACAGTAAGCTGAATTGGTTCTTACAGGCAGGGGAAATTAATCAGTTTTTAAATCGATATGACATTGCCTCTTCGGATGCGATTAAGTTGATTAAGTGGAATTGGGCTGATATAACAGAAGCAAAGGCAAGTGTGACAAGTATGGCAACGATTGCTCAAACTAAGACAAATGCCGCGATTTATGCTGCAGAAATGACTGCAGGCCGTAATAAGCTTCGGACTAAGCAGCGCGATGCTTTGGTACAGTATTTGTTTGAAAAAGAGCGATCTAAAGCAGATCCTCAGTTTGCAACCCTTTATGATTTGTATGCTTATTTCTTGATCGATACGCAAATGACACCAGCTGTTTCGAGTAGTCGTATTTTACAAGCGACTTTAGCGGTTCAGTCTTTTATTCAACGCGTTCAGTTGGGACTGGAAACAGATGTTGTTTTTACCAAGAAAGATGCAAAAAAGTGGGAATGGATGAGTTTGTATCGTGTATGGGAAGCTAACCGTAAGATTTTCTTATATCCTGAAAACTGGTTAGAGCCTGAATTACGTGATAATAAATCACCGTTCTTTAAGGAGTTGGAGAAAGAGCTAACAGGTAAAGAAATTACCAAAGAGGCAATAGAGAGTTCTTATATGGACTATGTCTCTAAATTTGAACAGGTTGCTAATATTGAAATTTGTCAGTTGTATAACGAAGAACATGATAATTTCTCGGTATTGCATGTGATTGGTCGTTCACGTTTCGAACCACATGAGTATTTTTATCGTAAGCTGATTAACGAGTCGTATTGGACGCCATGGGAGAAAATGGGAATTGAGATCAATACAGATCATATTGCTCCTGCTATCATCAAAGACCGTTTGGTTGCTTTCTGGTTGGAGTGTACCGATGTGGCTAAGGAACCATCTGATGAAGATTTATCGGTAGTAAATCCAAAAGAGGGATCGACCATTGCTCCTAAACGTGCACAAAAACAATTGCAGATGCAGGTGTGCTGGAGCGAATTGATCGATAATAAGTGGACACGTAAACGTAAATGTGATGAAACAGTAAAGATTAATGATTTAGGAACGAAGGATAAATTTGATTTCCGTTTGGTATATGAGGCTGGGGATACAAATTATCTGCACATCTTAAATGCACCCCAATCATTTCTTGCTAAGAAAAATGGGGTTACTTTTTCAGTTGAATGTTTTAATCATATTCACCTAACGAAAGAAAGTGATTTTAAGGGAACAGGTTATGTGATGCCAGAGGGGATGAGTACCTATGGGCAAAAAGCTCAGATGAATAATGCTAAGAATTGGTTGTCATTACCTGTTGCAGCGACTAATGGAGTTGCTTATGTTAATAATGTCGTTGAAAATATCAAGGGACAGACTCGTTTGGTTTATCCACATCAGTATAAGAATTTTATCAGTAATGCACCTTTTGTTGTTGAAACCAATATGCAATCGGTCGTTTTTATTCCAACGGTGAAAGCTGAACGTAGTTCTGTACTCCTGAAAAAAGTGATGAAGTTCACCTATACACAACCAAAGTTCAGACCCAAAAGAAACTGGTACAGAACTGATTATTCTTGTCGTTACAGGAATGAAGAGAGATACTATCGTGAAGATAGGTACTATAATGACTGGAGGAGAGAAGAACGTAGCGAGTATAAGATGCCACATTATTTTACACACGATCATGAACATCTTTCTGTAATTAAACAAACGCCAACAGGCAGAGTGATCGCTTTTGAAAAGGAGTTTAGTCATTTTGAAACGATACTCAGTCATTTGAAAATGCCGAAATCAGTTGTGTTTAAACCGGAAATGAAAGCCAGTTTGGCTTATCATCCGTATATGGAAACCCTACGTTCCAATCTGCAAAAGTATGGCATCGATGGTATTTTAGATCCATTGGGTATTGAAGATAAAAATCATCAACTATTACCACAGCAATCTAATAGAGCTTATTTGAGAGACTTTGAGTTGAATAGTGAAGTGGTGAAAAATGTACTTAAGGACGCTAAAACGGAAGACAATGAAAAGTATATCGAAGAGAAATTTGAGTATGGCCTAAGTGGTGCTTATTCTTTGTATAACTGGGAGTTATTTTTCCATATTCCTTTTTTATTGGCCAATCGCTTTTTAATCGAGGGTAATTATAAAGAAGCCTTAAAATGGATGCACTATATTTTTGATCCACGTGAAACTGAGGGTGATACCTCGGCAAAATACTGGAAGTTTAAGCCTTTTGCCGATTACAATTCAACAGTTGGTATTGATGATTTGTTGTTCGACTTGAATATGAACGGCATTGATGATCCTGAGAATGTGGAGTTGAATAAGCAGATTGAGATGTGGAGTAACGATCCGTTTAAGCCACATAATATTGCTCAGATGCGTCCAGGGGCTTATATGAAGGCCGTTGTTATGCGCTACCTCGATATTATTTTTGCTCATGGTGATGATTTGTTCCGTATTGATACAACAGAATCGATTAACGAAGCCATGCAATATTATATGATTGCTGCCCAATTATTGGGACGCAAGCCTGAAGTGCTTGAGACAGAGATTTTAGCTCCTAAGTCTTATGCACAGATGAAAACGGATGGCATGGGGAATGCGATTGAATATTTCGAAGAAGGAATTATTAAGCCTGAAAATGCTGCCTATTTGGAGAAATATGTTGAGTCCAGTGAGTTGGAGATTGCGTCTAAGCCATTTAGCAAAGACAAGGACCTTAAAGGCATGTTAACCGATGTATATGGTGCGCTTGAACATGAAGGAGATGTTGCCAAACTCTACTTTGGTATTCCAAAGAACGATAAGATGTTGGCTTACTGGGACCGTGTAGCCGATAGGTTGTTTAAGGTTCGTAACAGTTTGAATATCGACGGTATTAAACGTACAGTGGCCTTGTTTGCACCGCCAATTGATCCGGGGCTGTTGATTCGTGCCCGTCAGGCAGGACTTAATATTGCTGATGTAATGGCTTTGAATAAGGCTAATCAGACTGATTACCGTTTCCAGACCCTATTGCAACGTGCTTTAGAGATTTGTAGCGAAGTAAAATCGCTTGGGTCACAATTGTTGTCAGCACTTGAGAAAGGGGATACCGAGTATATTAGTGTGTTGCGTGCCAGTCATGAAAAAACGCTGACTGAGCAGGTAACGAAGATTAAGGAGAAGAGTATAGAAGAAGCAGAAGTGGCCATTGAGCAAGTGAAACTGCAGCAAGAGAATACTCAGTTTAGGGAAAGCTACTACCGTAAAAAGAAGAAAATTAGCGGTAAGGAACAGCAGCAGCTGAACTTTATGGATAAAGCTATGAAATTGCAAGTTACATCTCAGGCACTTCAATTGATGGCTGGAAGTTTAAGTCCAGTTCCTGATGTTGAAGCAGGTGCAAATGGATTTGGTGGTTCGCCTGTATTTACAACAACGTTTGGAGGAACAAAGCTCACTCTTGGTGGAACTACAATTGCTTCTGCAGTAGGTATCTTGGGGACTATTGCAAGCCATAAAGGCTCTAAAGCAGGTCTTATTGCAGGCTACGAGCGTCGTAAGGAGGACTGGACTTTCCAAGCCGATGTAGCGAAGCGCGAGATGGAGCAATTGAAACAACAAGAGCTGTCTGCAGAAATTCGTAAGGCGATTGCTGAGTTGGATCAAGCCAACCATTTGAAACAGGTAGAGCAAACGCAGAAAAGCTATGAGGTTTTAAGCAGCAAGTTTACCAACGAGCAATTGTACCTATGGATGGCTGGAGAGATCAATACCCTTTATCGCTCTGCCTTTGATATGGCCTATAAAATGGCCAAGCAGGCCGAGGCTGCTTATAACTTTGAGTTATGTCCTGATAAGCCAAGAAAACCTTTCGCAACTGATTTTTTCAGTGCGCAGAATAAGGGCTTGTTAGCAGGTGAAAAGTTGTATATGGAATTGAGGAAGATGGAAGCCGATTATCTGTCAGATAACAAACGAAAATTTGAATTGACCAAGCATGTGTCAATGGCGATGCTTGATCCTCAGAAGATTTTGGATTTACGCAGCGGTGGAACTTGTTCTATTGAATTGCCTGAGGTCTTATTCGATTTGGATCATCCGGGACATATCAATCGTCGCATTAAGAGTGTATCCTTAACCATTCCGTGTGTAGCGGGTGCTTACACTTCAATTTCGGCTGATTTAACTCTTATTGGCAGTTCAATTGTGACTGATGATAAGGGAAGTGTGTTGACGCTAAATAACAAGATTACGAGAATGGCAACGAGCAATGCTGTAAATGACAGTGGTTTGTTTGAGTTGAATTTCAACGATGCCCGTTATTTGCCATTTGAGGGTTCAGGAGTTGCAAGTCAGTGGGTTATTACTCTGCCGAATAACATTCGTCAGTTCGATTACAACAGTATTAATGATGTGATTATGCATATCAACTATACAGCTGTGGATGCAGGTAACAGAGCAACCGTGGAAAACGATCTGGTTAGCAAGTTGAATGATATAGTGAAAGATGCTGATTTGGCTTCCATGTTTAGTTTGAAAGCTCAGTATCCTGAAGCTTGGGCTAAGGTCGGAACTGAAGATGTGATCATTGAGCTTAAAAAGTCGCAATTGCCATTCTATTTGCAAGGACAAAGTATTAATGTGACCGGAGCTGAAGGAACCATTCTTTCCGGAAAGGATCAAACCGCTCAGGCACTTACAAATGTTGCTACCGGTACAATGGGAACTTCACATTCAGTAACCATTCCCGCGACGGCAGATGTTAGCAATGCTGACGACCTGATGATTGTATTGAAATATAAGGTAGCGGCTTCGTAATTCAATATTTAAGCTTTGATTAAAAGAACATAAAATTTAATCATTGGTTGTAATCTAAACAGTGGTTAATACAATTTTTAGAACGGTTTATTTCATTCTACAAACTCAGCCAGTTTTAAGGCAAATAACACAAGGTAGCTGATGTAAATAAGTCCCGTTTTAATATTAAAAACTATTAACCGATAATTCTTCACAAAAACCTGTGCATACCGAAGGCCTTTGGATGCACAGGTTTTAAAAATATACCAGAGGAATTTATTCAAATTATCCATTCTGTTGTAAGTCCCTGGGATATACATCAGCTGGGCTTGCTATATCTAAAAAAATAATCATTCAATCTTTTATCGATGGAAAACAGGAAGTCAGATAAACCGGAAATAAATAATAGTGCACATGAAACGACTGCACAAAATAAATCGGCTGGAACTCGATCTGCCGGAACAAAAAATGAATCATCACAACAAGGAAATAAATCATTAATTAACCTACCTAAAGGAGGAGGTGCTATTAAGGGGATTGGCGAAAAGTTTGAAACCAATCCGGTAACCGGTACTTACTCGATGAGTGCCCCCTTAGCCATTAGTCCGGGACGTGGAGGTTTCACTCCCCAATTGGCATTGTCCTATAATTCGGGCAGTGGCAACAGTCCTTATGGTATCGGTTGGGGGATTGGCATTCCCAATATCACACGAAAAACAGACAAAGGCTTGCCTCAATACGACGATCAGAACGATTCCGATACCTTTATTTTATCGGGAGCTGAAGATTTGGTGCCTTTAAATGGAGCCATTCGTGAACAAGGTGACTTTGCTATTCGCCGATATATTCCACGTACCGAAGGCTTATTCGCTCGTATTGAACAATGGAAAAACAAAACGACCGGAAGAATTCACTGGCGTAGTATTTCTAAAGAAAATATCACCTCGGTTTATGGGGAAAACAAGTCTGCTTGTATCTCACATCCCGACGATGAGAACAAAATTTTCTCCTGGAATTTAGAAAAAACTTACGATGCAAAGGGGAACCTGATGCAATATTCTTATCTGAAAGAGAATAGCGATAATATTCCCAATACAGCCAACGAAATACATCGTCTGAAATCAGGTAAAACCTTTAATCAGATCTATTTAGATCGTGTGCAGTACGGGAATACCCAAATGTATTCGCCAGCGACACCAAATTATACGGGTAAGTGGTTGTTTACACTTGCTTTTGATTATGGCAATTACAGTACATATTCAACAGCAAATGCACAGCTCACCTCTCAAGCCAATTGGGAAATGCGTGAAGATGCCTTCTCGGTTTACAAATCAGGTTTTGAGTTGCGTACCTACCGTTTGTGTCAGCGTGTGTTGATGTTTCATCAATTTGACGAATTGGGAACAGATCCCGTATTGACTAAGGCTACGAATCTGCATTACACCAAAAACGAGCATTTAACTCAGCTTAGTCAGGTGAGTCACACCAGTTATAAAAAGGGAGAAGAACCCGCAGAAATGCCGCCTTTAACCTTTACTTATACGCAGGCAAAAGTTGGTACAAAACTACATGCTGTAGATCCCCATATGTTGGAAAATCTGCCCAATGGAACAAGCGATTCAGCCTGGCAATGGGCAGATTTATATGGCGAAGGCATTAACAGCTTATTGCGTACCGACAACGAGGCCTGGTATTATAAAGCCAATTTGGGCGAAAAATCATGGGCAACATCCGTTGAACCGACAGGGGAACGTGCGCCCGAACTGAATTTAGGCAGTTTAACACGTATGGGCAATAAACCCAATGTGGTTAATGCTAAAGGTTCATCATTTTATTTGGGTGATGTTGACAGCGACTCGGAACCGGAAATTGTGGTTCATGGTTCGGGTATTCATGGTTATTATAGCCTTGAGGATGGGGTTTGGCAAAATTTTAAGTCTTTCGACCAGATGCCAAATATCAATTTATCTCATCCTGATGTCAAGCAAATTGACCTGACGGGGGATGGTTTGGCCGATTTACTGATCAGTCGCGGGGACTATTTTGAGCTTTACTTTTCGGCTGGAAAAGAAGGTTATAAAGATTACCGCAGAATTCATAACGGAGAGGACGAAGATGCAGCTCCGGTGATTCTGTTTTCCGATTCGCAAAGCAGCATTTACCTGGCGGATATGACGGGTGATGGTTTGAGTGATATTGTGCGTATTACCAACAATTCAGTTTGCTACTGGCCCAATATGGGATACGGTCATTTTGGTGAGAAGGTACTCATGAAAAACCCGCCTCTTTTCGATGCACCGGATCTTTTTAATCCTTCGCGCATCCGTTTATCCGATGTGGATGGAACAGGTACTGCCGATATCATTTATTTGGGAGCCAGAGGCCGCACCCTGAGCGGAGTCGAAGGGGTGGCTTACTACAAGAATCAGGCTGGTAATGGCTTGAGCAACGCCGAGAGCATTAAGGCATTCCCGAATATCGATAACTTATCGCAAGTGAGTGTGGTCGATTTATTTGGTAATGGTACTTCGTGTTTGCTATGGTCTACGCCTTTGCCCAATCATATACAGGAGATGCACTTTGTTGAACTGACATCGGGTATTAAACCCTATATTCTGAGCAGTTTCGAAAATGGCATGGGACGAAAAGTCAGTTTGCAGTATGCGCCTTCAACCAAATTCTTTGTGCAGGATAAGCTGGCAGGTCAGCCATGGATTACCAGGCTGCCATTTCCGGTTCAGGTGTTGGAGCGTGTTGAAGATCACGAACAGGTTTCGGATATTCGATTGGTAAATAAGTATGCCTATCACCATGGGCATTACGATATTGCCGAACGCGAATTCCGTGGATTTGGAATGGTGGAACAATGCGATACCGAAATTATCAACAGTGAAAGCGAAGGCTATCAAGCGCCGGTTTATACGAAAACCTGGTTTCACACGGGTATTTATAAAAACAGAGAATCTATCTCTCAGCAATTTGCCAAAGAATATTTTAATCAGGATATCAAAGAATGGCTATTACCCGATTCGCTTATCCCTCAGGGCTTGAGCTCAGAGGAAGAACGTGAAGCTTGCCGTGCTTTGCGTGGACAAGTGTTGCGTTCTGAAGTGTATGCTCTGGATGGTACTGATAAAGAAGATATTCCTTATACCGTTGAAGAGAAAAACATGTCGGTTAAAATGCTTCAGTCAAAAGGGAAGAACAAACATGGTGTTTTTCTGGCGATTGACAATGAAGCGATTTCTTATCATTACGAACGTGATGTAACTGATCCGCGTATTTCGCATGCCCTGAGTATTGAAACCGATCATTACGGTAATGTGTTACAAGCGGTACAATTGGCCTATCCACGCAGGGTGGTTGATGCCAAAGATGAGCAAAAATCCTTGAAGGTTGTTTGTACCCAAACCGATTTTATCAATCGCTCCGAAACCGAGGTGAATCTCATTGGTTTGCCATATCAGAAGCAAAGCTTTGAACTGACAGGCTTGATTTATACCGGAAACCGATTCGATACGGAATCGCTTAAAGCGGCTATGGATTGGGCGACTGAAATTGATTATGCCGAAACCAATTTGGCCGGGATTCAGAAACGTTGTTTTTCGCACGAAAAATCGCTGTTCTATAAGGATGATTTAAGTGCAAGCCTGCCTTTGGGACAAGTGGGGGCACTGGCATTGCCCTATCAGACTTTATCGGCTGACTTAACGGACGATTTGTTGAATAAAATTGATCCTCTAAGAGAAAAGTACAGCAATGATTTATTATTAAACGAGGGGAAATACATTCACGAAAATAATAAGTGGTGGGTGCCTTCGGAACGTGCAAGTTTCGATGCTTTGGCCTTTTATTTGCCCGTGAAAAGTACCGACGCTTTTGGCAACGAGAGTTTTATTAGCTACGATACATCTGCCTTTTTTGTAACAAAAACCAAAGATGCTCTGGGCAACGAGACTCTGGCCGAATACGATTATCACTTTTTACAGGCCAAAAAGATGACCGATCCCAATGGCAATAGCCAATTGGTGGGATTCGATACCCGAGGGATGGTAACTGCGCTGGCTTTAAGCGGTAAAAATGGCGAAGGCGATACACTGGCCTCACCAAGTGTGATTTACGATTACGATTTGTTTCAATGGTTGGATCATAAAAAGCCTGTTTTCTCGCATGTCAAAACGCGTGAAACACATGCTGCTGCTGATACGGCATGGATGGAAACTTATGCGTATACCGGAGGTTTGGGAAATTCGGTGATGAGTAAAGTGCAAGCCGAAGATGGACTAGCCAAACAATTTAATGCCGATGGCAGTGTAGAAAACGTACAGTGTACCAATCGTTGGGTTGGCACAGGGCGTACTGTCGTGAATAATAAAGGGAAGGTGATTAAGCAATACGAACCCTATTTTAGTACGACCCATGAATACGAAGCAGAGACTGCACTGACTCAGCATGGTGTGAGCCCTGTGATGTATTACGATCCGGTAGGACGAAATACGAAGACTGAATTTCCCGATGGAACACTAACACGTGTGGAATTTACGCCCTGGGTACAGAAAAGTTACGATCAGAACGATACGGTGCTCGAAAGTGACTGGTATGTAGCAGCCGGATCACCCGACCCTCAGGGTACTGAGCCAACAGATGCGAATATCAGAGCGGCCTGGTTATCGGCACAACATGCCAATACACCACAGGTGAGCTATTTCGACAATTTAGGGCAGGTGTTTATTGTTGAGGACGATAATAATAACAACAATAAGTATTGTGTGACCACAAGCTTTGATATTGCAGGAAGACCCGTTAGCGTAACTGATGCCAAAGGGCGACTGATGACTACAAATACCATGGGTATGTTGCAGCCATTGGGCATGCAGAATATCGACTCGGGCAGCCGACAGATGATTTCGGATGTGGGAGGTAATCCTTTAAGAGCCTGGGACAGCCGCGGGCATATGTTACGTATGACTTACGACGCTTTGCGACGCCCTGTTGCCACTTATTTGACTGAAGGGAATGAGGCTGAAATAAGAACGCAATACAGCGAGTATGGCACAAATCCAGCTGATAATTCAATCGGACAGGTGGTTAATGCTTACGATCAATCGGGTTTGACCCATATTGTGAAATACGACTTCAAAGGCAATCCTTTGGAGAGCCGCAAGCAGTTTTGCACTATTTACGATGCATATATCAATTGGGATTATACTTCGCTTTTGCAAGACGAAAGTTTTACCTCTAAGTTGACTTACGATGCCTTGAATCGTCCGGTTGATAAAATTCTACCCGATGGCAGTATAGAACTCTATACCTATAATAAGGCCGGAATGCTCGAAATGGTGCATTCGGGGGGCAAAGCCTATGTGACGAATATCAATTACAACGAAAAAGGGCAGCGAACCGATATTTATTATGGTAATGGATCGAAAACCAAATACGAATACGATGCGCAGAACTTTCGTTTAAAACGCCTGCTGACCACCCGTAATACGGGACAGGATATTTTGCAGGATTTGCGTTATGTGTACGATGCTGTGGGTAATATTGTGGAGCAAAACGATTTGGCTCAGCAAAGCTATTACTTTAACAATGCGGTGGTAGAACCCAAAGGGCTTTATTATTACGATGCTTTGTACCGCTTGGTAAAAGCTAAAGGGAGAGAGCTGAACAGCCTGGCTTTGCCAACGCATACCGATATGGCCAATGATATTGCTCTGCCCAATACGGCAACCAACGCTATGCAAAATTTTACCCAGGAGTACACTTACGACGAGTTGGGTAATATAATGCAGCTAAAAAGCCTGGGGCAGTGGACGCGTGACTATTTTTATAATTTTAGCCAGAACAATTACCTGCTGGGGCATACCGATGGACAGACCGATTATACCTACGATGCCCATGGTAATATGTTGAGTATGCCTCACTTGCAAGCCATGCATTGGAATTATAACGATTGGCTGACAGCTGTGGATTTGGATGCTACAGGCAACAAAGCGTATTATGTGTACGACAGCGCGGGCGAACGTGTGCGAAAAGTAATTGTAAAAGGTAACATAAAAGAAGAGCGTTACTATTTTGGAGATTACGAGATTTACCGTAAATTCGTGAGCGGTGTACTGGAAACGGAGCGTACTACGGTTAATATTAGTGATGATAAAGCTAAGATAGCCACGGTAGATTCATTGACCTTAGACCAGAGTTCTTTGATAACAGTTCGATACCAATTAGATAATCATTTGGGATCAGCCTCTTTGGAGCTGGACGAAACGGCGGATATTATCTCATACGAGGAATACCACCCTTTTGGAACAACAAGTTACCGTTCTGGTAGAACTGAGACCGAAACCAGCCAAAAGCGTTACAAATATGTAGGCAAGGAGCGTGACGAGGAAACAGGACTTTATTATTATGGAGCTCGTTATTATGCCACCTGGATATGTCGATTTGTGAGTGTGGATCCTTTACAAGGAGAACGTAACTGGCTCAATCCATACAATTATTGCCAAAATAATCCTATAAATAAAGTTGACCCTACTGGGGCATTGGATGAGGATCCTCCTAAGTCAGAACAAGCATTTCAGATAAATACAAATGAGAACGGAGAGTTAGAATCTATTTTCATAGGGAAATCTACGAATGTTGTTTATGATGAAAATGGTGAAATTATTTCTGGTTCTAAAAAAGTTGAAAGACACCAAAATATATGGACTTTGCAAGATAGTGAGTTGTATAATTCTCTTAATGATGATTTGAAAAAATCATTGGAAGGTCAATTGAAAGAATTATATGACGCAAATCCTTATGCATTTAGTAGACCAAATTTAGGTTTACCTGATTATTCGAAAAATGATGGAATTGTTTTAGATGATAATAATTTGGATAACTCTAGCGGCTTTGGAATAGATGACGCTATTAGCATTGGAATGGGTGTTGCTGGTGCTATAGGTGGTGGTGTTCATAATATTATGGTCGATAGGGGTAAATACCTACCTCGTACAGAAACAGGATGGTTAGGAAAATACGGTAAACGATACAGTATAAAGAAAACTGGTGATATTGTTATACGATCACGAATAACAAATATTACAGCAAATGCAAAATATTTAAATTACTTAAGAGTTGGAGGAAAGGCATTGGGAACTATTGGTACTGCCATGAGTATAATCCCAGCTGGATATGACGCAATTACGAAACCTTCAACTAAAACCATAACTAGTCTAGCAGTAAAATCTATAGCTGTGGGAGCTGCTTTTATACCAGTTGTTGGATGGGCTGTTTCATTGGGAATAGGAGTTGCTGATGCAATTTGGGGAGAAGAATTTTATGACTGGGTTGATTCTATAAATAAGGATTCTGGAAAAAATTCTATTATGCAAATGCATGATCTTCATACAAAAGATGGCGTTATGATGGCACCATGGCTATATGGGAAATAATAACTTAAAATTAATCAAAATTATGGATTATTTGTTTTACAAATTTTATAGACTATCTCAGAGATCTTCTATACCTGAAGTCGCAGGATTATTAGCAGAAATATTTTTAACAATATGTTTGTCATTTAATTTTCTTGCAATAGTAGCCTTACTAAAAAAAACGGATGTTATTAATTACTTTCCTTCTAAAAATGATTTTATTTTTATTGCTATAGGGATATTTTTGTTAATATGCTTATTACACTTTTTAAAATTTCGCTATAAACGCATTATTGAAAAGTATAAAAATGAAGATAGTAGATCAAGAGTACGTGGCAATTTGATTGTTACATTGTATGTGATTTTTTCTTTCGTTTTTTTATTAGGAATTGCATTTTATAAACCAGGAGTTTTTTAGGAAAATTGAATTATTAATTCCCCCGTATTCTAAGATAAAAACCCCAGATAGTCCGAGTATGCAATGACTGCTGGTGCGTGTGTCACTCGTATCTATTTTCAAAGAAAATAATGTAAATATAACCCGCTTGCAGTAATGTAAGTGGGTTTTTGTTTGTCTGATTGTTTGTCTGAACCATGATTTCAAGGATTATGGGATTTCTTGATTTTGTGTTTTACCCCAAACCCCTAAAGGGGCTTTAGGTGGTATTTTGGGGTCCCCTTTAGGGGATTTAGGGGGAGGATATCGTAGCCCCAGATAGTCCGAGTATGCACTGACTGCTGGTGCGAGTGTGTCACTCGTATCTATTTTCAAAGAAAATAATGTAAATATAACCCACTTGCAGTGATGTGAGTGGGTTTTTGTTTGTCTGATTGTTTGTCTGAACCATGATTTCAGGGATTAATGGATTACTTGATTTTGTGTAAATTGCTTATTGCTATGGTTTTAGTTTGTAATGGAAATTGTCTTGTTTTAAAATAATCAGGTCATCAAGTGAATCAAGTGTTATCAGGGTTCAGACAACTGGAAATGAATAGTTATGAAGCATCAAGATTTAAGCTACAAGATAATTGGTTGTGCCATGGAGGTGCACAAGCGCTTGGGTAATGGTTTTCAGGAGGTTATTTATCAGCGAGCCTTGGCTATCGAGATGAAGATTCAGGGGATTGAGTTTAGCCGAGAGCATGAAATGCCAATTCGCTACAGAGGGCATAATATTGGCTCTCGTCGAGTTGATTTTTTTGTTGAGGAATGTGTCATGCTTGAAATAAAGGCTCTGATAAATCTTGAGGATGTGCATTTGGCACAGGCAATGAACTATGTAGAGGCCTATGGATTGGAAATTGGTTTGTTAATTAATTTTGGAGCCAAAAGCCTGCAGTATAAAAGAGTCCATAATAATAAACTCATTTCGAAAGAATCACGACATCAAGAAAATCAGGTATAATCAGGGGGCAGACATGCTTTTATTCTCATTTATTTGGGATTGTATACAAAGCAGACTCTTTGAATCTCAATAATGTCCGATTTAAAAACTTTAAATTTAGGATAGTTGGGGCTCACACACCATAAAACCTCTTCGTTCTCTTTATCGGGCTCAATTCTTTTAATCATCCTATCCTCCCGGGTGATGATCATATATACCCTTTCGGTATTCAGGCTTTCCCAGTTGTTCATTTTTCTGACGCCAATAATGGCACCATTGGAGATTTCGGGTTCCATTGACATACCGGATACGGGGAGAATATTTTCGGCTAAATCGATTCCTGGCAAATCCTTGATATAACCACTGGGTTTATTGTTGTCAATAACTTTTTGAATACTCTGACCAGCTGATACAGGAAGGTTCCAGTAGGGGACAGCACCGCGTGGAACGATTCCGGTTTCATTATTATTTTCGATCACAATATTCTGTTCTTTATTTAACATGTCACCTTTGCCGGTAATAAGCCAAACGGAATTTATTAGTTCAGAATATTCTGAATTAAAAAGTTTGTTGAAAAAATCAAAACTCGGTTTTGATTTTCCATTTATGATGTCGTAAACAGATTGAGAACGTTCGTATCCAAGTTTTTTTGCAAAAACATTTCGGCTAATATTCAGATAATCAAGTAGGGCTAAAATTCGTTCAGAAATATTTGTATTTTCTTTCATTGAAATTTATTTTGTTCAGATTATTCTGAATATATTTATGCTATCAAAGTTTAACAAATGTATAAAAAAAATGCAAGCTGCCACCACTGAAACGATAAAAGGTATGAACTTAAATCTGTTCTGTCACAATTTTATGATGATTGCCAAGCTGTTAAATGCGAGTCAAAATAAATTTAATTTATTGGTTGTTAGTTATCTGGCAAACAGAATTAGGACAAGTGACTCAAATTATCAAATCTCCAATCCATATAACAGCATAGTCTTACTGTATATGTTGATTTATGAGGATTTTGCATTATAGTCAATTCAATAAATCATAAATGTCAATAAAAAAATAGCTTTGTTTTACTAAAAAATATTTACAAACTAGCTCAGTTCTAAATCATAAGCTTTTGTTGTTGATGTAAAGAACAACATAATATAACTGAAGCATTGACCAAAATAAACATTCTATATAAAGCGATTTGCATTGAACATTCCTCTTCTACATATTTGTCATGTAATTTACGTTGGTCAAATAGAATAATACTTTATAACTCAAGTAGAATAACCAAATTGTGTTGAAAATGAATGTTCTATTGCTATTTTATGTGGTGGATCTGTTGAGATGGAAGTCTCTAGTCAAAAACAGTGTGGCAATAAATAAAGGGAGAAATCAACGAGTATAATAAAGTGTTAGAACCATTAAAGTAAAATAGAAGCATCACTTTAACCTGAAAAAATATAAGATTAAAATGAAAGGATCAATTAACTTAAACTCAAAACAAAACAATGAGCTATTAGGAAATGTAGGAGTAAACAATAATGAAACAAGACGTTCCAGATTGATAGAGCGAAGAAACAGATGCCTGATTGCAAGGTTTTATTATTGGACTGAAATTAAGAGATTAAGGTTTGATGACGTACTGGATGTCCTTCAAGAAGAAGAATTCTTTATAAAAGATCGGAACATTATGAATATCATCAATTCATCGAATGACTATCTCAATAATTTGATTAAAAGCTCGGCGACCCCACGAGAATTAAAAAAACAATACCCAACATTTAATTGGAATAAAAACTGAGACTGAAAGATGAAGCTGTGGCATTACCCCCATTATATGCTACAGTTTCAAAAGAAAATCAATATCAGCTAAATTCATCCTTATCTCATACTAATGAGTAACCTGAAAATAAATAACCAGAATTATTCTCCTGAGGAATTTTTTGTCTAACCAAGACGAAATATATTTTCATACAACTATAAGGATATTTTTGATGTGTCTGTTTTTAGATGATTGTGCTGTATGATTTTGGCTTCATCCCCTGCAGCTCCACCAGAACATGGCTCAAGTGAGCAAACAAAAGTGCCCAAATCGTTTTGATTTGGGCATTTGTTTTTTTTGTGATTGAGGTATTTTTAGCTCTTTTTAGTCATAAAAGCTTTCTGTTTTTTGATGGTTGACCTGATCATCATCAGAGTTCCGAATATAAGCAGACACACTGATAAGCTTTCGCAGAAACCCAATTGAAAATCGCTTAATTTATCATGGTATATCCGACTCATCAGCAGGATGCTGTATCCTATGAACATGTATATTAATGAGATGGTCTGTGCTTTAGGGTTTCTCCTTTTAGTCGCGTTTTGTAATTCCATAAGATGTCATTTGTTTATCAGGTGTCTTTATTCACCTTCAATTTCGGCAATCAGTCTTAGAGCGTTATCGCGAAGGGGTTTGTATTTGAAATACCAGATAGTTAAGCCTATCATAACCGCACAAAACATAGCTCCCAGAAAATAGATTTGAACTTTTAGGAAAGAGAAGCCAATGGATTCGTTTAAGCACAAACCTGCATCCATAAATAAAACAGCAATTAGGGGCCAGATGCTTTTTAATTGAACGGGTTGATATCTGTAAGCTGCGTTTTTTAACATCTTAAGAGTAGGGAGTGAATAGTCGGCATACTTGTATTCTTTGTGGTATATCCCGAAAAAGATAGCAAAGATGAAAAAGGCAATCACATAACACAAGCCACCGATCAGGTCTTTTATTTCGCTGGATTCCCTGTAATGTGAGATTGCTAAAAAGGTGTAGAGTGGAATGAAAATCCAATACACAATTTGAAGACTTCTGCTCAGTCTTGCATATCTGGCATCTTCTTTTTGGAGTTTACCAGCCAGCTGATCGAGATTGATATTATCGTTATTTCGTTTAAAATTCATGTGTAACCCCTCCTGATAGTTTGGTTTTGAGTTGTGCTTTAATTCGGTGTATTTTAACTTTTACATTGGGTTCACTAATACCAATCACATCGGCAATTTCTTTCATACTAAGCCCCTCGAGCATAAGCGATATTAAGGCTTTATCGATAACCGATAGCATATTGAGTTCGGTTTGAAGCAAATTGAATTGGCTTTCCTCTTTTTGTTTTTCAGCCAGGCTTTCGTCGTCGATAATGGAGGAGAGGTTTTGTGTATCGGTATTGACCATCAACTTCATTTGCTTAAAGGCTTTGCCTGTAAAGCTGAGCGAAGTATTTACGGCAACCCGGTAAACCCATGTGCTGATTGCCGAATCGCCCCTGAAATTATCGAGACTCTTCCAAATATTCACCAACACCTCCTGGTACATGTCTTTTTGATCCTCGGCATTCGAATTGTAGTAGCGGCATATCCTCTGTATCCGTTCACTATTTTCCGATAGTATCTGATTAAACTGTTCTTCTTTTTTCAATGTATAAGTTTTTGTTCTTATCTATTTAGTAGGGGAGAATAAAGATAGTTACATTTTATTTTTATTTTTTTTTCGTTCCAGCCATCAGGCTTGTTGTGGGGAAACAGTCGCAGGCCTCAAGGTAGCCTGACTAAGCCAGCATGAAATTCTTTGAAAATATAAAAGTTGAAAGTCTCTCTTTTAAGGGGAGAGGGGGGATTGCTTCTATCATTTATTGGGGTCATTTTTTTAGATCACTCTTATGGATACCAAAAGTATCACTAACCATGGTGATGCTTTGATAATCTTGTAAAACTTTCTGAACGGCTTCTAATTTAAATGCCTTACTGTATTTGTGTTTTCTACTCATAAAAATACCCCCAAATAGTGTCTAACTTTTTGGGGGCAGTGCATTTGAACAAGAGGTGTTTTTACTTGTGAAAGCGGGTTTGATACGGTTATTTTTTAGTCTGAGGTTTTAAGTCCTCAAGAATTTTAGCATCGACCCAATAAATATCGGAGTTGCCGTTTTGAGGCATTAAAGAGAATTGATGCAGAAAGTCCAGACTTAAATTCTTTGGTTGTTTCTCCTTAGGGAATGGTTTTGTCGCCATAAAGAAGATGTACTTTTTATCAGGAGAGATATAAAAAGACCAACCGGTTCCTCTTGCTGTATTTATTTTAGAGCTCAGAGGCAATGGCTCCTGCCAGCTGTCGTCATCGTTTCTGAAAACAATATAGTAGTGTACGCCCCTGAAACCTTCTTCAACGCCTATGGCAGGTACAACCACAAAGCTTTCGTCGGGTGAGACATAGGCATTAAATCGATTGGTGCCGCAATTAATTTGACTGGGTAATTTTTGAGGTGTCGTATACTTACCATCCACAAGGCGAGATCGGTATATATTACTGATTTGCCCTTCCAACTCGTCTCTCGTAAAGTACAGGGTACCATCTTTTGTTAGTGATGGATAAAAATCCCCACCTTCAAAATTGACAGGTGCACCCAGATTATAAGGTTCTCCCCAACTGTCTTGTTTTCTGTCGACAACCCAAATATCTTCAGCTTTGCCGCTATCATCCTTGGGTTGGTCTGAGACGAAAAAGAGTTTCTTGCCATCGTAGCTAAAAGCGGGCTCTAAATATTTATAGCGCGAATCTCTAGCGAAGGGCACAATTTCAGGTTTGGTCCAAGTCCCCTTTACCAGTTTTGAATAAACGATAGTTGCGTATTGGAACTTGGCTGTGTGTAGAGTGAAATACATCTCTTTTCCATCAGGCGATATGGCTACATCCCGGTTGGCTAAGCCATTGGATATGATATTAGGTGCAAAAATTTCAGGATTTAATCCGGGAAGCTTTTGTCCCATATAGGGGCCTCTTAATATTGGGAAAGTCTCCGTATCATTTTGTGCGAATACGGAATTAAATATTGCCAGTAAACTTAAAAGGAGTAGGGCCTTTTTCATGTCGGTAGTAGATTTTGGTCTTGTATAGTGGTTTGACTTGTAGGCTAAATTTAATAAAAGTTCTGACTCCATTTTGTTATATTTGTTTTTTACTAAAAATTGATGAAAATGAAATATAGTGTATTAGCCATCGTATGTGCCTTTTTAGTTTCGTGTTCAAGTGGGCCTGAGAAAGATTTCTCGACAATAAATGAGAAACAAATTACCGATTATATAAAGATCAATAAGCTGGAAGCAATTAAGTGTGAGTCTGGATTATATTATGTGATTGATGAGGCAGGGGAAGGTTCGAAACCTACAAGTGCATCAACTGTTCAGGTGGCCTATAAAGGTTATTATTTAAATGGAGAAGTTTTTGACGAGAGTAGTGAGAGAGGTATTTCATTTCCGTTGAAAAGAGTGATAAAAGGATGGACCGAAGGCATCACTTATTTTAAAGAAGGCGGGAAAGGAACGCTCTTGGTTCCCTCACATTTGGGCTATGGTCCTTATGATACAAGAGGTATTCCGGGTGGTTCTGTCTTGGTTTTCGATATTCATTTGATATCTGTGAAGAAGTAATATGCTGCAATAAAATAGAGAAAGGAACCCGAAATGGTTCCTTTTTTTGTTCTTTAATTTTAATCAATTTTTCTTTTCGCTCAAGCCGCTAGGCTTTTACTTTTCCTTGATGAAAAGTAAACAAAAATCCCCCAGCTAGTGCGAGCTTGTTGCTCGTACTCTGAGAAGCAGAAATGGAAACAAAATACAAACCCAAGCCCAATCATGCTTGGGTTTTCCAATTAAAAAATGGGGAGATCTGCATCTAGGCTAAAACACGCGTAACGTATTAACCCCAAACCTCTAAAGGGGTTTATAGGTGCTGTTTGTGAAAGTCCCCTTCAGGGGATTTAGGGGTAACGAAGCGGAGCTTGACGTAGTCCATTTAGGGGTAGTGATGCTGGTGTTTTAACACTTACACAATCAATTCTACCAGCAAATATGCCCATTCTACCCTTCGAAATGTTCATTTTACGCTCAGGGAATGAATTCTACCGCCTGATTCATCAATTTTACCAGTCACTTTATTCATTTTGCGCTCAGGGAATGAATTCTACCATCTGATTAATCGATTCTCCCAAGCACTTTATCCATTCTACCTTTGGGGAACGAATTTTCCCAACTGATGTAAGTCTGTAACTTGTATCGGGTAAATAAGAATACAAGTTTTGGCTATCTCATAAAAAAACAAATATTAAGACAGAAAAGGCAGCCTACCTCTTAAGGTAAACTGCCTTTTTCATCTTAGGTCGGACAGATCTTATTTTTTCTTCTGTAGGAGATAGTCAAGTGAGAATTTACGACCGCCAACGACTAATACAACCAGGTAAATAAGCAGGTAAAGTAGGGCAAATTCCTTTTTAGCAAAAGGATCAGCGCCGTGAATTATAAAAGTTGCCACAAGCATTGTAATGATCAGTGGAATGGAAGCCAAACGCGTAGCCAGACCTAATCCAATCAGAATGGAACAAACAACTTCAGCAAAAACGGTTAGCCCTAATGAGAATGTTGCACCTAGTCCGATTGGATCGGCAAATTGTATCTCGTTGCCCGAAAATAGGAGGTTAAGTTTTCCCAAGCCATGTGTTAGCATAAAGGCTGCAATGCTTACTCTCAATACAAGGCTTAAGAGGTCTAAGTAGGTTTCGTTGGTTCCTGTATGTAATAATCGTTTCATACTTATGAATATTTGATGATTTTATAAAAAGTAATAGATTTTCTATATGCAAATTTAAGATATCGGATGAGCTGGAAGCTTAACGAATTGTTAAATCCCTGAAAAAAACACATTCAACTCTTTTTTGTTTGATAAGTCGTATCATGGCCGTGTGGGAAACAAAACCTGGGGCAGGCTTGTTTGAACAAGGCTATATTTTAAATGCAACATTTTTCATTTGTATGTGTTATTGGTGTTGAGACAAGAGAAACGATCAATTGTCTCAACACCTATTTTTATTAAGCTAGTCTTCTAATAAATCATTTTTGAAAACGTAATCTTTATAGCTGACCTTATACAGAATGCTGTAGAATGCCGGGATAAATATTAAGGTAATGATGGTTCCAAACAGAAGTCCAATCATGATGGATGCCGCCATGGGTTCCCACATGAGGCCACCTCCCAGATATAAGGGAATTAGTCCCAAAGATGTGGTGAAGGTGGTTAAAAGAATGGGGCGGAATCGCTGTAAACAGGCGGCTATGATGGCATCCTGAGGTGTTCGTTTTAGTTCATTTATTTCAATTTCAATTCTGTCGATCAGAACGATGGCATTGTTGATGACAATTCCGGCAAGGGAAATGACGCCAAGGAAGGCCATAAATCCAAAGTAGGAGCGAAGCACAATCAAGCCAATAACCACACCAATCACCCCCAATGGAATGGTGCTGACAACCATCAGTGTTTTTCTGAACGAATTAAACTGAATGACCAGAAGAAGCAGAATGATGAAGGCCGATAGGGGTAAGTAGTCGATTACGGCACCCATGTTTTCGGAGGTGCTCTTGCTGTCGCCACCCAATTCGTAGACATAAGCATCAGGCCAAGTTTGTGTTTGCTCGTCGAGCCATGGTTTAAGTTCTGCCATAATTTCGGAGGCATTCCCCTCTTCATTAAGTTCACTGGAAACATTGATGCTTCGAATCAGATTTAAACGTTTAATTCTGGCATATTGCCACTGAGGAACAATAGAGGCAAGTTGCGAAAGGGGCACACTTCGTCCTGATTTTTGTGCGAAAACATTCATGGTTTCGATTGATTCGTAAGTCTGTTCCTGATTCGCAAATCCTCTCAGTAGAATTGGAATGTTTTTATCATTTTCGCGATATTCTCCGGTTTTGAATCCATCCAATACCGTTTTTAGCGATGTGGCAATATCCTGATTGGTTATGCCTGCCATTTGTGCATTGTTTTGGTTGATATCGATGATGAATTTTTTTGTTTTTGGGCCCCAGTCATCCTTCACATTTTTGGTTCCTTTTATGACAGAGAGTCTTGATTTTATTTGCTCCGATAATACCGAGAGGATATCGGGATCTTTTCCTGAAATTTTAATCTCGATGGGTGTTCCGCCACCGCCTGCAGCCAAAGGACCCACTTTAATATCGGCATTGGGCAAGTGTGAAAAACAGTACTCGTCAAGTCGGGCAATCATCTCATTATTGACTTGAAATGTGCTTGTGTTGACGAGGATATGGGCGTAACTCGAATTGGCTTCATCCTGCGAATATCCTAAATCGTATGACTTCGGTCCTTGTCCGATGAAGGATGACCAATCGGCAATGCCCTCTGATCGGGATTCGTTCACCAATAAACTATCGGCAATAAAGCGTTCTATCTTTTTTACGACGGTTTCAGTTTTTTCAATTTTGGTGCCCAGAGGTAAATTGATATCAACAGTAATCATATTGCGATCGCTATCGGGGAAGAAGTCGAAAGGAACCAGACCAAAACCGAAGAGTGATAGGAAAAACAGGGCAAATATGCCTATGATGACACTGCGTTTGAAATCCAAGGCAAGCAAGATGAGTGATTTGTAATAGACTTTTAAGGCATCGAACATACGATCCATTATACCCGGTTTTGTTTCTCCTTTGGGTTTTACCTTTAAGAAAAGGTAGCATAGCATCGTAATAATGGTTAGGGATACAATCCATGAGGAAAGTAAAGCCAATGTGATTACGACGAAAATAGGTCCCATAATGTCACCCATAACCGAGTCAGCCAGAAAGAATGAAAGAAAGGCAACCGAGGTTGTGAGTGTCGAAATTAATAGGGGGATCAGGAGTTCTGAACAGGATGAAATAGCTGCTTCTTTAACCGATATTCCCTTTTCCATTTTCACCATGATGGATTCGGAAACCACAATGGCATTATCTACCATCATGCCCAGAGCCATAATTAAGGCTGCAAGGGTTACCTGGTTTAGGCCCATATTGATAAGCCCCATTAGCATCAATGTCATAATAGTAACAAGAGGAATTAAACTGGCTACAATCAGTCCGGTTCTTAATCCAAGAAAGATGAGCATCACGACCAAAACAATCACAATGGATTGAATCAGGTTACCAATGAAATTTCCAATGCTTTTGTCGACAAAGGTATCCAGTGAAGAGAGTCTCTGTATTTTTAATCCAATGGGGAGTTCCTTATTCCATTTGGTTACAACTTTGTCTACTTCTTCGCCAAGTTTGATGATATTGGCGCCATCAATCAGCGAAATTGCTAAGGAAATAGCGGGCTTTCCATTCACATGCACAATGGAATTAGCCGGTTCGATATAGGCTTTCCGGATGCTCGTAATATCGCGAAGCTGCACCACTTGTTTGCCATCGCCAACGGGAATCAGGGTGTTTCGGATGTCTTCAAGTGAGTTGTAGTTTCCGGTTGGTTCCAATATAATCTTTTCATCTTCAAGGTTTACCTCACCACCTGAGTCAAGGATATTGGTGGAGGCAATCACATTTTGAAGACTGGTTGACGTTAAACCATATTCTTTTAGTTGTGATTCATCAAATTCGATAAATACCCTTTCTGCCTGGGCACCACCAAACTCAACTTTAGCGGCATCATCCAGTTTAATCAGATCATCGCGAAGATCATCAGCAATATCTTTCATTTCGGTATAGGAATAGCCATCGCTTATTAAGCCTACAATAATCCCATAAACAACACCAATGTCATCATCGTTCAAATCAGGCTTAACACCCTTAGGCAAGTCGCGAATACCATCGAGTTTACGTCTCAATTTGTCCCAAATGCTTTGAAGCTGTTTCGGTCCGACTTCGTCCTTTAATTTGACTGTAACAATGGATAGTCCTGTTCTTGAGGTGCTGTTTATTTCTTTAACTTCGGGTATCTCCTGTGCTTTTTTTTCGATTTTATCGGTGACCAAAAGCTCTACGCGTTCGGGGCTGGCTCCCGGAAAAGAGGAGACAATGGTTGCAACCCTAACTGTGTAAGGCGGCATACTGTCTCGTGGTAACGATTTGTATAAGCTTAGTCCCATCACCACCACTACGGCAAGCAGGGTGAAGGTAATTCGATTTTTCTCAATGGCAAATTTAGTCAGATTCATAGGTGCTGATTTAATGCGTTGAAACTATTTAAGGCTTACTTTCTGACCATCAAGCAGGGTTTGTAGTCCTGCGGTGGCAACAATTTGTCCGGCTTTAAGTCCGCTTTTGACTTCGAACCCGGTAGGTGAGAGCTCCCCAATTGTAAAGTGTTGTTTTTTTATCAGACCTACGGCATTATTTTGTTTCTCGATGAGATAAACAAAGTTACCCTTGCTGTCTTTGCCTACTGCAGAAATCGGCACGATTAATATTTCCTGGTTGTCTGTCTTGGGAAAGGTAAACGTGATGTTGGCAGCCATTCCCGATTTGATTTCGCTTGTTTCGCCCGAAAGCTTGATACTGACAGGGTAAGTGGCAGTTCCACTCTCAACAGAAGGGGCTATTTCGTTGACAACACCATCGAATATTTTCCCTTGAAGTGCTGGAAACTTGGCCGAAACGTTCATTCCTTTGTGTACCCGGTTGATAACATTTTCGGGTAAGCCCAGACCGACTTCCATAAAACTGCCGGCATTCAGAATAGCAATAATGCTACCAGCCCCAACATTTTCGTTGTTCTCCACATTTTTTGAAGCAATCACACCGTCAGCGGGGGCATATATAATACCGTATCCGACTTGTTTTTTCTGTATTTCAACGCTTCGCTTTGCCGATTCGTAGTTGGCCTCTGCTGAGGCAAATGACGATTTTGCATTCTCGTAATCGCTTAGCGAGGCAGATCCTTTTTCGAACAGGGTTTTGGTTCTTTCCAAAGTCGATGTACTTGTGTTCAGATTGGCTTTGGTACTGTTTAATGCTGAGATGGATTGTTCTAAAGACAAGCGAGCTTCAGAATTATCGATTTGAGCCAATAAATCACCTTTATGAACTTTTTGTCCGGCGGCAATATTCAATGTCGTTAGGATACCACTGGTTCTGAAACTCAGGTTAATTTCTTTGTCCGATCTGGCAATTCCATTGAATGATCGAACCTGACCGATGCCGGAGTAGCTGACCTCGGCATATTTTACGGGGCGTAACTTTTCTTTTTGTACGGGCTCTTTTTTATTGGAACAGGCTGTGCCAAATACCAAAACAGTTAAGATTAAAGTATAATATAGAGTTTTCATAAGATTATAGTTTAAAGTTTTATCGAAGAATTTTTTCTTTTACTCGACTGATAAAAGCCTGATTTTCTTCTTCGGAATGGAGAATAAAAAAGTACGACATGATTCTTTCAAGTTGCAAAATGCTTAATTGGAAATTGTAGGTTGCATTGGCTTGTTGTTGCTGGGCCTGAAAATAGGCTTGTTGGGAATCAATTAAGGAAGTAATGCCTATGGCTCCGTTTGAGTAGGCTACCTGCATCAGTTCAAGGCTTTCTTTGGCTGCCTCAGTTGAGACTTGTGAAAGTTCGATACTGGAATACTGACTTAAAATGGATAATATAATATCGTTTACATTTTTTTTGATTGAAACAATGGTTTCATCTTTCTGGAAATTCAACTGTTCTCGTTGAATAAAGGATTTTTGTCGGTTGATATTTCGCTGGTTTTTCTGGAAGATGGGCAGGTTTACCTGTACGCCTAAATTGTAATAACCATCAGGGGGGCCTGCAAATCCGGTTGGATAGTTTGTGCCCTTGCCATCCCTGCTGAAAGTGTGATTGTATTGTCCCTGCAAACCCACTGTTGGCAAAAACTTACTGCGTTGATATAAGGTTTCCAATCGTTTGGTTGCACTGATGTTGTATTGCAATGCTTTTAATTCATGCGCATTTTCGATGGCAAGTTCTTCTATAAAAAGAGTGAATTTTTCTCTTAGGAAGGGATCATCCACGAGGTTGAAAAATTTTTTATGATCTTTTTTTGTTTGACCTACCTCATTTTCTTCGGTATTGAACACATCAATTCTTAGGCCAATGGGATTGTTTAGAATTTGATTCAATTCATTGAAAGATTGGTTCAGTGAGGTGTATCCGTTTACAATACTTTGTGTCGCTCGAGCCAATTCACTTTTCCATCTTAAAACATCAGATTTCCCCGTTTGCCCGGCATCATATCTTTGTTGAGCTATTTCATAATTTTTGCGTGTAACCCTTAGGTTTTCATCGCTTATTAAGAAGTTCGCTTTGGCAATAAGTGCACTGTAATAGGCGATACCGGCATCAAGAATCGCATTCTTTTCGTTGGAATTATAGGTTTCCTTTGTCGCCTTTTCAAGCTCTTTCTGAATCTTAATATTAGCACTTGCCTGTTCCGAAAAAATAATCTGTTCCAGTTTAATATTACCGGATGTGCTGTATTCCGGGTTTGATCCATTCGAAGCCTCTGCTAAATCAGGATCGATATGTGTGCCACTGGCTGAAGCAGAAAGATTGGGAAGGTATTCGCTTTTGGACAGTTTAACTTCTTGTGCAGCCAGTTCAATATTTTTCTGTTCTGCCTTTAAGCTGAGATTCTGTTCCAATACTTGATGCATGACATCGGGTAGGGTATATCTTTTTTGTGAGGCAAGTTGGTTGGCATTTCCTACGATATTGGTTTGTAATAAAAAGCTGTATTTCAGTGGAAAGTTAATTTGAAACGCCGTTTCGATATTGAGTGATAGTTTTGCTTCAATATCCATATAAATGGGCAATTGGGATAAATTGTCGCCATTTACAGCCGCTTCGATATACAAAGCAATGCGTCTGAAAAATTGATCGAGATTGTTTATCGGTTGTGATGTTAATAAGATGCCACAGTCCGCAAAATGCTTACCAATGGAAGTGAATGTTGGTCGTTTTTTTTCATTTAGTTTTTTTACCAAAGAGATCTGTTCATCCTTAGTGAAGAAAATGCCACCAGACAAATAGACCGCATCCAGAGATTCTAATTTGCCATCAAGATCGGAAACCTGATTGATTGGGATCAAAACATATTCAGCATCAATTTCCTTGAAGATTTTATTCAGAGTGTTCTCTACTGGATAAATCTCAGTAAGGTATTCATCCAGAACAATTCCAATTTTTTGATAGGGGTAAATTTTTTTGAATTGCAAGAGGTCTCTTTTGTAGGATTGAGAGGTCAGGATATAGGTCAGGTTAGGTGTGTTTGAAGCCTTTTGTCCTTCGGGGAATGTGATAAAATCAGCATTAATTACACCAAATAATATAACGGGTTTGGGAAATGTTTTGTTTTTAGCAATGACAAAGTTGTTAACCGAACCGAATGAAAGAATCAGATCTACATCCTTAGCTTCGAGCATCTTTTCGTAATTGTTTTTGGCTTTGTCAAGATTCAGGTCATTCAGTAAGATAAATGAATCTTTAAAAACAATATTTGCAGACTGACCAACAACGGATTTGATTTCTTCCTTAAGTTGTTTGAGTAGTAGAACGGTTTCCGGGATTTGTTTATCGCCCAAAATAGCGATGTGGAAGTCTTTCTGTTTTTGTCCAAAACCAACAAAGCCGGAAAATAACAGAATAAGAAGGATAACTTTGTTCTTCATATTGGGGGTTGTTTAGGATGTAAGAATTGGTTTTTACTGCAAGCAAGAGCTTGGTTTAAAAGGTGCTGCTTTTACAGTTGTTCTCCCTGGGTTTTTGTTCAGCCATTAATGATACCTAATATAGTAAAAAAAAGAAAGGATCTGAATCAGAGTAAATTATATTTTAAACAGATGAGGTTATAGATCCGCTTATTTTCTAAAACAGGAAGCTGTTGCAGTTAATTAATTTGGTATAGAAGTGATTTGTCAGGGGCGATTTGGGACAAGATTTTAGTAACTTATAGTCCATAAGGATACGATTATAAAGGCTTTGGGTTTACGCTTCCATTAAGTTTTTCTATCTTTGCACATTAAAAATTAAAAATGATAAGCTTTGGCAAGACTTTTAGCAATTGATTACGGTAGGAAACGAGTGGGTTTAGCTGTTAGCGATCCGATGCAAATCATTGCAAATGGATTGGATACAGTGCATGCCAAGGATGTTTTGGATTATCTGCAAAAGTATATGGAGACTGAGGAGGTTGAGTGTATTGTTGTTGGTCATCCCAAGCAATTGAATAACGAGGATAGCGAATCGATGAAATATTTGAAACCTTTTCTGGGGCAGTTGAAGAAGCGATTTCCGGATATGCCTATCGAAATGGTGGATGAACGTTTTACATCCAAACTGGCTTTTCAGACGATGATAGACGGAGGAATGACAAAGAAGCAGCGTCAGAACAAGGCAGTTATCGATAAAATTAGTGCGACTATTATACTTCAATCGTATATGGAAGCCAGAAGGAATATGTTTTAATAAATTACCAATTGATTGATTTCAATCGATTTTAAGAAATAAAGAATGATTTTACCCATTACAATTTACGGGCATCCGGTTTTACGAAAAATAGCAAAGGATATAGATAAGGATTATCCGGATTTGGAGAAATTTATGGCAGATATGTGGCAAACCATGTATTTTGCAGATGGTGTTGGTTTGGCTGCACCTCAGGTTGGACGTTCAATTCGTATGTTTGTGCTTGACTGTTCAAATTTTGCAGATGAGGAGCCAGAGTTGGAAGGTTTCAAAAAGATGTTTATCAATGCAAAGATTACCGAGCGTACAGGCGAGGAGTGGAGCATGTCAGAAGGTTGTTTGAGTATTCCAGGACTGAACGAAGATGTGGTGCGTCCCGAAAGCATTAAAATTGAATATTACGATGAGAACTGGGAGTTTCATGAAGAAGAATATTCAGGTTATGCCGCTCGCGTTATTCAACATGAATACGATCATTTGGAGGGTATCATGTTTACTGATCATTGTTCACCGCTTCGTAAGCGTTTGTTGAAATCGAAGTTGACAGGCATTTCAAAAGGGAAGTTTAGTGCCAAATACCGATTCAATTTGGCGAAATAAAGCTGAGAAAAAATAAAATCTTCATCTCAAGTATTTAAATAGCAGATGTTGATGCCGTACTTATAAAATCCTTTGATTCAGTCGAATCAGAGGATTTTTTTTTGATACATACAGAATGTTTTACTAATTTGTTATGTATCAAACCTAAAAGTATCTTATGTCTTTCAGGGAATTTCTACATCAGGTGCCATTCTTGCGCTTACTTCTACCTTTTACATTGGGCATTGTTTTGGCAGAGTTCTTTTTGTTGCCAACCAATCTGATATTTATTTTTTTAGGCATAGCCTTTACGGGTTTGTGCTTGTTTCAGCTGATTCCTGTTTTTCGAAAATCATATGCTCATTCATATGTCTTTGGGCTTTTTATTTTTTTACTCATTTTTAGTTTTGGTCAGTTCCGAGTTAGTCAGGTGAATGCTGATATGCAATTAAATAACATTGACTCCATCTCATCTTTTAAAGGAAAACTCAAACGTAATTCGGATGAAAAGACAAATTCAATGGCCTGTGTTCTCGAATTGGAAGCTGTAAATCAAAGGGGTATTTGGAATAAAAGCGATGCTCAAATACTCCTGTATTTGGCTAAGGATTCGTTGTCAAAATCGTTAAAGTTTGGTGATCATATTCTGGTTTCGTCCAAACTTAATAGAGTGAGAAATAATGGCAATCCTTATGAGTTTGATTATGCTACTTATTTAAAGCATCGTTCTATTTTATATTCGACATATGCGCCAGGTAATTTGTGGTGTATAACGGAAAGAAATGAGCGATTAAGTTTGAAAGGTCAGGCTTTGGTTTGGAGAGAAAAGCTATTACATATTTATAAGAGGACAGGTTTAAAGGATGAGGCATATGAGATATTGTCCGCTTTGACTTTGGGAGCCAGAGATGAAGTTTCAGATGATGTGAAGCAGGTTTGGACCTCAGCCGGAGCAACGCATGTGCTGGCTGTTTCGGGCTTGCATGTAGGAATCATCTTTGGTATTATGCAATTTCTTTTAAGCTTTATGGCACGATCAAAAACAGGACGTATTCTGCGGGCTGTAATTTTGATTATAAGTTTGTGGTTGTATGCTTTACTGACGGGTTTGTCGCCTTCGGTTATGCGTGCTGCTTGTATGTTTTCAATACTTGCTCTGGGATTAGCCATCAATCGAAAGGGAACAATCTACAATTCCTTGGCTATATCTGCCTTTCTATTACTTTTGATAGATCCCTATGTTCTGTTTCAGGTTGGCTTTCAATTTTCTTATCTGGCAGTTATAAGTATTGTTTACTTTCAGCCCAAATTTGAAAGCTTACTTTTGTTCCATTCTTTTATCCTGCGTTGGTCGTGGAAATTGTTTACCGTTTCAGTTGCTGCTCAGATTGGAACTTTTCCTTTAGCAATATTCTACTTCCATCAGTTTCCAACCTATTTTTTCCTGTCCAATTTTGTGATCATCCCATTTGCCGGACTTTTAATTTATGGTTCTGCTTTGTTATTGATATTTTCGGAAGTCAATGTTTTATCCAAAGCATTAGCTTACCTTTTGCAACACTTTGTTGAGTTGATTCATTGGTTAATTTATCAAATTCAGATCTTACCAGGGGCTTTAATTGAGAGAATTACTATCTCATCTTTCCAAATTGTTTTAATTTATGTCTTTATTATTGGACTTATAATTAGTATTAAATGGAAAAAAAGAAAACTTGTTCATCTGAGTTTGATTTTCTTAATCGCTTTTAAATTGACAACATTTTCAAATCGATATTTAAATCGATCATCTGAAATGGTTGTATTCAATACGCATAAGCATACTGTTGTTTGTTTTAGAGATGATCAACACGTTTTAATTTTGAGTGATATACTTCTTGATGAAAAAATGAAGACTCGTTTGATTTACCCTTATACAATGGCAAAGGGTGTGAAGTATTTTCAATACGATACTTTAAAAGATAATGATTGGCGAGTGTTTAATGATCGGACTGTTGCCCTAGTAGGAAATTCTTCATTAGGGAAGTATGTGACGGATTTACCTGCCGATTATATTATTATGCGTAATAATGCTTACAGCATGAAAAACCATCTGCCGGAACTTCAAAGAGGAGTACTTATTCGTGATGGCTCAAATATTGGAATGAAAACTGATGTCTTGAGTGCTTGGACTTGGGACACTCAAAAGTCGGGAGCCTATATTAGCATATTTAAATAAGTTAATTGATGCAAAGCTTTTTTAGAATTTAGGCTTAGTGAGCTCTGTTTCTATAGAGAGTTGATTTTGAAACAGGTATTGCGAATTCTTTACTCATTTTAGATTAGTATTATTTTTGGTATATATGCTGTATATTTAAAGGATATTGTTTTATTTTGCCGACTCGTTTTTGGTTGGTCTATTTATTTAATGTTTTAGATAGACCAGGAGGTTCAAATTAAATACCATTATGAAGATTGTAATTGCAGGAGCAGGTGCAGTAGGAACTCACTTGGCAAAAATGCTTAGTCATCAGGATCATGAGATTATTTTGATTGATAGTGATGAGGAAAAATTGAAATTAATTGATTCTCATTTGGATCTTTTAACCATTGTAGGATCAAGTTCTTCGATTAAGGATTTGAAAGAAGCCAATGTAAAGAAGGCTGACCTGTTTATAGCCGTAACACAATCTGAAGAGGTTAATATTACTTCGAGTTTGCTTGCTAAAAAGCTAGGTGCTAAGCGTACAATTGCTCGTATTAATAATCAGGAATACCTCATCCCTGAAAACAAGGATTTTTTAAATAGTTTAGGAATCGATGAATTTGTGTATCCTGAACGTTTGGCAGCCAAGGAAGTGATTAATTATTTATCGCGTTCCGGAACACGTCAGATGTACGAATTCTCAGGTGGTAAATTATTGCTTTATGGTATTAAAATAAGCAGTAAGTCGGTGGTAATGGATAAAACTATGGCCGAGGTTTCTCAAATAACGGGTGACAATGATTTCAGAGCTGTTGCGATTAAACGAGAAGATCAAACCATTATTCCGCGTGGGCACAATCGATTTATGAGAGGCGATTTGGTTTTTGTTATCAGTAAAGCTGAAAGCATCGATAGAGTGATGATGCTTGCCGGAAAGCAAAAATACAAAATCAAGAAAGCCATGATTTTAGGCGGTAGCCGTATTGGTTTTAAAACAGCAAGTGAACTGGAACAAAACCTGGATCTTAAATTGCTGGAGATTGATAAAAACAAGAGTATTAAGCTTGCTGATGCATTAGATAGAACATTGGTGATAAATGGTGATGGACGTGATCTGGATCTTTTACGTGAAGAGGGAATCCACAAAATGGACGCCTTTGTTGCCGTAACAGGTAATTCGGAGACCAATATTCTGGCTTGTTTGTTAGCAAGTAAGATGGGCGTGAAACGCACTATTGCTGAAGTTGAAAATATCGATTATATCGATTTAGCTGATAGTATTGGTGTGGGAGCCATGATTAACAAAAAGCTACTGGCGGCAAGTTATATTTACCGATTTACTATGGATGCTGATGTGCAGCATTGTAAATGGTTAACCGTTTCGGATGCTGAAGTGATTGAATTGGTTGCACAGGCTAATTCCAAAATCACTATGGGAAAACTGAAAGATATTGACTTTCCTGAAGATGCGAATATTGGAGGTATCATTAGAGGCGATCAAGGTATTATTGCCATGGGAGATACTCAGATTCAAGAAGGTGATCAAGTTGTTGTATTTACCTTACCTTCGGCAATCAAAAAAGTTGAAAAGATTTTTAAATAGTTTGATCGTTAAAATTGACTACAAGCTTGAACAGTGATTAGAAAAAAAATAATATTCAATATCCTGGGGAAACTCCTAGTTGGAGAAAGTGTCTTTCTTTTTCTATCTCTTTTGGTTTCTCTTATTTATCAGGAATCAGATACCCAGGCTTTTTTATACTCTGGCTTGATTACATTTGCAGTGGGTGGCTTAAGCTATTTAACTTCGAAAGGTGTTAAAAAAGATATGGGGAAGCGTGAAGGCTATATTATTGTGAGCCTTGTTTGGATTGTGTTTTCGATTTTTGGATGTCTGCCTTTTTTGTTTAGTGGATCGATACCTTCGATTACCGATGCTTTTTTCGAAACGATGTCCGGATTTACGACGACAGGTTCATCTGTTTTGAATAATATCGAAGCATTACCTCATGGAATTTTATTTTGGCGTTCATTAACCCAGTGGCTAGGAGGTATGGGAATTATTGTAATGTTCCTGGCTATTCTTCCAACTTTGGGTATTGGAGGACGGGAGCTGTTTATTGCTGAAGTACCTGGTCCCTCTCCTGATAAATTAACACCCAGAATTAAGGAAACAGCACGTAATCTTTGGGGCTTATATGCCTCTTTCACCCTTTTAGAATGTCTTTTATTGGTGTTGGGTGGGATGTCTTTTTTTGATGCCATAAATCATTCCTTAACAACGATGGCAACGGGTGGTTATTCCACCAAGCAAGCCAGTATTGGTTATTTCGATTCCATTTACCTGCAATATGTTATTATTACTTTCATGTTTATTGCGGGGACAAACTTTACCTTGTCCTACGGTATGGTTACAGGGCGTATATCCAGGATTTTTAAGGATGAAGAATTTCGATTTTATACTTTCGTGATTCTGTTTTTCACTCTCATTATTTCGGGAGGAATTCTATTAACATCCTCTATGGGAGTTGAACAAGCTTTTCGTGATGCACTCTTTACAGTTGTTTCTATTATCACGACCACAGGTTATGCCACTGCAGATTATTTATTATGGATGCCATTTTTAGGTATGTTAATATTTGTGTTGATGTTTGTTGGTGGTTCGGCGGGCTCAACTGGTGGAGGTGTCAAAGTGGTTAGGATATTGCTGCTTTTTAAAAATAGTTTTTACGAATTAAAGCGATTAATTCACCCCAATGCAGTCATTCCAATTCGTTATAATCAACGTGTTGTTGATCAGCGTACAGTGACAAACATTTTGGCTTTCTTCGTTTTTTATATCATTATTTTCATAATTTCAACCGTATTGATGTCATTTTGGAGCTCGGATATTTTCTCGGCATTAAGTGCTGTGGCAACGACACTTGGCAATATAGGACCAGGATTTTCAGAGATCGGGCCTATGGAAAATTTCTCGAAAATGCCTGATCTTGCTAAATGGTTTCTGTCTTTCCTGATGCTTTTAGGACGATTGGAGTTATTTACTGTTTTGATTCTGTTTTCACCATCTTTTTGGAAACATTAAAATAGACTTAGAAATATTGAATAAAAAAAATGCAGCCTTTAAAGCTGCATTTTCTGTGTTAGATATTTTGTTTTTAAAATTGACGCCTTCTGAATTCAGAGCACACAATAGAGCAGGCTACTGAAACATTTAAGGATTCGGAAGTTGCTTGGTCTGCTGGAAAATTGGGGATGAATAGTTTGTGACTAACCCGCGTTTTCAGATCATCTGAAATACCTTTGCCTTCGTTCCCCATGATAATAAAGCCCTGTGTGCTGAGTTTGCTTTTGTAAATTGTTTCCCCTTCAAGGAAAGTGCCAAAAACAGGAAAGTCAGGATTTGCATACTCATTGATTAACTGTGGCAGATCGGTATAAATGACTTGCACACGTGCTAAGGCTCCCATGGTTGCTTGTATGACCTTAGGATTATAAAGATCGACGGTGTTTTTAGAGCAGAAAATATGCTTAATACCAAACCAATCTGCAATTCGAACGATTGTTCCTAAATTTCCAGGATCCTGTACATCGTCAAGAAGTAGTGACAACGATTGGCTGATTGTTTTTTTGTTATAGTCAGAATCCGGAATTTTAAAAATCCCCAGTACATCCGAAGGCGTCTTCAGATTACTGATTTTTTTTAATTCGGAAGCATCACATTCAATGAGTTCAATCTGCTTGTTGAGTTTCAGAAAATCAGTAGTTGACGCTTGTTTATTGTGAATGATGTATTGGGGTTCAAGCTCTGACTTTAATAAATCAACGATCAATTTATATCCTTCAGCAATAAAGAGCTGATGTTGATCTCTAAATTTTTTTTTCTGTAAACTACTAATGAGTTTAATCTGATTTTTTGAAAGCACAATAATTGAATTGAATTTTTATCTTTGAGAATACGAATCAGGCTAAAAAGTTCTTGAAGATAAGTATCTTTGTAAAATTGATAACTAATAACACAATACTCTACTTGAAACCTAATCTGAAATACAAAAATAGTTATTTTTTTTTATCCTTAATCTTTGCTCTGTTTTTACTCATGGGAGCTGTTTCTTGTTCGACTACCAAATATGTGGGCGACAAGGAATATCTTTTAAGTAAGGTGAGTGTTAAAGTAGATGATAAGAATATTTCTTCAAGCGAGCTTAATCAGAATATAAAACAAAAACCGAATATTAAAATTTTGGGTGTTTGGAAGTTTCATCTGGGCTTGTATAATCTTTCCGGAAAAAATAAGAAGAAAGGGATTAATAAATGGTTACGTCGAATTGGAGAGGAACCTGTTATTTATGAAGATTATCAAACACAAAGAGCTAAAGTTCAACTGGAAATTTATCTGAGAAAAAAAGGTTATTATAATGCTGTAATTGAGGACACGGTTATTTTTCGAAGAAAAAAAGCGAAGCTTAAATTTAATATCATCGCCGGTACGCCTTACAAGTATCGAAATGTTTATGACGAGGAATCTGATTTGCCACGTAACTTTTTATCACCATATCAAAAAAGTAAAGAAATAAGTGATACATCTTTGCTCAGATATTATTTGGTTGCTGATTCGGTAAATAGAGATATCAAGCCCGGACAGAATGTGGATTCTGATAATTTGGGAAAGGAGCGTGATCGGATTTCAAAATTGATCAAGAATCAAGGTTATTACAATTTCTCTAAGGAATATATTCATTTTATGATGGATAGTATGGGTAAGGACCATCAGATGGATGTTTTTGTAGGGATAAAGAAACCTCAATCTCTGAATGTTGAACGCAAGTATCGTATTAGATCTATTGTAGTTAATACGGATTATAATCCCAAATCTGAGTTGATGAACGATTCGTCGTATATAAGTAAGCTGGATACTTTAACGTATGACAACTGTCAATTCATTTATAATAAGAAGTTGAATATCAAACCTGATGTTATTTTGAATTCATTAGGCTTTCAGCCGGGAAGTCTTTATAATTTATCTAATGTTGAAGCATCATATACTAAGCTTCAGGCTTTAAGTCAGTATAAATTTGTGAATATTCGATTCGAAGTTGATGCTGAAGCTGAAAATCAACCTGAAGGCAGTTTGAATTGTATTATTCAATTGACTGCACACAAAAAACAAGCTTATACCATCGAGGTCGAAGGAACCAATACTTCGGGTAATATTGGATTTGCAGGTAAGTTGCATTACCAGCATCGAAATTTATTGCAGGGTGCAGAGATTCTAGATATTAGTTTATCTAATGCGACAGAAACGGTAAAATCGAGTAGTAAGGGGAATTTCTTTTCCCGGGAGTATGGTGGTGAGGTTAGTTTGAGTACGCCAAAATTCATGTTGCCTTTTTTTAATGCCAATCGTTTTAAACGAAAATACAATCCTAAAACAAGATTGTCAATGGCCTACGATTATCAGAAACGTCCTGATTATACAAGAACACAGGCTGATATAAGTTTTGGTTATAATTGGAAATCGTCTCGTTATTTGTCTCATAGTCTTAGTTTAATGGAGTTGAGTTTTGTTGACGTTAAAAATTTAAGTGACGATTTTCTGAAAAATATCAATAATCTGTATATCGCCAATTCTTTTACCGAACATGTTATCTCGACGACGCGTTATACATTGACCTATAATAACCAGAACCTGAACAAACCAAGTAATTATAATTATTTGCGTTTAAGTTTTGAGACGGCAGGTAACGCGCTTAAAACGGTTGATCAGCTCATGGGGTCAAAAAAGAATGAAGACTATAATGATGCCGGAGAATTGGAGGGAACCTATTATGATTTATTGGGTATTCGTTATGCACAGTATGTGAAAATGGATGTTGATTACCGATACAATTGGCATTTAAACAAAGTGAACACAATTGTGGGACGTTTGTTTTTAGGTTTGGGATATGCTTATGGAAATTTGGAGGTATTGCCTTTTGAAAAGAGTTATTTCTCAGGTGGTGCCAATGGTATCCGAGCTTGGCAGGTCAGGTCTTTGGGGCCGGGATCGTTTTCGAATGATCAGGCTGCTTACCCGAATAATACTGCCGACCTAAAATTGGAAGGAAATCTGGAATACCGTTTCAAATTGATCTGGGCATTGGAAGGCGCTTTGTTTGTTGATGCGGGTAATATTTGGGCCGTATCATCAAAAGATGGTCGTGCTGGTGCAGAATTTGAAATGAACCGATTTTATAAAGAAATAGCAGTTGGAACGGGAATTGGTGCACGTGTCGACCTGAACTTTATACTTTTCAGATTGGATTTAGGTCTGAAATTAAGAGACCCGTCATTGCCTGTTGATCAACGTTGGATTATTGGAAATCGGCCATTTAATTTTTCTCAGTTAACCTATAATATAGGTATCGGCTATCCATTTTAAATTGCATTCGTTTGCGGAATTTTCTTAGAAAAAAAAGGAGGTAAGTTCTATTATTTCTTTTTAACTTCGTACTCAAATTGGGTATATATCTAATTGATATTGCCTAATTTTATGTAACCCGAACCATTTTAATAAAATTAGATTACAAGAATGTATTCTTGTTTCAGAACTGAAATTTGAGTAAATTCTGTTCAATATTTATTGAGTTAATCTTATCAAAAACTATCACATATGAAAAAAGTATTAGAAGTAGTTAAGCCAGGTGTAATCACAGGTGATGATTTACAAAAGGTATTTCAGATTGCCAAACAAGAAGGATTCGCACTACCTGCAGTAAATGTTGTAAATACAAACTCAATTAATGCTGCTTTAGAAGCTGCTCGCGAAGCTAACTCTCCTATTATTATTCAGTTCTCAAATGGTGGTGCTTCGTTCTTTTCAGGAAAAGGTATCGGTGCTAATGGACACGAAGCTGCAATTATCGGTGCGGTTGCAGGTGCTAAGTATGTTCACGCTGTGGCTGAGCATTATGGTATTCCTGTAATTTTGCATACTGACCATGCGGCTAAAAAATTGTTGCCTTGGATTGACGGCCTTTTGGATGCTGGTGAGGAATTTTATGCACAAACCGGAAAGCCATTGTTTAGTTCTCATATGCTGGATTTATCTGAAGAACCATTGGAAGAAAATATCGAAACTTGTGCGAAGTATTTAGAGCGCATGAGCAAAATTGATATGACTATTGAAATTGAGCTTGGTTGTACAGGTGGAGAAGAAGATGGTGTGGATAATACAGATATGGATAACTCATTATTGTATACTCAACCTGCTGATGTTGCTTTAGCTTACGAAACATTATTAAAAGTATCACCTCGTTTTACTATTGCAGCCTCTTTTGGTAATGTACACGGTGTTTATAAGCCAGGTAATGTTGTTTTAACACCAAAGATTCTTCTAAATTCTCAGTCGTTTATATCTGAAAAGTATGGTGTAGCTGAGAATACAGTTGATTTTGTATTCCACGGTGGATCAGGTTCTTCTTTGGAAGAGATTCGTGAAGCAATTTCTTATGGTGTTGTTAAAATGAATATCGATACCGATACACAGTGGGCATGTTGGGATGGTGTTCGTAAGTACGAAGCAGCTAATCGTGACTACCTTCAAGGACAGATTGGTAACCCTGATGGAGAAGAGAAACCAAACAAAAAATATTATGACCCACGTAAATGGTTACGTGAAGGTGAGGTATCAATGAAAAATCGTTTGGTTGTTGCTTTCAACGACTTAAATGCTGTTGGCCGTAACTAATAATCTTCTTTATATAGATTTTAAACCCAGACATTGTCTGGGTTTTTTTGTTTCCTAACAATAATCATGTTCAAATAACTTGTGAGTTTTTGTGAATTTAGTTTCTTTATAGACTGATTATTATAAACTAGCCGATTTTTTAACCCCAAAATTGATAAACCCCAAAATCCTATATGAAGTCAGATAAAATTCCCCCAGTCAGAGATGTGTTCTCAAGTAAAATTGGTGTGTTAGCAGCAGCGGCAGGTTCGGCTGTTGGTCTTGGTAATATTTGGAAATTCCCCTATATCACAGGGGTGTATGGAGGCGCAGCTTTCCTTTTTGTTTATTTGGGGTTTATTGCACTCATTGGTTTGCCAATCATGTTATCAGAATTTATGATTGGTCGAAAATCTCGTTCAAATGTTTTTGGTGCTTTTAAAAATCTTGCCCCAAAATCGGGATGGAAATATGTTGGATTATTAGGTGTTGCAGCAGCGACAATGATTCTTTCGTTTTATGGTGTTGTTGCAGGCTGGAGTATCGATTATATTGTAAAGTCTGTGACTAATAGCTTTGCTTCTAAAAGCCCTGAAGAATTAGCCAGCATGTTCACTCAATTTAAAGAGTCGCCTTTGTTACCCGTGTTTTATCAGTTATTATTTATGCTAATGACTATGGCGATTGTTATTATTGGTGTTAAAGATGGAATCGAAAAATATGCCAAAATATTAATGCCAATTTTGCTTCTCATTATTATTGTTCTTGATATTAGAGCCGTTACCCTTGAAGGAGCAAAGGAAGGTTTGTATTTTCTGTTTCATCCTGATTTTTCAAAACTAAGTTCAGATGGTGTATTGAGTGCTTTGGGGCACGCTTTCTTTTCTTTGAGTTTGGGTATGGGAACTCTGATTACTTATGGATCATATATTGGAGATCAGAATAATCTGGCAAAAACAGCTCTGCAAGTAACCGTTGCCGATACATTTATTGCAATTTTGGCTGGAGTAGCCATTTTTCCTGCAGTTTTCGCTTTTGGAATCGAACCAAGTAGCGGGCCTGGTCTTGTTTTTATTACCCTTCCTAATGTATTTCAGCAAATGCCTGGTGGTGTCTTCTTTTCAGTCCTGTTTTTTATCTTATTAACTGTAGCTGCACTGACTTCTTCAATTTCAATTCTCGAAGTGGTAGTTGCTTACTTTAGAGAAGAGCTGAATATAAAAAGGAATCTGGCTACAATTTTAGCAACGGTATTGATTTCTATTGTGGGTATTTTCTGTTCCCTATCGATGGGTTTATTTAAAGAGCAAACGCTGTTTGGCTTAAATTTATTCGATTTAGTTGACTGGATATCTGCAAATATGTTACTTCCGTTAGGTGGTTTGTTTATTTCTCTGTTTATAGGATGGTTTTGGGGTCGTAAAAGGATAGAAGAGGAATTAGCCAAAGGATCGAAATTGAGTCGGGGATTGATAACAGCTTTCATATTTGTTGTTAAGTTTGTTGCCCCGGGAGCAATCGCTATTGTATTCTTAAATGGTTTAGGCCTTATTTAAAGTTAAAATGGAGTCTTTTTCTTAGGTTTGATTGTTTGATTTCGCTCTGTTTTTAGGAATTCGGTTTTGGAGGAAAATCCTATAAATATTACTCAGAAATCGATTTTTTTTGATGGGCCTAAATATAGTATTCTCTTTGATTTAGGGTAGGATTTATCCTCGTTTTTCCATGCTCAAAATATGATATAAAACACATAATTTTCTGGATCGTGTAAATGATAAAAGCTCTATGTTTGTTTCGAATAAAGGGATATTTCTTTATTCTAAATACGTAAGTTACTTAAAGAACATAATCGTATCAACAAACTCATGATTGACGCATATTTAAAACACGAAGCAGCCCGCGCTACCAAAGGTATCCCGGCTTTGCCATTGAATGCAGAACAGACTGCAGAACTTTGCGAGTTATTGCAAAATCCTATCGAAGGAAAAGAGGATTTTCTATTGCATTTATTCAAAGAAAGAATCGCTCCTGGAGTTGATGATTCAACTAAAGTAAAAGCTGACTTTTTAGGACAACTTTTAAGAGGTGAAGTGAGTTCTCCAATCATTACAAAATCTGAAGCTATTAAGATTTTGGGAACTATGATGGGTGGCTATAATGTAACCGTATTGGTTGAGGCTTTAAAAGACGAAGTTTTAGCTGATGAGGCTGCAGAAGCTCTTAAAGGCATTATCCTTGTTTATGATGCTTTCCAAACGGTAGCTGATTTAGCTAAAGACAATGCTGCAGCTAAAAGTGTGCTTGAATCCTGGGCAAATGCTGAGTGGTTTACTAAGCGTGCAGAATTACCAGAAGAAATCAAGCTTAAAGTTTATAAGGTAGAAGGCGAAATCAATACAGATGATTTTTCTCCTGCTTCTCAGGCATTTACTCGTCCTGATATTCCATTGCACGCTTTGGCTATGGGTGCTGGTCGTTTCGAAGATGGTATTGAAACGATTGCCGGATGGAGAAAAGAAGGTCACAAGGTTGCTTTTGTAGGTGACGTTGTAGGTACTGGTTCTTCTCGTAAATCAGCTGCTAACTCATTGCTATGGCATATTGGTGAAGATATTCCTGCTGTACCAAACAAGCGTACTGCTGGTGTTGTAATTGGTGGTGCTATTGCTCCAATTTTCTATAATACAACTCAGGATTCAGGAGGACTTCCTATCACAACTGATGTATCTGTTTTAAATACAGGTGATGAGATTGTAATTAATAATGTGAAGGGTGAAATTACTCGCGATGGTGAGGTAATCTCTACTTATACCTTAGCTCCTGATACTTTGGCCGACGAGTACCGTGCAGGTGGTCGTATTCCATTGATTATTGGTAAAGCATTAACTGAAAAATCCCGCGCCTTACTAGGTATGCCGGCAACTGATATTTTTGCTGTAGCAAACAACCCACAGCCTAAGGCTAATCAGGGCTATACTATGGCTCAAAAAATAGTAGGTAAAGCTTGTGGTGTTGAAGGCGTATTGCCAGGAACATCATGTGCACCTAAAATGACAACTGTAGGTTCTCAGGATACAACGGGACCTATGACCAGAGACGAAATTAAGGAGTTGGCATGTTTGAGTTTTGAGGCGCCAATGTTTATGCAGTCTTTCTGTCACACTGCGGCTTATCCTAAAGCAACTGATGTTACAATGCATAAAAGCTTACCTAAGTTCATCTCTGAGCGTAAAGGTGTGCCTTTGAAGCAAGGTGATGGTGTTATTCACTCTTGGTTGAACCGTTTATTGGTTCCTGATACTGTTGGTACAGGTGGTGACTCTCATACACGTTTCCCATTGGGTATTTCATTCCCAGCTGGTTCGGGTTTGGTTGCTTTCGCTGGAGCTCTAGGTTTCATGCCATTGGATATGCCGGAATCTGTTTTAATCAAATTTAAAGGCAAGCTTAACCCAGGTATCACTTTACGTGATGTGGTAAATGCTATCCCATATTTTGCTATTCAAAACGGACAGTTGACTGTTCCTAAGAAAAACAAAATCAATATATTCAACGGTAAAATTATCGAGATGGAAGGTCTTGAGGATATTACAGTTGAGCAAGCTTTCGAATTAACGGATGCGACTGCTGAGCGTTCTGCTGCTGCAGGTTGTATTAAGTTGTCAGAAGAGCGTGTTATTGAGTACGTGAAGTCTAATGTTGCCTTGATGGAATCTATGATCAAGATGGGTTACGAAGATGCAACTACAATTCAGAATCGTATTGACGCTTGTAACGAATGGTTGGCTAATCCGGTATTGATCTCAAGAGATGAGAATGCTGAATATGCTGCAACTATCGAGATCGATCTTTCTGAAATTACTGAGCCTATCCTATGTTGTCCTAACGATCCGGATGATGTAAAATTACTTTCTGATGTTCAGAACACTGAAATTCAGGATGTATTCATCGGTTCGTGTATGACAAATATCGGTCATTTCCGTGCTTGTGAGAAAGTTTGGAATGGTTTAACGCCATCTGATAAGGTAAGAACTTATATTGCACCTCCAACTCGTATGGATCAGGCTGTATTGAAAGAAGAAGCGACTTTTGCAACTTTCTCTCAGTTAGGTGTTCGTGTTGAGACTCCTGGATGTTCACTATGTATGGGTAACCAACTTCGTGTTCCGGATAAGGTAAATGTATATTCTACTTCAACTCGTAACTTCAACAACCGTATGGGTACAGGTGCTCAGGTTTACCTGGGTTCTGCTGAACTAGGTGCTGTTGTTTCAGTTCTTGGAAAATTACCGACTCCTGCTGAGTATATGGCGATTTACAAAGAGAAGATCGAAGCTCACCAAGAGGAAGTTTATAAATATATGCAGTTCGACGAAATGGATATGGAAGATGCTCTATATCAGCGTCGCGACCTGTAATGATTAACGATTTGTAATTATCGATTGATAATTATTAATTGATAATCACAAATTGTAAATTGAGCTTTAAATATGGACAACCTTAAAGCTTCAATCCAAAGCCGGAGATTTATTCTTCGGCTTTTTTTAGTCCCAAATTTGTTCGGTTCAACACATCAGAAATGCTTGCAGATACGTTGTATGAAAAGATAAGAAAGAGTAAAAAAAACAATATAAGCAGATTTATAATGCGCCTACCAAGCATTTAGGAGGGCTGTTTTAGAGGATTTTGCTAGCAAGTGGAACCAAAATATTCTTATTCAATTAGGAGTTGTAGGGGTAATTGGGAAGAATTCACAGCTTTCTTTGAATTTCCATTAGAGATCAGAAAGATTAATTATAACACGAATTTGACCGAGAGTTTAAATGGGAAAATTAGGCAATACACCCAAAATTAATTGTCTTTCCCTACCAACTATGCTGTAACGAAATACGCTTATCTGGCAATCAGAGAAGCAACTTAGAAATGAACCATGCCAATCAGAAATTAGCGGATAATTCTCAATCAGTTTTTGACTATCATTAAAGAAAGGGAAGACTATAAGTCTAAGCCTTTAAATTTTAACTTACACACTTTGCGGGAAAGTGTTATAAAAAAAGGAAATAATTATTATAAAAATATAATAGCTATTTTAGGACAACATAATCTCTTTGACCAATTCGGTTTGTTTGGGGAAAGTCATAATGAAATCTGAGCCTTTGCCTAGTTCACTTTCTACCCATATTTCACCTTGGTGTTTGTCAACAAACTCTTTGCAGATGAGTAGACCAAGGCCTGTGCCTTTTTCATCCATAGTTCCGCTTGTTTGAATTTTAGTGTCAATTCGGAAGAGTTTAGCTGTATCTTCCGGACTCATACCTACACCATTGTCTTTTATCGAGATTTTAATCTGTTGGTTATCTTCTTCAGCTTTTATTTTTATTTCACCATGTTCCGGCGTGAATTTTATGGCATTCGAAATCAGATTGCGAAGTAAACTGGTTAACATGTTATCGTCAGCATAAACTTGCAGATCAGATTCGTTTGAGCTTTGTATTTTAATCTTTTTTTGATTTGCCTGATAGGAAGCAAATGAAATGGAATCTTCAATAATTGTTTGAAGGTTTAAAAGCTCAGGATTGAATGGGATTTGATCGGACTGACTCATAGCCCATTCAAGTAACTTCTCAAGAAGTTTGTAATTAAGTTTAGCTGAGTGTTGGATATCCTTAATCAAATCGAGTTTGGTTTCATCATCCAGGTCTTCATAACTCATGCTTAGAAGATCAGAAAAACCAATTATAGCATTAAACGGGTTTTTCAGATCGTGGGCAATTATCGATAAGAATTTATCTTTAGTCAGATTAGCTTCTTGTAATTTTTCTGCTGTTGTATTAAGTTCAGTAAGTGTCTTTGTCAGTTTGGTTGTGTCGTATCCCACACCAATAGTAAGATCAGATGAGCTTGAAAAACTAGCCCAAAACTGATTTCTAAGTTCTTTGTTTTTGTTAATGATAGTATATTCACAAAACTTACCGTTTGGCATGGTCATGTGCTTATTTAGAGCCTTAGATTCTTCGGAATATTTTAGTAAGAGTTCAAACGGATTATCAATGTTCTGTATCTCTTTTAAAGTATAGCCCGTTACTTTTTCACATTCTTTATTCCAAAGGCAAATTCTTTTATTTTCGTCCACACCAAGAATCATAATGGGGGCGATTTCAAATAAAGATTTGAATTGCATCTCGCTCTTCTTTAGTTCTTTATCAGCTTTTTGTTTGTCTTCGATAATACGATTGGTCGCATCAGAAATGGTATGGAATTCAGAATAATTTAGTTTTCTTTTATCGATATTGGTGTTGGAATGAATGGCTTTTTTCAGTTGTCGAATAAAGGTTTTGGTATTTCTCTTCGTTTTATTCGTAAGGTATCTAAATATAAACAGGAGAATTAAATGGTTTAGAATGATGAGAATTAAAATTGTGCTCGCTTTTTTGATTTGAGCCTTTTGCATTGTTTTAATATTACCAGCAATTTCGGTTTCAATCAGGCTTAGGTCAAACCAAGCGCCAATTACCCAATTCCATTCAGGATATGCTTTTACAAACGATCTGTTTTTATCTATTTGTCCATTATCTTCATTAAGCCAATCAAAATTAGTGAAGCCTCCATTGGGTTTTTTTGACGTTTCTATTTCGGCTCGAATGAGAGCAAAGCCTTTTGCATCTTTGAAATCGATAATATTATCACCATTGCTGTATTGTTTCGTATTCGATACAATTACGTTCCCACTTGTGTCGTTGATGAAAATTTGTTGATTTACGCCATACTTGATATTTTTGATATATTGAATTGCGTCCTTTTTGATATCTTCTTCTATATCAGGGGTGTATTCACCTGTGCCTAAGATAATATTCAATGGCTTGAAATATCTGAGATAGATAACTGATGGTGAACTAAAGGATTTATTCTCGTTAAGAGAAGATGATTCACCATTAATAAAACCCTTTCCGTGTTCAAGTGCAATTCTTATTTCTTCCTGTACAATTTCTCTTTCAGGGGAATTGGGACCTTCTAAAAAGTTTGTTCCTTCAATTTCCGGATGAGAAGGATAAAGCACTTCTTCTCCATTCGTTTTAATCATAAAATAATCACCGCGAATTTCTTTTGATCTAAGAGGTCGAAGGGCTTCTTTGGCCATTTGAAGTATGGCTTCTTTGCTGTATTTATGTTTATTTTTTTGATATAAATTCTCAACTAATAGGTAGGCTTGATCAACACGGTGCGTGAGAATATCATTCACCTGATTGATTCTAATATCTCGACTAATAGCAATGTGTTCTATCACCTTGTCAACCATATTCTGAACCAATTGTTCTTGAGTTTGGATATGTATTTTCTTGCTGGTTTCGCTTTGTTTTTCAAATGATTTGTATTCGAAATAAAGAAACAAACCACTTGTTAGGATTGCAGAGAGAGCAAAAAATATGATAACGTATAACAGAAAGGTTTGAGGGATGGATAGGGTTCTTTTTTTTAGCATAGGAAAATAAAATGGGCTTCTGAAAAATCAGGGTCTAAACTACAAAAAAATGAACAAGTTTTGTCCTTATTATTGAAAATATATGTTTTGATTGAAAATATAATTTTCTTGATTTGAGTTGTATTATGCGTTTTGCTTATTTATATAATAAAATTTAGGTGTGGACTGATCCTGAATGTAAAATCAATCTTATTGATTGATAGTGCATAACATTTTTAGTTTTTCTTATTAGAATGACTGATACAATGTTAGTGTTTATATTTAGTTTATGATTGGGAAACAACAACTCGTTAGTTTTAGTAGATTTATAAATGCTTATTCTAAAATTCTCGAAAGAAGAAGTGTGTTGCTAAAGAATATAAAAAAATAATAAGATGGTAAGAGCTATCCCGTGAATACTATAATAAATAACATCAGTGGGATTGAATGCTAATTTTTTTAATAGGATTAAATAATTTATTTAAAAGTAAAGTATGAGTAATAAAACACAAAGAGATATAAAGTTTTTAAAGGTCTATTCCGGACTTCTGACATTGGCATTAATGGGGATTATTATATTTCTATTGAGTAAACCAAGGCAGACAAACTTTGAAGAGATTAATGTCGAACGAATAAATGTTGTTGAAAAAAATGGTGATTTGAAATTGGTTATTAGTAATAGTAAAAGGCAGCACCAAGGAGTTGTAAATGGTAAACTTTTACCCAAAAGAAATCGACAGGCAGGTTTGATCTTTTTTAATTCAGTTGGAGATGAATGTGGTGGCCTCATTTATGATGGTAATGATAAAGAGGCTGGCTTGGTACTTTCGGTGGACAAATTCAGAGATGATCAGGTTATGCAACTTAGATATATCGAGAATACAGAGAAAAATCATCGTATGTATGGTCTTCAGTTATGGGACTATCCAAAAGAAGATAGTTATGATGAAAGAAGTGAATCTGTTGAAAACTTGCAAAAGATACAAGACCCCAAAGAAAGAGATGTGGCTTATTTGAAAATGAAAGAAGAAGGGGTGTTACCGGAAAATAGAATGTTTGTCGGCAAGAAGATGAACAAGGATGTCGGGGTTTTTATTAATGATAATAAAGGAAATCCTCGGATTAGGATCTTTATTGACAAGGATAATAATCCCAAAATTGAGCTTCTGGACGAAAAAGGAAAAACAATCAACCAACAATAAATTATTCAGCATAATGGATTTATTTTGTGTATAGGAAAGTTGAAATAGTTGTTTTTTTGTACACGATACAAAGCTGAATAAACTTATTTGGATAATAAAAGGATTTAAATTAATGAAGACTCTGACTGATTTACCTAATATAGGAAAGACTCTTGCAGATAAACTCAATAAAATTGGGATAAAAAATGAGCAAGATTTAAAGCAAATTGGTAGTGAGAATGCGATACTTAAAATTTCTGCAATTGAAAAAAGCGGAGTTTGTATCAATATGCTTTATGCTCTTGAGGGTGCGATACAAGGAATTCGATGGCATGGGCTTGATAATGAAAAAAAGGACGAATTGAAGGCGTTTTACAGAATGTTTGAGTTGAGTGAAAAGCTGTCAAAAGAAGGGATAAACAATTTTAAAAAACATTAATACGATGTCGGAAAAAGATACTGAAATTATTGTCATTTATAGAGGAAATCCCGTTGATTCCGAAATTATAAAGGATGTTTTGAATGATCAGGGAATTGTTGCCAGTTTAAAAAATCAATTGATGGGGAGTATTGCTCCCTGGTACGTTTCTGCCGGAGGAATTAATCCTGTAGAAGTCGAGATTTTTGCAAGAGATAAGGAAAAAGCGCTTGCTCTGATCGACGAGTTTAATAGAAATAACCCGGCTGATTAGTCCTTAATCAGTTCGTGATATAAATTAGTGTTAAGCTGTGGCGATAGGCCATGGCTTTTTTTTGTTCTTTATGGAATAAACAGAGCGATTTTGATTTTATATTTTTTATCAACTTAAGAAAAGTTAATCTGGAATTGTACTTTTTATCTGTTCTTCTTCGACGCTTAAACTATGCATGTTTATATGAAATTTAACTGTTGTATTTATTGTTAATGCTTGATTATCTTTTTATTAGTTTATTGTTTTTTTTGTTTTGCATTATATTGTTTTTTATATTTAGTAATGCTTTGGGGTTGAATTCAGTCATATTGTTTTAAGCTCTTATAAAGTTTGTTTGGTCACACGTTTTAAGTTGTTAGAGGAAGTTTCTGGTTTGTGTTGTTGAATAGGTGTTGGGTGATTAGTTAGATTCAGTTAAGTGTTGATTTGATTTTTTTATTAGCAATATTTATTAATAACCAACATTCTAAATTATGGATGCATTTTTATCCTTTATTGGCTTATGGCCCCTTGGTTGGGCTCCTAATTATTGGTCTCTTTGCTGGGGTCAAACACTTTCAATTAACGACAACACAGCTCTTTATTCTTTGATTGGTACCACTTACGGTGGTGATGGTAGAGTTAGTTTTATGTTGCCCGATTTTAGAGGCAGAGTTCCTCTGGGTTATGGAAGTGGTATAGGTCTTTCTCCTAATCAAATGGGCTTGATGGCTGGTGTAGAAAAAGTGAAACTGGTTTCATCTCAGATACCTACACATACACATACAGCCACTCTTTCGTCTGTAGGTGTTAAATTTATGGCTAGTGCACTTCCCGGAACAGAAAGTGTTCCAGGTACCAATAATGCCAAAACTTTAGCAGCAACAGCAGGAAGATATCCTGATACCATTTACAATTCTGAAGAACCAACTGTAGAGTTGAGAGGGGTGGCCTCTAGTGGTGGTGATATTGATATTCAAGCAGCAGGAGGAGACCATTATCATACCAATATTCAGCCATCGTTGGTAGTGAATTATATCATTTGTATGAATGGTATTTATCCTCCACGACAAAATTAAAAAATAATGGGCTGGCAATTTTTTGCTAGCCCAATTTCCTTTATTATCAAATCCTATTTTTTTGATGAACAATAATATTAAAATCGGTTTCCTTACACCGTATTCTTCAATTTACCCAGAAATGACACCTAGTCTCATTTCTGGATTTTATTCGGCTATTCCAGAGAAATATCATCATCTTTTTCAATTTATTCCCGAGTATGTCGGACAAGGTGGGGATAAAGCCATTACAGAGTCGGTTAATAAGTTGCTAAATTTCAATAGAGTAGATATTGTTTCAGGTTTTGTCAGTTATAAAGTTTTACCGTCGATTATTCCTAATATAGAAAATCGACAAAAAATGGCTTTGTTCTTTGATGTTGGAGAGTATATTCCTTACAATCACCATATTTCAGAATCGGTTTTTAATAATAGTTTTCAAATGTGGCAGTCGGAATTTGCTTTAGGATATTGGGCGTATAAGCAGTTTGGAGATAAGGGAACAGTGCTTACGCCCATTTACGATGGCGGATATCATCTGCAATCGGCTTTTCGACAAGGAGCAGAAATGGCAGGAGCCAAAGAGATGGATTTTAAAGTACTCAATTATCTTCCCGAAGGTTCTCAGGTAAAAGGCCGAATTCAAGAAGTTTTTTCGCAAATAAGAACTGAAAAACCGTCATTTATTCATGCACTTTTCTGTGGGAACGAAGCATTAGAATTCTATGACGAATTTTATAAATCGGGCTTAAAAAATGAAATACCATTAATTGTAAGTGCTCACATGGCTTCAGATGAAATATTAAAGCAAGTGAGTAATCTGGATCTGAAATTTTATTCGGCCTCCATGTGGAATTATAATTCACAAGAAAAGGTTAATCTGTTATTTAAGAAAAGAGTGGCCGATTTTGCAGGTCAAAAACCTGATTTTTATACCCTTTTAGGGTATGAGGTAGGGTTGGTTTTTGAAAGATTAATTCCGGAATTCCAAAAAAGAGATTGGCCAGAAATTAGAAAACGACTCAAAACAGAAACTATTGAAGGGCCAAGGGGCAAACGCTCATTTTTCCTTAACTCAGAATATGCTACCCCAATTATCGATATTGAAAAGATTGGGTTTAATTCTAGCACAGTTACCAAGATTGTTGTTGAACAAGGAAGTGCCTTAAAATACGATCACAAAACATACGAAAAAATTCACAAGGAGAATGTCAGTGGATGGCAAAATCCCTATCTGTGTATTTAAGCTTATTTTTCATTATCAATACTAAATTTACTATTTCTGTTAATTATAAAATCCTAAGTTATGAAAGTATTATCTCTCCAACATCTAGTTCTTGGTATTACTAAAAACATATTGGCGATAGCTTTTCTGTTTGCTGGAAGTTTAAGTTTTGGACAAACAACTGAAAACTATGATGCTGCAGGCACAGCCAACAATCAGGTTTTGGCAAATGGATTTGCGGCATTTGATTATGGCGGTTTTACCTATCAGATAATCTCTTTTAATGGTACAAATTCATCGTTGTTAGATATTCTGAATTGGGAAACCTATGGGAATAATGGTACTGATGCAATAGGTGTAAGCGGGGCTATAAATGATAAGATAACAGTATTTAAGCTTACAAAAACAGATGGAAGTGCTTTTTCAACATCAAGTCTTTGGATGACATCTGCTGGAGATAGTTACACTATTACTGGCTATAATGATGGGAATACGACAGGCCAGTCGGTTAGTGTTTCAGCTAGCTTTAGCGGTATTAAAACCCTTAATTTTACAGGTGTTGATGAACTTCGGTTTGAGGGGACAGAAATTATTGTTGATTTAGACGATTTTACTTACACTTTGGGTGCTGCCAACGCTGCGCCCACCGCTACTGCACCAAGTGCACCAACTGTAAGCGAAGATGATACAAATGTTGCTTTGTCAGATGATATTCAAGTAGCAGATACCGACGGAGATAATCAAACAGTTACTTTTACAATAACCGGAGGAACGCTTACTATAGGTACTACTGGCATTACATTTGGTGGCAGCGGAAATGGAAATGCAAGTTTTACAGCAGCGGGTACATTGGCAGCAATTAGTACTGCCTTAGATGCTGCAACTTTTACTCCCACACCTAACCTAAGTGGTACGAATGCTGGAACCATTGCTTTTATTTCCAATGATGGGACTGATAATTCCAATACAGCGAGCGTTAGCTTTGATATTACGGCTGTGAATGATCCCCCAAGGATTAGTACCAATAGCTCATTAAGCCTTAATGAGGGTGCAACGGGAACAATAACATCCGCCTCGCACCTTTCAGCCACCGATGTTGATAATGATGACTCAGGTTTGATTTTTACTATTACCACTAATACGTCTAACGGGGCTGTAAAACGATCTGGAACTATTCTTAATCTGAATGAGACATTTACACAAGCCGATCTTGTTGCAGGAATTATTACTTATACACATGATGATTCCAATACGACCAGCGACAGCTTTGTGTTCAAAGTGTCCGATGGTAGTGCTGAGCTGACAAACCAAACTTTTTCTATATCGGTTACTGCCATCGATGATGATACACCCACGATATCAACCAATAATGGTCTTACGCTGAATGAAGGGGCGACTAAAGTAATTACTACTACGGAACTGGAAGCCGACGATGCCGATACTGACAATACTACCCTGACCTATACCGTAACTGCAGCCCCTTCCAATGGGCAGCTGGAGAATACGGATAACGCGGGGAATCCAATTTCTTCCTTTACCCAACAGCATTTAATCGATGGAAAAATTCAATATGTCCACGATGATGGCAACACCACATCTGACAGTTTTACCTTCAAAGTTGCAGACGGAACGCCCAATGAACTAACGGGACAAACCTTCAATATCACGGTAACGCCTGTGGATGATGATGCGCCAACAATTGCGACCAATAACGGTCTCGCGTTGAATGAAGGGGCGACCAAAGCCATTACGACGACGGAACTGGAAGCCAACGACGCCGATACGGATAATACTACCCTGACCTATACCGTAACTGCAGCCCCTTCCAATGGGCAGCTGGAGAATACGGATAACGCGGGGAATCCAATTTCTTCCTTTACCCAACAGCATTTAATCGATGGAAAAATTCAATATGTCCACGATGATGGCAACACCACATCTGACAGTTTTACCTTCAAAGTTGCAGACGGAACGCCCAATGAACTAACGGGACAAACCTTCAATATCACGGTAACGCCTGTGGATGATGATGCGCCAACAATTGCGACCAATAACGGTCTCGCGTTGAATGAAGGGGCGACCAAAGCCATTACGACGACGGAACTGGAAGCCAACGACGCCGATACGGATAATACTACCCTGACCTATACCGTAACTGCAGCCCCTTCCAATGGGCAGCTGGAGAATACGGATAACGCGGGGAATCCAATTTCTTCCTTTACCCAACAGCATTTAATCGATGGAAAAATTCAATATGTCCACGATGGCAGCAATACGACTTCTGATAGTTTTACCTTCAAAGTGGCCGATGGAACGCCCAATGAACTAACGGGACAAACTTTCAACATTACGGTAACACCTGTGGATGATGATACACCCACGATATCAACCAATAATGGTCTTACGCTGAATGAAGGGGCGACCAAGGGGATTACGACGACTGAACTTGTAGCCAATGATACGGATACAAACAATACCACCTTGACTTTCACTGTAACCTCAGCTCCCAGCAATGGGCAGCTGGAGAATACGGATAACGCCGGGAACTCAATTTCTTCTTTTACCCAACAGCATTTAATCGATGGTAAAATTCAGTATGTCCACGATGATGGCAATACCACATCTGATAGTTTTACCTTCAAAGTTGCAGACGGAACGCCCAATGAACTAACGGGACAAACCTTCAACATCACGGTAACGCCTGTGGATGATGATGCGCCAACAATTGCGACCAATAGCGGCCTCGCGCTGAATGAAGGGGCGACCAAAGCCATTACCACCACAGAACTGGAAGCCAACGACCCTGATACAGACAATACGACCTTGACCTACACGGTAACGGCAGCACCGTCCAACGGACAACTGGAGAATATGGATGCCGTGGGTGTGGAAATCTCTTCCTTCACCCAACAACATCTAGTCGACGGAAAGATTCAGTATGTCCACGATGGCAGCAATACGACCTCTGATAGTTTTACCTTTAAAGTGGCCGATGGAACGCCCAATGAACTGACAGACCAAACCTTTAATATTACGGTTAATGATGTAACTCCCCCTTCACTCACTTCGAGCAGTCCGGCAGACGATGTTGCGAATGCCACACTAAGTGGAAATATCGTTTTGAATTTTGATGATGGTATGGTCGCGGGGACAGGAAATATTACCATCAAAAAAATGGCAGATAATTCGATTTTTGAACAAATCCCAATCGGAGATGCCAAAATCAATATTTCCTCATCCCAGATTACGATAAATCCTGCAGGAACTTTAGAAAAAGGAACAGGCTATTATATTGAAATAGATGGAACTGCCTTAGATGATGATGGTGGAAATTCTTTTGCTGGTATCAGCGGCAATTCCACTCTTAATTTTACCACTGTTGATGTAGTGATCAACGAGGTGGTGACCGATCCGCAACAGGATTGGAGTAGTACTTCTTTTGCTTCAGCTCCGGGAGGGACCTCTGGTTCTAATGATGAATGGGTGGAGCTATACATTAATTCGACAGGTATTGATTTAACGGAATGGACCATTGAACTTTTAGATGGAAGTGACATTACGGGTAATTTAACGAATACTGGAGCGTTTGCTGTTTCGAATTATATTGGAGGTGGTTCATTTGCAAACACAATGGCAGGAGATTATTTGGTTTTAGGAAATCCTGCTGGCGCTGGTTTGTTGAATAATTCGATAACTATCAATCTAAAAGATTCAGGTGGGGCTATAGTTGATGTTGTTGTTCTTGGAGGAGGCTCAGGAGAGGCGCCAGATGGTGGTTCAACAGGTATATACGACGAGTCAGTACAACGCTATACTAATGGTTTAGATACTGATGTTGATAGTAACGATTTTACTAAAGGGATTGCAACAATTGGTGCTACTAACAGTGGGCCAAGCGTTACCTTATCTGTTTCATCTACAACTGTTGCCGAAGCTGCTGAAGTTTCCACTATTACTGCTACTTTAAGTGAAGCATCAAATCAAATTACTACTGTAAGTTTAGCGGTAAATGGTTCAAGTACAGCATCAGCAGGTGATTATAGTTTATCTTCAACTTCAATAGTTATTAGCGCTGGTAGTATAACGGGTACAGCAACAATAACTGCCACTCAGGATGTTATTGATGAGAATAATGAGACTGTGATTATAGATGTTACAGGAGTAACAAATGGAACAGAAGCAGGAACACAACAGCAAACAGTAACAATTACGGATGATGATGAAGCGCCAACTGTTGCTTTTAATGCTACTTCTTCAAATGGTGTAGAATCATTAAGCAGTGCAGATTTACAAGTTGATCTTTCAGCGGTAAGTGGATTGAATGTTTCAGTTGACTATGCAGTAACTGGAACAGCAACTGGCAGTGGAACAGATTATACTTTAGCAAACGGAACGTTAACAATAAGTGCAGGGTCAGCATCAGATAATATCACAATAGCAAGTATTATAAACGATCTTTTAGATGAGAATAACGAAACAGTTATTGTTACATTGTCGAATCCATCAAATGCAACTTTAGGAACAAACACTGTTCATACCTATACAATTAGTGATGATGATGCAAAACCAACAATAGCCTTTAATTTGACAAGTTCAAATGGTGATGAAACTGTTAGTTCGGCTAATCTGCAAGTTGATTTGTCTGCAGCAAGCGGTAGGGATGTAACAGTTGATTATACAGTAACCGGAACAGCAACAGGAAGTGGTAATGATTATACATTGGCTAATGGAACACTGACTATTACTGCAGGATCTGCTAATGACAATATCACAATAGTAAATATTGTAAATGACTTGTTGGATGAGAATAACGAAACAGTTATTGTTACATTGTCGAATCCTGTAAATGCAACTTTAGGATCAAATACGGTTCATACTTATACAATTAACGATGATGATGCAACACCAACAATTGCTTTTAATTCGACAAGTTCGAATGGAGCAGAATCAGTAAGTAGTAAAGATTTACAAGTCGATATTTCAGCAGTAAGTGGATTGAATGTTTCAGTTGACTATGCAGTAACCGGAACAGCAACTGGTGGTGGGACTGATTATACTCTTGCAAACGGAACCTTAACGATTGGAGCTGGTAATGCTAGCAATAATATTACAATCGGAAGTATTGTGGATGATTTGTTGGATGAAAACAATGAGACGGTGATTGTTACCCTTTCAAATCCATCGAATGCCACATTAGGAAGTAATTCGGTTCATACCTATACGATTACGGATAATGATGCCACGCCAACAGTTGCGTTTAATTCCACTTCATCAAATGGCTTGGAATCGGTAAGTAGCGCAGATTTACAAGTTGATCTTTTAGCTGTAAGTGGTTTAACCGTTACTGTAGACTATGAGGTAATCGGTACGGCCAGTGGAAGTGGTACGGATTACACTTTAGCAGATGGCACCTTAACGATTGCAGCCGGAGGTACAAGTGAAAATATTACAATCGGAAGTATTGTTGATGATCTCTTGGATGAAAATAATGAAACAGTGATTGTAACTCTTTCGAACCCAACGAATACTACATTGGGTACAAATACGGTTCATACCTATACGATTACGGATAATGATGCCACGCCAACAGTTGCGTTTAATTCGATTTCATCAGATGGCTTGGAATCGGTAAGTAGTGCCGATTTGCAAGTCGATTTATCAGCAGCAAGTGGTTTAACCGTTATAGTAGACTATGTGGTCACCGGTACGGCCAATGGAGGTGGAACTGACTACACTTTAGCAGATGGCACCTTAACGATCGCTGCAGGAGACGTTAGTGATAATATTACAATCGGAAGTATTGTTGATGATCTGTTGGATGAAAATAACGAGACGGTGATTGTTACCCTTTCAAATCCAACGAATGCCACATTAGGGAGCAATACAGTTCATACCTATACGATTATGGATAATGATGCTACGCCAACAATTGCGTTTAATACTACTTCATCAAATGGCTTGGAATCGGTAAGTAACGCAGATTTACAAGTTGATCTTTCCGCAGCAAGTGGATTGGTGGTTACAGTTGATTATGTGGTCACAGGAACAGCAATTGGTGCTGACTATACTTTAGAAGATGGCACCTTAACGATCGCAGCCGGAGATGTCAGTGATAATATTACAATTGGAAGTATTGTTGATGATTTGTTGGACGAAAATAATGAAACAGTGATTGTGACGCTTTCGAATCCCACAAATGCCACATTGGGAAGCAATACGGTTCATACCTATACGATTACGGATAATGATGCCACGCCAACAGTTGCGTTTACTTCGGTTTCCTCAAATGGTTTGGAATCGATAAGTAGTGCAGATTTACAGGTTGATCTTTCCGTAGCAAGTGGCTTAACCGTTACCGTAGACTATGAGGTCACAGGAACAGCAACAGGTGCAGATTACACTTTAGTAGCTGGTACCTTAACGATTTCAGCCGGAGATACCAGCGAGAATATTACGATTTCAGGTATTGTTGATGATCTCTTGGATGAAAATAACGAGACGGTGATTGTGACTCTTTCGAATCCAATGAATGCCACATTGGGCAGTAATACGGTTCATACCTATACGATTACGGATAATGATGCCACGCCAACTGTTGCGTTTAATTCTACTTCCTCAAGTGGGTTGGAATCGGTAAGCAGCTCAGATTTACAAGTTGATCTTTCCGCAGCAAGTGGCTTAACTGTTACTGTAGACTATGAGGTCACCGGTACGGCCAATGGAGGTGGTACGGACTACACTTTAGCAGATGGTACTTTAACGATCGCAGCCGGAGACGCCAGTGAGAATATTACGATTTCAGGAATCGTTGATGATTTGTCGATTGAAAATAATGAAACGGTGATTGTGACTCTTTCAAATCCAACGAATGCCACATTGGGTAGTAATATAGTTCATTCTTATACGATTACGGATAATGATACTCCACCGGAGATCGCTTTTAATCTGGCTTCTTCAGCTGGATCAGAATCGATTGGTAGTGCAGATTTGCAAGTTGATCTTTCTGTTGCATTTGGGTTAACTATTACGGTTGATTATACGGTTACGGGCACAGCCAGTGGAAGTGGAGTTGATTATATTTTGACTGATGGGACCTTAACGATCGCAGCCGGAGACGCCAGTGATAATATTACGATTTCAGGAATTGTTGATGATCTTCTGGATGAAAGTAACGAGACAGTGATTGTGACGCTTTCTAATCCAACAAATGCCACATTAGGAAGTAATACGGTTCATACCTATACGATTATGGATAATGATGCCACGCCAACTGTTGCGTTTAATTCCACTTCTTCAAATGGTTTGGAATCGGTAAGCAGCGCAGATTTACAAGTTGATCTTTCCGCAGCAAGTGGCTTAACAGTTACCGTAGACTATGAGGTCACCGGTATGGCTAGTGGAAGTGGTACGGATTACACCTTAGCTGATGGGACCTTAACGATCGCAGCTGGAGGTACAAGTGAAAATATCACAATCGGAAGTATTGTTGATGATTTGTTGGATGAAAATAATGAAACGGTGATTGTTACCCTTTCAAATCCAACGAATGCGACATTGGGCAGTAATACGGTTCATACCTATACGATTACGGATAATGATGCCACGCCAACAGTTGCGTTTAATTCCATTTCATCAAATGGCTTGGAATCGGTAAGTAGTGCAGATTTACAGGTTGATCTTTCCGCAGCAAGTGGCTTAACCGTTACTGTAGACTATGAGCTCACAGGAACAGCAACAGGTGCAGATTACACTTTAGTAGCTGGTACCTTAACGATTTCAGCCGGAGATACCAGCGATAATATTACAATCGGAAGTATTGTTGAAGATCTGTTGGATGAAAATAACGAGACGGTGATTGTGACGCTTTCTAATCCAACAAATGCCACATTAGGAAGTAATACGGTTCATACCTATACGATTACGGATAATGATGTCATGCCAACTGTTAGGTTTAATTCGATTTCATCAAATGGCTTGGAATCGGTAAGCAGCGCAGATTTACAAGTTGATCTTTCCGCAGCAAGTGGCTTAACAGTTACAGTTGACTATACAGTAACGGGTACAGCCAGTGGAAGTGGAACGGATTATACTTTGGCAGATGGTACCTTGACGATTGCAGCCGGAGACGTTAGCGATAATATTACAATCGGAAGTATTGTTGATGATCTGTTGGATGAAAACAATGAAACCGTGATTGTAACTCTTTCGAATCCAATGAATGCTACATTGGGCACAAATATGGTTCATACCTATACCATTAATGATAATGATTCAGCTCCAAGTATTGCATTTAATACGGTTTCATCAAATGGTTTGGAATCGGTAAGTAGTGCTGATTTGCAAGTCGATCTTTCTGCAGCAAGTGGTTTGATCGTTACGGTTGATTATGCGGTAACTGGAACAGCGACGGGGAGTGGAACTGATTATACTTTGGCAAATGGTACCTTAACCATTGCAGCCGGAGATGCCAGTAATACTATTACAATCTCAAGTATTGTCGATGACTTGTTGGATGAGAATAATGAAACCGTGATTGTAAGCCTTTCGAATCCTGTGAATGCGATATTGGGCACTAATACGGTTCATACCTATACGATTACGGATAATGATGAGACTCCGGTAATTGTATCAAACCAAAGTTTTTCAGTAAATGAGGATGCACTTAATGATGTAAGTCTTGGTACTGTTTTAGCTACAGATAGTGATGCCGGGACAATATTCAGTAATTGGACAATTACCAGTGGTAATGATGATGCGATTTTTGCTATTGATCCAGTGAGTGGTGTAATTACTGTTAAAGATAATTCGAATTTGGATTTCGAGACTCAAACAAGTTATTCATTAGAAGTGGCTGTAAGTGATGGAACCAATATCAGCGTTCCAGAGGCAATCACGGTTAATGTGAATAATATCAACGATAATACGCCTGTTGTTATATCAGATCAGAACTACTCTATAGATGAGGATATTGCAAATCATACAAATTTTGTGACAGTTTTGGCATCAGATGCCGATTCCGGAACCATCTTTACTGAATGGGCAATTTTATCAGGGAATTCGGATGGTATTTTTGTAATTAATTCAGCTACCGGACAACTAGGTATTGCTGATAATGCCATGATTGATTTTGAGAATCAAAAAAATTACCATTTAGGTATTTGTGTTTCTGATGGTTTGTATACGTCAACTGCTGAAGAGGTAGTGATTACAATTAGGGATGTAAATGAAAGACCTGTTGCCATTGCTGGAGAAAATCAAATTGTACCCAATAATTCGAAGGTGACACTTGATGCCTGGAATTCCTATGATCCGGATGGTGATTATTTAGACTTTGTTTGGACTGCTCCTGATGGGATTGAGTTATCAGATATTCACGATCCTAAACCGATATTCATGTCTCCTAATGTGCTTGTTTCTACTGATTTTGTTTTCAAGCTTGTTGTAAATGACGGAAAATTATATTCAGAAGAGAGTTCAGTGGTTGTGACTGTTGACAATGTGACAGGAATTGAAGATATAGATGCTGATCAGGTGAATATCTTTTTATATCCTAATCCTTCAAAAGGCGCTTTTTATATCGAATTGAATAAGCGTCCTATTAATGATGCTACTGTTGGACTGATTAATCTAAGTGGAAAGCTTGTTTATAGTCAGAAACTTTATGAGAAGAAAACGTACTTGAATTTATCACTTAAGTCAGGCATGTATTTCTTAAAAGTAGAGTTGGATAATAGAATTGTAATGAAGAAGATTATCATAGATTAAGAGGCTGTGTTTTTTTAGTCGCCCTGCTTATTCCAAGCAGGGCGATTTTATTTATTGATAAAAGGGAAGCGGATTAGTTGTAAACTTCACCTCCGGCCTCTATAAATTCCTGACGTTTCTTCTCTTTTTTTGCAGCCATATCCCGTACATCGCGACTGGCTTTCATAGAGCAGAAATGTTCGCCGCACATCGAGCAAAAGTGCGATTGTTTTGAACCTTCATCAGGAAGGGTTTCATCGTGGTATTTCATAGCAGTTTCCGGATCAAGGGAAATGCAAAATTGATCTTTCCATCGGAATTCAAAACGGGCCTTACTCATGGCATTATCCCGAACCTGTGCACCAACGATCCCTTTTGCCAAATCAGAAGCATGCGCTGCAATCTTGTAGGTGATCACACCTGTTTTAACATCGTCTTTGTTGGGCAATCCCAAATGTTCTTTCGGTGTAACGTAGCACAGCATGGCAGTTCCCAACCAGCCAATCATGGCACCTCCAATAGCTGAGGTAATGTGATCGTAACCCGGAGCAATGTCGGTTGTGATAGGACCTAAAGTGTAGAAAGGAGCATTATGGCAAAGCTTCTCTTGTAATTCCATATTCTCCTTAATCTTATGCATGGGCACATGTCCAGGACCTTCAATCATAACCTGAACATTTTTATCCCAGGCACGTTGACAAAGTTCACCTAATGTTTCCAGTTCAGCAAATTGAGCACGGTCGTTGGCATCAGCAATCGAGCCCGGACGTAAAGCATCACCTAAAGAGATGGCTATATCGTATTGGGCCAGGATGTCACAAATTTCATCGAAGTGGGTATACAAAAAGCTTTCCTGATGATGATACATACACCATTTGGCCATGATGGCACCCCCACGTGATACAATCCCCGTTGTGCGATTGATGGTGTGACGAATATGTCGCCAAAGCAAGCCAGCGTGAATGGTAAAGTAATCGACCCCTTGTTCGGCTTGTTCAATCAGTGTTTCACGGAAAACCTCCCAGCTTAAATCTTCGGATTTACCTTTTGTCTTCTCAAGAGCCTGATACAAAGGAACGGTTCCCACTGGTACAGGAGAGTTGCGGAGAATCCATTCGCGGGTTTGATGAATATTATCACCGGTACTCAAATCCATAATGGTATCTGCTCCCCAGCGGAAAGCCCAAACGGATTTGTCTACTTCTTTTTCGATACTGGAATCAACCGGTGAGTTTCCAATATTGGCATTAATCTTCGTCAGAAAGTTTTTCCCAATAATCATAGGCTCACTCTCAGGGTGCTTGATATTGGCAGGAATAATGGCACGACCACTTGCCACTTCATCGCGAACAAATTCAGGTGTAACCAATTTTTCACCTTTTTGCAGCTGCTCTTCGCTTAAACCCTGATTTTCACGAATGGCAACATATTCCATTTCGGGGGTAATGATGCCTCGTTTTGCGAAATACATTTGGGTTTGGATGATCTCATTTTTTCGGCTTTCAATCCAGGGCTGTCTGATTTTATCGATGCCTTTATTCAAATCGATTTTGATGTTTGGATCGGTGAATGGACCTGAAGTATCATAAACTGTAAGCGGCGCATTCTCCTCAAGTGTGTCATCAGAATTTCGTGTTGGGCTTAGCTTAATTTGTCGCATGGCCACATTTACACCTTCCATTTTACCTTTGATATAAATTCTTTCTGAATTTGGGAATCCATCCCTTGATATCATGTTGTTGATGTCTGTCTTATTCATTTTATATTTTTGTTTAGTATTTGTTTTTATTTAAAAGTCGAAAGGATCAAAAGTCCAAAGAGTCGAAAGACTGGTTTTTTATTTTTCAGTCTAACAGTCTAACAGTCTAACAGTCTAAATCAGTTATCAGTTGTCAGTTGTCGGTTTTCAGGATATCGCCTTTAATTTTGAATAACTTTATCCTTTAAACCTTTAGTCTTGTTTCCCAATTTTTAGTTTTCTACAGCTTAAGTCCAAAGCATTGTAGAGCAGCAGTTCGCCGTCGAGTATTTGACCAATGCCTGTAATGATCTTAATGGCCTCACTTGCTTGTATCAGACCAATTAAACCGGGAACAACAGGAAGCACGCCTATCTTTTCTCCATCTGTAAGAGGAATTTGATCCGGTGCTTCAGGATACAAATCGCTGTATTGCGTTTGGGTTATATGGTTGAAAACAGAAACTTGTCCGCCATATTCAAACACAGAAGCATAAATCCAGGCTTTAGCAGCTTTTTGTGCTGCATGACAAATGATGTAACGGGTTTCAAAATTGTCACAGGCATCAATAATTAAATCGTATTTTTCAAATAAGTCAGCCGCATTATCACGAGTGAGTCTGAAATTGAAACAGTCAACAGCGATATTTGGATTTTGTTCCTTCAGCTTTCGCGCGCTCACCTCAACCTTGTATTGTCCGGCGTCGCTTTCATCATACATGATTTGACGTTGCAGATTACTCACTTCAACCACATCACCATCCATGAGACCTATTCGTCCTACTCCGGTTGAACAGAGATACTTTAGAATAGGGGAGGCTAGTCCGCCTGCTCCAATAACCAGAACACTTGCATTCTTTAGTTTGATTTGTGCCTCTTCTCCAAAATCTGGAAGGATGATCTGGCGCTGGTAGCGGTTCAGTTCTTCATGATTTAGTTTTGTTATAGCCATAGGTTCGTTTTAATTTGTGTTCTAACAGTCTAATAGTTAAATGGTCTTCAGTTGATGATTCAATCTGTGGTTTCTTTTTTCACTTTAACCTTTTCACTTGTCACATATATCTATCCCAGTCCTTCCATACGGCCTCGTATTCCTTTTCGTGTAGCATGCTTTCAATTTCTTTGGGGCTTCGTTGATCCGAAACCTCGAATTGTTCCAGAGCTTTGGTGTGTACTGCATAGCCTCCCGGTTCTGTTTTTGATCCTGCACTCATGGCTGTTATGCCAAGTTTGAATACATGATCGCGAAACGTGGGTGATTCCCGTGTCGAGAGTGAGAGTTCCACTTCCTGATTCAGAATTCTGAAGGCGCATATAACCTGTAAAAGTTCCCGGTCAGAGATGACCATGTTGGGTTGAAAGCCGCCTGCATTGGGACGTAAGCGAGGAAAGGAGATGGAGTATCGGGATTGCCAGTATGTTTTCTCCAGATAGGACAGATGCAGAGCAATGTGCCAGATATCCGAACGCCAGTCTTCTAATCCGATAAGACAACCCAATCCAATTTTATGAATGCCTGCTTTCCCAAGTCTGTCGGGGGTTTCAAGTCTGTATTGAAAGTTTGCTTTTTTCCCGGCAGGGTGATAGTTTTTGTAATTTTCCTGATGATAGGTTTCCTGATAAACGTAAACGGCATGCAATCCTGCTTGTCTCAGTTGCTGATACTCTTCGGTACTCATGGGTTGCACTTCCACCGAAATTTGGGCAAAATGAGGACGCAACAATTCGATAGCTCGCATCAGGTAGGTAAAACCGGCTTCCTTTTGATGTTCGCCAGTGACTAAAAGGAGGTGTTCGAAACCCATTTGTTTAATGGCCATAGCTTCTTTTAGAATCTGATCTTCGCTAAGGGTTACGCGTTCAATTTTGTTTTGGTGACTGAACCCGCAGTACACGCATGAATTCGAACAGGTGTTTGAAAGGTATAAGGGGACGTAAAGTTGTATGGTTTTACCAAAACGTTGTTGAGTTGCTAGCATACTTTTTTGAGCCATTTGCTCTAAAAAGGGAGCTGCTGCAGGAGAAATCAAAGCTTTGAAATCTTCCAGACCACATTGGGCTTGATTAAGGGCATGCAAAACATCTTGTTTCGTTTTGGCATAGATACTGTCCTTAATTTGTTCCCAGTCGTATTGTTTTAAGGTGTCAAAAAAACGCATGCTTATAAGTCTAGAAATGAAGTTAGAGGACTGCTTGCTTCGGCTTGGTTAAGTTGTGCACCCAGTTTGGCTTCGAAAGCCATTCGACCGGCTTGAACGGCCAGTTTGAAAGCTTCAGCCATTTTTATAGGATCATTTGCAACAGCAATAGCCGTATTAATCAGGACAGCGTCGGCTCCCATTTCCATGGCTTCGGCAGCATGACTGGGAGCCCCAATGCCAGCATCGACTACGACCGGAATGTTTGCCTGCTCGATAATAATCTTGATAAATTCACGTGTGATGAGGCCTTTGTTACTTCCGATTGGAGAACCCAGAGGCATCACGGCAGCGGCGCCTGCTTCTTCAAGCTGTTTGGCCAAAATAGGATCGGCCTGCATATAGGGCAGAATGATAAATCCTTTTTTTGCCAATTCTTCACAAGCCTTTAGCGTTTCTATAGTATCCGCAAGTAAATATTTCGGATCGGGATGAATCTCAAGTTTCAGCCAATTGGTTTGCAGGGCTTCTCGTGCAAGTTCTGCTGCAAATACGGCTTCTTTAGCTGTACGTACGCCTGATGTATTGGGTAATAATCTAAAACGATTCGGATCGATATGCTTCAGGATATCGTCTTCCGGGTTTTGAATATCTACTCTTCGCAGGGCAGTGGTGACCATCTCGCTGCCAGAGGCAATCAGAGCTTCTTCCATAAGTTGATTGGAACTGAATTTTCCGGTTCCAAGAAAAAGACGGGAATTAAATTCCTGACCCGCGATTATTAGTTTTTGCATAACGGACTTATTAGTTGTTTAAGGTAGTTTGTTGTTGTTGATATGAGATTTTTACTTGATGTAATGGCTGAGGACAAAGCAATACCATGCAAACCACTACTCACAAGATCGGAGACGTCTTCAATATTGATTCCGCCGATGGCAACAATAGGCAAATGGATGTTTTCAATTTGGCACTGCTCTATGATTTGTTTGTAGCCATTGAGCCCTAAAACAGGAGCTAAGTTCTTTTTGGTCTGCGTAAAACGAAAGGGACCCAAGCCGATGTAGTCGACACCCGACTGGTGTAGTCGGCGAATATCATCTATATTATTGGCCGTTCCACCAATAATGTATTCACGTCCCAATAGTTCCCGGGCTGCAATGGGCGACATGTCTGCTTTGCCCAGGTGAACCCCGTGTGCACCAATTTCTTTTACCAGATGCGCATGATCGTTTATGATGAGTTTGGCTTGGTATTGCTGGCAAATTTTCAAGGCTTGTTTACCAGCTTGTAAAATATTGTATTCGGATTGGTTTTTTAATCGCAATTGCACCCATTTGGCACCGGCTTCACAAACCTGCTGGATTTGTTCCAATTCATTCAGCTTGGAAAAATCGTTTGTAATGAATTGAAAATCTGAAATTGATGTGTTTTTTGTCATCGTTTTGTAATTTGCCTGAATCTCACAAAAACGTTTGGAGACCAGTTCCGGACTGAGATGCTTGCCTTCCCAAATACTTCCCAAAAGCGCACAACCCATAAATCCCAAATCCAGACAATCCTGAACATTCGTCTTGTTTATTCCGCCCAGAGCGATGCAGTTTTTTATTTCAGGATGGTCCTGAAATAAAGTTTGGATCTCGTTGGGGTAGAAAGCAGAAGGGTAGCCTTGTTTAGAGATTGAATTGTAAATCGGACTTAAAAAAACATAGTCGTGCGTTTTGTAGTGGTTCAAAACTTCGAGGGGCGTATGGCAGGATCTGCTCCGGCTTATATTTTGACGTTTTATTGGATATTCATCTGTTTGATGGACGCTTTTGAAATGAATTCCTCCCAGATTGAATTCTTCAGCCAGAATATGGTGCTGGTGCAGAATCACGCGTGAATGGTATTGCTTTTCTAAGTCATTAAGCATGTTTCTTAAATCTGAAATTGAAGCTTGTGGCTTTCGAACATGTAGCCTTTGAAGCCCCGATTGAAAAAGGGCTTCCCAAAGACGAACTTCATCCGTAAGGATTTCCTCAGGGGTGATAACGATTGGTGTCATAGAATATTGGGATTGATTTTGTTGGATAGGAGATTAACCGCCTTGTGTGGCGCGAATCAACAAAACTTCATCGTCTGCTTCGAGCTTGTATTCATTCCATAAGTTTGAGGGAATGATGTTGGGGCCAATGGCAATAGCTATGCCTTTGGGAGATGTGTTGAGCTGCTTCAGCAGCTGCGAGATAGTAGAAGCATCAGCCAGAGTAATGCTTTCATCATTTACATAAACCTTCATACGAGTTTGTTTTGTAGTAAATGAGAAGAGGCTTTGGCCTATGCTTGATATTCCTACGTCGGTATGATCCGAATCAGGTTATGAGGGTGTGATCTCAGCCCATAGGGCACCCCTTATCAATTACTATGTTCAAAAAAAAATGTGTGTTTTACAGAAGGCTGGTAAACAGAAATCAGAATGCTATTAACTCCCTTCGTCGGCATTATCCGCATCAGGTTATTAAGGGTGTAATCTCAGCCTGGTTTTTATACCGATTAGCAATCAGCTTAACTAACTTTTGCTTTAAACTCAAGTTATTTGTCTGATTGTTTATCGGAATTATACCATAAAAAAAGTGAATTAGATATCACAAGTTTAAATGAAATGGTATAAGGCACCCCCGTAAAACGTTGTCAAATGTATGGAAATATTTTAATAATAAAAGACCGGAACGAATTCGTTTTAAATTATTTTTTTGATTGATCAGCTGAGGGAGATGATTTCTTTTTAATTTGAGTGAGCTCCATTTTACGGATTCGGGCACGAATAGCCCCTTTGGTTCTGTTTAGTTTGATAGCCATTTCACCAACTGAGACCCCGTCAAAAAAAAGATTAATCATTTCATCATCGTCTTGTCTGCTCCAAGGCTTATAGGCTTCCTTGTTTTCTTTTTTGATTTGTTTGATTTTATCAAAGTCGTCCTGATTCATTTTTGTTTTTTTATGTGATTATCTGGATTCCGATTGTAAAGATAGTTAGAAGTATTTAGTTTGAACCCTTGAATAGTTTTAGGCTTAATAAATGCTATGTTGATAAATATAAAAGGAGTTTTTAGTCTTGTATTATGTTGTTAATGAATTGTTATTCCTTTTGGAAATATGTTAACTTAATTATAAATTTGATTTTCAAAAAAACGAAATAATAAAGTGTTTAATCCTAAATTCTAAAATTGATGAAGTATCTAAGTCTATTAGTCCTGGGTCTTGCGTTTATGTCATGCAATTCAACACAGTCAGAGTCGAAAAAACAGAATACCCAACAGCAAGTTATTAGTCAGGTAAAAACAGCAGTACTTAGCATCGATCAATTGATGACGGTAGCTGCTGATAAGGTTGGACAAGAGGTGTGTTTTAAAGGTTTGGTCAATCACGTGTGTGCCCATTCCGGCAAGCGATGTATTTTAAAAAATACGGAGGGGAATCTTTCTATTCGGGTTGAAGCTACAGGAGATCTTGAAGGTTTTAATAAGGAAATAGCGGGTAACGATTTGGTGGTGACCGGCATTCTTCGTGAGAAAAGATTAGCCACAAGTGAGATTGATGAGTGGGAAATGCAAGTGAAAGAAAAGCATAAAACTGAAGAAGGCGGGAAGCATTGCAGTTCTGAGATGGCCAATATCAAAGAAATGCGCGATTGGATGAAAGCCAACAACAAAGATTATTATGCCATTTATTATGTAGACGGAACAGATTATGAAGTTGTGGACTAAGAAAGCTATTCGTAAGTGGTTAAGACTGACTCACCGTTATCTGGGCTATTTTTTTGTTGGGATCACCCTTATTTATGCCATTTCGGGAATTATTCTGAATCATAAAAAAAAGGGTGAGGATCCGGCTTATAAAACAGAGTATATCAGTTATCAATTAAGCCCCAGTCTTAGTCCGGGGCAATTAACAGCCTATTGGAACGAGAATATAACGGATTATGCATTAAACAGAATTATACCCGAATCCGAATCATACAACCTCTACTTAAAGGGTGGTTTGGGAACCTATAATCCGATGACCGGGGAGTTAAATTTTGAGGTTTATCAGAAGAAACTATGGGTGTTTTTTATTAATAAATTGCATTACAACAGTAAATTAGGCTGGACACTAATGGCCGATATATTTGCTATTGCCTTGTTACTTTTTGCCCTTTCGGGCATGTTGATGGTTCCTGGTAAAAAAGGCTTTAGAGGAATAGGAAAATGGCTTATTGCCATTGGTATTGTTTTGCCATTCCTGTTCTTTTTGTAATTAATGACAGACAATTTGATAAAAGCTTATCAAAGGCAAATTGCTTTTGATGAGCTTTTTGTATTAAGATTAATGGGTGTTTGTTATTTTGATTGAATTTAAATTGAGTCTATCCGATTTTATTGAATAGCTGATTATTTCTTTAATGTGTGAAATATTTGCACCCTATTTTGTTCTTATTGCTTTGTGTTTGATTGTTTTATGATGTGTTTTTAATTAACTTCAATATGCGTTTAAGATTACATAATACATTGGTGTGGTATTTCTCTTATGTCATTATTTTGTTTTAACGATCTGCATAACAAATATCCATTCATAAGTAAACTTGTAATTCTTGAATCTGTTAGAAGGAACAAGAAGCTCATTGGTCTTATGTGTCTGATAAGTTTAATTGGGTTTCGATTTATTCATTAATCAAATTCATTAAAATGGTTACAGAAGAACAAATTACCACATGTAAAGCGCAGGTTGCTGCAATAGCTGATGAAAAAATTTCAGTACCCAACATGCCATGCAATGTTTACCTTGCCGAAACTGAAACCCTTGAAACCTGGGCCATGCAGGATAAAGAAAAGCTTTCTACGGCTGGCATTAGCGAAGAACGAATTGCTGAAATAGCTGTGCGGGCCACAGTCCTTCGGCAATACCAAGCCGATTGGATTATTGTGCGCCGAACCGGCAAGGACGCCGAAAAAGAGTGGAAGGCCTTTGCTACGGGCGCTTACGATTTGTGTAGCGAAATGAAACATGCCTTTAAATATGCGTTCAGAAATGAGCCCGAGCTTTTGAGACGTGTGGATGAGATTGCTGAAGGCACAGGTGATGCTGATATGATTCAGGATTTGAAAACCTATTCGAAATTGGGGCTAAAACATCAGGATTTGCTTACGCCTATTGGTTTTGATATAGCCAAGTTAGATGCCGCAAGTACAATGTCGGATGAAGGGGCTAATTTGCTGGCTGAAGCCAATGGGAGCAAGTTAAAAGGCAATGTGCAGAAGGTTGCTCGCGACAAAGCTTATACTCACCTAAAAGAAGTGGTGGATGAAGTTCGCGCCTGTGGAAAATACCTTTTCTGGAAAGACAAAAAACGTTTGGTCGGCTACGAAAGTTCTCATTGGAAGAGCCAAAATGCCAGACGCAAGAAAGATGAAATAGAAGAAGTTATCATTGATTAATACAAAGCTAAATAAAAAGAACTCTGCGTAAGCGGAGTTTTTTTATGTCTTAAATAAAGGACTCATGTTCTATAATTTATCGTCATGTTGGTTTTTACGCTTTCATGTTGCTAATTCTTCGGTCATGTTTGTCTTTGCCTCTCCATGCTATTTATTTAGTGCTCATGTTCAACATGGAGGCCTAAAACTTAACATGGCAGCTTATTTTACGACATGAGCACATAAAACATGACATGGCAAGTCGCTTGTTAACATGACAGCCTTAAAGTTAACATGGGAGCTTTTGTGTTGACATGGGGATGAGTAACTGAACTTTTGGGCTAAGTGATGTACAAGGATTCTATTTCTGAAATCAATTGTTGATTGCGTTAAGTATTAATTGTCTGGCAGTTATCGATTTTGTAACTTATTGGGACTTTGCATGGTAATATTAGGAATGGGCTGATGCAATTGTCCGAAATAGGCAAATTGGCTGAAATATATTGGCATGAAATCCCATTGCGTTTTCCATTTGCAGCCATAGATGAATTTGTTGTGATGCCCGATCATATTCATGGTATTATCATTATTAATAAGCAGGATGATAATGGATCGTGTTCTGATAGAGACGCGATTAATCGCGTCTGTACGGATGTAGGAGGCGTTACAGGCGTTAAAAATCCGATGTTATCGGATAATTTATCGAGAATCGTTAGATGGTATAAAGGTCGTGTATCGTTTGAATCGAGAAAAATCCATGCCGATTTCATGTGGCATTCCCGATTTTATGATCATATCATTCGAAATGATGAAGCCCTGCAAAGAATCAGAAATTATGTTAAAAATAATCCATCGAAATGGGCCAGATAGAGACGCGATTAATCGCGTCTGTACAGATCATTTATCGAGAATCATCAGATGGTATAAAGGTTGTGTATCATTCGAAATGGTGAAGCCCTGCAAAAAATCAGAAATTATATTGAAAATAATCCATCTAAATGGGCCAGATAGAGATGCAATTAATCGTGTCTGTTGTGAATGATATATAAAAAAAACAGCCAGATCGAGGGCTCGAACCGGCTGTTTTTCTTGTGTGCACGGGGCACGATCATATGGGGATTTAGGTTATTTCTAAAACGATGTACGAATATAGCACAATATTTTAAAAAACCTTAATATTTGTTAAACAATTCCTGAAAATCCCATAAAGGCCATTGCAAGCAGACCTGCTACAATTAGGGCTGCAGGTGTACCTTTCATACCTTTAGGCAGATCAATTAGGTCAAGATGTTCGCGAATACCGGCAAATAAGACAAGAGCCAAGCCAAAACCGATGGCAGTTGCACCTGAGAATACAACGGCTTCTAAAAGGTTGTAATCTTTCTGAATAGTCATAATGGCCACACCCAAAATGGCACAGTTTGTTGTAATCAGCGGAAGAAATACACCCAAAGCCTGATAAAGTGGAGGACTTACTTTTTTTAGGATGATCTCAACCAATTGAACCAATGCCGCAATAATTAAAATAAAGGTAATGGTTTGCATAAAACCAATACCAAAGGCATCCAATACAAATTTTTGAATCAGGTAAGTAACGATAGTCGCCAAAATCATAACAAAGGTTACGGCGCCTGTCATCCCTACGGCTGTTGATATTTTTTTCGATACACCAAGGAATGGACAAATTCCAAGGAACTGTGCCAATACAACGTTATTAACGAATATGGCTGATATAATAATTAAAATATATTCCATGATTAGTTCTCCTTAAGCTTTTCTTAATCGGTTAATAATTGCAATCAGATAACCCAATGCCAGGAAAGCACCTGGTGCCAATACGAATACCAGCATGCCATAATTTTCGTTGAATATGCTGATGCCGAAAACTTTTCCGCTACCCAACAATTCACGAACCGATCCTAAGATTGTTAATGCCATAGCAAAACCCAGTCCCATACCGGCACCATCGATAATAGAAGGGATGATCTTGTTTTTTGAAGCAAAGGCTTCCGCACGACCGAGTACAATACAGTTTACTACAATCAGAGGAATAAATACACCCAATTGCTCGTGTAGAGCTGGTACAAAACCTGCCATCACCAAATCAACCATGGTTACAAATGAGGCAATAATAACAATAAAAGAAGGAATCTTTACCTTATCAGGAATTTGGCTGCTCACTAAAGAGATAACTAAATTCGACATGATAAGTACAAAAGTTGTTGCCAAGCCCATTCCCATACCATTGATTGCCGATGAGGTTACACCCAATGTAGGACACATTCCAAGCAGCAGTACAAATACTGCATTCTCTTTGAAAAATCCTTTTGAAAAATTCTGCCAGTTATTCATGACTTGTGTCCTCCTTCGTTTTGGTTTTCATATACTCGTTGTAACCCTTTTGTACGGCATCCAGAAATGCACGAGAGCTGATAGTTGCTGCTGTAATGGCATCGATATCACCCCCATCTTTACTTACAATAAATTTGGTTGTGCCTGGATTTTTATTGATAATGCTGCTTTTTTGTTTGGCAGGATCTGTTGGTTTAAACCAATTCGCCATTTTTGTTCCCAAACCTGGTGTTTCCTTATGTTCCAATACCGAATAGTTATTTATCGTTCCATCGGGTAAGAAACCGACCATCACCCAAACATAGCCTGAAAAGCCATTGGTTGTAAAGGTTTTTACAGCGGTTCCAACTAAATTTCCACCCATTGTGGCAGGATAGAATTCCAGCTTGTCGCCACTTGGCATTTCTACTTCAGACATTTCGTCGCTAGGATTGTTGTCGAATGCAGGAACAACTTCTTTAATTGCTTTTAACTTTTTTGCCAGCTTAGCTGCGGCAATTGGTTCTTTGGTTAGTTCGTAAAGTCCACCCAAAGCAGCTGATGCTACCAGTGTTATTATAAACAACACCAGAACCATATTTATAAATGTAGATTCTTTTTTTCCAGCCATGATTATTTCCTTTTTTCGCCGAAACGCTTAGGTTTAACAGATACATTAATAAGTGGCACAAATGCATTCATAATAAGAATTGCGAATGATACGCCTTCAGGATAAGCTCCGAATACACGAATCACAACGGTTAGTATACCAATACCAATTCCGTAAATGATCATCCCTTTGTTCGACATAGGAGAGGTGACATAGTCGGTTGCCATAAAAATAGCACCTAGCAATAAACCACCTGTTAGGATATGAAAAGCCGGACCTGCATAGGCCTCAGGATTCGATAAGTTTAAAATTCCTGAGAATATTGCTACAGTTGCAATAACTGAAACAGGAATATGCCAGGTGATAATCTTTTTAACCAACATATAAATTAGGCCCAGAACCAAAGCTGCTCCGGCCACTTCACCTAGTGAACCGCCCATGTTGCCAAGGAACATATCCGTGCTGGATGGGAGTTGTGACATTAAATCGGTTAGAGAATCACCTTTCTTCAAACCTTCTTTGATGATTGCTAAAGGAGTTGCTCCAGTTGCGGCATCGAAATAAGAGGTTTCAAAACCTAGAGCTTTAGGCCAGGATGTCATTTGAACAGGGAAGGAGATTAATAGGAAAACACGACCAACAAGTGCAGGGTTGAATACGTTGTTTCCTAATCCTCCAAAGGTCATTTTACCTACGCCAATTGCAACCAATGCACCAATAATGATGATCCAGATAGGTAGGTTGGCAGGCATGTTGAAGGCCAGAAGAATACCGGTGATTAAAGCTGAACCATCATTAATCGAAGGCTCAACCTTAAGTAAATATTTTTGAATTAAGAATTCGAATAGATAGCATGATGCTACGGCAGTAAGGGTCACAATAAGGGCACCCATTCCAAAGTAAAAGAAGGATAATAACAGAGCCGGAAGCATCGCGTAAACCACACCATACATATTTTTTTGTATGGAATCGCCACTGTGTATATGTGGCGATGGGGCGACAAGTACTTTGGTGTTCATATTTTTTAGATATTAATTAATTATATTTTAGTACTTAGAGTTTAAAGTATTTATGAGTACTTAGAGTCATTTGTTTAACTTTTTAGTTTATTGCTAATAGATGTAAATATTGCCAAAATCTCGTTTGCTTCAATAAGAATTGTTTTTAGCTTGTCATGAGCTACCCAGTTCATATCTTCAATGAGTTCTAACCAATAAACTGTCTCACTAGCCTCGCTTTCACTAATTTTGATTTTATTCTTAAAATCAGCTTTGCTTCTAGATCTATTTGCTTCTCTGTAATTGGCACCTATACTTGTTCCTGATTTTGTAACTTGATTTTTAATTACTCTACTTTCAGGTGTATTGGGTAAAGAAACGGATAGTTTAATTATGCTAAGAGCAAATAATTTTGTTCTTTTTTCTAACTGATTACCGAATTCTTTATTATCCATTACATTTAACTTTAAGTATTTTAGGCATTTCAAGTACTCTAAGTACTATTATTCGTTTATTTTCTGGAACGCATGATCTGTCCAACCTTACCTTTACCTAATCGGATGTAATCCAAAAGTGGTCGGGTTGCAGGACAAGTAAAACTACAAGAACCACACTCAATACAGTCCATTACAGCATCTTTTTCAAGTCTCTCGTACTCTTTTTTGTCAGCCAAAACCATAAGCAAATAGGGTTCCAATCCCATAGGACATACCGAAACACATTTACCACAACGGATACAGGCTTTGGTTGCTTTACGTGCTGTTTCTTCCTGAGCTAATAAGAGTAAACCAGAGCTACCTTTGGTCAAGGGAACATCGACGCTAACCAGCGCTTTCCCCATCATCGGACCTCCACCAACAATCTTGGCAGTGTCTTCAGGTAGACCACCAGCTGCTTCAATAATGTCGCTTACAGGTGTTCCAACTCTGAATTTCCAGTTTGATGGATTTTTTAACGATTTACCAGTAACTGTTGCAACTCGTTCGAACAAAGGCTTGTTTTTTTGAACGGCTTCGTAAACCGCAAATGCCGTTCCTACGTTTTGTACTACAGCACCCACTTCAATTGGAAGTGCTCCTGATGGAACTTCACGGTTTATGGTTGCAGAAATCAATTGCTTTTCACCACCCTGAGGATATTGAGTTTTTAAAGGACAGACCTCAATCCCTGAATATTTTGTTGCAATCTGAGTCATGTGAGCGATGGCATCGGGCTTGTTGTTTTCAATACCGATGATGGCTCTTTTAACATCGAGTGCTTTCATTAAAATCTCTACTCCGACCATGATTTCGTCAGCCTTTTCAAGCATCACTCTGTGGTCAGAAGTCAAATAAGGCTCACACTCAACAGCGTTGATAATAAGTACTTCAGCCGTTTTTCCCGGAGGTACTGAAAGTTTTACATGAGCAGGGAAAGTTGCTCCACCAAGCCCAACAATACCTGCATCGCCAACGCGTTTGATAATTTCTTCTTTGGTGAGGGTAATTTCTGTTACCAACTCTTCACTTCTGTCGATGTGCTCCAGCCATTCATCGCCTTCAACCTTAATAACGACAGATGTACGACGGAATCCTGTAGCATCCATTACATCATCAACCTTAAGTACTGTTCCCGATACTGACGAGTGGATGTTTGCAGATACAAAACCTGACGCTTGAGCAATCACTTGACCAACTTTCACTTCATCGCCTTTTTTGACAATGACTTTGGCAGGTGCACCAATATGTTGAGCAATTGGAATTGTTGCTATTTGGGGAATTGGCAATTCTTGGATTGCACTGTTGGCAGAAAGTTTATTTTCTTGCGGATGAATACCCCCTATTGAAAATGTTTTTAACACTGATTGTCCTCCTTGTTTTTTTAGTTTCTAAGTGCCTTGAGTGCTTAAAGTATTTACAAGTTTCTAAAGTCTTTTAGAACTTTAAGTATTTATAAATACTTATATAACTCTAAGTACTTGCACTTAAAATTATTTGTTATCAGATGTTTCGTTCTTAGTCTCTTCGCTTTTTTCTGCTTTTTCAGCCGTAGGCTTTGCCATTGGTTTTACAGTTTCAGCAGTAGGCTTATCGGCTGGTTTTTCCTTACGAGGAGGAAAGTTTAGCTCGTGAATAGCCTGTGTTGGGCAAACCACAACACATTTACGACACAACTTACATTTATTGTAATCGATATAAGCCAGGTTGTTTTCAAGTGTAATGGCATCGAAAGGACACTCTTTTACACATTTACCACAACCAATACAAGCTACAGCACAAGCTTTTTTAGCGATGCCACCTTTATCTTTGTTTACACATGAAACAAAAACACGACGGCTCTTAGGACCTTTCTTTCTTAATTCGATAATGCTGTTTGGACAGGCTTTAACACAAGCTCCACATGATACACACTTGTCTTCGATAATAACAGGTAGTCCTGTTTTTTCATCCATATACATGGCATCGAAATTACATGCGTCCACACATTCACCTAATCCCAGACAACCATACTGACAGCCTGTGTCCCCGGAATAAAGAGAGGCAGCGATTGTACAAGAAGTTGCACCATCGTAAACATTGGTTTTAGGTCGGTTGTCGCAAGTTCCGTTACAACGAACAACGGCAACTGTTGGGTCTGCAGCTTTTACTTCGTGTCCTAAAAGGGCACCAACGTGAGACATTACCGGAGCGCCTCCAACGGGGCAGTAAAAGTTTGAGATATCGTCTGCCTTAACTAAAGCTTCAGCAAAACCTCTACATCCCGGATAACCACAGCCTCCGCAGTTTGCTGCAGGCAATGCTTCTTCTACCTCGTCGATGCGAGGATCTTCGTATACTTTGAATTTTTGTGCTACAAAATAAAGGATGATTGCAGCCGCAATTCCAATAGCACACAAAGCAATAATCGTGATAACTATAATGTTCATTGTTTTTAGATATTTACAATTTTATGTATAGTGAATGAAAACGTTTTCTTTAGTTTGTCTTTAAAAAAATAGAGCAAACTGTAATAGGGTATTAAGATACCCAAAGCCAATAAGCCACTTGTTAGCTCGTTGGTAAATGCCGAAGCGATAAACAGGGTAATAAGAACTATAATAAAGGGTAAGACATAAGCTAATACAAGGGCCAGCCAACCTAATGATTCGCTATAAACCACTTTAACTTTTTCGCCTATTTCGAAAGATTTGCTGTAGTCGATGATATCAATTTCTTTCTCTTTCATATCGGACATGGAGCAAGCCGATTTGGCATGACATCCTGAACAAGCCGATACATTAATTATGCTGACAGTAATCTTTTCGTCTTCTATCTTAGTGATGATTCCGACGTGATCTATTTGCTTGTTATTCTGCATGTGTTTTGACCTTACTATTTAGTTGTATGATTTATAAACGGTATTAAAAGTGCTATCAAAAATACATGTTTGCAATCTTAATGATGTAGAGTATCTTTCTGGTTAAGATGTGATTAGCTTGCCTTAAAAAGAATCTCTAACACTTAATATTTAAATCACACATCAGCAAAAATAACACTTTAGGTCAGATAGCATTAGGGGGCTGGTTTATTTATTATTTGTTTAAATAGAGGGACTTCGCCTCTTTTGTAAACTAGAGATAGCAATTTTTCATCTATCTCTGTTTGACACAGTCTGTTTGAAAGATTAGAGAAAAAAATCATTATTTTTTGATTTCCTGAAAAGCATTTTTAATTTAGAATGATTTTAAGATATAAAGCTTGTTGAAGACCTTATATAATCAGTGTTATTCCGATATGTTGGCTGCTATTTCTTATCATTACTAAATAGAGAGAGGGTGGTATTTTGTTTAAAATTAGAGCGTTGGTTTGTTTTAAAATATAAAGCGGAACCTGCTACATGCAAGTTCCGCTTTAAATATTGCTTAAATAGGTACTAGAAATTAAACCTTAGAGCCACATAAGGCATTACTGAATTGTCAATTTTGTAGTTGCCATCTTCTTTTTCTACCCAAGCCCAACGGTAATCGACCCCGGTATAAAGAAACGGACTGATTTTATAAGCAAAGCGCATCACTGCTAATGAGTTCTCATCAAACTTGAAAGCATCATCTAGTTTGGTTAGATTTCCTTTACTATAACTTCCTTCAATCAGAATTTTATCGAAAAGGTCTTTTGTTCTCAAATGGATTTGCATGAAAGCAGGAGATGTTTCGTTTATGTCATCAGGTAGCAAAAGATTTCCCCCTATGATGATTTTATCAAGAATGCTTGCATTCAATGAGCCATAAATTCCTTCTTGTTTTTCGGCTCTACCTAACTGAGCAATTTTAGCATCTTTATTCAATTCATACATGGCATCGAAGAATTGTGGCATGTAATTGTCGCTATACCATAGTCTTTCGATACGTGCATTTAATTTAAACAGGTTGCCAATAATCTTCATGTTTGCATTCAGACCGATCCCCATTCCTGTACCACTATCGTAATTAGCCAGTGTTTCAGGTGCTGCGAAATAGGTTTTTAAGCTATCCGATTCAACTTTTCTTAATTTACTGTAGTGTGCATACCATCCTAAATTGAAAACTGATGAGTTGACAAGGGTAATTCCCATATCAACACTCCAGGCATTCATACCGTCTTTAAGGAAATGATTGATGTCATGACTTTCGTCGTAACGTTTGCTTTTGTCTTTATCCGATACATAAGTGAAACCCATATCCAGTGTTTTAATCACAGGAATTTCGCTGGCTCCAAACGGGCGAACATAGGGACGAATGGCGAAAAGATTGAAAGAACTGGCATCGAAATCGCTATACATTCCTTCAATACCCACTATCTTTTTTATACAAATATCGTAGCTAACACCAGTTTTACGTTTTTCGAAACTCATTGAGTTATTGTAGTTGTTTACCAAACTACCGTATCCTACATGTTCGCCTCTAAGTTGGCCAACTTTAATATAAAGAGGATCTTTTTTCTTACGTCCGTAACTTAAGTAGGAAATCATACGAAGAACACCGCTTCCATCTTTAAATTCGTCGGTATACATCTTACCATTGTCCAGATTGAAATAAACCGGAATATCGAAACCAACACCAAGTTTACCCAATCTCAGTTCGGGATTTAAACGCACACCAGCATAGTTTTTTTCTCCGATGCGGGCGTAGCCAAATGCGGCAGAAAACAGACTGACAGAATCTATTTGATTGATATTTTCAAACGAACTTTCGAATTCGAAATTGACTTGAGATTTAACTGTTTGGGGCAACAGTAAGACAGAGAGTGTAATGGCTAAGATAGCCAAGGTGATCTTTCTCATTAATTTATAGATTTTGGTTATACGTATATTAAAATAATGAGAGCCAAAAATAATCTAATTATTAAGATTAATCACATATTTTTAAATATTCGTCATTTATTTTAAGTCAGTCGTCAGTGTGGCTCACTAGCTAATAACACTCCAATTGAATTGTGCTTTGCTTAAACGCTTTACTTGTTTGGCTAGAGTAAAATTGATTTCTTTTTCGAGTAAAGGATCTTTATCAAGGATGCTTTGAGCAATATCTCGTGCATATTGTAAAACTTGTCCATCCTTTGCTAAATTGGCAATTTTAAGATCGTAGGCAATACCGCTTTGTTGAGTTCCTTCAATATCACCAGGGCCACGGAGTTTCAAATCGACTTCTGCAATTTCGAAACCGTCATTGGTTCTGACCATGGTTTCGATTCGTTTTTTCGATTCGTTTGACAGTTTGTAACTCGACATGAGAATGCAGTAGGATTGATCGGCACCACGACCAACCCGACCTCGGAGCTGGTGGAGTTGCGACAGTCCGAATCGTTCAGTCGATTCGATAATCATGACTGAAGCATTGGGTACATTTACACCAACTTCGATCACTGTAGTAGCTACCATAATTTGTGTCTCACCTTTGGCAAAACGTTGCATTTCAGCATCCTTTTCGGCAGGTTTCATTTTGCCGTGAACCATACTGATGCTGTATTTATCCGGCGAAAAGAAACTGGCAACAGATTCATAGCCCTGTTCAAGATTTTTGTAATCCATTTTTTCCGATTCCTTTATCATCGGATAAACTAAATAGATTTGACGCCCCAAATCAATTTGTTTTTTCATGAATTTGTAAACCTCTTGTCTTTTGTTTTCAAAATAATGAACGGTTTGAATGGGTTTTCGTCCGGGAGGGAGTTCATCAATTACAGATACTTCCAAATCGCCATATAGTGTCATAGCCAGCGTTCTGGGGATAGGCGTAGCTGTCATGACCAAAATATGAGGAGGGATCGGATTTTTAGCCCATAATTTGGCCCGTTGAGCAACCCCAAATCGATGTTGTTCATCTATAATAACAAAGCCTAAATTTTTGAATTGAACCACATCTTCGAGAAGAGCATGTGTTCCAATTAGAATTTGTAATTCGCCACTAATGAGATGTTCGTGTATGACTTTTCTGTCCTTAGGCTTGGTCGATCCTGTCAGCAAGGCATAATTCACATTGATTCCATCAAGAAATTCAGCGATGGTTTCCAGGTGCTGAGTCGCTAAAATTTCAGTTGGTGCCATCAGGCAAGCCTGACAACCATTGTCAAGAGCCATCAGCATGCTCATTAGGCCAACTAAAGTTTTTCCACTCCCCACATCACCTTGCAAAAGGCGGTTCATTTGTTTACCCAAACCGACTTCTTTACGAATTTCTTTTAAAACTCGCTTTTGAGCACTGGTTAGTTCAAAGGGAAGATTATTCTGGAAAAATGTATTGAAATACTCACCAATCTTAATGAATTGATGTCCTTGATAGAGAATTTTTCTCTTCATTTTCTTTTTCAGAATATTCAGCTGAATGTAGAAAAGTTCTTCAAATTTTAAACGATACTGCGCTTTTTTAAGGATTTCGGTATTTTCAGGAAAATGAATTTGCCACAAAGCATCGTGTAGATTGATTAAGCCAAGATGGTTGACCAAATAGGCAGGGAGGGTTTCAGGTATTTTGCCATTTACTGAATTAAGGATTCCTTCTTGAAATTTGTGAATGGTTTTTGAATTCACAAAACCTGCTTTCATCTTTTCCGAAGTGGGATAAAAGGCTTGCAAAGCCGCCTGAATTTTGTTCTTATTCGGCTTAGCTTCTTCAAGTTCGGGATGCACAACATTAATTCTGTGATTGAATTCATTAGGTTTGCCAAAGACAATATATTCGACACCAATTTTTAAATTCGGTTTTACAAATTTGATTCCTTTAAACCAAACTAGTTCAATTATGCCTTGCCCATCCGTAAAGTTTGCAACCAATCTTTGCTGGCGTTTTTCGCCTATGGTTTGGATATCCGTTATTCGTCCCTTTACCTGTATATAAGGTAGTTTTGAATGAATTTCAGATATGGCATAAAACTTCGTTCTGTCAATATATTTGAAAGGGAAATGGTACAGCAAATCTTCGTAGCTGTGTACAGATAATTCCTGCTTTAGGAGCAGGGCTTTTTTGGGCCCAACACCTGGTAAAAATTTGATATCCTGTCCTGCTAATTCTGACATTTAAATACTCGATTTCATTTTTTAGTTAGAGAAACAGAAGTCTCAACTAACTCCTGAATGGTGATTCACAAAATCAAAAATACAATTAAATTTCTTATACTTTTCAAATGGAGATTTATTGATTTTGATACTTTTTTTTATCTTCAACTTAGAATCTTAAAATATAGTCAGATGCCCCATTTTAAGTACCATATACAAAAACGTTTTACTCGATTAATTTCCAGACATTACAGAGGTTTTGGCCTTGATTCTCCTTTTGTGTATCATTTTGTTAGAAATGTGATAGAGGCTAAAATGCATTATTACCCTTTTCGGAAATTGGATAGGTTATGTCAGAATATTCTTTCGGTTTTGGAGGGAGCGATTTCTAATAAAAATTTGAAAGAAGATGAAAATCTATGGTATGTATCGGAGTTTAATCATTTAAAAGATTGCACAAAATTAAATCGCTTTATATTTCGATTGGTAAATTTTGTAAATCCTAAAAGTTTAGCTTTTATAGGAGATGATTCCGGATTAAATTTAATTTATCTGGCAAAGACTGATACGCGACGAGATTTGTATTGTATGGGGGCGCGTGGTTTTGTACATGATTTTGCACATCCAATTTTAAAGGAACAAGCTCTAAGTAATATTGTTTTTTCAGACTTAAATACAGATTTGAATTTTGATTTTATCCAGATATCGAGGTCTGTTTCATCTGAAGTTTTATTAAAGTTTGAACAAAATCTCGATAAATATCTAAATGAAGAATGCTATTTGATAATTGAAAATATTAATCGGGATGAAAAGATGATTTCGTTATGGGATCGCTTAAAGAAATTGGACCGCTTTACTGTGAGCTTGGATTTGTTTGATGTGGGAATTTTAATTGCGAGAAAGGGCTTAAAAAAGCAAGAGCATAATTTAAGTGCACGTGCGTATAAATAGCCGATAATTATTAATATAAAATCTTTAATAATTTGTTATGAAATGTGAGTCTAAATTTTAACTTTGTGTAGCTGATAGAAAAATGATAAATATTTTAAGTACATTTTTTATCACGACTAAAAAATAAAATCATGACAAAGTTTAAAGTATATACTAAAACAGGTGATTCCGGAACCACAGGATTAATTGGTGGAACTCGGGTTCCTAAGCATCACTTACGTCTCGAGGCATATGGGACTGTTGATGAATTAAATTCATATATTGGTTTGATTCGATCTCATGAGATCGAGACCAAATCGAAAGAGACATTACTTATTGTTCAAAATAAATTATTTTTAATAGGTTCACGTCTGGCTACCGATGATACAAAATCGGATTTGAAAGAAAAACTGATTATTGCTGAGGATGATATCCTTTTGTTGGAAAACGAAATGGATAGAATGGATGAGAGTTTACCGGAATTAAACAATTTTGTTTTGCCTGGAGGTGATCCTTTAAATGCTTATTGCCATATTGCCCGAACTGTTTGTCGTCGTGCCGAAAGGCGAGCCAATCAGTTGGCGGTAGAAGTCGATATTAACCCATTATTATTGAAGTATATAAACAGACTTTCTGATTACTTATTCATTCTTTCCCGTAAGGTTTTGATTGATATGGGAAAGGCGGAAATAAAATGGGAGTTAAACTTGTAGATTCAGAAAAAAAAATTATATTCGCAAACTTAAAAAAGCAAAAATAAGACTATGTATTGGACTCTAGAATTAGCTACGAAGCTAGAAGATGCGCCATGGCCAGCATCCAAAGATGAATTAATTGATTATGCAATTCGTTCGGGAGCGCCATTAGAAGTTATCGAGAATTTGCAGGAAATCGAGGACGAAGGGGATGTGTATGAGAGTATTGAAGATATTTGGCCCGATTACCCAAGCAAAGGAGATTTTCTATTTAACGAAGATGAATATTAAAAAAAACGTGAGATTTTACATCTCACGTTTTTTTGTGTCTTTTACTTTGGGTTTTGGAGCAGACTCATTATTTTCTTCAGAAATTGTTTTTTGAAGTCTTTTCTTTAGTTTTTCCTGGAGTTTTTCTATGGCAGATTCCCAAATAAAGATTTCATCTTTAGTTTTGGGTCGAAGTTGTTCACGCCACTCAAAATCTTTGAGAAAACGTTTCTGATTGACAATATCAAATACAGGATACATATTGCCGTCCGGTTTTTTTGTAAACAGAATCTGATCGATTTTTTGGCCTTTTATATCAATACTGATTGTACTACTCTTTGCGACGTTCATACCTACAATAATACCATGTTCATCTCTGGGGAAATACAGCGTTTCGCCATTTCCAATAATATCAAGTTTATCAAGGTGATTTTTATTGACGTGCCCGAGCATGTTTCGGCCTTTTATTTGGTTGTATAAGGTGCTGTCTTCTTTTGAACACAAAAAGGCATTGGTTCTGAAATGAAGATATTTAATCGCATTGTTTTGGCTCTCAATACTAATGGAATCTGCTGTTATTTGGTTACCCTGGGCCCAAACAATAGGATCGTTAAACATTCGCATAGTTGAATCCTTAAGTGAGTAACTCATCGAATCGCATCTGCCTTGCAGATCTTTACGGAAGAATTTAACCTTATTGTAAGCCAGTATTCTATTAAAATCATTAGTGTCTTTTTCAATGCGAATGGTGTCAGAATGTAAAAATAAACTATCCTGTTCTCCTACATGAATAAAGAGGGTTGAGTCGGTTAAAAATGCTTCCTCGGTATCCTTATGCATTTCCAGATAATGTCCTCTTAGGATAAGTTTATTGATGGTGTCCCTGAGTTCAACATTTCTGAAAATTTTGGCCTGTTTGGTATGTTTGTTTAAGTAGATACTATCGCCCTTAATCTGATAATTATCTCTGTTTACAGTCGTGTTTTTGAGAAGGTGAGAAATACCTGTTTGTGTGTTGTACCAACCCGATTCGCTATAAAGTGTTTCTTTCTCACTAACAATACGAGTTGGTCCAAGAATATTCACCACTTTATTTACCGTTTGATATTTTAGTGTGTCAGAGTATAAGGTGTAATCGGTGTTGATAAGAACAACACTATCTTTAAAAAAGAATAGATCCTCATTGGTGTAGTAGCGTCCAATAATACTATTGAGTACATTGGTTGAATCAACGATTGTGCCACCTTCATCGTAGTAACCGATGTTAAGAGTCATATCGTAATCAAGCTTATCTGTTGTTAGTTTTACACTTTGGTTTTTAAGTGTCACATTTTGTCTCAACTCAGCTCTGCGGGTGTCTCCATCATATCTTAAGTAATCACCAAAAATATGAACCGTATCTGCGTTGATGATGTGAACATGACCGAAAGCTTCAACTTCATTTTTTTTATCATATTGATAGGCACTGTCGCAATACATTTTCAGGTTTTGATGTGTCAGAAAGACATCTCCAATAAATTTATTTACATCAGGATGAAGATCGCGATCAATTTTAAGATCATTGGAATTCTTAATTAGAATTTTTGATTTTTTCTGAGCATTGGACAGCTGTGGTAATGTAATTACCATTAGTAAGATAAGAGGGAAATATTTCTTTACAATGTTGGCCATTGATGATAACTTATGAATGAAAAGACTGTTATTACGATTGTTATGAATTGATTTGAGCTTTATTTAAGTAGCTCCTCAATGATATTTTCAATACTGACACCTTCGGCTTCAGCTTTGTAGTTTTTCATGATTCTATGGCGAAGAATTGAAACGGCTACGGCTTTTACATCTTCGATATCCGGAGAGTATTTCCCGGAAATGATAGCGTGAGCTTTGGCTCCGATAACTAAATATTGTGAAGCTCTGGGACCGGCTCCCCAATTGATATATTTATTTGTGATTGCACTTGCATACTCTGTGTTTGGTCGTGATTTAGCAGCCAAATTTACAGCATATTCCAATACATTTCGGTTAATGGGTACTTTTTGGATCAAGCTTTGGTAATAACTAATTTCCTGAGCAGACATGATTGTTTCAATTTCGAATGTTTTTCCTGAGGTTGTGTTTTCAACAATGCTGATTTCATCCTCAAAGCTTGGGTAGTCAAGGTAAATGCTAAACATGAAACGATCGAGTTGCGCTTCGGGTAAAGGATAGGTTCCTTCTTGTTCAATCGGATTTTGAGTTGCAAGAACAAAGAATGGCTTGTCGAGCTGATAATTTTTACCATTGACCGTTACTTCCTTTTCCTGCATGGCTTCTAATAGTGCCGATTGAGTTTTAGGAGGGGTACGGTTAATCTCATCTGCCAAAATAATATTGGCAAAGAGCGGGCCTTGAATAAATTTGAATTGTCTGTCGCTGTTCAGAATTTCGGTACCAATTATATCCGAAGGCATCAGGTCGGGCGTAAACTGAATGCGCTGGTACTTTAAGTCGAGGGCTTGTGAAATGGTATTTACAAGTAATGTTTTTGCTAGTCCTGGAACACCAACCAGTAGGCAATGTCCGTTACTGAAAATTGAAATTAATACCTGTTTGATGATATCATCCTGACCGTAAATCTTTTTCTTGATTTCGGAAAGTAAAGCGTCGTATTTGCTTTTTAAGGCATTGGCAGCCTCAACTTCAGTTATAAAATTCATCACAGAAAATTTTAATTTTCAAGAATAACAAAAACAAAGAATCAGACACAACTTATGCTGTGTCTGATTGTTGTATGCGTTAATATTACTTAATCCAGTTTTTGAATCTGAATTTAGCATTCTTATACGAATCATCAATGCTAATATAAGTCGATGATTGTTTTTCGCTGATCCATTTGTTAAGCAAGTCTTGTTGTTTTTGTTGCTTAAGCATGTTTTCAAACTGGTTCCAGTCATCGGCTAAATTAGCTTTATGAGGCTTAGTTTGTGATTTAATTTTAATGATTTTATAGGCTTCTTGCCCTCTTTGATCATCAAGAAAAGCTTCAGAAATTTCACCCACTTTAAGTTTGTTGACTGCTTTGGCAATGGCCGGAGCTAAGCTTTCTTTTGTGAATTTAGAACTCGAATTATACTGGTTTACAATTAAACCGCCATTGTTTTTAGTGTCTTTGTCATCTGAGTAATAGAATGCAGCTTCTTCAAATTTGATTTTATCATTACGAATCATATCAGCAATACTATCCAGTTGCTGAGTTGCTGCAGTTCTGTCTTCCTGTTGAATGTGTGGCTTAAGAAGAATGTGGCGAACATTGATTCTTTCTCCTTTACGATCGATAAGTTGAATGATGTGGAAACCATATTCCGATTCAACAATCTTCGATATTTTGTCTGGCTTTAGGTTGAAAGCTTCGTTAGCAAATTCAGGAACCAAATTGGCTCTGGGTGTAAATCCCAATTCGCCACCACGTGGAGCGCTACCCGGGTCTTCAGAATAAAGAACAGCTAAGGTTGCAAAACTTTCACCTTTCATGATTCGATCACGGAAATTTCTTAGTTTTTCACGGATTCGATCTTTTTCATCATCTGTAATTTTGGGACTTCTGGTGATTTGCTGAATTTGCAGTTCTCCAGGTATGACAGGTAAACTATCTTTAGAAATGTTGTTATAAAGCTCGCGAACCTCGGCAGGTGTTGCTGTGATGTTTTTAGTAATCTCAGCCTGCATCTTTTGCTTAATCTTGTCGTTACGTGTCATGTCACGCAACTCATTTTTCATATCAGAAATACTTTTCTTAAAATATTGTTCAAGCTTTTCTTTTGAACCAATTCGTTGAATATACATTTCGATTTTGCGTTCCAAATCGTTCTCAACTTCTTGTTCAGTCACCTCAATACTATCGACCTGTGCTTGTGCAATCATCAACTTTTCAATCAAAAGATCTTCAAAGATCTCCGATTTCAAATCTACACTCCCAGACTGGTAGCCCTGTGCTTGTAAGCCTAGAAAACGATTTTCTACGTCAGATTTCAAGACAACCTGATTGCCGACTACAGCAATAATCTTATCAATAGAATTATCCTGAGCATGAGCCGTTGTAAAAAGGATAGCCAATAATGCTAGTGACGTGCAGACTTTAAAAATAATGTTGCGCATATGTGATAGTTTAGTAAATTTTGAATTTGTTTTTTGATTCGGCATCTTTAAAGATACTTTCCTCCATATTTTTAATAAACTGAATTTTTCTCTTATTGATAATTATTTTTCGAATATCCTCGTCAACAAATGAAAGGGGGGCTAGTTCCTTTTTAAGTTTGTAATCCTGAATATTTATAAAATAATGAAATGTACTATCCTCGGTTTCAAAATACTTATTTTGTCTTAGAAAATTGGCTTCATCTTTAATCTTAATAGGCGTTTGACTTAGCAAGTTTTGAGAATAAATCCATTGCTCGCTAAAATTATCAAATTTTGTGGCATTTTGAAAGCAGTAGTCCTCTAATTTCTCCCAATCTTCATCTTTCTTCAATTTATAGATTTGTATGATCTTCTTAGCTTGAGGGAGAGGTTTAGGAACTTTAATGTAAACAGCCTTAACAATATTACGGTTTAGTAGAAAGTTACCAGGATAATCACGGTAGTATTTATCGATTTCAGCATGTGTAACAACGGTATCGAGTTTTTGTTCGATTAAATGCTGCTGGTATTTATGAATGATGAGTGAAGAGCGGTAATCTTCAACCATTTCTTCAACATTTTGATCTTTTTCGGAAAGGTTGAGTTCAGCTTTTGCAACAAGTAGCTGTTTTTTAATCCATTGGTGAACGTAGTTTTGAGCAATTCTTAAGCTGTCTTCTTTTGAAATGTCATTGGGGATAAGTTCTCGTATTTTATTTAGATACAAATAAGAATCATCAACTTTTGCAACGATAGGATTGTCAGAGTTGTTATTTGAGTTACACGATATAAATCCTAAGAGAATGAATAGTAAGATGATATTTCTTGTCATAAATTAGCTTTAAATAGGTTTTAAACTCAAATATTATCGGCAATTAGTCCAAGACCAATTGCCGATTATCATATTAATCTTTAAAAAGATTATCTGCTATAATTAGGAGCTTCACGAGTAATTGCGACATCGTGAGGATGGCTTTCAGCCATACCCGAAGCTGTAATTTTTACAAATTTGGCATTGTGAAGTGCATCAATATTAGCTGCACCGCAATAACCCATTCCGGCACGTAAACCACCAAGTAGTTGGTAGATTACTTCGTAAAGTGTTCCTTTGTAAGGTACACGTCCTACGATTCCTTCCGGAACTAATTTTTTGATATCATCTTCCGCATCCTGGAAATAACGGTCTTTTGAACCTTTTTCCATTGCTTCAATTGATCCCATTCCACGGTAAGCCTTAAATTTACGACCGTTGAAAATAATCGTTTCCCCTGGAGACTCTTCAACTCCGGCAAGTAGTGAACCAGCCATAATTGAGTTTGCACCAGCTGCAAGAGCTTTAACAATATCACCCGAGTAACGTAATCCACCATCAGCAATTACAGGAACTCCAGTTCCGGCAAGGGCTTTGCTTACTTCGTAAATAGCTGTAAGTTGTGGTACACCCACACCTGCAATGACACGTGTAGTACAAATTGATCCCGGACCAATACCAACTTTCACGCCATCAGCACCTGCTTCAACAAGCATCTTAGCTGCCTCTGGTGTTGCGATATTTCCAACGATGAATTGCATTTCAGGATACTGTTTTTTTGCCTTTTTCAACAACTCAACCACACCTTTTGAGTGTCCGTGAGCCGTGTCAATAATGATAGCATCAGCACTAGCTTTTACTAAAGCATCAACTCGATCAAGTGTGTCAGCTGCGATACCAACAGCAGCAGCAACTCTTAAACGCCCTTTTTCATCCTTACAGGCAAAAGGTTTATCCTTTGCTTTAGTGATATCCTTATAAGTAATTAATCCAATGAGTTTGTTGTCAGAATCAACAACAGGTAATTTTTCAATTTTGTGAGATTGAAGAATTGCAGCAGCCTGATCAAGGTCTGTGCCTGAGTTTGTTGTGACAATGTTTTCAAAAGTCATAACTTCTGAAATGGCTTTGTTCATCTGCAACTCAAAACGTAAATCTCTGTTGGTAACAATTCCAAGAAGAACCCTTTTTTCGTCAACAACAGGAATACCTCCAATTTTATACTCTTTCATAAGAGCAAGAGCGTCTTTAACTGTTTTGTTTGGAGCAATTGTAATAGGATCATAAATCATCCCATTTTCGGCTCTTTTAACCGTTAAAACCTGTTTGGCTTGAGCAGCGATGCTCATGTTTTTGTGGATAACTCCAATTCCACCTTCACGAGCAATTGAAATAGCTAGAGCTGATTCAGTTACGGTATCCATTGCTGCTGAAACAATTGGGGTGTTTAGCGTAATGGTGCGTGAGAATTGAGTTTTTAGACTTACGTCTTTAGGCAAAACTTCAGAAAAAGCTGGTACCAAAAGAACGTCGTCAAATGTTAATCCATCGGAAACAATTTTATCAGATACGAATGACATTATGCAATAATTTTAGATTTAAATTGCATGCGAAATTACAAAAAAATAGTGTGATTCGTCTTGTTCAATAATCTAAAAAAGTGTTAATTGATTTTTGATGCTTAGTTTTGTATGAGAATAAAATATATATACGGCGTATTTACTGTTGTTTTTATGTGTATATTAAATCTCAATATAGACTGTACATCCCTTTGATGCAGTGGGTTGTTTGTGAAAATGATAAGATGGATTGTTAAATATTTGAGTTAAATGAGCGTGTATCACAAAGTCTTAAAAAAATATTGGGGTTACGATGAATTTCGTCCTTTACAAGAGGATATTATTTTATCGGTGGCTGAAAGTCGCGATACTTTAGGCCTAATGCCAACAGGAGGAGGCAAGTCGTTGACTTTTCAGGTTCCAACTCTTGCCATGGACGGGCTTTGTATTGTTGTCTCCCCTTTGGTTGCTCTCATGAAAGATCAGGTTTTAAATCTGAAAGAGAAAGGGATTAAGGCGGAATTGATCTATTCAGGCTTGACTCGGGATGAGATTGAACTTATTCTGAATAAATGCCTTTATGGCCAAAATAAGTTTCTATATATTTCCCCGGAACGCATAAGTACCTCAATTTTTCAGGAAAAGTTGCAAAGCATGAATGTGTGCTTGATTGCCATAGATGAATCGCATTGTATTTCGCAGTGGGGATATGATTTTCGTCCTTCATATCTTAAGATTATCAAGCTAAGGGAGCTTTTGCCTGATGTGCCGGTATTGGCTCTTACTGCCACGGCAACACCTGAAGTTGTTGATGATATTCAGGATCGTTTGGGGTTTGAAAAGAAGAATGTTTTCCGAAAAAGTTTTGAACGTCCCAACTTGTCTTATATCGTCAGGAATGTGGAAGATAAAAATCGGTATTTGTTGAAAATTTTGAGAAAGCAGAAGGGGAGTTCGGTTGTTTATGTACGCAGTAGAAAAAAATGCAAGGAAGTCGCTGAGTTTTTAAAGTTGAATCAGGTTAAGGCTGAATATTATCATGCCGGGCTTGATAATGCGGTGAAAGACATGAGGCAGGAACGCTGGCGCGATGGGCAGGTTCAGGTTATGGTTGCGACCAATGCTTTTGGTATGGGAATCGATAAAGCTGACGTGCGTACAGTTGTGCATATGGATTTGCCGGATACTTTAGAAGCATATTTTCAGGAGGCGGGTCGCGCAGGTCGTGATGGGAAAAGGGCTTACGCAGTGATGCTTTTTTCAAATCCGGATAAAGTTCAGTTGTTGAAACGAATTAAAACATCCTTTCCTGAGATTGAGACTATTAAACGAGTTTATCAAGCTGTAGGTAACTTTTTACAAGTTGCTGAAGGGGCTGGGAAAGATGCCGTATTTGATTTTAATCTGGCTCTTTTCTGTCAGAATTTCAAGTTCAATGTTTTACAGGCTTTCAGTAGCCTTAAAATATTGCAGCGCGCAGGTTATCTGGAATTGACGGATGATTTGGAACATGCCACCAAAATTCATTTTGTAGTTCGTCGTGATGATCTGTATCGTTATCAGCTGGAAAATCAGCAGCAAGACGATTTTATTAAGCTTTTGCTGAGAACGTATACGGGCTTGTTTACCGATTTTGTTTCTGTAAATTTGGATACACTGGCGTATCGGAAAAAAGTAGATGTGAAGCTTTTGATTGATAATTTGAAAGATTTATCCCAGCATGGGATCATCAAATACATTCCGCGAAAAAAGACACCTTTTATTATTTTTACTCAGGAGCGTTTGCCTCTTAAATATCTGACATTTTCAAAAGAAGTTTATCAATTCAGAAAAGAAAATCTTGAAGAAAAGATAAATGCGGTTATCTCTTATGCAGAATCAACGGAAGTTTGCCGTTCTAAGTTTTTGTTGGAATATTTTGGACAGCTTAATGCGCCTGTTTGCGGTGAATGTGATGTGTGTAAAGAAAAAGATGGTGAGATAGAAAGTAAAATCTATCAGGCAATTCAAACTGAAGTGAAAACTTTTTTGACCGAAGAGGAGAGTTCCGTTTACGAATTGGTGGAAACCAGTCAGTATCCTGAAAAGAAATTGTTGGAAGTTATTCGGATTATGATGGATAATGGCGAGCTGAAAATGGTTAAAGACGATAAGATAGGATTGGCTTGAATCTGTGAGAATTGTACTCAGAAGAATCATTATTGTCAAAATCTTATTAATTTTGCATGATTACACTAGAATTTGAGAAATGGAAGAGAATTTTGAACATCCGGTTTACGATAAAAACACCATTGAATTTGTGACTGTTGCCAATGAGTTTTGTATACTCCTGGAATCGAGCAGCAAAATTTCTAAAATGGATTTTATTAATCGTTCACAAAAACTATTGCCCCTTTTGTACTTAAAGTCGAGTTTGTTGCCCAAGGTGGAGAATGAGTTTGAAGGAGAAATAGAAAAATTTGTAGGAGAAGGCGATTGGGAATATATTAGAACTGCCGTACTTGAGAAGATGGGGGCTAATGATGAATATCTCGAGGTATTTGATGATGGGATGCGTGATAGCGATGAGCCTATTGTAGCCTCTATTTCTGAGAATTTTGCTGATATCTATCAGGACCTTAAAGACTTTTTAACCTCATATCGCATAGCCAGCGTTGAGATTATGAATGATGCCCTTTGGGATTTAAATAATAATTTCCATCAATATTGGGGGCAATCCATAGTCAACTCTTTGCGTGCAATTCATTATTTATTGGCTCATCCGGAAAAATTGGAAGATGATCTGAATGAACACGGACCATCTTCTTTGGACCGATTAGATATGAGTCAGTCAATTTTTTCGCAGCGCCAGCAACAGTGGGGAAATCAAGAAGAATAGCTATTAGTTAGCCAATAATATGACCAGCCTGCCGGTGATCAGCGGACTATGAAAAATATAAGGAATGATCAGTTTTCAGAAGAGTATAACAAAAGAAGAAATAAATGAACTCCCTTTAGAAGCTTTCGAAGGTGAAATCGTCATAATTGATAGTGAGGAAGGCTTGGAAGAAGCTGTTGAATATTTGAAGCAATTCCCTGTTTTGGGCTTTGATACTGAGACCAAACCCTCTTTTACCAAAGGGAATGTGAATCCTGTCGCTTTATTGCAATTGTCGAGCTTTGAAAAGAGTTTCTTATTTCGATTGAATCGGATAGGTTTGCCTTTCCCGCTTATTGATTTGTTAAGCGATCCTGAAATTATAAAAGTAGGAGCAGCCATAAAAGATGATATTAGAGGATTGCAGGATATTAAGGATTTTGATGGCAATTCGTTCTTAGAACTTCAGCAATATGTGTCTAGTTTTGGTATTGAGAATTATTCACTTAAAAAGCTAGCGGCTATTGTTCTAAAAATTAGAATTTCGAAACGCCAGCAGGTTTCAAACTGGGAAGCTGCCGAATTGAGCCTTGGACAATTACGATATGCAGCTACTGATGCCTGGGTTTCTTTAGAAATTTATAATGCATTAAGAGCTAGTATATCCAGATAATTCAATCTGCTCCCCCGATTAACGTATAATAACAAACTAACTTTAGCGTTTGCTAAAGTCAATTTCAAATAAGAATTTTCATGATAAGTTATCCCAAAGTTGTATTAAAGAAAGATAAAGAAAACTCAATTAAACGCTTTCACCCTTGGGTTTTTTCAGGAGCAGTGGCTCGTGTTGATGAGGGATTGGAAGAAGGGGATTTGGTATCGGTTTACAGTAATGATGATGAATTTTTAGCATTAGGACATATTGCTATAGGCTCTATTGTTGTTCGTATTTTAAGTTTCGAACCCGTTGAAATTAATTTGGCATTTTGGGTTGATCGACTGGCTTCAGCATGTCGTGTTCGTCGTGAGATTGGTTTATTAGGTATCGAGAATAATAATGTGTGTCGTTTGGTCCATGGTGAAGGCGACAACCTACCTGGTTTGATTGTCGATTTTTATGCAGGAACGGCAGTTTTACAAGCTCATTCGGTAGGTATGTATTTGCATCGTGCTGAAATAGCGGAAGCTTTGAAAGAAGTTTTGGGCGATGAGCTGATTGCAGTATACGATAAATCAGAGGGAACTCTGCCATTTAAGTCAGGAATAGAGCCTACCAACGAATATTTACTGGGAGAGACAAAAGATTTTACGGCTCTTGAGAATGGTTTGAAGTTTAAAGTCGACTGGTTGGAAGGACAGAAAACGGGTTTCTTTATTGATCAGAGAGAGAACAGATCCTTGCTTGAGCGCTACTCAAAAGGACGTTCTGTATTGAATATGTTCTGTTACACTGGAGGTTTTTCTTTTTATGCCATGCGCGGGGGAGCCAATTTGGTTCACTCAGTAGACAGTTCATCCAGAGCGATTGAAGTGACCAATGAAAATGTGGAATTAAATTTCCCGGGAGATAAACGTCATGAAGCTTTTGCAACGGATGCCTTTAAGTATCTTGAAGAATCAGATCAGAAATATGATTTAATTGTTTTGGATCCACCTGCATTTGCCAAGCACAAAAAAGTGTTGTCAAATGCTCTTAAAGGGTACAGACGTTTGAATTTTAAAGGTTTTCAAGCCATCAAAAAAGGCGGGATCATGTTCACATTTTCTTGTTCTCAGGCCGTAAGTAAAGAAGATTTTAGAAAAGCCGTTTTTGTTGCTGCAGCCAATGCCGGACGTCGTGTGCGTATTTTGCATCAATTGAATCAGCCAGCTGATCATCCTGTAAATATATTCCATCCTGAAGGCGATTACCTGAAAGGTTTGGTCTTATATGTAGAGTAAAAATAAGCTTGCCTTACTGGTTGAGGCTTGCGATTCAAACAGTGTTTTTTTTGATACAAAAGATTTGCTTAAACGTTTCTTTATAACGCGTTTCAAATCTTTTTTGTATCTTCGAATGAGTCTATTGGCGAGGTGTAAGCTGTATCGTTTATACTTTTACAATAGATGAATTAATTTTTATAGTGAGATGGGTTCTATGAGTTATGGAAGCTGGAAAATTGGAGAAAACTCAATCTCATGTTTCATAATATTCATATAATAATTTCTAAGAAAACTTGAAATTTTCAGAACTTGATTTTTGTCCCGACATCATGGAAGGCCTTGATGCTATGGGCTTCGAAACCCCTTCTCCTGTTCAGGAGTTGGCTATACCACAAATTATAGATAATAAGGATTTAATTGTTTGTGCACAAACAGGTACCGGAAAAACGGCTGCCTATTTGTTACCAATCATGGATAAAATCCAAAAGCATCAGATTGAAGGCTTCAGTACATTGATATTGGTTCCGACTCGTGAGTTAGCGCTTCAAATTGATCAGCAAATGCAAGGTTTTGCCTATTTCCTATCCATTTCATCACTCTCGGTTTATGGGGGGGGCGATTCAGGTGTTTGGGATCAGCAAAAGACAGGTTTGATGACCGGTGCTGATGTGATTATCGCAACGCCTGGTCGATTGATTTCTCATTTGAATTTAGGCTATGTAAATACCAAACAGGTTAAACATCTGATTCTTGATGAAGCAGACAGAATGCTGGATATGGGATTTTATGATGATTTGATGCAGATCGTTAATCATCTGCCAAAGCAACGCCAGAATTTAATGTTTTCGGCAACGATGCCTGAGCAAATGAGAAAATTGGCAAGCAGTATTATGGTGAACCCTGAGAATATAAATATCGCCATATCAAAACCAGCCGAAGGGGTTTTGCAGGCGGCTTATATGCTATACGAACCTCAGAAAATACCATTGATCGAATCTTTATTAAAAGATAAAGACGTTAAATCGGTGATTATTTTCTCGTCAACCAAGTTGAATGTAAAGGCGATGACAAAGGAGTTGAAACGTCAGAAATTTAAGGTTGAAGGCATTCATTCCGATTTGGAGCAATCTGAGCGTGAAGAAGTGCTTCGTGGCTTTAGAAATCGGAAATATCAAATTTTGGTGGCAACCGATATCATTGCTCGTGGTATTGATATTGATTCAATCGACCTTGTTATCAATTTTGATGTGCCTAAGGATGCAGAGGACTATGTCCATCGAGTTGGGCGAACTGCTCGTGCTGCTTCAGAAGGGGTTGCTCTGACTTTTATTACAGAAAAAGATCAATTGGATTTTAAGAATATTGAAGATTTGATTGAGAAGGAAATATATAAAATTCCTGTACCTGCAGAACTAGGTGAGGCTCCTGTGTACAATCCTAAAGTCAGGAAAAAAGGGCCTAAGAAGTTTTTCAAAAAACGTCCTTTTAAAAAGAAATAAAATTGTATTAACCATACTAAACCTAATAATCATGACTCATTCTGAAAACTACGATCTTGTAATTGTTGGTGCTGGAATTAGTGGGCTGACAATGGCATTTAAGATTGCTGAATCCGGAAAAAAAGTATTGTTGCTTGAATCGAAAGATAAGGCTGGTGGTTGTTTAAATACGCTTTATGGAGAAAATGGTTATTGGGTTGAAATGGGAGCGCATACTTTTTATGCAAGTTACACCAATGTGATCGATTTGTTAAAAAGTCTGGGCCTGGAATCAGATATTGTTGGGAGAGAAAAATTGAGCATGAAGCTCTTTTCTGATAAGCATGAGAAAATATTTGCCCCCTTATCAAAATTAGAGTTGTTAGGGAATCTGCCCAAACTGTTTGTATCGAAACGCGATGGAAAAACGGTGAAGGAATACTTTTCAAATGTATTGGGCAAAAAGAATTTTGATAGGGTATTTACTCGCATGTTTTCGGCTGTGATTGTGCAGAATGCAGATGACTTTTCGGCAGAATATTTTCTGAAGCGAAGAAAAACTAAGAGTAAAAATCATCCCAAGAGTTTTATTTTAAGAAGAGGAATGTCTTCAATTGCTGAAACTATTTTGGCTCACAAGAATATTGACATTGCTTACAATAAGGTGGTTACCTCCTTTGTTAAATCAGATGGTTATACGATTTCAACTCAGGATGGAACATCATATCAGTCTAAAGATTTGGCTTTTGCGACTTCACCTAAGCATGTGGCGAGTTGTGTTAAGGATCTGAATCCTAAATTAGCTGGTTTATTGACCGAATTCCCAATTCAGGATATCGAATCGACTGCCGTTATTATGGATAAATCAGAGGTTAAGATTGAGCCTTTGACTTTTGTGATTCCATTGCAAGGGGCTTGTTATTCTATGGTGACTCGTGATGTGCTGGCAGATGAGAAATACAGAGGATTTGCCTGTCATTTTCAAAAGAATGATGCGACCAATGGCGAGCAGGTGGCTACTATGGCTGAACTTTTATCTGCTGATCAATCTGAACTACCACAAGCCACAAAGGCTATTCATAGCTTGCCTTTGATCAAAGTTGGACATACCGAACGAATGTCTCAGATCAAGGAAGAAGCTCAAAAGTCAGGAATCTATATCACAGGTAACTTTTTTAATGGTCTTTCTTTAGAAGATTGTGTTGAGCGTTCTACTGAAGAAGCCAAGAGGTATCTGGAAAATCAGTAGGAATGCTAGTTGCATTTTTATTTAAGCTTCCTTTTGATATTTGATTAGCTGATCAAAAAAAACTACACGAATGAATTATATCAATATTATAGCTAAAAGCCTGGGAATTTCAGTTTCTCAGGTTGAAAATACGGTCCAGTTACTTGACGAAGGAGCAACTTTGCCTTTCATTGCGCGTTATCGTAAGGAAAGAACCGGAAGTTTGGATGAGGTTCAGATTGGGAATATTAAGGATGAATTGGCCCGACTGAAAGAGCTGGATAAAAGAAGAGAAAGCATTATAGATGCGATTGAAAAGCAAGATAAGCTGACCGATGATTTAAGAGACAAGTTAAATGCTTGTACTCAATTGAATCAACTTGAAGATTTGTATTTGCCTTACAAACAGAAGCGTAAAACAAGAGCAGTAAAAGCGAGAGAAAAAGGTTTGGAGCCATTGGCAAAAATTCTAATGTCGCAGAACGAAAACGATCCGGAAGCGAGAGCCTCACAGTTTTTAAATGATGAGGTTGCTAATGAAGATGAAGCTTTAGAAGGAGCCAGAGATATTATTGCAGAATGGATTAATGAGAATGAAGTTGCCCGAAGCACGGTTCGAAATATTTTTCAGCGAAGTGCATCGATTCGATGCAAACTTGTAAAGGGAAAAGAAGAAGAGGGAGCTAAGTTTAAGGATTATTTCGATTCTGAGGAGCTACTGAAGAAATCCGCATCGCATCGTTTGTTGGCTATGCGCCGTGGAGAGGCAGAGGGAATCCTTCGTGTTAGCATTGCACCTGATGAAGAGGAGGTGTTGGATCGCTTGTCTCGAATTTTTGTGAAAGGACAAACAGCATCATCAAAACAGGTGGAATTAGCAGAAAAAGATGCATATAAGCGTTTGCTTAATCCTTCTATAGAAACTGAGTTTGCAAAAAGCTCAAAAGAAGCTGCTGATATCGAGGCGATTCGTGTTTTTGCGGAAAACCTGAGACAATTATTATTGTCATCACCTCTTGGACAGAAGCGTGTTTTAGCAATCGATCCTGGTTTTAGAACAGGGTGTAAAGTGGTTTGTTTGGACGCTCAGGGGAATTTGTTACACAACGAAACCATTTATCCGCACGCTCCGAAAAATCAGGGCAATATGGCTGCTCGTAAGCTGACGAATATGGTGGAAACTTATGATATTCAAGCCATAGCGGTTGGGAATGGAACGGCTGGTCGCGAAACGGAACGCTTTGTAACCAATTTGCATTACGATAGAAAGGTTCAGGTTTTTGTCGTGAGTGAGGCTGGTGCGTCAATCTATTCTGCCTCGAAAGTGGCACGTGAAGAATTCCCTGAATATGATGTAACGGTTCGCGGAGCGGTGTCTATCGGACGTCGTTTGATGGATCCTTTGGCTGAGTTAGTGAAAATTGAACCCAAATCGATAGGTGTGGGACAATATCAGCACGATGTGGATCAGAATTTACTACAAGAAAGTCTCGATCAGGTTGTTGAATCTTGTGTTAATAAGGTTGGGGTTAATCTGAATACAGCAAGTAAGCATTTATTGACCTATGTATCAGGTTTAGGGCCTCAGTTGGCTCAGAATATTGTAGATTATCGCACAGAACAAGGGGCATTTACATCACGTAAGGAGTTGATGAAAGTGAAACGAATGGGGGCAAAAGCTTTTGAACAATGTGCAGGTTTCCTACGTATTCAGAATGCAAAAAATCCGCTTGATAATTCAGCAGTTCACCCCGAAGCTTATGGCATTGTGAAAGCTATGGCTAAAGACCAGAATTGTTCTGTTGAGGACTTGATTAAGGATAAGGAAATTCGATCGAAGATTGATTTGAATCAGTATGTCAGTGCTGAAATAGGTTTGCCAACTCTTAAGGATATCATGGATGAGCTTGAAAAGCCGGGACGCGATCCGCGTCAGGTGATTAAGGTATTCCAGTTTAAAGAAGGCGTTTATAAGATTGAGCAGTTGGAATTGGGAATGGAATTACCAGGAATTGTAACGAATATCACCAATTTTGGTGCTTTTGTTGATATTGGGGTTAAGCAGGATGGTTTGGTTCATATTTCACAATTGGCTAATCGTTTTGTATCCAATCCAACCGATGTGGTTCAGCTGCATCAGCATGTTAATGTAAAAGTTACAGAAGTGGATGTTGCTCGTAAGAGAATTCAATTGTCGATGAAAGACGTAGAACAATAAGTGAGTTTATTATAACCCCGATTTTGAAGGGAATAAAATTAGATATTATGGATTTTAACGATCAGGATGTTGTTATAGAATGCCCAAAATGTCAGGGAGAGATTGTGGTTAAGATTTTGGAAATTACGAATCATCACACAGTTACTTGTCCGGATTGTGGTGCAAAAAATGATTTGTCAGCTAACGATCCTTCGGCCAAACTGGGGATACCCAAAACATATTTGCCTTTCGAGGGTTTGGGTGATTATATCGAAGAAGTTGAGAAAAAAAGAAAGAAGAAATAATTCTTTTGAACTGATTGATAAAGAAAGAGCCTGTTCGTGATGAACAGGCTCTTTTAGCGATTGAGTATTAGCGTCGATTAACATCTCCACCGCTAGATGTATTTACGTCAACTTTTGACGGATTTCCATAATAGTTTACGTCTCCACCAGAACTTGCTGAGGCTTCAATTTCTTCAGTTGCGTTCACTGTAACATCTGCACCACTTGATGCCTTTGCTTTGCAAACTTTAGCGCTTAGTTCACGAGCATTTAAATCGCTGCCACTACTGGCTTTTCCATAAAAATAGTTGGCAGTTCCCCAAAGGTCAGCATCTGCACCTGAACTTACTGAACAAGAAAGCTGGTCGGCGTGAATGTCAAGTTTTGCATCGGCACCTGAGCTTACTTCAATATCTAAGTTTTTGGTATTAATTGTCGATTTTGTTTTAAAATCACACCCACTTGAGATGTGAATTTCGTTAACATCAACTAAAGTAATATATACTGACATTGCTGTTGCTCTGCGAATACGGTCTTCAACTTTGACCACTAATTTATCGCCTCGAACTTCTGTAATAATATTGTCCTGTAAGTTTTCGTCAGCTTCAACAGTAATGGCTTCTTTATCGCCTTGTACAACAAAAACATCAAGGCCGGTACCAGCCGAAATTGCTGAGAAATGTCCAATCTCTCGATCTTGTTTTACGACGTTTCCATTACCTTTTTCGCCAGAAAATTGTGCGTTTATACACGATGTTGTTCCTAATATAATAGCGATTAGGAATAAACTAATTCGGTTAATTTGTTTCATATTATTAAATATTTGTTGTGTGAAAATGTTAATCTGTATGTATGACGCTAAGTGGCTGAAAAAAGTTACAGCTTTTTATACTTTTAAAAAGTTATTGTAAAATCTATGTTAATTTTAAAATGGATTTCTGAATTGATATTTTGAAAATAAAATCAAACAAAAGTTAAATAAAATTGTCACAAATGCTATTTTATTCCGACTAAGTATTAAAAGCCGTTTATTGGAGACATTCGAAAAAATATATACAGATAATTATGAGGCTATGTTTCGTGTTGCGCGAAAAATGGTTTACGATGTTGATGTTGTAGCCGACATTGTACAAGAAGTTTTTATTTATTTTTTTGATAAGGTGAATAGTGGTGATGTGGTTCGTTATCCTAAAAGTTGGTTGTATAGAGCAACTTATAATAAATGTATAGACTATTGGCGTGATAAAAAACGGTTTGTAGCATTAGATCTGCTTGATTCATGTGAAATAGAAGAGTACAATACAGATCATTCTGAGATGAAAGCGGTTCTGAATAAGGCAATAGATAAGTTGAAACCTCAGGAAAAGTTCTTGATTGTATTGTATAGCGAAGGATTATCATATAAAGAGATAGCCGAAGTTACTGAAATGAAATTTTCATCAGTAGGGAAAACATTATCAAGACTATTAAAGAAGATTGAACAGAAACTAATATATCAATATGATGAATTGTATAACTAATGAGTCTATTCAGCGGTTTATTGATTGCGAAACAAATTTGGATGAATCTGTTTTGATCAAAAATCATTTGTCAAAATGTGAGCAATGTGCGAGTCGAGTCGAAGCTCAGCAGAAGCTTGCAGACGACATTAAATTGGCTCTGAGTGAACATCAAGAGAATTATATTGAAATACCAAAAATAAACATTCCTCATCAGATTAATAGAAGACGTCCTGTTTTGAAGATGAGAATGATTTATGCTTTGTCAGCAGCTTGCTTGTTGTCGTTTTTTGTTTTGACTTTTCCCAATAAAGGAGATTTTGATCAGGATGAAATTACGATGTTGGAAAGTTTTGATGACGATTTCGACGCAAACTTACCTGTCGATCAGCAAAAAATGATGATTCATGTTGTTGATCCCACTGGTAAAGTAACTGAATTCCATGTAAAATAGAATTCAGAAAAAGCTATGCATTTGTTTAATTTAATAATGACAAAATGAGAAAATTTGTATTAACAATTTTGCTTTCAGCAATAATAATGTCTGTGTCAGCGCAAAAACTAATTGATATTTATAAAAAGGGCCTGGTTAAATTAACGCCGGATACGGAGTACGCTTTAAATAACAATTGGAATCAGGTATTTAAGACTTACTATGATACCATTTATAATACGCCGATGGGAAATAGAAAATCCTTGAAATTATTACCTGATGGATCGGTTCTTGTGAATCATCAATATCGAAATTACTATAGCAAATTTGCCCCTAATGGAACGTTTGTGAAAGAGTTTGGAATTAGAAACAGTAAGGGTAAACAATTCAAACGCATTGATCCCATTGAAGGTGTTATCAATAACAATCTATTTACAAAGCTTGATAATATGGGAAATATGGTCTGCTGCGATTTTGATGGGAATTACATCAAAACTTTGAAGCTGGACTATATGGCAAAACAAATGATTCCAATTGGTGATACAAAAATTGCTGTTTCCGGATGGGTGATTTGGGAAAATCAGTTTAGAGATTTTGTATCTATTGTTGATTATGAAACCAATGAAGAAAAGGTAATATGGGAGCATTTTACCGACAGGTCTCATGCAAAAGAACATACAACGATGTTTCAATATAGCTATGCGTTTAAGGGAAATGGTATGTTTTCAATCAATACAATGCCATTGACAAACGATCAGGGGTTAACATCTCATCCTAAAATTGCTATTTCAGGAGACGAATTAGTCATTGCCATTCCTGATACAGGTGAAGTTCTTGTCTATGATTTTAATGGTAAGCTCAAGTCAGAACAAAAGATAGAATGGGCCCGTAATTATATTTCGATTGAGGAACAAAAGGCAATTCAGTCTAAAGCAATTGCGAAATACAAGAGCATAAAGAATCCAAGATTTGCAAATTGGGTCACTCCTGAAGAAAATCAGGCAGCATTAAACAAGGTAATTAGAGAGATGGAAGATGATTTAAAGAATATATCAAAGCCTTTGGCTGTACCTGTATTTTCGAATATCATTAAGGATTCTGATGGTAATCTTTTATTCTTTGAATTCCCTAAAGAGGTTAGTGCAAATAAATTTAATGTGTGGATTTATAAAGAAGGCGGTCAGTTTATAAGCCAGAGTAGTTTTGTATGTGATGATTACGATTTGCAGATTACGCCTTCGAAAATGGTATTTCGAGATGGCTACATTTATGCTTTACAAAATTTGAAAAATACTTCAGGTGTACCTTTACGTCTCGTTCGATTTAAATTAAATAACTAACTTATTAATAGAATATAAAGGCCAGCATGACTGGTCTTTATATTCTGTCAGCTTGCTTGTTTAAAGATTCTATTTTAAAACCTTGCCTGTAAATAATTATTGAAAAAAGGTTTTGTTAAATTGTTGTGATCATGACATATATAAAAGTTGAATACTTTTAGGATGAGTATGATATAAGAATCATAAAAACAATTTTTTATAATGAAAGAAGAATTTTTTTTTCTTTTTCTACTGATTTTGTTGTCTTTAGAAGTTTTGTATGTATATCTTTGTGATAAGCTTTTATAAAACTACAATTATGCTACCTAAATTTTTATTAGCGGATAATTCACAAGAATTACCAGACACTTTGTTTATCATTCATACAAAGGAACCTCGTTGCATCATCGAATGCGATGTAGAAGACTTTAATTCCAGTCAGACTGTGTATTGGCTTGATGAAGAACCTAAAGAGCAAGAAATAATCGAGGATCTTATGGATGAGGCCGAAACTTTCTATAATGATGAATTGGAAAGTCAGGAAGATCTTTACGATGAAGAGTTTGACGATTAGTTTAAATGATTTTATGAAAGCCGATAATCTTGCATTTGTTTCTTGTGAGATTTTCGGTTTCAAATTTTAGTGTAATGAAAAAAAAGTTAAAACGATCATCCAATAAAATGATTGCCGGTGTATGTGCCGGAATCGCTGAATATTTGGGTTTAGATATTACGATTGTACGCGTAGTTTATGTTTTACTTTCTATTTTTAGTGCTGGTTTCCCTGGCCTGATTGTTTATTTGATATTAATGTTCGTGATGCCCGACTATTACGAAGTGATGTAAACATATCCCTATTTTAAAACCATCAGTATTTTCTTATTGATGCCCTTCTTTTCCACTTGTTATCAGTGTTTTATTATTTTAGTTGACTTGGTTTGTCATGAGCTGATTAAAAAAATATTATTTTTTTTAAGCTTCATACTTCTGACATAAATTTTTCTTTTACTTTTGCATCGATTTTGATAAAATGAGATTTTACTGAAGCCTTGTATTTCAGGGTCTTTGGTGATTTTTATCATGTTTTGTTTTCGAAATCAGACAAGCTTTAAAACAACCAACACAAAAAAAAAGAATGAGAATTTTTAGAAGTTTGCTATTGCTATCAATAGCAGTCTTATTGACTATGACTGCATATGCAGAAGAGGCGTTAAAAAAAACGGATGTGTCATTAAGCGTAGATGTAGTCAGTCGACATGTATGGCGTGCACGTTTCTCGGGCAATGCGCCTTGTATTGAACCAACTTTAAATTTCAATACAGGTAAGTTTTCTTATGGCGTTTGGGGATCGTATGCTTTGGATGAGTCTTATCAAGAGGTGGATTTTTATATTCAGTACAACACACCTTTGTTTCAATTCAGTCTGTACGATTTTTATTGTCCTAATGTCGACTTTAAAGATTCAAAATTCTTCGATTTTGATAGCGATAAAAGCGTTCATTTTTTCGACGCTGTGGCTAAGTATAAAGGCTGTGAGAAATTCCCGGTTTCTGTAATGGCTTCAGTTTTCTTTTATGGTGAATATGATCGTGATGCGAATAATGATCAGCGTTATTCAACTTATTTGGAGTTAGGTTATTCGAATTTTATTGGAGGTAAAAAAGTTGCGTGGGCACTGGGCATGACTCCGGCAAAAGGTTTTTATGCCGATGAAATGAATATCGTAAACATGGGGATGACTGTGTATGATAAAATTAAATTTAGCGAGCAATATTCTTTACCTGTTCGTGCAGGTGTAAGTTTGAATCCGGTAAGTGAACGTTTACTTTTTAGTTTTGCTTTTACTCTATAAGAGAATTGTGTAAGATATTTTAAATCCCTATTGAGTGTCATCTTAATAGGGATTTCTTATTTAATACATTTAGATTAAATGTCTTATTTGTATTTTGAAAGCAGAAATCGTTTGTTTGAGCATGTGTATTTTATGAAAACAGAAAAGTCCGTATATACTCCATATTAAAAAGACTGCCAAGTCAAAATACATCCAAATGCCCAAATTTTCTAAAAAGCAGATGCCTCCTAATAAACTTAAAGAAATCAACAAAGCATTCATTATAATGAGGGTGTTGGATTTTAATACGTTTTCAAATTCAGCATTAAAAGAATCAGGAAGTACTGCTTTGGAATTTGTGGTTTGATAAAGAACTTGTTTGAGATAGTTCTTGTGTTTTTTTAGAACCATATATTTTTCATAACCAAATACCTTCAACTGAAATGAAAGTGTACATAAATAAAATAAACCTGAATTCATCCACCTTGCATTAAATCCTAAGATTTGTATTGAGCTTAATAGAGCAAATGTAATTCCTAATAATAAAAAGATAAGCGACACGTAAAATGTAAAGTGAAGACCAAATTTCTGTTGCTCAGTTTGAGAGAAATAAATGGGTTTGTTCTTTTCAATTATACTAATTTCTATTTTCCAGTATATTCAGAATTGTCACAGCCTATTAGTTTTAATTTATAAAATGTTAACTAAATTATAAATTAAATAGATTTTATCCAAGTTGTAATTATGTTTTTTACAAGATGGCTTATTATTTTTCGTAGAAGTGCATTTCTTTGATATATTGGTATGCCTGAGCTGGTAAGAAGAAAGGGATTTCTTTCTTTTCTTTGATTGCCTGACGAATAAAACTTGATGAAACTTCCATTAAGGGAGCAGGAACAATATGTATAATGCCTGGTAGATTAACATCTTCATCTTTAAAACCCGGGCGAGGGTAGACGTAAAGTTCATGATTTTGTAAAAGTAACTCGTAGTTTTTCCACTTGGTAAAGCTACTCAGGTTATCGGAACCAACAATTAACGAGAATTGATGCTTGCTGTGTTTTTCTTTTAAATAGCTAAGTGTATCAATGGTGAATGAGGGTTGAGGTAATCCAAATTCAATGTTTGAAGCTTTAAACTGAGGATAGGTTTCAATGGATAGTTTTACGAGTTCTAACCGGTGGTGATCAGCCAAAAGGCTGGCCTTATTTTTAAGGGGATTATGAGGACTCACGACGAACCAAATTTCTTCCAGATCAGTATACTCAGCCATAAAATTCGCAATAGCTAAATGTCCAATGTGAATAGGATTAAATGATCCAAAAAAGAGTCCAATTTTCATCGTTGTTTCAATTTCTTTATAAGAGAAAAAAAGCCGTGAAATATGATTGTCGCATACATCACGGCATAATATCAATATTTTATTTTAAAAACTTCTTTAGTGTTTCTTCTGCTTCTGTCAGGGCATCCTCAAGTTTATCATTTACGATAATGATGTCAAAACGATTCGCGTAGCTAAGTTCATATATAAATTTATCAACTCGATTCCGAATGACATCTTCACTATCGGTAGAACGACCTCTCAATCGGTTTTCCAATTCCTCTACCGAAGGGGGTTGAATGAAAACAGCCAGTGCTTTGTCTTCGTAATATTTTTTAATATTAAGGCCACCCACAACATCAACATCAAAAATCACATTGTTGCCATTGGCTGTAATACGATCAACTTCACTTTTAAGGGTGCCATAGAAACAACCTTTATACACTTCTTCCCATTCCAGAAATTCATCGTTTGCTATTTTAGCTTGAAAATCTTCAGTGCTTAAAAAATGATAATCTTTACCATCAACCTCATTGGGTCTCATAGGGCGGTTTGTAGCCGAAATTGAGAATTCAAGATTGAAATTTTGTGTCAGTAGGTGCTTAACGATAGTCGTTTTTCCAGCTCCGCTAGGAGCAGAAAATATAAGGAGTTTGCCAGACATTTTAATAATATGAAAATCCCGAAATGAATCGGGATATGAGTATTCGAAATTTCTTGATGTATATAGATGTGCTTAATTTATAGCACGTTCAGTAATTGTTCTTTTATTTTTTCCAATTCGTCTTTCATTTGAATGACAATTTTCTGAAGATTGGTATCGTTAGCTTTTGAACCTAGGGTATTGATTTCTCTACCAATTTCCTGAGCAATAAAGCCTAATTTTTTACCAATTGATTCGTGAGTTTGAGCTGTTTCGATAAAGTATTTGCAGTGATTGGCCAGGCGTACTTTTTCTTCAGTAATATCAAACTTCTCAAGGTAATAAATCATTTCTTGTTCAAAACGATTTTTATCGATATGTTGCTTTTCAACAAATTCGTTTAAATTGTCGTTTATTCTTGTTTTGATTGTATTGATTCTGTCTTCTTCAAATTGAGGAACCTGTGAAAGCAGATCTTCAATAATATGGATTCTGGAAAAAATATCTTCCTCAAGAGCAGTCCCTTCCTGGGTTCTGAATTGGATTAATTCTTCTATAGCAGATTGTGCACCTTTGTGTATCAATTCCCACTCATTTTCATCCAAAGTTTGGTATTCAACTTTTAATGTATCCGGAAGTTTGATAATTGTGTTTAACAGTGGTTCATTATCAATTGAGATATTCAATTTCTCAGATAAGTCCTGAAGTTGACGATAGTATGCTTCAACAATGGGTTGATTGATTTTTGTCTCTTTTTCAGCACCAACACTCTCAATAAAGATTGAAAGTTCAACCTTACCACGCTCCAGTTGCTTTTTAATATCATTACGAAGCACCAAATCTTTTTCCTTATATAAGTTAGGGATTCGCGTGAAGATATCGAGCTGTTTGCTGTTAAGGGATTTTATTTCAATGGAAACTTTTTTGTTCTCCAATTCAAGAGTGGCTTTTCCGAAGCCCGTCATCGATGTTAACATAGTAGCGTAAGTTGATTTTTGCAAAGGTAAGGCTTTGAATGCGATTTGCAAATAGACAGTCAGCTAAGTTATTTGAACTTAGCTTTCATTGATCACAACAGGGGTTTAATATTTCACAACAGCTTTAGTTTTCCATTTTCCGGTTCGGTAATAGAAATATGAAAAGCTCATCCCAATGACCCAGCCCATAGGGATTGACCACCAGATACCATCTTCACCAATTTTTGAGGATAGGAAATATGCAGCAGGAATTCTGATAATCCACAGCGAAAATAGAGTGATAAACATAGGAATTAGTGTATCTCCAGCTCCACGCAGAACACCATGTATGGTGAACATAGAAGAAAAGATTAGGTAGAATGAACTCACAATAATCAAATAGTTCTGACCAATTTCTATTACTTGTTGATCTGTTGTAAACAGTCGCATTAAATCTCCTCCAAAAATGACGATGAGTGCTGTCATCGCCAAACAAAAGATATTAGACATGATAAAGGTGGCTTTAAATCCCTTTCTGACGCGGTCGATTTTATTCGCCCCCAGGTTTTGTCCTACGAAGGCGGCAACAGCTTGTGAGAAATTCATGGCCGGCATCATGGCTAATGAATCAATTCTTCCAGCTGCTGTATAAGCAGCAATCACATCGGTCCCAAAGGTATTTACGATTCCTAGTAGAGCCATCATTCCCATAGCCACAAATGTATGTTGTAGCCCCGATGGTAAGCCGATTTTTAGACTCTTATAAAATAATTCTTTATCAAACCTGAGCTTGGTTAAAGCAAATTTCATAATCTTATGGCTGCGATTTAGGTATAGTAAGGCAGCAATAAAAGCGATGCCTTGAGCTAATACTGTGGCCCAGGCTGCCCCGCCAATTCCCCATTTAAATACCATGACAAAAAGCATATCGAATACAATGTTTAATATCGAAGCCAGTATTAGAAAATAAAGGGGTGTTTTTGAATCACCTAATCCGCGCAGAACTGAACTTGTTCCGTTAAAACCGAAGAAAAGAATCATCCCGGCCATATAGATGTTTAAATAGATGGTGGCCTGGGGCATTAGCTCTTCGGGTAATTGCAGCAGTTTGAATAGATCTTCGCTAAAAATGATGCTAAGAATAGAAATGATAAAACCGGCGACGAATAAAAAGATATACATGGTGTCGATTGATCGTTTCACCCGATCGATATCCTTAGCGCCATAAAATTGGGATATGACGATGGAGAACCCTGATCCAATACCAATCAGGAGAGCAATTAAAGTGAATATGATTGGAAATGAAGCACCAACTGAGGCCAGGGCTTCTTTACCAAGTACTTTACCAACAATGATACTATCAACAATATTATAAAGTTGCTGAAATACATTGCCCAAAAGCATGGGTAGCGTAAAATTAAATATATGGCGTGCTACGTTTCCAGTAGTGAAGTCTTTCATTGGAAAAATATTGGATTACAAAGCTCCCAATTTAATTCGGAATCTCAAAATCTGACCTAATAAATTTAGATTTGATTCAAGTGACGATATTTGAAGAAAGTTTTGGGTATAAAAAAAGCACCAAAGTTTTTCAACTTTGATGCTTTAAAGCGGAGAGAGAGGGATTCGAACCCCCGGTACGTTGCCGCACAATGGTTTTCAAGACCACCGCATTCGACCACTCTGCCATCTCTCCTGAATTGAGCGGGAAACGAGACTCAAACTCGCGACCCTCAGCTTGGAAGGCTGATGCTCTATCAACTGAGCTATTCCCGCAGGAAAATAATAGTGGGGAGAGCAGGATTCGAACCTACGAAGACGAAGTCAGCGGAGTTACAGTCCGCCCCAGTTGGCCACTTTGGTATCTCCCCAATATATTTACAATAAAATTGAGCGGGAAACGAGACTCAAACTCGCGACCCTCAGCTTGGAAGGCTGATGCTCTATCAACTGAGCTATTCCCGCAGATCTTTAGCAATTTATCGATCGTTATCGAATAAATTTGTTTGCTTCAGAATATGGTGGGAAGAGCAGGATTCGAACCTACGAAGACGAAGTCAGCGGAGTTACAGTCCGCCCCAGTTGGCCACTTTGGTATCTTCCCAGTTGCAATGTTTATTGGGTGATCGTTATCTCCCTATTGCGATGCAAATATAGATGCTTTCCCCGAATATACAAGCCTCCTGAAAATATTTTTTTTAGAAAACAGAAGCGAGTTTATGTAAGTATTTGATTTCCTAGTGACTATTTTGAGAACTTTTTTTTGAAAAAAAAATCAGTCTCTCTGTTTTCATTGTTAAATGGTGATTAATTCATATTTCCGGGGTTGAATCAAGCAGCATGAATCTCAAATTTCTTCTTTTAAAGATGCAGTTTTGATTGAATAGAATTATTCAGGCCTATAAATTAAAAGAGAAGAATCGGATTAATCACTTTATCTTAATAAAAGCTGGACATTAAAAAACCGCAACTAAATTTAGCTGCGGTTTTATAGTATTATATAGTATGTCGGTTTTAAATTACTGAGCTTTAATAAAACTCAAGGAAGTTTTTCATCGATCCTAAATAGTAATCTTGCCAGCCTTCAACAATTTCGTCATAAGCTTCGTCAGGAATATTTGTATGTGTTAATTCCAGTAAGGTGTTTTTTCCTGCTTTTTTTAGGGTAAAGCTGACAATAGAAGGGTTTTCAGTTTCTCCGAAAAACCATTCCTGAACCAATTTGTAGTCTTTCACAACCTGAATATTGCAACCTGAAATATCACCTTCCCACAATGAGAAAACAGTTCCAACCTGATCGTCCATTGTTGCAGGATATCCAGTCCATAACTCAATTTGAAATGGATTTGTCAGCGCATTAAATACTTCTTCTTGATTAGCTGATATCTCCAGAGTATAGTTGTAGTCTTTCATGATGCTTTGTTTTATTTGAATGCAAAAATAATTTGAATAATAGATTTCGCTAACTATTTGAGGACTTATTTTGAAAATAGGCTTTATCTTCTGATAATCACGCCTTTTTTCCTTAATAATTATTCATTAACTTGTGATATGTGACTTTGTAAATGGCTGATAATGAATGTTGAATTCTTAGTTGTTATCCAGAGATTGCAAAAAAGTTAAATCTTAAGGAGTCTAAATAAAAATAAATGATATATTTGTCTCATTATTTATAAAGATTCTAACTAATAATCAAAGAATATATGTCAAGTTTTGAAATTCTAATGCCCAAGTTGGGGGAGAGTGTTCAGGAGGCAACCATCACCAAAATGTTTGTTAATCTTAATGATACAGTTGAAGAGGATGATATGCTTTTCGAGATTGCAACCGATAAGGTGGACTCTGAGATTCCTTCTCCTGTATCTGGGAAAGTGATTGAAATTCGCTACAAAGAGGACGATGTGGTACCTGTGGGTGAGGTTGTAGCAATTATTGATTTGAGTGGTGGTGACGATGCAGAAGAAAGCCAGACTCAGGAAACAGCAAGCTTGGAAGCTTCGGTTGTTGAAGAAAAAGTAGTGAGAGAATCTGTTGATATTAAATCAGATTCTGATCGTTTTTATTCTCCGTTGGTAAAAGCAATTGCTCAAAAAGAACAAATCAGTCAAGCTGAGTTGGATTCAATTGTGGGACATGGCAAAGATGGTCGTGTACAGAAAGAGGATGTTTTGAAATTTGTTGCTGAGAGACAAAGTCCGGTACAAGCTCAGATTGTTGCTGAAACACCTGTTAAGCCAGTAGCAGAAAAAACACCTGCAAGTAACGAAAAACCAAAGGTTTCAATGTCAGTTGGAGCGAACGATCAGATTATTGAGATGGATCGTATGCGTCGAATTATTGCTGATCATATGGTAATGTCGAAGCAAACTTCACCTCACGTTACTGCTATGGTTGAGGCCGATGTAACCGATATGGTAAATTGGAGAAACAAGGTGAAAGACGAATTCTTTGCAAAAGAGAAAACCAAAATCACGTTTATGCCGATTATCATTGAGGCTGTTTCAAAAGCTTTACGCGAATTCCCAATGATTAATTCATCAGTTGATGACTATAAGATTATTGTGAAAAAAGATATTAATATTGGCGTTGCAGTTGCTTTACCATCAGGTAATCTGATTGTTCCTGTTATTAAAAATGCAGACCAAAAGAATCTTCTTGGTTTGACTGTTGGTATGAATACTTTGGCTGATAAGGCTAGAAACAACAAATTAGATGCAGATGATATTCAAGGTGGAACCTTCACAATATCAAATTTTGGATCGTTTAAAAATGTAATGGGAACACCGATAATCAATCAGCCACAGGTTGCGATCCTAGCTGTTGGTACTATTGAAAAGAAACCTGCAGTACTGGAAACACCTGCTGGTGATGTTATTGTTCCACGTCAAAAAATGTTCTTATCTCTTTCTTACGACCACCGTGTGGTTGATGGTGCTTTGGGTGGTGCTTTCTTGAGAAAGATTGCCGATTACCTGGAGGAGTTTGATCTTAACAGAGCAGTTTAACGGACTTTGATCAGACAAGCATTTAAAGACAGATTACTAATATATTAATGACTTTTACAATGACAAATAAGAAAAAATATAGCATAAAGGAGACCCCTAAAGAGCTACTTGCTGAGTGGTTTAATTTAATGACTTTAGGACGAGCTCTTGACGAAAAAGCGCCTAATTATTTGAAACAAGCTATTGGCTGGTCGTATCATGCTCCTTATGCTGGACATGATGGTATTCAGTTGGCTATTGGACAAATATTTGATAGAAAAACGGATCATTTGTTTCCTTATTACCGTGATATGTTGACTTCGTTATCTGCTGGTTTAACTGCGGAAGAGGTTATTTTTAATGGTATTTCAAAAGATACTGATGTTGCCGGTGGTGGGCGTCATATGTCGAATCACTTTGCAAAACCCGAGTGGAATGTGCACAACGTTTCGTCATGTACGGGGAATCATACTTTGCATGCGGTAGGTATTGCGCGTGCATTGAAACATTATAAAGGTAAGGGTGTTGCCATTAGTTCTCAGGGGGAATCTTCAGTTTCAGAAGGTTACGTTTATGAGGCGATTAATGGAGCTTCGAAAGAACAATTGCCCGTTATTTTTGTTTTCCAGGACAATGGTTATGGTATCTCAGTTCCTAAGAAAGATCAGACCGCAAATCGTAAGGTTGCGGATAACTTTAGAGGATTAAAATATTTGAAGATTTTCCATTGCAATGGTAAAGATGTTTTTGATTCGATGAATACCATGGCAGAGGCAAAAGCTTATGCGATTGAAAATCAGATGCCGGCTATTGTTCAGGCAAACTGTGTGCGTATGGGCTCGCATTCAAATTCGGATAAACATGAGTTGTATCGTGATAATGCTGAGTTAAACTACGTGCAGAAATACGATCCTTTGGCTAAGTTTCGTCGTTTGTTAATTCGTTACGAGCGTTTTACTGAGGAGGAATTGCAAGCAATTGAAGCGGATGTGAAATTACAGGTTAAGAAGGCACACCGTGCAGGTTTGACTGCTCCGGATCCGGATCCAAATTCGGTTCACGATTTTGTGATGCCTGAAGCTTATCCAGCTGCTAAATATCCGGAAGGACTTCATAATGAAACAGGAGAATCCAAGAAATTAATTGAGGGCTTAAATGAAACCCTAAAAGCTGAATTCCGCCACAATCCTGATACTTTTATTTGGGGACAAGATATTGCCAACAAAGACAAGGGAGGTATTTTTAATGTGTCGAAAGGCATGCAACAGGAGTTTGGTATTGAACGCGTGTTTAATGCACCTATTGCCGAAGATTTTATTATGGGTACGGCCAATGGTATGAGTCGTTTTAATGATAAGATTCGTATTGTTGTTGAAGGGGCTGAGTTTGCCGATTATTTTTGGCCGGCTATGGAACAGTTTGTTGAAACAACCCATGAATACTGGCGTACTAAAGGCCAATATTCACCTAATATTACTGTTCGTTTAGCTTCAGGTGGTTATATTGGAGGAGGACTTTATCATTCACAGAATATTGAAGGTGCTCTATCAACTTTCCCTGGTGTTCGAATTGTTTACCCATCTTATGCTGATGATGCGGCAGGTTTGCTTCGTACAAGTATCCGTTCGAAAGGGATGACCGTATTTATGGAGCCAAAGGCTTTGTATAACGATCCGAAAGCAGCTGCAGTTATTCCTGATGATTTCGAGGTGCCATTTGGTAAAGCTCGTGTTCGTCGCGAGGGAACAGACCTAACAATTATTACCTATGGTAACACGACCCACATGTGTGTTGAGGTGGCTGATCAGATTGCCAAAGATTTGGGTCGAAATGTTGAGGTAATGGACTTGCGTTCCTTAATTCCATTGGATAAGGAAAGCATTCTTAAGTCGGTTGCTAAAACCAATAAAGTATTAGTAGTACACGAAGATAAAGTATTCTCCGGGTTTGGTGCTGAAATTGCAGCGATTGTAACAGAGGAGGCTTTTGAACATTTGGATGCACCTGTAAAACGAGTTGGATCAACTTTTACTCCGGTTGGATTTAATCGAATTTTGGAAAAAGCAATTCTTCCAAACAATGAGAAAATTTACGCTGCAGCTAAAGATTTATTAGACTACTAAACGAGTGATAAGTTAATTTGAAAATGAGTAAATATGTTACGAATAAATTGTAATTTTAATAGTAACGGTTAACTTTTATCAGATTCTAAAAATATAAAGAGATGAAAATTGGATTAATATATAGCTTCAATACCATTAAGACTTCGAAGAATGCTGAGAAAATCAAGAAAGCTTTCGGTAAAGATTTTGATGTGGAAATGGTAAATGCTGAGGAGATTGATGAGAATACTTTCTTGTCCTTTGATAATATGGTGCTTGGCGTTCCAACTTGGTTCGATGGCGAATTGCCAAACTATTGGGATGAGTTTATGCCGGCTATTGAACAATTGAAACTCAAAGGAAAAAAAGTAGCTCTTTTCGGTTTGGGCGATCAGGTCGGTTATCCTGAAAATTTTGTAGATGCCATAGGTTTATTAGCGATTGCCTTGGAAGACCGAGGAGCTCAAGTGATTGGCTTGATAAGTCCCGAAGGCTATACCTTTGAGCGTTCCGTAGCTTTACGTGATGGAAAATTCTTAGGACTTGCCTTGGATATCGAGAACCAAGCTGCTTTGACCGATGAGCGCATTAAGACTTGGGTAGAGCAATTGAAGAAGGAATTTTAATTCTAACAATTAGTCTAAACGAAAAAAGATGATCCGAGGTGGATCATCTTTTTTTTTTTATATATAAATACGATTAATAAATGCTTATAGCATCTGCATGTCGTTAAGTTTTTTGTAGGTGCCATTCAATTTAATCAACTCATCATGCTTGCCTCGCTCTACAATCTCACCCTCGTGGAAAACACAGATTAAATCGGCATTTTTTACTGTTGATAAACGGTGAGCAATTACAACTGATGTTCTGTTTTGCATTAACTTATCCAAAGCATCCTGTACCAAACGTTCAGATTCTGTATCCAGTGCAGAAGTTGCCTCGTCCAGAATCATAATTGGAGGGTTCTTCAATACCGCACGTGCAATACTCAATCGCTGACGCTGACCACCAGAAAGTTTACCGCCACGATCACCAATATTCGTCTGGTAACCATCTTCAGTTGCTGTAATAAAATCATGAGCATTTGCAATTTTTGCTGCAGCTTCAACCTCTTCTTGTGTGGCATTGTCAACACCAAAGGCAATGTTGTTAAAAATGGTGTCGTTAAAAAGGATAGATTCTTGGTTTACATTACCCATTAGGTTTCGCATATCGGCAATCTTGCAATCGCGAATATCTTCGCCATCAATGAAAATACCACCTTCAATCACATCGTAAAAACGTGGTAAGAGGTCAACAAAAGTAGTTTTACCTGATCCGGATTGTCCAACAAGTGCTACGGTTTTCCCTTTTGGAATCTCAAGGTTGATGTTTTTCAGAACTTGTTTTTCACCATTGTAGGTAAAGCTTACGTTTCTGTATTCAATCGCTTTCTCGAATTTATCAACCGATTTGGCATTGGCTTTATCAACAATAGTCGACTCAGCATCTAAGATTTGATCGATACGCTCCATAGCCGCTAAACCTTTTTGAATGCTGTACAAGGCTTTTGAAAAGGCTTTTGCAGGATTAATAATTGAATAGAAAACAACCAAATACGCAATAAACCCAGCACCATTCATCCCGCTTTCACCATTTAGAATCAAGCGGCCACCATACCAAAGGACAATGACAATCACAATGGTACCTAAGAATTCACTGACAGGATGTGCCAATATACGTCTACGCATCAGGCTATTCATAATACGACGGTAGTCGTTATTTTCAGTAGCAAAATGTTTTTTTACCTTATCTTCAGCTGTAAAAGCCTTGATAATACGAAGTCCGGAAAGGGTTTCTTCAATGGTTGATAACAAATCGCCCATTTTGTTTTGTCCCAAACGAGAAGTTTTTTTAAGACTTTTCCCAATTTGCCCAATAATATAACCGGCAATAGGTAAAAGGATGAAACTAAAGAGAGTTAACTGCGGACTCATGATAATCATTGATACAAGGTACACAATGATTAAAACTGGATTTTTAATAAACATGTCCAATGAGTTCATTACCGAGTTTTCGACCTCTTGTACATCACCTGTTGAGCGAGAAATAATATCTCCTTTTTTCTCTTCGGTGAAGAATGGAATAGGTAGGTTAACAATCTTATCATAAATTTGTTTTCTCATATCACGAACGACACCGTTGCGAATACCAACTGTGTGGTAAGAACCCAAGTATGTAAAAGCGACTTTGAAAAGAGCAGTAATAATCAAGACGAAACCGACAAATAGGAGTGCTGAATCGGCTCCATATTCGATCTTCATTTGAGTAGTATAATAATAGAAATTGTGTTTTAATGAATCGATACTCAGCTCCCAAGGAACGAGTTCTTCGACTGGCTTTGCCATTTCGAAAAGAATTTCGAGAACAGGTTGCATCATTACAAAGGAGAATACCCCAAAGATAGCTGCAAGTAAGTTATACACAAAACTCATGATTAAATCACTCTTGTAGGGAGGAAGGAATCGTTTTAATATTTGAATGAAATCTTTCATTTATTCGTTTAAATTATTTCTGTATGTATGGGTTATATTTTGTTTTTCAGGCATGAAGTAAAACAAAATAGCTGGTAAAAATACGATTCTTACCCGCTATTCGCAAAGATTTAACAATATTTAGATGCTGAAGTGCTTTGTGGAGGTATAACAAAAAAAGGCCGCAAAAGTCAAACTCCTGCGGCATTTCAATTAAATGTATTTTGAGATTAAACTCCTGTATAATTGCTCGGAGTGATGGTTTTCAATTCAGCTTTTAGACTGTTAGGAATCTCAAGTGTATCGATAAACTCAGCAATGCTCTCGCTGGTTATTTTTGTATTGGTTCTGGTTAAAGCTTTCAACGCTTCGTATGGGTTTGGATAAGCTTCTCTACGCAAAATGGTTTGAATGGCTTCAGCAACAACTGCCCAGTTATCTTCCAAATCAGCTTCAAAAGCATCAGGAGAAAGAATCAGTTTATCCAATCCTTTTAATACGGATTTGAAGGCAATAATTGAGTGAGCAAATGGTACCCCAATATTTCTCAATACAGTTGAATCGGTAAGATCACGTTGCAAACGAGAGATAGGTAATTTAGATGCCAAATGTTCATAAGTTGCATTAGCTAAGCCCAGATTACCTTCTGAATTTTCAAAATCGATAGGGTTTACCTTATGAGGCATAGCTGAAGAGCCTACTTCACCTTCTTTAATTCTTTGCTTGAAGTAATTCATGGAGATATATGTCCAAAAATCACGGTTCATATCAATTAATATGGTGTTGATACGCTTGAAGTTATCGAAGATAGCACCCATATTGTCGTAGTTCGAAATTTGAGTGGTGTATTCTTCACGCTCTAATTTCAACGACTCGTTTACAAATTTGTTACCAAAAGCTTTCCAGTCGATTTGTGGATAAGCGACATGATGGGCATTGAAATTACCCGTAGCGCCACCAAATTTTGCTGAACAAGGAACCGATTTTAATAGGTCTAATTGTTTTTTTAGACGGTATACATAAACTTGAATTTCTTTACCCAAACGAGTTGGTGAAGCGGGTTGTCCGTGAGTACGAGCCAAAAGAGCCACATCTTTCCAGTCGTTTGATAAGTTTTCAAGCTTTTCAATCAATTCGTCTAAAAGAGGGTAATAAACATCATGTACGGCATCCCTCAAAGAGTATGGCGTAGCAGTGTTGTTGATATCCTGAGAAGTCAATCCAAAGTGGATGAATTCTTTATATTCTTGTAAGTTAAGAGCGTCAAATTTTTCTTTGATGAAGTATTCAACGGCTTTTACATCGTGATTGGTTACAGCCTCAATGTCTTTAACTTTCTGTGCATCTTCAACAGTAAAGTCTAAGTATAAACTGCGTAGTTCATCAAAATTATTGGTGTCGAAATCGGCTAGCTGAGGTAGTGGATACTCGCAAAGTGAGATGAAATATTCGACCTCTACCAATACCCGGTATCGAATAAGCGCATACTCCGAAAAATATTCTCCTAATACGTCAACCTTGTCACGGTAGCGTCCATCGATTGGTGAAATAGCTGTTAAACTGTGCATTCTATAAAAATTAAGTTGTAAAATGATTATTTAGTTTTGCAAAGATACAATATAATGTGAATGAGCATAAATGAATTTTTACGAATCTCTCATTGACAAGATTTTTCCTTGGGGTTTATTAATAAAAAAAGACAGCCCTTAGGATGTCTTTAAAATCTTATCGTTTCATAGTGGCGATAAAGGTGTCGGAATCTAAAAAGAAATCTAATGCATCGACAATCGATGGCATAATTACATCGACATGATCGATAACATCTTTGTGAATGCCTTCTGCTTGAAGCGTAGCAATGGAAACTTTTGATTGAACAAAGAGTCCAATATCTGTTCGAGCATTACCAATGGAAGCTATATTTTTACTTCCCAGTGAAAGAAGGATATCCTCTTTTTCGCGTGCATTGCTTGCTTCGTAGTAGGTCATGCCACTAACACGAGCTAGATGGTTAGCAGTACCACGTTGATCAGCTGATACCATTACTACATTAACACCATGTGCTTGCAACTGATGAATTTTCTCGATAACGCCAGGAACAATTTCGCCTTTAATTGAGATCGTTCCATTTGAGTCGACAATTAAGGTATCAATCTCAATTACTCCTACTCCTGAAACATCGTAAATCATACTCATAATCTGAATTTATTAGTTTTTAATTCAATATCTTATAATTATGGGTCGAGTTCTGTATGTAGAACTCATTTTTTAAAATTGATATTTAACTCCAACAGCTAAGTTTTCCTTAAACTGAATCTTCGATCCGGTATCATCATCCGAAATCAGATAGGTTGATATGGTTGTTGTTAAGTATTGATTAATCGGAAGATTTAAAATGAATTGCCAATCTACATCAATATTCTTGGGTTTATTGGTATAACTCGAATAGAATTCAAGTTTATTTTCCATACTGATTTCCTTTGTGATTTTCCACTTGTGCAGGATTTTCACATAGGAACCGACCTCTTTTTTAATTTTTTTATCAGCATCAATACCAAAAGCAGTCTGATCGATATTTGCCGTATCCCTTACAATGGTGTACTTAGCTGTAAAGGGTGAAATCAGAATTGAGAAGTCTTTTTGGGGTTTAAAGTCTAAACCGACTGAGCCCAGAATATAAGCAGGAGCAAAGAAATTCGAAATGAGTTGTCTGTTTCCGTCAGCTGAGTAATTGTAACCTCTGACAAATTGTGTTCTCAGATTAAACATGGATGTGTAATACCATTTTCCGAATGCCAATTGACCAAATTTTGTATTGAGTTCCAGTTTATCCTGATTTTTTCTAAACTCATTATCACCTGATTTTAAAAGACCGTATTGGAGATCGAGAGTTGTTTCCCAAGAGGTTTTGTTTTTTTGATATTTGGCAAAAGATTTAACACCTGCTAAAGCCGAAATTGAACTTTCGCCCCCTTCAGCCCAGTCTTTACTTACATGACCTTGATTGAAATCCAGCTTAACCAGAGTTCCAAATTTCCAAATATCGACATAGCGATTGTATTTTTTTAGTTTTGCCAGTTTGAATCCATCAGGCGATACTTTTTCTTCTAAACGAACTTTGGCTCCTTTTCGTTTGGTATTTCTCACCGATTCCTGATAAACATCGTCATCGTACAAAATACGGATGCCTTTACTTGGTGTATTTTGAAGCCAAATACCAATTGAATCCCGTTTGTTTTTTTTCAACCAGAAGCGTTTAAAATCCGGTTTACCATTATTTATCCAAAAGGCAAGGGAGTCGTTCATAGCATTTTTTACTGCAAACTCAACGGAGTCACGACTGATTTCTCTGATCCATTGGTGTATCGAATCGTCTTCGATATAATGATACAATTGAGTGTATTTTCGCGTATCATCTATCAAATTGGATTTCTCGTCCTTTGAAAGTTCTTTGGTTTGTTCGATTTTTTGATTTTCAAGATCGACTTTTTTTGCCAGTTCTCTGAGAGCTTCTTCGGTTTGACGTTTTTCGATATAGGATTTCAGGTAGGTCACCATATTTCTGATACTGTCATTTTTCACATAGTCCAGCAAAGTGTTTACTGCGTTATCCAAAGATTTATTCTCTTTTGAATGCGCCTCAATATCAAGCTCTCCAAGCAAATATTTGAAATCGATATTGTTGATGTGTTTTAATGGATCAGTGTATTTTATCGTTTTTATTGCATAGGTTGAATAGGCATCTAGGGTCGATTTTGAATGGCTGATTTTGTAGAGTTTACCAGGAAGCAATTTCACCTTAATTTCAATTGAATCGCGTTCAATTGAACTGATTGGATTCTGAGGTTCATTTTGCAGAACGGGCATGTTTTGTATGCCAATAAATTGGGTGTCAAAAACCTGATTGTAAATTGAACTTGCCTTACTTTCCGATGAAAAAAGGATGCTTGATTGAAAGAGTAATAGAAAGAGGAAAAGGTTGCGATTCATCTCAATGCGTGTGTCTTAGGGTTTAGTATAAGTTGTCAGTGATAATTTACCAGACAGATCAGATAAACTGATCCATATTTCAATTCCACCAAGAACAAAAATGAGAATAAATTTCTGTTTAAAAAGGGAAAAATGCGTATAAATAACTACAATCGTTTGCGAAAAATGCCTGCAGCTCTTTTTTATGAAATTGAAAAAACTTATTTTTGGGGCAATGGTAAAAATTGAGACTATGAAAAAGCATAATCAACTTTCCAAACCAAAGCAGAACAACTTCCTTAATATAAAGAACCGCGACGGATACCACTATTAGTCGTTGAGGTTTTTTTATTGTCAATTGACTGAGCTTTAAAAAAGCTTTCCCACTATATACTGTAATTATTAGATCAAAATTGATAGCGTAAGCTATACTAGTTTCTACACACCTAATTTTATTTGGGTGCTGTATTTCAGGTACATCTAATTGTAAACCCAAACTCAAAGTTTTTCATTTTATAATGAGAAGATTAATACGATACATTTAAAATTTAAAAGAATATAATCATGGAATTACCTTTCGCAGAATCGTTTAAAATCAAGATGGTTGAAACCATCAGAAAAAGTACCAGAGAAGAGAGAGAAAAATGGCTTAAGGAAGCCAATTATAACTTGTTTAACCTAAAAAGCGATCACGTATTTATTGACCTTTTGACTGATTCAGGAACAGGTGCAATGAGTGATAAGCAGTGGTCGGAGCTAATGTTGGGTGATGAGTCATATGCAGGAGCCCGATCATATTACAAAATGAAAGATGCTTTGAAAAATATTCTAGGTTTCGATCATTTTTTACCAACGCATCAGGGGCGTGCTGCTGAGAATGTATTGTTTTCTGTTTTGGTAAAAGAAGGTGATGTTGTTCCTGGTAATTCACACTTTGATACAACTAAAGGTCATATCGAATTCAGAAAAGCCAAAGCTGTTGATTGTACCATTGATGAGGCTTTCGATACCTTAATTGATCATCCTTTCAAAGGAAATTTGGATCTTGTAAAACTAGAATCGGTACTTTCAACTTACCCTAAGGAGCAGATTCCGATGATTATTGTTACAGTAACGTGTAACACATCTGGTGGACAGCCTGTTTCTATGGCAAACATGAAAGCTGTTAAGGAATTAGCTGACAAGTATGGTATTCCTGTGTGTTTCGATTCGGCTCGTTTTGCTGAGAATGCTTATTTTATTAAGCTTCGTGAAGAGGGGTATCAGGATAAGACAATCAAGGAGATTGTAAAGGAAATGTATACATATGCTGATATGGCAACCATGAGTTCTAAAAAGGATGCTATTGTAAACATGGGTGGATTCATTGCAATGAGAGATGAGAACCTATGGAAACAGGCATCTACTTACAATATCATGTTCGAAGGTTATGTGACTTATGGTGGTATGTCAGGTCGTGATATGAATGCTTTGGCTCAAGGTCTTGACGAAGGAACGGAGTTTGAAACATTGGAAACACGTATTAAGCAAGTTGAATACTTGGGTGAGAAACTAAGAAGTTTTGGTGTACCTATTCAGATGCCAATTGGTGGACACGCTATTTTTGTTGATGCTAAGAAATTTTTAAGTCATATTCCAAAAGAAGAATACCAGGCACAAACCTTAGGATGTGAATTGTATCTTGAAGCGGGTATTCGTGGTGTTGAGATTGGTGCAATTTTGGCTGACAGAGATCCTGAAACGCGTGAGAACCGTTACCCTAAATTGGAATTGTTGCGTTTAGCTATTCCTCGTCGTACTTACACCAACAATCATATGGATGTGGTTGCAGTAGCGCTTAAAAATGTTTGGGACAGACGTATGGATATTAAGCACGGTCTTAAGATTGTGGACGAGGCTCCAATTATGCGTCACTTTACTGTACAACTTGAGAAAGTTGAGTAATTTCTGAATCTCGTTAAAGTTTGATATAGCCCCTTTTTAGGGGCTTTTTTTATGGCTTACTTTTTTGTGATTATTAATTTACAGAGAGTTTAAATAAATAGCCAGATCACTGGAATTAGGCTTTCAGAAGTCCTGTTGTTCTTTCCATTGTTCTGATTGATTATATACCAGTCTTTATATCTAAATATATTCATATATTGAGACACCTAAATATTTATTTAATAAGACCTAAAATGAAAAGAATTAGTCTCGTTTACCTTTTCTGTATTTTTGCCAGTCTGGCTTCAGCACAGGAAGTAGAATTGTCACCTTTTTTTAAGCTTGATGCTATAAAGAATTATGAATTGGATCAGGCGAAAGATCTGCTTGAGAATGCTTTTTCAGAAAAATCCTTTAAGTTAATTGGAGATTATAATCCGGAAAATAAAGATAGCTTAAGAGTGCTTTGTTTTTCTCGCAAGGATTTATCGGAGCTTTGTTTAAAATCGAAAGATAGAGGAGCTTTGGCATCTGTTATTCGTGTCGGAATTGTTCAACTGGGAGATCATGTAACTGTTAGCTTATTGAATCCTCAATATGTGTTTTGTGCCTATTTATCGAATTACGAAAGTGATAAATCCGGTTTGATGAATATTGTGAGTGATAGTAAAGAGGCACTCAAAAGCCTGGGTGGAAAAATTGAAGCATTTGGAGGTTGTCTGACTGAAAAGGAACTTAAAAAGTATCATTATAAAATAATGATGCCCTATTTCAATGATCCTGTTGATTTAAATACGTTTGATTCTTTTGAAGAAGGATTAGCAACAATACGTAAGAATATAAACAGTGGAAAAGGGCATACGAGTTTGGTTTACGAGCAAGTTTTTGGAGACGAAAAGGTGGCTGTGTTTGGACTTGGCCTTATGGATGCTGATGATGGAGAAGGGCATTTTCTACCAATAATTGGTGAAGAGCACATTGCTGCTATGCCTTATGAGATTATTCTTCAGGGAAAAGAAGTGAGTATGCTGCATGGTAAATACCGTTTTGCTTTGTATTGGCCAGAGTTGACCATGGGGACTTTTATGAAGATTATGAGTACGCCTGGTGATGTTGAAGACTTCCTGAAAGAAATGACGCATTAAAGAGGACTGGAAACAAAAAAGCGAAGATCATTGATCTTCGCTTTTTTAATATCTGAATGAGTTGATTACTTCAACTTCAATTTTGCACGAGTAATGTATTTTTCGATGTCACGAGCTTCTGATGATTTTGCAAAATCTTTCTCAATAGTTTCGTAAGCAGCTAAAGCATCAGCGTAATTTCCTATCATTTCGTAAGCGATACCTGCTTTCTGAAGATAGATAGGTGTTGTGAAATTATTAGGGTTGATTGAGCTTGCAGTCATATAGTTCGAAGCTGCTTTTTCGTTATTACCAAGTTCCATATAAGCATCACCAATTGCAGCTTTAGCTAGAGATGAAAGAATGAAATCATCTGAAGAAAAGTCTTCTAAATAATTGATTGCATTTTGAAATTCACCAAGGTGAAGGTAAGAAATACCTGTATAGTATGCAGCTAAATTACCTGCTTCAGTTGATCCATAATTGTCAATGATATCAAGGAAACCATCATAGTTACCGTCTCCGTTAATCGCAAGATTAAAAGAGTCTAGCTCGAAATAACGCTGCGCCTGAAACATTTCAGCCTGTGCACTTTGCTCTAGTGGAGCTCTGTAATATTTCTGATATGAAAAAATACCTACTGCAATTACAATAATTGCCAATGCGATATACGTTAATTTCTTTTGGTTTTTCTCGATATATTGTTCGGTTCTACTTAAAGCTTCTTCTAAATTTTCAAAGTTATCCTCGTGAACCTGATCTTTTTTGTTTGTAGACATATTAGAAATATTTAATGTTTTATTTTTTGCTAACGCAAATGTAATTTTTTTTGCGAATATTACGACAACTTTTATATAAAAAGTGAATGTGAATTCGGCATTGATTAATGAATGAAATTGAGTCTGAAACTGAATTTATTCGTATTTTTGATGCGGAATAAAAAATCTGAACATAAATTCAGATTGTGATCTCCTCAAAAGCAAAATAAAAGATATGCACTTAAAGCGTTTGTCCCTTATAAATTACAAGAATATAAAAGAGTTGGAAATAGAGCTGTCGCCTAAGATCAACTGTTTTATAGGTAATAATGGCATGGGGAAGACCAATTTGCTTGATGCCGTTTATTACCTGAGTTTTTGCAAAAGCTACTTTTCTTCAACCGATCAATTGAATATTAAGCACGATGAACTTTTTATGGTTCTGGAAGGGAATTACCAGCGTAAGGAGATGGATGAGTTGATTTATTGCGGGCTAAAACGAGGTCAGAAAAAAAACTTTAAGCGAAATAAAAAGGAGTATAAAAAGCTTTCCGAGCATATTGGACTTTTGCCAATTGTGATGGTTTCGCCGGCTGATGTACGCTTAATTACCGATGGGAGTGAGGAGAGACGCAAGTATATGGATAGTGTGATATCGCAATACGATAGAAAGTATTTGGATGATCTGATACGTTACAATCGGGTGATTTTACAACGTAACAAATTGCTAAAGGATTTTGCGCGTCGGGGGAAGTTCGAGGAGGATAGCCTGAGTATTTGGGACGAGCAGATGGTTATCCTGTCTGCTTCGATATATGAAAAGCGTAAGGATTTTTTGAACAAACTGATGCCCGTTTTTCAAGAGTATTATAATATTATATCGCAGGGGAATGAGCGTGTAACTCTGGAATATAAATCGCAGCTGAATGCTCACTCAATGCGGGATTTATTGCGCCATGCTCGTTTGAAAGATCAGGTAATGCAATACACAACGGTTGGTATTCACAAGGATGATTTAATTTTGTCATTGGGTGATTATCCCATCAAGAAAATGGGATCGCAAGGGCAGCAAAAAACCTATCTGATTGCTCTAAAGTTGGCGCAATTCGAATTCATTAAAAAATTGTCTGAATACAATCCGATACTTTTGCTGGATGATATTTTCGATAAGTTGGATGCGGAGCGTGTGGAACAAATCGTACATTTGGTTTCGGAGGAGCGATTCGGCCAAATTTTCATATCAGATACCAATCGCGATCATTTGGATCAGATTTTATCCTCATCGAATTTGACTTACAAGCTTTTTGGTCTTAATAATGGATCAGTTGTTGGTCTCTAAACTTTTTACTTTATCCTTTAATCTTTATCCTTAATATGCGCCGTTCAAAAACACAAAAAATAGAAGAACTTGTCAAGATTGTTTTAAAAGAGCAAGGCTTGGATGTGAAGCTTAAAGAACTGGAGTTGATTAAGGCATGGGAAGTTGTGATTGGTAAGAATGTTGCCAATGCCACAACCAACCTTTATGTCAAAAACAGGAAATTGTATGTACAGCTCCGTTCATCTATTATTCGAAATGAACTGATGCTGATTAAAACGGGTTTGATCAGAGCCTTAAATAAAGAAGTTGACGAGCAGGTTATTGATGATATTGTTGTAAGATAAAAGGCCTAAAAAGCTTGACTTACTCCTTAGACCTTTAAATTTTATTTAATCTTTAAGCTTAGAAAATTTCACAACCCGAAAAGTGAAACGCACCTTCGATACAAGCGTTTTCATCACTATCAGAACCGTGAACAGCATTCTTCGACATCGATTCGGCGAATTGTTTACGAATGGTTCCCTCTTCAGCTTCAGCCGGATTGGTTGCTCCAATTAGTTTTCTGAAATCAGCTACAGCATTTTCTTTTTCAAGAATAGCAGCTATAATAGGCCCCGAACTCATAAATTCAGTTAATTCGGCATAAAAGGGTCTATCCTTGTGAACCTCGTAGAAAACTTCAGCCTGTTGTTTGCTGATTTGAGTGTATTTCAGAGCTGCAATTCTAAAGCCACCTCTTGTAATGGCAGCTAAAATTTCACCAATATAGCCATTGGCAACAGCATCTGGTTTTATCATTGTAAAAGTTCTGTCACTTCTCATAATTCTTAAATTTTGGTTATTGAAACAAATTTAATCATTCTAAATAATAAAGCAAGTAAAAAGCGTTTGATCTGATAATTGGCTGAAAGGTTGATGTTTTAGGCTGGTTTGCAGAAGTGTGTTCGAAAACAAATAAGCCTGTCAATAGCCCATGTTTAAAATAATTAAAGCCAGGTTTATGTCAATTGGATTGAGCTGGTTTTTATTTCAGATTCTTTTAAAATATTCCGTAATTTAGCAAACTTGAATTATAAGAGAGAAAAAACAGACTATGCAAAACAGAATAAATCAAGAGCTGAGCTTGTCGGCCAAAGAATATATACTAGAATCGAATCAGATTTCAATTATCCCTCATGCAGGGCCGGATGGTGATGCCATTGGCTCATCGCTAGCTTTGTTGCGATACCTTAAAAAGTTGGGTAAGCAGGTAAAAGCCATTTGTCCCAATGCTTATCCTGAGTTTTTAACCTGGTTGCATAGTCCTGAGGAGTTGGAGGTTTTTGAGACAGCAGAAAAAGATTGTACAGCTTATATTAATGCGTCAGATTTGATTTTTATTGTCGATCACAATTCCTTTAAGCGTTCGGGTGATTTGGGTAAGCTATTGGAGGAGCATAAGGCAACAAAAATCATGATTGATCATCATCCAATGCCCGAAGATATTGCTGATATTGCTCTGACGGATACGGCTATGTGTTCCACTTGTGAGATGATTTATGAATTTATCGATGCTCTGGGTGATAATGATCTAATTGATGAAGGAATTGCAGAGTGTATTTATACAGGAATCATTACTGATACCGGAGGCTTGAGCTACAACTCATCGAATCAGCGTATTTACGAGATAGTAGGCAACTTGATGGCTAAGGGCATTGATAAGGGAAAGATTCATGGTAATATTTACGATAACTTTTCGGCACATCGAATGAAACTGTTGGGTTATTGTTTGAATGAGGGACTGGAACTTTTGCCCGAATACGAAGCGGCAATTATTCATTTGACCAAAGAAACTCTTGAGGCATTCGAACATCAGGATGGCGATACTGAGGGTTTTGTCAATTATCCTCTATCAATAAAAGGAATCAATATCTCGGTTATTTTTATGGAGAGGGACGATGCGGTTAAAATCTCATTCCGATCGAAAGGTGATATTCCAATCAATCAAATGGCTCGCGATTTCTTTAACGGTGGTGGACATATTAATGCCGCTGGTGGTCGTACTTACGATAGTATGCCCAAAGCTATTGAGAAGTTTAAAAAAGAATTACCAGCCTTTTATAAGAACTTGTAGTTTTTTATTGATCGTATCACAAAGATGCGCCCACTCTTGTAATAGGAGTGGGCGTATTTTGTATGAAATTAATTTTATCGTGATATTGCTTTTAGGATTCGATCCTCTTTGATTAAGACATCCTTCATTAAAAGTTGGTAAGGAAATTTCTTGTGTTTGGAACTTCTGAACCCATCCAGAATATTTACTAAGGAACCTGCTGTAATAAGAGATAGATTAATTTCGAATTCAAGACCACAATCATTCACAAAATCATCACTAAAATCAGGGGCAATTAATAATGATTTTACCACATTGAATCCATTGTTTTTAGCTTGATCTACGTAGGATTTGATTTGTCTGGAAACTGAACTGAACTTATTATAGCCACTTTCCTTAATCGTTTTACATTCAACGATAATAACATCATTATTCCCTAAGTTGAGAATTAAGTCCATTTTGTTCTTTGTTGAATTGAGTTGTTTTTTTAATTTCTCATCAACGTTAAATTCAAGTTGTTCAAATATCGTACGAGTTACGTCTTCAAATTTTAAACCTAACTCAGATTCTTTTATAATAATCCCATTTTCTTTAAGTTCAGAAAGATTTCGGAATCCAAGATGTTCATAGTTTTCGATATAGAGATTCTCAGCGTCTTTATATGCATCAAGAATATTAAGAATAAGGTCACCCCTTGATTTTAATTCTTTGGCAGCAATAAATGTCTTAAGATCGTCATTGGAAATTAAATCGAGAATGTCTCTGGGTTTGATATTGAAATCCAGGTAATATTGGCTGTTTTCAATCTTATCATCCTGCATTTCAAATTCGTTTTGAATTTGTTTTTGCAGATTTGGCAGAACATCAGTTAAATCAATCAAAAGCCTCTCGTAACCTTCAATTGAAATACCCACTTTTTCATCTCGTTCAACATCTTCGAAGTAATTGATGAGGTTTGAAATTTTATCCTCTAAATTAAGACCATGCAGGGGTGTTGATATTTTTAATCCATTCTCCCATAAATCATTCAGTAATTTCTTTTTTTCAGTAAGTTTTGTTCCCTCTTTGTGCAGACTATTTTGTAAAAGAGTAGAGATTGGAATGCCTTCAGAAATAATCAGTTTAATTTTAGTCTCGTAGGTTTGGTCCTTGATATCAATATTGTGCTTGCGACAGATAAGATTTAATTGAGGTTCTCGCAGGGCTTTAAGAATTCTGCGATAATACTTATCGGCTAAATCTTTTTCCCGTATTTTTCTTAGAACCCGAACCATTTCATCGGCTATGTAGAGTTGACTGTTTTTTCTTGAATAAAAAATAACACCAATGTTTTTTAGGAATGAAATGACTTCATCAATATCATGTTTCTCAGGTGGTATAATCAGATAGTTGATTAACTTGATTTCTTCCTGGGATAATTCAAGCTTCTGAGCTAAACACAAAAGAATAGACAATTCATCATCGGTAATTTTTGCTTCTCTGTTGTTTTCAAGATCATTATTGTATGCCGTTTTTACACAAGCTTTATAAATGTTGTAATCACGTATCCTTTGTTCGTCCAATTCTGATTTTTCGTCCAGCAGATTGTTCTTTAAATTTCGAGTTTTCTTCTTGATACTTGAAAGTTCTTTTTCATAGAGATAGCCTAACCATTCTCTTTTTAATATGGCATTTCCATCACGAATAATGATATCGATTAAAATATCCAACTGTGATGTTGTGTTGACAAATTCAGATTTAACGGATTGGGTAAATTCGTGAGTTATCAGATTGAAAACTTTTGAAATATTGGCATTATCAACGCTTTTGAGATCGACATTGTTATCGGAGAGAATTTTTTCTATTTCTTTTATCTTTTTCGGATTTGAATTAATGATATTATCAACAATTTTTAAAAATGAATTTTTCTCAAGGGAGTTAATACTGTCTAATATTTTTTCAAGTTTCATTGCGCTTGTATTTAGTGAGTATTTCTAATAGAATTAAATTCAGTGTAAGCTGATTTATCAGTAAGATCCTTAAATTTAATGATTTATTGTTTATGATTGTTGTAGAATGATTCTAAAAGAGAGCGAGTTAGAGAATGAGTGATTTGATGAAAAAAAGAGCTGTCGATATTATCAACAGCTCTTTCCCATTTATTATGTAATGACTCTATTTATCCTTGTGCAAAAGAAAAATGGTAGGTCGTTTATGTAGTTCGGGCATTTGGCTTTTCCATTGTTTAGCCGGAAGGGTTTTTATGAATTCTGTTTCCAGCGTGATATCAACCGCCACACATATTTTGGTTCCGGCGCTGCATTGCTGCGTCAGATCTTCCAGCAGTTTCATATTACGGTAGGGCGCTTCGATAAAAATTTGAGTTTGGTTTTCGCTAACTGAACGGTTCTCTAATTGTTTGATTTTTTTAGCGCGCTCACCTTCTTTAATAGGAATGTAGCCATTAAAAGCAAAACTTTGGCCGTTGAAACCCGAAGCCATTAGCGATAGCAAAATGGATGAGGGACCAACCAAAGGAATAATTCGAATGTTTTTTTCATGAGCCAATTTCACCACATCAGCCCCGGGATCAGCCACACCAGGACAACCTGCCTCTGAAATAATGCCCATATCATATTCCTCAATCGCCTTTAAATAATCTGAAATAGCAGCAGGCGAACTGTGTTTGTTCAGTTCGTAAAAACTGAGTTCTTCTATGTCGATGTTGCGATCTACTTTTTTTAGGTAACGACGTGCGGTACGGATATTCTCAACAATAAAATGTTTGATGCTTGGAATCAGTTCCTGAATATCTTTTGGTATCACGGCATCGAGTCCCGAATCACCCAATGTGGTTGGTATGAGATAAAGTTTGCCTTTCATATGTTTATAATTTCATATTTGCCATATGTCAGTCGCCCATAAATATTTTCCTGTAAGAGGAAAGATTTAAGCATGGCTCGTTTCATATATTTTGTGCTTGAATGTGCGAATTGCGTTGTGTTAATATGAGGGCAAATGTACAAATATTTAAGTATTACTTGTTCTGTATTGGATCTTCCTGTTTGTAGAGCTGTTTGTGTAGGCTTCCGTTCGCGGGTTGACCCTTTCCGTTCGCGAACGGAAGGGGTTGCTGATGCAACGGAGCACCTCTCAGGTGCAACGGAAAGGGGTACTGATGCAACGGAACACCTCCCAGCTGCAACGGAAAGGGTTGCTAATGCAACGGAACGCCCTCCGAGTGCAACGCAAGGTATCCCTGATGCAACGGAACAGGTTTTGGTTTATATAATCGCTATTATCAGGCAAATCAATTAAATTTGTGGAATGGAAAAAATTAAGGCAGAACAGGAAAAGGAATTTATAAGCCGCATTTTTATCGATGAAATTGGTCGATTGCAGAAAGAGGGCTTTTATTTCTTCTCGTTTATACTGATGGGACAAGCCATTGAAGCCCTGGGTTGTTTTCTGGACAACAAGCCTTTAAAGGCACGGGCACAATCTTCAAAACGATTCTCTAAAGCACTGAATATTCTGATGGGGAATAAATACCGTGTGGTTAATAATGACCACTGGCTGTACGATAGGTTAAGAAATCAATTAACCCACTCTTTTGTACCCAGCAAGTCACTTTATCTATTGTCGCGCGATAGGCAAACTGACGAATTGCAACATTTGCAATGGTCTGACGATAGATTGGTTTTGGTGGCTGAAGACATGTACGATGATTTAAAAGGCGCTTGCAAACAGCTTTTTTCGATGATAGACAAGGGCAAGGTGCCTTTGAAAAATATAGCGGCTTCACCTGTTGATTTGCTTTTGCAGGATTAATTTTTTTCAGATTAGGATTAACGAATCAGACAATGATTAAAAAGATTGTATTTATCGGGGCTGGAAATCTGGCTACACATTTGGCTTTGGCTCTTAAGAAGGCCGGATATCATATCTTACAGGTTTATAGCAGAACACAATTGTCAGCTGAAACTTTAGCTAAGCAAGTTGATGCAGATTCTTGTTGTTCCTATGAAGACCTTCGTCGAGATGCTGATTTGTATATCTTCGCCTTAAGCGATAAAGCTTTGCTTCCTGTTTTGCAAGCTCTGCAGCTGAAAGGGAAAAAGCTGGTGCATACAGCCGGCAGTTTGCCTCTATCGGTATTCGATGATTTTACGACCAGTTACGGCGTGTTTTATCCTTTGCAAACTTTTTCAAAAGCGCGTCAGCTCGATTTTTCGAACATTCCAATTTGCATAGAAGCCAATGGTTCTGATTTGGAATCGGAACTGATCGAAATGGGAAATCGGATATCCAATTCGGTTCAGCTGCTTTCATCACATCAGCGCAAGCAGCTGCATTTGGCAGCGGTTTTCACATGTAATTTCACCAATCATATGTACCATATCGGAGAAGAATTGCTTCGTGAAGAGGGGATGGATTTCGATTTGCTAAAGCCTTTGATTTTGGAGACAGCACTCAAGGTGCAAGAAATGCCGGCTAAAGCTGCACAAACAGGACCTGCCGTTCGTTTCGACGAAGATGTTATAAAAGCACATGAGGAAAGCCTGAAAATGCAGCCCGATTTTCAAAAATTGTATAGATTTGTCAGTGAAAGTATTTATCACTTGCACAAGGGTAAATAATAAGTAGTTAATGAGAATTGAGTTGATGCATTAAATTTCTCTCAAATTTCACACTTAATAGTTCAATATTAAAAAAATATGGCCTTTTTTAAAGAAGATTTGATGAAAGTGAAGGCTTTCATTTTTGATGTGGATGGTGTATTGTCCACAGAGTGTATCACCATCGATTCTGATGGGGAATTGTTGAGAACAGCCAATACAAAGGATGGTTATGCCATTCAGTATGCTGTGAAAAAAGGCTATCCTGTGGCAATTATTACTGGTGGAACTTCCGCTGCAGTTGAACAACGCTACCGTGGTTTGGGGGTTCAGGATATTTATATGTCGTCGAAGGATAAGATAGCGGATTTCGAAAATTTTCTATCGAAATACAATCTTGCTGCAGACAATATCATGTATATGGGGGACGATTTGCCGGATTATGAAGTAATGCAGCGTGTTGGTGTACCAACTTGCCCTAAAAATGCCGTGACTCAAATTAAAGAAATTTCAGCTTATATCTCTGACATGGATGGTGGTTGTGCTTGCGTTCGTGATGTGATGGAACAGGTGCTTCGCGCTCATGGCAATTGGTATGTTGCCGATACTAAGATTCAAAGTATATAAGCTAGTCGGTTTTCTGTTGATGGATAAAATCGCTTCTTTACTTTAACCTTTTTTACTTTAACCTTATTTGTAATGCTCAACTTATTAAGACTGATTCGTGTACCCAATCTGATTATTATTGCTCTGACACAATATGTGATGCGGTATTTTATTATTCGGCCCATTTTGGCGATTAATAGAATTCATCTGCAGCTTAGCGATATTAATTTTGCCATTCTGGTTTTAGCGACTCTTTTTATTGCAGCTGGGGGGTATATTATCAACGATTATTTCGATTGTAAAGCCGATCGTTTAAACAAACGTCAGGTGATTGTGGGAAGGCAAATTAGTCGCCGGGCCTCGCTTGCTTTACATCAAATTTTCAGTTTTGTTGGTTTGGTATTGGGTGGATACGTATCCTATAAAGTAGGGCACTGGCAGTTTATACTGATCTTTTTCATGGCAGGAGGCTTGTTGTGGTTCTATTCCACATCCTATAAGAATCATTTTATCCTGGGGAATTTGGTTATGGCTTTTATTTGTGGGGCCATCCCGTTTTTGGTGGTGATTTTTGAGATTCCGCCTTTAAACAAAACCTATGCAGAAGTATTGGTGGCTTCAAAAACCAATTTCGATTACCTGTTATATTGGGTAGGCGCTTTCTCATTCTTTGCTTTTTTTGCAGTTCTGATTCACCAGTTGATTCGCGATTTGATATCGGTAAAAGGAGATAAGGAGATTGGGAGACGAAGTTTGCCTTTTATTATTGGTTTCAGATGGACAAAGGCGATTATTGTAAGTCTGATCTTATTTTTAAGTGTCTCAGTTTTTGGTGTGTGGTATCAGTTTTTGAATGCCCCTGTAGATAAAATTACGCCTTGGTATTTTAGTATCTTAATTATTTTCCCGCTGCTGTTACTTTGTTACCTCATTTTAAGATTGAAGAAAGATGAAAGCCTTAAGTTTGGAATAATTCTGTTGCGAATTGCGATTCTTGCAGGTATTTCATACGCTTTTGTTGTCAATCATATTCTATCAAATACAAATTTTTAGTTCTATGTTGAATAATCTAAATGATTATCAATTGATATTGGCTTCTCAATCGCCAAGACGTCATCAGATGTTGAAAGAATTGGGATTGGATTTCAAAATTAAGACCAAAGAAGTTGAAGAGGTTTATCCTGATAATCTGAGAGTCGAAGAAATTCCAATTTACCTTGCAAAATTAAAGGCTGATGCTTTTGAACTCGATACCGTTGAAAACGAATTGGTGATTACTGCTGACACCATTGTTTGTGTGGGTGATACGGTTTTAGGAAAACCCAGGGATAGGGATGAGGCAGTTAAGATGTTGAAAATGCTATCGGGACGTTCACACGAGGTTATTTCGGGTGTTTGTTTGAAGTCTAATGCAAAAGAAGTCTGTTTTTCCACAACAACACATGTGCATTTTAAGGAACTGAGCCTGGATGAAATTAATTATTACATCGACCATTATAAGCCATTTGATAAGGCTGGAGCCTATGGTATTCAGGAATGGATCGGTTTTGTCGGTATTGATGGAATTGAAGGCTCTTACTTTAATGTGGTAGGTCTGCCTATTCAGCGTTTGTACCAGGAACTAAGCACATTTTAATTATGAATTAGGAGTTATGAATGGAAATGTGATCAAAGAAAAGTCATTTCGTTTTGCAGTGAGGATCGTAATACTTTGTAAGTATCTCAAAACAGAAAAGAGAGAATACATATTAAGTAAACAGCTTATGCGTTCCGGGACCTCGATTGGAGCAAATGTGCGAGAAAGTCAGAATGCAGAAAGTAAGGCCGATTTCATTCATAAACTTGCTATAGCACAAAAAGAAGCTGATGAAACATTGTTTTGGTTAGAGCTACTCAAAGAGACTGACTATATTACAGCAGAGGAATTTCGTTCTTTAGAATCCGATGCATCTGAATTGTTAAAGCTTATTCGAAGTATCATTTTAACAACAAAGAAAAATAAGTAGGTTTAACGCTTAAGTTAATTCATCATTCATAACTTATAATTAATATAAGAATCAAGCAACTAAATAACAACCAAGTAAAACAAACCATGTTAAGAAAAATGACATTTTTACTGATTGCTGTACTATTATTAGTCGGAAATCAGGTTAAGGCAGATGAAGGAATGTGGATTCCTATGCTATTGAAAAAGTACAATATTGAAGACATGCAGAAAGCCGGATTTAAGCTGACTGCTGAAGACATTTACGACATCAACCAGGCTTGCTTGAAAGATGCGGTAATTGGATTAGGAAGAGAAGGACGACCATTCCATCACTTTTGTACAGGTGAACTGATCTCAGATCAAGGCCTTGTGGTAACCAATCACCACTGTGGTTACGGTGCTATTCAAGCTCATTCAACACTAGAGCACGATTACCTGAAAGATGGGTTTTGGGCAATGAGCAAGGATGAGGAATTGGTAAATGAAGGCATTACAGCTTCATTTCTGATTCGTATGGCTGATGTTACTGCTGATGTTTTAAAGGGGGTAACTGACGATACAAAGGAGAAAGATCGTATCAAAATCATTAAAGAAAACATTAAAAAAATTGAGGCAGAAGCCGAGAAAGATTCTAAGTATCGTGCCAATGTGAAAGCTTATTTTGCGGGCAATCAATATTTCCTTTCAGTTTACGAGATTTATAAAGATGTGCGATTGGTAGGTGCGCCTCCATCAGCTATTGGTAAATTTGGTGGTGATACTGACAACTGGATGTGGCCTCGTCATACAGGTGACTTTTCTATGTTTAGAATCTATGCCAACAAGGACAATAGACCAGCTTCTTTCTCTAAAGATAATGTGCCATTGAAGCCTAAAACATCTTTTAAAATTTCATTGAAAGGGATAAACGAAGGTGATTTTACAATGGTGTTTGGTTACCCGGGGACTACAACTGAGTATCTGACTTCTTATGCATTAGAAATGATGACACAAGTTGATAACCCTCATAAAATTAAGTTGAGAACCAAGAAGCTTGATTTAATGCGTGCCGATATGGATGCTTCGCCAATGGTGAGAATTCAGTATTCTGCAAAGTATGCAGGCGTTGCGAATTCATGGAAAAGATGGCAAGGTGAGATTAAAGGTTTGAATCGTTTGAATGCCATTGCTAAGAAAAAAGAACTAGAGAATAAATTTGAAATCTGGGCTAATTCTGATGAGAAGCTTAAGGCAAAATATGCTGGCATTTTGGATCAGATGAAAGGCATTTATGAGGAAATGACACCATATAGCCTGGCTCGTGATTATGCGCTTGAAGCTGGACTGTCAGGTGCTGAACTGGTTGATTTTGCATTGGACTTTAAGAAATTGGTTTCTCTTGACAAAAAAGATACTGAAGCAATTGCAAAAGAGGTTGAAGGCTTGAAGAAGAAATCTGCCGCATTCTATAAGAATTACAATCTGGATACTGACAAGAAGTTGTTGGCTGCAATGATGAGTATGTATCATGAGAATGTGGAAGCTAAATTCTTGCCGGAAGAATTGAAGGTAATTGCTAAAAAATACAAAGGCGATTATAAAGCTTACGCTAAAAAGGCGATGGCTAAATCGATATTGGCTAAACAAAGTCAGCTTGAGGATATGTTGGCTAATTATAAGCCTTCAATGGCTAAGAAAATTGCTAAAGATCCTGTCTATAAAATGGCAATGAGTATTCTCGACTTATATAAGAATACAATTAGTCCTAAGTACTATGAGTTATCGGATAAGGTAAACAAATTGCAACGTACTTATATGGCAGGTTTGATGGCTATGCAGTCTGAGAAAGTATTTTATGCGGATGCAAACTCAACTTTCCGTGTACACTTCGGAAAAGTAGCGGGTTACAAGGCTAGAAATGCCGTAAACTACGACTATTACACAACGCTTGAAGGTATTATCGAAAAGGATAATCCAAATATTTTTGATTACGATGTCCCTCAAAAGTTGAAAGATTTATATGCAGCCAAAGATTATGGTCGCTATGGACAAAATGGACAAATGAATGTTTGTTTTGCTGCAACCAACCATACCACTGGTGGTAACTCAGGAAGCCCTGTGTTAAATGCCAATGGAGAGCTTATTGGTTTGAATTTCGACCGTGCCTGGGAAGGGGTGATGTCTGATTTGATGTATGATGCAACGATTTGTAGAAACGTATCATTGGATATTCGCTACGTGTTATTTATCGTTGATAAATTTGCGGGTGCTGGCTATTTAATTGATGAAATGAATATTGTGGAGTAATCTCAATTTGAATTGATACAAAAGGCTGTTGGAGTAATCCGACAGCCTTTTTTGTTTTACTGAGTTCAAAACCTATTTACAGCTCTTAGAGATTCCACTGTGTTAGGGAGAAAAATGCACATGTGTGATCCTTAAAATGGTGTAGGATTATTGGGTTTATCGAAGCAAGGTAAATTTCCCCGATTTATTTATGTTGACACCATTGGTATAGGTGATATCCAAACTATAATAATAGCTATCCATTTCCTGTTTCTGATTGTTGTATGTGCCATCCCAGCCCTGATTGACATCTGTTGTTTCAAAGACCTTTGTACCCGTTCTGGTGAATATCATTAGTTTAATCTTATCGATATCGGTGCCGCGAACGTAAAGGATGTCGTTGTGACTGTCTCCATTGGGAGAAAAAGCTTTGGGTATGCCAACAAAAGGGTAGTCATTTAAAAATTTGACATAGATGCTGTCGCGAGCAGAACATTGAAATTCATTGATGACCTCGATCCAATAGGTCCCGGTATTTTCAACGGTAATGGATTTGCTGACTTCGCCTGTTGACCAGTTATAACTGACTTTATCGACATTTGCGATCAATTCATATTCAATATTGGGATAATCAATAATATCCTCACCCAAATTGACGATAGGCAAGGGAAGCTTGGTGATATGAATTTGAGCACTTTCCATATTGCCAAGATTGTCGGTTACTTCCAGGGTGTAATCGCCTTCTTCTTTTAAGTAAATTTCGGCTTCAGTATGGTTTTGATTTATCCAATTATAAGTTAGTGGATAAACCGGATGTCCGACTATGAGTGGAACGATTAAAACGGAATCCCCTGCACATATGCTTTTGTCATCTCCCAACTCAACTCGAAACTTTTCACCTTTTCTGTAGTCTACGAAAACGGTATCTGAATTGGCACATCCATATTCATCTATCACATTCACCCAAAAGTCACCACCCGAATTAACCGTGATAATCTGGCTTGTCTCAAGCGTATTCCATAAGTAACTTGCTCCCTTATTTTGTGCATCGAGTTGTTTCGATTCACCATCCCAAAGAATAAAATCTTCCCCCAAATCAACAATGGGTTTCGTGTGATAATAAATCTCAGAGCTGGCTGTTTGAGAATAGCCATTGGGATCAGTGGCGGTGAGGGTGTATATGCCTTCGTGGTCGATTTCTATTTCCCTTTCGGTAGAACCGGTACTCCATTCATAAGTATATTCCTGATCAATATCCATATAAGGACTTAGGGTCATAGTCTCCTGCGCGCACATATGCACAATATTGGGCAAGTTTAAGGTGAAAAATGATGATTGGTCTTTAACTGTAAAGGACTTTGAATTTGTACAGCCATATTCTGAAGTAATCATGACAGAATAATCTCCGGGACTTGTTATTTCTATTTCAGGAGTTGTGTCTCCTGTTGACCAGAGATACGTACAGCCGTCTTTTTGAGCACTAACAATGATTGGGCTTCCATCCATCATAATTACATCTGCAATATTAATGGCCGGGGCATCGTGAACAGTAACCTGAACCTGATCGGTTATTTGTTGATTATCTCTAAGATCGGTGACCGTTAGTTCGTATAGACCCGATTTAGAAACTTCGATCGACTCTGATATTTCTCCTGTGCTCCACGAGTAGGCATATTCTGATTTAAGGTCAATGGTTGGGGTGAGGGTAAGGCTTTCTCCTGTGCAGATATTTTTATCTTCACCCAAATCCAGACTGAATTCACTTTTGAGTTCAATCGGACTATAAATGGTGTCGCTAACACATCCAAATCCGGTTTTTTCAATAGATTTAAAAGTAGTGATACCAGCCTCAGCTTGCCATTTAATTCTAATGTTGACATATTTGTAAGGATCAATAACTTCTGTTTGGAAACTAATTTCTTCTGCTCCAACAGGAAGCTCTTTTGTGTATAAGGAATTCATTCCAATGATGATCGTATAATCTTCTTCTGAACCGGTTTTGACTTTATTTTCATAAGTCTGAACACTTGGATTCATTAATGGATAGACTGTTATATTCCGGCTTCTTTCTTCTTCTGTGATAGGTAGAGGTGTACCATCTTCCAGCCAGGCCTCTTCAATCCGTACTGTAAAGGTTTTTAGCCTATTACTAACATTAGGAAAACTGATTTCAAAAGTGAATATTCCTGTATTTATCCCGAAGCCTTCATTCATTTTTTCGGCTGGTCCTCCATTGACAGAATATGAGGCAAACCATATTTTATCGGCAGGACCTGATATATCCAGTGATGAAGTTTGTACAGATGTTAGTATTCCGTTGTTTTGGGGACAGAGTGTTTTGTCAGAATTGCTGATAAATGCAACCGTGTTACTTTGAGCGTATGCATGCGAAAAGATACTGAGTAATATCATGATACTCAGTAGTCTAATCGCTATTTTCTCAAATGACCTCAAAAGTAGATGAATTTATTTTGATTTATGACATCTGATAGAAGTGTATATAATTGGTTTAAAGGTAAGAAAAAAATCAGATTTTAGTCCAAGATAAAAGCGTGTTCGTCACGCTTATTTTGCTATTTATCATTAATTTAAGTAAAGCTCAAAGAGTTAAGAAAATCCTGTGCTGAATAATTTATCTGAAAAAAAAACTTAGTGTAACATTGGTTACATTTTTATACTTGTAAGAGCTTTACTTTTGTAATAGAAAATTAAATAAAAGCTCAACTGAAATGAAGAATCAATATTTTAAAACAGCCGATAGTTTACTTGATATTTGTACACGTTATCCTGAAACAATTAAGATTTTTGTTTCGAATGGATTTAAGCAGTTGGAAGATGCTAAGAAAAGAGAAGTTTTCGGTAAAACTTTGACTTTAGAAATGGCTTTAAAAATGAAAAAGCTCAATGTTGAGGCATTCGCATCTTTGTTGGTTGAAGGTATTGATTTGACAAGAAATCAGGTTGATGCGGATTTAAATCAGAAAGAGAAAAGTACGGATGAAGACGCGATTCATGTACAGGGCTTATTGCCATGTCCTGTTCGTGTACCTTTGGTTGAAGGAATCGATTCCTTTATTGAAACTTATAAGAAACAGAACGATAGAGAAATTGTTTACGATCTTAAGGCGGCTTCAATGGGGCTGGACTGGTTGATGAGTGATGTGATTAATGAGGATAATGCGGACAAATTAGCTGATATTTTTATTTCTGCAGGTTTCGATTTGTTTTTTGATGAGAAATTGATGGGGAAATTTAAGAAGCGTCATGTTTTTGCTGATAGTACAGGTTTCGATCGTCTGAATAAGGATTTTGATAATGAAGAAATTTGCCTGAAAGATCCTCAGGGGCATTATTCGATGATTGGTGTTGTGCCTGCGGTATTTTTAGTGAATACAGCTGAGCTTGGCGATCGTGCAATTCCTCGTACCTGGGCCGATTTATTTAAGCCTGAATTCAAAAATAGTGTGAGTCTGCCCATCAGTGATTTTGATTTGTTCAACTCAATGTTGCTCCATATTTATAAATCATATGGTGAAGAAGGAGTGAAAGGCTTAGGTGAGTGTTTATTGGAAAGTATGCACCCATCTCAAATGGTAAAATCGCATACCAAAAAGAAAGATAGACCGGCGATTACCATTATGCCCTACTTCTTTACAAAAATGGTGAAAGAAGGTGGAAGTATGGTTGCCGTTTGGCCTGAAGATGGTGCAATTATTAGTCCTATTTTCATGTTGACCAAGAAAGATAAATTAGACAAAACACAGGATGTAATCGATTTTTTTGCTTCGAAAGCAGTAGGCGAAATACTTTCGCATCAGGGTTTGTTTCCAAGTATAAATCCGGAAGTTGATAACCGACTTCCAAAGGAAAATAAATTTATGTGGCTGGGTTGGGACTATATCAACTCAAATAATATTGGAGAACTCATTGTGAAGTGCGAAGGGATTTTCAATAAAGCTATAAAGGATAACAGTTTTAGAAATATGGGACCTTTAAGTTTTTCACCTCAATCTTAAATCAGAGGTTAATTTTAACAGCTCGATCAAGCTTGTGTTAAAAACATTATTTCAACAGATATAATCTTAAGATATGAATCTAGTTACAGTATCAGGACCTCCGTCATCAGGGAAGACAGCAGTTATTCTTAAAACCATTGACTCTGTTCAAAAGCGAGGCTTAAAAGTTGGGGTTGTCAAATTCGATTGTTTGTACACCGATGATGATGTGTTGTATGAAAAAGCGGGGGTGAAGGTTAAAAAAGGGCTTTCAGGTTCACTTTGTCCCGATCATTATTTTGTAAGCAATATCGAAGAGGTAACGCAATGGGGATTGAAAGAAGGTTTGGATCTTTTGATTACAGAAAGTGCCGGTTTGTGTAACCGATGTTCTCCTTATATTAAAACGGTTACTGCAGTGTGTGTGATTGATAATTTGAGTGGTATTAATACCCCAAAGAAGATTGGTCCCATGCTTAAAACAGCTGATATTGTTATTATCACGAAGGGTGATATTGTTTCTCAAGCTGAGCGTGAAGTGTTTGCATCGCGTGTTAATACCGTTAATCCCGGTGCAACGATTATGCATGTAAATGGTTTGACAGGACAGGGAGCCTACGAGTTGAGTACCTTATTGTATGATGAAAAAACTGAAGTGAAGACACTTGTGGGGGAGAAATTGAGATTTTCAATGCCATCTGCACTATGTTCGTATTGTTTGGGTGAAACCAGAATCGGGGAATCTTACCAGATGGGTAATGTTCGGAAAATTGATATGAGTGATAAGGAATAGAATGTTGATGATTTTGAATTCAATTAACCATTTTAGCATAAAAAATGATGACAATTAACGATATACAGAGCAAAACACTCACTGATTTATTTGAAAAATACCCGTTCTTACCTGTTTTTTTCGAAGAGCATACTTTGGATTTAAAAGAAAGTCTTGATATTAAATTGATAGATTATTTAAATTTCTTAGATGAAGAAGAAGAGCAGGAAAACAGAGCTATGAATAAAACTCAGGTTCTGGAATCGATGTGTATCTACATCGATCAAATGCTTGAATTCTTAGGCGAAGATGAGGATGATGGCGTTCGCAGTATTACTTTGTTGCCCGGAACAAATAAGTCTGGAGAGGCTGAAATGTTCGAAACATTATCGATTAAAAAAAGTGAGATTGTTTGTATTGTTGGACCAACGGGTTCGGGAAAGAGTCGTTTGTTGGCCGATATCGAATGGGTGGCTCAAAAAGATACGCCAACTTCTCGCTCGGTATTGATCAATGGAGAAGCAGGTGATAAGAAATGGCGATTAAATTCGGGTAATAAATTGGTTGCTCAATTGTCACAAAATATGAATTTTGTGATGGACTTAACAGTTTACGAGTTTATTGAATTGCATGCCCAATCTCGTTTGGTCGAAGATGTTGAGCGTGTCATTAATAAGATTTTTGAACAAGCTAACGATTTGGCGGGGGAGAAGTTTGAGTTAACAACGCCAATAACAAGTTTAAGCGGTGGCCAGTCACGAGCTTTGATGATTGCGGATACAGCTATCCTGAGTAAGTCACCAATTATCCTGATCGATGAGATTGAGAATGCTGGTATCGATCGAAAGCGTGCATTGGATCTCTTGGTTGGTGAAGAAAAGATTGTTTTGATGGCAACTCATGATCCTATTTTGGCGCTTATGGGTGATAAGCGTATTGTTATTAAGAATGGTGGAATCCATAAAGTGATTGAAACCAGCGAAGAGGAACGCAAGCTTTTAGGTGATTTGGAAAGAATGGATGCCGTGGTTCAGAACATGAGAACCCGATTGCGCCAAGGCGAAATCATTAAGAAAGAAGATATTGGATTTTAGCTTGAGATATCAATCTAAATTATTGAATTTACGAACGAACACTAAAAAAACAGATATTATGCACGACGGATGCGCAGGAAGTTTCGAGAATGGTCAACAAGTGGTTGACAAAATTAGAATGATGGGATTTGCAGAGCAATTAATGCCTATGCCATTGGAGATTGAATGTCATGGATGTAAAGAAACGTTTACCATGGAGGAGTTTGAGGGACATTGTCCTAAATGCGATATGGTTCACGGAGTAACACCATGTCATGCTTTCGATCCAAATAATATTATGGCTGCTGGTATTGGTTACTAATTCTCTTTTAATATCATTAAATGGATAAAAGTAAAAAGACCTAAGAGCATTGAGCTTTTAGGTCTTTTCATATTTAAAAAGGGGGAGTTATTTTACAATGAGTTTCCCTTTGTATATTTTTTCACCCTCAAGATTGATAATATGAATACCAGGTTTTAGTTGTTCCCGGTTAATCAATACATTATTGTTAGTGACATTTTCAATAATACGAACTACACGACCTGAAGCATCAACCACAATCAGGCGGTATGATTCGTTATTTTCATTTGGAAATTCAACACGACTGCTATTTTCCATAGGATTAGGATAAATACTCAGTTTGGTGTTGGCTTCGGCTGGATCTTCGATACCTACAAGAGGTCCTGCTGGATCTACAGTTGGTTCTCCAGGTGTTATGTTGGCATGGAAAATACCATTACCATGTGTTCCTACCACAACAAAACCATCTTTTCGGGTTTTAACCATGTTGACTACAGTATTTCCAATTTTATCAGTCGAAACTTGAGTCCATTTTGTATTTGAATTAAGATCGGTTGTCATATATAAACCAATACTTGTTCCTGCAAAATAAACTGGACCATTTTCCGCATTAACAACGTTCAGATATCTTACTGATGGCCCAATATTTTTACTGTCTTTAGTAATCTCAAGGTCACCGGATACATCGGTCCATGTTTCTCCTGCATCTTTCGAAAAGAAAATACTCTCTACTTCATAATTCGAAAATGTGACATATACATAGCTGGCATTAGCAGGATTAACCTCAATACTACTTACATATGCGTCTTCTGGCATAGAAGGACCTGTAATTTCCGTTGTTGCGGCTTGTGAAGAGTGAGAGTTAATTGTTTTATAGATTTTCCCTTTAGACGTACCGAAATACAACAGATTGGCAGGAAGAATTGATGATTTGATAGCTGATATCTGGCCTGTAATATTTGTACCTTCTATTTTTTCCCAACCTAAGGTTGCTGCATTGTTAGAGAACTTCGTGATTTTATAAATATCGGTATTTCTCCAAATATCGGTTCCACCAGCATAAAACATAATGGCTTCGTTGTTGCCATCAATCTCATATGGGTTGATGAATAAGAGAGAATCAGAATTAATACCTTCAGGGTCTACGCGAGCCCATTCCCAATCTTTGTCAGTTGTGTTGTATGCATTTAAATAGATACGACCTTTTTGTGATGAAGTAATGTAAGCATTTTTGTTGTTATGCATGCTACAATAAGCCCCATCTCCACTTCCAAGATGAATCCAATTTTGCTTGTGAATTCCATTGTCTTCTCTATAAGTGTACCAAGTTCCATTATCTTGAAAACCAGTTAGAATTTCATAGGATTCCAAATCATTTGCGTCAATTCCAACGGTATAAGCTTGAGTGGTCAAGTAACCATTGTTCAACGAAACCCAATCTATTGGTTTTAGATCTGGTTCTTCGAGGTCACCATTGTCACTAGGATCAGAATCTTCGGTTTGTTTATAGTTATTTGTTTTACTTATGCCCCCATCGTGACCACTTAGTAGTGTTTTACCATCATTAAGAAAAGCTAATGCATGTTGATCTGGGTGATGTTTATCGTATTGAGAAACGTTATTTATTGTAGCATAACCACCAATCCAATAAGTTTTAGTTTTGTCTTTTTCAGGATTCCCTACACTAACAGGGTTTGCATTCGTAGCAAAGCCGTCGTCACTACGGAAAAGGTTGGTTCCTCCAATGAAAACCATATTTTCATCGTCTGGAGCGACTTTGATAACCATATCGTATGAATTCTGAGATGTATATCCTGATACATCACGGTCTCCTGTTCCACTTGCAGGGAGATTTAAAGAACGATCTTCCCACATGAGTTCATCTCCATTTATAGTTAATTTCCAAAGACTATGGTCGTTAAGGCCAGATCCTGGTGTTTCAGATAAGAAATATAAGACATTCTCATTACTGGGGGCATAAGCCAATACGGTACGATCAAAGCTTTCTGGAAAGTTTTCTGGAGTGATATTTTCCCAATCACCAACATTTCCGGTTTTTGATCTATATAAACCGTTAATTGTTCCACCACTGCTTAGAGTGGCATATTTAATTCCTTCTGGTGTACATATGACATCCGTTGTTGAAGCCCATTTATCGTTATTTGTCGCTTTACTCGTCAAAACAGTCGTTGCGGTTAGACCTCCATCTGTTAGTCGCCAGATTTTTCCGTAGGTTGCAACATAAACATCACCATTCAGAGGATCTACGCTAATATTCCAACAAATATCTGTTGTTTCAGTAAAAATAGGCGTATCATCTGTATCCATTGCAGGCAATTTCTCCCAGAATTTTCCGCCATTTTCGGATTTAAATACTCCGGCTCCTGAATAAAATGCGCCACGAGCTCCGGCAGATCCGGAATATTCACCAGTAGCATAATACCATGTGTCTGTATGTCCTTCACGAGGATCTTGTGCAACGGCAGTAACAGATTGATGATCTGTTGTAGTCGTGGTTTTTGTCCAGGAAGCCCCGCCATCTTCTGATCTCCACATGCCACCAGTCACACCTCCTGCTAAAATAATGTTGTCATTCGTAACATCAATAGCTAGAGCTCTTGTTCTACCACCCACATTATATGGTCCGGTTTGTTTCCAATCAATCCCCTGAGATTTTGTTCTTGATCTGAATTGATTTTTATTATCAGATAGGAACTTCAATTCTCTTTCACGAAAGTTAGCTGGAAGTTCTCCTGTTTTGGGGTCTTGAGTTATTAACTTCTCAAATATTAAGCGTTCATGTGGTGCATCTTTGACACGAATGATTCCTTTACGCTGATCTGCTTTTTTAGCCATTCTGACATGGTTTACCCCAGGTGCAGTAAGCTTTTTGTACGTGTTTTCATTAATAACAATATTCTTTGTTTGTGCCAGGCCACTAAGGGTTAAGGCTACAAGGAATATTGAACTCAGTAGTAGATTTTTCTTCATTCTTTTCTTGTTAGTTAGCGGTTAGTAGGTTTACTGAATTCCTATTACAGACAGAGTTGTACAGGGGTAATTTATCGTCTATACGTAGATTTTCAATTTGGTTGTCTATTTAACTTCTTTAATTAAATTTAAAATGGGGTCATTATTTCCCATAGTTTGAGATTCTTTAAACAAAAAGCTATAATTAGAGTTGATTTTTACATCTGAATTACTTTTTGTCTCGAAACTGATCTCTTTACCTTTTGAGTAGATGCCTATGATTCCAGCACCTGATCCTAATGTTTTATTTACAGTTGCATGAATTTCATTATATTCATTATGAGGAATAATTTTTAATATTTTTATGTTTAAAGCTAAAGTATTTGGTGCAAAATCAGGTTTGTTGATAGGAATCTCCTTTGTGACTTGAGCAGAGTCGGCTACTATTTTTTTAGGTGTATTCTTTTGGTTGGCACATGAAAATGTGATAGATAGAATGGATATGAGTAGTGCATAATGCTTCATAATATTGATGTGTTTGGTTAGATTGAAGCACAAGGTAGGAAAAAAAATGAAAAAGATTCTTTCTATAATAAAATGAAAAAGCCCTCTTTTCATATGAAAAGAGGGCTTCTAAATATGTGTATATTTAATTATTTATGTTTTGCAATCCAGTTTTTAGCATTGATAAAAGCTTCAATCCAAGGACTCACTTCATCCTCCAATCTGCTTTCATCATAGTAAGCCCAATTCCATGGATAAGTAGCACGTTCCAAGTGAGGCATCATGGCAAGATGACGACCATCATTTGAACATATTGCTGCTGTTTCAAATGGCGAGCCATTGGGATTAGCTGGATAATCCTTGAAGCTATATTTCATTGGAATCTGATATTTATCTTCACCGTAAGGTAAATCAAATTTACCTTCACCGTGTGCAACCCAAATACCTAAACGGCTACCAGCAAGAGTAGAAAGCATCACTGAATCGTTAGCTTGAATATCTACGTTCACAAAGCCTGATTCAAATTTATGAGATTCGTTGTGAAGCAGTTTTGGATGCTTATCATGTTCAGGATAAATCAGGCCTAGTTCTGAGATTAACTGACAACCATTACAAACACCTAAACTTAATGTGTCCTTACGTTTGTAGAAATCTTCAAGAGCTTTCTTGGCTTTTTCATTATAAAGGAATGCGCCAGCCCAACCTTTTGCCGATCCTAATACATCTGAGTTAGAGAAGCCTCCAACAAAAACAATCATGTTCACATCAGAGAAGTCTGAACGACCTGAAATCAAATCTGTCATATGAATATCCTTAACATCCATACCTGCCAGATGCATCATCCAAGCCATTTCCCTATCGCCATTTACACCTTTTTCGCGAATGATAGCTGCTTTAATGCCCGATTTAGTTTGACGTTTAGGATCAATGCCGTATTGTGCAAATTTACCCGTGAAGTTTTCAGGGAATTTATAGTTAAGACTATTCTGTTTATATGATTTGAATCGTTCCAATGCTAAATCATTACCAGATTGATTGCGATCCAATAGGTATGATGTTTTATACCAAAGGTCACGTAATGATGCAATATCAAGAGATATGTTTTGATCTGCTTTAGCGATTGTCATTTTTCCAGCTTCAGATGGGGTTCCAATTTTATGGAAAATTATCCCAGCTTCAGAAAGGACTTTACTCACGGTGTTAATATCCTCTACTTGAATGATAACACCAGGGTTTTCGCTGAATAGAACTTTGATTAAGTCAGCTTCTTTAATCTCATTCAGATTAATTGAAGCGCCAAGTTTATTGTCTGCAAAACACATTTCAAGTAAAGCAGTAATCATACCGCCTGAAGAAATATCGTGACCAGCAAGAATTTTTCTATCGAGAATAAGTTGCTGAAGGGTTTCGAAGGTCTTTGCAAAATATTTGGCATCAGTAACATTTGGGGTTGTTTTTCCAAGTTTGTTAATGATTTGAGCAAAACTACTGCCACCTAATTGGAAATCATCTTTCGAAAAGTCGATATGTAATAGGTGAGAGTTTGCTACATTTTTCATTACCGGGCTAACCATACGATTGATATCAATGATTTCACCCACAGTTGAAATGATTACTGTTCCGGGAGCATAAACCACATCATCCTGACCATATTTTTGAGTCATAGATAATGAGTCTTTACCAGTTGGGACGTTTAAACCTAGTTCAATTGCAAATTCACTAATGGATTCAACAGCTTTATAAAGACGAGCATCTTCACCTTTGTTTTTACAAGGCCACATCCAGTTTGCAGAAAGAGAAACACCCTTGATACCTTGTTCAATTGGAGCCCAAACCAAGTTGGTTAGCGACTCGGCAATCGAAAGGCGTGAGCCGTTTGCTGAATCAACAAGTGCAGAAACAGGAGCGTGTCCAATCGAAGTGGCAATCCCTTTTTCTCCCTGAAAGTCCAGAGCAACCGCACCTAAATTGTTAAGAGGTAACTGAAGTGGGCCAGCACATTGCTGCATGGCAATTTTACCGGTTACAGAGCGGTCAACCTTATTGGTTAACCAATCCTTACAAGCAACTGATTCCAGTTGAAGAACTTCCTCAAGGTAGTCTTCCAGTTTCTCGGCTTCGTAAGCAACTTCTTCGAAAGTTTCAACGACTGTTTCGTCAGTCATAACTGTTTTTGGTGGTTTACCAAACATTTCAGAAAGACCAAGATCGATAGGATTCTCGCCTGTTTTTTTATCTTCGAAAGTGAAACGCATGTCTCCGGTTGTTTCACCAATTTCGTATATAGGAGCTCGTTCGCGTTCAGCAATACGAGTTAATAAAGCAACATCATCTTTACCTATAACCAGCCCCATTCTTTCCTGAGACTCGTTACCTACAATTTCTTTAGCAGAAAGAGTCGGGTCACCAACAGGAAGAGCATTTAGATCAATTTTACCACCTGTTTCTTCTACAAGTTCTGACAGACAGTTTAGGTGACCACCAGCACCGTGATCGTGAATTGAAATAATTGGGTTATGATCAGATTCTGCCATGGCTCTGATAGCATTACAAACTCTTTTTTGCATTTCAGGATTCGAACGCTGAACAGCATTTAGCTCAATAGAATTGGCGTATTCACCTGTAGCAACTGAAGATACAGCACTACCCCCCATTCCGATTCTGTAGTTGTCTCCTCCCAGGAGTACAACTTTATCACCTTTTTTAGGGACATCTTTTTGTGCCTGTTCCAATCGGCCATAGCCAATACCACCGGCTTGCATGATGACCTTATCGTAACCGTATTTTTTATTGTTTTCGAAATGTTCGAAAGTTAGTACCGAACCACAAATCAATGGTTGACCGAATTTATTTCCAAAATCACTCGCTCCATTTGAAGCTTTAATTAGAATTTCTTCCGGTGTTTGGTATAGCCATTTGCGAGGATCAGTAGCACCTTCCCATTTTCTAGTAGCTTCAAGTCTAGGGTATGATGTCATATAAACAGCAGTTCCTGCCATTGGCAGAGAAGCTTTTCCTCCTGCAATACGATCTCGGATTTCTCCTCCTGTACCAGTTGCTGCACCATTAAATGGCTCAACAGTTGTTGGGAAGTTATGTGTTTCTGCCTTTAATGAGATGACAGTATCAATATCTTTGGTGTAGAAAAAATCTGCTTTATCGTGAGAGAGTGGGGCAAATTGTTCAACTCTTGGTCCTTGAAGAAAGGCACAATTGTCTTTATATGCCGATACAATACGATTGTGATTTTCTTGTGAGGTTTTTTTTATCAATTGGAAAAGGGATGATTCTTTTTCTTCTCCATCTATAATAAAAGTGCCGTTGAATATTTTGTGACGGCAGTGTTCTGAATTGACTTGAGAGAATCCAAAAACTTCGGAATCGGTTAATTTGCGTTCGATCTTTTTCTCAACTCCTTCAAGATAGCTTATCTCTTCATCGCTTAGAGCCAAACCTTCTTGTTTGTTATAAGCTCTAATATCTTCGATATAAATAATAGGATCAGCTTGTTTCTCGATAGTGAAAATTTTCTGATCTAAATTTTCATACAAGTTTTGAAGCATAGGATCGTACTGCGGGTGTTCAGCATCAACTTGATTGAATTCTTCGATACGAAGGATTCCATTTAATCCCATGTTTTGCGTAATTTCAACAGCATTCGTGCTCCAGGGGGTGATCATCTCTTTACGAGGCCCTACAAATTTTCCTGTTACTTTTTCGTCGGTTAGGATTTCAGCATCGCTAAATAGCCAGGATAATTTAGCTGTATCAATTGCATTTAATTCGAGAGAACAATGTACTCCGTAATGAACTTTACCTTTTTTAAAGAATAGTATCATCTTAAATTTTTTATAAAATTGGTTGAAAGCAGATTTCGCTGCAAATATAGTTAAAGAGTTTGATTTTGTTGGGCTGAGAATGTGGAAAATCCATGTTTTTGCAAGACTCGGTTTGGGCCATAGATTTTAGTCCTGATTTTGAAAAAGACTTACTTTTTGATGATATGATTTTTGTGTATAAACAAGAGGTGTAGGGCTTATTTGTTTTGCAGGTGTAATAAAGAGGTATTAAATTGCGTGCATCGAAACAGAGGTTAATTGGTTTTATCTTCTTTGTTTGGAATATGCTTTGACTCTATCGAAAGGGTTAAAACGAATTTCTTGTTTTAAAACAGTAAAAACTATGTTGAGGAAACTGCTTTAAAATTTCAAAGAAAGAAGGAAAGCATCTTCATTTGTTTTTTTAGAGATAAAGATTCTTGCAAAGGTTTTCGAAAATGCCAGATTTGATGCTGATTTGAATGTATTTTAGGAAAAGTGTCTGAGGCTTCATCCTCTGCAATCAGCTTATTATCAGGAAGTAGTAATTGTTTCTGTTTTGCTTTTTTAGACATGTTGAAGAACAAGTTTAATATTCATTGAAAACATTGATTATCGTTTTTCCTTTCAATAATTTTGTCACCAATTATTCAATCAAAATATAATTTAATTATGAAACCGACACATATTGAGCACATCGGGATTGCTGTTAAAAGCTTAGAAGAAGCTATTCCATTTTACGAAAAAGTATTAGGATTAGAGTGTTATGCTATTGAGGAAGTTGTTGATCAGAAAGTGAAGACAGCATTTTTCAAAGTGGGTGATGTGAAAATCGAATTGCTTGAGTCTACTGATCCAGAGGGACCTATTGGGAAATTTGTAGAAAAAACTGGTGGTGGAATGCATCACTTGGCATTTGCTGTTGAAGATGTTCAGGAAGCTTTGAATGATGCTGCAGAAGCAGGATGTCAGCTGATTGATAAGACACCTCGAGGTGGAGCAGAAGGTTTGAAGATCGGTTTCTTGCACCCTAAGTCAACTCAAAGAGTTTTGACAGAACTTTGTGGTAATAAATAAGAATACTCAATTATAATATATTATAACTAATAGAAGTTATGGCTAGTCAGGATAAAATTAAAAAGTTAATTGACTTAAGAGCAGAAGCTAAACTTGGCGGAGGTGAGAAGCGTATTGAATCTCAGCACAAGAAAGGTAAGTATACTGCTCGTGAAAGAATCGACATGCTTTTGGATGAAGGTAGTTTCGAGGAATTCGATATGTTTGTGACTCATCGTTGTACCAACTTTGGTATGGAGAAAACTAAATTCTTAGGCGATGGTGTTGTTACAGGTCAAGGAACTGTGGATGGACGCTTAGTTTTTGTGTTTTCTCAGGATTTCACTGTATTTGGTGGATCTCTGTCTGAAACTTTTGCACAAAAAATTTGCAAAGTGATGGATATGGCAATGAAAGTTGGTGCACCTTGTGTTGGATTGAATGATTCAGGAGGAGCTCGTATTCAGGAGGGGGTAACTGCTCTTGCTGGTTATGCTGAGATTTTCCAAAGAAACATTATGGCGTCTGGTGTTATCCCTCAGATTTCTGCAATTTTTGGTCCTTGTGCTGGTGGAGCCGTTTATTCTCCTGCATTAACTGATTTTATCATGATGACTGAAGAAAAGTCATACATGTTTGTAACTGGTCCTAAGGTTGTTAAGACTGTGACTGGTGAAGATATTACAACTGAGGCTTTAGGTGGTGCTCATATGCACGCTTCTAAATCAGGTGTTTCTCACTTCAAGTTGGAAGACGAAGAAGAAGGTATTATGATTATTCGTAAGCTGTTGTCTTTTATGCCTTCTAATAACCTTGAAGAGCCGCCTTTGGCTGACTGTACTGACCCTATCGATAGACTAGAGGACGTATTGAATGATATTATACCAGCAAATCCTAACATGCCTTATGACATGAAGGATGTGATTTATTCTATTGTTGATGATGCTGAATTCCTTGAAGTACACCGTCACTATGCAAAGAATATTCTTGTTGGTTTTTCAAGAATGGGTGGTATGCCAGTAGGTATCGTTGCCAATCAGCCTAATTTCCTTGCTGGTGTTCTTGATATCGAATCTTCAAGAAAAGCAGCTCGTTTTATCCGTTTCTGTGACTGTTTCAATATTCCTATCTTGACTTTAGTTGATGTTCCAGGATTCCTTCCAGGATCAGGTCAGGAGTTTGGTGGTATCATTACTCACGGAGCAAAACTTATGTTTGCTTATGGTGAAGCGACAGTTCCTAAAGTAACAATCACCTTACGTAAATCATATGGTGGAGCTCATGATGTAATGTCTTGTAAGCAATTACGTGGCGACCTTAACTATGCTTGGCCATCAGCTGAGATTGCAGTAATGGGTGCTAAGGGTGCTATCGAGGTACTACATGGTAGAAAAATGATGGAGCTTAGCGATGATGAGAAAGTTAAATTCATCAACGAGCAAGAGATTGAGTATAACGAGAAATTTGCTAATCCATACAATGCTGCTTCATATGGTTACATTGATGATGTAATTGAGCCTCGTAATACACGTTTTAGAGTGATTCGTGCATTCCAGTCGTTGCAGACTAAGAAGCAAAGTAATCCTCCTAAAAAGCATTCAAACATTCCATTGTAAAAATTAATAAACTATGAGTTATATCAATTTATTATCGATTGGAAGTCAGGGAGGATGGACAGTTGCTTTGGTTGGATACGGCATCGTATTTGTCGCATTGGTGGCCTTAGTTATTGTTTTTGTGAACCTTCCTAAGCTTTTGCAAATCAATCTTAGATCGAAGCTTAAAAAGCAGGGTAAGGTAAGTTCTGATTCTGAAGATTTAAGTATCGAGGGAAGTGTAAATGCAGCTATCGCAATGGCTCTTTATATGCATTTCGATCAAATTCACGATGAGGAAAGCAACATTATTACCATTAAAAAAGTTACTAAGAATTATTCTCCATGGAGTTCTAAGATTTATGGAGTAATGAATCAACCAAGATAAGACGATGAAAAAGTTCAAATTTACAATACGCGGACAAGAATTCGATGTTGATATCAAAGAGATCGAAGGTACAAACGCTCAAATTGAAGTAAACGGTACTGTTTACGATGTTGAGATTGAAGCAAAAGAGAAAGTTAGCAAAACGCCTCAGTTGATTCGCAAGCCTGTTATTAATAAGCCAGGTGAAGGTCAGATTAAAAAATCAACTGGTGGTATAAGTGTTAAAGCACCTCTTCCAGGAACTATTATTAAAGTTAATGTTGCTGTTGGTGACTCAATTAATGCAGGTGATACTCTACTTATAATGGAAGCCATGAAAATGGAGAACAATGTATTGGCTGAAAAAGCAGGTACTGTTAAATCTATTAAAGTAAATGTAGGTGATAGTGTCCTTCAGGATGATGTACTTATTGAGTTAGCGTAAATTAATTAAGTCAAATTTAACGAAATGAGAAATCTATATAAAATGATATTCTCACTTGTTTTGATGTTAGGGATGTGTTTTTCATCCCTGGCTCAGAATACTGGGACTATCGAAAAACAATTGACCGAAGGGAAATGGATTAATCATCAGGATGGTTATATTCCAAATGCTCTTGGTGCGTCAGATAAAACTGTCAGAAGATATAAAACTTTTGAATTTAAAGAAGAGAATCATTCTTTTTCAATGGATTCAATCAAACAACGTTTTACGGGACATTGGACTATTGAAGGAAATAAGATCATCTTAAAATTCAATCCAAAGAATGTAGATCGTTTAAGCAAAAATACAAATCCGAATTCAGCTTCTGGACCTTACTGGGTTACTTCTAGTGTTTTGGATTTGGGAACTCGTGTAGGTCATATTTCTAATGATGTTCTTAAGTTTGGAAACAATGCCGAATACGATTGTGTTCATGAATCAGGTGCTGTTGCAGGTTTAAGAAATTTTTGGGAATTTACCGGATTTGCGAATGTAACTTCAGGTCACTTATTGATGATGCTTATTGGTATCTTCTTTATTTTCCTGGCTATTAAATACGATTACGAACCATTATTACTTATTCCTATTGGGACAGGTATTTTAATTGGTAACATTCCGATGTTTCAGGCGGTTGATTTCAACCTGAAATTAGGTATTTACGAACCAGGTTCGGTAATGAGTTATCTGTATTCGGGTGTATTGCAGGGTTGGTATCCACCTTTGATTTTCTTGGGAATTGGAGCTATGACTGACTTCTCGTCTTTGATCTCGAATCCTCGATTGATGATTTTGGGAGCTGCAGCTCAGATTGGTATTTTTGTGACTTTCTTAGGGGCGCTTTACTTAGGTTTTGCTCCACCGGAAGCGGGTGCAATTGGAATTATTGGTGGTGCTGATGGTCCAACGGCTATCTTCCTTTCATCTAAATTAGCTAATGGTGTAAATGTTATGGCTAATGGGGTAACTGTGAAGAATTTGATTGGTCCTATTGCGATTGCTGCTTATTCATATATGGCATTGGTTCCTGTGATTCAGCCTCCAATTATCAACTTGTTGACAACTAAGAAAGAGAGACTGATTAAGATGAAACCTCCTCGTGCGGTATCTCGTCTTGAAAAAATCATGTTCCCAATTATTGCCTTGTTGTTAACAGCATATATCTCACCTACATCAGTACCATTGTTAGGTATGTTATTCTTCGGTAATTTATTGAAAGAATCTACAGTAACTGCTCGTTTGGCAGATACAGCTAGTAATGCTTTGATCAATATTATTACAATTCTTTTAGGTATATCAGTTGGTGCTTCAACACAGGCAGATGTATTCTTGACTAAGGATTCAATGTTGATTTTCGGACTTGGAGCTGCTTCCTTTGTGGTTGCAACAGCTGGAGGGGTAATTTTTGGTAAGATTATGAATTGGGTGTCACCTAAAGACAGACCGATTAATCCTATGATTGGAGCTTCTGGTGTATCCGCTGTTCCAGATAGTGCTCGTGTAGTACAGGTTATGGGATTGGAAAATGATCCTACCAATCACTTGTTGATGCATGCAATGGCACCAAACGTTTCTGGTGTGATTGGTTCAGCAGTGGCTGCCGGTATCTTATTGAGTTTCTTAATGTAAGAATTCTTTTACATTTTGATAGATATATTCAAGAACACTCCTGTTTATTCAGGGGTGTTTTTTTATCATTTTTTTGAATGAAAAACTTGTTGAACCGTCTAGATTCACTATATTTGCATCGCAATTGACAAGAACAAGAGGGCTTGTCTGATGTTGAGAAAGCTTACCAATAACGATTAGTGTGTGGGCGTAAATTGCGAGAATAGCTCAGTTGGTAGAGCACAACCTTGCCAAGGTTGGGGTCGCGAGTTCGAGTCTCGTTTCTCGCTCAAATCAGTTATCTTTTCTGATTCATAAAAAAAGAAATGCGAGAATAGCTCAGTTGGTAGAGCACAACCTTGCCAAGGTTGGGGTCGCGAGTTCGAGTCTCGTTTCTCGCTCGATCAGTTATCTTTTCTGATTCATAAAAAAAAGAAATTGCGAGAATAGCTCAGTTGGTAGAGCACAACCTTGCCAAGGTTGGGGTCGCGAGTTCGAGTCTCGTTTCTCGCTCATTTAAGCGTAAAAAAAAAATAAGGATTGTTTCTTCTGAGACAATCCTTATTTTTTGCCCTAAACTCTCTTGTTTGAGTTCAGGGCAAAAAAAAACGACACCCATTGGTATCGCTTTTCTTGTTTTATTTGTGTGCTTACTGATTGAAGATGTCAGCAAATTTTTCGTTGCTGTATTTACCTTCTTTCAATTTAGTCGCTACATCTTTAAATGCTTTTACAGTGTACTCAACATCTTCAAGTGTATGAGTTGCTGTAGGGATCAAACGAAGTAGTAATTGTCCCTTAGGGATTACAGGGTATACAACGATTGAACAGAAAATGTTGTAGTTTTCTCTAAGATCCATTGTTACCTGAGTTCCTTCAGCAACACTACCTGATAGGTAAACCGGAGTTACCGGAGATTCAGTACAACCAATTTCCAAGCCAGCTTCAGTTAATCCTTTTTGAAGAGCGTTTGTGATTGTAAATAGTTGTTCGCGAAGCTCAGGCTTGTTTCTAAGTAATTCTAAACGCTTGATTGAGCCTTCAACAATTGGCATTGGAAGTGATTTAGCAAATGTCTGAGAACGCATGTTGTAGCGTAAATAGTCGCAAACATCTTCGTTACAAGCTACAAATGCTCCAATACCAGCCATTGCCTTAGCAAATGTTCCAAAAAGAACATCAATCTCGTTCTGTACACCAAAATGTTCAGGCGTACCGGCACCAGTTGGTCCCATTACACCAAAACCGTGTGCATCATCAACTAATAAGCGGAAGTTGAACTCTTGTTTCATAGCAACAATTTGGTCCAATTTACCAAGATCACCAGCCATACCGAATACACCTTCAGTAATTACTAGGATACCACCACCAGTGTTTTCAGCCCACTTAGTCGCACGCTCTAGTTGCTTGTGAAGGTTTTCCATATCGTTATGAGGATAAACGAAACGTTTACCTTGGTGTAGTCTCAAACCATCCATGATGCATGCATGCGATTCTGAATCGTAAACGATCACGTCATGACGATTGACCAGTGCATCGATAATTGATAACATACCCTGGTAACCGAAGTTTAAAAGGAATGCATCTGGTTTGCCAACGAAATCAGCAAGTTGAGCTTCTAGGTCTTCGTGGCGACTTGTTTGTCCTGACATCATACGAGCACCCATTGGATATGCAAGTCCCCATTTTTCAGCAGACTCAGCATCAGCTTTTCTTACTTCCGGGTGGTTAGCTAGTCCAATGTAGTTATTCAAACTCCATGTTAGAACTTCTTTTCCTCTAAATTTCATTCTAGAGTTAATTTCGCCTTCTAGTTTTGGGAATGCGAAGTAGCCGTGAGCTTGCTTTGCGTATTGTCCAATATTCCCTTTTTGGGTGTTAACTTTGTCAAAAATATCCACGTTATATGTTTTTTTGAGTTTTCAAATATTCTGAATGGGATTATGAAATTCCTAACAGAAAAATTTCTCGAAATGAATTCATAACTGTGCAAAAGTAACATTTTATAAAAATATATCAAGTGATAGATGCAGTAGATTTTCTTCTCGAATTAATAATAAATGATATGAAGCTGAGCTATCTATGAAATTAATATCTCAATTGCCTATATAGCTGAGAGAGTTGTGATGGCGCTGTATCTAAAATATTGTTTGTGGCTATTTTTCTGATTGCTTGTTAAAAAAATATAAATGCAACAATATGATAGGGGTATTTGTTCAAAATTGGCGGAAAATTCTATCTTTGCATGATACAAAATTGTAGAGTCCTTATACCTATGAAAAAAATCCTTTTCTTGATCGTGCTTGTTTCCACGCTTTTAGCTGGATGTAGCGAATATCAAAAGCTTCTTAAGAGTAATGATACTAATCTTAAATACAAGAAAGCCATTGTATACTATAACGAAGAGCAGTATGTGAAAGCAGCTACGCTATTCGAAGAGTTGATTCCCGTTTTCAGAGGTACAAGTAAAGCTGAAACTGTGAGCTATTATATGGCCTATAGTAATTATGGTATGGGTGATTATATCACAGGTGGATACTATTTCCGTAATTTTATTAAGAATTTCCCTGACAGTCCATATGCAGAGGAATGTTTGTATATGAGTGCTTATTGTTATTACAAAGAATCGCCTAAGCCTCGATTGGATCAAACATCTACTCAGGAAGCCATTGACGCATTTCAGTTGTATATCAATCGCTATCCAAATTCATCACGTATTGAGGAAGGTAATAAGTTGATTGATGAGCTTCAGGACAAATTGGTTTATAAATCTTATTTAAGTGCTCGTAACTATTTTGATAGAGAGCATTATCCTTCTGCAATTATTGCACTGCAAAATGCGATTAAGGATTATCCAGGTTCTTCTTATCGCGAAGAACTCATGTTTATGCTTTTGGAGTCCCGCTTTGAGTATGCAGTGAAATCAATTGATGAGAAACAAAATGAGCGTTTTAATTTGGCTAAGGAAGAATATTTTGCCTTTGTTGATGAGTTTCCCCAAAGCAAATTTAAGAAGTCTACCGATCGTATGATTAAGGTGATTGATGCTTATTTTGAGAAAGATAAATCTGCAAAAGAAGATAATTAGTTATAAATTAGAGAAAAACTATTAAAAATTTGTATTTTTGCAAGCTGAACTAAAAATAAACCAATAGATAATAATTCTTTGACAGTATGGATTACAAAAAAACGAATGCAGCAAGTTCAACTATTACACGTAACGTTACAGAGTTGAGCAGGGAAGTAGGGAATGCTTACGAATCAGTAATGATCATGGCTAAGCGTTCTAATCAGATTGCTGTAGAGCTTAAAACAGAACTGAATAAGAAACTTCAAGAATTCGCATCTTTTACTGATAATTTGGAGGAAGTTTTCGAGAATCGCGAGCAGATCGAGATTTCGAAATATTATGAGCGTTTACCTAAACCAACTTTAATTGCGGTTGAAGAATTTATAAATGGTGACGTTTATTACAGAAATCCTGCTACTGAAAACAAAACAAATAAGTAAAATTTTGCTTTAATATTTAAGTTCCCTCGAAATAGGGAACTTTTTTAGTTTTTGACCTTATGTTAAAAGATAAGAAAATAATACTAGGCGTTACAGCAAGTATTGCTGCATACAAAGCTGCTACATTAGTCCGTTTACTTGTGAAAGAAGGTGCAGAAGTAAAAGTCATTATGACACCTTATGCTAAGGAGTTTATTTCACCGGTAACCATGGCAACTCTTTCAAAAAACACTGTGTTGAGTGATTTTTTTAAGCATGACGATGGCGAATGGAACAGTCATGTTGATTTGGGTTTATGGGCTGATGTGTTATTAATTGCACCCACCACTGCTAATACAATGGCTAAAATGGCTCATGGTATTTGCGATAATCTATTGCTGACAACCTATTTGTCAGCCAAATGTCCGGTGGTTCATGCGCCAGCTATGGATTTGGATATGTTTAAGCATCCGGCTACACTTCGTAATATGGATATTTTGAAATCATATGGCGACCATTTTATTGAGCCCTCAAGTGGCGAATTAGCCAGTGGTCTTTATGGAAAAGGACGTATGGAAGATCCTGAAAAAATAGTTGAGAAGCTGAAGGAATTCTTTGCTTCAAAAAAAAAAGACTAATTGACAAAAAGGTCATGATAACAACAGGGCCGACTTACGAAAAAATCGACCCTGTTCGTTTTATTGGTAATTTTTCCTCTGGTAAAATGGGTTTTTCAATTGCTGAAAAACTCGCAGATGAAGGCGCTCAAGTCATTCTCATCTCCGGGCCGTCTTCATGCCAAACCAATCATCCCAACATACATAGAATAGATGTTGTTTCTGCAAAAGAAATGTATGATGCATCTGTTGAACACTTCCCTAATTGTGATGGGGCGGTTATGGCGGCTGCCGTAGCCGATTTTACACCTCTCAATCCAGTTGATGCTAAGGTCAAGCGCGAAAAATCGAATTATACGATTGAATTAACGCCGACTCAGGATATTGCAGCCTCACTTGGAAAAATGAAATCGGAAAAGCAATTTTTGGTTGGTTTTGCACTTGAGACAAATGATGAAGAGCAAAATGCGCAATTAAAACTGGAAAAGAAGAATTTAGATCTAATAGTGCTTAATTCGTTGAATGATTCAGGTGCCGGCTTTCAGCACGATACAAATAAAATCACCATTTTCTCTCGCAGTGGTCAAATGAAGAAGTTCGATTTAAAAACCAAGAAAGAAGTTGCTGCAGATATTGTTGATGAGTTAATTCTAAATCAAAATTTATAAGGGGTTATCTGGATTTGATTCATCCTTTAAACAATAATTGAATATTTCATTAGTTTGGTTTATAAGACTTGACTGCTCGTTTGTTTTGATTAACTTTAGTCTTAATTTTTGAAAAATTCTATATGCGCAAATTACTTTTTTGTCTTCTTGTTTTAGTTTCAGCTCTAAATGCAAATTCGCAAGAGTTACGCTGTAATATTCAGGTTGTTAGTCAGCAAATTCAAGGAACCAATAAGCAGGTTTTTAGAACGATGCAAACAGCTATTTATGAATTTGTAAACACAAGAAGCTGGACGGATCATATTTATGATCAGGATGAGAAAATAGAGTGTAATATTCTGATAAATCTGACTGATCAGATATCTTCTGATGAGTTTAAAGGGACTATGCAAATTCAGGCACGACGCCCAGTTTTTAATTCGTCATTCAATACGGTTTTATTAAATTTTAAAGATGATGATATTCACTTTAAATATGCCGAATATCAAGCTTTGGAATATAACGAGACGACAACACCAGGTAGTTTAACAGCACTTTTGGCTTTTTATGCCAATATCATTATTGGACTAGATTACGATTCTTTTGCATTAGAAGGTGGTACGCCCTATTTTACAAGGGCTGAGTCAATTGTGAACAAAATGCAGAATGCCAAATATCCAGGATGGAAATCTTTTGAGAGTAAGAGTAACAGGTATTGGTTGATTGAAAATATCCTGAACAACTCCTATCGTCCTGTTCGTGAATGTATTTATCGTTATCATCGTTTGGGATTGGATCGAATGGCTGATAAATTAACTGATGGACGTTCTGAGATAGCTGAATCCTTGCGTCTTTTACAAAAAGCTCACCGAGCAAAGCCCGGTTCTTTTATTCTTCAGATATTTTTTGATGCCAAAGCAGATGAATTGGTTAAGATCTTTACTGAATCGTTCAATGATGAGAAAAAACGGGCTTATAATATTTTATCTGACATCGATCCGGCAAACTTGACTAAGTACAAAAAGATACTTAAGTAGGTCCACCAAATTATTACCCGTAGTACTTTAATTTTATTAATTATATATGCTTCAATCCTTAGCCATACAGAATTATACTTTGATCAATCAGATTGAGATTGATTTTAAAAATGGGTTTTCTATCATAACAGGAGAGACAGGTTCAGGAAAATCTATTTTATTGGGAGCTTTAGGCTTGGTATTAGGTCAACGTCCCGAAACGAATATTCTTAAAGATAAAGATAGAAAGTGCATTATCGAAGCAAATTTTAATATTTCAAAGTATCAGCTTCATAAGTTTTTTGCTGATGCTGAAATGGAGTATGAAGAAGAAACGATTTTGCGACGCGAAATTCTTCCCAACGGGAAAACGCGTGGCTTTGTAAATGATTCCCCTGTTAGTCTGAAGGTTTTAAAAGAGTTGGGACTTAAATTGATTGATATCCATTCTCAGAATCAAAATTTGTCTTTGGGAGATCCTGAATATCAAATGGGTATTGTTGATACTTATGCACAACATACTCCAATATTAATCGACTATCAGGCTCAATTCGAAGCTTACCAAAAAATTAAGAGAGAACTAAGAACTCAGGAAGAAATTGCTCAAAAAGAGAAGGCTGACTTAGATTATTACCAGTTTCAATTGCAGCAATTGCTTGATGCGAATTTAGTGGAAGGTGAACAGGTCGAGATGGAGTCGGAACTTGAAATGCTTAATCATGCTGAAGAGATTAAAACGAATCTGTATAAAGCTTCAAATTTGCTTAGCGAAGGCGATGTTGCAATTATTTCTCTTTTGAAGGAGGCTCGTTCTGCAATTGGGCATGTTCAATCAGTATTTCCTGAAGGGAATGAGTTTTATGAGCGATTTGAAAGCTCCTGTATCGAATTGCAAGATCTGGCTTCTGAACTTGAGAGAAGTTATGAAGCTATGGAATTTGATCCTTCCCGCATTTCTTTTCTGACTGAAAAGTTGGATGCCATATACAGCCTGCAACAAAAACACAGGGTTGAATCTGTTGAGGAGCTGATTAAGATACGTGAGGATCTGGATGAAAAAGTTTTGAAGATTTCATCGAGTGATGATTTGATTGAAGATTTAAAAGCTAAGCTAAAAGCTCAAAATCTGAAACTGGATAAGGCTGCTGATAAACTGAGTAAAAGTAGAAAGTCAGTTATTCCTATTATCGAAAAAACTTTGGAGACTCAATTGATTCAATTGGGCATGCCTCACGCTAAAATTAAGTTCGAACAAAGTATTACTGAAGAATATCAGTATTTAGGCAAGGATTTAATCCGAATTCTTTTTTCTGCTAATAAGAATGGACAGCTTGAGGAAATATCAAAGGTTGCTTCAGGAGGGGAGATGTCGCGATTGATGCTGAGTATTAAATATTTAATATCTGCTTCGACAGCTCTGCCATCTATTGTTTTTGATGAAATCGACACGGGAGTTTCCGGAGAAATAGCTGATAAAATGGGTGTTGTTATGCGTGAAATGGCTGAAAATATTCAGGTGATCAGTATTACGCATTTACCACAAATTGCCAGTAAAGGAAATTATCATTATAAAGTTTATAAGGCGGATGATGAGCTTGAAACTTATTCAAATATAGTTCTTTTAGATCAGGAGAGCCGTATAGAAGAGTTAGCAAAAATGTTGAGTGGGGCAGATATGACTCAGGCAGCAATGGAAAATGCTAAGGTGTTGTTGGAAAGGTAGATGAGATGTAATGTGTTTGATTAGAGAATTTATTCAGTCTTAATTAATGTGTCTTTTTTGATTTAATCTAAATAATATTGGTTAAATTTGTGGCTGATAAAATTGAAAATTTCAAATTATGTCGTACAATTTATTAAAAGGAAAAAAAGGAATCATCTTTGGTGCCTTGAACGAAATGTCAATAGCATGGAAAGTTGCTGAATTGGCTGTTGAAGAAGGTGCTGAGATCGTTTTAACCAATACACCCGTTTCCATTCGTATGGGAACTATTGATGAGTTAGCAAAGAAATGTAATGCACATGTGATTGCTGCTGATGCTACAAATCCTGATGATTTGGAGGAATTGTATAAAAAATCGATGGAACTTTTAGGAGGACCGGTTGATTTTATTCTTCACTCTATTGGTATGTCGCCCAATGTTCGTAAAGGAAATGCTTACGATGAATTGAATTACGAATACCTTAAGAAAACGCTTGATGTTTCGGCTATCTCTTTCCATAAAGTGATTCAGAAAGCTAAAGAAATGGATGTTGTTGCCGAGTGGGGATCTATTGTTGCGTTAACCTATGCAGCGGCTCAAAGAACCATGTACGAATACAACGATATGGCTGATGCAAAGGCTATGTTGGAGTCTATTGCACGTAGTTTTGGTTATATTTATGGTCGTGAGAAACGAGTTAGAGTAAATACAATTTCTCAATCGCCAACTATGACTACCGCCGGTAGTGGTGTAAAAGGTTTCGATAAACTGATTGACTTTTCAGAGCGTATGTCTCCACTGGGAAATGCAGATGCTCAGGAATGTGCTAATTATTGTATTACTTTATTCTCGGATTTAACCAGAAAAGTAACGATGCAGAACTTATTCCACGACGGAGGATTCTCCAATATGGGTATGAGTTACAGAGCAATGCAACAGTACAATAAAAGTTTTGATGATAAGTGTGACTGTAAATAGTCCTTTGCTGATATGAAATTTGAAAAGCTTCCTTTGGGAAGCTTTTTTTGTATCTGTAATTTAATTTTAATATTGATGAAGTTTGATTTATAACCGTGAGTATGGGCGTCTTTTTCTACTGTAAAATCAAGTCTGTGTATTCCTAGTCTAAAATTTTTATAATCATCTTAGAAATTGTACATTTGTGTCTGATTTTTTTGGAGGATCAGGCTTTATAATGCCTTAAGAATCTTCCATTATTGGCGAATAGCGTTTCCCGAATCAGATACGACTGATTGGATTCATTTAAAATAGATTGATGACCACCAAAGCAACAAATATTCATCCTGTTTTCGACCGAATTATTGGTAGGGATGAGAAGGAACAATTTTTAAATCAAAGGGCTCGTGTGATTTGGATGACCGGGCTTTCCGGCTCAGGAAAAACGACTATTGCCATTGGATTGGAGAAAGAACTTCAGAAAAGAGGTTTTTTAACTCAGATTCTTGACGGGGACAATATTCGTACAGGGATTAATAAAAATCTGGGGTTTTCTGATGAGGATAGGACTGAGAATATTCGTCGTATTGCAGAGGTTTCAAAATTGTTTGTGAATTGTGGAATCATCACAATTAATTGTTTTGTGAGTCCGACTCTGGCGATAAGAGAGCAAGCAAAAGAGATTATTGGAGATGATGATTTCAGGGAGGTGTACGTTAATGCGTCTTATGAGGAGTGTGAGAAACGAGATGTAAAAGGTTTGTACAAAAAAGCTCGAAATGGTGAAATCAAAAATTTTACAGGTTTAGATGCTCCTTTTGAAGCGCCTGAAAATGCTTTTTTAGAAATTAAAACGGCAGATTTATCTATCGAAGAGTCTGTTCGTTGTCTGGTCGATGCTATTTTATCGGATATAAGTCAGGCCTAATTAACTTGAGAATATTAAAATATATTATACTGGTGATCGATTTCGATCATATAACAGAAGAGTAAATAAAATTTTTTCGAATGAATGAATACAATATAAATCACTTAAGAGAACTTGAAGCTGAATCGATTTATGTGATTCGTGAAGTTGCAGCTCAATTCGAGAATCCCGTGATGTTATTTTCGGGAGGAAAGGATTCTATCATCATGTTTCATTTAGCACGCAAAGCTTTTGCTCCGGCTAAGGTTCCTTTTGCTTTAATGCACGTTGATACAGGTCACAATTTTCCTGAAACTATTGAATTTCGCGATAGGTTGATGGAAGAAACCGGAACTCGTCTGATTGTACGCTATGTTCAGGATTCTATTGATCAGGGAAAAGCAGTTGAGGAAACTGGATTTGATGCAAGTAGAAACAAGTTGCAAACTGTAACTCTGCTTGATGGTCTTGAAGAATTGCAAGTGGATTGTGCTATGGGAGGAGGTCGTCGTGACGAAGAGAAAGCTCGTGCAAAAGAGCGTTTTTTCTCTCATCGTGATGAGTTTGGACAGTGGGATCCTAAGAATCAAAGACCGGAACTTTGGAATTTATTCAATGGTAAAAAACATATGGGTGAGCATTTCAGAGTTTTTCCTATTTCAAACTGGACTGAGATGGATGTGTGGCAATATATCTATCTGGAGAATATTGATATTCCTAATATTTATTTCTCTCATGAACGTGAAGTATTCTTACGTCATGGTAACTTGTTGTCAGTTTCTGATTTTATTCCTATGCGTGATTCTGAAAAAGTAGAGAAACGAATTGTTCGTTTTAGAACCATTGGTGATGCGACTTGTACAGGTGCTGTTGAGTCACAGGCGAATAGTCTTGAAGATATTATTGAAGAGGTTGCTGCGACAAGAACAACTGAACGTGGCACACGTCATGACGATAAGCGTTCAGAAGCAGCCATGGAAGATCGTAAAAAAGAAGGGTACTTTTAAACCACTTCGAAGCTTTAAATATTAATTCAGGTGATTATTGCTTGAATCAAAAGATAGATTGGAGATTCGGTTCTCGTTTATAAATCTAGAATAAAAAGAAATAAATATGTCAGATAAAACATCAGGATATTTAGATATGGAGCTTTTACGTTTCACTACTGCCGGTAGTGTTGATGATGGTAAAAGTACCCTAATTGGTCGTTTGTTGTATGATAGTAAAGCCATTTTTGAAGATCAAATGGAGGCTATTGAGATTTCAAGCCAAAAGCGTGGAGACACTGAGGTTGATCTAGCTTTACTAACCGATGGTTTAAGAGCTGAGCGTGAGCAGGGGATTACCATTGATGTGGCTTATCGCTACTTTGCAACACCTAAACGTAAATTCATTATTGCGGATACACCAGGTCATATTCAGTATACTCGAAATATGGTGACAGGGGCTTCTACAGCTAACTGTGCCCTTATTTTAGTTGATGCCCGTAATGGTGTGATTGAGCAAACACTTCGTCATTCATATATCGCAAACTTGCTTCAGATACCACATCTTATTGTCTGTATCAATAAGATGGATTTGATGAATTATTCAGAAGAGACTTACGAAAATATTAAGAACGAATATCAGAGAGTTGCAGATAAATTGAATATTAAAGATGTTCGTTTTATTCCTATTTCAGCCAAATTTGGTGACAATGTGGTTGATGCTTCTCAAAATATGGATTGGTATAAGGGTGAGACTTTATTGAGTTTATTGGAAACTATTGAAATTGTTGACGATAGAAATCATGAAGATGCGCGTTTTCCGGTACAATATGTGATTCGTCCTCAGAGCGATGAGTATCACGATTATCGTGGTTTTGCAGGTCGTGTAGCAAGTGGTGTATTCAAACCGGGTGATAAGGTGAAAGTCTTACCATCAGGTAAAGAAAGTACAATTAAAGCTATTGATACCATGACTGGGGAATTGGATATGGCTTTCACACCTCAATCAGTTACTTTAAGGTTGAATGACGAAATCGATACCTCAAGAGGAGACATGATTGTTGCCATAGATAATGTTCCTTTTATGGAACAAGAATTTGATGCAATGGTGTGTTGGATGAATGAGCGTCCAATGATAGCCGGTGGAAAGTATACCATTAAGCATACTTCAAATGAAACGCGTTGTATGGTTCGTAATGTGAACTTCAAAGTTGATATTAATACTTTGGAAGAAATGACGGATGATAAAACGATTGGCTTAAATGATATTGCCTGTTTAAGACTTAAGACTGCTAAGCCTTTGTTTTTTGATTCATATAAGAAAAACCGCAATACAGGGAGTTTCATTTTAATCGATGAAGGAACTAACGAAACAGTTGCAGCAGGAATGATTAGATAGATTTGAGTTGAAATTTACTTTTGACTATTGTTCATATAACAAAAAAAAAGCTCCGAATAGGAGCTTTTTTTTGTTTGATCAAATCCTGTTTTATTACCGATTAAAATTTGAATCCAAAGCTTAATTTAATTTGATGGTTTTCGTCTTCGAGATTTACTCTATCTGAAGAAATTATGTTTCCATCTAAGTCTGTTGAGTTGTAATACAAAAACGACTCATCTTTATTTGAATAGCTATAAGCAGCATCGAAAAAGAAATTGCCCTGACGAATACCAAAACCAGCTGAATAAACATTGTACGATTCGTCGACAGCACTCGATTTGTAGGGATTACCATAATTTGCAAATCCACCTCTTAAGCTAAATGCAGATGAGACACGGTATTCTAGTCCAGCTCTTAAGTTACCTACACTTTCATAGGATGACTTAATGATATCATTTGCTTCGGGGAATTCAGCAGTACCGTTAAAATCAAAATCATCTTGGCCATCTGTGAATTTTGCTTTTGAGTAATCGATAAATTCATAGTCCAAACTCAGGAGGGCTTTCTTAGATAAAACAACTGCACCACTCAAAGTAAATTTCATTGGAGTTCGATAATTATATGTGTAATTCGATCGCAGGGTTCTGTCACGATAGTTCGAATAGCCATCAAGATCTTCTGTTTTAAAATGAGAAGCCATTTCATTTTGAAACTCATCTTCCATTGAGAAGAAAGTTGGCGTATGAAGCGAGGCTCCTAATCGGATGTTTTGATTAGGCTTATAAATAAGGCCCAGTTTAAGATTAGCACCAACTCCGGTTGTCTTTACATATTCTTCAAAATAATAATTGCTTAAGTCAGAAGCACTATTAGTTAAAGTACTCTCAGTAAAACGAGCTGTTGATTTGTAATTGATACTTTGGATACCGAGAGTAGCTCCCAGATAAAGTTTGTGAGCATAGTTGGCTCCGAAAGATATGTTGAATTCACCCATAGAGCCTTTTTCTTCTACGGTTTTTCTTTGGTTCATTTTTTCTCCAGGAAAGATTGGAAGATCGTAGTCAAGAGGGTTTTCATCTTGTGGATTCAATAAGTAAGTTTCGTAAGCTAGTCTTTCCGTTGGGTTTAATTGGTTTTCAGTAAATCCATCTGCATTTGCTTCAAATACATCAAGCATACTGGTTTCAGAGGCTAAGATTTGAGAGATAGATGATTTTCTAAAATTATTGATACGATTGTAGCCAATTCCAAAGTTGAAATTCTGCCAGCCATCTTTAGACGTTATTCTGGGTTTAAAAGTGGCGACATAACCAATATTACTTAAGCCTAAAGTGAATTTATCATCGTTTAAATTACCACTGGTGCTTTTTCTCATTTCCATTGTAGGTGTAAATGTGAATTCAGAACTTTGGTAGACAGCCAGACCAGCAGGGTTGATACCAATGCTGGAAAAATCGCCACCAAGGGCTCCAAATGCGCCCCCCATAGCTGTTGATCGTGCAGTTCCAGTATAGAACTGTTGAGAATATCGCAGAGCATCATCTGCAGTTTGTGCGTATAATATTCCAGAAAAGACTGTAAGGAATAATAATGTGATGTATCTTTTCATAGTATGTGTATTTATAGTAGGTTATGAAAAATAGTAAAATCAATATCCAGAATTAACGAATCACTTACCTTCTTCTTGAGCCACCCCCTGAACGGCTTCCGCTATTGGATGATCTTGAAGAAGAGCTTGAAGAACGAACAGCACCCGATGAATGTGATGATGAAGATCTTGAAGGGCTGTACGAACTTGAAGAGCTTCTTGTTGAACTTCTGTTAGAGCTAGGCGTACTTCTCACCTTACTATATCCGGATGTTCTTGTGCTTGTACCTCGTGTATTGATCGATCGTTTGGTTCCTGAATTATTATACGATGGACGTGAATTACTTTGAGGTTTTGTATAATTACTTGTTCTTCTTCTTGTGGTTGTTGCACTTTTTGTTCCACTATAGCTTGAGCGGTTTTGTGTCCCGTATCGTGTTGTAGTTCCCTGGTAGTTTGATCGTCTGACAGTTCCTGAAGGATTCATTTGTCTTGTACTTGTTCCAACTCGATTGCTGTATGAACCTCTACTATTTCGCGAACCGTATCTTTGAGCAGCAGTCGATCTTCTGATAGATTCCTGAGCTGTTGTTGCAGAACGAGAAGTTGTAGTTCCCGATTTTGTATAACCAGCAGAGCGATTAATTCGGCTTACTGTACCATTAGTTCTTGTGGCGGCACTTCTGTTTGTGTAAGTTTGGTTTGTACCAAGTTTGGTTCCCATACTTGTTCTGTGCCCGTAATAGTTGTTCGAGTATCTGGCAGAACCATAGTAACCCCCATGGTGATGGTGGTTGTATCCGAAGTATGGATAACATCCGCCATAGTATGAATAAGGGCTGTAGTAAGGATACCCCCAACCAAAGTTCAATGACCAATAGAAATCATCGTAAAATCCATAGCCTAATCCAAATCCAAACCCAAAGCTTGAACCACAATATGGGTAGTTGTATGCAAAAGTTCGACCATAACGAACGGGTGAATATCTGTAAGAACTGTAGTATCTGGGGTTTGTCCAGCTTGGTGTCCACCAAACTTTATCCCCTTCAATATATACGTTCCAGTCAGGATCTCCCGCTAGCCACATGGCTGTGTTGTAGCCGGTGTTATCGTAAAATCCAAAACCTTGAGGATACCAGCGTCTAAGACTTTCAGCGTCTTCACGATCCCATTCACTACCTTTAAATTCGCTTAGATAATAGCCTTGGTCTTCGTTATAGAATGTTGTGTCGATACTCTCAATAGAATCATTCTGAATCATTTTATTGTATTCTTCCTGAATACGTTGGAAATCCCGTTCATCTTTGAAGGTAGACTTAGTTGCAGGTTCAACTGCTTTTGTTTCAATCCTAGGTTCTTTTTTCTCGGCATGAGTCGCGTAGACCGCCATTTCCTGATCAATTAGAGATGCCTCACCAGGAACGTAATAAATGTCATCCTGATAGGCTGATGTTCCCACATAAGATGGAGAACAGGCCGTTGCAATTAGCAAGGGAACGATTAATAATTTGAAGTAAGCTTTCATCTGGATATGATTTAAGTTTTAGCTTTAATGTAATTTAGTCGATTGGATTATTAATCCATTTAGGTATAAGCAAAAATCGCGCCTAAAATGTGTTTAATAATTATTTAATCTCCTAAGTTTCATGACAAGCCTTCAATATGATTATCTAATAATATTTTATACTTTTGTAGCCAAAATTTAAAAGTCTTAAGTCCTTTTATTTGATATTTATCTTATAAAAGGATTTTTTAACAGCTTTTAAGTGTTATTTAGTAAGCAAATACTATACCAAAACAATATAAAATGGCAAAAGTTTTAACCAGTAGAAGCGAAAATTATTCGCAATGGTATAACGACTTAGTAATTAAGGCAGATCTTGCAGAAAATTCTGCAGTTAGAGGTTGTATGGTGATTAAACCATATGGTTATGCTATTTGGGAAAAAATACAAGCAGTTCTTGATGGAAAGTTTAAGGAAACTGGACATCAGAATGCCTATTTCCCTCTTTTAATTCCTAAGTCATTTCTAAGTAAGGAAGCTGATCACGTTGAAGGATTCGCAAAAGAGTGTGCAGTTGTAACCCATTATCGTTTGATGAACGATCCCAATGGAAAGGGTGTTGTTGTTGATCCTGAGGCTCGTTTGGAAGAGGAATTGATTATTCGACCGACTTCTGAAACTATTATTTGGAATACCTATAAAAACTGGATTCAATCATATCGCGATTTGCCTATTTTAGTTAATCAGTGGGCAAACGTTATGCGTTGGGAAATGCGTACGCGTTTGTTTTTACGTACTGCAGAATTTCTTTGGCAAGAAGGGCATACTGCTCATGCTACAGAAAAAGAAGCTTTGGCTGAAACGGAGCAAATGATTAATGTTTACGGCGATTTTGCTGAAGGTTGGATGGCTGTTCCTGTACTGAAAGGTAGAAAAACTGAATCTGAGCGATTTGCCGGAGCTCTGGATACCTATTGTATTGAAGCATTGATGCAGGATGGTAAAGCTCTTCAGGCTGGTACGTCTCACTTTTTAGGACAAAACTTCGCAAAAGCTTTTGACGTAAAGTTTGCAAATAAAGAAGGTAAGGAAGATTATGTATGGGCAACTTCATGGGGAGTATCAACCCGACTGATGGGAGCTTTGGTAATGGCACATTCTGATGATCATGGTTTGGTACTGCCTCCAAAATTGGCTCCAATTCAGGTTGTTATTGTTCCTATTTATCGTAAAGAGGAAGAGTTAGCTAAGTTAACAGAGGTCATCGCTCCTATCGTGGCTAAACTTAAAGCGAAAGGAATTTCAGTTAAGTTTGACGATAGTGATAACCGTAAACCAGGCTGGAAGTTTGCCGAATACGAATTGAAGGGTGTCCCTGTACGTTTGGCTATGGGAGCTCGTGATCTTGAGAATGGAACGGTTGAGTTGGCTCGTCGTGATATCTTAACTAAGGAAACTGTTGCTGTCGATGGTGTTGAAGATTTAATCGAAAATCTTCTTGAAGAAATTCAGAATAGCATTTTTCAAAAAGCACTTGATTTCAGAACAGAGAAAACAACTAAGGTTGATTCTTACGATGAATTCAAGGAACTTTTAGAAACGAAAACAGGATTTTTCTTAGCGCACTGGGATGGCACTGTTGAGACTGAAGAGAAAATCAAAAATGAAACAAAAGCAACAATCCGTTGTATTCCTTTTGATAATGAGCTGGAAGAGGGCGTTTGCATGGTAACAGGTAAGCCATCGAAACAACGTGTTGTATTTGCTAAATCATATTAATATCTCAGATATTACCATTTCTTTAAATTTTGTTGTTTAACGAAATTTAAACTTATAAATAACCGTCACCGATTCTTCGGAGACGGTTTTTTTTTACCTTTATCTGATCATTTTAAATTAGGTTAATTATTTATACGATATATGATGAATATACTTAATACAAAATCAGCCATTTTACAGACGATCCGCGAAAAATCTATTCTAAAACAACTGGTTTATAAGAATACATCCGAAGTTTTTGCTCAATTGAAACAGGTTCTTGAGAATTTGGTTCTGGAATACAATACTGAACTTCAGGACGAATTGGATGCTGTAAAATTGGAATATGTTGATAGAGGAAAATCTGAGGTTCAAATTCGGGTCGCATCGGATATTCTTGTTTTTAGTATGTATTCAAATGTTTTTCAGTTTGATAGAGATCATGCTGTTTGGCAGAAGGATTATGTGAAGCAAAAGCCCGATAATGCTTATTCCGGAATTATTAATATTTATAATTTCTTATCCGATTCATTTAAGTATAACCGATCTGAAGACCTGGGGTATCTGGTTGCTCGTATTTTTATCAATCAGGAAAAGCATTATATCGTTGAGGGAAAAAGACAGATGGGCTTATTGGAGCATGATTTATCTCAATCGATTAGTGATGAGAATAGCTTAAGAAAGATTGTCGAAACAGCGATTAACTATTCCTTAAATTTTGATTTATTGGTGCCACCATATGATGATGTTAAAATTTTGGCTGTAGCCGATATCGAAGAGAAAATTCATAATGCAAAGATCAAGACAGGTAAGCGTTTGGGCTTTCAGTTTAAGTCAGATGATGTTTAAAAAAATATTAGCAATTAATAAAAGACAATAATATAAAAGATGACTGCAGTAGTAGATAAATTTATAAAATACGTTCAGTTTGATACTGAATCTGATACACAAACAGGCCTAACACCAAGTACTCCAGGACAAATGTTTTTAGCCGAAGAATTGGTTAAGGAGTTAGAAGAAATGGGGATGAGTCATGTCTCTCTTGACGAAAATGGTTATGTAATGGCTGTTTTACCATCGAATATGGACAAGGAAGTTCCTACTGTAGGCTTTGTGTCGCACATGGATACCAGCCCTGATTTTACGGGAAAACATGTAAAACCTCAGTTTGTTGAAAACTACGATGGGGGCGATATTGTTTTGAACAAGGAGCAAAACATTGTGATGAAGGTGGCTGATTTCCCGGATTTGAAAATGTATGTGGGACAAACTTTGATCACGACTGATGGAACAACACTTTTAGGTGCTGATGATAAAGCCGGAGTTGCTGAAATAATGACGGCTGTTGAGTATTTGATTAATCATCCTGAAATTAAACACGGTGCTGTTCATGTTGGTTTTACACCTGATGAGGAGATTGGTCAGGGAGCTGATTTTTTCAATGTCGAAAAATTTGGGGCTGATTTTGCTTACACGCTTGATGGTGGTGAGATAGGGGAGTTGCAATTCGAAAATTTCAATGCAGCTTATGCTGAAGTCTCCTTTAAAGGACGTAATGTTCACCCAGGGATGGCTAAGGACAAGATGATTAATTCGATGAATATTGTTCAGGAATTCAGATCGCAATTACCTATGGATGAGGTGCCGGAAAAAACCGAAAATTATGAAGGTTTTTACCACCTTTTAGGTATCGAAGGCAGTGTTGAGAATTCAAAATTGCAATACATCATTCGTGATTTTGATATGGATGCTTATAATGCACGTAAAAACAAGTTTGAAACAATTTGTAAAGACTTACGAGCGAAGTATGGTGAGGAAAATGTGACTCTTCAAATGAAGGATCAGTATTTTAATATGCGTGAGAAGATTGAGCCTGTTAAGTATATTGTTGACATTGCTGAGCAGGCAATGAAAGATGTGGGGGTAACGCCTAAGGTGGTTCCAATTCGTGGTGGAACTGATGGCAGCCGTTTATCGTATATGGGTTTGCCTTGTCCTAATATTTTTGCAGGGGGGCACAATTTCCATGGTCGATTCGAATATGTGCCGGTAGACTCCATGCAGAAAGCTGTTGATGTTATTTTAAAGGTGGTTGACTTAATCGCAAAGCGATAAGCTTAATTTATAATTTATAGAGAACGGTACACATAAATTTGTGTGCCGTTTTTTTCTGCACATGATTCTGTAGAGAAATTAGTTACCTTCGGAACTTTAAAACACAAAAGTTTACTATTTGACCCTAACTCAGAATGAAGATGTCGAAGCTTAAAAAATATAGTGCACCGGAATTGCACAATGAGGTGAGTAGGCTTTATAGCCAAAAGGCTTATTCTGAGATGATTCAATTTGAGCAAGCCTATCTTAAGCTTGAGATTCAAAATATGGATGAACTACAATCTTTGACTGAAATGTTTTCCCGGGCTTATATGATATTGGGTCAGCAAGATAGAAAACTAGCTTTGTCAAGGCAGTATAGAATTGCATTGAAGTCTCTTGCTTGTGGGTTTGATAATTCAGAAATTCACAATTGGAAACTGAATCTGGAAGAAGCGTTTTTTATGCGATATGTGAAAGTGAATAAATATATTCTTTATTTTATTTTGCTTGCCGTTCTGTTGGTAAATTTAGATTTTGTTCCGTCCAATAGTGCTTATATGCCCATACTCACACTTACTGCTGTTGTTTGGTATATTATGAATTATGTGATGAATTGTCGGGTGAAGCGTTTATATTTGAGACTGATTCGTTTTATCTATAGCTAATGCCTGTTTATTCTTCCATTCTTTTCTCAAACAAACGGCCCCCTTTTAGCATGGCTTTTAAAATTGGTGAAATTTGATCACCCAATTCAGTTAAACTGTATTCAACTTTTGGTGGAATAATGGGATAGGCTTTTCTGTTAACAATGCCGGCCTCTTCCAGTTCTTTTAGATTTTTACTGAGCATCCTGTCACTGATATCAGGCAAGAGTTGTCCCAATTCTTTATAACGTTTGGTGCCTTGCTTGAGGTGCAAGATGATGGTCGCTTTTCGTTTTCCTTTAACGAAATTGATGAATGTGTCGACGGGGCAGTAACCTTTTTCCAAAATTTATTAAGATTAGTGACTTGTAAATCAGTATTTCTGACAGAAATGTTAGTGGCAGACCTAAATGTAAGCTCTTGATTGATAGATAAACTCCATGTAACTTTGCACAAGATAAGGATAATCCTGAACAAATAGAATTTAGATTAATTATGGAATCGACTAAAACTTTTAAGGCCTTACGTGTAAACGAAGAGGATGGAAAATATATAAGAAGAATTGAAGAACGTCAACTGTCTGATTTGCCTGAAGGCGATGTGCTTGTGCGTGTCAACTATTCTTCATTAAATTTTAAGGATGCTCTTTCTTGCATTGGGAACAAGGGCGTGACTCGCAATTACCCTCACACACCAGGGATTGATGCTTCGGGTATTGTTGAAGCTTCTTCTGATTCCCGATTTCAAGCGGGTGATGAGGTGATTGTGACTTCGTATGATTTGGGGATGAATACCGATGGCGGATTTAGTGAATATATTCGTGTTCCGGCTGATTGGATTGTTCGTAAACCTAAAAATTTAAGCTTGAAACAAGCTATGGTATACGGAACAGCTGGTTTTACAGCGGCTTTATCGGTTTATCGTTTGTTGGCAGCTGGACAAACGCCGGAAATGGGACCTGTTGTTGTTACCGGAGCACTTGGGGGTGTTGGCGCGGTTGCTGTTTGTATTTTAAATCACCTGGGTTTTGAGGTGATTGCTGCAACATCCGATTTGAATGATGGTGAAGAAGCGCTTAAAAAATTGGGAGCAGCCAGCAGAATTGATAAGACCGAAACGGATGATCAATCAGGCCGTCCTATGTTGCGACCAAAGTGGGCTGGTGCTATTGATGTTGTTGGCGGTAATGTGCTTTCGACACTTTTGAAAGCTTGTCAACCTATGGGAAATGTGACCTGTTGTGGTAATATTGGATCAGGTGATTTGAATGGAACGGTTTATCCTTTTATTCTAAAAGGTATTAGTCTGATTGGTATCGATTCTCAAAACTGCCCAATGGCTTTGCGCCAGAAAGTTTGGGATAAGTTGGCTGATGAATGGCAGTGCGAAAACTTGGAAGAGGTAACTGTTGAGTGTAACCTTGAAGAGTTGGATACATACATTGATAAAATGATTGAGAAGAAAAGTCGCGGTCGTGTGATTGTGAAATTATAATCCTTCGAAAACTAAATATTATAAGATAATGCTTGTCATTTTTATGGCAGGCATTTTTTTATCCTTGATTAATTAATCCTCTGAAATTGCCTTATCTTTGCGGCATGCGTAAAATCTTAAGTTTTCAGATATCGGATGTTGCTCGTTTTAAAGAGCAGTTGTTGATTTGGTCCAGACCATTTAAAAGGTTTGCCATACTCGATAGTCATGAGGTGAATCAGAAAGCCAATTCGAAAAAGGAATACAACTCATACGAATTACTTGCAGGGATAGCTGCTTTGCAGGAGATTCAGATTGAGGCGAATTGTTTTGAGACTTTGAGGCAGACTTATGATGCCAATCAGGATTGGTGGTTTGGTTTTATGACCTACGATTTAAAAAATGAATTGGAAGATCTTACTTCTGAGAATTTTGACGGGGTACAGATGCCAGCTCTTCATTTTTTTCAGCCACGCTGGGTTTTGGTTCTGAAGGAATCCAATCTTGAAGTTCATTATTTTGAGAAAGAGAATTCAGCTGATGAGGCACACGAGTTAATACAGCAGATTCTGGAAATTGAAATCGAGGCGCCCAAGGCCTCGTTAGTTCCCAATATTAAACATCGCATAAGCAAACAGGAATATCTCGATGCGGTGAATGCTTTAAAGGAGCACATTCGTTTAGGCGATATTTATGAGGTGAATTTTTGTCAGGAATTTTATGCTGAACACACTAAGATTGATCCATTGGAAACCTATCGAAGTTTGAGACAGGTTTCACCTACACCTTATTCATGCTATTATGCGTTGGGGGATAAATTCCTTTTGTCGGCATCACCGGAACGATATATCAAGAAGCAAGGTTCTAAAATTATATCGCAACCCATTAAAGGCACTGCCAAAAGAGGAGCGACTCCTGATGAAGATAATCAGATTAAGGAATTTTTATTTACCGATCCTAAAGAGCGAGCTGAGAATATCATGATTGTGGATTTGGTTCGCAATGATTTATCCAGAACTGCGGCCAAAGGGACTGTCAAAGTGGAGGAATTGTGTGGAATTTATACCTTCCCTCAGGTGCATCAGATGATTTCAACTGTGGTGTCGGAATTGAGGGAGGATGCACATTTTGTAGATTGCATCAAACACAGTTTTCCTATGGGATCGATGACCGGAGCGCCAAAGGTTCGTGCCATGAAATTGATTGAGAAGTATGAGGTGACCAAGCGTGGCCTTTTTTCAGCGGCTGTAGGATATATTACTCCCGAAGCTGATTTTGATTTTAATGTTGTGATTCGTAGCATACAATATAACGCCAAAGATGATTATCTTTCCTTCATGGTTGGTGGTGCTATTACCATGCAATCTGAACCTGAAAAGGAATACCAGGAATGTCTGCTGAAAGCAAAGGCAATTAAGCAGGTCTTGGGAAATGACTAGTACTTAACCCCGTTGTCTGTTGTCAGTTGTCGGTCTTTCGATAATTGTAAATGGATAGCTGATAACCGATAACTGAAATGCTTAGGAAATTAGTTCGTCATATCGAAAAGGAAGACTTGTTTTATAGAAACGAAAGAATTTTAGTTGCTGTTAGTGGTGGTCTTGATTCGGTGGTTTTGCTCCATCTTTTGCACAAAATGGAAATGGATTGCGTGGTGGCACATTGCAATTTTCAATTACGGGATAAGGATTCGGATGGTGATGAGATTTTTGTGAAGAATCTGGCTGAACATTACAAATTTCCCGTTTACTCAGTCACTTTTGAAACCACTGAGTATGCAAAAGAAAAAGGTATTTCTATTGAGATGGCTGCACGCGATTTGCGTTACAATTGGTTTGAAACCATCCGAAAGGAAAATGATTGTCGGTACATTTTAACGGCTCATCATGCTGATGATGTGATTGAAACGGTTTTGATCAATCTGGTTCGGGGCACGGGTATTCATGGCTTGACAGGTATAAAAGCAAAGAAAGGGAAATTGGTTCGTCCCTTATTGCCATTTACCCGAGAGGAAATCAAAACTTATGCTGAGCAAAATGAGTTGGAATATCGTGAGGATTATACCAATATTCAGACTGATTTTGTAAGGAATAAAATCCGCCATCAAATTATTCCGGTTCTTCAGGAAATCAATCCGGCTATTCAAAAAACAATGAATGAGAATGTGGGACGATTTCGTGATATTGAGCAAATTTATAATCAGGAAATTGCAAAAAGGCGTTTGAGTTTTGTTGACCAGGAAGATGGTCGTTTGTTGATATTAATTGCAGAATTGAAGAAATTGACATCTCCGAATTCTCATTTGTATGAGCTTTTGCATCCTTATGGCTTTCATTCTCGTGAGATCATAAACATTTTGGAATCTTTGGATTCAATTTCTGGTAAGATGTTCTATACCGAAAATTATCAGCTGCTCAGGGATAGAGACTATCTGGTGTTGACCGAGAAAGGAGAAAAAGATTATCGTGAATATCAGTTGGATAAAAATGATCGAATAGAGCTTGGAGAATACATTGTTGAATGTGAGGTTTTCGATCGGCCTTCTGATTTTAAATTTTCTACTGATAGCCAAATTGCTTGTTTCGATGCTGATAAATTGACTTTCCCTCTTGAGCTTCGCAAGTGGCAGGAGGGGGATGTGTTTCAGCCCATTGGAATGAAAGGACGAAAAAAAGTATCTGATTATTTTATCGATAATAAGTTTTCGTTGACTGATAAAGAAAATGCCTGGCTCTTGGTTTCGGGAGATGATATCATTTGGCTAGTTGGTCATAGAATGGATGATCGTTTTAAAATCACAAAAGACACGATTTCAGTTTACCAGGTGTGTATTAGTTGAATGCGTAATAATTATATTTGAAAAGAGGACGTCATAGCAATGAACGTCCTCTTTATTGTTGAAATAATACTTATTCTGGAAATTCTGTGGCACATATATTGTTTGTAATACATGTATATCCTTCAGGACAAAGACCATCTTTCTGACAAGGTATTGAACCCTTAAAACCGCCTTTAATAGTTTGCTGTTCCTTTTTACTAAGCGTTTTAACTCCAGCTAGTTTTTGTAATTTTTTCATAATAATAGATTGTTTAAATTATTTATTTAGCGACAAATCCAACATACACCATTAAATACAACATCACACCAAACAGCGGGATTATTACTGATAACTCCGCCAGCTTCACCACATGGATGCAATTGTTTTATTCCACCTTTAACAGCTTGTTGTTCTTTTTTACTAAGCGTTTTAACACCAGTTATTTCTTGTAATTTTTTCATAATAATTTATTTTTAGTAATATAATTTCTCGAACATTTTAAAACTGTTGAGACTTCAGTTAGAATCTTTAGTGTATTTGTGTTTAATGATATCCTTCTCCTTTTGGCATGCAAGTGTCACCAGCACATTCCCATCCTTCTCCACAGCTCTCATCATGTATGCAAGCTATTTGGTCTAATGGCGAGTATCCTCCTTTAACTGCTTTTTGTTCTTTTTTACTAAGTATTTTAACTCCAATTAATTCTTGTAATTTTTTCATAATAATTTATTTTTAATAGTATAATATCTCGAACATTTTAAAACTGTCGAGATTTCAGTTTATGAGTTGATAGGATGAGTTTATAAGCCTATGGCTAATTCTTCTTTTGTAGCTTCTTCAATTTCTATTAAATCTTCAATGAAATATTGAGCATCTTCAAAATCATATTCCTTAGAGTATGATTTACCATTTAATAGCACTTTGGGTATAAAAAGAATATTGTTCTGAGGATACCATTGGTAAATATTATAGTTTATAAATGCGCTTTTATTATGTTGGATTATCGATATTCTAATTTACTAAAATATTTATTTAAACAATAATTATTTTGGCATAAGTTACTGTGGTTGAATGATGGACTTGTTGTTGAGTGTTTCTGTAGGTTATGCTGAATGTATTGTTATTGCAATTGTTTTTGTTAATTGAAGAGATTGGGAATATATATGTCAAGGACATTATTGATTTGTAGATAAGTAATGTCGAATTATTTCTATCGATTTGTGTAAATTAGGCATGCAATTTTATTGCTAACCTAAAACATAAACAATGAACAAACGAATTAACTTTAGTCTTTTAATCCTGATGCTTTTAGGGCTTGGATTAAAAGCGCAAACTCAGGATCCCGTCCGGGAAGAGTTGAAAGATCTTAAAAATTACAATGCAAATTTGGAACATCGGATGGATCGTCTTCAAAAAATGGTAGACGATTTGATTTGGTTCGAAAGAGTGGGCGATGTGGCTCATATTGATAAGCTTTATATTTACGGGCCTCCAAAATGGAAAGAGAAGAATCCGACTGCATTGGGAGCAGGGAATCCGGTAAAATTTTGGACTTATACCTTTATTCCTAAAAGCATTGATCCTAACAAAAAATACCCTTTAATTGTGTTGCCCCATGGTGGTGTACATGGCGATTTTACGACCTATTATACACATATTATTCGTGAGTTGATTGCTCAGGAGTATATTGTTGTTGCGGCTGAATATCGTGGTAGCACCGGTTATGGGAAGGGACATTATGAGAAGATTGATTATGGTGGATTAGAAGTTGAGGATGTATACGCAAGCCGAAATTACATGATAGAGAATTATGATTTTGTTGATAAGGATAGAGTGGGAATTATGGGCTGGAGTCATGGTGGCATGATCACGCTTTTTAATTTATTCGATCATCCTAATGATTACAAGGTTGGATTTGCCGGCGTTCCGGTGAGCGACTTGGTTGCCCGAATGGGATATATGACTCAGGACTATCGCGATTTGTATTCTGCAGATTATCATATTGGCAAAACGGCTAATGGTAATTTGGCCGAATACCGACGTCGTTCTCCGGCTTGGAATACTCATAAGTTTCAGAATACGCCTTTGTTGATTCACACCAATACCATTGACGATGATGTGAATGTTTTAGAGGTTGAGCATCTGATAAAATCGTTAAAAGCAGATGGTAAGAAATTTGAGTACGAGATTTTTCAGGCGGTGCCAGGTGGGCATTCATTTGATCGTATGGATACAAAAAAAGCTAAAGAGATACGAGTGAAGATTTATAAGTTTATTGGGAAAGAATTGAAGCCTAATAAACCGATTACCAATTTAAAACAATTGCAAAAGGCGGGTTATCGATTTTAACGGTCGGTTTCTGAAAATAAAAAAGAGGCTATTCATAGGGAATAGCCTCTTTTTTAGTATCTGTTATTATCTATTATAGATTGTCCTTCAGGAATTTATTGAATCGGTTGTATAGGTGCAAACGTGTTTTACCACCGTAAATGCTGTGATTACGATTGGTGTAGATTTGCATTTCGAATTGTTTGTTGGCTTGAACCAAGCGTTCAGAAAACTCGTAGGTGTTTTGAATATGAACGTTATCATCATCTGTACCGTGGCACAACAATAACTTGCCTTTTAATTTGTCTGCATGGTTTATCGGTGAATTATCATCATATCCCGATGGATTTTCAGCAGGTGTTCTCATGAAACGCTCAGTGTAAACACTATCGTAGTAGCGCCAGTTGGTTACCGGAGCAATTGCAATGGCTGCGGCAAACACATCGCTTGCTTTTTCGATACAAAGTGATGACATGAAACCTCCAAAGCTCCATCCCCAAATCGCAATTCGATTTTCGTCGATATAATCTTTCTCAGCTAAGGCTTTTGCAGCAGAAATCTGATCATCAGATTCCAAACGTCCCAATTGCATGTAAGTACACTTACGGAATAGCTCACCTCTGGCACCTGTACCCCTTGGGTCAACACATACCACGATATAGCCTTCCTGCGCCAGGTAGTTGTACCAATCAATACCCCAATTGTTTAAAACTTGTTGTGAGTTAGGCCCGCTGTACTGAGTCATCACAAGAGGGTATTTTTTTGAAGGATCAAAATCATGAGGTTTGATTATCCAGGCATTTAGTTGAGAGAGTTCGTCGGCTGCCGGCAATTGAATGAATTCTTTTGTCCCCGGTTGATAGTCCTTAAGTTTTTCAACTAGTTCCTTATTGTCCTCAAGTGTACGGATTAGTTTTGCTTTAGCATTGTAAAGACTAACGGTTTTGGGCTGCGTAGTACTTGAGAAGTTGTTTATGAAATATTTAAATCCTTTAGAGAAAGAAGCGTCATTGGTTCCTTTTGCAGGCGTTAAGTTTTTCTTTGACGTTCCATTCAATTTAATTGAATAAACGTTGCGATCCATAGGCGAAACTTCTGCCGATTGATAATAACATACTTTTTTCTTTTGATCGTAGCCCAAAAATTCAGTAATATCCCAATCGCCTTTTGTGATTTGCTGAACCTGTTCACCATTCATATCGAATAGATATAAATGAAGGAAAGCATCTTTTTCACTGGATAAAATGAAATGTTGATTGTCATCTAAAAAAGTAAGATCGTCTAAAGTATTGCTGTCGATATAATACTTGTTGCTTTCGGTATATAAAACAGATGTTTTACCGGTTTTTGAATTTGCCAGTAAGATGTCCAGTTTGTTTTGATGACGATTCAAACGGCAAATACTAAGCATTTTAGCATCAGCAGTCCATTTGATACGCGGAATATATTGGTCGGTTTCAGTACCAACGTCCATTTTTTTAGTCAGTCTATCATTAACATCGTAAACATATACCTGAACGATTGAATTTTTTTCACCAGCCTTAGGGTACTTATATGTGTAGTTTTCCGGATAAAGTGCATTCTCTTTAACCTGAGGATACATTCCCTCAAATCTGTTCATATTGAACATTGGCACTTCACTCTCGTCAAATTTCATATAAGCCAGGGCTTTGCTGTCTGGTGACCATTCAAAAGCCTTATTGAATTCAAATTCTTCCTCATAAACCCAGTCAGGTGTTCCGTTTTGGATTTTGTTGAATTCCCCATCTTTAGTCACTTTACTTTCCGATCCGAAAGCAATATTGTGAATAAAAAGGTTGTTGTCACGAACAAAGGCGATACGTTTTCCGTCAGGAGAGAAGGTTGCTAAACGCTGTTTGCCATTTTTAGAAAGCGGTTTTAGCTCTTTATTTTTAAAACTGAAAATAAAGTAGTTGGCTGTGAATGAGCGTCGGTAAATACGCTCACGGTCAGTCATTAATAAAATACGACTTTCATCAGCATTAAAGTCATAATCGAAAATACTGGTTAATTCTTCCGATTTTAAATTATTTAGATCTAAAAGTGTTTCTACAGCTTCACCTGTTGCATAAGCATATTTCACAATTTTAGTTCCATTTTCTTCGAGAGTGGTATAGTGAATACCATCATTCATGGAGCGTAAGCCGTAAACAGATTTCTGCCCGAAACTGTGATTGAGCATGAGATCCTCCATGGTGATTTTTTTCACATCCTGCTGGGCAAAGAGTGAAATCGAAAGGCAAAGGAATAAGCCTAAGGCAAGCATTTGCTTGAAATTTTTCATACTTTATGAATTGATTTTTGTTTTAGATTGTTTAAGGTTATACTGTCATTAAGAAATGCATGATTTTAATTTCCATTATTGCCCCAAAGGTTTCATTTTTTTGAAAAATAGAAAAGGATTTATGTCATTAAAGTACAGTTTTTATCTGCTGGTGAATTGAAGAGCATAAATGAGACTTTTTTATCCAGAATGTTATATCTTTGTGGATTGAATTTTAGGATGGCTTGTTTTCGTCGAAAATGAGCCTGTTTATTCTAAGTGAATAGGTACAAAATTCGAGTTTTCTATTCGAGTATATCATGCCGGTTTGTAGCGGTGTGAATAAAAATTAAAAACAATAGGATGATTAAAATTACATTTCCAGATGGAACAGTAAAAGAATTTGAAGTAGGCATCTCAGGGATTGAGATCGCGAAAAGCATTTCAAGTCGATTGGCAAAAGAAGTTTTGTCGATTACCGTGAACGACCAGTTGTATGATCTGACACGCTCGATTAATGAAGATGCAAGTATCAAGCTTCATACATGGGATGATGAAGAAGGTAAGCATGCCTTTTGGCATTCGTCAGCTCACCTAATGGCTGAGGCACTTCAAGAGTTATATCCAGGCGTTAAGTTTGGTATTGGCCCGGCTATTGATATGGGTTTCTACTATGATGTAGATTTGGGAGAAGATCGTATGCTAACTGATAAAGATCTGCCTCTTATTGAGCAGAAAATGTTGGAATTGGCACGAACTAAAAGTCAATACACACGCAAGGATGTGACTAAAGCAGAAGCTCTTGAGTATTTTAGCTCAATAGATGAGGGTTATAAAGTTGAGTTGATCAACGACTTGGATGATGGTACAATCAGCTTTTATGAGCAAGGAAACTTTACCGATCTTTGTCGTGGACCACACTTGCCGGATACATCATATATTAAAGCAATCAAAATAAATTCTATTGCGGGTGCTTACTGGAGAGGAGACGAAACCAGAAAGCAACTGACTCGTGTATATGGAATTACTTTCCCAAAGAAAAAATATCTGGACGAGTACGTTATCTTGATGGAAGAGGCTAAGAAACGTGATCACCGAAAGTTGGGTAAAGAGATGGAACTGTTTACTTTTTCTCAAAACGTTGGTCAGGGAATGCCGCTTTGGTTACCTAAAGGTGCTCAATTAAGAGAAAGCCTTGAAACCTTCTTGAAGCGTGTTCAGAAGCAATTCGGTTATGAGCAGATTATCACACCTCATATTGGGAATATCAATTTATATAAGACTTCTGGTCACTACGATAAATATGGTGAAGATTCATTTCAGTCAATTAAAACTCCACAAGAGGGAGAAGAGTATTTGCTAAAACCAATGAACTGTCCTCACCATTGTGAAGTTTACAAATTTAAGCCACGTTCGTATAAGGATCTTCCTGTTCGTTTTGCTGAGTTCGGTACTGTTTACCGTTATGAGCAAAGTGGTGAGCTACACGGTTTGACTCGTGTTAGAAGCTTTACTCAGGATGATGCTCACCTTTTCTGTACTCCGGATCAGTTGAAGGATGAATTCAAAAAAGTGATTGATATTATCTTTATTATCTTTAAAGCGCTTAATTTCACCGAATATACAGCTCAGGTTTCTTTACGCGATAAAGAAAAGAGTTCAAAGTATATTGGTTGTGACGAGAACTGGGAAAAGGCTGAAAGAGCAATTATCGAAGCAGCAGAAGAAAAAGGATTGAATACAGTTGTGGAATATGGAGAGGCGGCTTTCTATGGTCCAAAACTGGATTTTATGATTAAGGATGCTATCGGACGTAAGTGGCAATTGGGAACGATTCAGGTTGACTATAATTTACCTGAGCGTTTTGACTTGGAATATGTAGGCAGCGATAATCAAAAACATCGTCCTATTATGATTCACCGTGCACCATTTGGATCGATGGAGCGTTTTGTTGCTGTCTTGATTGAACATACCGGTGGTAAGTTCCCTCTATGGTTAACTCCTGAGCAAACGGTGATTATGCCTATTAGCGAAAAATACAATGATTATGCGAAAAAAGTTTTAAATTCGTTAAATAATTCCGATATTCGCGCCGTGTTAGACGATCGAAATGAGAAGATTGGTCGTAAAATACGTGATAATGAATTGAAAAAGATTCCATATTTACTAATTGTTGGTGAAAAAGAAGCGCAAGAAAATGCCGTTTCTGTTCGTCGACAAGGAGAAGGTGATATGGGAACAATGCAAATCACTGAATTTGCTGAATTAATTAAGAAAGAAGTAGAAGGACAGATGTCTTCTATTTCAAATTATTAACTAACTAAAGGAGGAACTAGCCATAGCTGGATTTCAACAAAGAAACAGAAGAGGTTCTTTAAAGCCTCGTGAGGCTCAACATAAGATTAATCAGTTGATTAGAGCCCGTAGTGTTCGTATCGTTGGTGACGACGTAGAACCAGGTGTATATTCTATTGCTGAAGCATTGAAAATTGCTCAGGATAATGAATTAGATTTGGTGGAAATTTCACCTAATGCCGATCCGCCTGTTTGTAAGATAATCGACTACAATAAGTTTCTTTATCAGCAGAAAAAGAAACAAAAAGAGATTAAAGCAAAAGCTGTTAAAGTTGTTGTCAAGGAGATTCGTTTCGGCCCAAATACCGACGAACATGATTATAACTTTAAACTGAAGCATGCTGAGAAATTTCTTAGTGAAGGCGCTAAGGTGAAAGCTTTTGTATTCTTCAAGGGACGATCTATTCTTTTTAAAGACAAAGGAGAGATTTTGTTGTTGAAATTTGCTCAGGATCTGGAGGATCTTGGTAAAGTTGAACAATTGCCACGACTTGAAGGTAAGCGTATGACGATGTTCATCGCACCCAAAAAGAAAAAGTAATTTAGTATATAATCAATAAGTTTGTACAATGCCTAAGATGAAAACAAACTGCAGCGCAAAGAAAAGATTTACTTTGACTGCATCTGGAAAGATCAAAAGAAAGCACGCTTTCAAAAGTCATATCTTGACTAAGAAAAGCACAAAAAGAAAGAGAAATCTGACTTATTTTGGTGATGTTCATAAGTCTGACCAGAAGAATGTTAAGTTAATGCTTAACATGTTGTAAAAAATCATTTTTGATTTTTTCAGTTTATTAACCGAGTGATTTAGCACAAAAGGGTCCCTGTTGGGAACGCTAACATTCTAAAAATTAAAATTATGCCAAGATCAGTTAATTCTGTAGCATCTAGAGCTAGAAGAAAAAGAATTCTTAAGGAAACTAAAGGTAACTTTGGTGCAAGAGCTAATGTTTGGACAGTAGCTAAGAATACCTGGGAAAAAGGTTTGCAGTATGCATACCGTGATAGAAAAAAGAAAAAAGGAAATTTCCGTTCATTGTGGATTCAGCGTATCAACGCTGCTGCAAGACTTGAAGGTCTTTCATATTCACAATTAATCGGATTAATGCATAAAGCTAACATCGAAATTAACCGTAAGGTTTTGGCCGATTTAGCAATGAATCACCCAGAAGCTTTCAAAGCTGTAGTGGGAAAGGCTCAAGCAGCTAAATAGCATTATAGATTATTTTACTTTGAAAAGGACTTGCTCATGAGCAAGTCCTTTTTTTTATGCATTTATATGGTTTTACTGATAAAATAGATCCGTATTTATTTGTTCTGTATTTCAACTGAGTTAGAACTTGTTTTATATAAGCTTAATCTGTGACAAAAATGCTGGAGGATTTAATGCATTATTCCATTGGTCTTTTTTTTATCATTCCGCCTTTTGCATCTTTAATGCTATGCATTACCGTAAAGGCCTCGCTATCTATTTTATCTATTTCAGTTTGAAGTTTTGTTAATTCTAGTCTTGTAATTAAAGTGTAAATGATTTCTGTTGTTTCCAAACCATAGCCTTTTTTGCCCAGATAGATGGTGCAGCCACGGCCTAGCTTTTTTATTATAGCTAATCTGATTTCTTCACTTTTGTCAGAAATAATCGTAACACCAACATATTCTTCTATTCCTGAAACAACAAAGTCAATCGTTTTTGATGCAGCCAGGTAGGTAAGCATGGCATACATAGCAATCTCAATATTAAAGACATAAGCTGCAATTAAGAAGATGAAAATATTAAATATCAAAATCACATCTCCAATTGTTAATGAGGTTTTCTTGCTAATAAATATGGCAAGAACTTCTGTTCCATCAATTACGGAGCCGCCACGAATTGCTAAACCAATTCCGAGACCTAAGAAAAAACCACCAAAAACTGCAATCAGTAATTTGTCATCGGTTATTACTGGGACCGGAATAAAGTGAACTGATACGGCAAGTAACAAAATTGCAATAATGCTTCTAACAGCAAATTGTTTGTTGATGGTTGAGAATGCCATCAGTAAGAACGGAATATTAATAGCAACCAGTAGTATTGACAAAGGAAGTTCTGTCAATTCGCTAATAATAAGAGAAATACCTGTCACACCCCCATCAATAAATGAATTGGGTAATAGAAAGCCTTTGAGCCCGAAACAGGCTGATAATATCCCAATTATAATAAAGAAGCTCTCTCTAAGTAGGTGTGATAATTCAACTTTTGTTTTAATAAGAACACTTTCAAAATCTTCTGATGTTGTGGTTTGATGTTTCTTCTTAAGTTGAAGTTTTACTGTTTCCGCAATGATGTATTGAAATAGTGGATTCATATGTATGAGCTCCTATTATTAGTAAAACATTAATAATTATTTCTATTGGTCAAATCTCTTTCGTTTTGATGCCAAACTTAGGATTGATATCGATGAGTTTAATCATGATAAAGCTTGGAATGGTGCATATCATCACCCAAATAAAAAAATGTTGGTAGCCGATTAATTCTTGTATCCATCCTGAGATCATTCCTGGAAGCATCATTCCCAAAGCCATAAAGCCTGTGCAAAAGGCAAAGTGTGCTGTTTTGTGTTCACCTTCTGACACATAAATTTGATAGAGCATGTAGGCCGTAAAGCCGAAACCATAACCAAATTGTTCGACAGCGACTGAAGCACTTATCAGTAAAAATGAATCAGGTAAGGCTTGAGAGAGGTAAACGTAAACCAGATTGGGCAGGTTGATGGCGATAACCATCCACCATATCCAATGTTTTAGTCCATTTCGTGAAGCCAGGTAACCACCTAATATCCCTCCGATTGTAAGAGCAAGAACTCCTATAGTTCCGTATATAATGCCGACCTCAGAGGTTGATAGAGCCAAACCTCCTACTTCTTTACTATCCAGAAGAAAAGGGGAGGCCATTTTAACCAATTGAGACTCACCCAGGCGATAAACAAGCAGTAAACCCAGAATTTTGAAGATATCTTTCTTTGAGAAAAAAGAAATGAATGTTTCTGCAAAATCCTCAAATACCGAAGAAAAGCTTTTTATCTCTTTATTGGCATCATCCTGAGGTTTTGGTAATGCAAATTTATGATACAAAGCAATAATCAGGAAGCTGAGGGCAATAATCACGAAGGTAAGCGACCAGGCTAAAGGGATGTTTTTCTCATTTTGACTGAATAGTTTAATGGATTCAAAATGTCCTGCAAGCACGATTAGAAGGCCTTGACCAGTAATCATTGCAATACGATAAAATGTACTTCTGATACCAATGAAATAGGCTTGCTTGTGTTTGTCTAAACCATGCATATAAAATCCGTCAGCTGCAATATCATGTGTGGCAGAACTAAACGCCAGTATCCACAGAAATGCCAGTGAAGATTGAAAAAAGTTGCTGGTTGGTATGGTGAAAGCAACACCAGCCAAGGCTGCGCCTATAAGCAATTGCATGCTTACAATCCACCAGCGTTTGCTTTTGATGATATCAACAAATGGACTCCAAATGGGCTTGATCACCCAGGGTAAATAAAGCCATGAAGTGTATAAAGCAATATCTGTATTCGAAATGTCCAAACGCTTATACATGATGACGGCTACGGTCATAACCACCACATAGGGCAGTCCTTCTGCAAAGTAAAGGGATGGAATCCATGCCCAAGGCGATCTGTTTTGTTTGTTCATATCCTATTCTATTGCTTTTTTGGATTTAGTATCTTTTTTCTAATTCGGCATTTTTGAAATAATGCAAAAGTATTTCTTTGTGCGAATAGCCTTTGGCTCCCATAACAGCCGCTCCAATTTGGCATAAACCGACGCCATGTCCCCAGCCTGCACCTTTGAAAGTAAAGTGTGATGGAATAGTATTCTTGATATTCTCTTTTTCAACGATGAAATTTGAACTGTACAGATGTGATTCTGAAAGAACTTTACGAATTTCAAGTTCTTTGCCGATGATGAAACTTTTTTCATCACCAACAATTTTAAGCCGGATGATACGTCCGGATAAACCTCTTTCGAGAGGAATGAGATCCTGGATTTGTCCAAGGTTTTTCCCCGTTTTTCTTTTGATCAGATCAGAAAGTTCGTCTTGAGTGTACTGAACTTCCCAACGAAAAAAATCAGGCGTTTCCATATCGTAATCATTTAACACCTGAGAAAGAATGGCCTTGTCGTTGTTATTGCAGAAAACATCAGGTGAGTTCAGTATCCAATTTTTGGCATTCGACTCAATTTTTAAGTCAAGCTTCAGACTTGATTCTTTTCCATCGGTAATGGCTTGAAGATATTTATGTGTTTCGGGTTCCCAAACATTTTCAAAGGTCTCAGAAACCCCACCACAGCACTTCGAGAAACGGGCATCACAGATTTTGCCATCGCTGGTTAGTACTATGCCTTTTGTTGCCTCAATGGCTCTTAAAACAGCATTGCTTGATTGTCGTGTGATTCCCTGATAGCGTTGGCAGTGATCATCTGCACACACATCGAAAGTGTTGTGATCTTCTCTATCGTACCATTTAATTAACTCCTCTGAGCTTTCAGTTATGGTTTGGTAGATTTGCTTTGAAGATTGAAGGGCTTCACTTTTTAGAACTTGTGCCATCAACCATGAGCGGGAAATGATAGCATGTGCTTTTAACAGTTCCATACTACTGCTTGCTTTCATTTCCGAAGAGATTACACTTGCCAGATAATCTTCCAGTTTGAGGACATTAATGGCGGTCAGTTTTTCATTTTCAATTAAGATATGCAGACTTCCCTTGAAACACTGATTCTCTTTTCTTTCCCAATGAAATTTTATTCCTATGGTTACATCAAACAATTCGAAAGAGCTGTTTTCGTAATTTTCAGGCTTAAGAATGAACTCTTCAGTTTTACACCTCAAACCATCAAATTCGATCTTGCCGTTTATGTATTTAACCGTTTGTTTGCCCGTGTAGGTTTTATCATTTTGTTGAAGTGTATAAATCCCATTCAGTTGAAATGCGATTTCCTCTTCATACATTATACCGACACGTATTTTAGGTTCTTGCATATTGATTCTTTTGAATTAAATCATGACCAGTTTTGTGAAATCGTGACAAAGTTTGTCGAAAACCAAGTCATCTAAACTAACCTGTTTGTAAATACTGATGATATCCTCTTTGGTGATTTTATCGAAATCTTCTTTTCGAGGCGTAATAATAACACCACCCATGTCTACCGCACCCGGGCTAATTACTAATTGGTCTTTCCCTTCTGCAAAAAATTGAGAGGGACGATGCTGCTTACGAGGGAAAATGTGCATGCGGTATTTTTTGTTTTTGTAAACACAAATCGCATTCAGCATAGGTTCCGTTTCGTTAGGTTGTAGTTTTTCCAGAAAACGATAAAATATTTTGCCGGCACTCACAATATCCTGAGCTCTGTCTGCTTCAATACTAATCATTTTTCTGAGGTATTGATTGAAGCGATAAACCTCAAATCTGCCATTCCATGTCACTAATTTCCCATAATTCTTTTTCCTCTCGAAATACTCTGTATCAATAGGCATAAAATCATTCTCTCCAGCTTGAAAGTGCATGTGATCGGGGGCAGAGGCGCCGGATTTTGGCCCATTATAAAATACGGAATAGCCTTCTAATGTTTCGGAAAGGCTAACCATTTCACCAATATGATTTACGAAATTTTGATCGATATGATCATTTTTTGATATTGTGAAATGCTCTTTGAGAATAGGAAAGGGGTTGACTAAAAGGCTGTAGTTATTTTCTAAATCAATTTTTCCTTGCTCGGCAGGTCTGTTTTCGTCACACAAAAAACAGGCTCTTTTCTGAATGTTTTCTTTGTCAACTTTGGCAGCAGTTGATTTTATACGTTCCGGATTGAATTGAACCTTTATTTTAAAGCCTTCGAATTGGAATTCTTTTTCTTCTACTTTATCTAAGCCTTTATAGTTGGTTTTGGCCAAGGGCCATTTTTCCTTTTGTTCCTCTAAGAACGTTTGTAGGTTTTCTTTATTGATATTTTGCATTAGTTCTCTTTTAAGTAAAAGTAATTCTCATTAAGAGAAAATAATTAGTTGAATATTTACTGTTTTCGAATAAGCCTTGCCACCATTATGCCTGATTGAAGGCTATTTTTTTGAATCATTTCAGCCAATGGGATCTCAGATATGACGACTTTTTTTGCTTTACTTGATGCGTGCATTAAATGCAGACGATCGTTTATATGAATAGCAATTCCCGTATGAGAAATATCCAGCCCCTTAATTTTTGTAGTAATTGCGATTAAGTCACCATCTTCAATTTGATTTTCAATTTCTTGAATTTTGTTTTCAGGAATATAAAAATGTTCTCGCTTATTGATTTCATTTTCACACTGTGTGACCGTTTCGATTAAAGAAATGTTCCCAACAAGTTTTGGGTATGAGTTGATGTGTGAACTCATAAAATTGATTTTTTTTTGATAAGCCTCACCACCAATTTTTTTTGTTATATCAATAAGCAATCCTTTTCTTTCGTTATCAAAAATCCAATCGGTAAAATAATGTAGACGTGAACCATAGCCTTTTAATTTACCATTGCGGTAGCGAATAAATTCCAGCTCTTTAGCGAAGTCATTAATGCTTAGTTTAGATTGATTTGTTATTTTTGAAAGAGCTAAAATATTCTCGATATAGGTGGTGCAATCAAGTTGATGCAAATTGATTACTAATCTTTCAACCTCATTGTTTTCAAGTGTTCCTCCCACATAAGGTGTTTGTAAAAATAGCTTACCTGTTTCAACAATCAGCTTGTCATTTGAAAGCGCATCAAATGAAGCTCTTGTTATAAATTGCTGTAGAGATTTGAAAATTTCAATATCCATAGAATCCGTTTTTAGAGATTCTTGAGTAGAAACAGCTTGATTTTTACTTTTGGTTTTGGCCTGACAAGAAGCTAAAACAAGAGTTAATACAATAAAAATGTGAATAGCCTTGAATTTCATGTCTCTATCTTTTTAGATTTCGTCTTGCTTTTAATTCAATTGTTCTAATTCTATCCTTATAGTAGTTGTGAGCATTCATTTTCTCTATACTTAGCGAGGCATCGGAATTTTCATCCCAACGACGGCACAGGTATAATGATTTATAAATACGACCAATTTGATATTTTCGAGAAATGGCTAAACCTAAAGCATAATCTTCACCATAGTTGACATTGGGGAGTGGCGTTTCCCGAAGAATTGGTGTGTAAAAAGCACGAGGTGCTCCCAGGCCGTTTATTCGTAATGCATTGTTGCGTCCGTTTTCTGGTGTCCATTCTTTATGGTCGATTAAGCCGGGAGGTATTTCTTCCAATTTAAAATTGACCATTTGATAGCTGCCTACTACCATTGCACACTTTTCTCTATGGAAGCTTTCAATAATTTTTTGGATTGTTGTTTCGTCTGCATACAAATCATCACTATCCAACTGAATAGCAAATCGGCCACAACTGTCATGATTAACGGCTTCATTCCAGCATCCGCCTATTCCTAAATCTGTACGTTCAGGAATGATGTGTATGATTCGATCATCTTGTTGTGCATATTTCTGAATCAGTTCAGTCGTTCCATCAGTCGAGTGATTATCAACGATGATCAGGTTAAAAGAGAACTCACTCTTTTGAGAAAGAACCGACTGGATGGCATCTTCAAGTGTTTTGACGCGATTGAGAACCGGAATAATCACCGAAGCGTCTGATTTGAAATTTTCAGTTTTAAAGTCAACCTCAGTAAACTTAGGCTCAAGATAGCCGCCAGTTCGTTTCAAATATTCGGTGCATACCGTTTCCATTTCTATCTGTACGGCCCGATTTTTAGGATCGACATAGTCAAAGATCTTTTCGCCCGATTTTCTGGTGTCTAATTCTGTTTCGGTATACAAATATTCAGGAATTCGAATCAATTCAGATTGCTCAGAAAGAGCCAGACGAAGCGAGTATAAAGCCGCATACTGATTGGTGATATCTACAGATGCTACTGCTTTTTTTAGAGATTTGTTGTTGATAAAAAGAAGTGACCCAAAATCAAAATCATCTCTTAAACTTCCTTCCTGATAGTCAATAACGGGGTGGTTTTCAATTTTACCATCTTTAATCATTTTCAGGTCAGAGTACATTAAACTTGCTTGCGTGTCATTTGCGATCTGAACGAAACGATTTAGAGCGAATTGACCTAGTTTTAAAGCACTTGTTTTTGTATAAATCAAGGTGAAATCACCTGTTGATTTTGCTGCAATTTCATGGATTGTTTCACCCGAGAATAGCGATTTTGTTGATAAGAAGCTTACTCCCTCAATTTCGAAACAGGTATCTCCAATAATGAAGATTTCTGAAACGAGTTTCGAGTTTTTTAATTCTTTTATAGTGCTTCGTGTTTCAGTCTGTTCACCAACAGGTAGAAAACATGTAATGGTTTGATTCATCTAATTATTTGTATTTAATCTTTTCGAGCGATTCTTTGTTGTCCGGATTAACGGCAATTAATGAGTTCGTATTTTATTTTCTAACGATTCGGTCTGAAATATATTGCCATTTTTTTGACCTATGAATATAAGACTTCTGAAGCAGAATTAGGACAGTGTGGGTGTAAATATTTTAAAGGCTAAATGTTTCATTTGTGGTGTAATATAATGGGATTATCGAAAAAAAATGGGGCTTAAGTTTTATTAAGCATTCAAAATGCATCATTCTTCTTTGGATTTGCTATTTTTGGAATTCAATTTATGGATAAGTAGCCGATTCATATTTATCCGCCCCTATGTTTGTTGATAAAATTAAGTTCAAATTTATAAGCCTGAATAGGCTTGAAAAAGATATAAAGATGAAGATTGCGCTGATTGGTTATGGTAGAATGGGAAAGGAAATTGAAGGCATTGCTCGTGATCGTGGTCACGATATCGCTTTAATTATTGATCAGAATAACCAAGCTGATTTAACCGTTGATAATCTGAAAAACGTTGATGTTGTGATTGAGTTTACCAATCCGGATTCAGCATATCGGAATTATATGATTTGTTTTGAAGCGGGGGTTCCGGTGGTATCGGGAACTACAGGTTGGTTGGATCAATTGGATGAGGTAAAATCTCTTTGTGAAAAAGGAAAGGCTTTCTTTTATGCTTCAAACTTTAGTTTAGGGGTTAATTTGTTTTTTGAATTGAATAAGAAATTGGCACAACTGATGTCTGGTTTCGATCAGTATAATGTGGATATGGAAGAAATTCATCATATCCATAAATTAGACTCACCGAGTGGAACGGCTTTGACTTTAGCTGAAGGGGTTCTTGAGAATCATCCTGTGAAAAACTCATGGGTTGAAGGTTTAAGTACAAAGGATTCTGAAATGAGTATTGTTGCCAAGCGCCATGGTGCGGTTCCGGGAACTCATAGTATTACCTGGCATTCAGAAGTTGACGAAATTCAGATTCAACATCAGGCTTATAGCCGCAAAGGTTTTGCTTTGGGTGCTGTTTTAGCCGCTGAATTTATGCCTGGAAAATCCGGATTTTTTGGAATGAAAGATCTTTTGAAACTGTAAATGATAATTTGTGTAGATTCGCACAAGACAATCTGAAATTAGATTTCTAAATAAAATAATGACCCTATGAAGGAATTTTTAAAGAATAAATGGTTTAAGTTTTCACTGGCCGCTCTTACCTATCTGTTAATGACGATTTGGATTGGTAATTTTTGGCTTGTGTTAGGTTTACCTATTCTTTTTGACCTTTATATTAGTAAGAAAGTGCATTGGGCATTTTGGAAAAAACGTGGCGTTAAAAAGCAAGGTTTTATTGTTGAATGGGTTGATGCTTTAATATTTGCAGTTGTAGCAGCAACACTTATTCGCATGTTTTTTATTGAAGCGTATACAATTCCGACGTCATCAATGGAGAAATCGATGTTGGTTGGCGATTATCTATTTGTTAGCAAATTGGCCTACGGTCCTAAGGTGCCTAATACACCGCTATCATTCCCTTTTGCTCACCATACTATGCCTGGAACTCAGTCTACTAAGTCGTATTTGGAATTAATCCAGTGGCCTTATCATCGACTAGCAGGATTTGGCGATGTTGAGCGTGATGATGTTGTGGTTTTCAATTTCCCTGCCGGTGATACGGTATGGATGGGAGACACTCAGTCTGATATTTATTCTCTTATCAGGTATTATGGCAAGCAATTTAGGATTGGGGATGAACAAAAAGGGAATACCTTAAAAACGGATACTTATTACAACAAAAAAGCGTATAAATTTCTGGAGAGTAAGAACGAGATTCGTATTCGTCCAATAGATAAAAGAGAAAATTATATTAAACGTTGTGTTGGATTACCTGGAGATACGCTAATTTCGAAAGATGGTCAATTGTTTGTGAATGGAAAAGCACAAGCGGCTATTGAAGATATGCAGTACAATTATATTGTAAAAACCAATGGTAGTTCTATCAACCCCAGAAAATTAGATGAGTTAGGTATTGCTTTGGCTGACAGAGGCAAGCGTAGTTCTTCTGAGTATGAAATGCCTTTAACTCAGGAAAAAGTTGAGGCGCTTAAAAAACTTAATAATATTGTTTCGATAACACGGGTTTTATATCCGGTTGGGATGTACGAAGAGGTTTTCCCATTTAGTCGAGATTACAGCTGGAATCGTGATAATTTTGGTCCTTTAGTTCTGCCTAAAAAAGGAGTAACTGTTAGTTTGGATAAGAAAACGCTACCCTTGTACGAAAGAATTATTAGGGCTTATGAAGGCAATAAGTTAGCTCTGAAATCAGATGGCATATACATTAATGGTAAGCTGGCGAATTCTTATACTTTCAAAATAGATTATTATTGGATGATGGGTGATAATCGTCATATGTCAGCCGATTCCCGTTATTGGGGATATGTGCCCGAAGATCATATTGTAGGGAAAGCTTCTTTCGTATGGTTATCACTTGATAAAGATAAATCATTCCTTAGCAAGATTCGATGGAATCGAATTTTTAAAGGAGTAGAATAAAACGTGAATTGGCACGACGGCTATCTTTAAAAGGTAGCCATTGTACTTCTGTAAGTGTTTGGTTCTATTTAACTTTTACAGAATATTAATCGTCGAAACAATTGATAATTTGTGTAGATTCACACAAAAAATCTGAAATTAGATTTCTAAATAAAATAATTACCCTATGAAGGAATTTTTAAAGAATAAATGGTTTAAGTTTTCACTGGCCGCTCTTACCTATCTGTTAATGACGATTTGGATTGGTAATTTTTGGCTTGTGTTAGGTTTGCCTATTCTTTTTGATGTTTATATTAGTAAAAAAGTGCATTGGGCATTTTGGAAAAAACGCGGCGTCAAAAAGCAAGGTTTTATTGTTGAATGGGTTGATGCTTTAATATTTGCAGTTGTAGCAGCAACACTTATTCGTATGTTTTTTATCGAAGCTTATACGATTCCGACTTCTTCAATGGAGAAATCTATGTTGGTTGGCGATTATCTTTTTGTCAGCAAATTGTCTTATGGACCTAAGGTGCCTAATACGCCGTTATCATTCCCTTTTGCTCATCACACCATGCCTGGAACGCAGTCTACTAAGTCGTATTCTGAATTGATTCAGTGGCCTTATCACCGTTTAGCAGGTTTTGGAGAAGTGGAGCGAAACGATGTTGTCGTTTTTAATTTCCCGGCAGGAGATACGATTTGGGTTGGACATGAGAATCCGGATTACCATTCTTATATTCGTCGATACGGTCAGGAATTTAAGGCAGATGATATGAGCAAAGGTCGTTTATTGCAATCAGACGAAGCTTATAAAAATATGGCTCGTAAGTTTATGAAACAGCGTTATGATATTCGTTCACGTCCGGTTGATAAGCGAGAAAATTATATTAAACGTTGTGTTGGATTACCTGGAGATACGCTAATTTCGAAAGATGGTCAATTGTTTGTGAATGGAAAAGCACAGGCAGCTATTGAAGATATGCAGTATAATTATATTGTGAAAACTGATGGTAGTTCTATCAATCCCAGAAAATTGGATGAGTTGGGTATTGCTCTAGCTGATAGAGGTAAACGAGGTTCTTCTGAGTATGAAATGCCTTTAACTCAGGAAAAAGTTGAGGCACTTAAAAAACTTAATAATATTGTTTCGATAACACGGGTTTTATATCCGGTTGGAATGTACGAAGAGGTTTTCCCATTTAATAGAGACTACAGCTGGAATCGTGATAATTTTGGACCTTTAGTTCTACCTAAAAAAGGAGTAACTGTTAGTTTGGATAAGAAAACGCTACCCTTGTACGAAAGAGTTATTAGAGCTTATGAAGGCAATGAGTTGGCTGTGAAATCAGATGGCATATACATTAATGGTAAGCTGGCGAATTCTTATACCTTCAAGATGGATTATTATTGGATGATGGGTGATAACCGTCATATGTCAGCCGATTCTCGCTACTGGGGATATGTGCCCGAAGATCATATCGTAGGGAAAGCTTCTTTTGTTTGGCTTTCATTAGATAAGGATAAATCGTTCTTAAGTAAGATCAGATGGAACCGTATTCTTAAAGGAATCGAATAATAGTAATGAATCGAATATAATTAAGGCTGTCTTTCCGGAGATGGCCTTTCTTTTTATAAATTGATTATTTTTGTGCTTTCGAATTAATCAAGAACAGAAGATGAAAAACACAATGCTATTGTCTACGGCATATTTTGCTCCAATCCAATACTACTCAAAGCTGGTACAGTGGCATGATGTGATGATTGAGCAATTTGAGAACTATTCCAAGCAAAGCTATCGGAACCGATGTCATATTTTGGGTGCTAATGGCGAATTGGCTCTGACTGTTCCGGTTGTTAAGGCAAGTTCAAAAAAAATCCTGACAAAGGATGTGCGAATTTCTTATGATACTGATTGGCAAAAACTACACTGGAGAGGTATTGAATCAGCTTATAATTCATCTCCATTTTATGAATTTTACATCGACGATTTAAGACGTTTTTTTGATAGAAAATGGGATTTTCTTTTGGATCTCAATCTCGAAATTCAAGAAGAGATTAATACATTGATTGATTTGGATTGTGTGATTAAGAAAACTGAGGATTATGTAGAGGATTTGAATGGGATAATCGATTTTCGCGAGGGAATACATCCCAAAGCATCCAAAGCGATAGTTGATCCGGATTTTGTTTCGAATAAGTATTATCAGGTTTTTAGCGACAAATGGGGATTTGTTGAAAATTTGAGTATTCTGGATCTTTTATTTAATATGGGGCCGGATAGCTTAATTCATCTTGAAAAGAGTGTAAAAGGATAAAGGAATTTAAAAAGTTAAAGAAAAAAGTACAAAGGTTAAAGTGAAAAATAAATAGAACTCTAAAATAGCTTGAGAGATTATCTTTTTATTTTTCACATCCTCACATCCTCACATCCTCACATCCTCACATCTTCACATCCTCGAGTAAGTCGGACATAATTAAGTCATGGTCAAAAGCCAGATTGGGCAGTTTGTCAATTGGCCACCATTTAGCCTGTTTGGCATCATCCATACCAACCACTTGTGGTAATTGATTTAAGTGTAATTCTCCTGTATAGACCACGGATACCGTTCTTCCACGTGGATCACGATTGACAGACCCATAGGTTTTAAATTGTTTTAACTCACAGTTTTCAAAGCCGGTTTCTTCCTTTAGCTCACGATAGGCAGCCTGATCCAAATCTTCATCCATATCAACAAAGCCACCAGGGAATGCCCAAGTGTTGGCAAAGGGGGCTTGTGCGCGTTCAATCAAAAGGATGTGTTTTACACCCTTGTAGTTGCAAAATATGGCACAATCAACTGTTAGTGCAGGACGGGGGTATTGATAGCTGTACATTATTTAATTTTCTTTTGTTCTTTTTGATAGTATTTACAATAGTCCTTAAGTCCACAGGATTTACATTTGGGTGTACGGGCTATACAGACATAGCGCCCATGCAATATTAGCCAATGATGTGCCGTAGCAACATGTTCTTCCGGGATGAATTTCATCAACTGTTTTTCCGTTTCAAGAGGGGTTTTAGCATTGGTGGTTAAGCCCAAACGAGCTGATACTCTAAAAACATGAGTATCTACAGCCATGGCTGGTTTGTCGTAAATAACTGATGCAATCACATTGGCGGTTTTTCTTCCTACGCCAGGTAGTTTCTGCAACTCTTTAATGTCATCAGGGACTTCTTCTTTAAAATCTTCGACCAACATTTTTGCCATGCCTAACAGATGTTTGGCTTTGTTGTTGGGATAAGAGCAAGATCGAATCAGTTCGAAAATATCATCCTGTGTGGCATGAGACAAGTCAAATGCACTTGGGTATTTATCGAAGAGAGCCGGTGTCATCATATTCACTCGTTTGTCAGTACATTGAGCGGATAAGATAACGGCAACTAATAATTCGTAGGGATTGCTATAATGAAGTTCGGTTTCGGCTATGGGCATATTTTCCTGAAACCAGCTTATGATTTTTTCAAAACGTTCTTTTTTTCGCATTGTTGAATTTTCATATTGTTTTCACGAAAGTAATGAATTTTGATAAAAGACTTTCTTGTCTGTATAAGAGATGTTGAAATATTATTTTATTGATTTTTTATCGTGAAAAGGATGATTGTTTAAATAGAAGTAGAGTATAGATTTAAAATGAATTTACATTGAAATGTTTTAAACATATTTTTGTTTAATTAAGAGTCATTTCTGTTGAATATAAATATCTATTGACATTTATTTTTAATCTAAATAATATTAATGATTAATTGATGAATGTTCTTTTATTATTGATTAATGTTTATTTTTAAATGCTTAAGTTCGTTTTATTATGATTATCACATTCTTGAATTTATTTTTGTGATTTTATGTTTTAGTTTATTTTAATATATATTTGATGTCGAAATATAAAGCATAATCCCCCTTGTTTAGAAATAAATATGATGTTTTATAGGCCTCAACTAGCTATACTATTTAGTATTACTAACCAAATTAATTGAAAACATGAAAAAGTTATTTTTAAGATCAACTTTATTGGTCTTTTCTGCAGCAACCCTAATTCTTTCATTCCCTTCTTGTGAAAATTCGGAAACTGATATTCAGGATGAGCTTATTCAGGAAGAAAATGTGATGATTAATTCAGGATATTTAGCTTTACCTGAGGCAGAGTACAATAAAATTCCATTGGCAGCAGCCATTAGTAAAACCAAAGCTTACCCAACTTCAGTAGCACTTAATTGCCCACCTGTTAGAAATCAGGGCGGAGAAGGTTCTTGTGTATCCTGGGGTGTAGGTTATGCTGCAAGAAGTATTTCCTGGCAAGCAGCAAATGGTGGAGCTTACAGTTTAGATTACAATATTTTTAGCCCCGAATTTATATACAATCAGATTAAAGTTGGTGATTGTGGTAGTGGCTCTTACGTGAGTGACGGTCTGAATTTAATTCAAAACGACGGTGTTTGTTTATGGGCAGATATGCCTTATACAGATGTTTCTTGCGACTTATTGCCTAATAATACGCAAGTAGCTTTAGCAGCCAATTATAAAATTGCAAATTACACCCGTTTATCTATAACATTAGATGCTTTTAAAGATCAGTTAGCTGCCGGGAAACCAATTGTAGTAGGTGGTTCGGTATATAAGTCGTTTATGTACTTAGGCTATGATGAGATTCAAACTTCAACCAAAGGTCGGGTTTTAGGCGGACATTGCTATTGTGTTGTCGGTTATGACGACTCTAAGAACGCTTTTAAAGTGATCAATTCATGGGGAACTACATGGGGTACCGATGGTTTTGGATGGGTTTCATATGATATCATGTTAAAAGTTTGGCAAGAAGCCTATGTTTTAACTGAAAAATAAAATAAAAAGTTAGTTAGTTGAGGTTAAGTTTTAAAAATCCTGTTGCGAATTCGTGACAGGATTTTTATCGTTTGAATAATTCAGATTAGATAATGAGATAGGGTGTCGTTTCTAATTTGTAAGTTTGCAACTTAATCGAAAGCAAAGTCATTCATGATATCATATTTACAAATAGAAAACCTTAGTAAAAGCTATGGTGACCAGATTTTATTTACCGACATCAGTTTTGGTGTGGGACAGGGACAAAAGATTGCTTTAATTGCAAAAAATGGAACGGGAAAAACCTCCCTTTTAAATATCATTGCAGGAAAGGATGCTCAGGATAATGGAGAGGTGACTTTCCGTAAGGATATTAAATTGGGCTATCTGGAGCAGATTCCTGAAATGGAGGAAAGCAATACGGTCATCAATGAGCTGTTTAATTCTGCTGATCCGGTTTTATCAGTTATTCGCGATTATGAGAGAATGATTGAATCGGGTGATGAGGAAGGTATGACAGAGATTCTTGAGAAGATGGATCTGTTTAAGGCCTGGGATTATGAAGTTAAGGTGAAGCAGATTCTTTCTAAGCTGAAGATTACTAATTTTGATCAGCCTATATCTCAATTATCGGGCGGACAAAAGAAACGCGTGGGAATGGCTAAAGTTTTGATTACTGATCCTGATTTCCTGATTTTAGATGAGCCCACTAACCATCTTGATTTGGAAATGATTGAGTGGTTGGAAGACTATCTGAAAAAATCGAAGTGCACCCTTTTGATGGTAACTCACGACAGGTATTTCTTAGATCGGGTTTGTAATGAGATTATCGAGATGGATGCCAACAACATTCATACCTATAAGGGAAATTATTCCTATTATCTTGAGAAAAGAGAAGAGCGAATCCTAAATCAGAATGCTGAAGCGAGTAAGGCCAAAAGCTTATTGAAAACGGAACAGGAGTGGATGCGACGCATGCCACAGGCGCGAGCAACAAAGGCAAAATCGAGAATAGATGCTTTTTATGAATTAAAAGAGAAGGCTAAAAATAGTTATCGTGAGGACAAAATGGACATCGATATCAAGTCTGCTCGTTTGGGAACCAAAATTCTTGAATTTGATCACTTGTATAAGAGCTTTGGAGATCTGAAGATTCTCGACGATTTTTCATATAAATTTCAGAGAGGTGAAAAAATTGGTATCATTGGTAAGAATGGGACCGGGAAGTCAACTTTCCTAAATATCATTACGCAGAACCTTGAAGCTGATTCGGGAAATATTGAAATTGGTGAAACGGTTGTTTATGGTTATTATAAGCAAGATGGTATTACCATTAATGAGGATCAGAAGATTATTGAAGTCATAAAAGAAATTGCCGAGAGTATCGACCTGGGGAACGGAAAGGTGATGTCAGCCTCGCAATTTTTGGAATATTTTCTGTTTCCGGTCAAAACGCAATACAATTTAGTGTCGAAATTGAGTGGAGGAGAAAAACGTCGATTGTACCTGATGACGGTGCTGATGAAAAATCCAAACTTCCTGATTCTGGATGAGCCAACCAATGATTTGGATATTATGACTCTGAATGTCTTGGAGGATTATCTGATGAATTTTAAGGGCTGTTTGATCATTGTCTCTCACGACCGTTATTTTATGGATAAGGTGGTTGAGCATTTGTTTGTATTCGAAGGGCTGGGGCAGATTCGAAATTTCCCGGGTAACTATACCATTTACAGAGAGACTCAACTCGAGGAAGAGAAAGAGCAAAAATTGGTTGAAAAACCAGTGAAAGTAAAAAAGGAAAAGCCTAAGCAGACAACTAAAACCAAATTGACCTTTAACGAAAAACGTGAATTTGAGCAGTTGGAAAAGGATATGGAAAGCCTGAATGAAGAAAAGACTGAACTTGAAACAGCGATGAGTTCAGGAACCCTATCAAACGACGATTTAATGGCAAAATCAGCTCGTATACAGGAGGTCATCGACTTGCTTGATGAAAAAGAAATGCGCTGGTTAGAGCTTAGTGAAATAGGAAATTAAGTACAAAGGATATTAAATGAAAATACCGACTTCTGATGAGGTCGGTATTTTTATTGGTATCTAAAAGAGTTCATTTTTTGAAATAAGGCCTTCTTTTAATAATTCACGTATAACAATTTCAGTCATGTCGCTTTTGAATTGGAACTCGTAGCGGATATCCATAACATAGGCTTTTATCCTCATTTTAAGATAAGAACGCCTTTCCTTGACTTCATTGAAAAATAAAACCGTAATGGGTTTGTTGAGGTAAACGAATCGGGAAACTTGTGCACTTTCAGTCGCAATTTTTCTGACTTTAAACGTGTCGATATCAATAGGCAGGTAAATTTCAGCAACCACCTGACAATTGAGTTCTCCCGAGTTTGCATTCGAAACAGAAGAATTAACCAGTTCGGCATTGGGCACAGACACAACCGAATCGTCAGCCGTAACCAGCCGTGTGGCTCTTAATCCGATTTCGATAACTTCACCGTAATATTTTCCACTGTCAATTTTATCTCCAACCTTAAAGGGTTTGTCGAGTAACAAGGCCATACCACCAAATATATTTTTAAGCAAATCCTGTGCGGCTAAACCAACAGCAATACCAACCGAAGCAGTAAAGGCAATGACAGTTTCGAAGGGTGGGTTGTAAATGCCCTTGATGATGGCAAAAATGATGATGGCCCAAAAGACGATTCTGAAAACGGGAATAATCCCTTTTATAGTGATTCGAAATCTGGCACTTCGCTCTGAAACGATATCGAGAATTTTAATGACGAGTTTAATAAAATAGTACCCAAATAATAAAAGAACAATCGTCCAGAAGATTTTTGACAAAGAAATTACTTCGAATACGTCTTTGGGTTTATTAGGCACTTTTTGTTCCAGGTTTTCGAATAGTTTTGTTGCACTAAACTGTGTCGTGTCAGCTTGAAGCGAATCGACCTGTTTGTTTATGACTTTTGTGTGATTAGTCTCTTTTATGTCAGGTGTGGACGTAGAGCTTTCTTTATTTATTGCAGGGCTGTTTGTGTTGACAAGACTGTCCTGCTTTTTATGCTCTAATCTAAAACTACCGAGCGATGAATCATTTTGATTTATTATGGTTTTGGCTTGAGTTGTATCCTGAGCCAATGATATGGAAAGAGATAGGTAGCCTGTCAGCAAATATATGAGGAGGGTAGAAAATTGTTTCATCATGATAAAATTAGTTGATAAAATTATGCGATTTTAATAAACTAACAACCTGTCTGAAAATGATAGGGTTGATGTTGTATTTTTCTTTTGGACGAATAAGGAGTCCTTTTTCCAGCATGGGAATCAATACATTTCGGCAATTATTTACGGGTAAGTTTAAGGATAGCGCATAATCCTCTACTCTCAAACCATCGTGTATCAGCAGGGTATGCATGGCAAACAAATGCTCCCTTGGCAAATCCTTAACGAATGACACATCAATCTCTCTAAGAGAAGCAATTTTGATGGTGTCGTCGCTTACTGAATGTGTTGAGCGGAGCCAATAGAGTTGGGCTAAACTAACATTGCCATTAGACATTTGATTAAGCTCGATGAAAAACTGTTTTCTTAAAAAGGCTTGTCTTTCATCTTCATTCATTTTCTGAAACGATTTGGAATGTCGATTTTCTCCTGATGGTTCAAATTTAATTTTATAGCCACTCAGATTGTTGCGTTTAAAAATAACATCATCCAGACTTTCTCCGTCAAATTTTTGCAATTCAATTTCTCGTATAAAATGTTCTGAAACGCCGACTGTTTTCTTTAGGTATTCCCAGGAGTGAATGGTATAAGAGCCAATCCAAAAAACCTTTTTTGACGTTCTTGACATGAGCTCAAACAGCATTTTCTGACATTCGAAACCATTTACTTTTTTTATGAAAAAGTGATGAAGGCTTTCCAGAATAAGAATAAGGGGCTCGGTCCGGTTATTTAGGAAATCAACTATTTCTTCGTTTGAGTCAAATTTATTCTGCTGAAGAATGTCTGCAAAAAAGGCAAAGTAAGCTTCCAGAGTATAGATTTTATTAACCGATGATTGATGAATGATAGGAATATCGGTTTCAATTTTACTCAGGAAAATTTTTAGTAGAGAGGTTGCGCCATTTCCCTTTTCTGATATAAGAGCCGTTGTAATAAAACGCTCTTTACTCCAATCCGAAAAGGCTTTATCCAGATTTTCCAATTCGCTTTGTCGATTAACAAAAAAGCGTTCTTCATCGGTTGGTGTGAGTTGATAAAGACGTTGGTAAACAAAGGGGAGTTTTTTTAATGCCAGCTCGGTTTGCCTTATAAATTCAGGCAACTCGTGAGAGATCTGAACTTTTTCGACACGAACCCCCAGTTGTTTTTTTATTTCAGCAATGTAGCCTGTGGTACCGGAAATGTGCTTTTTTATAAAATCAACGATTCTTGGAATAATATTTAGAATCCAATTCAGGATATCCTTTCGTATTTTCTTTGATCGTTCAATCGCTTTTATTTTCACAATCTGTAAATTCAACTCAAGTATGGTATCGATGTTTTTGAGTTTCTGAATTTCGGTATTGAATGTGGTAATGGTTTGGCGAAGCTGTTCCTGAGGGACTTTTTTAATTTCTGTGATGAGAAAAGTTGCTTCATCCAAATGGATTAAGGCACGATTCAGGCCTTCTTCAGCCACTTGTGCGGTTGATTTCAGTGCACTTTTTTTCTTTTGCAACATGATTTGAGCCGATTCGAGACTAAAATCGCTAACAGTACCTAAAGCAAGAAGTTTAAATCTTGCCTTTTTCATATTTTCGTCGATAAATTGTTTTATTTCCTGAATAGATGCCTCAAAATGTGGAAGGGCTTCAAAGTTTAAAAGTTCTTTGGGCGAGATCCAGTTGATTTCAGAGCTGCGAATGCCACGTTCGTAATTTTTACTTTTTATAAAGCTGCGTTTGTCTGATACTTTATTGATGAGGCCAATTGTTCGGGTATTAAATTTCTCAAGATCCTGATTGATGCTTCCGGATAATTTTTTAATTGTTTGAGCCAAAATCTTATCAATAAAATTATTGGTGATATTTGCTCTTTCTGTATTGAGTGTATCCGTTAGTGTTTTGGAAGATGTTGCATTTTCTTGGATTCGTTTGCTTGTGGATGTGATAAATTGGCGTAATTGCTCAATATTCAGGCTTAAATGTTCATCAATAAACTGATCTATTTTTGAATGCAAGCGGGTGTAATCATCCAGTACTGTAAAATACAGTTGTGCAATTTCAAGATCTAATGACCAATCATCGATTAAGGTTGTATGTGTATTGTTCCATTTCTGATTTTCCAAATCGATAGCGGTAACAATTTGGTTGTGTTCTTCTTTGATATTATTTGTCTGGAATTCTTTTCCTGGCATTTCCAGTGTATCTACACTCAGTAATGCCTGGTCAAGTTTTTCAAACTGAACCGAGTTTGCTGAAGCAATATCAACTTTTAGTTTGTTGCTTAAATCATTAAGACCTTGCTTTTGTTTTTCAATGATTTCATTTATCGATTTATTAAAAGAACTCAACTGAATTTGATCGGTCTGATTTTCTAATAACTGACTTTGAATTTCAGCTTCCAGATCCTGGTTAAATTGCCATAAGTCGAGTAAAACCGAGCTTTTAATTTGCATGGTTTCTTTAAAATTGTCTGCTATTGTTTTGGGAAGTTCAACACCAAAATAATAGTTTACCATATTTTTAAAGGGAATTTTACGAGCTTGGAATGTATCAAGACTCAAAAGATTCAGATTAAACATTCTGCGGAAGATGTTGAGAAGTTTTCTTCTTCTGACCTTAAATCTAAATTTGGTATTAATACTTAATTTTTGGAGCAATAGGGATAATTTATCCTTTTTGTTATAAGTGTAAGGGGTGAATTTTTCTCTTCGTGTTATGGTTTTGTTTAAGCTTAAAGCATCGATTTCGGATAAATAGGCTTGAGCTATTTTTCTAAAGTCTCGTTCAAGCATTTCTTCCTGACTCTTTAATAAAAGCTTAAGTATGGATTGGCTAAAATCACATAGTCTGGCAAAATCGGTTTTATTCTTTGTTTCCGATTTGTTAAGCGTGTCGAAGTAAGCTTTATAAGAATTGGAAATATTATGGAGTTCGCTTATGTGTACATTGAAACATTCATACAATTTTTCTTGAGAAATTGGACTGAAATTTTCCCATAACTGTTTTGTTTCATCATTGCTGAAATCTTTCTCAACTTTCATATTCGTAGGTTTTATGCTAAAATACATCTTTTTTATGATGAGTGAGAAATAATTTGTAATTCAGTCTTTTTTTTGGGAATAAATGTCTTTTTATTTAAATGAATGGGGTGAATGTGTGTTGCTTTTGAACTTTTAGTTAAGCTTGGGCGTTCTCCCAAAGCCAGAAAAAGTCTTAGGGAAGGCTTGGGAGTTTGTTAAAAGCTCCGGGAAACACTTGGGGAAGGGTTGGGAATTTTCCCAAAGCCTCAAAAAAGAAAAAGAAAGGCTTGGGAGTTTGTTCAAAGCCAGAAAAAAGCCTTAGGGAAGGCTTGGGAATTTTCCCAAAGCTTCAAAAAACAAAAAGAAAGGCTTGGGAGTTTAATCACGAGCCCAACTAGCTTTACTTGAAGGTTTGGAGGTTTAACCATGAGTCCAACTAGCCTTAGTTGGAGGCTTAGAGGTTTAATCATGCGTCCAACTGGCTTTAGGTCTCTTTATTATTTGAGCTATTGCTTTAAGGAATCAATAGTGGCTTGCTGTTTTTCAATCTGAGCCTTTTGATCTTCTATAATTTTGTTGTCATTATTTTTTGTTACCAAAAGCATGGCAATAAATAGGGCCAAAAGAAGATTCAGAACCAGACTAATTGTTTTTAAGCTAACAGCAGGTTTTATTTTAGGAGCTGGCTGCATATAGGTTTCCATAAAAGCCGTGTACGATCCAAATACATTAATGATATCACGCCCTTCAGGTGTTAAAACCAGAAAACCCAAACCTTGATCTACAGCCCATTCGTTCATTAAAAACTCTTCGATGATGGTTTCGTAAATAGGATCTTCATCATTGATATTAAGGTGTTCCATTCCCCAACATGCAATATCTAATGATTCATTTTCGGGTTGAGCGTAAAGCGCATCAAAAATATAATTAATGATTTCTGTTCTTTCCATAGGTTTTTATCGTATCAAAATATGATGCAAAGATAAAAGCTTTGTCTTTGAAGCATCTAAATAATATCAATTTTTAAAATTATCTGATGATTTTTTGTCTGTATGTTAATTCATCAGATAAATGAATATCTTCAGATAAATGAATATCTTCAGATGAATTGATATAAGAAAGCCACATTCCCAAAGGTTGTGGCTTTCTATCTTGAACTGGATTCGAATTCTTATTCGAACAGACTATTTAATTAGGTTGATGCTACGCTTTACAAACTTAGCCAACTCTTCACCTTTAAGCATGTTATTGGCCAGTAGAGCAAGGTCGATCAATTGTTTTACAATTTGATTATCCTTACCAAAACCTGTTAGCAGGGCTCTGCGTTCAGCATTAATCTCTGTAATTTGTTTCTGTACCTCAGCCATTTTATCTTTTTCTTCCTGAGGAACTTCATCTTCTTTTTTGTCCTTTTTAAGGGCTTCAAGAGCTTCTTTTTCAGCAATTACCGGACTCAGTTTAGCTGTGATTTCAGCAATTTTATCACTTAGTTCGGTGTCTTTGCTTTCAAGAATTTTTTCGATAAGTGCATGATCGGTATTTACAACCAGATTGTATGAATCGGGCATTTCGCCATACATAGCCATCCCAGGATTCATAGCAGCCATATCTTTCATACGACGCATAAACTCAGCCTGAGTAATCATTAAAGGCTGTGCTTCGGCACCAAGAGCTTCGAAAGTCACAATATAGTTAACCTTTTCGTTTGGCAGTTGAGCATTAAATACAGGAATCAAATCGTTTTTCTGTTCTTCAGTCAGGCTCGACGCTTTAACCTCGTCTTTTTGAATTAACTTCTCAATCACATCAGAATCAACACGCACGTATCTTGTTGTCGTTGTTTTTTGCTCAAGCGTATTAATCAAATGATTATCCAATTGGCTATCCATCAATAAGACATCGTATCCCTTAGCTTTTGCCAGGTCGATATAAGTGTATTGTTCTTCTGTATGGGTTGCATAAAGGCAAATCATATTACCGTCTTTGTCAGTCTGATTTTCCTTAACAATTGTTTCGTATTCTTCAGTTGTAAAATACTTGCCATCGGTATTCTTAAGCAACATGAACTTCTTGGCACGATCGTAGAATTTCTCTTCAGTCAACATACCATATTGAACGAAAATTCTCAAATCATCCCACTTCTTTTCGAAGTCTTCACGATCTTTCTTGAAGATATCAAACAAGCTATCAGCAACTTTTTTAGTAATGTGGTTCGAGATTTTCTTCACGTTACCATCACTCTGTAGATATGAACGCGATACGTTTAATGGAATATCCGGAGAGTCGATTACACCATGAAGAAGTGTTAGGAATTCAGGAACAATACCTTCAACTGAATCGGTTACAAATACCTGATTGCAGTACAATTGAATCTTGTTCTTTTGAATTTCAACTGAGTTTTTAATTTTTGGGAAATAAAGAATACCCGTTAAGTTGAATGGGTAATCAACATTTAAATGAATGTGAAATAAGGGCTCATCACTCATTGGGTAAAGCTGACGGTAGAAGTCATTGTAGTTTTCCTCAGTTAAATCAGCTGGTTTCTTTGTCCAGGCTGGTTTAGTATCGTTAACAACATTAGCCTCTTCTGTCTCAACTTGCTTGCCATCTTTCCACTCTTTTTTCTTACCGAAAGTGATTTCAATAGGTAAGAATTTACAGTATTTGTTTAAAAGCTCCTGGATACGACCTTCTTCTAAAAATCCTTTTTCTTCATCCGAAATGTGCATGATGATATCCGTACCACGATCAGCTTTTTCTGCAGCTTCAAGTGTATACTCCGGATTTCCTTCACAGCTCCATCTTACAGCCTGAGCACCTTCTTTGTGTGAAAGAGAAAGAATTTCAACCTTATCGGAAACCATAAATGAAGAATAAAAACCTAAACCAAAGTGTCCGATAATGGCATTGGCTTGGTCCTTATATTTATCCATGAATTCTTCAGCGCCCGAAAAGGCAATCTGGTTGATGTATTTTTCAACTTCTTCTTTTGTCAGACCAATACCTCTATCTGAAATGGTAAGGGTTTTGGCTTCTTTATCGATTTTTACATCAACGGTAAGCTCACCAAGTTCACCTTTAAATTCACCTGTTGAAGCTAAAGTTTTTAGTTTTTGAGTTGCATCAACTGCATTCGAAACGATTTCACGTAAAAAGATATCGTGATCTGAGTATAAGAACTTTTTAATGATCGGGAACAGATCCTGACTGGTAACACCAATTTTTCCTGTTGACATATGCTTAAATTTTTGATTGTTATATTAAAAATTAACGATGAGCTTTAATCAAAGCCTGTGCCATGTTGTATAGCCTGACAAAAAGACATAAATAAAGAAAAGTTTGCAGTTTCCTGATTGAGTAAAGATGACAGATTGGTTTTTTATTCTTGGATAAAGGGTTTATTCCCATTTAACATTGTCAGGATTTGAGTTTTTATTGTAGATTTAAAGCTCATTTATCAAAAAAAACAATAAGATGGAAACTAATACAGTCATATCAATAAAAAACTTACATAAAGCATACAAAAACGGGGCTTCTGTTAATCAGGTTCTAAAAGGTGTCGATCTGGAAATTCAATCGGGGCAAATTATTGGATATATCGGACCTAATGGGGCAGGGAAATCGACTACGGTGAAGATTCTTTGCGGTATACTCACCGATTTTGAAGGGGATATTAAAGTCTTGGGAATGGATTTGCGCACCCAAGATATTGAGATTAAAAAGCGTATTGGTTATATTCCTGAAAATGCAGCTCTTTATGATACCCTAACCCCAAGTGAATATTTGCAGTTTGTTGGCGAGCTTCATGGGATGGAAGAGGGTAATATTCGAACCAAAATAGCACGTCTTCTGGATTTGTTTGAAATGAAAGCCCATGCCAACGAGCGTATGAACAGTTTTTCGAAAGGGATGAAACAGAAGATTCTTATTATTTCCGGTTTGATTCATAACCCGGATATCATTTTTATGGATGAACCTCTTTCGGGATTGGATGCCAATGCTGTGATTATTGTAAAACGCGTTTTACAGCAATTGGCAAAAGAAGGAAAAACCATTTTTTACAGTTCACATATTATGGATGTGGTAGAGAAAATCTCGGACCGAATTATTCTGATTGATAATGGTGTTGTGCTGGCGGACGGGAGTTATGCCGATCTTAATTCGGAATCTGACAATGAGTCATTGGAGAATTTATTTACCAAACTGACGGGAAATTCGGGACACAGCGAAACAGCAAACGAGATTATTAACGTATTCGAAAATTAAGCTATGGTTAATTTTATTATCAGAATAATCCGTCTTTTTAAGGGCTTGTTTCGTTTGATGGGAGTCGATTACAAACAACTTGAGAGTATTCTTCGGGTAAAGCTAACAATGGGGAATCGTCGTGGATTTTCGACTTCATCCAAAAAGAAAGATTCGAGTAATCAGTTGTTATTACAGACCTTTGTTTATGCTGTATTGGGCATTTTTGTCGGGACATTAATCAATTCGGTAGGGCACACCTTTACGGCTTATGTATATATTTTCTTAGTCATTATGTCGATGATTGCTTTGATGATGATTTCTGAGTTTTCAGTTGTTTTGATTGATACCCGGGATAATGCCATTCTTCTGCCTCGCCCCATAAATAACAGGACTTTAACAGTGGCTAAAATTTTGCATATTGCCATTTATCTTTTACAGTTAAGTTTGTCTTTATCCATTGCTTCTTTTGTATTCACGATATTTAATTATGGATTTGCGGTGGCCTTGTTCTTTTTGTTCCTGATTTTTCTAGCCACCTTGTTTACGCTTTTTCTGACCTGTCTGTTTTATTTGGGATTGATGCGATTGGTGAACGGAGAAAAGCTGAAAGATATTTTGGTGTACTTTCAAATTGGAATGGCCATCATTTTTATGGGAGCCTATCAGCTTTTGCCACGCTTGATTGAGATGAATGATCTGTATAATGCCCAACTGGCTGTAGAGTGGTGGACCTATTTGATTCCTCCGGCTTGGTTTGCTGGTTCGATTGCCAGTTTAACCACATCGGTTTTTAGTACAGGCGATATTTTGTTTCTCGCTTTGGCTTTATTTGCCCCAATTTTGGGACTTTGGATCATTGTTAAATACCTGTCTCCGAAATTTAATTACCGCTTGAGTCAGATGGAAGCAATATCTTCAAAGCCTGAGAAAAAAACGATTCAAAAAGGTAAATCGGTCAAGTTTGTTGATAAACTAGGTGAATTGTTGACGCGCAATATCACAGAAAAAACGGCATTTAAGATGATTTGGAAAATGAGTGGGAGAGATCGAAAATACAAGCAAACGGTATTTCCGGCTTTTGGTTATGTTTTTGTTCTGATCGCGGTGACAGTTTTGGGTAAACATGGTGAGGCAAAATGGGAGAATTTGATCGAGTCGAAACTCTATTTGCTTTTTTTGTATTTGAATGTTATGGCTGCTTTTTCTGCCTGTTTGAATATTATTTACAGCGATGAGCCTAAATCAAGCTGGTTCTACAAAGCTTTGCCGATAGCGCGTCCGGGAGATATTATTGCGGGTTCGATTAAAGCAATACTGACCAAATATTTTGCCCCACTGCATCTGATTATTGGAGCTTTGATTGTTTATTTCTGGTCGTATACGATTTTGCCTGATATTTTTTATTCTTTGATCTCCATTACTGTTATTTCGGTATTTGTAACTGCCAGTCAGAGTAAAGCTTTGCCTTTTTCGCAGGAAAAGATGTCACAGGATTCAGGTTCAAATTTTATTAAGGGGATTCTAATTATGATTTCAGCCGGATTTTTGGGAGCAATTCATTGGGGATTGACTTTTATCGATTACGGGGTATTATTTGCCTTGCCTTTTATGTTTGGACTTCAGCATTTAAGTTTTCGATATGTCAAGAAAATACAGTGGAATCAGATTGAAGATTAATGGTTTTTGTCAGCTTTTATTACCTTTGGATCTACTAAATTTAAAATACTAACACGTATTGAATTAACAAGAATTTTAATTGTTGATTCAACTAAAAAAAATAATAATGAGCATACTAAACGGATTAGAACCTAAAGTTATTTGGGAACATTTCGAGGCCATTTGTCAGGTTCCTCGTCCATCGAAAAGAGAAGATAAAATTATTGAATTCCTTATGGACTTTGGTAAGAAACACAATCTTGAGACCAAGCGCGATGAGATTGGTAACGTGTTGATCAAAAAGCCGGCGACACCTGGTAAGGAAAATCTTAAGACTGTTGTTTTGCAGTCGCATATGGATATGGTTTGTGAGAAAAATTCTGCAACTGAGCACAATTTCGATACCGATCCTATTATTCCCTGGATCGATGGCGAGTGGGTGAAAGCTAAAGGCACAACGCTTGGTGCTGATGACGGTATTGGTATGGCTGCTGAAATGGCTTTGTTGACTTCTACGGATATCGAGCATGGTCCTATTGAATGTTTGTTTACTGTTGATGAAGAAACAGGTTTGTCAGGAGCTTTCGCTTTGCAACCCGGTTTTGTTAGTGGCGATATTCTATTGAATCTTGATTCAGAAGACGAGGGTGAGATTTTCTTAGGTTGTGCGGGTGGTATAGATACTTTGGCAACCATGTCGTATACCAAAGAGGATGTTCCTGCTGGCTATTTTGCTGTGCGTATTGATGTAAGCGGTTTGCAGGGTGGTCACTCTGGTGATGAGATCAACAAAAATCGTGGTAATTCCAATAAGATTTTGAACCGTTTCCTTTGGGAGATCAATAAGAAATACGATGTTCGTCTGGCTGATTTTGCCGGTGGAAACTTGCGTAATGCGATTCCTCGTGAAGCTTCAGCTGTGGTGGTTATTCCTTCTCAGTTTAAAGAGCAAATCCGTGTTGACTTAAATCTTTATGCAGCTGAAATGGAAAATGTTTGGTCTATTGCTGAACCCAAATTGAAAATCAATTTGGAGTCGACTGATATGCCGGCATTTGTTTGCGATAAGAAAACATCGAATAACTTGTTTGATGCGCTTTATGCTTGTCCTCATGGTGTCTTTTCAATGAGTTCTCGTATGCCGGGTATGGTTGAAACGTCTAACAACTTGGCTTCAGTTAAGTTTATCGAAGGCGATAAAATTTTCATCACTACTTCACAACGAAGCGATGTGGATAGCGAGAAGTACAATATTGCACAAAATGTGGGAGTTGCCTTTACAATGGCAGGTGCCGAAATTGAGCATACTGATGGTTACCCTGGATGGGCTCCAAATCCAAGTTCTGAGATTTTAAAAGTGGCTGTGGCTTCTTACGAGCGTTTGTTCAATGTTGAGCCTATTACCCGTTCGATTCATGCTGGTTTGGAGTGTGGTCTATTCCTTGAGAAATACCCAAATATGGATATGATTTCTTTCGGACCAACTCTACGTGATGTGCATTCACCAGACGAGAGAATCAATATTGAGACTGTAGATAAGTTTTGGAAACACTTGTTGGATATATTAGTGAATGTCCCTTCAAACTAGGCCTGACTTATAAAGATAATATGTATAGCGACTCCTTTTGGAGTCGCTATTTTTTATGCTTAAGTTTTTTTTTATGTGATTAATATGGCTCTAAATTATTAACTTGTAGAGAGTTTGGGGAATTGTCAGATTGAATGTTTGTTTGTTTGTTTGTTTGTTTGTTTGAGATTTTTTTATCGTTGAGTAAAGTTTGTTTACAACAAGAAGTAACATCATGCCTCCTACTTTGAAACTTATAAATACAGACCCTTTATTAGAGAATTATCAACTAAAAATTGAAGGAAGAAAAATTGCAGCAGAACAAAAAGAAAGAGAACTTTTGCAAGGATCGGATTCGTTAACTGATTTCGCTAATGGGTATTTATTCTTTGGATTGCATTTGACTGATTATGGTTGGATACTTCGGGAATGGGCTCCCCATGCGACTCAAATTTATTTAGTTGGAGAATTAAACAACTGGCAGGATTCTGATGAGTTTGCATTTACAAGGAAAGAGCATGGCGTGTGGGAGTTGGCTCTGGCTGCAGAAGTCCTTCATCATGGTGATTTATATCGACTTTCAGTTTATTGGGAATCGGGGCATGGGCATCGTTTGCCTGCCTATGTTACGCGTGTGGTTCAAGATCTCGAGACCTTGGTTTTTAGTGCTCAGGTCTGGCAGCCGAAAACAAATTTTATTTGGCGAAATACTGGGAGGATTTCTAAACAAAAATCGCCTTTGATTTATGAAGCTCATGTTGGTATGGCTACTGAAGAAGAAAAAGTAGGTAGTTTCAATGAGTTTAGACATAACGTATTACCCAGAATCCGTAAAGCAGGTTACAATACCATTCAATTGATGGCTGTGCAGGAACATCCTTATTATGGCTCATTTGGTTATCATGTATCCAATTATTTTGCGGTTTCATCTCGGTTTGGCACGCCGACAGATTTGAAAGCTTTGATTGATGAGGCGCATGGTATGGGCATGCGAGTAATTATCGATTTGGTGCATTCACATTCTGTGAAAAATGAGAACGAAGGTTTGGGCAATTTCGATGGGAGTGGTCACCAATATTTTCATGAGGGAGCGAGACGAAACCATCAGGCTTGGGATTCTTTATGTTTCGATTATGGTAAAAATGAGGTCTTACATTTTCTCTTATCCAATATCAAGTATTGGATGAGCGAATTTCATTGTGATGGATTCCGTTTCGACGGGGTGACGTCCATGCTTTATCTCAATCATGGCTTGAATTGTGATTTTATCTCCTACGATATGTATTTCGACGGCAAACAGGATGAGGATGCGATTGTGTATCTGGCATTGGCAAATAAGTTAATGAAACAGATCAATCCGAATTCGATTTCTATTGCAGAAGAAATGAGTGGTTACCCGGGACTTGCTGCACCTATTCCGGATGGTGGCTTAGGTTTCGATTATCGGCTGGCTATGGGGATTCCTGATTATTGGATCAAGCTGATAAAAGACGTTAAAGAAGAGGATTGGCGTGTTGGAGACATCTTTTTTGCCTTATCGAATAAGCGAGTGGAAGAAAAAACAATAAGCTATGCCGAATCTCACGATCAGGCTTTGGTGGGGGATAAAACCATTATTTTCCGACTGATTGATAAAGCTATTTATTGGAATATGCATAAGGGGAGCCAGTGTATTGAAGTGGAAAGGGGAATAGCTCTTTACAAGATGATTCGTTTAATCACAATTGCCAGTTCTGGGGGAGCTTATCTTAATTTTATGGGAAATGAATTCGGACACCCGGAGTGGATCGATTTTCCTCGACAGGGCAACAATTGGTCATATAAATATGCCCGAAGACAATGGAGTTTGGCTGATAATAAGGAATTGCGATTTGAGAGCTTAAATAATTTTGATCAGGCTATGATTCAGTTAATCGATAATAAAATAGAACTTAATAAGAGCCTTCCCGAGTCGATTCTACAGGATGAAACCCATAAGGTTTTGGCTTTTTACCGGGATAATCTACTCTTCGTGTTTAATTTTAATCCTACAGTATCATGTTTTGACTATGAAATTCCTGTGCGTCCGGGAAAATATAAATTGATATTGAGCTCCGATGCTGAAGTATTTGGAGGCTTTGGTCGTGTTGATGCATCTCAATTGTATTATTCTAAAACATCGTTTCCTATGGCAAAGATTCAGATGCTTAGTTTGTATGTGCCGTCGCGTTGCGCTTTGGTTTTTGAGTCCATTCCTTCTAAGAGAGTTATTTAATTTGATCATGTATTCAGTTGTCGGTCAGATATATTTTTTTGTTCTATTCAGTGAGTATTAAGAATGGTGTCATATTATTTAAATTAAGTTAGATCATAAAAAATAATTAACCGTGATAGTAAGAATGAAACCAGTTATATACCAAATATTTACCCGCTTGTTTGGCAATACCAATAAGGATTGCATATGGAATGGAAGCCGAGACAGGAATGGGGTAGGGAAGATGAATGACATCACTGAAAAGGCATTATCTGAAATTCATCAACTAGGAATCACTCATATATGGTATACCGGTATTATCGAACATGCTCTTGTTGAGGGGTATCCCGAATACGATATTCCTAATGGCAATCCATTGCTTGTAAAAGGGAAAGCGGGTTCGCCTTATGCTATCAAAGATTATTATGACGTAGATCCGGATTTGGCTGTTGATGTGGGCAGACGAATTGAAGAGTTTAAGGACTTGATAGAGCGAACGCATCAATCGGATATGAAAGTAATAATCGATTTTGTACCGAATCATCTTGCCAGAGAGTATTACTCGGATGAAAAACCTGATGGTGTTAATGATTTTGGTGAGGATGATGATGTTTCTAAAGCTTTTGATCAAAATAATAATTTTTATTATTTGCCTGATGAATATTTGGTCTTGCCAGATGAGCTGTTGCAAGAACAGCCTCATGTTAATTATTATGAATATCCTGCTAAAGCTACTGGGAATGATATCTTCTCGCCCTATCTGAGCAAAAATGATTGGTACGAAACCGTAAAATTAAATTATGGTGTTGATTATCTGAATGAAAGAAGCACGCATTTTGATCCTATTCCTGATACCTGGATTAAAATGGAGCAGGTGATTTCTTATTGGGCCGCAATGGGGGTAGATGCTTTTCGTTGTGATATGGCTGAAATGGTGCCGGTTGAGTTTTGGAATTGGTTGATTCCTCTGGCGAAATCGAAATATCCTGAGTTAATTTTTATTGCTGAGGTTTATGATCCGGACCAATACGATAACTATATCGATAAAGGGAAATTTGACTATTTGTATGATAAAGTTGGTCTGTATGATATATTAAAAAATGTGATTCAAGGGCATTCTTGGGCATCAGCGATTAGTCAGTCGTGGCAGGGGCTTAATGGTAAGGATGCTTATATGTTACGATTCCTTGAAAATCATGATGAACAGCGTATTGTGTCACCTTATTTTGCGGGTGACCCCTGGAAAGCAATTTCGGCAATGATTGTGACTGCGACTTTAAATAAAGGGCCATTGATGCTTTATTTTGGACAGGAACTTGGAGAGGCAGCTGAAGGGACTTCAGGTTTTAGCGGGGATGATGGCCGAACGACTATTTTTGATTATTGGTGTGTGATTCAGCATCAAAAATGGATGAATTACGGCAAGTTTGACGGTAGACAGTTGCAGGCGTCAGAGAAAGAGTTGAGAAATTGTTATCGGGAAATCATTGCTGTCTCGCAAAATGATGCAGTTGTCAATGGCGAATTTTATGATTTGATGTGGTTTAATCCGCACTCAGAGGAGTTTGATCACTCGAAAATTTATGCCTATCTGCGTTACTCTAAGAAGCAAAACTTATTGATTCTTACAAATTTTGATGATAGAGCCAGGGAACTCAGATTGAGGATTCCTGAGCATGCTTTTGAATTAATAGGGATAGACAAAAATGAAAGTTTAAGCCTAAAAGTTGATAGAGCAAAGTCAGAAGTTATTTCTTGTGAGGAGTTTATCAATAGTGGGAATGTGTTTAAACTTTCGAAATGGGGCTTTTTGATTTGCGAAATGTCTGTAATTTAAAAACGATGTTTGTTTGTAAGGTTAAGTGTTTGGTTATTAATAAAATACAAAAAGGACTGAAAGTCATTTCAGCCCTTAATACAATTCTTATTTGTTCATAATAGTTTCACAAGAAAAGAGAATAAATTTTAATTTGCTTGTATCCCTACAGCCATCTTACATAACTGAAATCCTGTCGGTGAGGCAAATTTGTATTTTTTGCATACATTCTAAGTCCAAAATTAAAAACCCCGGCATCTTCAAGTGGTAGAGCAAGTTTATAGAAAGCCAAATTGTTAATTTTTTTCTCAAGTACAAGTTCTCGTTTCTGTATTTCTCCCAGATTTTCATGATCCATAGCTGACTGGAATACCAGTTCAATACCGATGGAATCGTTTATGAGTTCTTTTAAATCCAACACAACTTCAATGTTGTAGTTTTCGCCAGCGAGATATTGTTTTTTTCGTGTATTAGGTGCATCTACCGAAATGACCTCTATTTTGTTCCAATGTTTTAGAATGTGCAGTTTCCATTTAACGATATCTTTAGCTCTCTGGAAGTTGTTTTCTTGCAGGATCTTAACATTCTTGAACATTTCAGAGTAGAATTTTTGGATATAGTCATCAATCATTCGTTTAGTTGTATAATGAGGTGCAATTTCGGCGATACATTTTTTGATGTATTGGATCCATTTTACGGGTAAATTTCCATTTTCACGATCGAAGAATAAAGGAATGATGTCATTCTCAAATATACTGTAAATGGTTTGAGCATCTAACTGATCCTGAAATTCCTGATTTTCATAAGTTTTTTTCTCGGTAATTGCCCAGCCAGCCCCTTCTTTGTAGCCTTCGAGCCACCAGCCATCGAGAACACTGAAATTAAGCACGCCATTCATGACAGCTTTCTCCCCTGAGGTGCCAGATGCTTCAAGGGGGCGGGTAGGGGTATTCATCCAGATGTCTACTCCTTTTACAAGGCGTTTCCCGAGAACAATATCATAGTTTTCGAGAAATAGAATTTTGCCTGCAAACTCAGGGCGATGAGAGATCTGTACGATATTTTGAATTAAATCCTGACCTGCTTTATCAGCAGGATGAGCTTTACCAGCAAATATGAATTGAACAGGATACTCTGGATTATTTAAAAGTTTAGACAAGCGGTCCAGATCGCTAAATAAGAGATGTGCCCGTTTGTAGGTTGCAAATCGTCGGGCAAAACCAATGGTTAACGCATTTTCATTAATAGACTCAATAATGTTCAGCATTCTGCGTGGATCTTCGTAGCGACGAATCCAACTTTTTTGGAATCTGATTTTGATATAATTGATAAGTTTTTTCCGAAGTTTTGTGCGAATTTCCCAAATTCTCTCATCACTGACCTCGTATATCTTTTTCCAATGTTCAGGATTCGATTGATCCTTAATGAAATTCTCTGAGAATTCTAATTCGTAAAGCGAACGCCACTCTTTTGCAGTCCAGGAAGGATAGTGTACGCCATTGGTTACGTAGCCTATATGCGACTCCTCGGGAAAATATCCTCCGTATAGATTATTGAACATTTGTCGCGATACCTTTCCATGTAGCCAGCTCACCCCATTTATTTGATGAGATGTATTGGCGGCTAAATTACTCATAGAGAATTTTTCGTTGTGATTCTTAGGGTTTACTCTTCCTAAAGCAAGAAATTGCTCACAATTAATTCCCAGTTGTGAAGGAACATGAGGAAGGTAATAGCGAATCATACCTTCGTCAAACATATCGTGGCCAGCTGGAACGGGGGTATGTGTTGTAAATAAGGACGAGGTTCGCACAATTTCCAGAGCTTCGGCATAGGTATGCGATTGGGTTGTTAGTTGAATCAGTCGTTCAACATTGATTAGTGCTGCATGCCCCTCGTTGCAATGATATAAATCAGGATAAATACCAAGAGCTTTAAGCGTTCTTATACCACCTATCCCCAACATTATTTCCTGTTTGATTCGATTGTCCCAGTCACCGCCGTATAGTTGATGAGTAATACCTTTGTCTTCATCTGCATTGGCTTCGGTATCGGTATCCAGCAAATAGAGGGAAACACGCCCTACATCAACACGAAATATCTTAGCAAGTACCCTGTGATTTGCAAGTTCAACACCAATTGTTAAGGGGAGTCCTGATAAATCTCTCATCAGGGTCATTGGTAAGTGTGTAAATTTTTGCTCTTCCAGAGTCACCTGCTGCTCTCCATTTATGGATAGAGTTTGAGTAAAATACCCCAATCGATACATTAAACCGATTCCAATCATATTGATATTTGAATCGCTGGCCTCTTTCAGATAATCACCAGCCAATATACCAAGCCCTCCTGAATATATTTTAAGATTTTCGTTCAGGCCATATTCCATACTGAAGTAGGCAATTTTGGCCTGATTTTCATCGGGTTTTATGGACATGTAATCGTTAAAATCCTGATAAACGCTTTTGTAGTTAGTTATAAAATTATCATTATTTACCAACTCCTGAAGGCGTTTACTCGATAGCTGTTTTAAAAGAAGGATGGGATTCATATTACATTTCAACCAGAGTTCTGGATTGATGGTTTTAAATAATTGTCGGGCATTTTGATTCCATGACCACCATAAATTCATCGAAAGTTCTTCAAGTCCTTTGATAGATTCAGGCAGGTTTGATCCAATAAATAATTTTCTCCAGTTGAGCTGATTGGTTTTTGGTATTTCCAGTTGTTGGTTTAACTCGTTAAAGTTAATATCGCGACCAGCTATGCTATGATATACATTGTTTTGTATGGCTATTTTGTAGGCCTGATAATAATAGTTAATAAAATTTCCCCATAGAGCTTTTTTTGAAAAATTCTGAGCTTCATTTCTAATTTGTTGTAAATCGGTAGTGTAATTTTTTGATAAATAAAGTATTGACAGGCTGAGGTTGTCGATGAGTTCCGGAGTATTCGTGTCGGTTCGTTCCAAAACCTCAATCCCGCTGTTATTAAAATGAAAATTATCTGTTTCGTTTACCCATTTTCCAAAGCCTGCCAAAGTTGTGGTGATAGTGGGCACTTTAAATGCGATACTTTCAAGAGGTGTATAACCCCAAGGTTCATAATACGATGGAAAAACAGTTAAGTCCAGGCCGACAAGCAGGTTGTAATATGACAAATTGAAAATGCCATCATCCCCATTTAAATAGGTTGGACAAAGTATCACTTTAACTTTATCGTTTATTGAATTATTTAAACCCAATTGTTGTATTTCATTGAGAATAAAATCGTGATTTGGGTGGTTTAATTCATGAGTGATAAAGGGTGACGAGAGGCTATGATTATTAGTTGAATTTGCGATGTTTTTGATTAAATCTTGTCGGGGACCTTTCTGGTCTCCCGGAATTAATAGGTAGGCTACGATTTCCCGATTAAGACTTCTGTTCTGATTGAGTTTGGCTAAAGATTTTAAAAAAATATCAATGCCTTTATTTTTGTACTCGTAACGGCCACTGGTTCCGACAAATAGGGTGTCTACAGAGAGTTGATGTCCAATTAAAGCTTCGGTAACCTGTTTGAATTTTTTTCGTGCCAGGCTTCTTTTTTCCTCAAGTTCACTATCTGTAGGTACAAAATCGTCTTCGAAACCATTAGGGGTGATGATATTAACCGGACGATTATAAAATTGTTGGCATTCACGAGCCGTAATCCGGCTTACTGTAGTCAGGCAATCAGCGGTATTGGCGGCTGCATTTTCCAAAGAACATTTTGATTCAACATGGTATTGTTTTGCTTTTAATTTTGTATCGAAAAGAGACAAGTTATCGTACAAATTTTCGTTATTACTTGCTAATACCCGCCCCATCATAGTCGCATGTGTGGTAAACATCGTGGTGATTTTCGGAGATTTCATCTCAATATAAAGGCATCCTGCACCTGACATCCATTCATGGAAATGAGCTAGTGGGATATCAGAATCGGATAAATGAGCGTTGATGAAATTTTCGATCACCATCCCACTGGCATAACCAAATAAAGCTGCCTCAACATATTCCCATTCAGCATTCAGAGATTCCAATTTATACACTTCCCATAGGCGTGTGAATATCTCATTTTGGCGGGGGATTAAACTCTTAAAATCGATAAGAATGGCAATTGGATTTCCGGGGATTAACCAACGACCAATTTTTAGATTTAATCCAGAATCAGCCATTTGAACTCTCCATTCCTTGAATAGAGTTAAATCTTCTTCGAATTCCTGACATGGGTTGTTTTCATTCCAAAAATCAGGGCCGATGTAGATGATGTTGTCACCAAAAGTTTTTTTTAGGGATAAAGCTTTTGTTGAAATAACGGTATGTATACCTCCAACTTTATTACAAATTTCCCAACTAACTTCAAAAATATGACTTGGTTTTGCATTTATCTCCTTCATAATTTATCTCCTCAAAAATTATCAATAAAAAAAATATTTGTCATAATTAGATTGTTGTCAAGCTATTAAAAGGTTTTGTTTTGATTTTTTAACGAACCTGCATGTGCTGTATTTTGTAAAATGCATCCTTGTTATTGAAACTTCCGATGGTCGTTATATAAGCTTCATTTAAGATTCTGATGTTGATGTTATTTTTGGTATATCCTTTTCTTTCAGGCAGATTTTGAAATCGCTTAAAATATTCATATAGTTAATAAATGCTTCATAGGGTGAACTGAATGGGTTGTTATGAATATTGTTATTTGTGAAAGGCTTTGTACACATAAAATAGAAGTGGTCTGATGCTTGCAGAAAGCGCCAATCTTTGTTTAAGCGGGCGTCGTTTATTTTTACGATGCTAGCGTTTAACTCATACAATTTATTCAAAGCTTCGTTTTGAATATGATTCCCCAGTAAAGGGGATAGGTCTTGTTCTTTATCGACACAAGCAATAGGGACTGGAATCTGTATTTTGGAAACAGCTTGGTAATTTGAGACAATCTCGGATACTTTGGCAAATTTGAATTCTGAGTCTCGTATAACAGTTTCAGGTAAGTATCTTAAGAAATCAAATATTCCTGTTTCTTTGGATTGATATCCTCCGATGGTTTCATAATTTAAAAAAATATTGACGATTTGTTCTTTTTCATCAAGTTGATTAAGATTTGCAACAAATCTCTCAGTTGTTAAGCCACCATCAAAATTGAATCCCCAAGCAATATCGTTACTAAATTTACAATTTCTCATTAAGACTTTAAGTTTAGGGGATATTGAATTGCAATAGAGGTAGTTTGGGCTTTTCCATTTTAAAATATGTTGAGCTCCTTCAGCTAAAATGCCATGGAAGCCAAGTTCAGCTATTGTTTCGCCTATACTATCGGAATAAATGAGTTCTGTATTTTTGAAAACCTGAGGTTTTTGCCCAAAAAGGTCTTCTATACGCTGAGAGTGTGTCTCTATTTGTTTGATGAATTCAGCCTTATTTTTGAGTGAAACTAAAGAATGTGAATCTGTTTCTGATAAAAATTCAACATAACCTGTTGTTGCCAGCTTTTGAAAGCTTTCAATGACTTCTGGAGCATAAAGTTCAAATTGATCAAGAGCTAAGCCCGAAATTGAAAAGGATATTTTAAATTTTCCTTTTAGTGCTATAAGTAAGTCTAACAGAACTGCATTGGCTGGTAAATAGCAGGTGTCTGCAAGTTTTCTTATAATGTTTTCGTTGGTGTAATCATCGTAATAATAGTGCTCGTTACCAATATCAAAAAAACGATATTGCCTCAGTCTTAGTGCTTGGTGTACCTGGAAACAGAAACAGAGAGCTTTCATATTTTTTAGTGTTTATTTGTTTATATTTTTTACATTTTTTACATTCAAAATGCATTTATCAGGTGATTTGATGCTTCAACGGCTTTTTTGTAGACGTCATAAACATTGAGTGCCGAGTTTTCCCATTTTAAATCATCGACTTCGGCCCGGCCACATTCTTTAAACATGATTGGAAGTGTATCGTAGCTTATGATGCCATAAATGGTATCGGCTATCGCATCAATATCCCAATAGTCCAATTTGGCTACATAATTTAGAATTTCAGAAACGCCTGATTGTTTCGATATAATGGTTGGGACATTGGATTGCATGGCCTCTAATGCTGAAATGCCAAAGGGTTCCGATACGGAAGGCATCACATAAACATCACTTAGGTGAAACATTTTATATACATCTTTCCCCCTCAGAAATCCGGTGAAATGGAATTTATCTGCGATACCGAGCTGAGCAACACGATCAATCATTTTCTCAAGCATATCGCCACTTCCTGCCATAACGAATCTGACGTTGTCACTTTTTGGTAAAACTTTATAAGCCGCTTCAACAAAATATTCGGGTCCTTTTTGAAATGTGATACGTCCCAAAAAAGTCACAATTTTTTCTTTAACACCTTTAGGTGTTTCCTTTTTTTCTTGCAGATTAAGACTGTCAACAGCATTGTAAACAGTCGTGACTTTATCAGGATTTTGTCCGTATTTATCAATTACAATCTGGCGGGTTCTATTGCTGACTGTAATAATCTGATCGGCTGCATCCATCCCCATTTTTTCCAGGTCAAAAACTTTAGAATTCACAGACCCATCACTGCGGTCGAATTCAGTAGCATGAACATGAATGACCAATGGTTTTCCGGAAACGTCTTTAGCAGCAATGCCTGCGGGGTAGGCTAACCAGTCATGGGCATGTATTACGTCGTGATCATTCTCGAGACTGATAGCGGAAGCAACATAGGCATATTTGTAAATTTCCTCGATGAGGTTTTCACCATAATTACCTGAAAAGTCGATTTTACCTTCTGAACTGATATTCAGGAAACGTTTTTTTTCAGTAAGGTCTTTACTCCTGAAAGTATACTGCTTCTCAGGGTCGTTGTATGGAATAAGGGTGGCACTAACTTCGAGATATTTGTGTTTTTGTTTAAATTCCTCAATCTGTTCCTTAACTTGAGTTATTTTAGTATTATTGGCTCCCATCAATTTTATGGTATTGTGCTCTTCGTCGCCATAGGTTTTGGGGACTACAAACACAATATCAAGCTCCTTAATTTTGGACATCCCTTTTGTTAGTCCATAGCATGCTGTACCTAAACCACCCGAAATATGGGGTGGAAACTCCCATCCAAACATTAATACTTTCATATTGATAGTTTTTTTAAAACTATTGGGTGTATAGGTAGGAAAGTAAAATTCTAAATGACAGCCTGTTGGTATATGTTAAATCATTTTTTTAAAAATATATTTTAAAATCCAGATTGAGCTTTTGTTAAAATTATTTTAGTCAGCCATAGAATAAAGTTCAATGTTTATTTTATAATTCTATCGGGTAATAAAGGTATTGAAAAATAATTTAAAGAAGGAATTTAGTATTTGTAATTATTTAGTTATGATGTGTTTATGGGCGTATTATCTTGTTTTTTTGATTATTTATTTAAAGAATTATTTTACTCTAAATAAACTTTATGTTTAATTTAACATTGGCTGTATAGCGCATTTATTGAATGGGCATTTTTTTCAAAATATGTATTTTAAAATTAGTTAGTAGTCATAATCTGAAACTAAAATTATTTCATATTTTCATCATTTTGAACTGTTAATGAGCAGTATGTTTTTATATTAGATTTGACAGTTGTAATTGAAATTGAGTATACAGCTTATTAGCCGGGATGGGCTCCAAATTCAAGTTCTGAGATTTTAAAAGTGGCTGTGGCTTCTTACGAGCGTTTGTTTAATGTTGAGCCTATTGCCCGTTCATTCATGCGGGTTTGGAGTGTGGTTTGTTCCTTGAGAAATACCCAAATATGGATATGATTTCTTTTGGACCAAAACTACGTGATGTGCATTCACCAGACGAGAGAATCAATATTGAGACTGTAGATAAGTTTTGGAAACACTTGTTGGATATATTAGTGAATGTCCCTTCAAACTAGGCCTGACTTATATAGATAATATGTATAGCGACTCCACAAGGAGTCGCTTTTTTTGCTGTTTATTCTTATTCGAAATTGTTTGTTATTGATGGCTTTTGGTTTTTTATTAAAGAAAAAAATCCCGATTATATTATTATTTTATGACATAAAGACCTAACTTGTAGACACTAATCAATATTGTATTACAATATACAAAGTCCAAACCTAAACTAATTTGACAAGATGAATTTGCAAACTGAAAAATTAGAATTAATTGAATGGCTCGTAAAACAAAGTGATTCAGATGTAATCGAGAGTATTAAAAAGATCAAAGGTGAACACATCAACTCGTATAATGTTGAAAGGGTGTTGACTCATGAAGAAAGATGCCTCCTTTATAAAATTCAATTTTTAGAAGGAAGAAGTCCTAAAGAGCAAGATGAGTGCCGAGAGTTCTATGAGCAGTACTTGTAGAATACAAAAACGACTGATCAATTGATCAGTCGTTTTTGTTTGTTGTGTAAAGAGAATAAATTCTTTAAATCTTCACGCCATTGTTATGAAGAATTGTTTTGACTTCGCTACCCAGTTGCGAGTAGATTAAGCTTACCTGAGCATTTACTTTATCGTTATCCATGTCTAACAAACCGAGTAAAATATAGGCCGAGCGGGCATCATTTAGGTCATTTTTTATCAATTCCAACAGAATTTTGGCCCCCGAAACGGCTTCCTTATTTGATATGATAGAAAGGTTAACAAAGAATTGACTGGCTGTACGAATGATATTGGCATCCTCTTCAACCTGAATGAAAGGAAAAAGGGCCATAATGGATTTGGGCTGTTTCTTTCTGATGTTTGCACTTAAAGCGGTTAGCATTTTTGTTCGCTCAGTAGTCGTGGTTTGTGTGGATAGAAACTCATACATTTCGAAAATGGTGAGTATCATGTTTTTATTTTGCGATTGTCCGTAAAGCAGGAAGGTTCTGAAGCACATCACCTGTAATTCAGATTTATTCAGTTGATTCCATTTCTCTTTTTGAGGGGCTATTTGATCAAGGTAGCTATAGTCTTGTGTTTTTTCTGACATATTGAATAAATTATAATGTGGCACAAAGATATAAAAAGCCTTGAAAGCATATTTGAGCTTAGGCTTTGAAAATCAGTTTCTGATCGATTTTTTAAGAAACTTTAATTCGATTTGCAGCCTTTATTCCTTTTTTAATGGAACATATTTATTACTTTTGCTATCGCAACAAGCCCAGGTGGCGGAATTGGTAGACGCGCCAGCTTGAGGGGCTGGTGACCTTATGGTTGTTCGGGTTCGAGTCCCGATCTGGGCACAGAAAGCTTTGTAAATCGTTGATTTGCAAAGCTTTTTTTATGTATTGAACGTTTGTGTCAAAAGCTTCTTTTTCTTGAGAAAGAATAAGTCCTCAAATCAAAGCCCCAGTTATTTATGGATAGGATATATTTTTTACTTTAAAAGCTAAAAAAATAAACGGGTTATATTATACTGTTTCTTTAAAAGTCAACACCTAAACATTATCTTACAGTGACATGAATGCATTTTGTTTGACTTTCAAGCAGAACGTAACATTTACCTTCAGCCTGCAATTTAATTAATACGCGAAGCAATATATTTCGAAGGCGGTATGTGTAAACAGGTGCACTGTTACCTCTCTCAAAAAAACGCGTTTGTGAGATATCAAAGCTCCGGCCATAATAATGCGATGAATTATTTGGTGTTGCGTTTACATTGTTTTTGCGCAGCGATTTTTGATCTTCGAGAGTCCGTAATATTGATGTTACTGAAAATCGATATTTTCGAATTCCCAATTCTTCGAGTTGGTCACAAAAAGTTTCGCCAAGCAGGTCTAAAAATTCGCCAGCTGGTTCTTGCAGATAAGGAAGTGAATTTGTTAAATGCGGTATTTCGTAGTATTTGTTATCGGTTATTTCGTCAAGATCATAGTGGCGCTCAAACTTTTTTGGGTTTGTCTTATATTCGTCTTTTGAAACCAAAGGCTTTTTCAAACCTTTTGCTTGAGCCAGCTCAAGATGAAAATTATTATTATAACGGCGTAGAGCTCTATTTTCGTTTTTTGTAAGTATTGGAACAGAGACCTGGGCTTCGGTTTTGCCTTTGGGTGTTAGGTTTAGAGATGTGATCAGTAACAATATAATACCTGCGAATATTGCCGCGGCCATTAAAATTTTACGAATACTATATCTTTTGTTTTTTTTATTCATGTCAAGTTTTTAATCACATAAAAGTAAAAAAAAACAAACTACAATTATTTCCAGACTCTCGTTATTTTGTTGAATGAATACGATAAGTTGACTAGTCTTTCAATACTTTACTTGCTCAGATTCAAAATTGAACATCAGGCTTAGAATTTATTCTATGACCAGCAGTAACAATGTCTTCCAGGTTTTAGCATTTTATTTTACGAGTTATTGTTCTTTTTCTTATGGGCGAATTTCTAAGGATTCTTCAGGTGTCGAATTTGTGTTTAATTTTCCTGATTTAGAGTTGTTTTTTATGTAATTTGATTGTGTCGCTATTTTTAAAGTTTAATCTTCCAAAGCAAATCGAAGCCTGATTTACTCCCCTCGTTGGAAGCTTGCAAAAGTAGAGAACGAATGATATGATATTCAATAATCAATCGATAAGGCACCAACTGCTTGTTTTCACTATCGATAGAAAAAAGTTGAGAGTAGCTCATATATAAATCATTGGTAATATATTTTCCAAAGGTTACAGCTCCGGTTTCCCAGTTGTCTTCGCCACTGATCTCTATTGTATCCAAGCCTAGATTTTTGGCAATTAATTTCTGAAAAAGGTTTGATACTTGTGAGTATATCAATGATTTTGCCTGATTGTTTTGACTCGATATCTGCCCCTGCTCACTACTGGCCAGTTCATCCATTTTTTTTCCAAATAGAAGGTAGGCAATTGCATCTTTTTCTTCAAGATATTCATTGTTTAAGCTAAAAGCGAATGTTGGATTTTTTAATGTTCCGCTTATCTTAAGTTCCAGTAATTTTGAGTTTCTATTGACATCTCGGAATTTATAGTTCATCACAATATCAATATTAGGGTCAATTTCAGATCCACCTCGAAGATCAATATCTCCTTTGCTTATTTTGAATCTCCGTCCGGATATTTCTACTGAACCTCTGACTAATGTGATGTTGCCGAAAAATTGGGGTTCATCTTTTGTTTTGATCATTTTTATGAGACCCGATAATTCGAGTTGCATATTAGTGCCAATGACCCATGTGTTTTTGGGAATATCGATATTAAATTCACCACGGAGATTCTTAAAAAAAAGATTATGAATAAGAATTAACGAATCGACCGTTTTTTTGCTACTGTCAGCCTTAAGCTTCATTTTTGCGTCTTCCTCTAATGCTGCGATTAATAGCGGTGTATCGAGTGATTTCACAGAAGAGTCTTCGATAAAAGGGTCGATATTAATTTTGCTTCGTACAAGGGTTAAACCTCCCGAAATAATAGGCTTTTTAATACTTCCCTTCAGTTGGGCATCGGCATTAAAAGTTAGCTGCGTATAGTATGATTTGAGGGCTGTAAAGTTATTAGCTTCCAGGTGTAAGTTGATATCGTGTATAACATCTCTCATGTTTTTGGGTAATTTAGCTTTTCCTTTTATTGACAAATATCCCTTATCTCCTGAGGCTATATAAAGCGAGTCCAAATTCATTTCATCCTTATTTAGTGAAAAGGACAGGTTTATTTTTTCGTAATTAATACCATGCTTTTGCATTTTAAAAAGGCCCTCGCTTAAATTGAAGTCACCCTTAAAATCGATTTTATTATGCTCTATTTTGGCTTCAATTTCGGTATTTAGTTTCCCACCCATTTTCTGCCCCTCGTCTGTTATCAGTTCGGTGAATTGTGATAAATCAAGATCCGTTGTTTTAAGGCGTAAATAGTTTTCTTTTTCGGCAGAAATAAGATATATCGAATCTTTTAGTGAAAGATGAACAGGCAAGTAAGCTTCTGTTTTTAAAAGAGTCGTGTTGTTTCTAATTAAAATTCCTTCGTGTTTGAGTTGCTCCTTTTTGTAGTCGAATTTAAAATAAAGAGAATCGAGGCTAAATGTACCAAAGTGTCCTTTTACAAGAGATAATTTGCTTGTTATTTCTGGCTCTGACGCATTCCCTTTTAGTATCAGATTTCCATTTATTTCTCCGGATAAAGGGTAGGGAATAAGTCGATTTAGTTCAGGAATATGGGCGAGTTGTATGTTCGTGAGTTCGAGTTTTAAATCTTCTTCCCCCTTAAAAGAGTAGGTTCCATTGAGTCGGATATATTGATCTTTTGAAACGAAATTGACATCGGTAAATTTCAGTTCATGGGGCTTAAAAATAAATTGAGCGGTATCTTTTTCGTTTTTCCAATGCTGAGAGAATGCGTTGAGTGAAAATTGCGATACTTGAACAAGTATACTGTCCTTTTTGCTTACACGCAGATGTGTATTGAGTTCGATAGAATCGCCTGATTGTATTTTATAAACGCCGTTGAGTACGTTGTTTTTTATGGTTTGTTCGCTTTTAAAATGACTTATAGCTAGGTTTTTGCCCACTTCTATTTCATCGATCTCCAAATCAGAGCTTCCGTTTAATATCTCGTTTATAAGTGATAAATGGGCTTCTCCACTAAGGCTTTCTAGTTTTAAAGTATCATAATGAAATTTTGATAAATGAAGTTTCGAATACAGTAGTAAACTATCCTGTTTACCCGATATTTTACCCTCAATTTGTCCTGTCCCATTTATATCAGGAAGTCTAACAAAGGACGATAGAGAATTTAAGGATTTAAGCTGAATTTTATACAGCCACCTGTGTTTATTATTTATATTTCCTTTGCCATCGGCTTCAATATCAATGTCATTACTTTTAAGAAGAAGCGTGTCGATATTGTAATTCCCTTGTGAAATATGCCCCAGAAGCTCAGCTTCGTTTATTTTAAAACCATTAATGCGTGAGGGGGCTATTTTCAGGGCTAGTTGACTTTCCATTTTCTGAGGCTCGCGTCCAACACCTTTAAGATTTATGTGGGCATTTATGTTTGTGTGTAATTTTTTTTGTTGGATGATGCGTCCCATATCAACTCGCTGTAAGTCAGAGCTTAGCTGATAGGTCATACGATCGAAAAGATTTATGACCTTTGCTTTCATGTTAAACTGACCAAACAAACTTGAAACGTTTGTTTGTACTGAAAGAGAATCACCTTGCTTGTTAACAGATAGGTTCATTGAGTCTAAAGGGTAGCGATCCATCTGGCTTCCTTTAAATTGAGATTGAATCGTAAACCGACTGTCTTTAGGACTGAGATTTTGGCCTTTAACAAACAGCTGTCCGTTTATATTTGTTTGTAAATTGTTATTGGCAAGCCAATGTCCCAGATTAAATTGTTTGCTATTTAACTGAGCTTGATAGCTGGCATTACGATTTAAACTCGTAATACTGCCTGTAAGACTTATATTTTGAGATTGTTCTTTAATTCTAATATCGAAATTTGATGCTTGATTCTCATTATGGATATTTAGTTTTATTTCTGGAGCCCCCTGTATTTTTTGATCGATAAAGGGCTGAAATTCTTCTAAGGCAATGGGGCTGAACCGAGCATCTATTTTTCCTTCTAAAATCGTGTTGAGAGGAATTTCTGCATTTGCTGATAAGGACGATTTTGGGGTTTTAAGCTCTAAGTTATCAAGTTTAAATAGAGTAGGGCTGAATAGAATATCTGTTGTTAAACTAAGCACTTCAAAATTGGGATTTTCACATTTGAAATTGAAGCTTTGCAGTTTTATATTGCTGCTGTCAGAACTTATTTTTGCCGATATCCGGCCATTGAAAGCTATGGTTTTAGGGATTTTAGTTGAATCGGGAAAGTTTAAAAAAACAGTACTGCGTTCTAGTTCAAATTTTCTTAGATCAATATTTAGTGGCAGAGATTTATCAGGCTTATCCTCGTCCTTATCCTTGTTATTTTGTTTTATTAGGTTTTGGATAGAAATAGAATGATCTTCGTCTTCAAAAATATATAGATTTAACGAATCGATTTCGATCGCTTTTAGTAGGAGTGTTTTATGGATCAGTGTTTTCAGGTTCCACTCTGCTTTAAGATAATGAAGATAGATAACACGATTGTTCATGCTATCTTTCACCTCAAGTTTGTGTAGTTCTATGCCCGAAAAAATATTTCCCTCCAGGGAGGCTATATTTAAACTGCCGTGTATTGCCTGACTAGCATAAAGCTCTATGGTTCTTTTCAGATTATTCCTAAAACTGTTGCTTTGGGTATAAAGCAATAGGATACCAATTAGGAATAAAATGAGACAACAAGAGATGAATGCTATTTTTCTTTTCTTCATAAATTTGCTGTTGTATTTTCAATACCCATGCTTAGAAAGCATGACCAAAAGTGATATATAACTGCATTTTAAAAGTATCCCATACAGGTGCTGCAACATCGAGGCGAAGAGGACCAATGGGTGTATTGTAACGTAAACCTATTCCAAAACCATATTTAAGATCGTTTAAACGATATTGGCCCGAATCAGCCCAAACATTTCCAGCATCGCCCAGTAAAACGCCTTCCAAAGCGTTGTAAATAGGGAATCGAGCTTCGATACTCATCTCTAACATGCTGTTACCCCCAATGGTTTCAGAACTTTTATCGGTATTGGCACTTATCGAATTTCTTTGGTAGGCCCTTATCGAATTTCCTCCTCCCAAAAGGAAACGGTCTTCAATGGGCGTTAAATTCGTTTTATTGGTTGATGCGATATAGCCCATGCGTAATTGGCTAGCAAAAACCCACCTCCTCCAAAGTGGTTGATATGTTCTTCCATCCAATAGGAGTTTAAAATATGGATAATCCGTCTTAATACCCAATCCATTATAACTGGTTAAACTTTGAGCATACCATCCGCTTGTCGGGCTAAAATAATTGTCAACATTCCGATATTGGTAACCCCATATAAGACCTGATTTTTGCCTAACTCCTTCGATAATTTCAGAATTTGCATCACTGCTTTCAAGAGTTATAGTCACATCTGACGATTCAATATTATAAGTTAAGAAAGTTGATGCTTTTCTATTTAGCTTTTTTTCAAGAGTGAAGTTGGTGCCTAGTCGTTCAACATTATAGCTTCGTTCTCGTTCTTTATTGTAGTATGGATTCCAAATAAAATCGATTTTATCGGCAAATATATTGGGCTGTCGAAATTTAAGATACATATTTATCGGCTCAAAATAGGAGGTTTTAATCCCTAGATTTAATTGCCTGATTCCTCCTAAAAAAGCTCTTTTTGTTAGCAATATTTGAGCCCTTATCCTATCCTCAGTACCATATCCAAGCCCCAGATTAAGGTCCCATTTGTTCAATTCTTCCAGTTTAACTTTATAGTCGATAATATGGGGTTGTGTGGAATCTTTCTCGGGGCTGATTGTAATGTATTTAAATAACTGCATATTAAAAGCACGACTTTGAGCCTCGTTAAGCTTTTCTGCTGAAAACACATCTCCTGATTTTAAATTTATTCTTTTCGACAGAAGTTTTTTTGAAACCTGTTTCAGTCCTTCAAAACTAATTTTCCCGTTCACATACTTATCTCCTTGCGAAACCTTAATTTTGACATCCACTGTTTTATTTGTGGTATCTATTTTAAATAAAGCTTTGGTTTGAGCATACACATATCCTTGATTCCTGAATGAGTTTTGGGCACTCTCCATTAAATTGTATATAGCCTTATCAGTAAATATGTCATTCGTTTTTGCAAGCTTCTGTTTGGGTAATATCTTCAAGATATTTTTTTCTTCAAAACTGTCCGATTTCTCTATTTCCCAGGCGAAGGATTTAATTCGTGTAGGTGAATTCTCGCTTATTATAAAATAGACGCGCACACTCATCTTTTTCTCGTCAACAACAAGGCTATCTCTTATCTTAACGTCTATATAACCTTGTGATTGATATATTTTATGAAGGTTGTCTAAATCTTTAACGGCTAATTCCTCCTGGTAGGTAGAGGATTTTTTCCAGAATTGTAATTTGCCAAACACATTCTTTGCTTTCAAAGAAGTGACGTTTTTCAGTTCGCTTGATTTTATGTGATTATTTCCCTTAAAATCAACCTTCTTTAATTTATATTCTTCTTGAGCGGAAGAAGAAAAAGGAAGGAATAGTGATATTATAAGGATGAATTTTTTAATCATTTCCCAAGTTAGTTTCAATAATTTAGCTTGTTTTGTTCGATACAAAACGATTAAATTTAACTTTTGGTTGAGTACAAGCCTTACTGTTTTTGTATTCTTTTATCTTAGCAATTGGATGTACGACCTTTAAAAAATAATTGCAACTTGATTCTAATAGATTAAATGTACAGGTATTCATGATTATAACCATGAATTGAGGGGTGTTTTTTTGACGGTGATATTTTATGGAGGAATTACTTTGTTTTTATTCTTAAATGAATGATTTAGATTACTCACAGGTTGATTTTATCCCAACTGTGGATAAATCCTACCATATTCAATGCCCTGTTTTCAAAACCTCTTTTCTTTTGTGCCTGTATTATTATTTACAGATATCATCACGACAAATAGTATGGGGTTGAGCAATACTTTGGGTAAGTTTCTGAAATCCCAAATAAAAACTTATTTTTAGGTTCTTCTATTTATGATAGGGCGTACTCAGGAAGGAAAAGGAGAACGGCCTTTATTGAACTTTAAAAATGAGTGTGATGAGTCAAACTAAAGAACTGGTTGATTATTATTTAGAGAAAAAGAAATCGGGGATGGATTTCTCCGAAATAAAAAAAGAGCTGAAAGCAAAAAATATTGATGAAGCTCAAATCAAAAATATTGTAGCAGAGATTGATGCCAGGGTATTGGAAAATGTTCAAACCTCAGGTAAAATGAAACCTAAAGATTTGCGTATGATTGGTTATGTCCTGATGCTAATTGGAGGTGGGTTGACTTTTGCTGTATATTTTAAACTTTTGGTTTTAGGTAAGTTCTTATTTGCAGCTTATGGTCCTGTTATCATTGGTTACATCCTTGTTGTTATGGCCCGTCGTCAGCAAAATAAATTAAAGTAATCGAAAATATTTAAAAATCATTGAGATATGGATATTAGAAAAAATGAAAGCCAATTGGTTTGTATTGCTAAGTTTATAGCCCTTCCGGGTGAGGTGAATGAGTTGATTCAGAAGTTACATGCTTTGATTCCCGTTACACTTCAGGAGGGAGGATGTATTCGTTACGAATTGAATCAGTGTATTGAGGATGAGAATCGAATCACTTTTATTGAGAAATGGTTTGATGAGAAGACTTTTAATGAACATTGTGCTAAACCTTATATTGCCGATTTTTTTAATGAAGGAAACCCATTTCATGTTAAGGAGTTTGAAGTGACGCTTCATAAGCAAATTTTACCATAGAGTAAAATGGAAACGAAAAAGAGAAGGCTACTGAATTTTGAGTTCAGTAGCCTTATTTTTTTGTAATTGATATTTTAAAGAGGAATGTTTCCGTGTTTTTTTGGAGGATTGTGTTCGCTCTTATTGCGACACATTTCCAAAGCCTGAATTAGCTTGTAACGCGATTGCTTAGGCTGAATCACTTCGTCGATATACCCCATTTCAGCGGCTTTATAAGGATTGGCAAACTTATCCCGATAGTCTTCAATGGCTGCTGCTCTTTCTTCATCACTTAGATTTTTAGTCATGATATTCACGGCGCCTTCGGCCCCCATTACGGCAATTTCACCTGTTGGGAAAGCGTAATTGATATCGGCTCCAATGTGCTTGGAAGCCATCACATCGTAAGCCCCACCATAAGCTTTCCGGGTAATTAGGGTAATTTTAGGAACGGTAGCTTCGGCAAAAGCATACAGAAGTTTTGCGCCATGTTTGATAATTCCACCATATTCTTGTTCGGTTCCGGGTAGGAACCCAGGGACATCAACAAAAGTAACCAGTGGAATATTAAAGGCATCGCAAAAGCGAACAAAACGCGCGGCTTTAATTGACGAATTGATATCCAGAACACCAGCCAAAAATGCAGGATTGTTAGCTACAATACCCACTGGTTGTCCTCCCAAACGAGCAAATCCAATGGTGATGTTTTGTGCATAAAGGGGCATCAATTCAAAGAAATTCTTATCATCTACAACCGTTTCGATGATGTCTTTAATATTATAAGGTTTGTTGGGATCAGCAGGAACGATCTGTTGCAACTTTTCGTCTTCACGATGAATATTGTCTGTACAGGGTTTCATCGGTGGATCTTCCATATTATTCGATGGCAAAAAGGTCATTAACTCTCTTAGCATCATCATGGCCTGTTCATCGTCATCAGCAACCAAATGTGCCACACCTGATTTTGAGTTGTGTGTAATAGCACCGCCCAATTCGTCTTTTGTAACCTCCTCGTGCGTCACCGTTTTAATCACATCGGGTCCCGTTACAAACATATAGGAGGTATCTTTTACCATCATGATAAAATCGGTAAGGGCAGGGGAGTAAACGGCACCACCAGCGCAAGGCCCCATAATGGCTGAGATTTGTGGAATAACTCCTGAGCCACGAACGTTTTGGTAGAAAATGTCAGCATAGCCGGCAAGAGATTGAACCCCTTCCTGAATACGTGCTCCACCTGAATCGTTTAGACCGATAATGGGTGCCCCCATTTTCATGGCAAGCTTGGTCACTTTTACAATTTTGTCTGCATTTGCACTGCTGAGTGAACCTCCAAAAACGGTAAAGTCTTGCGCAAAAACATAGCAAAGTCGACCATCAATTTTACCGTAACCTGAGACGACTCCATCGCCCAGAATCTTATTTTTTTCCATCCCAAAATCACTGGAACGGTGTGTCACCATTTTGTCGATTTCGGTAAAAGTATCCGGATCCATCAGATCTAAAATCCTTTCGCGTGCCGTTTTTTTGCCACCGGCATGGTGTTTTGCAATTCGTTCTTCGCCACCACCCAGTTCGGCAGTTTTACTCAGGGTTTCAAATTTTTTTATTTTATCTTCTATAGTAAGCATGATTCTTTTTTTTGTTGATAGGAATTGGAATATCGATGAGGAAATGATTCTAATTTCGTTTTTGATTTATTCGATATGAACCAAAGCCTGATTGGCTTTGATTGTATCATCTTCGTTGACAAAAATTTCAGAAATGATTCCATCTTTCCCTGCTTTGTATTCACTTTCCATTTTCATTGCTGAAATAATAATAAGGGTATCGCCCTTTTTGACTTCATCACCCAGATTAACGGGTATTTTAACAACCTTTCCAGGCATAGGTGAAGTGATAGTGCTTTGTTCATCTTGTAAATCAGCACCTTTTCGGGCCTGTAAATACTTGGTTTCAGCATCAATAATTTCAGCATCATACGAATGATAAAATGTATTGACGGCGTATTTCTTGGGAGAATCTGTATCAATCAGCTCAACATTGTATGAACGACCTTTGAATAGAATGGAATAAATTCCTTTCTCAACCTGATAACAATCCAAATCGTATTCATTATCATCCACCATTATTTTTATCTGATTGCCTGATTCTGCTAGCAATTCGACTTTGGCAGTTCTATCGCCTAGTTTGATTTCCAGTGACATAATCTAAATTTAATATGTGGATTAATTTTTGTTTGCTCGATGCATGGCCGATCGTCGACCAAATTCTTTCCATTTGGTGCCTGATGAGATACTATTGCTTCCATGTGCATTTTTAAGCTTGTCTTGATAATCGAGAAAAGCGGCTACTATGGCCAGATCTTCAAAGCGGCTTTTTGCCGAATCCGGAGCCATCAGGAAGTCCTCATTATTCTGAATAAAATGCGTGTCGTATTTTCCCTCTTTAAAATCAGGGCATTCCATGATTCGTTCAAGGAATTTTATTGAGGTCTTTACACCAGTAATTTTGTATTCGAACAAGGCGCGACTCATCCTTTCTATTGCTTCAGATCTGGTTCTAGCCCAAATCACAAGCTTTGAAATCATGGGGTCGTAATGAATTGGAATCTCATAACCTTCATAAACATAGCCATCAGTTCTAACACCAAGTCCCATGGGTTCTGTGATATGAGTAATCAGCCCGGGACTTGGCATAAAGTTGTTGTCGGTGTCTTCCGCATAAATTCGACATTCAATAGAGTGTCCAAACTGGAATACATCTTCTTGTTTGATTTCCAGAGGGCGTCCTTCAGCAATTTGAATTTGTGCTTTTACCAGGTCGTAGCCTGTTACTCTTTCAGTGATCGGATGTTCAACCTGAAGCCGGGTGTTCATCTCTAAAAAGTAGTAGTTGTGATCGTTATCAACCAGAAATTCTATGGTTCCGGCTCCGTGATAGTTTACAGCTTTGGCAGCTTCAACAGCAGATTGCCCCATTTTTTCCCTTAATTCGGGAGTCATTAGTGGAGAAGGAGTTTCCTCAACAACTTTTTGGTGTCGGCGTTGTACCGAGCATTCTCTTTCGCAAAGATGAATGACGTTGCCGTGTTGGTCACCAAGAATTTGAAATTCGATGTGATGAGGTGAGGATATGTATTTTTCCACATAAACAGAATCGTCGCCAAATGAAGATTTGGCTTCAGAGCGGGCAGCACGAAGTGAGCTTAAGATATTTTCTTCTTTATCCACCATTCGCATTCCTTTTCCACCACCTCCAGCCGAGGCTTTAATCATAACAGGAAGCCCGACTTCTTTAATAACTCTAAGAGCCATTTCATTATCTTTAAGATTTTCTTTGGTGCCGGGGACAACCGGAACACCTGAGTTAATCATCGTGGTACGGGCTGTAATTTTATCTCCCATTGTTGAGATAATCTCAGGGGTAGGACCTATAAAGATGATGCCTTCGTCCTGACATCTTTTCGAAAATTCAGCATTCTCACTTAAAAATCCATAGCCAGGATGTATGGCGTCAGCTTTTGATATTTTAGCTACTTCAATAATTTTTTCGATATTCAGGTAGCTTTCATTTGACGGAGCAGCTCCAATGGAGTAGGCATAGTTGGCATATCTAACGTGCATAGATGTTCTATCAACGTCCGAATAAACCGCAATGGTTTGTATGCCGATTTCCCTACATGATCTCATAACTCTTAAGGCTATTTCACCTCTATTCGCTACAAGAACTCGTGTTATTTTTTTGGTCATAATTAGGGTTTTGATTTTAAAATTATGCTCAGTAAAGAGCCTGTTTTTTTGTAGGCAAGTGTGGTTAACTGATGCGTAATTTTGAATTAAGCAGTCTAAATATAAATAAAAAAAGAGAGCTTACCTTATTTATTCCTGGAATAAAAAGTTGGGGTGACCTAAATATTAAGGAATTTTTGAGATGTTTATTGTGTTGTAATCTTAATATTACTAGGGCTTTGTGTTTATTTATATTGTATATTGTTTAAATGGATAAAAAGATGATAAAATCGTTAATTTAGAGTTTAGCCATATGAGTCATTTTTGTTTTATTGCCTTAAGGATAGATTAGCGTTTTATTTCGTTAATAATGCAAAATGTATAATAGAACTTTGTTTTTTTATAGGAATGAAGATTCCCCTTTTCTTTCCTTACATTTGTATGGAAATAATAATGAAGATTGTCGGGACTCAATATTTTAAATAGATGGAAGAGAATAATAAGATTATGCAGGAACAGGTAAATAATCCGCTTCATGGGGTTAAATTGCTTGATATCTTAGAATATTTACATGCCGTTTATGGTTGGAAAGAATTGGGGGATAGAATACAAATTCGTTGTTTCCAGTCTAATCCATCGATTAAATCGAGTTTAAAATTTCTTAGAAAAACCCCTTGGGCCAGAGAGCAGGTTGAACAATTATATTTGGAAACCTATAAATAGGTCATTTTTAATATAGATATTTAGCTTTAATTCAATTGGATATTTTAAATCCAGGTCAGTTGCCATATGCTGATCTGGATTCTTTTTTTGCTGTTATTCGCTGGTTTTATGACTTGATTTGTGATTTTTTTATTTTTTAACACTTGTTAGTTCGGGGATAACCGAACTAATCGTATATTTGCATCATTAAATGTTAAAATTATGAATTCAGATAAGAGTTTGGAAGTACGCAAAAAGGAATTGGTTGAGAAGTTTGGTCTTTTCATGGAACGTCAGGAGAATTTACCTCCTATTGCAGCCCGTATTTTTGCCAGCCTGTTTGTTAATAAAGGTGATGGAACGACTTTTGACGAATTAGTCAATTTCCTTTCTGCCAGCAAGAGTACGATTTCTACTAATATACAGTTGCTTACAAATAGGGGGATGCTCACTTTTTTTACCAAACCTGGTGATCGTAAGAAGTATTTTATTCTTTCACCTGAATCACTTTTGGCGCGTGTTGATGAAGAACTGATTCAATATCGGATGGAGTATCAAATTGTAAAGGAAATTATTGACTTCAGAGAAGAAATTAATGAACTGGATACCAATACAATTGAAGTTAAATCTTATCCTTATCTCGATTTTCTTTCAAATTCGTTATCCCTTTTGGAAACCCTTAAAGAAAATGTAAAAGCGAATTGTCGTATAAACAGACAAGACTAATCAATTAATTTATGGCACTTTAATCAAATACAGATTTGCTGTATTTATTTTTGCGCCCCATGAGTTCGGTGGTTAACGAACTAAACGAACCAGTTAATAAAAACCTATAAAATATTAATGCAATCATGATGAAAGGTAATTTTAAAATAATTATTGGCATGGCTCTATTGGCTTTGTCTTCCTGTGGTCAGCCAGAAAAAACTCAGATGGCTCATAAGGCAGCACCTTTTCAGGTTCAGACCATCGAGAAGTCGAATGTAACTATTTATAAAAAGTATGCGGCCAATATCGAAGGTGAACAAAATGTTGAAATTCGTTCAAAAGTAGCTGGCTTTATCGAAAAAATTTACATTGACGAAGGAGCTACAGTAAAAAAAGGACAACTGTTATTTAAACTTAGTGCTGAGACATTAAATCAACAGCTTAATGCTGCTAAAGCAAATATTGAGGTTGCCAAATCTCAGGTTGAGGTTGCACAAGTTGAGTTGGAGAAAATTAGCCCTTTAGTTCAGAAAAATATTGTTAGTTCAATAGAGTTGAAAACGGCAAGCAGTAAGTTGAATGCTGCTAAGGCTCAATTAAGTGTTGCTAAGGCTAACTATTTAAATGCCAAGGAAAATTTGGAATATACTATAATTACCAGTCCTGTGGATGGAATTGTGGGAAGTATTCCTTATAAAGTTGGAAGTTTAGTCGGGAGAACTGAAGTACAGCCTTTAACAACTGTTTCTGATATTAAGAATGTGTATGCTTACTTTACGATGAATGAGAAACAATTGCTTGAATTCATTCGAAGTCTGAATGGTAATAGCATGACAGAGAAAATTAAGCAGATGCCAGCAGTGGAATTGTATTTGGCTGATGGCAGTTTGTATACGAATAAAGGAAGAATTGAAACGATCAATGGGATGGTAAACCCCAGAACGGGTAGTGTGAATTACCGTGCTATCTTTCCAAACCCCGACCGATTGTTGCGTAATGGTAACAGTGGTACAATAAAGTTGCCAACTCAAATTAGCAGTGCAATTTTGCTACCTCAAAAATCAACTTTTGAATTGCAGGGGAAACGCTTTGTTTATGTGGTTGGAACTGAAGATAAGGTTAGTTCGAAAGAGGTTATTGTTTCGGAAACCGTGGGCGATCAGATTATTGTACAAAGTGGTTTAAAGTCTGGTGAAGTTATTGTAAATGATGGCTTGATCAAGCTGAGAGAGGGCATGCAGATTATACCCAATCCTATTGGATTAGCTGTTCAGCAGGGATCGAATAAGGAAGTTTTATCTGACAAATAATCTAAATTATCAAATGATAATAATTATCTAAAAAGGTATATAATGTTTCAAAAATTTATAGAACGGCCGGTACTATCGACCGTTATTTCAATATTAATTGTTATTCTGGGAATTTTGGGATTGACGTCTCTTCCTGTTCAGCAATTTCCTGAGATTGCACCGCCAACGGTGAAAATTTCAACTTCTTATCCGGGTGCTAATGCCGAAACGGTTTTGAAATCGGTGGTTGTTCCTATCGAAGAGGCAGTGAATGGGGTAGAGGGCATGACTTATATGTCATCGAGTTCGAGTAATGACGGTTCTGCTACTATTAATGTGTATTTCGAATTGGGTACCGATGCTGATATTGCTGCAGTGAAGGTGCAGAATCGAGTGGCTACGGTAAACAGCAAATTGCCATCACAGGTAATCAAAAATGGACTCACAACTGAGAAGGTTCAGAATGGTGTTTTGATGTTTTTCTCTCTGTATTCTGAAAATCAGGATTTAGATGCAACTTTCGTTGAGAATTACGCCCGTATCAATATGATCCCCTTAATCAAACGTATTAATGGTGTGGGTGATGCTAAAGTATTTGGTTCACGTGATTATTCGATGAGAATTTGGTTAAATCCCGAGAAGATGGCTGCTTATGGCTTGTCTCCACAGGATATTGCAAATGCATTAAATGAACAAAATATTGAAGCTGCTCCGGGTAAGTTTGGTGAGAATTCTTCTCAGTCTTTTGAGTATGTGATTCGTTACAAGGGGAAATTTTCTGAAGTTTCTGAATATGAAAATATCATCTTGCGATCGGAAGGGAATAATAACTTTTTGAGATTAAAGGATGTGGCTAAAATTGAATTGGGTGCCTTTAATTACTCTATAACAAACAAAACGGCTGGCAATCCTTCGGTGGCCATGGCTGTTTATCAAACGGCAGGATCTAATGCGCAACAAATTGTAAAAGATATTGAGAACGTTTTGGAAGATTCTTCTAAAGATTTTCCTGCAGGTATTAAGTATGTTATCCCCTTTAATACCAATGAGTTTTTGGATGCTTCTATCCATCATGTAATTATGACTTTGATTGAGGCATTCCTTCTTGTGTTTTTGGTGGTTTTCTTGTTCCTACAAGATTTTCGTTCGACATTAATTCCGGCTATTGCTGTACCCGTTTCAATTATTGGTACTTTCTTTTGTCTGCAATTATTCGGATTTTCAATCAATATGCTGACTCTGTTTGCCTTGGTATTGGCTATTGGTATTGTGGTGGATGATGCCATTGTGGTGGTCGAGGCTGTGCATGCCAAGCTTGATGCTGGCGCCAAGAGTGGAAAGAAAGCGACACTTTCTGCTATGAATGAAATTACAGGAGCTATTATCTCGATTACGCTTGTTATGGCAGCGGTTTTTATCCCTGTTTCTTTTCTTGAAGGACCGACAGGAGCTTTTTATCAGCAGTTTGCTATAACGCTTGCAGTAGCAATTGTTATTTCGGCTATTAATGCATTGACTTTAAGTCCGGCACTTTGTGCCCTATTGTTGAAACCCCATAATCCAAGTGAGGCTCACAAAAAGGGATTAATGAGTCGTTTCTATACTTCATTCAATACCGGTTTCGATGCTGTGACGGATAGATATACCAATTCGGTTCGTTTCTTGATCAACAGAAAATGGTTGTCGGGTTTAATACTTGTGGTCTTTGTTGTGTTGGCAGGCTGGATGTTTAAAACCACTCAGACAGGGTTTATTCCCAACGAGGATCAAGGTATTATTTTTTGTGATATCACTTTACCTGCCGGAAGTACTTTGGATCGTACGGTTGAAGTCACTGATAAAGTTGATGCCATTATTAAGGAAATGGATGTTGTTGAGACCCGTATGTTTGTAAATGGATTTAGTTTGCTGAGTGGTACGCGAGGAGGATCAAAGGCATTTGCGGTTATCAAGCTTAAACCATGGGAACAGCGTAAAGAGGCCCACCAGAAGGTAAAAGCTGTGGTTGGACAATTGTTTGGTAAAACAGCAGGTATTTCAGAGGCTCGAATTTTATTTTTCACACCGCCAACGGTGAGAGGTTTTGGTAATTCGGACGGTTTTGAAATGCAGTTACAGGACAAAAGCAACGGGAGTTTTGATGGGTTAATGACCAATACGAATAAGTTTTTGATGGCACTAAATCAGCGTCCTGAAATTAAGTATGCTATTACCTCATTCAATACGGGATTTCCTCAATATAAAATGGATGTTAATGTCGAAAAAGTGAAAGAGGCAGGTATCTCTGTTAATGGCCTATTTGCAACTTTGCAAGGCTATTATGGTAGCTGGTATGCAGCCGATTTTAATCGATTTGGGAAACAATACCGGGTGATGATACAGGCTGATCCTGAGGATAGAGCCACTGTTGAATCACTTAATAACATTTTTATTAAGAATGGTAAAGGTGAACTGGTTGCTGTCAGTCAGTTTGTGCAAATGACCAAAGTGAATGGTCCTGATGTGGTGAATCGTTTCAACTTGTTCAATTCTGCAACTGTAAATGGTAATGTTAATCCCGGTTACAGTACGGGTGATGCCATTCAGGCTGTTAAGGAGGTTGCTGCAGAGGTCTTACCAGCAAATTATGGGTATGAATTTTCCGGAATGACTCGTGAAGAGCAAAAAGCAGGAAACAAATCGATTATAGTTTTTGCCCTGAGTTTGATCTTTGTGTATTTCCTTTTGTCGGCTCAGTATGAATCTTATATATTACCTTTTTCAATTCTATTGTCACTACCGATTGGTATTTTTGGAAGTATCTTTTTCATCAATATGGTTGGCCTGGATAATAACATTTACTTTCAGGTGGCCCTGATCATGTTAATTGGTCTATTGGCAAAAAATGCGATTTTGATTGTTGAGTTTGCTTTGCAACGTCGACGTGAAGGCATGACTTTAGTTTTAGCTGCAGTTGAAGGAGCTAAGGCCCGATTGCGTCCAATCTTAATGACTTCATTTGCTTTCATTCTTGGCCTAATGCCTTTGATGTTGTCAACGGGTGCCGGTGCAGTCGGAAACCGTTCAATCGGAACGGGTGCTGTGGGAGGTATGCTAATTGGAACCCTGTTTGGTGTTTTTGTAATTCCTGTCTTTTTTCTTGTATTCCAGCATATTCAGGAGAGAATAACGGGTGCTCCCAAGTCTGAAGAAAATACTCTGGAAGCTGTTGAATCTTTAAAAGAACATGAAATAAATCATGTTTAAAACGTTTAAGAATGAGAAAAAGTTGATGTGGCGACGCTTCAGTAGCTGCATCAACAAAAATTAACTTACAATCAAATGCAAAAGAGAACTATCATATATCGATTAGTGTTGATGCTGGTTGTTGCTGCAAGTCTTCAGTCTTGTTTTGTAGCCAAAAAATATCAGCGTCCGGAAATAGAAACTGAGGATTTGTATCGAAATGTATCAACGAATGATTCGACGACTCTGGCTCAGATGCCTTGGGAGGATTTATTTACAGATTCGAAATTGAGAACCCTTATCAAGACAGGATTAAGTGATAATCTTGATTTGATGATGGCTGTAGAGCGTGTTCGGGCTTCAGAGGCTTATTACAAACAAGGAAAAATGGGCTTTTTACCTAGTTTGAATTTGGGTGCCAATGTAGGAAAATATGAAGCTTCTGATAATGGACTGTCTGGTGTTTCAGCAGGAGGGAATGGTCCAAGTTATGAGAATTATCAATTAACAGGGAGTCTTTCATGGGAAGCTGATATTTGGGGTAAAATCCGAAGTCAAAAGCGAGCAACACAGGCTTCTTACCTTAAAAGTGAAGCTTCACGCAGAGCTGTTGAGAGCACATTGGTAGCGAAGATTGCCTCGGCTTATTTTCAGCTGATTGCTTTGGATGCCCAGGTTGAATTAGCTAAGGAGACTGTGGCCAATCGTACGGAAAGTTTAAAAACCATGCAAAGCTTAAAAGCCGCAGCCCGAGTGACTGAAACTGCGGTGAAACAAACTGAAGCTCAGCTTTATTCAACTCAGATTTTATTACTTGACTTGGAGCGTAATGTAAAGCTTTTGGAAAATACTTTGAGTTTGCTTTTGGGCAAAGAGTCGGGAAGCATTGAGCGAGGAAGATTGGCTGATCAGGTCATCACAGTAGATTTAAAAATGGGTTTTCCGGCTCAGTTATTGAGAAACAGACCGGATGTTATGCGTGCTGAATATGGACTAATGAATGCTTTCGAGTTGCGTAATGTAGCTTACAGTCGTTTTTATCCTAGCATTAGTCTGAGTGCATCAGCTGGTTTGGAAAGTATTAGTTTCGATAATTGGTTTAATACCAGTTCGATCTTCAGTAATTTAATTGGAAACCTGACACAGCCGCTTTTTAATAAGCGACAAATTAGAACGCAGTATGAGGTGTCTAAAGCTCAACAGAAAGAGGCCACTTACAATTTCAAAAGAGCTTTGTTGGTAGCAGGCAAAGAGGTGTCTGATGCCCTTTATACTTATCAGGTAGAGAAAGAAAAGTATGAAATACGAAAGCAGGAATTACAGGCTTTAACCGAAGCGGTTAGTTTTTCTGAAGAACTATTGAATAGGGGCTATGGCAATACAACATATTTAGAAGTATTGACAGCCCGTTCGAATGCTTTGTCTTCAGAAATCAATACCATTGATTCCAGATTTAAGCAGCTGAATGCAGTTGTTGAATTGTATCAGGCCCTAGGAGGAGGATGGAAATAATCTATTTACTTACACTACCATATTATAAATAAAAAGACGGCTGCCAGGCCGTCTTTTTTTTGTTTGTACATTTGGAGTACTGTATGAAATTTAGTTCTCAATAATCCCACCATATTCAAACCCCAGACTTTCAATTTCTTTTTGGATTTGAGATAGGTCAATATGTTTGCCTTGAATTCGAAGTCGTTTCTGTTCCAGATTAACCTCAGCAGATTTAATATTTGACAGAGCACCTACGTGTTTTTCAACTGAGTTTTTGCAGTGATTACAACTCATACCCAATACAGCAATTAAATAATCTTCAGTTTCGATTTTTGTTTCGGTAGTAGTTAACTTTTTACGTTTTAAAAGGAATTTTTGTATATACCCATTGATGATTAAAAGTGTAAGCGTAATAGAGCTACCCCATTGAAGCCAGATGGGTAAGGAAAAATGACCTTCGTGTGCATCCATGTGGGTGTGTAGTCCGGTTAGTGTAAACCATTCTCGGGGAAGTACATAGTCGATTAATAAACCAAAAACGAGTGCTCCTAAAATGATTGAGCTTAAATATGCTAAAGTGGTTTTTCGTCCCAATACCTTATTCAAAACTGTTATTGTAGCCGCATTTGTTGCCGGGCCTGCCATTAGAAAAACTAAAGCTGCTCCGGGTGAAACGCCTTTCATCAGGAGGACTGCTGCTACAGGAACCGAAGAAGTGGCACAAATGTAAAGAGGTATAGATGCAAGGAGAATAACCAACATCCCAACGAAATCATTCCCAATAAAGTTTGCAAAGAAATTATCCGGGATCAGAACTGAAATTAGAGCAGCTAATACCAAACCAATGATCAACCATTTCGAAATGTCTTGAAGAAAATCGACAAAGGCATACTTGAACATGGTATGTAGTTTGGAATTTTGTTTGCTTGGTTTGGTTTCGCAAGAATCACCACAGCCACATTCTTGTTTCGATTCGGCCGATTCCTCAGAACAGCAGCTTTCTGTTTTTGCAGCTTTAGTTGGTTCGGTTCCACTTTCTTGTTTATCGAAACGATTCGCTAACATGCCACCAGCATAACCGGTAATTAAGGCAATTATCGGACGAATGATGGCAAACGGAAGGCCTAATAGCGAATAGGTGACTAATATGGAGTCAACCCCGGTTTGAGGAGTTGAGATGAGGAAGGAGACTGAAGAGCCCTTACTCGCACCACTTTTGTAAAATGAAATCCCAGTCGGTATAACGCCGCATGAACATAAAGGAAGAGGGATGCCCAATAGTGTGGCATTGAGGACCGATCGGCCATTTTTCTGACCTAAATATCGATCGATAAATTTTTGAGGGAAAGCTATTTTCAATACCCCTGCAAAGAAAAATCCGAGCATTAAGTAGGGCGACATTTCATTCAAAATCTGAATGAAATCGTAAGCAAATTGCTGTATGTATGATGTGATATTCATGATTTTTGTTTTGATCTAGTTATATAGGCGAAAGTATAAAAATATATGGATTTTTGGATATGTTTATGGTGTGATTATTTGGATACATTAAAAATACCTACATCTAGGTATTTCCCTTTATTAAGATTAGGTCTAGTTTAGCGGTGTCAAAAGGATGATAATTTCTGTTTAAAAACGATTACAACTAAATAATATAAAAAATGAAAAAAGGATTATTGTTTTTTGCAGCTGTAGCTGTTGCTTTCGGATTAAAAGCTCAGGAAAATGTTGATCAGTACAAAAGTATTGGAACGACTATTTTGGATAAGGTAAAAGACGAAAAATTGAGTATTGGTGGTTACGGTGAAGTGCACTACAACCAACAGGTGAGTGGGCAGACACGTTACAATGGTAACATGGATGTGCATCGTATGGTGATGTTTTTTGGATATCAATTTAATGATAAGACATCATTTGTTACTGAGCTTGAGTTTGAGCACGTTAAAGAAGTTTACGTTGAGCAGGCTTTCTTAAATTACAATGTAAGACCAAATACAAGCTTACGTGCTGGTTTGATGTTGATCCCAATGGGTATTGTTAATGAATACCACGAGCCAACTACATTTAATGGTGTTGAGCGTCCAAGTGTTGATAAAAATATTGTTCCAACTACCTGGAGAGAAATAGGTTTTGGAATTAACGGTCGTTTAGCCAATGCGCCATTAAAATACCAAATGTATATCATGAATGGCTTTAATGGTTTTGACGGATCAAGCAAACTGAGAGCGAAGGATGGTTTACGTAAAGGTCGTCAAAAAGGTGCTGAATCAACTTTTACATCACCTTCGTTGTCTGCTAAAGTTGATTACTATGGTGTTAAAGGATTAAATATTGGCCTTTCAGGTTATTTGGGTAAAACTCAGTCATCTGCATTCGACGGTTTAGACAAGGATGATAGTATCGCTGAAAATTATGCAGACTCAACTCGTATTGGTATCAGCATGATTGGACTGGATTTTCGTTATAAGCTGGATGCACTTCAATTAAAAGGACAGTATATTCACTCATTCTTAAATAATGTTGATGAATACAATAAAGTTGCTGATGGTGCTGATTTAGGAAAGCAAATGATGGGATATTATATTGAGGCTGGTTACGATTTATTGCATGGAAAAGAGCAGGCTTTAGTTCCATTTGTTCGTTACGAAAATTATAACACTCAGCATAAAATGGCTGCAGGTGAAACTGCTAATAAAGCAAATGACCGTCAAGATTTGTTTGTTGGTTTGAGCTACCATTTAGCTAAAGGTGCTGTGGTGAAAGCTGATTACCAGAATTCAAAAGATGGAAACGATGTTAAATCCCACTTTGTAAACTTTGGAATTGGTGTTTGGTTTTAATTGAATACTGAATTTATATATCACATGTAAGCATTGCGAAGTGAATGGTTTTCCAATCACTTCGCAATTTGCAGTTTAATATCTTGTTATGAGAAAATTTGTAATTGTTCTTTGCCTGATGGCTTGTGCTTTTGTTGTAAATGCCGTTCAGTTTCCAAAATCAGTTCAGAAGAAGATTGATAAAACATTAATAAAGCTTTATCCTAATAGGGTGGTTGAATTAAAGGATATCGATTTATCTGAAGAGTTGGCAAACCGTTATTCTTCGATAAAAAATGTAAAAATATCTGTCTTAAGATCGGGGGGAGATGAATTAGGTTTTGCTTGTTTTGCTTCTTCCAAAGGGAAAAAAGATTACTTCGACTATATGGTTATATTCGACACACAACTGCTTATTGAAAAAGTCGTGGTGCTTGTTTACCGATCAACTTATGGTGGTGAAATTATGTCGCGTTCCTGGCTGAAACAATTTATAGGGAAAACCAAAGGCGAATCGATGGAAATGAATAAGGATATTGATGGTATATCCGGAGCAACGCTTTCAGCACCTTCAATTACGCAAGGCGTTAAAGATTTGAGTTTATTGATTACCGAAATTCAGACTAATTAGATAGATACGTTTGGGGATAAAGGAAGGGTGAATGTGAAAGTCGAACCCTTTTTTTCCTCACTTTCAATCCAGATTTGTCCACCGTTTGCTTCTACAAATTCTTTGCAGAGGATTAGCCCTAATCCGGTTCCTGTTTCTTGTTTGGTTCCAAGAGTTGATACATTATTTTCGATACTAAAGAGTTTGCTTTGTTTGTCCATGTTCATCCCAACACCAAAATCCTGCACTGCCAGTTGAATGGTATCGCCATTAAGTTGTGCAGAAATAATAATCTCAGATTCGGGATATGAAAATTTCAAGGCATTACTAAGAAGGTTCCGAATAATTGTATTCACCATATTAATATCTGCAAAAACGGGCATATTCGAATTCAACTTCGATATAAAAGTGATGGATTTCTCTTTTGATTTTAGTTTCTGAATTTCAATGTTTTCCTGTACAATTTCTGAAAGATCGAAATCGATAGCCTGATACTTCATGTTGCCAAGTTGAGATTTTGACCATTGCAATAAGTTTTCAAGCAGTGAATTCAGGTTGCGAGCAGATTGATTAAGATAAGTATTGTATTCGTTTATAAGACTAATTTCCTGAGATGAATTGCTTTCGTCGTGAATCAGGTTCGAGAAACTGAGTATGGCTCCAAGAGGTGATCTGAGATCATGGGCAATAATTGAAAAGAATTTATCTTTGGTTTTGTTGATAATTTTAAGTTGCTCATTCGAATCTTCAAGCTTAAGGTTGATGTTTTTAATTGTTTTGTTGGCTTTTGTCATATTACGCAAGAGTATAATGATGACAAGCAATAAGGCCAGTGTCAGAACAAGACCAATAATGACTTGATCTTTACGTTGGATTTCTTTTTCAAGATTGAGTTTTGATAATTGATTTTGTGTCTTTAGGAGAGCATTCTCTTTTTCTTTCTTTTCGGTTTCATAAAGAGTTTGCATTCTTATGATTTGTTCCGTTTTTTCATTTTTGATAAAATCTTCCTTTAATGAATCATAACTGAAAAATGCTTTTTTTGCCTGATTTATTTTTCCTGTTTCAAGATAGTATTCTGTTTGTACTTTGGCTAAGTCAAGTTTCTTGTTTATTAAGCCAAGTTCATCAGCTAGTTTAATGGCTTTTTTTAGAAAGTCAGAAGCTTTGTCAAATTTTTTTGTTTTAATATAGACTTTTGCCAAGTATTCATAATTGTAAATAAAATCAACTTTTAAGTTGTTTTCTTTTGCAATGGCTAAGGATTTATGGAGAAAGTAAATAGCTTGTTCATAATCTCCCAGCTCATAGTTTACAGATCCCAGATTGTGATAATTAGATGAAAGTTCCGGACTTCCTTCTTCAGATTTGCGTAGTTCCAGAGCTTTTAGGTAGTAGATCAGTGCTTTTGTATAATCTTTTTGAGATTCATATATAGTTCCAATATTGTTATTAGCGATTGCTTGATTGGCAATATTATTACTTTCTTTTGATAGTTCTAAAACTTCGTTTAGTTTGGCAAGTGCTTTTTCATACTGATTATCAGCGATGTATATATTGGCAATATTTACAAGTGTATTTGTTTTTAATGATTCAATATTATTTTTTTCAATAATGGTGTTGGCGTTTAAGAATGCCTGAAGGGCTTTTTGTATATAACCTTGTTCCCAATAAGCATTGCCTAATTCGTTATATGAGATTGCTTCATACTTTAGGGCATGATGTTGTTGGGCCAAATCTAGAGCTGTTTGGTACTGCTCAATGGCTTTTCTGTAATCAGATTGGGTGATATAGTAATATCCCAATATTATATGTGATCTGATCGAAAGTTTAGGAAATTCATGTAATTCCGAATTGATAAGGGCAATATTTAAATAATAGATGGCAGAATCCAACTGGTTACGATCGAGGTGCAGCCATCCCAGGTTTTGTTGTGTTCTGATCATCAAACTATCCTGATGATTTAATTCTGTATGTTTGATCAGACGGCGGGCATAAATTACAGCAGAATCAAAATTATTTTCTTGATGTTTTTGATATTGTTTTGATAAATAATTAGAAATCGAGTCTGTGTTTTCTGTAGGACTTGTAAAGGACAAGCTTATTATAGAAATTAAAAAAAGGAGTAGTAAGGGTGTAAAATATTTAGACATAAATTAGTCTTGAATGTGGTTAGCTAATAAAGTGGTTAATTGAGAAAAAATGTAGAAATAATAAGGCAACATTTTTAAATAGCAAATAAAGGTATCATTTTCTAACTATTTTCATTCGAGTTCATCTTAAGAATAGATCTAAATAATAATACTTAGTCGAAGATTTTTAGCATAAAAAAAAGCCTTGTCAAATTTAACAAGGCTTAATGAATTTATCCTATATCCAACATTCTGTTTATAGAAAGTTGAGCTTTTTTTGTGATTTCTGGATCGACCACAACTTGATATTGTTCATGAAGCAAGGCTTCGTAAAGGCTTTGCAAAGTTACTTTTTTCATCGAACCACAAATAACTTTGGGGTGAACCAAAATGAATTCCTTTTCAGGATTTTCTTTTTGAAGTTGGTGAAGTGTTCCTTTTTCAGTTGCAATAATAAATTGTTTCTTATCTGATTCCTTAGCGTGTTTTATAATTCCCGCCGTTGAATAAAAGAATGTTTTAGGATGAGCTAAAATCATATCGTCACCTGAACAATTACTTTCAGGATGAATTAAGATATCAGCCTCCGGGTATTGTTGGTGCATGTCCAAAACCATATCCGAAGATATTCTCTCATGAACACAACAGTCTCCATCCCAGAGTTCCATATTAAAACCTGTTTTCTTATTTAAATAAGCGCCCAGGTTTTTATCCGGAGTAAAGAATATTTTTTGATCTTTACCTAAGTGTTCAATCACCTGCAATGCATTGGATGACGTGCAGCAATAATCAGTTTCTGCTTTAACTTCGGCTGTGGTATTGACATAGGAAACAATTAAGCCATCAGGATTAGCAGCCTTCCATTTTCGTAGATCTTCACCTGTAATACTTTCAGCTAAGGAGCAACCACAACGTTGAGCCGGAATTAGAACCTTTTTCTCAGGTGAGGTAATCGCAGCTGTTTCAGCCATGAAATGAACTCCGCAAAATACAATGATGTCTGCAGTTGTGTTTGCAGCTTGTCGAGCCAATCCCAATGAATCCCCGATATAGTCAGCTAAATCCTGAATATCGGTGTCTGTATAATAATGTGCAAGAATAACCGCATTCTTCTTTGCCTTCAAGTCTTCAATTTGCTTGATTATTTCTTGTTTTTCCATCTTTAATGTCGATTATATTTGGCAAATATTCTGACTGATATCTAAAGCAATAACAGAATGTGTAAGAGCACCAACAGAGATCACGTCAATTCCGGTTGCAGCGACTCCCTTTAGGCGAGCAATATTCATATTTCCTGAAGCTTCGACAAGACATCTGCCATTAATCAGTTTAACAGCTTCAGTCATCATCTCGTTGCTCATATTGTCCAGCATGATAATGTCTGCACCCGCATCAGCAGCTTGTGCAACCTCTTCAAGTGTTGTTGTTTCAACTTCTATTTTAATATCGGCAGGAATTGCTTGACGAACCTGAAGAACTGCCTTGGAGATACCACCTGCAATTTTAATGTGGTTGTCTTTTATCATAGCCAGATCAAATAAGCCAATTCGGTGATTGGTTCCACCACCCATTTTTACAGCATACTTATCGAATGTGCGAAGTCCGGGTACGGTTTTGCGGGTATCTAATATCTTAACCTTGGTGCCTTCAACTTCTTTCACATATTTCGCCGTTTCTGTGGCAATACCTGACAGACGTTGCAATAAATTCAAAGCAAGACGCTCGCCTGTAAGCAAGGCTCTAAAGCTGGCTTCAATTTCAACAATTAAATCACCTTTTTTAACTCTGTCACCATCTTTAACAATTGGCTTCCAAATTAGGTTTGAATCTAATTTTTCGAATACTTTTCTTGCAATGGGCAATCCTGCAATCACACCATCGGCTTTTGCAGTCATACTTGCTTTTGCAGTTGTACTTTCAGGAATTAAGCTGTTGCTTGTTATGTCGCCACTTCCGATATCCTCTCGAAAGGCGTGATCTATAATGAAATCGACTTCCTTTAAATTTAGTCCGGTTTCTTCCATTTTTATATTTATGTTATTTATTTTTCGATAGGAACAAAGCGCAAGTCTTTGTTTATTGTTTGTATTGAATGGGCTATATAAGCGCTGTTTTCACCTTCAAAATCTGTTCTGATATGTCCACCACGACTTTCTTTTCTTTCAAGAGCAGCTTGAGTCATGAGTTGGCAAACCTGCAATAGGTTTTGCAGGCGGATGCTGTAATATTCATTTTTTTCGAAAGGGAAATCTTGTTTAATAAATTCGATTGTTTCGATGAGCTGATACATACCTGTTTCGTTACGAACGATACCCAGATTTGTATTCATGATATTTGCCATATCATTGACTTTACTCAAAAAGTTTTCTTCAAGTTTAGAATTACAATACAATTCTTCTAGCTTGAAATTCGGGCTGTTTATTGATGTTGTTTGTGTAGCGGCATGTTTAATCGCTCGTTTACCAAAAACTAAACATTCTAAAAGTGAATTTGATGCTAAGCGATTTGCACCCATCACACCCGATGAAGCGAGTTCGCCAAAGCAATATAGGTTTGCAATATTTGTTTCGCCATTTAAGCCGGTTTTTATGCCTCCCACCATATAATGTGCAGCAGGAGCAATTGGGACTTGGGTACACATATCTACACCAAAATCAGCACATTTTTTGTAAAGTGTGGGGAAACGATCTTTAATCTTATCAGCATCAAGATGATCTAATTTTAAGTAGACGAATTTATCCTTATTGGTTTGCATTTGTTCAAAGATTGAACGCGCAACGACATCCCTGGGGGCTAGCTCTGCCAGCTCATGTTTGTCGACCATAAAACGTTCACCCTTTAGGTTATATAGCTGGGCACCTTCGCCACGAACTGCTTCACTGATTAAAAAGGTATTACCATCTTCAGAGTAGAAAGCACTTGGGTGAAATTGAACAAATTCCATATCTGCAATTTCAATACCCTCGGCGTAAGCCAGGGCAATACCATCGCCAACCGTTGTATTGGGGTTGGTGGTTCGTTGATAAATTGCAGAAGCTCCCCCCATTGCTAAGAATGTATGTTTGGCTATAATTTTAAGATTGCTGCCATCATTGGGTTTATAAGTAAGTGCACCAAAGCATTGGTTGTTCTGGCACAATAATTTGTAAACCATTTGATTTTCCAAGACCTCAATGTTTTTGTTGTTGAGGATCTTTTCAGTCAGGAATTTAACCAGTTCTTTTCCTGTAGAATCGCCACCGGCATGCAAAACCCTTCTTCTAAGATGACCACCTTCAAGACCTCTGGATAGTTCACCTTCCAGTGTGTCAAATTGCATACCCATTTCGATGAGATCTTTAATTCGATCAGGTCCTTCGTTGACGAGTATATTTACCGGAGAATAATCACATAGGCCTCGTCCGGCTTCAAATGTATCTTTTAAATGCAGATCAGGCGAATCGTCTGAATTTGTCACAGCAGCAATACCGCCCTGTGCATAATAGGAGTTGCTAACATTGAGATCAGCTTTGGTTACAAGAACCACGCGTCCCAAATCAGCTGCGCAACTAGCTGCATAGAGTCCAGCTAATCCGCTACCAATAATCAAGAAATCAAACTCTTTTTCTGTAAACATTTTTTTTAAGAAATCGTTTTTATCCCGTTCAAATGAAGACTTTTTAATCTTGCTGCGAAAATAGGACTTTTTAACGGTTTAGTTCACAAAAAAATAAGCTAAAATTAAGATTGGAGCTTGCTTTGGCTACAAAAATGGGCTGTAAATGCGATATTTTAAACCTTTTGACTTATTTCTATTTTGTTTTCAGTCTACTTATTAATTGAAATTTAGTCTTGTGGAATTCACTCGCTTGTTGGAAAGAATTTTCTGTGTTTTTTTATGAAATAAAGGGAGAGATTTTTCTGCGAAACAGCTCTTGTATTTGGGAATTGATCTAACTTGCGTACTAAAATATTATGAATTCAACGAACAACAAGAGCTCCTATGTTATTGGAGTGTTCGGCAAAAGATTTAAATCGGGATTATGGCTGAAATGATGCAGTATTTGCAGGATTTGGATATCTATTCCTGGCCCATTATTATTTTATTAATAGGAGCGGGTTTTATGGTCGGGTTTATAAATACTTTGGCCGGAAGTGGTACGGTTATATCATATTCCTTGTTTATGTTTTTAGGTTTATCAGCGCCATTTGCTAACGGAACCATTCGTTTAGGGGTGATTATGCAGACCCTATCTGCTAGTTTAAGCTTCAGACGACAAGCTGTTCTTGATGTTAGAAGAGGTTTGTTTTTAGCTTTGCCAACTGTTTTGGGGTCAGTTTTAGGAGCTCAGATTGCTGTTAAGATTGATAAGGATATATTTGAAACAGTTATAGCTGTTGTGATGCTGATTATGGGCGTTTTTATTTTTCTAAAACCTCAAAGATGGCTTAAAGGAGTAGATGGTCTTCAAAAGAAACGTTTGGGTATAAAATCATTTTTTCTTTTTTTTCTCATTGGCATATATGGTGGTTTTATTCATATTGGTGTCGGTATTTTTCTTTTGGCTGCCTTGGTATTACAAGGGGGCTACGATTTGGTTAAAGCCAATGCATTGAAAGTATTTATCGTCTTCCTGTACAGTCCTTTTGCATTATTGGTTTTTATGCTTAATGGTCAGGTGCATTATGGTATGGGATTGATTGCATCAGTTGGAAATATTATCGGTGGGCTCATAGCTTCGTATTTTGCTGTAAGTTGGGGAGCAAATTTTGTGAGGTGGTTATTGATCCTGATTATTTTACTTTTCTCTCTGCGTCTATTAGGCTTTATTGATTTGTAATTATCTGGTAGTCATGAGTGTGTGTCGTGATTTTTTATGTTGAAAATGAAATCATCAAGCATCGGTTCAAAATTCTTTTGGATTTTGAGGAAAAGCTGTAGATTTGCAGCAATTATCAAATAAATTTAAAGTGATAGAAGAATCCTATAATAAGATTAATTCTTGGTATGAAGCATACGCTTCAGAGTTTTCCAGTGAAGACAATGAAATTCAGATCAATATTGATCTGGTAAAAGCACATACTGCCCGTGTCGTTGAAAATGTGAATGAGTTAGGAAGTAGTATAGATATTGAAGAATCCGACTTGTTTCTAATTCGAATTGCAGCTCTTCTTCACGATATTGGAAGATTTGTGCAGTTGGTAGAACATGACACTTATGCAGATACTCCCGATTCGAATCATATTCAAATTGGTTTAAGGGTAATTGAGGAGCATGAAGTGTTAAATGGTTTGGAAGACGCTGAAAAGGCTTTGATTATTGATTGTGTGAAAATGCACGATTTAAATATCTTACCTAAGATTTCTGATGAGCGTTCGTTTACTTTAATTCATTTACTTCGCGATGCGGATCGAATTGATGTGTTACGAATTGTTTCTGATTATTACACACACAAAAAGGTTCATCCAAACAGACATTTGGATATGGAACTAAAAGATTTGCCGGGAATAGCTAAGAAAATTTCTAAAGATATTATGGCAGAAAAAGTTGCTAATCGGGAGGATGTTGAAACATTAAACGATTTGAAATTATTTCAGATGTCCTGGATTTTTGACATAAAATATAAGCGAAGTTTTAAAATGGTGAGTGAAAAAAGCTATATAAAAGCCATTTTTGAAACCTTGCCTAAAAGTGATGTTGTCATTGATATGTATCGAAACATGAAGATTTTCATGGAAAATCAATTGTAAGTTTCAATCCATAGATCAATAATATTTATATAGACTCGTTAAAAATAGCGAGTCTTTTTTTATATCTTTGTCTCAATAAGGAAAGCATAAGAGACCATAAGAATCAAAAGATATTGCTTTCCCAATCAAAGTCTAATTTTTGAATATAAAGATATATAATGAGAGATATTGTTTGCAACTGTCAGATGGTTGACAGAGAGACTATAGATAAAGCAATTCATGAGAAAAATGCTACAACAATTGAAGAAATTCGCCGATATACCGGTGCCAATACAGGCTGTGGTAAATGCATGAGTTATATTAATTCTATTTTGGATACAGAAGTACCCAAGCTTGTTGCTAAGAAACCTGCAGCTCAAAGTAAGTTTAAGCTTTGGTAATTTTCAATAAATAGGTGAAAAATTTATAAACGTCCTTTATTAGGGCGTTTTTTTATGTCCAATATTTGCGTCTGTTTTAAAAAGAAAACGCTATCAAAGTCAATTGATAGCGTTTAAATTCTTTAAATACCGATGTAGATTACTCGCGTTCTGCAAGAAATTTTTCAGCATCCATTGCCGCCATACAACCTGAACCTGCAGATGTAATAGCCTGACGGTATACTGAATCTTTAAGATCGCCACAAGCAAATACACCAGGAACATTAGTTCGGGTAGAATCCGGCTCTGTGATAACATAGCCGTTTGCGTCTGTTGTAACATATTGCTTAAAGAAATCAGAATTTGGCGTGTGACCAATTGCAAGGAAGAAACCATCAACATTGATCTTAACTTCTTGCTCATCTTCTTCACCAAGACGCTTGATTAGAGTAGCACCTTGAACAACACCATCACCGGTAATTTCTTTTGTATTGTGTTCGTAAAGAACTTCGATATTCTTTGTGCGATTTACTCGGTCTTGCATTGCTTTAGATGCACGTAAATACGGCTTACGAACAATTAAATATACTTTATTACACAAACCTGCAAGATATGTGGCTTCTTCAGCAGCAGTATCACCACCACCAACAACAGCCACATCTTTACCACGGTAGAAGAAACCATCGCAAGTTGCACAGGCAGAAACACCTGATCCTGCATACTTGCTTTCTGATTCTAGACCCAAATATTTGGCTGTAGCACCAGTTCCCAGAATGACAGTTTCAGCTTCAATTGTTTTGTTGCCATCAACCACAACCTTGTGTGGATATGAAGAGAAATCAACATCAGTTACAATGCCCCAACGGCAATCAGTACCAAATCGTTCGGCTTGCTTTTTCAAGTCTGCCATCATTTCAACACCTGTAATTCCATCAGGATATCCAGGGAAGTTGTCAATTTCAGTTGTCGTCGTCAATTGTCCACCAGGTTGCAAGCCTTCAATAAGGACAGGGCTAAGGTTTGCTCTTGCAGCATAAATTGCAGCAGTATAACCCGCAGGACCCGATCCAATAATTAGACATTTTACTTTTTCTATATCACCTTCAGGTGTAGTCGATTTTTTTTCCTCTAAGTTCATAGGCTTAAAAAGATCCATTTTATGTTTTTTTGTTCTAATTCTAAATAGTTTTGAGTGAGCAAATCTATAAAATATCTATATAAGTTCATGTATTCAGTCTCTTAAAAAGCATTATTTATCAATAAGATGTTTAGTTTGTTTTCGATTTCTGGCTGCTCTACTTGAAATTCTAAATTCTGTATTTGAATTATGCTATTTCATGTGATGCCCATTTCTACTCACTTAGGGCTTTATGTCAGGTTTTATAGTCCCGTTCTGGAATACAATTTCGGAATAAAATTTTTATGCCAGACTAATCGTTTTAGGCTTTTTTTAGAATAGCTTTTTTTTCAGTTTGAAACTCGTATTCTCTAAGAAGAGACTACTGATCTATTTGTCTGTTTTTATAAGAGTGGAAAAGCGGGTTAAATGATTAAGTCTTAGACGTTGAATAACTTATTATCGAATTGGTGATCTTGCTTAAATCAAATTTTGATATCTTTGGTAGTAGTAGTGTTAATATAAAGGTCTTTCAAATTGGTTCAATATGATTATAGCTGTAGATTTTGATGGTACCATAGTCGAGCATAAATACCCCAATATTGGTGCTGAGATTCCTTTTGCATTTGAAACTCTGAAAATGTTGCAGGAAAAAGGGCATCAGCTTATTTTATGGACTTACCGGAGTGGAACAGAATTGGATGAAGCTGTAGCATATTGTAAAAAGAACGATCTTGAATTTTATGCTATTAATAAGAACTATCCTGAAGAGATTTTTGATGATACTATCAGCAGAAAGATCATTGCCGATATTTATATTGACGATCGAAATATTGGTGGTTTACCCGACTGGGGTGAAATTTATGCCCGGATAATAGGTGTAGAAGAAAATCCATATCTACAAGATTCTCAGAATAAAGCTAAAGGCATCAATAAACTACTGAAAAAATATTTTTCGATATAGTGCAGTTTTCAGAAGGGAGAATTCAATATTAAATTCCCCCGATGATGGTGCGAGCGTCTTTCTCACGGATCCATTTTATAGAAAATGATCAAATACGTTTGCAGGGTAGCAATTCTTATCTCGTATCTGAGTTTTTTATTGTACAACCTTAGTAGGCTACGGCTCATCTTAATTCAGCCTTAAGGATTCTCCCAATTCCTTCAAATAAAACGATTGACTAGCCAAAACTTTTCCGTCATGGATAATCTCAAAAATCCACTCCCCAAACTGAATCTCCCAGTCAAACTCTAAAGTATAGAAATCAAATCCCAGCTCATCACTCCATTCATCTTTAGCCTCTACGATTTCAGTAAATACTTCATTGGTTGTAGGATTGATCATCTTAGGATGCTTGATTCTACATTCATATTCAATAATATCTGCGACCTCTGTGTCAGTTTTAAATTGGTAGCTAATACCAAAACTCAAACCAAGCTTCGGATAAATGACATTTGTTCTTTCCAGGAACGCCATATCATCAGAATGCAAAAAATACCCTGTCGGACTATCTGGAACAATATCTTTGGTTGTATTTCCAATCGCTTGGCAAATACCATAATCAACAATCTCTATATTCATGATTTACTTTATTAATGCTTGAAACTCTCACGAAGAGAGAACGATAGATACATCTGCAATCTATCCTATATCTTTCGTAAGATTTGTAAAATAGGCTAGATGAGGTGTAATTAAAAGATCTCAAAGCTACTTCTTTTAGATAAAAATTAGGAGCTTTACTTAGCCTATTTGAAAAATAAAATAATTGAATAGTCTATACTGCCGCATGATTTCAGTTACCTGATTTGCCAGGCGATATTGTATTTCGGGGTCTTACTTCAGTTGAGGCTCCGAGTAAGTTTTGAGCTCAGTTCTATTAACGCAACCCTGTCATACTTTTCGCCCTTCGCCCTTTGTCGTTCACAGCAATTCCCGGCCCTTTTGTCTCGTGCCTGTTTTTAAAGAGGTTTCAATGTAAATAAAAAAAGGAAAACACTTTCGTATTTTCCTTAATAATTCGTCGGGATGACAGGATTTGAACCTGCGACCCCTGGTCCCCCAGACCAGTACGCTACCGGACTGCGCCACATCCCGAATTGTTAGTACAAATATAGTTTCAGAATCATAAATCGCAAATAAAATAGAAAGATAAATAACAGGCATTGCTGAATTACTTATTTATTTTATTGATTCATATCAGTTTATCGGGCAAATAAAAGCCACCTTTTTGAGGTGGCTTGGTATATTCAATATTTAGGGATTAATTTAATTGTTCTATTGCTTTTTTAATTCTTGAAATTGCGGTAGTCATAATTTCTTCGCTGGTTGCATATGACAATCTTAAGCAATCAGGCGCACCAAACGCTTCGCCTGTAACTGTCGCAACTTTAGCTTCTTCAAGAAGATAGAGGCTTAAGTCAGTTGGGTTATTAATGGTTTGTCCATTCCATTTTTTACCAAAAAGTTTTGAAACTTCAGGAAAAAAGTAGAAGGCTCCATCGGGTTTTTTAATTACAAACCCAGTGATTTCGGAGAGTAGTTTAAAAGCAGTTTCTCTTCGTTGTTTGAAAGCTGTTTTCATCTCTTGTGTGCACATCTGATCCCCATTGAAAGCTTCAACCGATGCCATTTGTGCGATAGTCGATGCACCCGATGTCATTTGTCCCTGAAGTTTAGTACAAGCCTGAGCAATCCAAAGCGGAGCTGCAATATAGCCAATACGCCATCCGGTCATGGCATAGCCTTTTGACACGCCATTGATAATGACCACACGATCTTTTATTTCGTCAAATTGGGCCAAACTTTCGTGTGAACCGATATAATTAATGTGTTCGTATATTTCATCTGAAATAATAACAATTTCAGGATATTTTTCGAAAACCTGTGCAAGCGCTTTTAATTCTTCTTTGGAGTAGACACTTCCTGTCGGATTATTAGGCGAACTAAATAAAAAGGCTTTGGTCTTAGGTGTTATTGCAGCCTCAAGTTGTTCAGGAGTGATTTTGAAGTCTTGGTCGATACCTGCAGGAACAAAGACGTTGATACCTTCTGCTAATTTTACGATCTCAACATAACTCACCCAATATGGACTAGGAATAATAACTTCATCACCAGGATTAACAACTGACATGATGACGTTTAGAATGGATTGCTTAGCCCCATTTGAAACGACAATTTGCTCTGGTGTATATTGCAGATGATTGTCTCGTTTCAGTTTGGTACAAATCGCTTTCCTTAATTCTAAAAAGCCTGGAATTGGGGAATAGTATGAATAGTTGTTAATAATGGCATTATGAGCAGCCTCTTTAATATGATCCGGAGTTTTAAAATCGGGTTCTCCTACACTTAAATTAATCACATCAATTCCTTGATCTTTAAGTTCTCTGCTTTTTTGAGACATGCCAAGTGTTGGAGATAACTCCATTGAAGCGATGCGATTTGAAACCTTTAACATTCTTGGTTAATTTTAGGGATTTATAAAATTGCTTGATACTTTTGTGGTTGTCAAATTTACATTTGAACTACAAATGTAATGTTTTTAAACACATTTCATATGTTGGGACGCATGTTTTCATATTTGATAATGTAAGTTGAAATTGATTCTATTTTACTCATCTACTTAATTAATACTATGCTTGAATTATTAAAGTACACATTACCTGCCCTTGTTGTTTTTGCAACAGCTTTTTTTCTGATAAAAGCATTGCTTGGGAAAGAAGAAAAGAAAATGAAATTAGACGTTTTCTTAAATAATCAAAAGGCAATTACTCCAATTCGACTGCAGGCATACGAAAGGCTCATTATTTTATTGGAAAGAATACATCCTGAATCTTTGGTTATTCGCGAAAATCAGCCTGATATGACCAATCAGCAACTTCATCAGGTTTTGCTAGGCATGATTAGAGGTGAATTTGAGCATAACTTATCTCAGCAGTTGTATGTGACACCACAAGCCTGGATGCTGATTAAGGCGGCTAAGGAAAGTTTGGTGCAATTGGTAAATTCTGAAGCTCTTCAATTAGTTCCAACGGATAGTTCTATAAATCTGAGCAAAGCCATCATCGAGGCACATATGCAGGATAAGCAATCGGGCCATGCTAAAGCGATTGCATTTTTAAAAGAAGAAGTTCAAAGCTTATTTTAGATTTGAAATCTGCGTTTTTGATTATAAAGTCTGTCTATATTAAACTACTCGGAATAAAATGACTACTTTTGCGCAAATTTCTACAAACAAAAAAAGAGTATGAGTTCATTTGACGACATCAAATTAAGTAAGCCAATTTTAAATGCCCTTATCGATGCAGGTTTCGATAAACCCACTTCGATTCAGCAAGAGGTTTTTTCGCCTGTTCGTTCGGGTAGAGACGTAATCGGTATAGCCCAAACCGGTACGGGAAAAACTTTGGCTTATCTGATGCCAATTCTGATGAAATTAGGTTATGCTCAGGGAATGGATCCCAGGGCTTTGATTGTGGTGCCCACCCGTGAGTTGGTTGTTCAGGTTTGTGAAACCATAGAACTTTTAACTCCTTATATGGATATTAGGGCTTTAGGGCTTTATGGTGGCGTTAATATCAATACGCAAAAGGAGAAGGTATACGAAGGTGTGGATATTCTTGTTGCGACTCCGGGGCGTCTGATGGACATCTATATGACCCGAATTCTGAAGTTTACAAATATTAGAACTTTAGTGATTGATGAGGCTGATAAAATGATGGATTTGGGATTTATGCCTCAACTAAAGGCAATTTTTGAGATTCTTCCCGAAAAACATCAGAATCTATTGTTTTCTGCCACTTTCTCAGATATTGTAGCTAAACTATCCGATGATTTTTTATTGTTGCCTCATCGAATTGAGGTGGCTCCTCAGGCAAGTACAGTTAAAAATATCCATCAGAAACAATATCATGTTAAGAATATTCTGAGTAAGGTAAACCTTTTGAAATTTCTTTTGGAAGATAAAGAGGTTTTCAATAAAGTGATGATTTTTACTGAAACCAAGAAAAACGCAGATCGTATTGTTGATCGATTAGAGGAAATGTTGGGTGATGATATGAGTGTTATTCACTCGAATAAAGCTCAGAATACTCGTTTGAATGCCTTGAATTCTTTTAGAGAAGGAAGAGCCAGAGTTCTTGTTTCATCTGATGTTGCCGCTCGTGGTATCGATATCGAAAATGTGAGTCATGTGATCAATTTTGATATGCCAAGCAACTATGTAGAGTATGTTCACCGTGTTGGTCGTACGGGGCGTGCTGATAAAGAAGGTATTGCTATTAGTTTTGTGAATGAGAAGGAAGAGGAGTTGATGGAAAAGGTTGAGGCATTAATTGGTCAGCCTGTAGCATTGGAAGAAATTCCTGAAGGTGTTGAATTAACATCTCAGCTTTTGGAAGACGAAAAGATTCAAACCCGAAACGTAAGAATCAAGTTAGCAGCGAAGAAGGGGAGTGGTTTCCACGAAAAATCAGCTAAAAATTCTAAAACGCCATCCGGATCGAAGGGACTAATGAAGCAACGTGAGAATAGAAAGAGAAATGCTAAGAGAAATGCTAAAAGGAAAAAGAAATAATATTTCTTTAAAATATAAATCTTGTTATTACTATGCTTTGTAGTTTGTAATCAGGATATCATCTAAAAAACGCTCAATTCAACTGAGCGTTTTTTTTTGCTTTATGTTATTTTTACTAGGTTTGGAATTCAAAATAAACAATCTATTAAATCGTATTATATGAAATTTCTGGAGCGCGCCCTAAAAGGACCCAATGAGTGGTGGAAGTATCTTCTGCTTCCCATTATTGCATTTTTAATTGCTAATACTCTTGGCGCTATTCCCTTGGGCATAGCTGCAATTTTTGGTGCGGCTACAGGGGGAACGCTTAATCCGGACAATCCGGGTGATCTGACTGGACTGGGGCTTGATCCTAACTTGAGTTTATTTCTGTTGATGTTTCCATTTCTTGTTGGGCTGATAGGTTTTATTTTGATTTTAAAACCTTTTCATAAACGAAATGTGAAGGAGGTTATTAATGGTACGCAGCGTATTCGTTGGAACCGTTTTTTCTATTCGGCGGCAATTTGGGCAATGATTTCCGGTTTGATGTTGGTCGTTGATTATTCTATGAATGGACAGTATTATGAGCTGAATTTAAATTGGTCTTTATTTCTTCCTTTAATCCTCGTTTCTCTTTTAATTATTCCTTTTCAAACTACCTTTGAAGAGCTTATTTTTAGAGGTTATTTGGCTCAGGGGGTAGCCCGATGGACACGCAGCCGATGGCTAGCAGCCTTATTACCAGCTGTGGCTTTTGGTTTGTTGCATATTATGAATCCTGAGGTTAAGGAATATGGCTTTTGGATTACCATGCCTCAGTATATTATATTTGGTTTAGTCTTTGGACTGATGTCCGTACTTGACGATGGGATTGAAACGGCCATGGGAGCTCATGCGGCCAACAATATTTTTATCTCAATATTTGTGACAGCTAAGGCATCTGTTCTGCAAACACCAGCTTTGTTTATCAACAATCATGTTGATCCGGTGAAAGATTTGATTATTATGGTACTTGCAGCAGTTATTATGATTGGGATACTTGCTAAAAAGTACAATTGGAATTTTGCTATCTTGAATCAGAGAGTAGAAGGAGAAAAGGAGTAAGGATAAAGGATACAGTTTATAGGAGAAAGTTCATCAGTTAAGATAGAAACTTTCTCCATTAACGACTAACCAAAAACCATTTTTACTTATCCTAAATCCTTAGTCCAAAATTGTTTGTTTATCAGTTTTAAATGTATACTTCAAGACAACTAGCCTGAGTTTTAGGTTTAAGACTTAAATTATTTAGTTCAGCTGGAATTAAAAAACTTTCTCCTTTTTTTACTAGTGTTCTATCAAGATTATTATAGCAGATTTCAAACTCCCCTTCCAAACAGATATAAATGATAAAGGAATCTAAAAGGGAGTAATCTCGCATAATTTCTAAATCAAATACCAGATGATTGGTAGTGAAGTAATCGCATTGTGCCAGGCTTGTTGTTTTATTTATCTCAGAGGTATATGGTGTTGCATATTCTTCTTCCAAGCTATAATCAATAGCATCCACAGCCATTTCGGTGTGTAGTTCTCTCGATTTCCCTTGTTGATCAACTCTGTTCCAGTCGTACATGCGGTAGGTGATATCAGAATTCTGCTGTATTTCAGCTAAAAGAATCCCTTTCCCGATGGCATGAACGCGACCAGCAGGAATGAAGTAGCAAGAGCCATTTTTAACTTGTTCCGTATTTAGAATATCTTCCAGATTACCTTCTTTTAGCTTTTGCTGATAGAGTTTCTGGTCTACTCTTTGATTGAAGCCGACAATCAAATTGGCATCTTTTTCTGCATCGATAACATACCACATTTCGGTTTTTCCAAATGAATTATGACGTTTTTTCGCCAGTTTATCATCGGGATGTACTTGTATGGAAAGGGCATCGTCAGCATCAATAAATTTAATGAGTAAAGGAAATTCATTTCCGAATTTTTCATACAATTTATGACCTAATAGCCGACTTCCGAATTTGTCAATTAGTTTATTTAAGGATTCTCCTTTTAAATGACCGTTGGCTACAAGTGAGATATTATCTTTCACCCCAGATATTTCCCAACTTTCACCTATTTTTTTGTTTGTAGGAAAGTCTTTTGATAGTAAACTTTCTAACTTGTTTCCACCCCATATTGTTTCTTTAGGAATGGGGACGAATTTAATTGGATATAAATGCATACTCAATAGTTTAGAAATTAAACCGCCATTTGCGTTTTAATTTAAACCTTACTCCCCAGTTATGTTTTAACTTTATGGGAGTAAGGTAGTTGTTGTTTGTTGTTGAGTTTTACTATTTTGAATGATAAAAGACGTTTGCCGGAATATTTTGTCTTTTTATATTTGGGCCTTCCCAATCTACAATTAGGTCAATATTATCTGAACATTGGTAGAAATCGAACTCGATTTTGTGATAGCCCTTTGACAATTTAATACTAGATTTTTGACCAAATGCATGTGATTTTCGACCGTCGCTTTCAAATTGTTCTTCACCATTAATAGTCAATTTACAACCATCGTTAGCTGACATGTAAAATGTATATTCTCCAGAATGAGAAATTTTTATATAACCGTTAAAATTTAGACCTATCCATTCATTTCTATTACATACTTCAAGGCTTGGTACTGCAACAATTCCGGTTTTAACTGGTGTATCCAGTGAATAATCGTAAACCGATCGGTAAATGCCTTCATAATATGAATAGCGAAGGCCTGTTTTAATTTCAGAAGCCTTTAAATTTAATGCCTCCTGTTTTTTGATTTGTCTGTGTACTACATATCCTGGCAGACAGCCTTTTTTGTACGATCTCATTCTTAAATCGGTACTTTCTTTAAGGATGAAGGCATCTTTGAATTGCTTACTTGTTTGGTTTGGTGTAGAGCCATCAAGTGTATAGTAGATTTTAGCATCCGGATCATTACATTTAATATCTACAATAAATTGATCGATAAAAACATCTGTGGGTTCTGACAGATAAACTATCGGTGATGATGGATAAGTCGATGTTGAATTGGCAGTTTCAATGCCCCAGTTTCTGTTTGCTTCTTTACTCATATTGAGTATTAATTCTCCACCTTTTGTTATCTCAGAATGAGATAAGATGGTACGACTCCATTCTTTCCCATTTAAATGAGCAGATTTGATATATGGTTGTTTTTTACCATTGTTTTTAGCATTTATTATGAAGGTTTTATCATTGTCAAGGTGCAATGTCACCTTGTCGAATATTGGAGATCCAATTGAATAGGTAGGAGATCCAGGACAATCGGAATATAATCCCATAGCACTTAAAACATACCAAGCAGACATTTGACCGCAATCTTCATTACCACAAAGCCCATCTGGTGTATCGTTGTACTGAGTTTCCATAATATGGCGAACCATGTGTTGTGTTTTCCATGAGGCATTGGCATAATTGTACAGATAGGCCATATGATGGCTTGGTTCGTTACCATGAGCGTACTGACCAATTAAACCACTCACATCGGTTAGTTCCTCAAGTTCATGTTCCATTTCGGTTGTGAAAAGGCGGTCGAGCCAATTTTCAAGTTCTTTTTTACCTCCCAGTAAATTGGTGATACCTGCAATATCGTGTGGAACAAACAGACTGTATTGAAATGAATTTCCTTCGGTATAGTTGTAACCAACAGCTGTAGGATCAAAATTTTTCACCCATGTATGATCATCGTTTTTTCCTCGCATGAATCCCACTGAAGGGTCATAAATATTTTTGTAGTTTGAAGCACGATTCATGAAATAATCGTAATCCTCATGTTTGTTTAGAGCTTTAGCAACTTGAGCAATACACCAATCGTTATAGGCATATTCCAAAGTTTTAGATACACCTTGACTACTTTTATTAGAAGGGACATAGCCTAAAGTTTTGTAGGCTTTTAAGCCTCGCTTATTGAGCATAGCCGTTTTTTTCATCTCAATGTAGGCCTCCTCAAGATTAAAATTAGTGATGCCCTTAACATACGCATCAGTAATAAGTGATACGGCATGATAACCGATCATGCAACGGGTATCATTTGAGGCAAGTTCCCACATTGGTAATTCACCAAACTCTTTACTTTTTTGTACCAGACATTTTACAAAATCACCTGTTCGTTCAGGTTCTACAATGCTAAGTAACGGGTGTAAGGCTCTGAAGGTATCCCATAAAGAGAATACAGTATAGTTGGTAAAGCCAGTAGCTTGATGTACCATGCCATCCATACCTCGGTATTGGCCATCTACATCCTGAGAGATATTTGGTGTTAAAAGGCTGTGATAAAGAGCTGAATAGAATATTCTTTTTTCTTTTATTGACCCACCTTCAACTTCAATTTTGCTCAGGCTTTTATTCCATTTGGTACTTGCTAATTGTCTGGCTTTGTCAAAATCGAGCTTTGCAGATTCATGTTCTAAATTCTTTCTTGCTCCTTCAGCACTTACTGCTGATAGTGCGACTTTTATTTCAAGTTGTTCACCTTCTTTAACTGAGAAAAGTGCGGTTGCTTGCAATTTTTTTCCTTTGATACTTTGAGAAGATGCCGTTTCGTTTTGATTGTCAAATATTTTTGTTGCATTGAAGGGTTTCGAAAATTCAATGGCAAAGAATAAGTGTTGATCCCCTGCCCAATATTTTGATCTTCTTTTTCCTTGTATGGTTTTTGGGCCAGTAATTTCAATTTCGGAATCAATTACTGGATCTCTATGTATTAGGTCAAGCAGAATATTGATATCACCTGTTTGGGTGAATGTGTAGCGGTGAAAACCAACTCTTTCGGTAGCTGTTAGTTCAGCTTTTACCTGATAGTCATCTAAAAATACGGAGTAGTAGCCTGGGGTAGCAGTTTCGTTTTCGTGAGAAAAACGTGAGCGATATCCAGAATCGGGTTTTTGACTTGTTCCGGAATTCAAATCGACCTTACCAGTAATTGGCATTAACAAAATATCTCCATAATCAGAAACTCCGGTACCTGACAGGTGAGTATGGCTAAAACCGATTATAGAAGAGTCAGAATAGTGATAACCACCGCAGCCATCCCAGGATTCATCATTTCGGGTATCAGGACTTAGTTGAACCATACCAAATGGGACTTGTGCACCAGGATAGGTATGTCCGTGTCCTCCGGTTCCGATAAAGGGATCAACCCATTGCGTATAGTCTTTAGCTGTGTGGCAAGAATAGATACTGAGACTTAAGGCTAAAAAAATGAGAATATTTTTAATCATGACACTTTTGTGTTGTCTTATTTAAAGACCACTATCTAAGCAATAGTGGTCTTTTTATAGTTGGTTGAGTTTAATTTTATTATTCTGCAGTTCCGAACAATTCCATTTCTCCAATCATTATTCTTTTGTTATCTCCCTCTTCAATTTCGGCAGACAATGTGATTTTATGGAATTTATAGTATTCAGAATTCTCGAAAGCAAATTCTTTTCTTTCTTCAAATGCAATAATGCCAGTTTCTGCAACGGTGGTAATCTCGGTCCAGTTTTGGCCATCATTAGAGCCTAACAAAATAAATTCATCAGGTGTAAACACGAACTCAATTCCGAAAAGATTAGCTGTTGCACTAATTGAAAGTCTGTTGACATTGTATTTTTTTTCTGTTTCAAATACAAACCAGGTATTGTTATTCATATTGAAAAAGGAGCTTCCAGGATTATTATCATATGCAAATTCTGGTAGTCCCCAATCAAAAAAGGCGAAATCTTCAGCTTGAACGGCAGCTGAAATAATTTTCTCTGTGATGTCAACTTCACCTTCGTCCTCTTCTTCTTTATCTTCTTTTACAGGAATACCATTAAATAATTCAACTTCGGAAAGCTGGAATATATCACCTTCAGTATTTTCAAACTCGAATTTGAAGAACTTATAAGCATTTGTGTTTTCAAATTCAAATTGTCTTGTTTCCATTCTGGCAGAAAAGGATTCGCCAGAACGAGAATCAATCTCCGCCCAGTTAGTACCGTCATTTGATCCTAATAATGTCCAATTTTTTGGATCTCTGCCAGGAGCATCATTACCTGAAGTAAGAGTGTAAGCTTTAAGAACTGAAGCTTTTTCACAGTCAAATCTAACCCAGGTGTTGTTTGTGAAAATTAGATATTTAGAAGCAAAATTGTTATCAATTAGTTTTTCAACGCTTTCGTTTTCAGGAGAATCAGCAGACATATCCCTGCTTATGGTACATCCCGATTCTGTAATGTCAACAACTTCTCCAGAATCACTTGGATAGTCAACATCTTCTCTGTTTTCTCTCATCTCTTTTAGCTCAGCATCTATCTGAGTAATTTTACCAGATGTAAGATCACTTTGATACTCGCTCCATAGTTCTGCAACAGAAGTGTCTGAACCTAATATCTTTTTTATTGCGGCTTCCCATGACCAAGGATTAATGGTTTTTGCTGATTGGTTTAGTTTGTACGCAAAATAATTATCCTTTGTATGCAACCAGTCGATAAAGAAAGCTGAGGTGTTGTAACCATCTTTCCAGTTTCCACCTGTTGAACGGCGAGAAGTAGGTGTGAAGCCTTCAACGTATCTTACGTAATCAGCAATACCTTCGATAAAACCAAAGAAATCAGTTCCCTGAGCATAATTACCAGCACCCTTAGGTTCATATTGGTATCCATGAGTAATTTCGTGAACCAATACACCTTCAATTTCTTTAATCAATTCTTCATCAGACAAGCCTTCATTTTTTTTCTGCATTAAATAACTTGAGCTGAAACTGATGTTAATATGTGGGGGAGTTCCACCTTTTGCAGATAAAACGTCAGTATCTTCAACGGTATAAGTGATGTCTGTAATGGTGTTTACTTCATCAACGCTTTTAAATAACTCTACACATACTTGTAAACAGACCTTTTTGATAAACTCTTGTTCGTTAGGGATCAAATCGGCATATAAACTACCATTTCCGTTGATTGTTTTATTTGTGAAATGGATATTTGGGAATTGAAAATTTGCCCAACCAGCATCGTCAGTAACTTTTATGTAAGAGTCTTGAGTGTTTGTGTTTTCACCATACTCATTGGTTATTTTTAGGCTTACCTTATAGTCGCCTAATTCGGAATAGGTTACTATTGGGTCTTTGTCAGTACTTGTTGCAGGTTCACCGCCTTCAAAAGTCCACTCATAGGTGTTTCCATAAACCGTTCGATTCGTAAACTGTACGCTTGTTCCAACAAAAATAGTTTGTTTGTCCGCTACAAATTCAGCCTTTACTTTGCTTTCAATCTGCGAAAGATTAAGACTTTCATCTTTATCACAGTTTGTGAATAAAATTACAGCTAGAAAAACTAAGCTGAGGTTTAGTAATTTTCTCATAATTTGATTGTTTTTAGTATAGATATTAATATGAATTGGATTAGACATTTTGTTTTTCATCGGACTGGGCATATGATTTTAGATATTCTTGATATTCATTCCATAAATCAGAAACTGAAGCCGAAAGAATTTCCTGAGTTGCTTTTTCCCATGACCATGGAATAATCGTTAAAGCAGTTTGATTGAGCTTATAAACAAAGTCTGAATCTTTGGTATGGAGCCAATCGATAAAAAATGCGGATGTTTTATAACCATCATTCCAATGACCTCCGGGTTTTCTGTAGCTAAGGTTTGAGTAGCCAGCTTTGTATCTCACATAGTCAGCTGTACCTTCTAAAAATCCGAAAAAGTCAGTGCCTTGTTTATAACTCCCAGCACCCTTAGGTGAGTATTGATACCCATGTGTTAGCTCGTGATAAAGAACGCCTACGATTTCAGATATAAGTTCATCATTACTCATATCATTCTTCTTTTTAACCAGGTAGCTTGAGCTAAAAAAGATGTTAATATGCGGAGGATTTCCACCTTTTGCAGAGATCGTTTCGATATCCTCAATGGAGTAATCCAGTATATCAAGAGTGTTTATTTCGTCAACACTGCGGTAAAGAATTTTACATACATCCAGACAGACTTCGTTAATTAAATTGATTGGTTGTGGAACAAGCTCCTTGTAAAAATCACCATTGCCTCCTAGGGTTGTGTTTACAAAATTTGTTTTAGGGTATTGAAATTGATCCCAAGCACCTTCTCGTTTCACAACAACATAGTCATCGAGTGTAATTGTGTCTTTAAGTTCATTATTGCCAGCAATCAATTGAACTGTATATTTGCCGTGAGATTTATAGTTGACTACAGGATTAGCTTCCTGACTTGATTCTGGTGATCCCCCCTCAAAATACCATTGGTGGCTATCTGATTTCTCAGAAAGGTTGGTGAAACTTACTTCTCCTTTATTGAAGAATGATTGTTTATTGGATGAAAATAAAGCAATTGGGTTTTTGTCTGATGAATCCCAATGCCCCCAAAGTTCAACTTCGGAAACTTGAAGAATATCACTAGCCTTGGTTGAAAGATTTAAACGGAAGAATTTATAGGAGTCAGCGTCCGTTATTTTAAATTCTAAGTTTTGATTTCTTTCAGAAAATTCTATGTTTTCTTGTGTATCAATCAGTGTCCATGATATACGATCATTACTTGCTTCAAGAGTCCATGTATACGGATCTCGAGATTCTTCATCGCCACCTGAAACAATAGAATAACGACTTAGTGTACACTTTTTCAATATTTGAAATTCAACAACGCTGTTATTGCTAAATGTTAAGAATTTTGAATAAGGATCATTGTCTGTTAGTTTACTAATGTCTTCACCCACAGGAGAATTTTCAGAGTTTGATTCGGTGATACATTTGTAATTTGTAACATCAACAGGAGCCTTTCTTTCATTTGAACAAGATATAGTGATGGCTGTTATACATGCTAGAAGCATGCATTTAGATATTATTTGTGTCATGTTATTTTAGTGAGTTTTTCTCAGAAAGATTGATTGTTCTAATGAAAACAGAGGCATAATAGTCCCTGTTTTCAGTGAAATATGGCTTATTTAATTTTTAGTGTTTGAGTAAGGGAACGTATCCTCAGAATTACCCCACTTTTTGTTAGGGCGATGAGTCATTTTGAAAACAAGTTCACCACCGTTTACAATATCTTTGTGGTTGATAAAATTATATTTCCATGGTTTTCCGTTAAGAGTAACTGACTTGATGTATATATTCTTATCAGAGAAATTTGGAGCTTTTATCACAAAGGTTTTTCCATTTTCCAAATTTAGTTTGGCTTCCTTAACCGATGGCGCTCCAATAACATATTGCCCCGAACCCGGACATACAGGATAGAAACCTAAAGATGAGAAAATATACCAGGCTGACATTTGTCCGCAATCATCATTCCCACATAAACCATCAGGTTTATTCAGGTACTTTGTTTTCATGATCTTGTGAATGCGCTCTTGTGTTTTCCAGGGTTTCCCAGCCCAGTTGTACATATATGCCACATGATGACTAGGCTCGTTTCCATGAACATAGCCCCCCATAATACCTTCTCTGGTAATATCTTCAGTATGAGCGAAGTATTTGTCCGGGATGTGCATGGTAAAAAGCGAATCCAGATGTGCTGCAAAACGCTCCTTACCACCCATCTTATTAGCCAAACCACTTACATTCTGCGGAACATATAAGGAGTAGTTCCAAGAATTTCCTTCAATAAATCCTGCGCCATGAGTATCCAGAGGATCGAAAGGTGAAACCCATTCACCAGCTTTAGTTTTTGCTCTGACGTATCCTGATTCGTCATCGAATAAATTTCTCCAGCTTTCAGAACGTTTTAGATACTCTTTTTCGATATCAGATTTTCCCAATGACTTAGCAAATTGGGCAATGGTATAATCATCGTAAGCGTACTCAAGTGTTATAGAAGCACCAACTTTACTGGTTTCGTGTGGCACATATTTGTATTTTTTGTAATCACCGATTCCATCATACATATTGTAATTAGCACTGGCTAAACATGCTTCCAAAGCTTTTTCAGGATCAAAGCCACGTAGGCCATTTATCCAGGCATCTGCAATAACAGGTACAGCGTGATAACCAATCATACACCAATTTTCATTTCCAAAGTGACTCCAAACAGGTAAGACTTTATGCACAGATTGCTCATAATGTGCAAGCATCGAATTAATCATATCAGATGAACGCTTGGGTTGAATAAGTGAAAGCAAAGGGTGTTGTGCTCTGTAGGTATCCCATAGTGAGAATACGGTGTAGTTTGTAAAACCTTCAGCCTGATGAATATTGTGATCTAAACCTCTGTATTTTCCGTCCACATCCATATATTCTACTGGATTGATAAATGAATGATACAGAGATGTGTAGAATGTTGTTTTCTTTTCGTTTGACGCTGTTACATTAATCTTGCTTAATTCGTTATTCCATGCTGCTTTTGTTTCCGCTCTTGTACGATCAAAATCGAAATGCGGAACTTCTGCTTTTAGATTTTTTAGTGCACCTTCGGTACTAACTGCTGACAGAGCAAATTTGATTTTTACTTGTTCATTTTCTTCTGTTGAAAAATCGAAATTGGCTGTCAAAGCTTTACCTGCCATTTCCGGGAAGTTCTTGGTTTCGTCGAACTTTCTCCAGAAACCATTATAAATGACTTTTTCATTATTCTGACAACCGTAATTTTTAATTGGTTTAGAAAAGCTAATTGCAAAATACAGGTAGTTGGTTCTTGCCCAGCCGCGAGTAATTCTATAACCTGTAACCAGAGTGTCGTTTTCAACTCGAATCGTCGACCATAATACTTTACCATCGTAATTATAGATACCATGATTAAGGTCTAAAATAATATGGGCATCATCTGTTTTAGGGAATGTGTATTGATGAAAGCCGACACGTTGTGTTGCTGTTAATTCAGCTTTAATTTTGTAATCATCCAGTTCAACGGTATAGTATCCGGGCTCTGCTTTTTCAGTCTCTTTACGATACATCGAACGGTAGCCATTTTTTGTGTTTTCGATTGTGCCAGGATTGTAATTGACTTGACCAATGGTTGGCATAATTAAAAAGTCACCCAGATCAGAATGACCGGTGCCACTTAAGTGTGTATGACTAAAACCAACAATAGATTTATCTGTGTACTGGTAACCTGCACAGTAACGGTATACGTCTTTATTGTATTTTCCGTTAGTAGAGAATAAGATACTATCGGTATCAGGACTTAGTTGAACCATTCCAAATGGAGCACAAGCCCCAGGGAAGGTATGTCCCATTTCCTGAGTACCTATAAAAGGATCGACGTATTGGGTCAGATCTTTATCTTGGGCACTTAAGTTGGTATAACTTAAAATGCCTAATGTCGCAATAAGTAAATAAGTCAGTGACTTCATATTAGTTGATTTTTGAATTTGCTTTTTTATATCCCACATTTTTTATTTTATGAAAAACATGGGATAACTGGTTGTTTATTTTTTATCTGAGAACGAAGGTGGTGATACCTTTTCAGAAGAGCCCCATTTTTTGTTTGGATGATCTCCCAGTACGAATTCCATTTTACCTCCGTCTTTTATATCATTGTAAGATAACCATGTTTTATTCCATTCTTTGCCATTAATTTTTAAAGATTGGATATAAACATTTGTTTCTGAATAGTTTTCTGCAATAATTTCAAGGCTGTTACCATTACTCATATTCATTTTTACTGAAGGAACAGCTGGCGATGTAATGATGTACTCATCGCTTCCTGGACAAACGGGATAAAATCCCATGGCATTAAAAATATACCAAGCTGACATTTGTCCGCAGTCGTCATTGCCGCATAAAGAGCCAGGGGTGTTGCCATATTGTGTTGCAATAATTTTTCGAGTTAACTCTTGTGTTTTCCATGCTTGTCCTGCGTAACTATACAGGTGACTGATGTGGTGACTAGGTTCGTTTCCGTGCCAATACTCACCAATTCTACCATGTATATCATCCACACCCAAATAGTCTTTATCGTTACTGCTAGCAAAAACGGAATCCAATTTATTCGTGAAATTTTCATTCCCACCATAAATGTCAATTAAGCCTTGAACATCGTGAGGAACTGTCCATGTATACTGCCATGTCGTTCCTTCAGTAAAAGCACCCATGTGTTTGAAAAAGTGAGTATCAAAGTTTGGCATCCATTCCCCTTTGCTGTTTTTGGGACGCATCAATCCAATTTTAGGATCGAAAAGATTTTTATATGACATGGCACGTTTCGAAAACCGTTTATAATCTTCGGTTTTACCTAATGCTTTAGCCATTCGAGCAATACAGTAATCGTCATAGGCATATTCCAGTGTTTTGGAAACTGATTCGTTCTCGATATCGTAGGGTACGTAACCTAGTTTTTCGAATTCTTTCGTAGCATCATATTGAGGGTGTGTTGCTGCACGAACGCAAGCTTCGTAGGCTAATTCCCAATTCACACCTTTAACACCTTTGAAATAGGCATCAACAATTACAGGAACAGCATGATAGCCAATCATACACCAGGTTTCATTGTTCCAGAACGACCAAATAGGAAGTAACTTATCCGGGCTTTGTTTATAGTGTTCCAACATTGAATTAATCATGTTGGCATTTCTATTTGCCTGAGTCAGGCAAAATAGGGGATGAGTTGCTCTATAGGTATCCCATAGAGAGAATACGGTATAATTATCGAAGTTTTCTGCTTTGTGAATATTTTGGTCAAATCCACGGTAGGAGCGATCAACGTCGAAATAATTTGTTGGTGACATAAAAGCGTGATAGGCAGCTGTATAAAAAGTTTCCTTTTGTTTTTTTGTACCTGTTACTTCAAATTTAGCAAGTTCTTTATTCCATAATGTTTTGCCATTTTCTTTCACTTGATCGAAATCCCAATTTGCGATTTCTGTATCCAGATTTTTCATGGCGTTAGCTGTGCTAATGGCAGATATCCCAACTTTTACAAGTATTTGTTCCGAATCGTCAGTTTTGTAGTCAGCTACAAATTGAATATCGGGTCCAGCAGCTTCAATGCTACTTTTAAATCGGTAGGTTTTATATGAATCGTATTTTTCCTCTTTTTTATTGGAGAAAATACGGGTATTATCGAATGGACGTGAGAATTTTGCCGCAAAATACACATAGCGCTCTTTTGCCCATCCTTTTACTTGGTGCATTCCTGTTATGGTTGATTCATCTTCAACTCGAATATTTGACCAAATCACTTTGTGGCGTAATACATGACTCAAATCCAGTACGATATGAGCACTATCTGATTTTGGATAAGTAAAACGCATCAATCCAGCTCTGTTAGTGGCTGTTAGTTCTGCTTTGATATTATAATTATCTAATAATACAGAATAATAATTGGCTTCTGAGGTTTCATTTTTGTGAGAAAAACGAGATAAATAGCCAGGTTCTGAGAGATCTTTACTCCCACTATTTATATAAAGTTTACCCTCTGTTGGCATAAATAAAATATCACCAAGATCTGGAATACCAGTACCATGTAAATGTGTCATAGAGAAGCCATAAATGGTGCTGTCAGAATATTCATAACCCGAAGCAGCTCCCCAATTCCATCTTTCTGTGTCAGGACTTAATTGTACCATACCGAAAGGCACTTGTGCACCAGGGTAGGTATTTCCTTCTCCTAGAGTCCCAACAAGTGGTTTTACATATGGAGTATAGTCAGCAGATTCTTTTTGTGTTTCATTTTGTTTGCATGCAGTTAGAAACAGACAGAAAAGAACAATTTGAGTGATAATAATTTTATGCATTGATAAACATTTAAAGCTGATGGTGAAAAAAACAACTTGCCTGCCAAAACAGACAAGTTGTATTGGTTGTTTAATAGCCCAAGTTCTGGTCAAGATTTGGATTAAGATTGGTTTGTTTAAGAGGAATAGGGAAAAGAGTTCTGTAATCTTCACTTACATTATCTTTAGCCCATCTGGTTCCAGTAAACTTTCCAAAACGGATAAGATCAGTTCTTCTTTGTCCTTCATAGGCAAACTCTCTACCTCGCTCAGCCAACAATTCATCCATTGTAAGATTTGTTGTTGTGTATTTATTAGCTTCGTAATTTGTTCCAAATGCTCTTTTTCTGATTTGATTAACTAAATCAACAGCTTCTTGAGTGGCAATACCATTATTAATACGCATAAGAGCTTCAGCTTTCATAAGAATTACATCGGCAAATCTTAATACAACTAAATCTGTTTCATGAATATGACCTTGAGAATTCTCTCCAAACACATACTTGTAGTTTCGTGCACCTTCGTCAAGTCCAGCATTATTGATACTAGAAATATGTTTATCTATAGTAACCAGAGGCGTGTTGGGATCAGAACCATATTGAGGACCTACTAAATATTGTTCTTTTCGTTTGTCAGAATCATTATAACTGTCGTAAAATTCTTCAACAGTGTACATTTCGTTAAATGGATCGAATTGTAAACCAAATTTATTTTTTAGTACATTGGGTAATGTAAATGCACTAATATTATATGACCATCCTGTTACACCATCAAGAGCAAATGCAAATATATTTTCCTTAGAAAATTCATTTGTTGGTAAAAATGGACCTTGCCAGTTTTCATCTAATTCATAGTTTCCAGCTGAAATCACCTGATTACACATATCTATACATTCTGTATAATATTCTTCATTAGTGTATACCTTTGAATTCAGATAAAGTCTGGCAAGAAGTGTTTTAGCTCCTGCTTTTGTAAAATAACCATAGGTTTCAGCATGTTTTTTCACCGGAAGATCATCAATAGTTGCCAGTAGTTCTGTTTCGATGAATTTATAAACCTCTTTACGCGTATTAGTTGCTGGGTATGCAGGATCAGAAACTTTTGTTGTAATAGGTACATTACCCCATAAGTCACATGCTATAAGATGCCAGTATGCACGTAAACATCTTAGTTCTGCGATCATTTCAGCTTTACTAATTGGGACTTGTTTTTCTTCGAAGTCTACAGGATCAATCCCTTGAAGAACACCATTAACAAAGCCAATACCTTCCCATGTAATAGCCCATGCTTCATCAATAGTAGGATGCTCAGAAGTCCATTTGTGCTGATGAAAAGCAATGTTTTTTCCATCTGAATAATGACTACCATCTGATTTGGTAGGAGTGACAACGGCATCGGCAGATAACTCGCTTAATTGAAAAATTGTTAATGGTAACACCCATTGTGTATGTGCCCATGGGCGAGTATAGGCCCCAATTATTTCTTCTTTATTATTATAGAAATTTTCGACTACAGTTTCGCTGTAAATTTCTTCCTCCAAGTCAGAACAAGACACAAAAAGTGTGCTTATAAGGCTGAAAGCTAATAATGTATATATGTATTTCATTTTGATTAATTTTAAAATTGAATTTCAAATGCCATGGGTGTTTGTTTATTGAATAACACTCATGTCTTATATCAATTTAATTAAAACTTGATAGATGCTCCAATGGTAAATGTTCTTGAAACAGGATAAAAGTTTAAGCGATCAGCACCTGGCGTTAGACCACCTGCCTCAAGATCGGGAGTAAGGCCTGAGTACTTAGTAATTGTAAATACATTTGAGCAGGAAACATACAATCTTGCTGATGATATATAGTTGATATTCTTGACATCAAAATTGTATGACAGAGAAATGTTTTCAAGTTTGATATAATCTCCTTTTTCAAGATAATAATCTGAATATTGAGGTGCATCTTTTAAACCATTCTGTCCCGTTGTCGCATAAATGTTTGAATTAGGAAATTTATTAATGTTCTCATAAAACATTTTTCCATGGTTAAGAATGTCAAAATCAAGAGCACTACGGAAGAAGATGTCCAGATTAAAGTTTTTATATCTTAAACTGTTGGTTAAGCCAATATGATATTTAGGAGCTCCGTTTCCTATAATTTCTTTATCACCTTCGCCTTCATCCATTTCTCCGTTGTTGTTTAAATCTTTGAAAACCCAATTCCCATTTTCATCAATTCTATCGAAACGTTTTCCATAAAAGTTACCTAATGGTTCTCCTGTTTCAACTTTATAAATGGAACCTAAACTTGTTTCTTCAACATGGAAAAATGCACTGCCTGACGAAAGATCTAATTTTTCAACTTTCCCTTGATTGTAAGAAGCGTTAAAGGAAGTTGTCCAGCTAAAATCTTCAGATACGATATTTTTGGTATTTATGCTTAACTCAATACCTTCACTATAAAGATCTCCGATATTTGTTAATAATTTATCATTTACAGCAGAAGGTAGGGCTGCAGGTAGTAAATAAAGCAAATCACTGGTTTTTCTTTGATATACATCCAGACTACCATCAATTTTATTGTCAAGGATAGCGAAATCTAAACCAAAGTTTATTTCAGCTTTTTTCTCCCAACCTAAATTTGGGTTAGGGTTATTTGTTAAACCATAGGCAACAATAGGTTTTCCTCTAAAGTTATATGATAAAAATTCCTGACCAATTCTTGCTAAAGATGAATATGGGCTAGCTCCAGCATTTCCTGTTTCACCATATCCAATACGTAGTTTAAGATAATCTATTTCTGGAATAGTCTGCATGAAACTCTCCTCTGAGATAGTCCATCCACCAGATACACCGAAGAATGTTCCCCATTTATTGTTCTTACCAAACACTGATGAACCTTCACGATTGATACTTCCAGTTAACATATACTTATTGTCATATGAGTAAACCAAACGAGCGCGGTAGGATTCTAATTCTACTTTTTGCTTGTATGTATCCATTTTATAATCGGATTGATCCGGGTCTTTCAAAAATGAACCAGACTCAATACTGTTATAAAGGAAAGCATCAGTAGCGAAACCTCTGTTTTCCATTAACATTGTTTCGTAGATGTCTTTCTCATAGGTCCAATTCACCATACCGCTCAATTCATGTTTACCAATTTGTTTGCGATAGTTGGCATTTAACTCGTAGTTGTCTCTATAACTAAATTTTGCTTCTCTTTTAGCAAAACCTTCTTGACTATTTTCTATACTTCTTTCAGATAAACGAGATTCATATTCTCCAATATTCCAATCCTCAATTTTCCAAGCTAATCGACCACCTAGTTTTAACCCTTCGATAATTTTGAAGTCAGCATAAATACTTGATAATAGGATTTTATGTGCATTATCGCTGGTTCTGTTTTTTATAGAAGCAATCGGATTATCTCTGAATCGTTCACTAAAATATTGATAAGTCCCATCTTCGTTATAAATAGAATGAGTCGGATTCATTGTAACAGCCGTGCTAAAAGCTCCATAATCAGGTGCACGATATCTTGTTTGACTTGCAGAAAGATCTGCTTTTACATTTAGTCTGTCGTTTATAGCTTTGTGGTTAATGTTAATTCTACCATTAAGTCTTTTCTTAAATGATTCTAAAACAATACCTGTAACATCGCTGTGCTCGATAGATGCACGATATTTTGTTTTAGAAGAGCCACCACTTATTGCAATGTTGTGCGTGTAATTTCGTGATGTTTGAAGTAATTCGTCATACCAGTCTGTTGAAGCATCACCGGTTTCTTTACTCAGCTTATTTCCTAATGCTCTAAACTCGTCAGCTGTCAACATATCAGGCTTATTGTACACTTGTTCAAAGGATGCATAACCAGAATACTCGACAGTAGCTCTATCTTCTTTCCCTTCTTTGGTTGTAATAATGATAACACCATTAGTTCCTCTGGATCCATAAATAGCAGCAGCAGAACCATCTTTCAGCACTGAGAATGTTTCAATATCTTCTGGTGATATAATATCTAGAGAAGAAACTTCAACACCATTTACAATGATCAAAGGAGAAGCGTAACCTCTAAGAGATGTATTTCCTCGGATCATTATTGATGGACTAGCAGTAGGGTCTGAGCCACTAGGTCTACTAATGGTTAAACCAGCAACTTTACCTTGTAATAACTGCATTGGAGTCGTTGTTGCTTTCTTTTGCAAGCTTTCAGAATCAACAGTTGATACAGAACTGGTAATTTGTTTTCTCTGCATCGAACCATATCCTACAACAACAACCTCTTCAAGTCCTTGAGCATCATCCAACATAACAATGTCGAAACTTGTTGCTGTGGAAGGATCTAACTCTTGAGAAACCATTCCAATAAAAGAAAAGATTAGAGTTTGTCCTTTTTCTAATTGATTAATGGTGTATCTTCCGTCGATGTCGGTAGATGTTCCTTGTGTTGTTCCACTGATTCTTACACTAACTCCAGGTAATGAAAGTCCTTGAGAATCGGTTACTACACCTGTAATTGTGTGATCTTGATCTTTTTGATTAGCGCTTGCAGCTGATACATCAGACTGACTGGATAGTACAATCATAAGGCTTAAAAAGAAAACGATTGCACTCTGTTTAAAACCTTCACGGAAAAGGGAAGATTTATTTAATGATTTTTTTTTCATAAATTTGAGTGGTTATGATTATTAACTTAATGTTTTGATGAACATTATTTGCTTGGGAAATGTTAGCGCATTTCCCTTTTTTAGTTTAGGTTAGTTTTGAGTCATTGGCATTTTATTTTGGATTTAGTTTTCCTATTTTAGTTTTATTATTATTTCATAGATGTTAACTAAACCGATTTAGCAACTTTGTGAAAAAAATAGAATACTAGGGGTTATTATTTAATTTATTAGTTTTTAAAATTTTCAATTTGATTGACCTCATTTATAGCAAAAGCATAGGCACCAATTCCAATGGCTCTGCTTGCTCCCAATTTACTCGAGCATATAGCTAAACGAGGTTCCGGATCATATTTTAAACATTTATTCGTTCCAGGTATCATAATTTCTTTGGAACGATCTTTAATAAATTCATTAAACTCGAGTTCGTTATCAATATTATAAACTTTCTGAACCAATCGGGGGATACTTTCACCCTGAGCCGTTTGCAACTGTCCATTTATTTCATCCATCACTGCTGGCATATATAGGTCACTGGCTCCGGAAAGTCCTCCACCAATGACGGCAATTCCATCTGTAATCGTCAGTAGATTGGCTAAACTATCTCCTAAGCAATTCCCGAATTGTTTAAAAGCAATTTTTGCTGCTTTATTATTAGGATGGTTCTCATCTTTAGCAATCGCATAAATATCAATCGGCATTAAATCCGGATTTAATTCATTTTGAGCATTCTTCTGATAGACTCTCTGAATCGCTCGGGTACTTATCCCTTCTTCAGCAAATTGCTCTGGGAACAGCCTTGAACTTGTTAACCAAACTTCACTAGCGATTGAATTATCGCCAATAAAAAGTTCATTATTTTGTACCAAACCTCCTCCAAACCCAGTTCCCAGAGTTATACCAATTAGATTATTATAGCGTTTAGGACTATTGACAGCTTCCAGTTTTTGATTTATTTCGGGTAAGATGCCTCCTAATGCTTCTCCATATGCAAATAGATCACCATCATTATTGATGTAGACAGGAATCTTAAAGTATTTTTCCAACATTGGCCCCAATGCTATGCCACCACGAAATGCCGGTAAGTTTGTTAAATCTCCAATAATACCTCTTTTGTAATCGGCTGGCCCGGGGAATGCAAAACTAATGGCAACAGGTTCTTCTTCAAGTAAGTTTCTTACTTCCTGAAATCCGTCAACTATTGTTTTTAAACAAAGCTCTAATTGATCAGCGTTTGATGGTTTTTGAATAGGATCTATAATTTCATTACCACCTTTAATTGCTGAAAAAACAAAGTTTGTTCCACCTGCATCAAGGGTTAATACGACTCTTTCGTCACTCCATATATTCATGTTCGTCAATTACTTTCTTTTATAAAATGATAAGACTAAAATATAGCCTATACAAACTAGTGTTACAATAAAACCTGCCATCAATGAAAAAATATCAGCAACTGCTCCAAATATTACCGGAACAATAGCTCCTCCAATTATGGCGGTTACCATTAGTCCTGATATTTCATTACTACGCTCAGGCATTGCATCAATAGTAATTGAAAATACCAAAGGAAAGATATTGGCAAAACCTAAGCCGATAACCAGAATAGCTGCAAATCCGATAATTGAATTACTTGCTATAAACAGGCCTAAAATTCCAATTATAGCAACAAGAGATGTTATTTTTAAGAATCTTTGAGGTGACATCCAGTTTAAAATAATACCGCCTAGAAATCGTCCTGTCATCAATGCCAGAAAGAAGAAAAGTGTTCCCCAAAGACCTAATTCTTTAATATCAAAATTGAATTTGTGTTCCAGAAAATTTGGAAGCTTTGCACTCATACTTACTTCAGCTCCAACGTATAGAAATATGGACAGAACCATAAAAAAAACGTAGGGGTTTTTTAATAGAGATAATACCGATTTGAAGGATGCTGGAGTTTCAGACTCATTTTTCTTTTCTTCGATTTTGACAAACCATAAATAGATAATGGCAACTAAAAGAATGCTTGAATAAATTGGGAAAAGTATTTTCCAGTCTAGGCCCCAGTATTTTGCTGCAAGCAGTGGGAGTAAGGCTCCTGATAATGACCCGATTGCTTTGGTGAATTGTCCGAATGATAGGTTTCTTGAATATTTACCCTCTGGTGATACATCTCTCATGATTGGATTTCCGGCAACTTGTAAAATTGTAGCTCCTGTGCCAAGAAGTAAGAGAGAGCCTAATAATAGGCCAAATGAAGAGAAATCACCCAGGATAGGAAGAGTTAGCCCGGCAAGGGCTGCTATCATCCCCAATATCAAGACTGTTTTTTTACCTTTTCTATCCTGATAGAGTCCCATTGGTACAGAGAGTAATCCAAACATGATAAACCCCATGAAAGTTACCAAGCCTGCCATGAAATTTGATAGCTGATATTCAGCTTGTAATTGGCTTGTTAAAGGGCCCACAACATCGCCAAATCCCATACAAAGGAAGGCTAAGAAAATTGGACCAGATTTTAAGTAATTATTTTTCATTTGTTATTTTCGTTCGATTAGTTTAGGTGTTAATTCAATTCTTTTGTTTTCACTTTTTTTAGATCTTAATATTTCTTCAATTATATCAGTGGTGTGCATTGCTATTTTTTCAATAGGTTGCGCCACAGAAATTACTTTGGGCATTGAATAATCGAACAGATCGACATTATCAAAACTGACGAATTTGATTGCATTAACCTTATCCTTGTAATAAGTATTCATCAGCCAAATGGCAATGACAGCAATCTGGTTATTCGTAAATACAACTGTATCAACACCCGATTCAATTAAAAATTTAAGTTCTTTTTCGGTTCCCTTCTTTAAATTATTGTTGTCAACAATTCTTATTAATTCTTTGTCAAAATCGATCTTGTTGTTTTCCAAGGCCATCTTATAACCTTCGATACGATTTTTCAAGGAATACACATCGGGTGTTAATGATATCAAGCCAAGTTTTTGCGACTTGGAATCGATTGCACTTTCAACTGCGTTTTTCATCGAAATTTTATTTTCAACTAAAATGTAGTTGGCTTCGATTTCCGGATCTTCTCTATCAAAAAATACGAGAGGAAAATCTTGTGACAATAATGACTTGATAGCATCACTTTGTATAAAACAAGAGGCGACTATTAAGGCATCGACCTGACGATTTACAAACATGTTAAGAACCTGCGTTTCTTTATCTTTATTCTCATCAGTACTACCTATAAGCAAGTGATAGCCTTTTTCCCAAAAATGATCTTCAAGCAAACGACCTATTTTAGCAAAAAAGGGGTTGGAAATATCGGGAACCAGATAGCCTATTGTGTTTGTTTTGCCTTTTTTTAAACTTTTAGCTATTTGATTGGGTTGATAGTCCACCTCCCTAACATAATCCAATATCTTTTTTTGCGTTTTTTTACTAATATTTTTCTCATCTCCTTTGTTGTTGAGAACAAAAGAAACAGTCGTTTTTGATAGACCTAAGTCTTGGGCGATATCTTTAATTGACTTCTTCTTCAATGTGTAAATTTTACTAAATCGGTTTACTAAATCGGTTAATCAAAAGTATGTCAATTTTTTTATTTGGCAAAACACATTGCTTTATTTTTTTTTAATCTAAATGATTTGTTGAATTTTATAGCGGGAAGAGTTTCGTTTTGGCTTTTTTTAGTTTAGTATTTTAGAAGCCTTTTGACGGGTAAACACCCAACTTCCAATTATTGCTGTAAAAGGCGCAACTAGAACCAAACCAAAACTACCGACTAGGGTGTGTAACAATTCGCCCGAAACGTAATTGAGATTTAAAATATTGGTCATAGGGGTGCCCTGAGCGATGAAAACCATTAGAAGTGCCGAAAAACCGCCCGAATAGGCGAGTAACAGAGTGGTCGTCATGGTTCCCACGACAACTTTACCAACTTCGAATCCTGATTGGCGTAATTTTTTTGCACCAATTGCAGGGTTGTGATTGATGATTTCGGCTTGAGAGGCTGCAATATCCATTGAGATGTCCATAACCGCACCTGAGGAGGAAATAAAAATTCCGGCAAGGAATATATCTGTGAGATTTAAATGGGCATAACCCGAATAGAGTAAGGTTTCAGAAAAGGGTTTAATTGCTCCGTGTATATTGAACTCTGCACCAAAAATAATGGCCATAATGCAGGTAATAATAATTCCACTCATTGCTCCTAAAAATGCTACCAAGCCCTTTCGGTTTGTTCCGGCAACAAGGAAAATAATGACTGAAGTTAGTAGTGCAACAATTCCTAAAGAAAGAGGGATAGGGGAGAATCCTTTTAAAAAACCAGGTAGGAGTAATTTCCAAATGGTTAAACCTGCAAACATAAAGGATAGGATGGCTTTTAGACCAATCCAGCCTGCAAAGCTAACCAGGAGAATAATGAAGAGAATTAATAACCACAGTTCCATATTTATCCTGTAATGATCAATTACATTGGCACTTTTAATAGTAGTGTGATCCTGATTTAAATTTAAGACTGTTAATGTTTTATCTCCCGGTACAAAAAATTTGTCAAACTCCATACGTCCAACCAACTGATTGAATGCCTGGATTTCGGCATTCTTAAATTTTCCGTTTAATATTTTGATTTGAAGTCTCTGTGTGCCCGTTTTCAATATTCCTGTTTCTACCATCAGATCGTTGTTGGTAGATAAAACCAGTGCTTTTACTCGCAGTGTATTAGATTCTTGTTCCTTATTAAACTCATTCGGTACAACAATTAAACTAAAGCAGGCAATAATTAATAAGACAACTAAAACAAAATCTGATTTTTTAGGAATTTTGATCATGTCGATTGGATTCGGAAGGTGTTTTGAAAAGGAAAAAAGGTGAGTCTTTAAGTTCTGTTAAGACTTAAAAAACTCACCTTATAAAAAAGTTTCAATTGCTTAATTTAATTCTAAGAGTCTGAATATGTTTTTTGCCATATCAGTATTGTCGAAATAGCCTGAAAACAGTTCCGATCCGACACCAATTGCTTTTACCGGGATTGGTGTTGCAGTATGCGAAAAGGAAGTCCAGCCAATTCCTGCTTTTTGAGATAAAATATGGCAAGCTGTTACTGCTAATGGGTTGTAGCTTCCATACAGTAGATAGAATTGGTCATCTTTTTTGATTTCCTTATTGTCTTTCATACTTTGTTCAAAAGCATTCTTAAGTTGCTTTTTTTCAAGAGCTGAGAGCTCTAGTTCTTTAGTCTTATTGCCAAGACCAAAGTGTTTTTCAATTAGGGCCATTCCATCTTCAAGTTTGTAATTACCCATATTGTTTTTTTTGTACTCATTGACAAGTTCAGTGAAACCATCGTTTGAGATATTCTGATATTGTAACAGTTTAAAAGCTGAATGGTAATGACTTCCGGAAAACCCAAGAGACATACCACCTGTTTCATGATCACCTCCCACTACAATTAGAGTTTCTTTGGGATGCTTATTATAGAAATCAACGGCAACCTTAATTGCTGCGTCAAAATTCATAACTTCTTTGATTGCAGTAGCCGCATCATTGGCATGACAAGTCCAGTCAATTTTTCCACCTTCTACCATCATGAAAAAACCTTTATTGTTGTTTAAAAGCTCGATTCCTTTTTTTGTAAATTCGCTTAAAGGGATATCATTTTCATTTTGATCGATAGCGTAGGGTAGAGCTTTTCCACCAACCAAACGCGGAGCAATAGCAATGATTTTATCATCTCCTTTTTTCAGATTATTAAATTCTGCTTTGGTGTTTAAAACACGATAGCCTCGTTCTTTAGCCAAGTCAATAGAATTAGGCTGTTTGTTTTCAATTTGTTTATCACCACCCATGCCAAAGTTGGCCAAAATATTATTCTTTTCCTCTTTGCCATCGCCCACAGGATGGTTGATACCACCACCTGCAAAATAGTTGAAGTTGGATTGACTCAATTCCAAACTAATATCGTAGTACATACTACGAGATGGTTGATGTGCATAGAAAGATGCGGGTGTCGCATGGTCGATAGACACTGATGAAACGATCCCCACTTTATAACCTAAATCTCTGGCTTTTTCAGCTACAGACTGAAGGGGCTTTTGTTTTGAAGCATCCATCCCGATAGTATTGATGCTGGTTTTATGACCTGTTGCCAGAGCTGTTCCTGCAGCGGCAGACCCTGTTATAAATCGATTGGTAGCATTTGTGGTATAAAAACCATGGTGTGGAAACTTATTCATTTCAAGTTTTTGGATACCATCCTGCCCGTTAACGGCTGCCATATAGGCTTCAGCTGCATTAGCTTGTGATAAGCCCATACCATCGCCTATGAAATAGAAAATGTATTTTGGAGCTTTACCTTTGTAATTGTTTCGTTGTTTATCAGCTGCTGAGTCTTTTGCACTGACGCTGATTGATAACAGGAGTAGTGCAAAAAACAGGTTGATTATTTTTGAATTAAACTTCATGCTTGAATTGTGTGTTGATAGTGTCGAGTTATTTTTAAGGAATCTCTTAAAAATTCCTAATGGTTTCTTTATTTTTTGTATTGATGAAGTTCTTCCCATCTGGTGTATAGAGGTAATCGACATAGTCTTTAAAATAGTGAATGACTTTGTCACGAACGACTTTCATTGTTGAATTTACCAGCTTATTTTCTTCAGAGAAAGCTTCAGGAAGAATAGCGATTGCAGTTGGGATCCATCTTTGTGGGAATATATCCTGATAGATTCCTCCTGTTTTATAGGCAGTAAATTCTGCTTGTAAGAGCTTCAGTGCTTCAACTTGACCTTCTTCGGTGTTTGAACTTAAACCGCAAGATTTCAAATAAGTTTGAATAGCCATTTTGTTAGGAACAACTAAAGCAATGGTATAGGGATCCTGATTGTTGTACAAAAGACATTGATCAATATAGGGTGAGTTATGCACAAAGGCTTCTTCAATGCCTTCGGGACTATATTTTTCACCATCGTTGGCAATCAATAAGGATTTAAACCGACCGCAAACGTAGAGAAAGCCTTCTTCATCGATATGACCCATATCGCCCGTGTGCAGCCAATCATTTTTTAGTGTTTCAGCACTGGCTTTATCATTTTTCCAGTAGCCTTTCATAACATTGCCTCCTTTGATAACAATTTCACCTTTTTCACCGGCAGGTAATGGATTACCCTGATCATCACAAATTTTGAAGTCCATATTATTGACAAGGAAGCCCGATGATCCAAGTTTATGACGATGGTGTGCATTGGACGATATGATTGGTGAGGCTTCAGATAAGCCATATCCCTGATACATAGGGAGACCAATTGCATAGAAAAAACGTTGCAATTCAATATCAAGCAGGGCACCGCCTCCCACAAAGAATTTTAAGTTACCTCCAAAGTTGTCTCTGATTTTTGAAAAAAGAATCTTATCGTAAAACTTATATATGGGTTTAAGAAATTTGCGTGAACCTTTTCCTTTATCAATTCCCACTCCGTTGTAACGGTATGCGACATCAAGTGCTTTGTTGAACATACGCTCTACTTTGGGACCTTTTGCTTTGATGCTTTTTTCAATGTTTTTTTTGAAATTTTTAGCCAGAGCAGGAACGCTCAATAGAATATCAGGCTGTATCTCTTTGATGTTGTTTGGAATGTTCTTCAGGGCTTCCATGGGAGAATTTCCTTGCTGAACAGCAGCGATTGAAGCTCCTTTTAACATGAAACTGTAAATACCAGCCGTGTGAGCAAATGAATGATCCCAAGGCAGAATAAGCAGGGTTTTGTAGCTGGGAGGAATATCCATTAAACTGGATGCCTGTTTTACATTAGAGGTGTAGTTGTTGTGCGACAAAATAATGCCTTTGGGGTCGGCAGTCGTTCCTGAGGTGTAGGATATGTTTGCATTATCGTTTGCCTCAATTGTCAACCAGAGGGTTTCCAACTGCATTCTATCGTCATCACTTAAGTTTTGACCAAAGTCTAAAAGGGAAGAAAGGTAAATTTCGTTCGGTTTCAGTTCAACATCTTCATCTATTACGATAATTTGTTCCAGAAAATCGAGTTCATCTTTAATTTCTCTGATTTTGGAGAGATGATTTTTTGAAACGATAAGGAGTCGTGCTTCGGAATGTTGAAGTCGAAACTTTAATTCATTTTGAGCATCTAATTTTACTGAAAGGGGAACATTTACAGCTCCAGCGTAGAGTATGCCCAGTTCAGAAAGAACCCAGGCATTTCTGCCTTCTGATAGTAAGCCAATTCGATCGCCTTTTTTGATGCCTATTGCAAAAAGTCCTGCTGCTAATAGGTGCACTTCAGTTTGAAGTTCTTTATATGATTGAGGAATATATGCGCCATCATTCTTTTCCCATAAAAAAGGATTGTTTGGATACTGTTCTACACTCTTTTCGAAGAGTTGAATAATTGTCTCCATATATTTGAAAATCTTCTGTAAATACTAGTTGTTTTGTAAAGGGTATTTTTTTATTGAAGGCAAATTTAGTGTTTTCCCCTCATATTCTTTTATTCTTCATAAATATGCTCCATTCTAAATAAGAGCTGGAATTGTTTATTGTTAACTTGTATGAGTATTTTCTTAATAATTAGTGTTTGTAATCAGTGTTGTATGTATATTATTTAGAAATTTATGTGGATACAAATAGACTAGTTTCTGGGAATATATCCTATTGCTATTTGTATTCCTTTTTCAGAATATATAAATTTACGACCGTTCTTAAATCAGATGAAACAGTCTGAATATTAATTGATTTGAGACATTCAAAATCTAAACAAACAACAAAACACATAAAACTAATCTAACTAATGAGCAATTTGGAGAACCATTTCAAAAAGTTCCGAAAGAATACGGTGGGAAACGAAGCCCGATTTTATTCTCCCTTTGGTAAGCAAACTATCGTTTACGGCGATTGGATTGCGAGCGGACGTTTATATAAGCCTCTTGAAAAGAGAATGCTGAAGGAATTTGGGCCCTATGTGGCAAATACACATACAGAGACCAATGTTACCGGTACTTTAATGACTCAAAGTTACCATGAAGCTCAAAATCTAATTAAGAAGCATTGTAACGCAGGTCCCAATGATGTATTGATACATGCGGGGTATGGAATGACTGCTGTTGTGAATAAGCTTCAGCGAATTTTAGGACTAAAAGGGTGCGGGTATATGAACGCTACAGTTTGTCAGAAAGAAAGACAAAAGCCTGTTGTTTTTATCACCCATATGGAGCATCATTCCAATCAAACCTCATGGTACGAAACCAATGTTGATGTGGTGGTGGTGCCTCCCGGAGAAGGTTTGAAAGTTGACTTGAATGAGTTGGAAAAACAGTTGGAAAAATATGCTGATCGTAAAATGAAAATTGGTTCATTTAGTGCCTGTTCAAATGTGACAGGGATTATTACCCCTTATCACGAAATGGCCAGGTTGATGCATAAACATGGTGGAATTTGTTTTGTTGATTTTGCAGCTTCAGCCCCTTATGTTGATATTGACATGCATCCTGCTGATGAGGCTTGCAAGCTGGACGGCATTTTCTTCTCACCACATAAATTCCTTGGCGGCCCAGGTTCGTCAGGTGTTATGATTTTCGATTCGGCACTTTATAATCCCGAAGCTGCTCCGGATAATCCGGGTGGAGGAACTGTTGATTGGACAAATCCCTGGGGTGAGTACAAGTATGTGAATAGTATTGAAGCGCGTGAAGATGGTGGAACACCGGGTTTCCTGCAATCGATAAGAACGGCTTTAGCTATTGATGTGAAAAATCAGATGGGAACTGACAAAATGGAAGCACGTGAGGAAGAATTGCTCGATTTAGCTTTTAGCTTGATGCGTGAAGTCAAGGATGTGACGATTCTTGCTGATGATGGTCAAAAGCGTATTGGTGTGATGTCATTTTATATTGAGTACATTCATTTTAATTTGTTGGTGAAATTATTGAATGACCATTTTGGTATTCAGGTTCGTGGCGGCTGTGCCTGTGCTGGTACTTATGGTCATTATATGCTGAATGTTACTCCTGAGAAATCACAAGCTATTACCTGTGAGATTAGTGCTGGTGATTTAACACATAAGCCCGGATGGGTGCGTTGGTCGTTGCATCCAACAACCACAAACAAAGAGGTTATTTATTTTGTTGACTCCATTAAACAGATCATTGCCAACTTTGATGAATGGAAGAATGACTACAAGTATTGTAGTAAAACCAACGAATTTACATACGTTGGTCCTAACCAAGTGAAAAAAGAAGTATGTATTTCTAAATTGTTTAAGCTTTAGCTGCTGATTGATTCGAAGTATTAATTCGATTTAAAATATAAACTCTTCTTATTGTTTGACAATAGGGAGAGTTTTTTTGTTTTTATATCTTTGATAAAAGAGAATTTTGAGTCTTTAGGGGCTTATTACAATTTATTATTCATAATTAAAGGAAAACACATTGTACGATATAATTGGAGATATACACGGGGAATTTGAGAGCCTTGAAGAAATGCTTCAAACTCTAGGGTATAAAAAGGAAGCTGGTGTTTATGCACATTCTGAGCGCAAAGCTGTTTTTGTAGGTGATTTTGTCGATAGAGGATTTCGTGTGATTGATAGTCTTTGCCTGATAAAAAATATGGTTGATTATGGATCTGCCTATGCCATCGTTGGTAATCACGAACTTAATGTTTTGGCTTATTACACAAAGGATGAAGAAGGATTTCCTTTGCGGGAGCACAGTTTGAAGAATAAGGCTCAAATTAGAAGAACTTATCTTGAGTTTCAGGCCAATAAACAGGCTAAAAAAGTTTACTTGAAATGGTTACGATCATTGCCTATGTTTTTGGAATTTGATGATTTTAGGGTTGTTCATGCCTGTTGGGATCAGGAAGCTGTTGATTTAATGCGTGAAAAACATCCCCAAAATAGATTAAGTAAGAATTTTCTACGAAAGATCCATGCTAAGAAAGGCAAGCTTTATGAGGCTTGTATGCTTTTGTTGAAAGGAAGAGAATTTGCTTTACCCAATGATATGATTATCAAGGATAGTTATGGGATTAAACGCAGCATGTTTCGCATAAAGTGGTGGAATAAAATGGAGGGGGAGAGTTTTAGTTCTTTGGCGTTTGGTAATCGTTTCAAGCTGCCACATTATACGATTCCTCCTGAACTTTGTGTGGAAATACCTCCCTATTCGGTAGAAAACCCACCTGTCTTTTTTGGACATTATTGTTTGAATGGTCAGGCTGGTGTTATTCGTGATAACCTGTGTTGTGTAGATGCTTGTGTGGCTAATGGGGGACATCTGATTGCATACCGTTGGGATGGAAATCGAAAATTGAACCCCAATAATATTGTTAAAGTGTAAATCTGTTGTAACCAGCCCTTTTGAATTTTCAATATCAATTAAGTTATTCTTAACTTTTTTGAATGATTATGTTTTCGTAAAATATTTTTGTAGTTTCGGGTTTTGTGTAAAATCATTTAAGATCTTTTAATCTGTTTTTATTGAAAGAAGAGTTAAATGAGTATTATTTTATTTATAAACCTGATGTAATTTTAGTATGAAAATTTTTAAACAAACGTTATTGATTCTTTTAGCCTTTATCAGTTTGGTCGCCTGTGATAAAAACGATGGTGATTCGACCAATGAAATTGAAATAAAGGCAAGTATAAATGCGAAATGGGTTGTAGAAGGAACCAGCGAATTTAAATCATTTGAGTTTAACGAAAGTGGTAATTATATCGTGGTGATGGACAATACGGTGAAGTCAACAGCCGGTCCTTCAATTTTATTTGGTACCTACGAATACGATAATAATCAAACGGTAATTCTTTCTGATTTTGGAACTTTAAAGCTTAGTGATTTGGGGGCAGAGAACATGACTTTTATTGTTGAGCTCGCCGATGGAACGGTTAGTGATATCATTCTGAAGGCCAGTAAGAAAGAGGAAATGGAGAGCTCTGAGAAAACGGATCTGTTATGCAGAAGTTGGAATTTGATTAGTGTGAATGGTGCTAGTGTTGAGGGAACAGAGGAGGAATTAACGGTTCTTTTTTCAAAGGGAGGGACTTATTTTGTTGAGTTTGTTAATCCTGCAGCTGAAGCAGAAGGAGGTTTGTCCGAGTGGAACTGGAGTACCAGTAATCAAACCAACATTGATTATTTATGGAATGCTTATGGGGAAGAAGGACGAGGAACTTTTGAAATTGTTGAATTAACAGATCGTTCGTTGAAAATATTAGAAGATTTTGGGGATGGAGAAAGTGAGTTATCGGTTCTAATTCCCTTGAAGAATTAAATTTAAACAGTTGTTTTTTTAGTGTAATGAGTAAAGAGGTACACGACCTCTTTACTCATTTTTATTTTAGAATGTAAATGCAAAATCGAGGCTAACTAACCAGGCGTTTAAACCATCACTTCTATCGTAGAAGGCAGTTCTTAAACCAATACTTTTAAACTGAACCTGTTTGTTTTTTACAAATGGAGACTTAAATCTTCCAACTCCCAATAAGGGTGAATATTGCAAACCTAAACCTATTTTTGTGCTACTCAAATCTGACAAATCGTAATCAGAAGTATAAAATTGAGTTTCTTTAGCATCCACCATGGCTTTACTCACCTGACCAAATTCATAGAAATAATCGGCTGATGTTTGCGTGTGATACCTGAAGAATGGCGAAGCAATTAAGGATGGTGTGATTTGTATTGGCAATTCAATACTGGCTGTATGAGCTGTAATTCCCCAACTATCGGTATAAAAGCGATAGAAGGTTCTCAGTCTCATAAAATCGTTTAAATAATAATTCAAACGCATTGAGACTGGAATCTTAAGGCGATTATCGTCCAACATCTCAACATGACTGAAACTTCTTAAATTATCATAAGGAATTCCATTAACATCATCGAAAAAGACCCTATGAAATGGTGTACTTAAGAGACCTGTTTGAGAAACAACTTCTGCTGAAAATAAGGCTTGCAAACGCTTGTTGATGACTTGTGAGTACGATAAGCCAAATTTCATTGTTGTACGCTTATCGTCTTTAAGCCAGTTTGTACCATCACTTCTTCTTTCATAGGGATATAATAACTTCCAGCTGTCGTTCATATACAGGGCATCAAGACTTAGCGAGCGGTTTTTATCTTTTGAATTAATGGTGTAAGAGCCACCAAAATTGAATGATGTGACATCAAATTCGGCTGAAAAACCTGCCATTAAGCTATAAGCATTTCCAGAATTCCTCAAATCTCTGCTGTAAGCTGCATTGATATGAGAGCGAACATCTTTTCCTGAAGCTCCTGTTTTACGCCCTTCGAAATAATCGATGTTATTGGTAGACGCCGATGTATAGAAATCAATTCCGAAATTCAAATCCAGATTTGAGACTGTGTCCAAAGGAATGTGCACCACAAATGTAGGGGCTACATTTTCCAGTTTTTCTGTTCCCCGTCCACCCGTTACTGGCGAATGATCGCCGTCTTGTTCATAATAGTTCAACAAGAAGTTGGCTTCAGCATCTTTAAGTTGGGTTTTAGATTTTTTGATTTTTTTCTGACTTTCATTTTGTTTGTCGTCAATACTGTTTTTATCAGTTTGAGCCATTAGAGTATAAGACCCGGCTAAAACTGTTACGAGTAAGATTAATTTCTTTAGTTGCATCCACAACCTCCTCCTGATTTACCGCCATTTGCTCCGGCGGCACCTTCACGGTATGATTGAAAATTTGATTCATAGCTTTCAAGCTTTTTAGCTCTTAGAGCCATTGCCTCGTCGTTTAGATAGGCTTTTTGATAGGCAGCAACTGATACGCAGGAGTTGAGCCCGAACAATAAGCATAAACTGAAAAGAAGCAGCTTTGTCTTATTTTTATTGCGCATGTTTATCTCCAATTTTAATTTGGTATTTGTGATTAGTAATCGGTTTCTTAATATAGTCTAAATGTAAATTTTCTGAGGTGAAAAGTTCTTGTTTGTCGGTAATAAGCAGACATTCTATTCCATTTATTTGATTAATCAATTCGAGGCCTTTATCTTTCCCCAACACAAAAACTGAGGTGGCTAAGGCATCAGCAAGCTCAGCATTAGGACAAATAATACTGACACTGCATAATCCTCTGACCGGATATCCCGTTCTGGGATCGATGATATGCGAATAGGTTTGACCATTTATGGTGACAAATTTTTCGTAATTTCCTGAGGTAACAACAGCTGTTTCGTTGATGTTGAGCCATGAAAAGATTTTATCTTTTTCTTTAGGATTGACAATACCTATTTTCCAGTCTTTCCCACCTTCATCTTTACCCCAACTGATTAAATCGCCAGAGGCATTAACTAGTGCTCCGGTCAGGCCCATTTTCGACATAATGTCCAAAGCTTTATTGGCAGCATAACCTTTACCTATGGCACCAAAGCCAATTTTCATTCCTTTATCTTTCAGAAATACAGTTCTTTTTTCAGGATCAAGGATGATATTTTTGTAATTGATTTTTGATACTGAAGCCGCAACTGTGGTGGAATCGGGGAGTTCTGTCATTTCTCCGTCAAAATGCCAGATTTTATCAAGTGAGGCATAGCTGATATCGAAAGCTCCTTGTGTTAAGTTCGATATTTTTATCGAACGACGAATTAAGTTGAATAACTCCTGATCAACAGCAACTGGTTTTATCCCTGCATTTCGGATGATTTCCGAGGTTTGCGAATTAGGGTCCCATGAGGAAATTAATTTTTCAATTCGTTTGATCTCAGAAATACCTGCTTCTATAGCATTTAGCGCTTTCCCCTGATCAGGACTAACCGCTGTAATATCAAACCGGGATCCCATTAAAAGGAGAACCTTAGTGTGAGATTCTTTTTGACCAAACGAATTTAGTGCGAAAATCAGAAACAATAATGTGATAATATTTCGGATCATATGATTAGTTAATCAGGCTTTTAATGTGATCAACATACTGACTTGGACTCAGGTTTTTATAGCCCGTTTTCGCAACAATATTCATGTCAGAATCCAAAATGATAATTGTAGGGAATTGACCATCCTTATTGTATTTTTCAGCTAGTTTTTCGTTATAATTAGTCTGTTCTGCAGTTAGTTGATTCTTTTTTTTTCTTGGAAAATCAATATCCACAAGGACCAGATTTTTATTTGCAAAAGTTTTAAATTCCGGACTTTCCAGAATTGTCTTTTTAAGAATCATACAGGATCGGCACCAATCTGAGCCTGAAAAATTCATAAAAATGAGTTTTCCTTCTGTTTTAGCTTTTATTTGTGCATCTTCTAATTGATTTCCCTTTGCGAAACTAGATGAAAGACCTGTAATTACAAGGAAAAAAACGATTAATACAGTTTTGTAATTCATAATGCTTTTGTTCAAAATTTAAAAAAAGTATTGCCAAATATAGTGAATATAGTATTGATATATCTAGATAGGTTGTTAAAAAGTATAAATATATTGAGATTTGATTATCTTAAAATGTGGGCGGAAAGAAAAAATCCCACTCAGGTGTGCTGAGTGGGATTATCATGAATAAGAAACACTTATTCTTTTATAACTTTTCTCGACAGTCGGCTATTGTCTTGAAAATCAAAAACGATAATATAAACACCCTGATTTAGATGACTGAGATCAAGTATTTCGTTGCTATTCGGGTTATTCTTATAAAGAATGGTTTTTCCTGTAAGGCTGTAAAGACTGACACGTTTAACCTGGGTCAAATTATCCAGATGCAGCATGTCTTGTACAGGATTTGGATAGATATTTAGTTCTTCATCCACAATATCATCAATTCCTGTTGAATAGTCGATTTCGTCAGAATAGTCAGAATAGACTTGTGTTCCAATCAAATACTCTCCACTTATGGCTTTAGGTGTTACAGAGAAACGTAAATAGCGTCCTACATCTTTACGAGCAATTGTGTATTCAAGTGCATTAGCTCCCTGAATAGCTGACTCATTAGTTCCGGATTGATCATCAGCCCGATACCATTGGATAATAGAGTTTCCTTCAGTATCCCCCTCTCCATCGGTATAAGTATATGAAGCTGTTATAACTGCGTCTTGTATGAATTCACCACTGATAGCTAAATTACTAGCAACAGGAGGATTCATAAGGGAAACTATTTTGTCTGAGTAAGTACTATAGACAATATCTCCCTGAAATAATTCCCCAGTTTGTGCTACAGGTGTAACTGAAAAGCGAATGAATTTATAACGATCATCAGCACCAGGGGTGTAAGTTATATTTGTTGCCCCCGTAATACCTATTTCATTAGTGCCATTGACATCATCTGCCCGGTACCACCTGTAAATTGATGTTCCTTCTGCATCACCATTTATATCGGAGTAGGAGTAAGAGGCAGTTAGTGTTTCGTTTTCTTTGGCTGTTCCGGTTATAAGAATATTTGATGCTACAGGAGCAGAAATTATATTAGGAGTAGTTAATTGTTTTGTTGTATAGATATGATATTCTCCAGGAGCAAGTTCGATGTTGACATTAATGTCTGTTACGCTAATTTCTGAGCCAGAGAAGTAATCATACCATGTACCAGTTTTACTAAATTTTGGAGAGATATTACCCGTTTTAACATCGAAGTTACCAATGATGCGTATATCCATATCGGCGTGGTTAATCTCAATTTGCTTTAAAGGTTGGTTGGTATTCAGGCTGAAATCGCTAGATTCGAAGGCAATTTCTTCCTTTTTGATTTTAGCAAGTGCTGCGAATACCTGGTAAACTCTTTTTCGGTTTGGATCATCTTGATATTCCCAGTGAATTGGCTTTTTGCTCGTTCTCCCCCCCTGATCAATTGAGATATCATATCCCAATTCGCCAAACTGCCAGATCATCTTTGGTCCAGGAATGGGTAAGAAGAATGTAGTAGCGGTTTCTATTCTTGAAAGGGCAGTTTTCAGATTTCTTACATTATAACCATCTAAAGAAGAACCTTCTGTTAGATTTCGGTACATCATGCGTTCTTCGTCGTGACTTTCCATATAGCTAACCACTTTGGGGCCATCCCAACCTCTGTTTTTCCAGGAAGTCCAACTAAAATTTGAACTATAACCTTTAGTAGCTTCGTTATAATCATGATTGGCATTTCCCCAAAGCATAATTCCATGAGCCGCCAGTTCTTTTTCTTCGGAATTTTCTGATAAGTGTTCAAAAATAACGAGGGCATCTGATTTTACGTTCCAGATTTCAGTAGCCATCCTTTCTAATATATCAATTCTTTGTTGATCGTATTGACTTCCCCATGGATCTGTTGAATTACTATGTGGCGTATTTGAAAAACCCTTCGTGAAATCGAATCGAAAACCATCAATGTGATATTCAGTCATCCAATAGGCATTAATTCGATCAACTAGATCTTTGGTAGCCTGACTGGTATGATTGAAATCGTATCCCCAGTGTGCATCCGGGTTTTCGAAATTATTTTCCACATTATACCAAGGACTTTCAGCAGTAGGCTTTGTTCCATCGAAATACATGCGAAGGAACGGAGATTGACCAAAAGAATGGTTCAATACCATATCCATCAAAACGGCTATTCCTCGTTTGTGACATTCATTGACAAAGGCTTTGTAATCCTCTTTTGTACCATAAGCTTTGTCAGGAGCAAAGTAAAAGGATGGGTTATATCCCCATGAATCATTGCCTTCGAATTCGTTGAAAGGCATCAGTTCAATTGCATTAACACCCAATCGTTCCAAATAATCTAAGGTATCTTTTACGGTTTTAATATTACCTGTAGAAACAAAGTCGCGAACATGCAATTCATAAATAACAAGATCTTTTTTATCAGGAACAGTGAAGCCTGAATCGGTCCAGCTGTAGCTTGTTTGAGCGGTTTGGAATACACTCGCAATTTCACTTGTTTTATCACTAGGGTATGCAATTAAATTAGGATAGGTTGTATTGGATATGTATTGATCGTTCCATGGATCAAGTAATTTATCTGCATACGGATCTGCAATTTTTATATCGCCATCAATTACGTATTGGTATATATACTCTTTGCCTGCTGTTAGGTTATCAATTGTTAACCAAAAATAATCCCCATCCTTTTTCATTTGGTAGGTATTGTTGAATTTCCAGTTTGTGAAGTCTCCAATTACATAAATGTATTCCTTTTTAGGAGCATATAAAGCCAGAGTAAGAGTATTGTCATCAATATAGTTTATTCCTGGAATAACCCCGGTAGGTATTGTTGCTGAGACTACATCTTCACGCACAAAGAAATGTAAAGTATCTCTTATTTCATCTAATCCTTTTGTTGCCACGGCAACCAACTCATGATTTCCAGCCATAGCAGTTGAAACTGAAGTTGTGATTGTTGTTTCATTGGTTGTGCTGTTTTGTATACCATCAAAATATAAAGTCAGGTTGTCACTTGCATTTGATTGCACTTCAATTTGTAAGTCTTCGTTTTTGGTTATGATTTTATTGTCAGTGGGAGCGATGAAACTCACGTTTAATCCACCTTCACTAACCTCAACGTAAATGTCTTTTCCCCCCTCATCCTTACCTTCTAAAGAATTGTCTGCAGAACGAAAGACGAAGGCCATTTTTAATATTTTTTCACCCTCGGCTACGCCATAATATTCACGTACGCTAGGTGTGATTGTAAGTTGCCACTTATTGTTTCCGAGTGATGTTAATTTGTATTTTGCGCTGTTATCACCCCAGGTTGGTGCATATTTCCAGTCGGTATCTGAGGTACTTTTATCGGTAATTACACCAGTGTGAGCATAAACATCTCCAGTGTAGTCCTTCAAACCTCCGGTTCCTAATGTAGCGTCATAAGTGATGGTTACTTCATTACTTTCAGTAGGAAAGGTGGGAGAGGTTGTGATAATCTGAGCCTGACTAATGAATGATATTAGCAGGAAAAGTAAGGTGAAATATGTGTAAAGTTTCTTCATAGCAAGCTTCTTCTGTTGATTGAATCCTCTTATTATTTTAGATTAAAAAATGCAATCAGCAACCAGATTAGTTACTAATTGCATTTAGTTATTTGAGATAAGGTAGCCATATGGCTACCTTATATGCTTGTTATTTTTATTACGGAGTTGTGATAGAACCAGCACCTGTTAAAAAGTTAAGAGAGATATTGTCACCTGCGGTAACATTTACTCTTGTCTGATCCCCTCCAGTTCCTCTAAATTCAATCATGCCATCAAGAACGATGAATTCAGCTTGCCACCAGTCACAGTTCAAGGTTGGAGCATCAACATACATTCTTAATTCTCCATCGTTAGGAACACCATCAAATTTGATCACTTTGTTGGCATTGTCAACTGTGAATAGATCGGCAGGATCTCCACCATCCCATCCACCGAATACATTACCCATCCCATAAACCTTAGGTTCGGCAATTTCGATAGTGTTATTTTCCAAATCAACAACAACCATGTAATAGCCTTCAGTTGAAGGAACAGGAATGTCGGTTCCTCCTTTAGTGTAGACACCATTGACAGCATCACCTTCTCTACCAAAGTCATTTGACCATGCTGGTTGAGGTGCACATTTAAAGTTACCACTACCTTTCATCCACACAATTTTCCAGAATAATTCAGGATGACTGTGAACAGGAACAAATTGCAGTTTGTTTTTCCAATCCCAGTTCTCATCATCCGGACCAACACCATTACCTGTCATGTAGAGTTCTGTTGGGTAAACAGGTTTAGCTTCAATGGTATAAGTACCAGCATTAAGGTTGACTGTAATGTTGTAAACAGCATCAGCACCATCAAAAGTGATGTTATCATTCTTTCCTTTAGGAGCTAAGATACCTGACTGGCCTTTTTCAGCGATGTTACCCCAATCAAGATCGCCCCAGCTTTGTTGTCCTATAAATTTGAATTCAGCACCGTCTTGTAATTCTTTTTCAATAGTGAAAACACCTTCACTCTTTTTAGTCATTGCAACCGCATTCGCAGCATCCCAAAATGGGTCTGTAGAATTGTAACCACCTACTATATAAAGATTATCGTAGTCATATCCATAAGTAGTTGATTCAACCATATAAGGAGTAATTGTTAGCGAGCTTGACATAAAATCAGCTGTTACAGCATACCAGCCTGTTTCGCCTGTAAATTTGAAATTTCCGGCATCGTCTCCGGCAGCTTCAATATTTTCAGAAACAGTAGCAAATTTACCAAAGTTATAGTCAAACCCGTCGCTTGCTTGCTTATCTGAAAATTTAAACAGACTATCTTTAGTAAGTTTCAGGTACTTTGTAAAAATATCATCAGAACCAAAAGCTTTTAATGCTGCAGATATTTCAGTAGCACTAGTAGCATTTCCAAAAATGTACAGTTCAGAAGGAATAGCCACATCAAGATATGGAGTCACCTTCATTGTAAACGAAGCAGTGTACAAATTATCAAGATCCTCATTAGCAAAAGCTCTGATTCGAACTTCAAGCTCCACCAATTTAGCAGGGGCATATTTTGTGGATATTAAAGTATTCAGGGCACCTACTGTAATTGATGTGGTAGTTGTAGAAACTCGTTCAAATTCTAAGGCATTTTTGAACTCATTACCTACGGTATCAACCTGAATGTAGTATCTAACCCCAATAGGATCGGCATATGTTGCAGCAGACCAGCTTAAGTTGACTACAGTATCCTTTTCATTTTTTTTCTCAAGAATCAGATCTATAGCCTCTGTGACTTCTTCGAGTACCGGAGCTGTTCCTTGAACAGGTACGGTAACATTTGGCGTTTCAAAATCGTCTTCACAGGCGATAAAGAAAACTGCCAATAGAGATATAAATAAATATTTTATGTTTTTCATTTTTATTCAATTTTACCAGTTTGATTAATAAAGTCAAGCTCTATAGTCTGTTCACCTGCGTTAATATTAAATCTTTTCTGATCACCGCCATCTGCTCTGTATTCAATTTTGCCATTAAGGAATATGAATTCAGCATGCCACCAGTCAGAAGCGGAAATATAAGGATGTGTTACATGAAGTCTTAGTTCGCCAGCAGAATAGCTTTTAGTTAAATACATCTTCTTATTATCAGCATCTAACTTAAATTTGTTCTCTTCAGTAACAGAACTAGTAGGCCACACGTCGCCGATAGTAGGTCCACATACATAAACATTAGCAGGCTCTATAATCATCGTATTTGTTGCCAGATTTACACCAACTGTATAATATCCTGCTGTTCCAGGAACAGGAATATCTTCACCTCTTTCTTCAGGTGTACCTAAATTGGTTCCTAAAGTATATTCTCCATTCACAGGGTCTCCAATTCTTCCGATAACCCCCTTGTAGTTTTCATCAGAACAAAGCTTAAAGCTTCCTGTTGCTTCCATCCAAACAATCATCCAGGCATCATCTTCACCCCAAACTTTGTTTAGTTTAAGTTTGTTGTTCTGTGCTACGCGCCCTACACCATCTCCAAACAGATAGAATGTTTCTGGTGCAAATAGAATATCCAGATACGGTGTTGTTTTAAAGTTTACCACTGAAGAATATTGAGTCTCAACTCCATTTAATGAATTTGTCATTATTCTTGCATAAACTGTAGTTTCTATATCTACAGGTAATTCTAGTGATTCTGTTAGCAGTTCATTAATGGCCCCTACAGTGAATGTGTATGTATTTTCTGACGGACTAATATCAAAACTAACAGGTTTAGAAAAATCTGCTGTAGCAGAAAATTGAAGGATATCTGTTACCACAATATCTATTCCATATGAAGCAGGTGTATACGATACCTGAATAGTCTCAGCTTTTATAGCTTTTGATATTATCAAAGTTTCGCCAAAACCAGTAATATTAGTTGCTGGCATATACTTTGAATCATTCAATTTCAAAATATCATCATCCTCACATGAAAAAAGGCTTACTGCGAGAAGTAATATTAGTATATATTTTAAATTCTTCATAACGTATTATTTAATATCGATTAGTAACCTGAGATGTTCGACAGATTAGGATTTGCATTTATGTCTGAGGATGGAATAGGAAATACATTATATTTTTCATCTGTAGCTTTTCCATTGGCAACAGCGCCTTTCCATGGCCAATTGTATGCACCGCCTGTTAATTTTTTAAATCGAACAAGATCGGTTCTTCTGTGACATTCCCAATAAAGTTCACGTCCTCTTTCGTCAAGAATAAAATCCAAAGTTAAATCGGACTCAGTGATGTTTCCTGATGTATCGCCATATGCTCTGGCTCTAAGTTCGTTGATGTAAATTACAGCTTGTCCTTTTGTTCCACCTGTACCACCAAGAAGGACTGCTTCCGCATATACTAGGTAGAAGTCAGCTAATCTGAAAAGAGGAAAATCTGTATCGGGGAATGATAAATTAGATCCAACAGCCCCGGTCGACGTAATATTCTTAAACTTACGTAATGCATACCCATCTCTAAAGTTGAAAATATCTGCTATTTCCAAATTTTGTCCTTCGGTATAGAACATGCCTCTTTTATCAGTTCCGGTAACATCTGGAAACAGGTTCACAAAAGCTTTAGTGGTTCTGTTACCACCCCATCCACCGTCGATACCCGACTCACTTGCAGGCATATCACCTCCGACTGTTGAGTGAAGAAGGAAAGTCATTCCACCCCAGGTTTGAGTGCTATTACCATCTGCAGCTATTGGGAAAATGATTTCGTTAGTTCTCAAATGATTGTCGGCTAGGAACAAATTGGCATAAGTAGATTCAATTGAGTAGCCACCATTAATAATTTTATTACAGTAAGTAATCGCATCAGTGTATCTTGGTTCATCAATATAGACTTCTGCATTTAAGTACATTTTAGCCAGAATAGCCCAAGCCAGACCTTTATCTGCCCTGCCATACTCATTTGTTCTTGGTTCTGCTAAGTCTGTCTCAATAGCTGTTAGTTCATCCTCGATATATTTGAATAGTTCTTTTTGAGTAACCATTTCGGGGAAGAAAAATGAGCCAATTTGATCTTCTTCGGTTACAAATGGACCACGACCAAACATATCAAGCATGTGATAGTAGCTCAAAGCTCTTAAAGCTCGGGCTTCATCACTGAAGGCTTTATACTCTGGTTTATCGCTTGTGAGTTTAATCAGATTATTGCAATAAGTAATCTGAAGTGCTATTCGATAGTACATTGCCTTAACAAACTCGTTTGAACTGTCCCAGTCCTGATCGTGTAAGTCTCTTAAATTACCATCGTTCCATGCACAAATAGCCTCATCAGTTGGTAGTTCCTGGTGATTCCATAATAGTCTTAGATATGATGAAAAACCACCATTGATACTACTGATATCAGGATTGTCATCAACACCTGTTTGTCCGCCTAGAATTAGGCCTGCATAACATTTTGCTAAAAGTTGTTTATACGACTCCGCATCAGTTAGGACATTTTCTCTAGTTTTTATATCCTCATCAAGAGGTAGCGTATTCAAATCATCAACACACGATACACATGCAAATATTAATGCAAATGCTATCATGATATAATTTGTTTTAAAATATTTCTTATTCATAATTAATAACATTTATCAATTAAAATTTCACGTTTAATCCAAACAAGAAGGTTCTTGGTCTTGGATATACATCATTGTCAATACCTCCATTAACTTCAGGATCTAATCCACTGTAATCTGTAAATACAAATGCATTCTGAACAGTTGCAAATGCTCTTGCGTTCATATCAAAACCTAGAAGAGGTTTTAATAATTTAGTGAAGTTATAACCCAGAGTGATATTATCTATTCTCAAATATGAAGCGTCTTCAAGGAAATAATCAGAATATTGTTGAGCAGTCTCAAACTTTGATTTATTAATTTCTGACGGCATATTAGTCAAGTATTCGTTGACTGTCATCTCCTGGTATCGACCCCCGACAATAACATTATTGTAAATCTGTCCTCCAATGCCGATTCGACCGTTAAATCCAAAATCGAAGTCTTTATATTTGATATAAGATGAAAATCCCATATTGTAATCTTGGGCAGGATCCTTGGCATAATATTTATCGGCAGATGTGATCTGACCATCTTTGTTCCTGTCTACGTATAATCCTTCAATGGGTTTTCCATTAGCGTTGTACACTTGCTCGTATACATAAAATGTATTTAATGAGTGCCCAACAGCATTAATTTGGATCGTATTACCAACACCAACGCCACTAATGTCTCCAGTTTCAACACCTTTGTAATTAGGATCATCATAATTTGTCAAACGAGTAATCTCGTTTTTGTTATAAGCAAGATTAAATCCAAGTTCCCAATACAAATCATCTTTATCCAATACAATTGCGTTAACTGAGAATTCAAATCCATTATTTTCCAAGTCACCAACATTTGTTAGTAATCTATCAGTAAAGTTTGTTCCTGCAGGTACAGGGATTGTGTTCAATAAATCTTTTGTTTTACGTTTATACAAATCAAAAGTACCATTCAGTCTGTTATTAAAGAATCCAAAGTCGATACCTGCATTATAAGTAGTCGTTTTTTCCCATTGTAAGCCTTCGTCGTATCCATCAGGTCTTATTAGAGTATAAAACTGATTCCCGAATTGGTATCGTGTTTTAGAATCACTTAATCGGTAGGTTCCCATATAAGGATAGTCCCCTTGGCCTAATTCCTGCTGACCTGTAATACCATATCCCAAACGAAGCTTAATATTACTAATTGCCTCAATATTTTTAACGAAGGCTTCTTCACTCATTCTCCATGCAAAAGCTGCTGAAGGGAAAGTACCCCATCTGTTGTCTTTGTGGAATCTTGAGGAACCGTCTTTACGTATTGTACCAGTCAGGATATATTTATCCATGAATGTGTAGTTGGCCCGGCCAAAGAATGAAACCAAATAGTTTTCTGTCTCATCTTTTGAATCTTTTTGAATAATATTATTTCTGTCAGTATCTCGAGATGATGATTTTGACCAGAAATGCTGCCACTCATAACCACCCATAACATTAATTTTACTGCTTAATGATGGAAGGTCTTTGTCATAAGTAAGATAAAAGTCGAGTAATTCATTTTTTTTCTCCTGAGTATAATCATTTTTTACTACATCAGATTCTTTTTGTACCCATGAAGCATCCAGGTCAGTATCAACATCACCTTCACTATCAGAGTAGTCATAGCCTAATTTCATACTAGCTTTTAAATCCGGAAGAAAATGTAATTTATAATCTGCTTGAAAATCTGCGATTACTCTTGAAACATTCGATTTATCATCTTTTTGTTGTAATTGAGCAACCGGATTACGGGTTCCATTAACGTTTCTGGATCCATCTCCCATTAACCATGTTGTATAACCACCATAAATTCCAGTCTTGTTAAAAACAGATTGTGTTGGGTCATAACGTAATGCACTTCCGATAGCTCCTTTATCAGCAAATTGGTTTTCAATCATCATGTATTTAACACCCATGTTTATTTTTAAATGATCATCTAAAAAGCTAGGGTTCAAATTTAAAGTTCCAGTAGTTCTCTGCATTTCAGAAGTCTGCAAAATTCCCTTTTGATCGGTGTAACCAGCTGAAACTCGAAACGGAATGTTTTTGTATGAACCTGAAATACCAAGGTTATGTTCCTGACCTGTTGCATCTCTGTAGATCTCATCTTGCCAATCTGTTGATGCTTTGCCCATTAATGCAGGGTTGACTGAAGAGTTTGTTAAAGCTCTTTCATTAACTAAAGCTCTATACTCCTCAGCACTTAAAACATCAACAGTTTCTTTAATTTTACCTATTGAAAATTTATTGTCATATGTGATTTGTATTTTTTGACCAGCTTTCCCTTTTTTAGTTGTAATAAGGATGACACCATTCGATGCACGTGAACCGTAAATTGCAGTTGCTGATGCATCTTTTAAAACGGTAAATGTTTCAATATCGTTGGGGTTTAATGAGCTTAAAACATTACTCATCCCATCAATTGCTTTATTATCCAAAGGCATTCCATCAATTACAATTAATGGATCATTACTTGCTGACATTGAAGATCCTCCACGAATACGAATCGTTGCTCCAGAACCCGGAGCTCCACCATCACTGATGATTTGTACCCCGGCAACTTTACCAACGATTAAATCTTGAGGAGAACTGGTAGACCCTTGGTTAAAGTCATCAGATTTTAATGAAAAGACCGCTCCTGTAGCATCTTCTTTTCGAACTTGACCGTAACCAACAATAACAACTTCGGAAAGCTGTTCTACATCGGCACTCATAGCAATATTAATTTGGGTCTGATCTCCAACAAGTATTTCCTGAGTTTTATAACCAATAAAAGAAAATACAAGGGTTGATGTGGCATCGGCTGTGACGGTGAATTTACCGTCAATGTCTGTACTTGTACCTACAGTTGTTCCTTTAACAACTACAGAAACGCCGGGTATTCCCATGCCATCGTTTGCATCGGTAACTGTACCAGTGACTACTTTTTCCTGAGCTTGTGTAATGGTAAAAGAGCATACCATAACTAACAAGAGAAGTAGTTTTCTGAACATACTAATGTTAAGTTTCATAAATGTAAATTTAAGATAAATAAGAAGTTAGATGTAATGATAGTTTTAAGAGATAGAATTTAATTTCAATCGTTTTCGATAGTAATTAAACTTTATTTCATTATTCTATCAAGTTTAGATTTAGGAACTAGTTTACAATTATTGAACTCAATGTTTCCGACTATGATTCTTCCTTTATTGTACACAAGTGTTGTCTAAATCTTAAGTTAGCCTTAATTATTTTCTATATAAATATATGAAGTGCTTGATTAATCGTATAAGTTAATGAATGTTAAAAGCTTATAAAATCGTCGCAAACGTCACCGCAAACGTTTGATATGTTAGTATATGTATATTTGAATATGTGTGTTAAAGAATAAGGTTTAAATTAATTGTTAAATTATTCTTATATGCGTTTTCAAATTAGAGAGTAGAAGTTTATTTCATGTCATATTTCGTCTATTATCAGTGTTTTACGAAATTCAGTTGACATACTAATATAAGAAAAATTTATGAGAAGTGAATAAATGTTAAAAAGATATCGCTTTAGTTCTTGAGATTTTATAGTCAATACGCTAAAAGTTTCGCGACTATTCAAATTAAAGTCTGAGAAATGAAAGAGGTGGTGGATATTGGGTCTTTTGTTTTTATATAAGTAAGAATGGTTGGATCGGGGGGATATTTTCAACATTTTTTTTTAAAACGGGCTGTTTTTAGGGAGCTGGGGTTAATCGCTGAAGATATATACTCCACTATGTTGTGGGGTGGATGGTTTGATAGGAATCTTGATCCGGTAAAGAGAAGATAACTCAACAATATTTGGCGTTGAGAAATCATATTATTTAAATCATATGAAAATGAAAGTCAAAAAAAAAAGAGGGAATCCGTTTCTGGATTCCCTCTTTGAAGTATCAATAAATTTCTACGGTTTTATTCTCAAGGTCAACAGTTATAATGTGTTTTCCTGCAGTTCCTTTGAACCAGAGGTTTTCATCGCCATCTTCTCTATCGGCTTGTCTGGCATTCTCTAGGTTAGAGCTTACACCACCATTAAAGAATGGAAAATTGTATGAGGTTGGTCCCCAGTCTTTTTGTTCCAGAAAGCGGAAACGATCTATTGCAAATTCAGTAACTGTTTGATACACATTGGGCGCAATGTTTACCATTTCAACTGCTTTGCCAGGATCCCAGCCAGCATCAGGAACACCTGCTCCAACAATATATATTCTGGAATTATCATCTGTATGAGCTGCATCCAGTATAATTGATTGCGTGTTTAAATCAACTGTTATTGTGTATTCGCCCGGAGTTCCTTTAAACCAAAGGTTTTCGTCACCATCTTCTCTGTCTGCCTGTCTGGCATTTTCGAAATTATTATCAACCTTGCCGGTGAAGAATGGGAAGTTGTATGAAACCGGACTCCAGTCTTTTTGTCCCAAGAAACGGAAACGATCTACTGCAAAGGTAGTTGTTGCACGATAAATATTCGGTGCAATATTAACCATTTCAACAGCATCTCCAGGATTCCATCCGGCAGGAACAGCTGCACCCACCATATAAATGCGCGAACCATCATCATTAGGGTCTGCTAATTTGTATAAGGTGAAACTTGTTTCAATTACTTCAGAAGTAATAGGAGCAATGTTAGAAGAAATTGAAGCTGTAACTCTTAATAGAACGATCACTGGTTTTTCAGCTTCAAAATCATTTCGTACCAATATTCCGTTTACAGCACTACTTTTCAGACTTATAAAATTATTGGTTGTTTCCCCCAGTTCGATAGGTTTTGAGAAATCACCACCATCTTTATCAGCTTGTAGTTTATAGGTAATCTCAGTTGGTGCTCCAAAATCAGCATCTGACCATTTGAATGCAAGCTTGTTTTCGCCAGAGGCTTCGCTTATAATATAAGCTTCTCCATTTTCAGGAAGTTGAAGCACTGGTTGTACCGGATTAGCACTCATGTACACCTGATCTTCATCTTCAGTACAGCCTGATAATAGGGCTAATCCAGCAAATAATGTAGAATATAATATTTTTTTCATCTTCAATTGAATTTAGATTAGTAACCAGGAGTTGGAGTTAAATTCGAATTTGAATTTAATTCGCTTAATGGAATAGGATATAGGTTGTAGTGTGCATCTACTGATTTACCATCTTTAAGACCACCTTTCCAAGGCCATAAATATTTAGAGTTACTAAATTGACCAAAGCGGATAAGATCTGTTCTTCTCATACATTCCCAAGAAAGTTCTCTGGCTCTTTCATCAATAATAAAATCAAGAGTTAGATCTGCTTCTGTAATGTTTCCGGAAGTATTACCGTAGGCACGAGTTCTTAGTTGATTGATATATGACGTTGCCTCACCTAATGATCCGCCATTTCCACCGCGTAAAACAGATTCAGCATACATTAAATAAACGTCAGCTAAACGGAATATTGGGAAATCAGTGTCAACAAAATTATCATCAGATCCATTAGTGCCATCAGAATTTTTGTTGGTGTATTTTACCAGCATATAACCTTCGGTAAATTCGCCAATTTGATCAATTTCAAGAGACTGCCCTTCAGTAAAGAACATCGCTCTCTTATCGTTATTCTGATCAAATTTGTTTACGAAAGCAGAGGTTACACGGTTTCCACCCCAACCACCGTTAATACCGGCATTGGCAGGTACATAATCACCACCAATTGCAGCATGAATAAGATAAGTTGTTGCTCCGTATGTTTGAGAATTTAATCCGTCGCATGCAAATGCAAATATCATTTCATTGGTTCTTAAATGATTGTCAGCCATGAATAGTTCCTCATAACTGTCATTTAAAGAGTAGAAAGGCATGATTTTTTTACAGTAATCGATACATTCGGTGTATTTTACTTCGTTGATGTAAACTTCAGCATTTAAATACATTCTTGCCATAAGAGCCCATGCAGCGCCTTTGTCAATACGTCCATATTCATTGTTGCCTGGTTCAGCTAGCAGACTTTCAATTTCACTAACTTCAGCTTCAACAAATGTGAATATTTCTTTACGGGTTTTCTGTTCGGGTTTAAACTTACCTACAGGGTCAGCTTCTGTAAGAATAGGTACACTACCAAATAAGTCTAAAGCATTGTAGTAAACCATTGCTCTAAGTAGGCGTGCTTCAGCTCTATACTGCTCAATGTTTTTAAGATCGTCGCTAGTTAGAGAGCTGATTAGTTTCCCAGGTTCAGTATCTCTTAAATATTGATTGATGAAACCGATAGTTAGGTACAAGCGAGTGTACATATTTCCCACAAAACCGTTACCTGAAGTCCATTTTTGATTATGAAATTCTTTGATGTCACCATCATTCCAAGCAGCAATAGCAGCATCGGTTGAGAGTTCCTGACAATAGAATAATAAACGGGTATAAACCGTAGAACCTGGATCTCCCCCGGCAATATCAGCATTTCCTCCAGCTCCTTCTTGTCCTGCTAGTACAAACGAACCGTAAAGTTTCGATAGCCCTTGTTTGTATGATTCAGCAGAAACATAAATCTTATCTCCTGATTTATAATTAGGATCGATAGGCGTTGTATCCAGGTCGTCAACACACGAAGTTAATGTTGAGCCTAAAGCTACAGCAGCCATCAGTATATATTTTTTTATATTAGTTTTCATATCGAAATGAATTAGAAATTAACGTTTACTCCCAATAGGAATGTTCTTGGTCTTGGGTAGATGTTATTGTCAATACCACCAAATATCTCAGGATCCAATCCTTTGTAATCTGTAATGGTGAATACGTTTTGAACGGTCGTATACAAATAGATGTTTAGTTTATCTTGGCAAACTTTCCCTAAATCATAACCTAGAGTAACATTATCCAGCTTAAAGAATGAAGCATTCTGAATAAAATAATCTGAGTGGTATTGAGCTGTAAAGAATTTAGCGTCATTGGCATCAGCCACACGGTTCGTAATATTGTTTAGTGAACTAACAACCCCTTCGAAATGACCTTTGTCTGATTCGATGTTGTTGTAAACGTAATTACCTAAACTCAAACGTGCATTCATCGATAGTGTCCATTTCTTGTAACCCAAATTAGATCCAAATCCGAAAGTCCAGTCAGCCGATGGTTTTTGGTAGATATAACGATCTCCCTCAAGTGTGATTTGACCATCGTTGTTACGGTCAACATAAACACCTTCAAGAGGTTTTCCATTTACATCATACATTTGTTGATAAACATAGAATGCATTTGTAGTATGCCCCGTGCTGTTAATTTGGATGTTATTTCCGGTACCACCAGAAATTCCGCCTGTAAAGACCCCTTTGAAGTTAGGATCATTTGAGTCGGTTAATTTGGTGATTTCATTTTTATTGTAAGCGGCATTGGCATTCAATTCCCAATTCCAGTCATCATTTGCAATAATAATTCCGTTTAAAGCAATCTCTAGTCCTTCATTTTCAAGAGAACCAATATTGGTTACAATACGGTTTTTAAGGTTTGAACCAGCAGGTACATCAATTAAATTGATCAAATCTTTAGTTTTTCGCTTATAAGCATCGACACTACCATTTAATCTGTTGTTGAAGAAACCAAAGTCTAAACCAATATTATAAGTGGTGGTCTCTTCCCATTTGATATGCTCGTCATAGGCACTAGGACGGATTGTGTTGTAGTAAGTATCTCCAAATTGATAGCGAGCCTGGTCATTACCAATGTTATAGATCCCCTGATAAGGATAATCTCCTTGTCCAATTTCTTGTTGACCTGTTACACCATAACCTAAACGTAATTTCAAGTTAGATAGTTTCTCAAATTTCTTTAAGAAAAGTTCTTCATTCATTCGCCATGCAAAAGCAGCAGATGGGAAAAGTCCCCAACGATTGTCTTTCGAGAATCTTGAAGATCCATCCTGACGAAGAGTGAAGGTTAATAAGTAACGATCTTTGAATGTATAGTTCATACGTCCAAAAAATGAAACTAAGTAATTTTCAGTTCCAGATTGTGAAGCTGGTGATTTTTCAAAAGACTGATCAAATGTGGTTGTTGCACTATTAGCATCTTCTCTCCAAAAATGTTGCCACGAATATCCTCCAACCAAATCAATTTTTGAATCAAATTGGTCAAAATCTTTTTTATAGTTTAAATAGAATTCTACCAATTCGTTTTTCTTTTCTTGCGAATAAGCTTTTCTCGAACCATTCCCGTTATTGGATTCAGTCCAGGCAGCTTCAGCATCTTCAATCACATCACCTTCTGATTTTGAGTAATCGTATGCCACATTCAAATTGGCTCTAAGTTCAGGTAAGAAATGGAACTTATAGTCCAATTGAGTATTACCAATGAAACGTTTTACTTCAGAGGTGTTGCTTTTTTGATTTAATAGAGCTAATGGATTTGTAGGTGCTAATACGTCTCTAACATCACCATTAAAGTAAGTATAGTAGTTGCCGTATTTGTCGTATTTAGAATCCTCTGATTTTACAGGACGGCTTGGGTCAAATGCAAGGGCATTACCTATTGCTCCGGTATCAGCAAAACGATTCTTAATATATAGACCTTTTGCATTAATGTTCACTTTTAAGTGATTTTCAAAGAAACTAGGGTTTAAGGTTAATGCACCTGTATAACGTTCTAAATTTGAAGTCTTCAAGATCCCTTCCTGATCAGTATACCCTATAGATACGCGGTAAGGCGTGTTGTATTCTGAACCGGAGAAGTTAATGTTGTGATCGTGACTGATTGACGTTTCGAAGATTTCTTTTTGCCAGTCTGTATTTTCGGTGCCTAATAAATCAACTTTGGCAGGATAGTATTGTTGAATAGCTTCACCTAGCTCTTCGGTATTAAGCAGGTTAATCTGTTTTGCAATAGTGTTAACCGAAACATTTCCAGAATAATTGACTTTTAAAACCTGTCCCTTTTTACCTTTCTTTGTTGTTACAAGAATAACACCATTAGAAGCTCTTGAACCATAAATTGCTGTTGCTGAGGCATCTTTTAATACCGTGAAAGTCTCAATATCATTAGGATTGATTGTATTTAACGGGTTGCGCATACCTGAAACGGCATCGCTGCTCACAGGTACACCATCAATAATAATAAGAGGATCATTACTAGCAAATAGAGAAGATCCTCCTCGAATACGAATGGTAGAACCAGAGCCTGGTGCGCCACCTCCTGAGGTAATTGTTACACCTGGCATTTTACCTGTTAATAGTTCCTGTGGTGAAGAAATGGATCCTTTGTTAAAATCATCTGATTTGATGGCAATAACAGACCCCGTAGCATCTTCTTTTTTAACTTGTCCGTAACCAATCACAACAACTTCGGAAAGGTTTTCGGTGTTGGTTGATAAAACAATATTAAAATTAGTTTGATCGCCAACGGCTATTTCCTGACTTTTATATCCAATAAAAGAAAATACCAAAGTTGAAGATGCTTCGGCAGAAATGGAAAAATGACCATCAAAGTCAGTACTTGTACCCGTAGTGGTTCCTTTAACAACTACAGAAACACCAGGGATTCCCATGCCATCGTTTGCATCGGTAACTGTACCAGATACTACTTTTTCCTGAGCCTGTGTAATGGTAAAAGAGCATACCATAACTAACAAGAGAAGCAGTTTTCTGAACATACTAATGTTAAGTTTCATAAATAAAAGTTTAATGTAAATAAGAAGTTCGTGTTGATGATGTTTTTTGAAATAAGGTTCTTTTTAAATCGTTTTCGAGATTTGTTGGAATCTATTCCATTATTTTATCATGTTTTTTGATTTAGCAACCAACTTACAATTATTGAACTCAATGTTTCCGACTATGAATTTTCCTTTACTGTAAATTAATTGTTATCTAAATCTATAGTTAGCCTTAATTATTTTCGGGGCTAAAGGTAGAAAGCGTGCCATTAATCATTGAATTGAATGAATGAGAATAGCTCTAAAATCACTGCAAACGTCACCGCAAACGCGTGATATTTCTATATACATATATTTGCATGCTTGAGAGGAGCGGGAAGTCAATATTAATTGTTGATTTATTCTTATATTTACACTTGAAGGAAATCAAAATCTGGATAAAGTCTAATTTTACGGGCTATGAAGACCTTGAATGGGAATATGTTGTTTTAGTAAAAAAAAAAAGAAAATATATGAGAAGCGGACAGGTAACCATAAAAGATATCGCTAAAGAGTTAGGTATTTCAGCTTCAACAGTATCAAGAGCTTTAAAAGATCATCCGGATATAAGCGTAAAGACGAAGGAGGCGGTCAATGCTTTGGCAAAAGCCTGGCATTATAAACCCAATGCCGTTGCTTTAAGTTTGAGAAGTAGTAAGAGTAATGTTATAGGTGTGATTATTCCTGAGATTGTTCATCACTTTTTTTCTTCGGTTATCAGTGGTATCGAGAAAATAGCTCACGACGGTGGCTATAATGTTATGATTTTTCAGTCCGATGAATCTTATGAACGTGAGCTGGATAATACGCAAGCTTTATTATCCAGTCGGGTTGATGGCATTTTGGTTTCGATGTCAAAAGAAACTAAAGATTATGATCATTTCCGTGAATTGAGAAGAAATGGAATACCAATTGTATTCTTTGATCGAATTTGTAATGAATTATCCTCTGATAATGTGATTGTTGATGATTTTACAGGTGCTTTTTCAGCGGTCCAACATTTAATTGATACAGGCTGTAAACGAATTGCGCATTTGTCGGCACCACAGCATATGCTTTTGGGACAAAATAGATTACAAGGCTATCGTCAGGCATTAATTAAGAATAAACATAAGATTGACGAAGATTTGATTATAAAGTGTGACAGTTTTGACGAAGCTAAAGAGTTGGTACCTCTATTATTGAATCTTCCCGAGCGTCCTGATGCGATATTTGCGGTGAACGAATTGACTGCGGCCGGGGCTTTGTCAGTTGTTAAGAAAGCGGGTTTGCGTGTTCCGGAGGATATTTCAATTATTGGTTTTACTGATGGGATCGTGTCTCGTGTGACAGATCCGGCCTTAACTACTTTAGAGCAACATGGTCATGAGGTTGGGTTAAAAGCGACTGAGCTGTTACTTGAAAGAATAAAAGACAGGAGTATGGATTATGAACCTGTTACTCGCGTTGTTAAAACGTCACTGGTGGTCAGGGAATCAACCAGATACAAGGAGTAATTTTAACCTTTTAGATATTGAGGGGATATCTCTATTAGCAATTTGGTGCTTTTAGAGATATTTTTTTATGGCTATAGCTTAAAATGATTCTATTTTAATATTTTTTTTTACTTTTTAAAATTTGTTTCGCAACCGTTTGAAATGCTGTTTAGCTCACTGTTTATGGGCTTTTGTGAATTCTATATTTGTTTTGTTTTTTGATATTCTGTAAAATTTAGTCTAATTTTGAATTCCAGAGGGAAACCTCTATTCCGACTATATTGAATAATTACTTCCTTTATTATTGATCTCAAGCTGAGCTATAGCTCAGCTTAATTGGGATTGGTATCCTTTTTTTTAAGGTGGCACATGCTGAGTTAGCCTATCTTGTGTCTCAATTCTGACGATATTTTTTTGTAATTTACTGTTATCGTTTTCGATAGCTTCGTTTTAAGAAAATATCCCTTTTCAGATTGCAATGTGTAGTTTGATAATTATAATACCATTCAAAACGATAATCTAATGAAGAAACAACCTCGTTTAAATTTTTGGCAAATTTGGAATGTGAGTTTTGGTTTTCTTGGAATACAGATGGGGTTTGCTTTGCAGGGAGCCAACGTCAGTCGTATTCTATCGAATTTAGGTGCTGATTTGCATCACCTTTCACTTTTTTGGTTAGCTGCTCCTGTCATGGGCTTAATTGTTCAGCCTATAGTTGGGGGCGCGAGTGATAGAACCTGGAATCGATTGGGACGTAGAGGACCATACATTTTTGGAGGTGCTTTTGTTGCAGCCTTAGCCATGTTCTTTTTGCCCAATGCGGGTATTGCAGTGTATTTAGTACCAGCCTTGGTATTTGGAGCCTTAATGTTTGCCATTATGGATGGTTCCTTTAATATTACAATGCAACCTTTTAGAGCTTTAGTAGCCGATATGGTACCTTCAGAACAACGTAACCTTGGTTATTCTGTACAGAGTTTCCTGATTAATACGGGTGCTGTTCTGGGTTCTATTTTACCTTTTGTGTTAACCAATGTATTGGGAGTTGCCAATGTTGCTCCTGATGGAGAAGTGCCTTCTTCTGTCGTTTGGTCTTTCTACATAGGTGGTGGTGCTCTCTTGCTTTCTGTTATTTGGACTGTATTCAGAACAAAAGAATACCCTCCTAAGGAATATGCAGAATACAAGGGACTTGATTTGACTAAAAAGAAGGATCCGAGTGAGAAAGGAATCATGGGATTTTTCCGTTTGTTAAAGCAAACGCCTAAGACCATGTTGCAACTTGCTATTGTTCAATTCTTCTCTTGGTTCGCATTGTATTTAATGTGGGTTTATACAACTTCAGCTGTAGCTCAACACATTTGGAGCTGCCCAATAAGCGATACGTCTTCAAAAGCTTATCAGGATGCGGGTAACTGGGTTGGTATTTTATTTGCCGGTTACAGTTTGTTTGCAGCTATATTTTCAATTTTCATGTCACGAATGGCCACTAAAATAGGTCGTAAAACGGTTTATAGTGTATCTCTTTTATTGGGTGGTCTTGGCTTTTTGTCTACCCTGATGTTTTCGGGTGGAGACATGATCCATTTAAACTTATTGATAACACAGGTTGATGTGCCTTCAAGTGCAGTTTATTGGTTAATACCTATGGTTGGAGTTGGAATTGCCTGGGCAGCTATTTTGGCAATGCCTTATGCTATTTTATCTGACACATTGCCAGCCGATAAAATGGGCATTTTCATGGGGATTTTTAATTTCACAATTGCAGGTCCTCAGATTATTAGTGGTTTTGTTGGTGGTCCAATTTTGAAAGAATTTTTCAATGGTGAAGCCATATATGTTCTGGTTTTATGCGGTGTCTGCATGATTTTGGGAGCCATCTCGGTTATGTTTGTTAAGCAAGCTAAAGCTGTGAACTAATTTTGATATTTCAATTACTGTTTATTACTATAAAAAAAATCCCATGGGAGCGATTAGTGCATGTATTTTTGATTTAGATGGTGTTGTCGTTGATACTGCGAAATACCACTATATAGCTTGGAAAAGCTTGGCCAATGGATTGGGCTTCGATTTTACAGAGGAGGATAATGAACGTTTGAAGGGTGTGAGCCGTATGCGTTCTTTGGAGATTCTAATGGAAATTGGAGGCGTTGATCTGGATGAGGAAACGCAATTGAAATTGGCTGCTAAAAAGAACGAGGAATATTTGGAATATATTCTGAAGATGACACCTGATGAAATTCTTCCTGGTGTGAAGGATTTCTTCGAGGATTTAAAAGCCAAGGGTATTAAAATAGCCTTGGGCTCTGCAAGTAAGAATGCTATGACCATTCTCAATCAATTGGAACTAACCCCATATTTCGATGCGATTGTTGATGGAACACATGTTAGTAAGGCTAAGCCGGATCCGGAGGTGTTTCTTAAAGGCGCTGAACTTTTAGGCTACGATCCTGAAAATTGTGTTGTGTTTGAAGATGCAGAAGCTGGTATTGAAGCCGCAATAAATGGCGGTATGCGTTGTGTCGGAATTGGTTCACCTGAGGTGTTAAATAAGGCCAATTTCGTTGTTCCGGGTTTTGAGGGCTTTTCTTTTGAGAAAATGGAATCTGGATTAAAATAAGAGTACGATGGCTTTTGTCGCATGGTAGATCAAAAGCTTTTCAATTAAATGTAGCAGATTACTATCTGCTCTCAATCTTTATTGGGACTGTAATCTAAAACTTGAAGAAAAATGAACGAGTATTTAAAACATGATGAGTGGTGTATCATTGAAGAAGGGTTTACACCTGAAAATCATCGATCATCAGAAAGTATATTTAGTCTTGGTAACGGAAATATGGGGCAACGCGCTATGTTCGAAGAGCAATATTCCGGCGAGACTTTACAAGGAACGTACATTGCAGGGGTTTATTATCCGGACAAAACCCGAGTAGGTTGGTGGAAAAACGGATACCCTGAATATTTTGCTAAGGTGCTTAATGCGCCAAACTGGATTGGCATCGACGTTAAAATAAACGGGGAAATGCTTGATTTAGCAAAATGTGAAGTGAGTGAGTTTGTTCGTACGCTAAACATGAAAGAAGGCGTATTGGAGCGTTCTTTTGTGGCTACAATGAGCAATGGCAATAAGGTGAAAATCGAAGCTAAAAGATTTTTAAGTATTGTGACTTCTGAAGTGGGTGTGATTCGCTATTCGGTGACCGCACTAAACTTCGATGGTAAAATTAGTTTCAACTCTTACATCGATGCTGACGTTAAAAACGAAGACTCGAACTATGATGAGAAATTCTGGGATATCCTGAACACCAAATCGATGACTGGTGAAGCTTATATTACTGCACGTACCAAAAAACTTGATTTCCATGTTTGCATGAACATGCGTTATAAGGTTTTAAAGAACGGACAGGATGTGGCTGCGACTGCTAATATCATCGAAAAGGAGAAATATGTTGCCAACACAGTTGAATTTGATGTTGAGCAAGATGATGAGCTAAGCTTTTACAAATATGTAAGTGTTTTAAGTTCATTGAATCACAGTAAAACTGAAATCAGTGGTAATGCAGCTAAGGTTTCTGCTACAGCTTTCGAAAAAGGATATGGCGCTTTATTAGAAGAGCATGTTGCTGCCTGGGCTGAAAAATGGTCGATCTCTGATATTGTGATTGAAGGGGATGTGGCTGCTCAGCAGGCTATTCGTTTCAATATTTTCCAGTTGAATCAAACCTATACGGGCGAAGATGAGCGTTTGAATATCGGACCTAAAGGTTTTACCGGTGAGAAATATGGCGGATCGACTTATTGGGACACTGAAGCTTATTGTGTACCTTTCTATTTGAGTACATCCCGTCCTGAGGTGACTCGTAATCTGTTGATTTATCGTCATAAACAATTGCAAAAAGCGATTGAGAATGCTGAGAAATTAGGATTTACAAATGGAGCTGCTCTTTATCCTATGGTAACCATGAATGGTGAAGAGTGTCATAATGAGTGGGAGATTACCTTTGAAGAAATTCACCGTAATGGAGCCATTGCTTTTGCCATTTACAATTACATCCGTCACACCGATGATCAAGCGTACCTTGCTGAATATGGCCTGGATGTTTTGGTGGGTATTTCACGTTTCTGGAGCCAGAGAATTACGTTCTCTGAGGCGAAAAAGAAATATGTGATGCTTGGCGTTACCGGACCTAATGAATACGAAAATAACGTGAACAACAACTGGTATACCAATACCATTGCTTGTTGGTGTATGTCGTATACTCAGGAAGCCTTTAAATATGTGAAGGAAAGTAATCCTGCGCGTTACGAGGAAATTATTAAAGCTCTGAATTTCGATTTCGAAACCGAAACGACCAGATGGAATGATATTATTGAAAACATGCATTTCCCTGTTGACGAGGAAACCGGTGTTTTCATGCAGCAAGATGGTTTCATGGACAAGGAGCAATTGATGGCTTCTGATTTGGATCCTCAATTCCGTCCGATCAACCAATTCTGGTCTTGGGATAGAATTCTGCGTTCATGTTTTATCAAACAAGCCGATGTTTTGCAAGGCATTTATTTGTTTGAAGAGAACTACGATCTGGAAACCATTAAGAAGAACTATAACTTCTACGAGCCTAGAACCCTTCACGAGTCGTCTTTATCACCATGTATCCATTCTATTTTGGCTTCAAAAATCGGGGATATCGACAGTGCTTACGAAATGTATTTAAGAACGTCTCGTTTGGATTTGGACGACTATAATCGCGAAGCTCATGAAGGTCTTCATATTACCAGTATGGCTGGTACATGGATGTCAATTGTAGAAGGTTTTGGAGGTATGCGTGTGGTTAACGGACAACTTAGCCTGAAGCCTTTAATTCCTGAAAAATGGCAATCTTATTCTTTTAAAGTATTGTTCCGTGGTAACCTGCTTAATATTTATGTGTCAGCTGAGGAAGTTGGTGTTATAAATGAAGAAGGTGAAGACATTTCAATCTTTATCAAAGATGATGAATATAAAATTGAGAAGAGCAGTAGTCTTGTTATAGAAAACTAATCTCTCTAATGAAAAGTTGGCTTGCTGAATTGTGTATAAGAACAAGGAGTGCAAGCCAATTTTTTTACCTTTTAACTCAGTACAAAAAAGGATTTGCTAAGATGTATTTTCAACCGGTATGTTTTGCGAATCAAATAACTTAACAACCAAGCTTCCGATATTTATCGGGTAAACAACAACCGAACCATGAATAGATTAAGAACCTTATTGATCGCATTGAGTCTCACACTTATCTGTGGAACAAGCTCCTTTGCAGGAAGAATTAAATTGGATCATGTTGAACCCATGTTTTGGTGGGCGAATATGACCAATCCCAAATTACAAGTCATGATTCATGGCGAAAATATTTCAGATTGCCGGGTGGCGATTGACTACCCGGGAGTAACAATCGAAAGAGTCATTAAGACTGATAACCCCAATTATTTGTTTGTTAATCTTCTGATCGACAAATCGGCTAAAGCCGGTAGTTTTGATATCCTTTTCACAGACAAGGGCAAAACTAAAGCGACCTACCAATACGAATTGAAACAAAGGCGAGCGGGTTCTGCTGATCGTAAAGGTTTCGATTCTTCAGATGTGGTGTACCTCACCATGCCCGACCGTTTCTCCAACGGAAATACCGATAACGATACCGTTAAAGGAATGAAAGATATTTGTGATAGGGAAAATCCCAATGCCCGTCATGGTGGCGATATCCAGGGAATCATCAATCACCTGGATTATTTGCAGGAATTGGGTATTACAGCCCTTTGGAATACCCCATTGATGGAAGATAATATGGATAAGGTGTCTTACCATACTTATGCCATTTCGGATTTTTATAAAATAGATGCCCGTTATGGCACGAACGACGATTATGCACGTTTGTCTGCCGAAGCAAAGAAGCGTGGCATCAAATTGATTATTGATATTGTAACCAACCACTCTGCCTCTGCACACTGGTGGATGAAAGATTTACCTTCGAAAGATTGGGTGCATACCTTTCCTGAATTTACCAATTCGAATCACCGTAAGAGCACAACCAATGACCCATATGTATCGAAAGTTGATTACAAGCTTAATTTTGATGGCTGGTTTGATACCAGTATGCCTGATTTGAATCAGAAGAACAATTTGTTGTTGACCTATTTAATTCAGAATACCATTTGGTGGATCGAATTTGCTGACTTAGGCGGGGTTCGTGTGGACACTTACCCTTATAATGATAAAGATGCCATGGCAGTTTACTCGGGCGCAATTATGAGCGAATATCCAAATTTTAATATTGTTGGTGAAACCTGGTTGAGTACGGCTGCCGAAATTTCTTACTGGCAGGAAGATGCCTTAAATCACGATGGCTACAATTCAAACTTGCCTTGTGTGATGGACTTTTCATTACTCGAAGCCATGGTCAAAGCATTTGATGAGAAAGAAAACTGGAATACAGGTTTGATTCGTTTGTACAATTCTTTAGCCTTTGATTATTTCTACCCGCATCCTGAAAATATTTTCACTTTCATGGAGAATCACGATACGGACAGAATGATGACCGTTTTGAATGGTGACATGCGTAAATATAAAATGTTGATGAGTTTCTTATTGACCACGCGTGGAATTCCGCAATTGTATTACGGTGGAGAAATCCTGATGGAAGGTCGTAAATCTGATGGTGATGGTGTGATGCGTGTTGATTTTCCAGGAGGTTGGGAAGGTGATGCCCGAAATGCCTTTACCAAAGAAGGACGAACCGATCGCGAAAATGAAGCCTTCGATTTCTTAAAAAAACTGTTGAATTACCGCAAGGATAATCCCGTATTACACACAGGTAAACTCAAGCACTTTGTGCCTCAGGATGAAACTTACGTTTATTTCCGTTGGAATGATGAAAAAACAATCATGGTGATCATGAATAATGATGATGAGGAGGCTAAAACTGTCGATCGCAAAAGATTTGACGAAGTGATGTCGGGTTTTACATCTGCTAAAAATGTGATGACGGGTGAAAAATTAAACGACATCAGTACAATTGAAGTTCCGGCAAAATCGGTAATGATTTTAGAATTGAATTAAGTAATGATTTAAAATCGGATAGAGTCGACGACCTGTCAGCCTTTAAATGTAAGGTATTTGATACGATAAAATAAAAATGAGAAAAAATTTCTTTATAAAGATTCAGGTTCTGTGTTTGCTTGTATTCCTTTCCGGAATTGCAACTGCACAAAACATCCAACGTACTTATAAAAGTTACGAATTAAAAAATGAGCATTTAATCGTCAATACGAACGATGGTCAGTATCTGATCAGGTTTTACGATGAGAATATTGTTGAAACCAGTTTTATCCCTCAAGGAGAACATTTTAACGCAGAGTCGCATGCGGTTGTTTTAAAGCCAGATGTAGTTAAGGCTAAATTAACAGACAGCAAGTCTGAATTGACTTACGCCACTGCAGGCATGAAAGTTTTATTAAACAAATCGCCTTTTCAGATCACTTACAGCTACAAGGGAACGCAACTGATTTCTGAAAAGAGAGGTTATTTTGCTTCTGATAAAACTGAAAATATCGAATTCAATCTGGACAGCACTGAATCTCTAATGGGAGGAGGGGCTCGTGTGTTGGGTATGAACCGCCGGGGTTACAAACTGCAGTTGTATAACAGAGCCCATTACGGTTACGGCACACATTCCGAATTGATGAATTACACCATGCCTTTGGTGATTTCATCGAAGCGTTACGCGGTTCATTTCGATAATGCACCCATTGGTTTCCTCGATTTGGACAGTCAGAAAAATAACACATTGGCCTACGAAACCATCTCCGGAAGAAAAACCTATCAGGTGATTGCGGGTGATACCTGGCCTGAATTTATGGAAGAATTTACCGATCTGACCGGGAAACAGGCTCTTTTGCCTCGATGGGCTTTGGGTAATTTTTCATCTCGTTTTGGTTACCATTCCGAAAAGGAAACACGAGAAACAGTAGAAGCATTTAAAAAGGACAGTATTCCTTTGGATGCCATCATTCTGGACTTATTTTGGTTTGGAAAAGAGATGAAGGGGAATATGGGAAATCTTGAATTTCTAAGAGATTCCTTTCCTCATCCGAAACAGATGATGGCCGATTTTAATAAGCAGGGTGTTAAAACCATTTTGATTACAGAGCCATTTGTTTTGACCACATCAAAGCGATGGGACGAGGCTGTTGAAAATAAGGTATTGGGGACTGATTCTCTGGGAAATCCATTTCGATACGATTTCTATTTCGGAAATACAGGACTGATTGATGTCTTCAAGCCTGAAGCGATGGATTGGTTTTGGAACATTTACAAACAGCACATCAAGGATGGTGTTGGAGGCTGGTGGGGCGATTTAGGCGAACCTGAGGTTCATCCTTCAGCCTTGCAACATGTCAATGGATCGGCTGACGAGGTGCATAATATTTACGGACACCAGTGGGCGAAGTTGGTTTTCGAAGGCTACCAAAAAGATTTCCCCAATCAACGCCCTTTTATTTTAATGCGAGCTGGCGCTGTGGGGTCACAACGCTATGGCATGATTCCATGGTCGGGTGATGTGAGCCGTTCGTGGGATGGACTAAAACCTCAAACAGAGATTTCATTGCAGATGGGCTTACAGGGTATTGCTTATATGCACTCCGATTTGGGTGGTTTTGCAGGAGACAATTTGGATGACGAGTTGTATGTGCGTTGGTTGCAATATGGTGTTTTTCAACCCATTTTCCGTCCGCATGCTCAAGAAGCCGTGCCTTCTGAACCTGTATTCCGTGAAGCTAAAACCAAAGCTTTGGCTAAAAAAGCCATTGAGTTGAGATACCGCATGTTGCCTTATAATTATTCTCTGGCTCATGAAAATTCGGTTTCGGGTCTACCATTGATGCGTCCGCTGTTTTTCGAGGAGCAGGACAATGCCAGCCTTTTTGATATTTCGGATACTTATATGTGGGGGGATGCCTTTTTGGTTTCTCCGATAACGGATGCTAAGGCGACAAAAAAAGAGGTTTACTTCCCGGCTAACAATACCTGGTTCGATTTCTATACCGATCAGATGATTGAAGGCGGCTCAGCTAAGAAAGTTGATGTTGCGGAAGATCATATTCCGGTTTATGTTCGAGCGGGTTCGTTTGTGCCGATGGCCAAACTGGTGCAGTCAACGCTTGACTATTCAAGCAAGCAGATCGATTTGCATTATTATCATGCCAATACAGTTACTGAAGGTAAAGGCAATTTGTTCGATGATGATGGGCAGACAGCTCAGGCTTTTGAGAAAGGCAATTATGAGATGATCCGATTTTCATCTCGCAGTCATAACAAGAATTTGACGATTCGTTTCGAGTCGGAGAAGGGGGCGGCCTTTGCTGCTGTTGATCGCGAATTTGAACTGATTATTCACAATATCAGCAGACAACCTAAAAAGGTAAAGCTTGCCGGTAAAAAACTTGATTACAGTTGGGATGCCAGCAGGAAACTTTTATCTGTAAAAGTGAAAATCAAGTCGGGTGATGCAACCACTGTGAATGTAAAATTTTAGTTTAAACCAGACAGGTTTATTAACAAGGTGTAAATCAAACCTGTCAGGTTTGGTTTTTAAAACTATAAGTATAAAATGATGAAACTTCAATCAAAACTAATTAGTCTGCTTATGTTTCTTTTGGTTTTGGGCGGATGTACGACCTCCGACAAACAAGAGAAGAAGAGCGATGTGCCTTTCGTATGGGAAGGAGCGAATGTCTATTTTCTATTGACTGACCGATTCAATAATGGCGATCAATCCAATGATATTAATTTTGATCGAACTCAGAAAACGGCAAAGTTACGTGGCTTTGAAGGCGGTGATATCAAAGGGGTGACTCAGAAAATTAAAGAAGGATACTTTAATAATCTGGGGATAAATGCCATTTGGATGACACCCATTACCGAGCAAATACACGGAGCTGTTGACGAAGGAACGGGTGCAACTTACGGGTTTCATGGCTATTGGACAAAGGACTGGACAGCACTTGATCCTAACTTTGGAACAAAAGCCGATTTGGCTGAGCTGGTTGAAACGGCTCATGCACATGGCATCCGTATTCTGTTGGATGGGGTGCTTAACCATACCGGACCAGCTACTGAAAGTGATCCGGCTTGGGAAGAATCGTGGGTGAGAACCTGTCCGACCTGCGACTATACCAGCTACAAAACCACCATTGAGTGTACCTTGACCAATAATCTGCCTGACGTGAAGACCGAGAGCACACAAGAGGTTGATATTCCGGCTGAACTGGCAAAGAAATGGAAAGCTGAGGGCCGATACGACGAAGAAATGGCTGAATTGGATGCCTTCTTCAAAAGAACGGGCTATCCCAGAACACCCAGATTTTATCTGATTAAATGGCTGTGCGATTACATCACCGAATTTGGAATTGATGGCTACAGAGCCGATACCGTAAAACATACCGAAGAATCGGTTTGGGCTGATCTGAAAAAGGAATGTGAAGCAGCATTCAGAAGCTGGAAACAAGCGCATCCCGAAAAAGTTTTGGATGACAACGATTTTTATCTGGTTGGAGAAGTTTACAATTTTAATATCAGTGCTGCCAAGGCTTTCGATTTTGGAGACAAGCAGGTGAACTACTACGATTATGGCTTTAACAGCATGATCAACTTCGAATTTAAATACAATGCCACGACTAGTTACGAGGATTTATTCTCACGCTATTCAACTATTCTGAACGAAGAATTGAAAACAGTGGGCGTCTTAAATTATCTGACCTCGCACGACGATGGCAGTCCTTTTGATTCGTCGCGAAGTAAAACCTACGAAACGGCAACCAAGCTTTTGCTTTGCCCGGGAACCTCACAGGTTTATTATGGCGATGAGTCGGCTCGTTCACTGGAGATTGAAGGAACAGTAGGCGATGCCACTCTACGTTCGTTTATGAACTGGGAAGATATTGCCAAAGATGCCAAAACACAAGCCTTACTTAAGCACTGGCAGAAACTGGGACAGTTCCGTCGCAATCATCCGGCAGTGGGAGCAGGTGTGCATCAGATGATTTCAGAGAAGCCTTATGTGTTCAGTCGAAGCTTTGCACAGGAGAACTATCAGGACTACGTTGTGGTGGCTCTCGATCTTGAAAAAGGTAAGAAGGAAATTCCGGTTTCCGGTTTTGAGGAAGGTACGCAATTGCGAGATGCCTATTCGGGGAAAACCGTTAAGGTGCTTGATTCTAAAGTTAGTTTAGACAGCGACTTTTCAGTGGCCCTTTTTGAAAAAATGGATTAATATTTGACAATTAAAAATATAAATGATGAACAGAATTCTTAATTCAGCACTGAGCCTGCTTTTGATGGCCGGTTTATTGATGTCTTGCCAAAATTCGCCAAAGGCAAAAAAAGAGGCGGATGCCAAGCATGAAAAGTCATGTTGCAGTCACTCGATGCATTTGGATTGGACCCGTAATGCGAACATCTACGAGGTGAACATTCGCCAGTACACGCCTGAAGGAACCATCAATGCTTTTGCCGAGCACATGCCTCGTTTGAAAGAGATGGGTGTGGATATTCTTTGGATTATGCCTGTGTATCCTGTTTCTCAAGCCAAGCGTAAGGGCAGTTTGGGTTCTTATTATGCCGTGGCTGATTACCGTGCCGTGAATCCTGAGTTTGGAAGCATGGACGATTTGAAAAATTTGGTTAAGAAAGCTCACGATATGGGCATGAAGGTTATTCTTGACTGGGTGGCTAACCATACCGGATGGGACAATGTGATCATGAAAGATCATAAGGACTGGTATACACAAAACGATAAAGGCGAAATTATTATGCCGGAGGGAACAGATTGGTCGGATACGGCTGATTTGAACTACGAAAACAAAGATATGCGTGAATACATGAAGGGGTCTTTGAAATTCTGGATCAACGAAGCAGATGTTGATGGTTTCAGATGTGATGTAGCCGGTATGGTGCCAACTGATTTCTGGAACGAGGCGAGAGCTGAATTGGATTCGATTAAACCCGTGTTTATGTTGGCTGAAGGATGGAAACCTGAGCTTTTGGAAAAAGCTTTCGATATGGGATATGCCTGGGATCTTCACCATTTGATGAATGATATTGCTAAGGGAGAGAAGAACGCCAACGAGCTTGATGCTTATTTTGCTAAAATCGATACCCTTTACCAAAAGGATAATTACCTGATGAATTTCATCACCAACCACGACGAGAATTCATGGAACGGAACCGTTAAGGAACGTATGGGTGATGCGGGCAATGCCTTTGCTGTTTTGTCGTTTACAGTACCGGGTATGCCTCTAATCTATAGCGGTCAGGAAGCCGGAATGGACAAGCGTTTGAAATTCTTCGAGAAAGATGAGATTGACTGGACTCGTAAAGACTTAATTCCTTTTTACACCCAATTGATTGATCTGAAAAAGACCAATAAAGCCTTATTCAATGGCGTTAAAGGTGGCGATTTGGTAAGAATCCCTACCGATAAAAACGAAGCCGTTTATGCCTTCGTTCGCGAAAAAGACGGCGACAGAATTGTGGTGGTTCTTAACCTAAGCAAGGATGCTGTGGACGTTAAATTAAATACTGAGGCTTATGCAGGTGCTTACAGCGACTTTTTCACCAAAGAGAAGCAAGAACTTGCTAAAGAAACAGCCATGTCTTTAAAGGCCTGGGAATATAAAGTATTTGTAAACTAATTTGCTTTCTGTTTTACGGAAAGTGGGTACCCCTCAAAAAGCCATTCTCTTCGGGGAATGGCTTTTTTATTGGAAAAAGAATGAGGCTTTAATCTCAAAATGAAATTCAGTTTTACCCCAGCCCTAAAGGGAGCCTGAATTTCAACGATTCATTTAAGTCCCCTTTAGGGAACTGTAGCGAAGCGTAACTCGACGAAGTCCATAAAAGGGAAAAGTCGTTGCCTGGTATAGGTTTTTACTCTTTTAGGACAACTTTTTTATTGGAAAAAGAATAAGGCTTTAATCTCAAAATGAAATTCAGTTTTACCCCGGCCCTAAAGGGAGCCTGAATTTCACCGACTCATTCAAGTCCCCTTTAGGGGATTTAGGGGTAGTGAACTGTAAGCAGAATTCGACGAAGTCCATTTAAGGGTAAAAGTTCTTGCTTGATATAGGCTTCTACTCTTTTGGATAGCTTTTTATTGGAAAAAGAATAAGCTTCGAATCTCAGAATAACTAACGAATTTACCGATATGAAACACATAGCTCTTGTTTTGATTTTTTGCAGCAGCTTGTTGGCCTGTAACAAACAAAAGAAACATTCACCTCTAAGTTTTAAAGATTACCCGGCATTTCAGTCGGCATACATTCCGGCTCGCGATGTTAAAGTGATGCTGCCTCCGGCTTATGATGCTAAAAAATCGTATCCCGTTATTTATATGCACGATGGGCAGATGCTTTTCGATAGCACAAGAACCTGGAACAAACAGGAGTGGGGTGTTGACGAGACGATTGATAGCCTGATTAAGGCTCAGAAAATACGACCGGTTATTGTTGTGGCGATTAATAACACCACCAACCGTTATTTGGAGTATATGCCCAACAAGCCACAGGAGGTCTTGAAATCGATAGACAGACCGGAAAAGTTCAAAGGCAAAATTCTGTCTGACGACTACCTGAAATTTTTGGTTGAGGAACTCAAGCCTTTTATCGATAAGAATTACAAAACCCGTTCAGATCGGGATAATACCTTTATACTGGGTTCGAGTATGGGAGGCCTGATTTCCTGTTATGCCATATCGGAATATCCTGATGTGTTTGGTGGCGCGGCTTGCATGTCGACGCACTGGCCAGCCATTGATGGTGTTTTTCTGAAGTATGTGGCGGCGAATTTACCCGATCCGCTAACGCACAAAATCTATTTCGATTATGGGACACAAACACTCGATTCGCTTTACGAACCCTATCAGTTAATTGCGGACAGTCTGATGCAAGAACGGGGCTATCATCGAAATGAGAATTGGATGACCCAAAAATTCGAGGGGGCTAAGCATGACGAGAATGCCTGGAAAAGCAGGTTGCACATTCCCCTTGAATTCTTACTGGGTAAAGAATAAGGCTTCGAATCTCAGAATGAAATTCATTTAAGTCCCCTTTAGGGAACTGTAGCGAAGCGTAACTCGACGAATCCCATTTAAAGGGTAAAGTCGTGCTTAGTATGAGGTTTTATTTGTGAGCTCTTCTCTTTTTTATTCTTTATTGTTTCGTAGATTTGAACTCTCAAAATAGGGTACATTAAGCTCGTAGGCTATGTACTGCATGCTAAAGACTGGCAGAAAATAAAACCAATTTTGAATAGTCAGTCTGGTGCTAGATTAAAAGTAATGACAAACACGAATTCAATAGATATGACGTGCCGGAAAGCGGTAATATTTGATATGGACGGGGTCATAGTTGACTCAGAGAAACTTTGGAAACAGGCGGAATATGAGGTTTTTACATCTTTAGGGGTAAAAGTGACTGACGAAGATTCTAAAATAACCCAATCGATGACAACTTCTGAAGTCACAGAATTTTGGTATGATAAGTTTCCCTGGGATAACAAAGATTTCCATACTGTAGAACAAATGGTTGTATCACGGGTTATCGACCTGATTGAAACCCAGGATTGTCATATAAATGGGATAAAGCCTTTTATTGAGAGATTAAAGGATAAGAACTATAAAATAGCCCTGGCGACCAATTCACCCAGCAGAATTATTCCTGCCGTATTAAAAAAAGCGGGTATCATACATTTATTTGACACCTTATCTTCAGCCGAGTTCGAAGATAAGGGCAAACCCGATCCTGCCATTTATTGCAATACAGCAAAAAAACTAAATATTAAACCCGAGAATTGTTTGGTTATTGAAGATTCATATTCGGGGATGTTGGCTGCAAAGAATGCGGGAATGACTACAGTTGCCTTTACTAATGGGAATAAAGAAATTGACTTTGATATAGCAGATTATAGAATTGACAATTTTGAAACTCATGAGATTGAATTTCTGAGCGAGTTGGGATTGAAAGCATAAAGTATTTGTGCAACGGGATAGGTTATATTCCCGAAAGCTTTTATTCTAAATTGATAAATTAACAAAGCCATTCTCCGCAGAGAATGGCTTTTGTTTTTTCAGATTGCTTTAATCCTAGTCGTTTATTTCCAGGCTGATTTCCTTGCCCAGCATTTTTTCAAAGGGTAAGGCGAATTTAAGCTTGCGACCGACCCTGGCTGCCTCGTTTGCCGAATAACCTTTGTATTGAATCAGGTAAGCCATTAAAACGTTTGTCACTCTACCAGCGCTACGACAATGTATCAGGAGTTTTTCTTTTCCCTCGAGTAATTTGGCAAAGGCCTCAAGATTTTCAGGCGTATAATCTTTATTGCCCCCTATGGGTAAGTTGTGGTAGTCTAAACCCAGTTCGCTTGCCATATTTTCTTCGTTGTAGGCATAAGTGGCAAAGTCCTGATTTTCTTTTTCGGTGCGTAGGTTCACAATTTTACGAACCCCTTGCGATTTGTACCAACGCAGGGCTTCCAGGCTGGGCTGTGCACTGATGTAGTAGTTCTGATATTTAAAGGCGCTGTTGAAATCTTTGATGATTTCAACCGAATCGGCTTTTACGGTTTTGTTTTTAGCCTGAGAGCTAAATGCCAAAATAAGGCTTAGCATGAGAGCGATAATGGGTGTTTTCATTTTGTTTGTTCTGTGTTTGAGTTTTTGTGTGTTCCTTTTCTGAACGAGGCCAAACTTCGCTAAAATATTAGTCTTAGGCAAGGCTAATTGACTATTTCTGATACAGAATAGAAGCTAAATAAGCGACATAAAAATAGAGAATTGTTTTTATTTCTTATTGTTTCTTTTGTTAAGCCTGCTTCTTTTACTAGTTTTAATCTTGACAAACATAAAAGGCACAAGTTATCTTTGCGAGTTTTGTATGTTACACTTTTGATAACGGCTATTGAAAATAAGTGCAAGGGTGCATAAACTAGTTACAGCAATATAGAATGGGATATGAAATTTTCGAACCTCAAGTAAAAGCTCCTTTGCACACATTGGCAAGAGCTGAAGCAAAACGGCACTTTAATTTGCACTTATCAAGTATCGGTGAAAGAATTAAAGAACTAGAGAAGCTTATGAATTCAGTTAATATTGAATTAGACTTTACGATTGATAGTATAGTCAAAATTGATAATTGGTTCCCTGATATAATTGAACCTAACCCCCAAAAAAATAATGAACCCAATGGGAAATCTTTTTCAATATGTAATGACTTGGGAATGTATCTCGGAGAAATACTCAAGAAAGAAAGTGAATGGATCAAGTGGGAATTAAATACATTAAGAAAAAGTGATATTTCTTATCATAGACCTGTCCTGACTAATTTTAGGGGTGTAAAAAACAAAAATTATTATATAGATTTTGATTTAGTTTTATGTCAATATGCTCATAGAATAATAGATGGCAAAGTTGAACTAGGGACAATTAAGAGAATGATTGAATATGCTATAGAAAAGTCTAATTAAGATAATGCTGCTACATACGCTATATACCATAGGCGGGTAGTGAATTTCCAAAGATTTAGTGCTTTAATGAGCTATCTTTCCTTTTAATAAATATTGAAATATAAATCAACAAAGGCATCTACGTTATATAGCGCCATCCGTTGGCTTTAATACCTGAAAATAAAACTTAAAAAAATACTAATGGAAAAAAATAAATTAGTTGAACTTACAAACGAAGAATTACAGATTGAAAAAAAGAAATTAAAAAAACGTAAATTCTTAAAAGCATTATTAATCGGAATTTTAGTAGGGGTTTTATTTATGTTAGGCTCTGCTATAGTACATTACGAAAGTCCTTTTGGAACTATACCAATATTCCTTTTACTCTTCATAATTTTTAAAATTGCAAAAAGTCCTGATAAAGACAAAACCCTTGAAGAAACTTTAAAAGAACGGAACATAAATTAACCAAGTCTTAAACCTAAAAATTGATTGAGTTAAAAAATAAAAGTACTAAAGCCAACATACGCTATATACCATAGGCGGGTAGCGAAGTATGTTGCACTTCTGATAAAGGATGCTGAAAATAAATACAAGGGTGCATATATAAACTAGTTAGGGGTAATTTTAAAATGCTCTTAATAAAATCAAATCTTAAGAAACAATTGAATAGCATAATGACACGATTGAAATATTTATACAAAAGAAAATCTGAAGGTATTTTTCTATGGATATTAACATTTATATCGGTATTCCTAATTATTAAATCCTCAGATGACCCTTTATTACCTCTTTTAGAAGGGGGGATTTTTGAAAGCATTTTTCACCAATTTAGTTATGGTAATCTTATAGTTCAGACAATTTCACTAGGTTTTGTAGTTAGTTTAATATTTTATTTAATAGTTGTGTATATACCGAATAAAAGGAAGGAGAAAGATGTTGATCCTTATGTCAAAATTCAATGTGAATCCATCATATTCTCCTCTTCTGTTATAATAAAGGATATCATTTCAAAATCAGATTCGGGGCATGATTTTAAAAACCTAACAATTGAACAATTTAAAGAGATTTGTGAAAAAGTTAACCCCCTAGATCACATTACAAAATTCCACAATGGTATTGGAAATTACTTTGATCAGCATTTGGGTTACAAAATAAACAACAATTGGATTAGAATTGAGGAAGAGGTAGATAACCTTCTCAAATTATTACCACATATTGATACGGGTATATTAAACAGAATATACGATCTAAAGAATTGTACTTTTAGAATATTTGCAAAAGATTTATCTCAAGTGGAAAAATTTAAAAATGATAATTTAAATGCCTGGTCAGAACCTCTTTTTGAAATATATACACTCTCAAAAGAATTAAGAGAGTATAGTAGTTTGTATTTCAAAACAGACCTTAAAAATGATCCATGGAATAAATAAAAACTACCCCTAACAAAAGTAACCGTTGCACAAGCCCCTAATAGTGCTGCAAGAGAGAATCATTTAGAAATTTAGATAATAGAATTGGATTAAAAGAAATATAGAGATGAAACAATCGGAAAATAAAGATTATACGGCTGTAAATATAGGACCACTGGATGAGATCAAATCCCATTCACTCATTCACCCCATATCAGGAAAAGAGGTTAAGGGGAAAGTGTTTTTAAAAGAGCTGACCAAAGCAAGCGGTACCGAAATATCCTTTAACGCCTTGCCCCCTAAAACCGAGCTGGGGTATTTTCATATTCACAATCAGGATGAAGAAACCTATATTGTGCTTAAGGGGTCGGGGTATTATCAGGTGAATGAGGATTGCTTTCCCATTGAGGAAGGAAGCATCATACGCGTTGCACCCGAAGGGGTGAGAAGTTTATGCAACAGCTCAGATGAGGAGTTGGTTTATATTTGTGTTCAATCGAAAATGAATTCATTGGAAGAACATACCACTGACGATGGTTCGCGGGTGGCATACGATTCGAAAATGAAAGCATTCGTTTAAAAGCCTCCCCTGATCGTTTGTATCAGAAATAAAAGGCGATCAATCTGTAGGGGAGAGAGCAAGGAAGGGCATCAGCGGCCAGACCTTGTAAAATTTACCGTAAAAAAAATATCTAAGCCAAGCCAGCCGCTTGGCTTTTTCTTTTGGCAATGCCCCGTCTTTTCAAAAAACGGGCTTATTCGTGTCACGAAAAGCTTCCCCAAGCAAAAAGACGCCTTTGTAATACCCTGAAATAGCTTGACACAAAAAGTCAAGGTAATGGAAAAAAGAAAAGAAGGGATGCTCACCAACGAAATGAGTGGATTTAAACGTGAAAGTATAAATTACAATAACTATGAAATAA
>NZ_SAXA01000030.1 GCF_004122035.1 Ancylomarina salipaludis
AAGTAGAATAAAGTTAGGTAAATACAAGAATAATAACCTTGTCAATTAGATTTACGAAATAACTTAGATATTATCCACGAGCAGATTAACTATAAGTTTTTTATACAACGAAGAGTTTGATCCTGGCTCAGGATGAACGCTAGCGACAGGCCTAACACATGCAAGTCGAGGGGTATGATTAGCTTGCTAATCAGAGACCGGCGCACGGGTGAGTAACGCGTATGCAACCTGCCTTATACTGGGGGATAGCCCAAAGAAATTTGGATTAATACCGCATAATATATTTGAATCGCATGGTTTAAATATTAAAACTCCGGTGGTATAAGATGGGCATGCGTAGCATTAGTTAGTTGGTGAGGTAACGGCTCACCAAGACGATGATGCTTAGGGGGTCTGAGAGGATAGTCCCCCACACTGGTACTGAGACACGGACCAGACTCCTACGGGAGGCAGCAGTGAGGAATATTGGTCAATGGACGCAAGTCTGAACCAGCCATGTCGCGTGCAGGATGACGGCCCTATGGGTTGTAAACTGCTTTTTTACAGGAATAATTGCTTTCACGTGTGGGAGTTTGAATGTACTGTATGAATAAGGATCGGCTAACTCCGTGCCAGCAGCCGCGGTAATACGGAGGATTCGAGCGTTATCCGGATTTATTGGGTTTAAAGGGTCCGTAGGCGGCTTTTTAAGTCAGTGGTGAAATCCCAGAGCTCAACTCTGGAACTGCCATTGAAACTGAAGAGCTTGAATATGGTTGAGGTAGGCGGAATACGTTATGTAGCGGTGAAATGCATAGATATAACGTAGAACACCAATTGCGAAGGCAGCTTACTAAGCCATTATTGACGCTGATGGACGAAAGCGTGGGGAGCGAACAGGATTAGATACCCTGGTAGTCCACGCCGTAAACGATGATTACTCGTTGTGCACAATACATCGTGCGTGACTGAGCGAAAGCATTAAGTAATCCACCTGGGGAGTACGTTCGCAAGAATGAAACTCAAAGGAATTGACGGGGGCCCGCACAAGCGGAGGAACATGTGGTTTAATTCGATGATACGCGAGGAACCTTACCTGGACTTAAATGTAGATTGACCGGCTTAGAAATAGGTCTTTCCTTCGGGACAATTTACAAGGTGCTGCATGGTTGTCGTCAGCTCGTGCCGTGAGGTGTCGGGTTAAGTCCCATAACGAGCGCAACCCCTATCGTTAGTTGCTAGCAGGTAATGCTGAGGACTCTAGCGAGACTGCCACCGTAAGGTGAGAGGAAGGTGGGGATGACGTCAAATCAGCACGGCCCTTACGTCCAGGGCTACACACGTGTTACAATGGCCAGTACAAAGGGCAGCTACCTGGTGACAGGATGCTAATCTCAAAAGCTGGTCTCAGTTCGGATCGGAGTCTGCAACTCGACTCCGTGAAGTTGGATTCGCTAGTAATCGTATATCAGCAATGATACGGTGAATACGTTCCCGGGCCTTGTACACACCGCCCGTCAAGCCATGGAAGCCGAGGGTGCCTGAAGTACGTTACCGCAAGGAGCGTCCTAGGGTAAAATTGGTAACTGGGGCTAAGTCGTAACAAGGTAGCCGTACCGGAAGGTGTGGCTGGAACACCTCCTTTCTGGAGATGGATAATACGACAATAGGTTAAACTGTGAATATGGTTGACTTATAAGGTTGTTTTTCTTGACCTAATTTTATTTTTGCTTTCATCTTTTAATATACCATAACCCATAGCGTTAGGGTGTTTACCCTTCTAAGCTCATGTGGATTATTAACTAGTCCTGTAGCTCAGTTGGTTAGAGCACTACACTGATAATGTAGGGGTCCGCAGTTCAAATCTGCGCAGGACTACGAAAAATTATCAATAACGATTTATGGGGGATTAGCTCAGTTGGCTAGAGCGCCTGCCTTGCACGCAGGAGGTCATCGGTTCGACTCCGATATTCTCCACGAAATACAATTTTGGTATTAAAAGTTCTTTGACATATTGAAAAATCAAAAAGTAGAAGTAATCTAAGTAAAGAAAACAGCGATTGATTTCGTTGGCTATTTTGAGTAATTGAGATAGCAAGCATAATAATAAGTAATTAAGAGCGTATGGCGGATGCCTAGGCTCTCAGAGGCGAAGAAGGACGTGATAAGCTGCGATAAGCTTCGGGGAGGTGCAAATAACCGTTAATCCGAAGATTTCCGAATGGGGCAACCCACCTGCTTGCAGGTATTCTATTTATAGAAGGCAAACCCGGAGAACTGAAACATCTAAGTACCCGGAGGAGAAGAAAACAAAAGTGATTCCCTTAGTAGTGGCGATCGAACAGGGACCAGCCCAAACCAGTATTGTTTCGGCAATGCTGGGGTTATAGGACTACAATATGATAAAGTGCGTGAAGTGAAACACTTTGGAAAGAGTGACCATAGAGAGTGATAGTCTCGTACACGTAAGCAATCTGCATCTAGTAGTATCCTGAGTAGCGCGGAACACGAGAAATTCTGTGTGAATTTGCCAGGACCATCTGGTAAGGCTAAATACTCCTGAGAGACCGATAGTGAACAAGTACCGTGAGGGAAAGGTGAAAAGCACCTCGAATAGAGGAGTGAAATAGTACCTGAAACCATACGCTTACAAGCGGTCGGAGCACCTTTGGGTGTGACGGCGTGCCTTTTGCATAATGAGCCTACGAGTTACTCCTCACTAGCAAGGTTAAGCACTTCAGGTGCGGAGCCGAAGCGAAAGCGAGTCTGAATAGGGCGAAAAAGTTAGTGGGGGTAGACGCGAAACTTGGTGATCTACCCATGGTCAGGCTGAAGCTCTGTTAATCCAGAGTGGAGGGCCCAACCCGTTTACGTTGAAAAGTATTGGGATGAACTGTGGGTAGGGGTGAAAGGCCAATCAAACTGAGAAATAGCTCGTACTCCCCGAAATGCATTTAGGTGCAGCGTCAGAGTGAAGAGTTATAGAGGTAGAGCTACTGATTGGATGCGAGGGCTTCACCGCCTATCAAATCCAGACAAACTCCGAATGCTATAACTTATATCTGGCAGTGAGCCCGTGGGTGCTAAGGTCCACGGACGAGAGGGAAAGAACCCAGACCATCAGCTAAGGTCCCCAAATGTATGCTAAGTTGAACAAACGTGGTAAGATTGCACAGACAGCTAGGATGTTGGCTTGGAAGCAGCCATTCATTTAAAGAGTGCGTAACAGCTCACTAGTCGAGCGATCTTGCGTGGATGATAATCGGGCATAAGTATACTACCGAAGCTATGGACTTACGTTGAAAGATACGTAATTGGTAGGGGAGCATTCTAAACCGCGTAGAAGGTGTGTGGTAATGCATGCTGGAGCGTTTAGAAAAGCAAATGTAGGCATAAGTAACGATAATGCGGGTGAGAAACCCGCACGCCAATAGACTAAGGTTTCCTGATCAACGCTAATCGGATCAGGGTAAGTCGGGACCTAAGGCTAACCCGAAAGGGGATGTCGATGGACAATCGGTTAATATTCCGATACCCGCTATAACTGCGATGGGGTGACGAAGAGATGAAAGTGCCGCGTACTGACGGAATAGTACGTTGAAGGCCGTATGCTATGAGAGGGGTAGGCAAATCCGCCCTTTGAGCTGAAAGCTGATAGTACCACAATGCTTCGGCAGCGTGGATAGTGCATGTAATTTGACTTCCAAGAAAAACCTCTAAGCTTCAGGTTGTAGTGGCCCGTACCTCAAACCGACACAGGTAGTCAAGTAGAGAATACTAAGGCGCTCGAGTGATTCATGGCTAAGGAACTCGGCAAAATAACTCCGTAACTTCGGGAGAAGGAGTGCTCTCAGCAATGGGAGCCGCAGTGAAATGGCCCAGGCGACTGTTTATCAAAAACACATGGCTTTGCAAAAACGAAAGTTGAAGTATAAGGCCTGACACCTGCCCGGTGCCGGAAGGTTAAGTGGAGATGTTATCTTCGGAGAAGCATTGAAATGAAGCCCCGGTAAACGGCGGCCGTAACTATAACGGTCCTAAGGTAGCGAAATTCCTTGTCGGGTAAGTTCCGACCTGCACGAATGGTGTAACGATCTGGGCACTGTCTCAGCCATGAGCTCGGTGAAATTGTAGTATCGGTGAAGATGCCGATTACCCGCAACGGGACGGAAAGACCCCGTGCACCTTTACTGCAGCTTCACATTGATTTTGGGTAAGTAATGTGTAGGATAGGACGGAGACTACGAAGCGGGTCCGCCAGGATTCGTGGAGTCAACCTTGAAATACGTCCCTTTGCTTATCTGGAGTCTAACGTCTGACGACGGACAGTGTGTGGTGGGTAGTTTGACTGGGGTGGTCGCCTCCAAAAGAGTAACGGAGGCTTCTAAAGGTACCCTCAATACGTTTGGTAATCGTGTGAAGAGTGCAATGGCACAAGGGTGCTTGACTGTGAGACCTACAAGTCGATCAGGTACGAAAGTAGAGCATAGTGATCCGGTGGTTCCGCATGGAAGGGCCATCGCTCAAAGGATAAAAGGTACGCCGGGGATAACAGGCTGATCGCTCCCAAGAGCTCATATCGACGGAGCGGTTTGGCACCTCGATGTCGGCTCGTCACATCCTGGGGCTGGAGAAGGTCCCAAGGGTTGGGCTGTTCGCCCATTAAAGTGGCACGCGAGCTGGGTTCAGAACGTCGTGAGACAGTTCGGTCCCTATCTGTTGTGGGCGTTAGAAATTTGCGAGGATCTGACTCTAGTACGAGAGGACCGGGTTGGACTAACCTCTAGTGTATCTGTTGTGGCGCCAGCTGCATTGCAGAGTAGCTACGTTGGGCAGGGATAAGTGCTGAAAGCATCTAAGCACGAAGCCTACCTCAAGATGAGATTTCTTTAAAGGGTCGTTGGAGACGACAACGTTGATAGGCCACAGATGTAAAGGCAGTGATGTCAAAGTCGAGTGGTACTAATTACCCATAAGCTTATGAATGCTGAGGTCCATGGTTG
>NZ_SAXA01000031.1 GCF_004122035.1 Ancylomarina salipaludis
GAACCCGTCAACCCGCAAGGGGTATGACTGAACCTCTTATTGCCATTTTTTTTGATGTTTACGAGATGGGAAAAACAAAAAAATGCCGTAAATTGGGCTTGTATCAAGGTTTATGCATTACATAGCAGCGCGTGTTAGCAGTTGTAATTATTTTTTTAAAGACTTCTCAATTTCAGCTTTCTCTACGTCAGAAAACATTAAGTCATTTATGTCAAACTCGTTTGAAACTGGATAAATTCCATTCATTTTGTAGTACGATTTACAAAAATATGAGACAACCCTGTCAGTATTAGCTTGAGATTCAAGTGATTTAATAATTTCATTCAGTTGACTTTCTTCAAAATCATTTTCAATATAAAATGACTTATCAATTTTATATTTAGATTCCGTACTAAGTATTATTTTTTGATTTTCAGATAATTTAAAAGTTGTCCTTGAAGGCATTTCACATTCAAATTCCGCATTTTCCTGTCCCTTTGAATTTAAGTAATATTCTATGATTGTATTATTGTCAGGATATTCATATTTTATCCAAACGCTCACATAGCATAAATGAGTGTAATCCAATGTTCCATTCTTGAAGAACTTCAGTTCAATTACTCTATTTTGATTATCCACAGTCTCCTGCACATAAGCTGAAGGTAAATTGGCTTTGTTAATATTCCACTTTTTGATGTGAATGTCTGAAGCTGTCTCATAAAATTCATGATAAAAAGTCTTTGTCTGTCCGAGACAAATAAAACCTATTAAAACAAAAAATAATACTAAAGCTGAACTTCTCATAATCGCGATTTTCAAAAATAATTATTACTGCTAACGGTATTGCTAAATTTTGTTGGGGATTAAAACCACTTTTCTATCTCTCATTTCTAGTTTCCTAAGAGATAGAAAGCATCTTATAAGCTACTTTAACCCCAATTGAATTTAGCTTTTGTTATGTACTTTTATTTTTAAAGCCCCTTTGTTTGTATCCCACCCATAACGGGCTCTTAAAAACAAGTCTATTTTAGGAAATTCATTCTCCATCTAAAATAGATAAAAGGCACTGTTAAACTCTTTATTCCTTTCTAAACTCCTTTATTTTGTTTGATCTTATGAGCTTTAGATTTGTCTAAGGCAGCGTCATATCAAACTATAAATGGCTGAGTCCTTTATACAAAACAAGACCTCAACTCTCCAAGTTCCTTTCTTAAAAGAACAAGTGTAATTAGCTGTTATTCAACATTAATCCATGTCAAGCTATTGACATTCATCTTGAAAAACAGTAACTTATCCAAGTCTTAGTTAACGATACTAGTCGTTTGAAAGAGCGATCTTTCACGGTAGCACCGAATAAGACTTGAACAATGCTACGCATTGCCTCTCTTGTCCTTTTACTCCTTAAGGAACTTTCCCCAACGTTTTGTCTCAGCCGTAAATAAAGAGGGTTTTATCTCTCCATAAAGAGCTTAATGGTACATAACGGTTAGTATAAGAAATGTAAGTGATTTCGAAGCACTTACCTGTCAATTTGCACTGAGCCAAATGTGCGATTAGACATAAATTTAGTATTTTAAACCAACCCGTCAAATCGCAGATTTGGCGGAGCTGATTAAATGCGCAAATGTTCCATAACTCACTGAACCACTTATGTTTTTTATACATTGTTGTGCCCAGTTGTTTATCCTCCTAATAACGAACGCAAAGGAGATAAGAATTTCTTCCATAATACTTTTATTGGATGTTCCCATTTTTCAATTTCTTGTTCCCATTCATTAATTATGGTCTTAAATTTTTCTTTGTCATGTTTAAGATTAATTCCTTTTTCAATTTCATAATATATTCTTCTATGAAATGGAGATGCAGCTTTAATGTGTGCATTAAAATCATTAATAAATCGAGGTATTGTAGGTTCAAACACAGAAAACTTAGCAATATCTTCTTCAAGCAATTTTTTGCCTAACTGAAATCTATATTCTTTGAGCTCTTGAACCTTGTCAGTAAGGTAATTTTTATAGTCATGCATAATACGCTTTTGTATAAAGGCATATTCAAAGATTGTATTTATTTTCCAAAAGAATCTTAATGCTGATTTATTAGTTCTTTCATTAGAAAAATTAACTAAAAGACCTTGTGGATTTATTTTAAAATACTCATTAGATTCTTCATCAATAGAAAATTTTTGATTTTCTCCTTTCAATACATTGTCCAACTCAGAGGCTATATTATCAAAATGCTTAATTGATGTTTCAATAGTTATTCTTGTTGATGGAATACTATTAGAATCAAAGAAAGATTCTAATATGGATTTCTTAACATTGTTCAATATCTCACTCAAAGGTAATTCTCCAAACTTACTTCGCCATTTCCAATTTTTATTATTTCTATTTAGCCTTGTTTCTTTTAGGATTGTTTTAATGTTTTCTGATGTTTTAGAGTAATCAATGTTTAAAGCAAAGCTTATTACAATATAACCAAACGGATAAATATGAGTATGAACTTTCCCTGTTGCAATGCATTTACCATTAATAATACATTTAATTGGAAGACTCTTCGCTAATTCAAAATACAGATAATTATGTCTTTGGTCATCTAATTTAGCATTATAACCAAATAGGTTCCACTCATCCCAATCTTCATCTATTTCAACTAAATTCTGTAGTGGGGCTTCTGGATTATTATATTCTTCTCTACCTCCTAAAAACTGAGCTAATAATTCTCTTTCACAACATCCAGAACTTGACAATCTCATACTTTTTGGATTAAAAACAATTAATCCAAGGTTTTTTATAAATGGAAGAGATTGAGTGTTTTCCTGAAAAGGATTTAAAATATTTAATCTGTGCTCTCTAAAACAGTAGTTGTTGTTAAAGAGTTTATTTAAATGAGGTCTCATATTCCTATTATCCCCTAAGGGAATTTTATTCATAGAGAATATTGCATTGTGAACGATATATAAATTTGTTTTATCCATACAAATAAAAAAAGTTAGGGAGAAAACTAAGGGCTAACCTTAAAATTCGACTCACCTCACACGGCTTTACCGCTCCCTAACATATTTTACTAAGTTAACATTTATTGTTCAGTTTTTCAATTGGGCACAACGGATGGCGCTATGTAACGTAGGCACCTTAGTTGATTTATGTTTTAAATTTTATAAAAAGGAAAGGTAGCGATTTTAGAATTACATTTAACTATAACTATTCTAAAAAAGCTACCTTGCCGTTGCTCATTAAAAGCACAAAACCTTCGAAAACCCGCTACCCGCCTATGTTATATGAGCCACTATGATAATGCATAGGCCTGTGTTCACCTTCTTTTGACAGAAGGGACACATAGTTTTAAATTTGTATTAGTACCACACAAAAACAACTAGGGCCTATGCGAACACAAGTTATTAAAA
>NZ_SAXA01000032.1 GCF_004122035.1 Ancylomarina salipaludis
GCCTTCCATTGCCTTTCTTGTCCTTTTACGCCTTAAGGAACTTTCCATTTTTGTATCATTTCAGCCGTAAATAAAGAGGGTTTTATCTCTCCATAAAGAGCTTAATTGTACATAACGGTCTTGCTAAATTTACGTGGGCGATTTAGAACTAATGTCCTATCGAACCGCTAAAGAAGCAAGCCGAGTGAAATTGTTTATATTTTAGCAAACCAATTTTATGGCTTGCTGGTGTTTCTTAATTGTACTAAGCTTTCAAACTGCTAATCACCGCCCATGAAATTTAGCTTTTGTTGGCATTTCGTTATTTTTCATCTTTCAAGCCAAATAAATAGCCTCCAATAGCTCCTAATATTCCATATGCAGGAGCCAAGTTTGATGCTTCAATTGGACTAATAGCTAAAACAGATATCAACAAGGCTATTATTGTTATTCCGTAAACTTTCAAATTATATTTGCCGATACCATTTTTCATTTTGATGCTTAACACTACAAATGCACCAATAATTATAAGACATAAAAATATTGCTATTATATAAAAACTTCTCCATTCCTCTATTTATTAGTAATTAATTCTTGTCTAGCTTCCGATGTCAATATTATACTGATTAGATTCACATTATTTGAGACTTCATATCCCATCTCTTTTCGAATTTCTTTTAAAAACTCATCTCCATCTTTTAACAAAGTGAAAGTTTCATTGTTTTGAACCATTTTATTCTCATATTCAATAAAAGCTTTTATAAGGCTTTCACTACCCCAATTCATTAGTCCTCTTTTAAAATTCATCATTTCATCTACAGCTTTCTTTGATAGAGTAGCCGACCCTTTTTTCTTTGAGTGACTTAGGCTCTCAAAAAATGCATTATAGAAATGTTCAAAAACCTTCTGCTTCTCTTTTACGATTAACAAATCATATTCCCGTTGCTTGGCATTTTTATTATTAATACTAACTGTCAATACTGAAGTAAAAGCAGCTAAAATAACAACTACAATACTAAAGATTGAAATTTTAGTTTTAGTGTCATCAATATACCAAATAGCCCAAATCAAAAGTCCAATCAATAGGGCAAACAGAAAAACCATCCAAACGTATTGTAATAAATTCTTTATCATATTGCTGTGTTTATATAATTCTGACTAACGTCAAATTTTGTTGCTTTTATCTTGCATCCCTTTATTAATAGATAATACGGCAATCTCAATGCCAATAAATTCTATAAAAAACCTAAAATTTCCACGTTAGCAATAGTAATTAATTGGTTACGCTGATGTGGGGAATGAATGCCAACGGTAAATTGTATGAGTAGTGGCAGATTGCGGGCTTCTTTCCTGTCTAACTTCTACGCAGTTTGAGCGGACTACAAACCTTGAAATTTAATACATTGCCTGCCATTACTTATACAAAATGTTGTACACCGTTATTTTTTAGTTTTTTTCTAATAGTCAGCTTTTTATATATCTTAAAAATCAAGAAAATCATAATCGGTAACCACAAGTACAAATTAGTTTTTTCTGCACCTGTCAGTATCCTGTTATGAATCATCTTATTTATTGCGAATCCTGCTCCAAATGTCACAAGTGCCCCAATAAAAATCAATCCAAATAGCTTGAAATTAATTTGAGAAATATCAAATTTTACCCGACTTATTGTATGTTTAACTTTATAATCAGCAGGCATTATATCAATTGTATTATTCTTGTTATTAATCAACCAATCAATCGCTGTCTCAAATCGCTCAAAATTGGCAATTGAAAAATCTGAAATCTTAATCTTTTTAGAATCCTTAAAAATCATAACAATACTTTTTCTTGGCACATCTTGAAATCCACCACCATTTAAATCCACATCATATTTTATCAAATCTTGCAGTCTGTATCGTTTATTGAATAATGGAATCAAAAAACTAATTTTTATAGAGTCCTTTTCAATTTTAATAATCTTAAAATATTTGATAATCATAAAAGTGTAAAAAACTATAAAACCATTGAGCAATACTAAAACTATATTTTCATTCTTGTCAATGGAATAATCAGTGAATATTATTATGTAATCAAACCACACTACTATACTCCATAGAAAAAACATCATAAGGAATGAATGAATTTTTATTTTAGTTCTCAAAATCATTTGTCATTAGTTATCTATCAATTGCTACTGTTTTTTTTAATTCTGACTAACGTCAAATTTTGTTGCTTTTATCTTGCATCCCTTTATTAATAGATAATACGGCAATCTCAATGCCAATAAATTCTATAAAAAACCTAAAATTTCCACGTTAGCAATAGTAATTAATTGGTTACGCTGATGTGGGGAATGGTGTACAACGGATGGCGCTATGTAACGTAGGCGCCTTAGTTGATTTATGTTTTAAATTTTATAAAAAGGCAAGGTAGCGATTTTAGAATTACATTTAACTATAACTATTCTAAAATGGCGACCTTGCCGTTGATCATTAAAAGCAATAAACCTTCGAAAACCCACTGCCCGCCTATGTTATATGAGCCACTATGATAATGCATAGGCCTGTGTTCACCTTCTTTTGACAGAAGGGACACATAGTTTTAAATTTGTATTAGTACCACACAAAAACAACTAGGGCCTATGCGAACACAAGTTATTAAAA
>NZ_SAXA01000033.1 GCF_004122035.1 Ancylomarina salipaludis
TTTGTAATACCCTGAAATAGCTTGACACAAAAAGTCAAGGTAATGGAAAAAAGAAAAGAAGGGATGCTCACCAACGAAATGAGTGGATTTAAACGTGAAAGTATAAATTACAATAACTATGAAATAAGTTTTCGTCGTTGGCTTATTAGTGAGATTGATGCCAATCGCATGAGTATTGTTGAGGCACGAGATCGTTTTAAACTAAGTCCGATAGAGTATAAAAAAATAATAAAACGCTGGCAGGAAAGGTATTCTGATCCGCTACATCTATCTTTGCAGGCTATGAGTTCAAAAGAAAGAGCAGACAACAGCAAGTTAGACCAACGCATAAAAGCCTTGGAGAAACAACTGGAATTAGCCCAACTTAAAAATGTGGCGCTAGAGACCATGATTGATATCGCTGAAAAAGATTATAAATTATCTATTAGAAAAAAGTCTGGCCCCAAACAGTAGATGTACTAACACACATGTATCCTGATACTTCAAAAACGATCCTTTGTGGTCTGTTTGGGTATAGCCGCCAGGCATGGTACGAAAATAAAAATCGCCAATCACATAGTCAAATGCAAGAAGTATTCTTGCTTAAATTGGCCAAGCAGCTACGATCTGAACACAAGAGAATGGGAGCTGAAAAGTTGTTATTACTTTTATCAGACACACTACAAGAGCATCAGATAAAGTGTGGACGAGATAAGTTCTATGACATCCTTGGTGCACATGGCTTACTGGTTAAACATCGAAAGCGTGGTCCGAAAACTACAAATTCAAATCACTTCTACCGTAAGTTCCCCAACTTGATTCGAGATATTCAGTTATCAAGTGCAGGTAAACTTTGGGTTAGTGACATTACTTACATTCGAACAGAAATGGGATTTGTTTACCTCTCACTGATTACTGATGCCTATTCCAAGAAAATTGTAGGCTGGAGTCTATGGCCTGATTTAACTAGTGAAGGCGCTCTAAATGCTTTAAAAATGGCCATTTCAATAGAGGGAGTAAAACAAGGACTGATTCATCATTCTGATCGCGGCATTCAATACTGCTGCAATGATTATGTGAATTATCTTAAAGGCTCTAAAATTAATATTTCAATGACAGAAAAGGGAGATCCCTATGAAAATGCTATTGCTGAAAGAATCAATGGAATTTTAAAACATGAGTATGATTTAGTTGATACCTTTACGGATTATTATAGCACACTAGAAGCAGTTAAAACAGCTATAAACAAATACAATAACCAAAGACCACACAGAAGTGTAAACATGCTGGTTCCCAGTAAGGCTCACCAAATGACAGGACAGCTTGAAAAGCATTGGAAAAAGAAGCAATTACCTCTGAGTAAAAAATCAGGAGTAAGTCAAAAAGATGTAATGACAAATCAGTAATAAGAGGTAAGAATGAGTCAGGATTCAGTAATAAGGTGTTTTTTTAAACATAGTTTCAGGCTTAAATCTGAAGCTGGAATATCAAATCAGAAGTAAGAATCTTTTCTTAGATAAAGAATAGGAATAAGATTTTTATAACTTTGGATAACCGTAGATGGATAAAAAGATGACACTACTATCCAAAAAATACTAATAATCTGTCAAGCTATTTCAGGAGAAGACA
>NZ_SAXA01000034.1 GCF_004122035.1 Ancylomarina salipaludis
AGATGAGATTTCTTTAAAGGGTCGTTGGAGACGACAACGTTGATAGGCCACAGATGTAAAGGCAGTGATGTCAAAGTCGAGTGGTACTAATTACCCATAAGCTTATGAATGCTGAGGTCCATGGTTGGATTCTTCGCTGAAATTACAACTACTTTTTTTTTCAATATGTTATGATATTTGTTGCAGCTAGTGTACAAACACCGTAAAGCTGATAACTGAAGATTTTCAGGTATCTATAGCAATGGGGTTCCACCTCTTCCCATCCCGAACAGAGAAGTTAAGCCCATTAGCGCCGATGGTACTGCCAAGTGGTGGGAGAGTAGGTCGATGCCAACTTTTAAGCGTCTTATTCCAAATGGAGTAAGACGCTTTTTTTATGACCTGATTTCTGGAAAATAATGACGATTTAGGAATTGCGGATTGTTCCTCCCGCTGATGACGCTAATAATCGCAAATGCTTCCCTTCTGACAGCACTACTTTAAGTTCGATATCCAGAATATCGGTGATGACTTTATAAAACTTACTGCATTGCTAAATGAGAACCCTGGTCTCTTGCTATCTAATTGCTCATCCCTCATTGTTAATTATTGAATGATATTCCAGCTCACTTTAGTCTTCTTGTTAGTTTTTTATCAATCCAGGAGCATCTATTCACCCAATCATCAAATTTTGTTAGCTGAGATTTCCCCCTGTTTTTCGTTTTCATCTTAGTAGTACGGCTCGTTTTTTATATACCCATCCCTTATCTGGAATTTTAAATCATAGAAAAATGCTCTTGTTTAGAAAAAAATAAGGCAGAAATAATGCCTATTTCCTTTTTATGAGCTTGAAAAATGAAACCAAGAAATGTAAGTAGCAGGAAAATGATCTTTTATTTGTTGCAAGCTTGATAAGAGAACCCCATGCTGATCATCATTAATCGCCCTTTGTTCATCTATCAGAACCTTACAAACGCGTCATTTTTCAGTCTCTAAAATCAGGAAAATAATCTTTTTCAAAAATAATGAATACTGCTTATCAGCGTTTTAGTAATTAAATTAAAAAAATAGGTCGTTTGGATTAGGATTAATGGAAATAAAAGGTCTATATTTGCACTCGCTTTAAGAGAGAGGCGCAGGTCATTGAAACGTTTGTAGAGCTTGTAAATATTGGGTTATCCTGATAAAACAAGTTGAAAAATAAACGAAAAAAGATTTGCAGAATTAGAATTAAGTTTCTTATATTTGCAGCCGCTTTTGTAGCGAAAGAGTTCTTTAAAAATTTGGCAGGGTGACGATGAAAATCTGAGGTAAAACGGAAATAAATTTTCTAAAAAAAACTTCAATTTTTATTTGGTTTTAAAAACTAAAAGTTGTTATCTTTGCACCCGCTTTGACGCTGTAATCAGCATCAAGACAGAGAAGAAATTTTGAACGCAAGTTCTTTGAAAATATTGGAAGTAGAATAAAGTTAGGTAAATACAAGAATAATAACCTTGTCAATTAGATTTACGAAATAACTTAGATATTATCCACGAGCAGATTAACTATAAGTTTTTTATACAACGAAGAGTTTGATCCTGGC
>NZ_SAXA01000035.1 GCF_004122035.1 Ancylomarina salipaludis
TATGAGCCACTATGATAATGCATAGGCCTGTGTTCACCTTCTTTTGACAGAAGGGACACATAGTTTTAAATTTGTATTAGTACCACACAAAAACAACTAGGGCCTATGCGAACACAAGTTATTAAAAAAATCGACTTTAGTGAACAAAATCTTTATATTGGATTAGATGTTCATAAAAAAAGCTGGCAGGTTACGGTGCTGAGTGAAGCTATTTGCCTCAAAACATTTACCTCTCCACCGGAGCCAAACAGCCTGTTCCATTTCATGGAATGCAATTTTCCCGGAGCCTCTTATTACAGTGCATACGAAGCCGGATTCTCTGGTTATGCCACTCACCGCCAACTCAATGCTTTGGGTATTGAGAATATTGTGGTCAATCCGGCGGACATTCCCCGACGCGATAAGGACTCACATTACAAAACGGATAAATCCGATAGTCGGATGATTGCCGAAGCCCTTCGAGCTGGCCTTTTAAAAGGGATTTATGTCTTCGATCCGGAAAGTGAAGGGTTTAGGGGCTTGTTTCGTTCCCGTTTGGCTTTGGCCAAAGACATCCGAAGAACCAAGGGACGGATCAAAGGTTTTCTGGCCTTTAAGAGCATCAGTATTCCGGGTGAATTTATCCGAAACCCCAAGTCATCAAAATACCTGAATTGGCTTAAAGGCCTGGACTTTCAATTTCCCACTGCCAGGATTCAACTCGACCAGCTGATCAACAACTTGTTGTTTCTAATGGAACAGAGGCGTATGCTCGAACAAAAGCTCAGAGATACGGCAAGAAAACGAGACAGACACCTCTTTAAAATACTTCAGACCGTACCCGGTATTGGACCGATAACCGCCATTGGGATCATGGCAGAAATCGGTGAGATTGGTCGCTTTAAACATTTCAAACAATTTGCCAGTTATGTCGGTCTGGTACCCAGATTACATCAAAGTGGAGAAAAGGATCAAACGGGTAGCATTACCTACAGAAGCAATAATTATTTAAGGCCATTGCTTATAGAATCGGCCTGGCAGGCCGTAAGAGCCGATCCTGCCATGTTGAAATACTATCAGGAAAACTGCCTGAAAGGCAATGCCAAAAAAGCCATTGTAAAGGTGGCCCGAAAACTCTTGAGCAAAATCATGCACGTGATGCGCAACAGAGTGAAATATGAACGAGGAATAGCCTAAAGCAAACAGAAGGGTAGTTTAGGGATGAGCACTTAACAGCGCGGTGGCTTCACTTTCAGAACCTTCTATGAGCATGTGCCTCCCTATTTTTTTAATTGATACGTGGAATGTGACGCTTCGATCACAAATAGCAGCCTGACATTCTGTGCTTTTTGCTTTTCATCTCGTTCAAAAGCTAATGACAAGAAGAGAACCCGTCAACCCGCAAGGGGTATGACTGAACCTCTTATTGCCATTTTTTTTGATGTTTACGAGATGGGAAAAACAAAAAAATGCCGTAAATTGGGCTTGTATCAAGGTTTATGCATTACATAGCA
>NZ_SAXA01000036.1 GCF_004122035.1 Ancylomarina salipaludis
GGATCACTGGTAAAAGTTGGGTCTGCTTTAAATTGATCATATCTTTGGGAGCTTCAATTTAAAACCATTAACCTCTTATGCAAAAATCCTTATTATCACTCTTTTTCCCAGAGGGTCTTTTAAATTATTTTGACATTGTAGATTATCAAACTGAGCCAACAAACAAAGAACTGTTCAAAAAAGGTCTTACCGTATTTTTAGAAGAGAAAAAAACGATACCAGAAGAATATCAAGATAAGGATATAAAGGCTAGTGGCTTTATGGATCCTCGAGAGATCAATGATTTCCCTATTCGTGATATGCTGGTTAAGCTTCATATCAAACGTCGTCGTTGGGAAGTTGTGACTGATGGAAAGAAACAGAAAGTAAGTCGCAATTGGAATCTAGTATTTAAAGGAACAAGAATGTCAAAAGACTATTCCGCTTTTTTAAAAGATATTAGTCGATACTAATGCCATCAGCATTCAAAGTCTAGAGACTTATTATGGGATTAAAGCTCAATTATTTCGCAGGCAGTACAAAGAGTCAATAAGTGGTTTTAGGCAGTGGCGTAAGAAATCTCATGCACAAGAACATCTAATTTACCCTAAAAATATCGGACCTCATTTAGCTTTAGATGAAACATCGCTTTCAAATGGCGAGCTATATACACTTCTAACCAATAAAGATAGTAGAGGTAAGAAGGCTTGTATTGTCGGTATATTCAAAGGTACTCAGGCAGAACAAATTGTATCGTTAATCAGAGATCACATCCCTGAAGAACTTCGTAATATCGTGAAAGAAGTTACATTGGATATGGCTGGTAGCATGAATTTAATCGTGAGAAAATGTTTCCTAAAAGCAGAAGCTACAACTGATCGATTTCATGTTCAACAGTTGGCCAATGATGCTGTTCAAGAACTCCGAATCAAATATCGATGGGAGATAATAAATAGCGAAAACACAGCCTATAAAAAGGTGAAAGCCAGTGGTCAGGTGTATAAGCCTGAGATTCTCATAAATGGCGATACATTAAGGCAACTGATGGCTCGAAGTAGACATGTATTGTATAAATCTAGGGATAAATGGACTCAGTCACAAACATTGAGGGCAAAACTACTCTTTGAGAGATATCCTGATATCGAGATTGCATATAATTTGTCTGATGGGCTTAGAAAGATATACAATCAGGCTATAGATCTAAATACAGCAAGATTGAAGTTAGCTCGTTGGTTTGATCAAATCGAAAAAGCTTGCTTGGATTCATTCAATTCTATTAAAAGAACTTTCGAAGTTCATCACAAACAAATTATAAATTACTTCATATCAAGGAGCACTAATGCTTTTGCTGAATCTTTCAATGCAAAAATTAAAGATTTCAGGAGATCTTTAAGAGGTGTCGTAGATATTGACTTCTTCTTATTTCGGTTAACAAAAATATTCGCCTAATTAGAATCATTATAGAATTAGACCCAACTTTTACCAGTGATCC
>NZ_SAXA01000037.1 GCF_004122035.1 Ancylomarina salipaludis
TACATAACAAAAGCTAAATTCAATTGGGGTTAAAGTAGCTTATAAGATGCTTTCTATCTCTTAGGAAACTAGAAATGAGAGATAGAAAAGTGGTTTTAATCCCCAACAAAATTTAGCAATACCGTTACCTGCAAGCAATAACAACCACCAAGAAAAAATAGAACATTTAATGAAGCGAAATTTAATCAATGAAATAAACGAAATAAAAACTCGCTCGGAGTTTAACTCAAGACACGACTATAACATTCGTCTTAATAGTATTGAATATGCTTTTAAAGAGAGCTTAAATTACAATGGTGATTTTGACACGGAACTTGTAAAGTATATTCCAATTGCAACGGTTGCCTGTTTTGAAGCATTTTTCCGTTCGGTGTACAAAGAATTAATTGATTTTGGAAAGCCATTTAGTGATAATGCGATCAAGTTTAATCAATCTAAAAATATAAAATTTGATTTTGAAATCATTAATGCTATTCAAACAAAGACTGTTACAATTGGCGAATTTATATCTCACATACTTCCTTGTAATAATTATGAGGATATAAATAAAAATCTTTCAACTATAGCAAACATTGATTTTACAGACGCAATCAAAAAATTTAAGCGAGAAAGTATTTTTGATCACGTTAATCTCAATTTTCAACAATTTGCTGATAATAGTAACCAAATAATTTCTGATATAAAAAGAACCTTTGAGCTAAGACATATTTTTTGCCATGAGTTTGCAACAAACCTGACAGTTGACAAGGATGAAATATTAAGATGTTTCAACAATTCAAAGATCTTTCTAAACCATACAAATGATTTTATTTGGAATCTATTATATCCAGATGCACCAGAAACCCAGGCTGAAATGAATATTCATGCATCAAATGAATTTGAGAAATTTGAAAATGAATTGTCAGTGTTAATTTCAACGATAAAAGAATTAAAAAATGGAAATTCTGATTTGAATGTTGAGTTATTTAACACAACCATAGAAAATTGGGAAATATATAGAGAGTCAAAAGCAGAGTTAGATGCTTCTGTCGTTGAAGGTGGGACAATGTATCCAACGCTTTATGCTAGCAGCATGACAGCTACAACAAAAGAGAAAATTGAAAGCTTAAGAAATGAATTTGAAACTGATTTAAGAAAAAATGCCAGCAGGTAACATACGCTATATACCATAGGCGGGTAGCGGTTTTTCGAGGGTTTTCTGCTTTTAATGAGCCACGGCAAGGTAGCCATTTTAGAATAGTTATAGTTAAATGTAATCCTAAAATAGCTACCTTGCCTTTTTCTAAAATTTGAAACATAAATCAACTAAGGCGCCTACGTTACATAGCGCCATCCGTTAGCGGTCAGTGAAAAAACGACGTACCAAAGATGATAAACAGATTGATTATAATATTTCTCGTTTGCTTAATAAGCATAAATCTGCGTGGACAAAATGAATTGCAGTTTTCATTCGAATGCGA
>NZ_SAXA01000038.1 GCF_004122035.1 Ancylomarina salipaludis
GCCAGGATCAAACTCTTCGTTGTATAAAAAACTTATAGTTAATCTGCTCGTGGATAATATCTAAGTTATTTCGTAAATCTAATTGACAAGGTTATTATTCTTGTATTTACCTAACTTTATTCTACTTTCAATATTTTCAAAGAACTTGCGTTCAAAATTTCTTCTCTGTTTTAACGCTGATTACAGCGTCAAAGCGGGTGCAAAGATAACAAATTTTAGTTTTTAAAACCAAATAAAAATTGAAGTTTTTTTTAGAAAATTTATTTCCGTTTTACCTCAGATTTTCATCGTTACCCTGCCATTTTTTTTTAGAACTCTTTCGCTATGAAAGCGGCTGCAAATATAAGAAACTTAATTCTAATTCTGCAAATCTTTTTTCGTTTATTTTTTAACTTGTTTTATCGGGATAACCCAATGTTTACAAGCTCTACAAACGTTTCAATGACCTGCGCCCCTCTCTTAAAGCGAGTGCAAATATAGAGATTATTAATTCATAAAACCAAACGCGAAGATCAACTTTTCTGCATTTAATTCTTAATGCGCTGATAGGCAGCATCCATTATTTTTGAAAAAGATTATTTTTCTGATTTTAGGGACTGAAAAATGACGCGTTTGTAAGGTTCTGATAGATGAACAAAGGTCCATTAATGATGATCAGCATGGGGTTCTCTTATCAAGCTTGCGACAAATAAAAAATCATTTTCCTGATACGGACATTTTTTAACTTCATTTTTCAAGCTCATAAAAAGTAAATAGGCATCATTTCTGCCTTATTTTTTTTCTAAACAAGAGCATTTTTCTATGATTTTAAATTTAAGGTAAAGGGTGAGCATGTAAAATTAGCTGTACGGGCAGGGGCAAGAAAAAAAATCGTAAAACTATTAGCCAATAAAATTTGATGATTGGGTGAATAGATGCTCCTGGATTGATAAAAAACTCACAAGAAGACTAAAATGAGCTGAAATATCATTCAATAATTAACAATGAGGGATGAGCAATTAGAAAGCAATAGACCAAAGTTCTCGTTTGGCAATGCAGTAAGTTTTATAAAGTCACCACAGATATTCTGGATATCGAATTTAAAGTAGTGCTGTCAGAAGGGAAGCATTTGCGATTATTAGCGTCATCAGCGGGGAGGAACAATTCCTAAATCGTCATTATTTCCCAAAGTTCCGGGCATAAAAAAAGCGTCTTACTCCGTTTGGAATAAGACGCTTAAAGGTTGGCATCGACCTACTCTCCCACCACTTGGCAGTACCATCGGCGCTAATGGGCTTAACTTCTCTGTTCGGGATGGGAAGAGGTGGAACCCCATTGCTATAGATACCTGAAAATCTTCAGTTATCAG
>NZ_SAXA01000039.1 GCF_004122035.1 Ancylomarina salipaludis
TGAAGTTGCTACATTTATACGGACAGTGAGTTAAGATATAGAATATTAATAATTTATATCTTAGATTATGGAAAAAGAAAGACGAAAATTTAGTAGAGAGTTTAAATTGAATGCTGTTGAGTTAAGTTACTCAAGAGCAAATATAAGAGAGCTCGCACATGAACTTGATGTTCGCCCAGAACTTATTTACCGATGGCGTAGTGAGTTCTTAAACTATCAAAAAACAAGTTTCCCAGGTAATGGTAAAGTTAAGCTTACAGAAGAGGAATCAGAGATATCTCGATTACAAAAAGAACTTGCAGAAATGCGAATGGAGAGAGATATATTAAAAAAAGCAGTGCGCATCTTTTCCAAGAGCGATGGGAAATTTACCAGTTCATAAGAAATCATTTTAGCATGTTTCCTATCGAAATGATGTGTCGAGTTCTAGATGTTAGTCGGAGTAGCTATTATTTATGGCTTAAATCTGAACCTAGTCAAAGAGCTCTAGAAAATAAAAGGCTTACTCAACAAATTCGGATTATATATAAAGAAAGTAAACAAACTTATGGAAGCCCTCGAATGACGGAAGAACTCAATGCAAGAGCTATCTCTGTTTCAAGACCACGAGTAGCTCGCTTAATGAAGAAGGCAAATTTAAGAAGCATTACAAAAAAGAAATTTGTAGTGACAACTTATTCTAAGCATGGTTTTGCTCTATCTCCAAACCTTTTGAATCGGGAGTTTAATCCCCAAAGGCAAGGCGAAGTTTGGGTTTCAGATATAACATATGTACGGACATATGAAGGTTGGTTATATTTGACCGTCATCATAGATTTGGCTGATAGAAAAATAATTGGTTGGTCTACAAGTAAAACTATGAAAGCTGCTGATACAGTCATGCCTGCATGGAAGATGGCAACCTTAAACAGGTCTATAAGCGATCGTCTGATCTTTCACTCTGATCAAGGTGTCCAATACGCATGTAATGAGTTTAGAGAGACCCTTAAGAAAGATAAACGTGTCGTACAAAGTATGAGTAGAAAAGGGAATTGCTGGGACAATGCTTGCGCTGAGAGTTTTTTTAAGAGTATTAAAACAGAATGGGTATATCGATTTAAATACAAAACAATCAAAAGTGCTGCCTTATCCATATTTGAGTACATAGAAACATGGTACAATACATGTAGAAGACATTCTTCTTTAAATTATTTATCTCCTTTAGAATATGGAAGGCTATTAAATAATGACAAGAGAGCGGCATGACTTAACTTATTGTCCACATTTTTGTTGCAAGTCCA